>JACPBF010000004.1 GCA_016180425.1 Elusimicrobiota bacterium
CAATCCTGCCACTAGTTTATTGAACTAATGCAGAGCGTCGCTTGGCTCCGAAAGTGGCAGCCATGATTAAAACGCCGGCAGAATTGAGTGAATTACGCATCTGCTCTCCGTTGGATATGGAAATATAGCCCCACGGATATTAAGGAAAAGGATTTGTTAAAGCTCCATAATATTCTAACTGTAGGATTACTATCTAAAGATGAGGTGGGTTCTTACAAAACAAAGCCAAACGCTGTTTTTGGAAATGGAAAGATAATTTATAAACCTCCACCACCTGAAGCAGCCGCACCTCTAACACGCGCTCTTCTAGGGTGGATTCATTCAGCAGGCGAGGAGCATCCCATCATAATTGCGGCGGTAGCTCACCACCGACTGGTTTCTATTCACCCTTTTATGGACGGCAATGGCCGGATTGCGCGCGCCTTGGAATCTTGGCTTCTTTTTCGGCGGGGGTTCGATACCCATCACATTCTAGCTTTGGATGAGTTTTTTGATCACGACCGATCTCGCTACTATCGGGAAATCCAAAATGTGAGGGAACAAGAAGACGATCTTACTTCTTGGTTGGAATATGTGGCTGAAGGAATTAATGAGACTTTGCGCAAGGCTCAAAGCCGGATTCAATCTCTTCGGGTAAAGGGTGGTACCGAGAAAATCACTCTCATTCCCAAACAAGAGAGAATCTTGCAAATCCTGTCTCAAGTCCCACGGATAAGGGGTGGGGAACTAGCCAAATCCTTAAGTGTAACCCGCAGTCACTTAAGCAAAATGATCCGTCCTATGATTCAGGCTGGTCTGGTGGTCAAAGAAGGATCAACCCGCTCGGCTGCCTATCGTCTGCCATAGTAACACATGGAATTAAGCAGCCTCTGCCAGTTCCTCCTCCAAGGAGGTTCGAATCTCGTACGCCCAGCCACCCAGCAGTTTTCCTGACGGAAAACTTTTTATCCCTAATGACAGGTTAGAACTTTTCGCGGATAAATCCGTGAAATCGTCCCATCCAGTAAGGCAGAAGAAAAATTACTCCGTCACCTTCAATACTGCCATTCTCCCCGGCGTCTTGTTTCGGATCGGCATTCCAACGCTGAATTGAAATTTTACTGGCAGGAGCCTTCTTCCAATTGATTTGTTCGGCAGGAATATCGCGCAACGTTTGCAATGCCGCATCAACGTTGCAGTTTTTCGTTAGGAAAAGACAAGCCGTAAAATTAGCCCATGGGTTTTTATCCGCGCGAAGAATTTTCCATGTTTTACTCAGGCTGGTCCTATAAATTGTAAGCAGCTTTGAATTCTCTTCATATTTGAGCAATGGGTAGTAAGCGCAAAAAGCAAGTTCCGCATCTGAATAATGGACGTTCATGGGGTCTATCACTTGGCGTTCTACATTCCGCGCGTAACCGTGCCGCTGGATCAACTCGAGGTATTTTTTCCGATAGCTTTCATTGCCTGTGATATAATTAGCCGTTTTCAGATGAGAAAGAATTTCCAGCGAGTTTAATCCCCTTTCTTCTCCCCAATCTTCATCCGGCAGTCCATGAATAAACCGGTTTTCGTTCAGTTGTCTTGGATTCCAAACGCCCCAGCGAGTCGGCTTGCCGTCCACGTCAATCAAATACCAGTCATTCTTAATGATATGATCCATCATGCGGCTGACCACTTTCCGTATTTCGGCTTTCTCCATTTCATCCGCTACAAGATCATAATAGACTGAATAGGCAAAAAAGTGGCCATCTATTTCGTCCGAAGAAGTGTTGCCCTTCCATTCCCATTGCCCTGAAGCGTCTGGATGCCACTCGCCATCATACTGAAATCGTTCAGGCTCCCCGGCTTCAACTATGGATCGAGCCGGAAAGCCTGAGATACCGGTCATGCTTTCCAATCGGAATAAAGCTTGCAGGCTTTCCCGTGCCCAGTCTTTTGCATGGGGGTCGTGGGTCGCGCCATATTTAAAACTCATTGCCACGACATACAGGCTTGTCCAAAGCCCGTCATTGTCACTGTGAAGAAGGGTTCCGCCCGTATCTATTTGTCCGGGGATATTGAGCGTAAGTTCGCGGATGAAGCCATCTTTGACGTGCCGCTCACGAATGATTCGTTCGAAATGGAAGGCTTTAGCTTCTAATGTGTCGGATGAAATTGAGGCAGCGACAGCAATTTGATTAATTAAGACGGCGGGCAGAAAAACCAATGCCAACCAAAGGCAGGGTAATTTAAATTTTGATTCCAAAGCGGCTTAAAAGCAGGACGTATGCGCTATAAGCAAGAAACATTGCCGCGCAGGATATAAATAGGGCTAACCAGAAATTCACACCTTTATTCAGAAGTGGCGGCAATATCAAAAAGAAAATCAAGGATGGAAGGACGGCCCAAAATATCCCTTTAGATAAATCGCTGACTTTCTGGACATCTCCCGTATCGTGGTAAAGCCAAATCATCGCCAAGATGGAAGTGAGGGGAAGAGAGGCTAAAAGCGCGGCAAAGAGAGTGGATCTTTTTCCGAGTTCTGAAATGCCAGCGATGATTAAGGCAGAGAGACCGATTTTGATCGCAAAATACATAATAAGGGCATTGTAACAAAAGGGTGGAATTGCTTCAATTTAAAAGGGGCGCTCGATCAGAGGTTATGTTCAGCAAATAGGTTCTAACGTCATCGCTAGTAAAGCAAATTTAATGAGAGTAATGATGCTCTTGCAACAATATAACAAGCCATATCGATCATCTTTAATTCAAGAGATATCTTGATATCATTCGGACTATTTATTATCATATAGTTGCGCTATTTCGCAACTATATAATAATAGGATGACCCTATGTCACGGCAGTCTGAAAGACAAATTTATGAAATGCACGCTCAGGTGTGCTCCGTCTTATCCAATCCGAAACGCCTGGAAATCATTAACCTTTTGAGAGAAAACGAAAAGACAGTGGGGGATTTAGCAGAAAAGATGGATCTGACCAAAGCCAATGTGTCCCAGCAAATCGCTATCCTCCGAAACAAAGGTCTTCTCCTTGCCCGCAGAGAAGGGCAACATATCTATTATCGTTTAGTTTATCCGAAGATGCTTAAAGCCTACGATCTTTTAAGAGAAATTCTTATGGAACGGTTGTCAAAACAGGGAGAGTGGTTCGAGAAACTTCGCAAGGAGGGCGTAAAATGAAGATGGGAGTAATTATTTCTAGCAACGACGCAGAGACATGTTGGAACGCATTGCGTTATGCGAACTTTTGTGTCAACCAAAAAGATGAGGTCAAAGTTTTTTTCATGGGGAAAGGAGTAGAATATCAATGGGTCAGCACAGATAAATTCAACACGGTGGAGCAGGCGAAGAAATTTTTACAGTCTGGAGGGAAGATGCTGGCCTGCGGCACTTGTATTAAGTCGCGCGAACAAGAAGAAACGGAGATGTGTCCGATCAACACAATGAAGGACATGTATGAGATCATAAAAGAAAGCGATAAAGTAGTCACTTTTTAAAGGAAGGTTAAATCATGAGCCAGAAAACAATCGTTATTTTGGGAGGCGGAGTGGGCGGGCTGGTTGCGGCGAATAAGTTGCAACAACTTTTGGGAGAACAGCATCGGATTATTTTAATTGAGAAGGAATCAAAACATGCGTTCGCTCCATCCTTTCTATGGCTAATGGTTGGGCAGAGGCAACCGGAACAGATCGTCTCTGAGTTGAGCCATTTGGTTCGTCCTGGCATAGAGATTATTCATAGTGAGGCCCGCCAAATTGATTTAGCTAATCGCAGGGTGATTGACGGTACGACCAATGTAGTTTACGACTATTTGATTATCGCTCTGGGCGCTCGTCTTGCGCCAGAAGCTATCCCAGGACTATCTGAGAGAGCGCACACCTTTTATACACTGCAAGGCGCCAAGCAGTTGCAGGAAGCGCTTTCGTCATTCAAAGCTGGAACGATTGCGATTGTGGTAGGCGGCCTGCCTTACAAATGTCCGGGTGCACCCCATGAAGGGGCGATGTTGATCGCTGATTTTTTCAGGCGGAGAGGATTGCAGAATGAAGTAAAAATCGAAATGTTCACCCCAGAGTCACAGCCCATGCCGGTTGCAGGCCCGGAACTAGGCAATGCGGTTCGGCAGATGCTTGAATCAAAAGGGATTTCTTTTCATCCGCTGCATAAACTAACCGCAGTCAATTCTCAAGGTCATGAGGTGTCATTTGATGGAAAGCCTTCTTTTCATTACGACCTTCTGATCGCAATCCCGCCCCATCGTCCTCCGGCCATTGTTCAAGGCATTGGCTTAACCAACGAAGCGGGATGGGTACAAGTTGACTGCGCCACCTTAAAAACCAAACATGAAAATGTCTATGCCATTGGAGATGCCACAGGTATTCCAATTCCGGGAAGATGGAAGCCAGCTGTGCCGCTCATGCTGCCCAAAGCAGGAGTGTTTGCTCATGCCCAAGCGGAAGTGGTTGCTAATCGTATCGCAAGCGAGATTCATGGTCAAACCCCAAAGGAAGAATTTTGCGGCAGCGGTTATTGCATGTTGGAGGCAGGAGAAGAACTTGCTGGGTTCGCCTATGGAAATTTTTTCGCCGAACCTTCACCGCAAATCCACCTGCACCGAATCGGAAAAATCTGGCATATCGGCAAAGTGCTTTTTGAAAAGTGGTGGCTAGCTCCCTTTGGATTCAGGCGTGAAGCTCTAAGACTTGCGCTTAAAGCTGGAGCCAAGCTGCTCGGTCTCGACATCTCGCTGTAGGATTGCAATTTAACACTGCTTCCTATAGATAGGTTCTAACCGCTGGTAACATAGCCACCCCTAGAAGAAGTTCCTCCTCAAGGGAGGTTCTAATAAAGCGGCTCCGGATCCAGCTTCATGATGCCTTACCTACCACTGAGACCTCATCTAAAATTCGTATCCTACGTTTAATCTCACTAAGTTGTCACTTGCCCTGCTTAAACCGATTCCAAACTGAAGGTGAGTCATCACCCTTGGAGAGATATGATATACGAGGATTGGCCCTAAGTAGTGTTCTTGACGGGAAGGCCTTATGTCAAATTTTTTGCTGTCCCCTACCCCGCCAAAAAGTTCAAATCCCAATCCTACTGAACCGCCCATCTTGCAGGTGCACTGGTCAGACGTGCCGTTGCAATGGGCGCATTGGCAATTTTTCATGGAATGTTGGCACGGGCAATGGTTCTTGTCTGCTCCGTGATTCATGGGATGGACATGCCGGATGACACCGAAAGAGTATCCGAAGGCAGTCGTGCCGTCGCTGACGTCAGTCTCATGAATCGTGTTAAAAGCGGCATTGATGGATCCGAAATCTTTTGAAAGAATTAAACGTGTTTCCATGATTCTTTCACGATCTGGTTCTTCCGATTCAGTTTGTTTATAAGGAGGATCAATCCATCCGCTTGTTTCCATTTTGAAGCGCGTCTCCGCATGCAAGTCCTCATATTCTCCATAAACCATGACATTAAATGGAAATTGTTCGTCGGTCAGCAGAAGGTATCTGTTTTCCCAACGGAACCCTGTAAACTTTCCATGCCCTTTTTCCGTATCTTCGAACCACTCAACCATAAATTCCGTTGAGAATCGTTCAGAGACGCCATACTCAAGCTCCAGCATATGTGAGAAATATTCGCCTTGCCTTTCTTCTCTTTTGAACTTGGATGGAGCAGTATAGTCATTCATCAGCATCAGTTCCACCTCTCCTTTTTCAACGTGATGGTTATAGGTGGTAAAATAGCCATCCGTGCCCGCAAAGCATTGATAAGAACTGTGAGCCAACACAATCATCCAAAACCAGCTTGCTACTTTTTTGTTAAACATTGGTATACTCCTCTTCTTTTTCCCTATGCAGGGGTATAGTGACTCTGGGCTTGAAGCCTCTGGTCTTCATGAGTCTTACTAAAAAATCAGTTTGATGTCCTAAATCAGATAAATAACCGCTTTCCTTTTTTTTAATCAAACTCTACAATTCTTAATTGAAATATTATTTCAATGTAGGTACAAAAAATATTAATTCTGCCTGTTACCGCATTCTTTGCAGAATCCAAATAGCTCATGGCGGTGATAGGAAATAGTGAACCCGATCTTCTTGGAAACTTTTTCCTGAATTCTTTCCACTTGCGGCCACTGGATTTCAATAATCATTCCGCATCCCAGACAAATCAGATGATCATGATGGGGACGATCTATCTCGATCTCATAACGCGGTTTACCATGTGAATCAGTTACACGTTCGATTAAATGGCATTCTTCAAGCATTTTGAGGGTACGGAATACTGTTATTTTCCCTATCCCCTTAGATTTTAATGCTCCATAGATCTCATCCTGACTCAGATGGCGATCGGCGCTGAGTAGGTGATCCAGTATCATAGACCGTTGGGTGGTAAACACCAAATCCTTCTTCTTGAGATAATCCTGGAATACCTGACGCACTCGCTCAGAATAACCCTTTCTACCTGCGGTCCATGTTGGAAAATACACCAACTCTTTCTTCTGTTCCATTGAAATTATATTTCAATATATAAGTTTATAAATTGTTTGTCAAGTATCTTTTAAGAATTTTAAGTGCATGCATATTTGCAGCATACCTATTCTAGGATTCCTCCTCCAAACAGGTTCTATCTAATTTTTTTACAGAAAAGTTATAAAAATTGCTACTATAAAACAATGGATATTCAAGGTATGATAAAGAACTCATGACCCTTTTAGCCTAAGATAATATTAACGCAATGTCTTGCAATAACTTTTTTAGGAAATTTTTTCCTTCCATTTGGTTAGTGCTATTCGCAGGTTTCTGCTTGCTGATCGGATGCGCACCAAGGCCGGCGATTGAAGAACAGAACCTTTGGAAATATTCTTCGCACTCTTCTACGCGTGACTTTCATTTTGTTCTGATTTGGAATGGAAAAAAGAGTGAAAAATTATATTCTATGGAACCTGAGTTACTGGTAAAGGCTCTGGGAATGGAATGTAAGCGTCGTAGGAAAGGCGCGATGCGCTCTTATCAAATTGTAGGGTCTGAGGATGAATTAATCCAATGGTCCCCTTATTGGAAACCTGAGACCCCTGTTTTGGTAGCGGATGCTTCCATGAATGTAGAACGTTCCACGTCGGTATGGAAAGCAGATCTTAAAGTTGATACGCGATTTCAAGCGTTCCTGTTTGATGTCAGACCGATCAAGGAACCGCTGCGGTGTGTGATCACCAAAGATGTAAATCCATCCGACTTAAAGGACGATAAGGGTTTATCCGCATGGATCGAATGGGTTGATCAAACCAATCCCATTCTGTATCAACAATTCATATCTAAATTCTTTTCTCAAGCAGACCCTTTCGACAAAGAATTTACCGATCTACTCTATTACACTGGAAAAACTCAAGGAATGAAGGATGCTTATCAGGCTGCTAAATCAAAAGATTGGACTAAGGCCAAACAACTCTGGTTGAAAGAATTGGAGCTCAATAGAGAGGATCCAGTCCTCAATTATAATCTAAGTGTAGCTGCTCAAATGTTGGGAGAGTGGGATGAAGCTTATGCATACGATAAAAAGTACTTACTTAATAAGGATCAAGGATTAGCGGGGATTTTTAGCGGCATGCCCCTGGATAAAGAACGTATTGTCATGCTACAGGGACTCTCCTCAACATTTAAAAATGCTAAGAGTAAAACAGTTTTTAATCCCGACTCTAAAGTGGCCATTCTTCCATTGGAAAACTATACCAATGATATTAATACTCCTAACGCAGTCAGAGAACAGTTAACCCTAGAAGCAAGTCGCCTTGGATTTCATGTAGTTCCTTTTGATAAGGTAGAGGAACTGTTACGTATGCAAGGATTTACGGATGGTGGACAATTGAGCGCCACTACCCCGAAGGAACTGGGGAAAATAGTCGGAGCTGAACTTCTGGTTATGGGAGTAGTGGAATCCCTTAGGAAATCTTCCTTGAAGCTGGTTCACGCACCTAGCGGAAATATTATCTTTCAAAAAAAAGTGTATGGATTCATTGATCCTATTAGCTGGGAACTGGGGAAACAACCTGATCGTCGCATGCAAGATGAATCAAAAGAGATTAAGATAAGACTGATTGCCCCGGATGAGTTTTTCTATTCATGGCCTCGCAAATATGATTAACCCAGTCTAAATTTTAAGCATTTATTGATATAATAAAACACAGAAATTTTAACGATCTGGCCCAGCATAAAAATAAATGAATTTAGAGACTCCTTATTATTTGATTGATGAATCTAAATTGCTGAAGAATTTGGAAAAGATCGCGTATGTGCGCGAGCAGTCTGGAGCCAAATCTTTGTTAGCGCTTAAATGTTTTGCAAGCTGGTGCGTGTTTGACCTTATGAAAAAATACATGGATGGAACCACCAGCAGTTCTCTTTTTGAGGCAAAGTTGGGGCATGAAAAGTTTGGCAAGGAAACGCACGCGTATAGCGTGGCTTTTTCAGACAAGGATATTGAAGAGCTTAAAAAAATTTCCGACAAATTTATTTTTAACTCCATATCGCAGCTAAAAAATTTTTATAACAAAGTAAAACATAAAAAAGTTGGGTTAAGAGTAAATCCAAATTTCAGCTACTCTCATTTTGACTTAGCTGACCCTGCCAGGAAAGGTTCTAAACTTGGGGTCACTAGTTTAGAGGCGGTAAAGGAAGTTTCAGAGATGATCTCTGGGGCAATGTTTCACTATAATTGCGAAAATGACGACTATGAAAATTTTTCTTTTCTTTTAGACAGGTTAGGTCATGATTATGGTTTTTTATTGGAAAAATTGGAATGGGTTAGTTTGGGCGGAGGTTTTTACTTTACAAAAGAAAATTATCCTATTGAGAAATTTGCTTTGAAATTGAAAGAATTTAGCGAACAATATAAGATTCAAGTCTATTTAGAGCCCGGAGAAGCGGCGATTACAAATTCCGCGTCTTTGGTGGTGAAAGTATTGGATATTATTCAGAATAATGCGGAACTAGCGATTGTGGACAGTTCAGTAGAAGCTCATATGCTTGATTTGCTAATATATAAAATCAGCGCTAAAATGAAAAATAGCTCTAGCGGCAAATATGCTTACACGATTGCGGGTAAATCCTGTTTGGCCGGAGATATTTTTGGCGATTTTTCTTTTGACGCACCTCTCTCTGTGGGAACTATTTTAGAGTTCGAAGACGCAGCAGGCTACACCTTGGTAAAGAAGAATTGGTTCAATGGACTTCAAATGCCTTCCATTGTTGTAAAAAAATTGAATGGAACAGTTGAGATCGCAAAAAGATTTAATTACGATGATTTTAAAAATAACTTATCATAGCTCTAATTCTTTTTGATAAAAATGGGTAGATTTTTTATCGTGCACACAATTATTTTGGCTAAAACAATACCGTAATGTCAAAAGTCAAAGACTTTTGACATTACGGTAAAATTATGAAGGAGGAAACATGAAACAAAACATATTGATTATTGGAGCAGGAGGCGTGGCGCATGTGGCAGCTCATAAATGCGCTCAGAATAACGATATTTTGGGGGAACTCTGCATTGCCTCTAGAACAATAAGCAAGTGTGACAAGATTATTGAAAGCATTAAGAAAAAAAATAATATTAAGGACAATTCCAAAAAAATTTATTCCAGGCAAATCAATGCTTTGGACATCCCTGCTACCATCAAGTTAATTAAAGAGACAAAGTCTTCCATTGTGATTAATCTGGGGATTTCATATCTCAACATGTCTGTTTTAGAAGCCTGCATTGAAACAGGAGCTGTTTATATGGACACCGCGATCCATGAAGAGCCCAGCAAAATTTGCGAGGATCCCCCATGGTACGGAAATTATGAATGGAAACGGATGGACCGATGTAAAGCCAAAGGGGTCGCAGCCATTTTAGGAGTAGGCTTTGATCCTGGGGTTGTGAACGCTTATTGCGCCTATGCCCTGAAACATCATTTTGACAAGATTGATACCATAGATATTATGGATGTAAACGCTGGAAATCACGGTAAATATTTTGCCACTAATTTTGATCCTGAGATTAATTTTCGGGAATTCACTGGAAAAGTCTGGACTTGGATTGACCGCAAATGGGTGGCAAAGCCTGTGCATACGGAAAAAATGAATTATGATTTTCCAGTGGTAGGGGAACGCGTTGTTTATTTAAATGGTCACGATGAACTTCACTCCCTATCCCGCTACATTGACGCCAACTCCATTCGTTTTTGGATGGGATTTAGCGACCATTACATTAATTGTTTTTCTGTTCTGAAAAATATTGGTCTTCTCTCAGAAAATCCGGTAAAGACTGCGGAAGGCCAGGAAGTGGTTCCGCTTAAAGTAGTCAAGGCTTGTTTGCCTGATCCTTTATCTTTAGCTCCCAATTATACGGGAAAAACTTGCATTGGGAATTTAGTAAAAGGAACCAAGAACGGTCAATATAAAGAAATTTTTGTTTATAACACCTGTGATCATAAAGAGTGCTATAACGAAGTAGAATCTCAAGCGATCTCTTACACAGCAGGGGTCCCGCCTGTGGCTGCCGCAATCTTAGCGGCTAAAGGGATTTGGAATCCTAAGACCATGGTCAATGTGGAACAGCTTGACCCGGATCCGTTTTTAGATCTGTTAGGAAAAATTGGTTTACCCACTATTGTAGAGGAGAAAACTCCAGTACCAGCATGATGAATAATGATTCCAACAAAACTACTAGCTTTCTGATTTTGCGATTTTATTTTGCGCAGTTCTGGCTTCTCCAGTGTTTTGGCAAAATCTTTGATCAGGAAAGTCATATTGTGGCTTGGAGAAATTTAAATATATGGTCGGCGCATACAGCAGAATGGTTCGTTAAACAAACCATCCTTCCTCATTGGGTAGTGTCACCCTATACTTTAGTTTTGCCTTATTTAGAATTTTTAATAGGGCTGCTTTTATTAATAGGTTTAAAGACACGAAACATACTGATATTTTCAGCGCTGCTTATTATTTCGCTTAATGCCGGACTTCTCCTGCAGCTGAAGCATGATATTGTGGCGCTTAATACGATCTATTTAATAGCGATTCTTCTTGCGATTCAATGGGAGAATTACAACCAGTGGTCGCTAGATTCTTTCCTTACTAAAATTTAAAGGTTACCCCTGTCCCAATAGTGCTTCTGAAAAAGAAATTAGGCCTATTTTCATAGCTGTAATCTATTCTTAAAGCCCATTCTTTGCCTAATTGAAAGATAATTCCTGTAAATATAATTTCATTGAACGCGGTTGAAAGTGGCGGAAGCGCTTCATTCCCTTGGGAATATCCCAAATAGGATGAACCTTTTTCTTCAATCTGTAAATCGAGTTGTAGTAGCCACCCTTCAGTATTAGGACCTGTGATATTTTTAGAAATAGACTGACGATAAAGAAACCCAAGCCAGGGGATCGGCTGAACATGCACTCCCGGCGTGTAGAGATTTACGTTGCCGTCGCGATAAGCTAGATATTTTATGCCAACGGTAGGTATGACAAATTTGTGGATTGGAAAATCCAACATTGTGTTAAATTGTTGAGTAGGTTGAAAATTAGGAGTTGCTGTAAAGCCTGTTTCAAATTGAATCGCCAATGGTTTTATTGGCCAGAGAGAAGCTCCAGCATAAATTGTATTGTCTGTAAATTGAAAATGATTCTGCCATTCATGGCGCAGCCAAAGGGAAGATTTTAAACCTTTTGGACTTAAACTGCGTCCTACTTGAGTAAAGCTATTTTTTTCAGCGGTTCTGGAATTGCTATTTTTGTAGCCGTCATAAGAGAAACCAGCATCTATCCTCCATAAGGGGTTTGGCTGCGCGCTGGCTAACTTTTTTTTCAGATTAAGATCATCGGGATAAAGGGCTAGGGCTTTAAGATACCATTTTTTAGCTTCAGAAATATTTCCCTGACGCGTCTCTAAGTCTCCTAATCCAATCAGTGTGTCCAAGTCATCTTGTTTGATTATAAAGGCTTTCATATATTCAGTTTTTGCCTCTTTTAGCTCTCCTTTCCAGTTAAGTACGCGCGCTAGACCCGCATGATATTCAATATTATTGGGATGAAGAGTGATCGCTTGTTTCCATGTGGAGATCGCTTTATCATAGAGGCCAAGCCAGCTTTGCAGGGTTGCTAACTGCTGCAGGGCATCTGTATTTTTTGGATCTTGCTCAACGATTGAAGAGAATATGTTAGCAGCTTCCGCAAATTTTTCCGCGCGTTTAAGTTCCATGCCTTGCTCAAATTTTTTGTTTAGCTCAGTTTGGGGAACATCTGCGCGCGTTGGCGAAAGAACAGTAAAGAATAAGAATGGCAAGAGTAAAGATATTTTTTTCATAAGTCCTCTAGCACCTCCATTTTTTAGACGATTTCATTTTTTACGCTGTCTGTCGTTGATGCGCCCAGGCGATTTTTCCATGGAGATAAGCAAACACTCCAAATAGCGCAGCCACGTGCCTGAGAATCTGAAACGCAAAGGGTTCAGTTAAAATAGCTAGGATTGAATGCGCCCAGAGTTTGCGCGTGATGCTGTCCCCCTGCCAACGATGGTAGAGAATAAATGCGTAACAATGGAGAATTAAATCAAATAGAAGTTTGACGATTAAAACATAAAGCACAGCGATATAAGGACGGAACCCAATCATCAGGTAAAAAATAAGAATAATAAGAGCAAGCAATCCATAGATGGGTCTTAAGGTGTCTATTAGTTTTAAGGGCAGCATTGTTCGGCCAAACCGCCCATAGCGTGGATTAAAAACCATGTCCTTGTTACGAAACAAAGTGTCCAAAAAACCTGCGAACCAGCGGCTGCGCTGAAGAAGAAATTTTTCAAGGTTGGATGGAGCATCTGTTAAGGCATGGGCGCGCGCAATGACCTGAACATTTGGGATGCGGCCATTTTGATGAGAGTCTCGATAGTAACGATAGATTAACTCGTAGTCTTCTACTGAACTTTCTTTATTAAAACCACCCAGTCTTTCTAAAACATCTCGCCTAAAAGCAGAAAATGCTCCAGAAACCAGCACTAGTGTTTTAAAGGACATCCAGGCAAAACGTTCCAGAAAGCTGCGGATATATTCAAAGGTTTGATAAAATTGGAAAAGTTCAGCTGTTCTGGATCCTGCGCAGCGAGGAATGATAATGCCTCCAGCAGCAGAGAGATTAGGATTCTGGGCAAAGGCATGAGACATTTCTTTGATTGCGTTTGGGTCTAAAATAGTATCAGCATCAATCGTGACAATAACCTCTGATTGAGCTAAACGCCAGCCTTGATTCAAGGAATCAGCTTTCCCGCTATGCTCTTTTTGGATGACCTTGAGATTCGGTTGGATTTTTGAAACTGCATGGCTGCCAATAAGTTTAAGCTGAAAACGTTCTTCAAGCCAATGGAGCGTACCATCTGTAGAGCCATCGTCCACAATAATGATCTCATCCGGCGCTTGCGTTTGGGAGAATAGAGCATTCAGACATTTGTCCAGAACACTCTTTTCATTTCTGGCTGGAACCACTGCGCTCAGAGTTGGAAGAGTTAAAGGATCAGCTTCTGAACTCTGTCCTGCAGGGTTATTTTTTAAACTATGAGAGCTTATAGTAACAACCAGGCATTGTATAAAGGAATCATAGGCAATATACAAGAGACCCGCTGACCATGCTAGAATTCCATTGAGAGTAAAAGCAGCTAAGATTACTAGAACAAGCCAGGTCAATAATAATCCGTATAAGATAAAAAATCGCAAAGAGTTATTCTTCAACATAGCTTAAATTTTTGAATCTACTGGCTGATTTTTTTGATGAGAGAGCTTAAAAGTTTCTGAATACAAAGTTTAAACGCCCAGGAATTTATTAACCAAAATGCCAAAGGTATAGGAGATAATAATAGCTAGAGAAATCATGACCAGATTAAGGAAAACGCGTTTTTTTATGTTCATGCCAGAGATGGCGGCTAACACTAAAGAGATAAGGATGATAGCTGCTCCTCCAGAAGCCCATGAGAGCGCCACGCTTTTTGAACCAAATAAGATAGGCAATATTGGGAACATCGCGCCAAAAAGATAAGAAATACCTACAATGAGAGCAGAAAAGAAAGGATGGTGGCCAGTATCTGGATCGGATTTTGAACCAGACAAAAAATGTTTTTTTTCTATCTCTGTTTGCAGTATCTCTTTTTCCGAGCTTGTGGCAAGGAACTGTCCAACAGCCATGGAGATAGCTCCAGCAGCAGCTCCTGTAAAACTAGCGATTAGAACAGTGGCAACATCCTGGAAAGCGGCATAGAAACCGCTAACCGCTCCCATAAATTCCACTAATCCGTCATTAAATCCTAAAAAAATATTTCTAATTTTTTCTGGATTGATTTTTCTTTCGCTAAAGTTGGAAACAATTTTATCTTCATGCCCAAATTCATCTTCCAAAATGGTTTTTACCCCTTCTGCAAGCGGGGTATCCTTATAAATAGTCCATATGCTCAAATACTTGCGGATACCATAAATTTCAGTTGCTTCCAGAATAAGAATCACCGCTTTATCTCCGAATATTCTACATAGGCTAGTAATGAGTTTTAGTTTTAGAACACGGTTAAAGTTTAATTTTTCTATCTTGGTTTTAAAAAAATCCTGCCAGAAGCTCACATGTTTTTTTTCAATGGGTATGAGTTCTTGCAGGGTTGCTTGCAGAGAGCCTGAGGTTATTTTTTCAAGATTTTGATATAAAGAAAGATCAAAAAGCTCGTCTAATATAAGGGTTTGACTTAGAGCTTTTTTATCTTTGTCGTTCATTTTTAATGTTGAATTTTAGATTCCAATGCTAGAAAGCAGGCTGCAGAGATCATTGACGATTTTCACTAATTTAGGATTCGATGCTTCAAAACCTTTGACTGAAGAGGATAAACCTTCTAAAGATAGATTGATTAAATGAGACTCTTTATCTTTGCGAGTGGTTTCGTGAGATGCTATTTCCGTAAAACCAGCTATGCTTTGGGCATGTTCATTGTGAGTTTTATAAAGCTCCTCAATCTCGATCTTTAGAGAAGACAAAAGTTTGATTAACTCATCTTTTTTTTGATTGTCGCTCGTGCTAATTTTTTGAATGGAAGCTTCTATTTTTTCAATAGTTTTTTTAATCATGTTTGGCTCCTTTGGCTTTACTTTGAAAAAGCGCGGATCAATTCATTCCAAAGAGAAATTTGAAAACATTTCCAAACCAGCCAATTTAGAATGGTAAAAGTAATCCCTAAAGATATTAAAATTCGAATAAATTTTGGAATTAGGATCCAGCTGATGATTCCTACTCCCATTCCAATGACCAATCCAGTTAAGGCTCCCATTCCAAGCCCAAAAATAATTCCAGCAGGACCGCCTAAAAAACCGATCACTCCTCCTACAAGAGCGCCTAAGAGAATCCCGATCATGATGCCCACCAATCCCGGCAACAATGGAAACGATGCTGTTTTCTGTTTAAAACCATAGATTTTTGACCGCTCCTGTTCAAATGGATTAAAATGTTTTGGGGACGATTCAGCTGGAATAATCTCATCTGCTTCTATCGCCAAATTTTCTTTTGGAATTAATTCTTTTTTTTCTTCAATCATAATATAATATTATCAGCTTTTTTATTGCTTGAAGTAGGCAATACCTCATTGAACCCGAATATTCCATATTTATCTTTAACCAAATTCACATTCACAAGAACCTCGGGTTGAAATAGAATTTATTTAATACTATTCTTAAAGGTCAATAAAATTCTTTTTAACTTAAATCAAGGAGGAGCAACGCATGCCTATAGTATCAGAATCAGAATATAAAGGGAATCCTATGATCGTGCTCAAGAATTCTGAAGAGGATAAATTTCCTTTTCAGTTTGGTCTTAAAAAAGCGAAGTTGATCTTAGAGAGTATTGAGGAGATTAAAAAGTTTGTGGAAAAACACGAACAATAATTCATATAAAATATTTTTTTAAACGATTTTCAAGAATGTTTTTATTCATGACTTAATTCTCTATATTTTCTTCCTCTTTTTGTTTCCTTCTTCTTTCAAAATATTCGTAATTCCCAGGATAGAGCGTTACCTGCCCCTCATCCACATGCACGATATGATTGGCAAGCGCATTAATAAAATAGAGGTCATGGCTAATAAAACAAAGCGTGCCTTCAAATTCTTTGAGGCTTATAATTAGCGCCTCCACGCTGTCTAAGTCTAGGTGGGTGGTAGGCTCATCCATTAAAAGCACGTTAGGAGGGTCTAGTAAAATTTTTACTAATGCAAGTCTGCTTTTTTCACCTCCGCTTAAAACCTCCACTTTTTTAAAAACCGCGTTTCCTGGGAAAAGAAAACTTCCTAAAATAGTGCGCACCATCTGTTCAGGCAAATGACGCTTATTGTCCAGGGCTTCTTCTAATACGGTTTTTTCAGCATGCAGCATTTCTGTTCTGTGCTGGGAGAAATATCCAACTTTCACATTCAAACCTAAAATTCTCTCTCCTTTGTCAAAGGGGATGGTTCCTGAGAGAATTTTTATAAGTGTGGATTTTCCAGCCCCATTATGTCCTACAAAAGCCATTTTCCAGCCGCGTTCTATTTCAAAGTTAAGATTTTCATAAACTTTTGTTTCCCCATACGATTTATATAGATTTTTTAAGTTTAGCGCTCGCACCCCGCAGCGTTCCGGCTGGGGAAAACGTATTTTGATTTTTTTGGATTCTTCCGGCAGCTCAATGCGTTCCAGTTTTTCCAGCCGTTTGATCATGCTTTGCGCCCGGCTGGCAGTGGATGCTCTGGCGCGGTTGCGGGATATAAAATCCTGCATCTCCGCAATTTTACGCTGCTCTGCTTGATAAGCTGTTTCTAAACGTTCTTTCTCTTGAGAGCGTTCGTTTAGGTAATAATCATAATTTCCATGATAAGTTTTAAGTGTTTGATTTTGAACACTGACAATAACTTTACAAATCGTATTTACAAAGTTTCTATCGTGGGAAATAAGAAATATCGCTCCTCGATAGTTTAAGAGAAAATTTTGAAACCAAAGCATAGATTCTAAGTCTAGATGGTTGGTAGGTTCATCTAACATCAGAAGATCTGGCTCATGTAAAAGGAGGCGCGCCATAGCTACTCGCATAGCCCAGCCGCCGCTTAAGCTGGAGACTTTTCGTTCAAAATCAGAGGTTTTAAAGCCTAAGCCCATAAGGATCATCTTAGCTTTGGCAGTGATTCTGCCATCTGGATCAGGCGTGTGGGCAAGGGTCTCATCCACAACTGTCAATTCAGAAATTGGCGGATTTTCCTGCGGCAAGTAACCTACTTCTATGCCGCGCTTAAATTGAATTTCTCCTAAATCAGGCTCTTGCTCACTTAGCAGCATTTTAAAAAGAGTGGATTTACCAGAGCCATTTGGCCCTACCAGAGCAAAACGGTCCCCTGCATTAATTTGTAAGGCTGCCTCTTTAAAAAGCGTTTGAGTGCCAAAAGTCTTGTGAATATTTTTTATAGTAATCATAATTAAGAGGATTTATCTTATAAAGAAGAGTCATTTGATGTCAATGAGTTAGTTTGACTTCTTGGCGAGGATGTGGGATAATTGGTAGATGGAAGCTATTTCAGAGACCATGCAGGATGTTAGTCAGCCTAAATTGCGTCCCCTTATGCGCAGCAGCCACACCTTTCATATTCCGGTGATGGGTACTGGTTTTACAATTGATACCCCCCTTAAAGTGGCAAAATATGGCATTTCTTCAGTTATTTCTTTAGTAGATGATCTTCTGATTGAACAGATGAGAAAATATTACTGTAAGAAATATGGCAAACCTTATCATGAAATTGGCAAAAGAGAGAAAGATGGCAGAGCTTTACGCATTACAGCTTATCTTAATTTGCTTAAAGAGTTGGTAGAGTCTGAACTGCAGAAGCTTAAAACAAGCGCATTTGAGCCAGAGAGTGAGATTACCCGTTATTTTGAAATGCTGCCAGAATGCGCTTTAAAGCAAAAATATCTTAATATGCTTTCCATCTCTGATCTTGAGATGAAGTTGAAAATTCAAGAAGAATTAAGAACTTTAGTTGTTCCGGGCAGCATTGATGTGAATATCATGACAAAACTTGACCGGAATGCGATCCATGGGGAAGAACCTTTAGCTCAGGAGTTTTCCGATGCTCTTTCTGCTTTACGCGGTTATGCAAAAAGCAGTTTAAGCTCTTCCATTGTTTTTTCAGCTGGAATGAACCAAAGGCTCTATAGCTATGCAGCGCAGTTTAATGATTTTATGCCGCAGGATCAAGAGCTTCCTATAAAGACCATTATCCTGAAAGTAAGTGATTTTCGTTCAGCTGAAATTCAAGGCAAATTTCTTGCCAAGCGGGGTTTGTGGGTAAGTGAATATCGGATTGAGTCAGGAGTCAATTGCGGCGGCCATGCGTTTGCCAATAAAGGATTTCTTTTGGGGCCGATTTTGGAAGAATTTAAGCGTAAAAAGGAAGAACTGGTTAGAAATCTTTACCAGATTTATGCTAAGGTGATGTCTTTGAAAGGCTTAAAGAGTTTTTTTGTGCCGAAAGTTATTGTGACAGTGCAGGGAGGGATTGGCACGGCTGAGGAAGATCAGATATTGCTGGATTATTTTCAGGTGAATGGCACAGGATGGGGAACTCCATTTTTACTTGTGCCTGAGGTCACTAATGTGGATGAAGAGCATTTAAAGCTTCTTAGCCAAGCAAAAGAGCAGGATGTTTGTTTAAGCGACAGTTCGCCTTTGAATGTTCCATTTTGGATATTGAATAATTCTAAAAGTGAAAAAGCGCGGAAAGAGCGTATCCATGAAGGAAAACCCGGGAGCGCTTGCGCAAAAGGCTTTTTGGTGTCTAATACGGAATTTACAAAGAATCCTATTTGTCATGCTTCGCACGCGTATCAAAAATTGAAACTAGGTCAGTTGGAGAAAGCAAATCTTTCTCCAGATGAAAACACAGCGATGAGTGAACATGTGTTGGCTAAATCCTGCATTTGCCATGATTTGGCTGGCGGAGCCACTGTAAAGTATGGGATTGATCCAGAGGCCACAACTACGGTTTGCTGTGGTCCAAATATTGTTAATTTTTCAAAAATTGCAAGCTTAAAAGAGATGGTAAGCCACATTTATGGACGTTGTTCTCTTATGACAAACCCTCATCGCAAAAATATGTTTATTGAAGAGCTGCGCATTTATGTGGATTATTTTAAAAATGAGATTAAAAAATCCTCTTTTCCTGTTTTTGCGGTGAATCAAAAAGTTCTTCAAGAATTCAAAAAAAATATGATGGAAGGCATTGTTTATTACAGGGAGATGGCTAAAGATCTTGCCAAAGAAAAACAAAACCAATTTTTACAGGATTTAGAAGCTCTGAGAGCAGAAATTGAAATTCTTTATCCTGAAAATTTTACTCGAGTCCCTGTTCCTGCTAGGGGAACGGGTTGTTTGTGAACCACCCTCACACGCCTGCTCTTGAAATAGAAAAACAGACAGAGGTCCCTTTTGAAACTTTAGGCCTTGATCCCAGAATTCTTAAAGGAATTCATGATCTTGGATTTATTCGTCCCACTCCTATTCAAGCCAGAGCCATACCCCCTATTTTAGCTAAACGCGATCTGATTGGCTGCGCTCAGACTGGCACAGGAAAAACCGCTGCTTTTGTTCTTCCTATTCTTCATCGCCTTTTGCAAGGTAAAAGCGTTAAAAACGTGCGAGCTTTGATTGTTTCCCCTACCAGAGAAATAGCGTCTCAGACCATTGATCATTTAAACGCGCTTTCAAAATATGTGCATTTAACCGGCGCAGCTATTTATGGCGGGGTTCCCATGCAGCCGCAGATACGCGCCTTGCAGCATGGATTAGATATTATTTCAGCCACTCCAGGAAGGCTTTTAGACCATATCTGGTCTGCTAGAATTAGTTTTGCAAATCTTGAGATTTTTGTTTTAGATGAAGTGGACAGAATGCTAGACATGGGTTTTTTGCCGGACATTAAAAAAATCATAAGTCTCCTGCCGCACAAACGGCAGAATATTGTGTTTTCCGCGACCATGCCTCAAGAGATTTTGAAATTGGTTAATGAAATTTTAGTGAATCCTCTAACCGTCCAAATAGGGCAGCGTTCGCAGGCAGCAGTAGGCATTCGGCATGCGGTTTATCCTGTTTCCAAGCACTTAAAAACCGAGCTCTTAGATTGCCTGCTTCGCATGGAAGGGATGACCTCTGCTCTTGTTTTCACTCGTACAAAACATTTAGCGGACCGGTTAAGACAAAAGCTAAGAGACAGAGGTTTTAGAGTTTCTGTAATGCATGGAGGACGGAGCCAGAATCAAAGGGTTCAGGCCCTGGAAAGTTTTCGAGATGGCCATACTCAGGTTTTGGTTGCCACAGACATTGCCGCTAGGGGCATTGATATTCAGGATATCAGCCATGTAATTAATTTTGATATTCCTGCAACGCCTGAAGATTATGTTCACCGTATTGGAAGAACTGCTAGGGTGGACGCTACAGGCGATGCTTTTAGTCTGATGGATAGATCTGAGGAAGGGATGATTAAAAATATAGAGCGTGTATTAAAACAGTCTTTGCCCCGGGTCACACTGCCTAATTTTGATTATAAAAAGTCATCCCCAGCTCCAACTGCTCATCATCCACATCATTATTCGCATCCGCATAAACAGTCCAGACACAGATTTCGTTGAGGACTTTAAACCGCAGTAAGCCCTATGGGTTTAAAGCTCACAAACCGCTTTTATTGTATTTTTACCTTCTTGTAAAATGTGAATGAGTTCCTGAATGTTTTCCAGCCCTTTTACTTTGTCCGTCAATAGTTTATTGAGCCATGTGGGCCATTGGAACTGGGCAAAACATAAATCTTTAATAGCCATTTCAAAATATTCTTGATTTGCATTTACACTGCCCACAATGACTTTGTTGCCAAGAGAAAACCCAGCATTCATTAAGTTTTCAGAGATTTGTAATTTTCTTCCGCTGTCTGTAATATTGGATAAAATTAAAACCCCATTTTTGCCAAGATGGTTAATCGCTTCAAATGCTAAAGAAGAATTTCCAGTGGCTTCAAAAATAAGATCAAAAGGTCCATGTTCTTTAGAGCATTCAGCAAGCGTGGTTTCTTTGACGCTATGATAACAAGCCCCAATCTGTTCTATAAGAGAGGAATTCAGCGTAGGAGCTTTTGAGCGCGCAAGCGTACAGACTTCTATCCCTTTTAATCTTAAAAGTAAGCTTGTAATTAGGCCAATAGAACCTGCGCCAAGAACTGCCGCTTTTTTTGGTTTCCACATTTGTAAACGGCGTTGAATTTCGTATGCCTGGAGAATTCCTTTTTCAATTGCGCTTGTTGGGGCAATCAAGACCCCGACTTCAAGCAGCTCTTTTGGAATTTTTAAAAGATGTTCTGGCCCTTCCACAAACATTTCTGTAAGATAGCCATGAAGAAAGTTAATTCCTCGTTCATAGGTGGTTTCATCCAGGCTTAAATCATATTTGCCGATTTGATCATAGATGCTGTTCCCAGCTCTTGCAACTGTAGGAACTACAGTATCTCCGATTTCAAATTCATTTACATTGGGACCAACTTCCACTACCTGGCCAACACATTCATGTCCAATGATTAAGAAGTCTGAATCTCTCGGCGCATTCCCAGCGATCCCTGCATTTATTTCTTTATCGGTTTTATCTAAACCAACGCGCAAAGATTTTACTAACACACCTCTGCCATAAGGGAAATCTGTTATTTTAGGTTTGGGCAGTTCTGTAAGATGAAGGCTATTGGGTTTGCCTGGGTTAACGACCACTGCGTTCACGCTGATTTTTTCTTCAAAAAAACTGGCGGATTGCAAAACCTCTGAAACGATCCTTAAAATTTCTGCTAAGCTCCAGGCTTGGGAACGTGTTCCTCCTGGGCGATAAGGAGGATTGCCGTCAAAAACTTCTGGCAAGGAGCCTTGGATATTGGTTAAGAAGAATTCTGTGAGAGGTGTTAACAACTTCAAGGTTTCCTTTTGAATTTCTATTTTATTCTTGCCTTCTTCTTTTCTTACCTTTATCAAGGCATCTAAATAACTGCCCAAAAGCCAGGGCCAAACCGTGCCTTGGTGATAGGCTAAATCTTTTTCTTCAGGTGGTTTTTCAGTGTAATATCTATCCTTGTAATGCGGATCTTGCGGGGAAAGGGTTCTTAAACCAAATGGAGTGAGCAGGTGATTGGATAGGACATCAAATACTTTTTTTTGTCTTTCATAAGAGAGCAAATCATCGCTTAAACTAATTGCAAAGACCATGTTTGGCCGAAGCGCCGCGCCATGCATGTCCCCTTCTATCACGTCATATAAAGAACTCTCTTTTTCATTCCAGAATTTTTTGTTAAAATTTTCTTGAACTTTTTTACTTAGTTCCTCATAAGACTTGATCCTAGCTGTGTTGCCAAGTCTGGATTCAAGTTCAATATAAAATTTAAGGCTTAAGTACCAAAGCGCATTGACTTCCACAGCTTTTCCATAGCGCGGAGTCACCGGGTTTCCTTTTCCGCCTGGATCCGCGTCCATCCAGGTAGATTGGGCTGGGCTAATAATGAGGCCATCCGTATCCATTTTTATTGGGCAGAACTGTTGTAAGCGATTGTAGCCAGTTCCATCCTGATAAGCTTGAATGATATTTCTTACCGTAGGGCCAATCTGTTTTAGGAATTTCCAATCTTTACTGTAATCCAGATATTTTTTAATGGCATAAATATACCAGAGAGGAGCATCTACAGTATTATATTCAATTCCATTTTGATCTTGAGAGCTGGGAATGATATTTGGGATCAGTCCAGATTTTTCATAGCGGGTAAATTTTAAGATGATTCTTTTAGCTTCATTAAAATGGCCTGTGGCTAACAAGAGGCCAGGAAGGGTAATAAAGGTGTCTCTGCCCCATTCTTGTTGAAACCAGTCTAAACTGGAAGCGTAAATTTGTATTTCCTTGTCAGCCTGTTTTACAAATTCTCTAGAGGCTATTTTTAAATTTTTAAAGATAAAATCTTTAAATTGGAAGATAAGCTGCTCTTGAATATTAAAGATTAAATTAAAAAGATCCTGATTGGTTTTAAGAACCAGATGGGAATTGCCAAAATTTTTTGCATTGCTAAAATCCGCATATAAAGATTCAATTTGAATCCATCCTTCCGGCCAGTCGTTTTTGTTCAGCCCGGGAATTTCGCTAAAGATGGCAAAAGCCATTTGGAAAAAATCTCCATTGTGGGAATGATGAGCGAAACTCCATTCTCCCATCTTTCCGCTTGCCCGGATCAGTTCCTGAATCAAAAGAAAAATATTAAGACCCCTGCTTCTGATCGAACCATTGGCTAAAAGTTTTTTGCCAAAATCATAGCGCAGATTAAAGTCATTTTCTTTTTTTAGAGCTTGGATGGTGTTTTCAGTTAAATTGGAAGGGATTTGAATTGTTTTTTTAATGCTTTCCGTAATTATTTGTTCAACCTCTGTCTGCATGGTATTTTAAGCTCTCCTTTATAAATTGGTCTGTTCATTAAAAGTATAGGAAAAAGAGGGGGTGAAATTCAATCTTCTTCTTGTCTGATAGTTTTAAATGTGATACTATCCATAAAATAATAAAAATATTTTTATGAAATTTATCGCTGACCTTCATATCCATTCTTATCTTTCCAGAGCTTGCAGCCCTAAACTTAAGCCAGAAAGTCTCTATCGTTGGTGTCAGTTAAAAGGGATCACTGTGCTTGCCACCGGCGATTTCACTCATCCGCGCTGGTTTCAGGAGCTGCAGGAAAAGCTGATTCCAGCAGAATCAGGGCTTTTTCAACTTAAACCGGATTTAGCGGCTGTTATTGATAAAGACATCCCAGAGAGTTGCCGAGCTCCGGTTCGTTTTTTGCTGGGGGTAGAAATTAGTTCTATTTATAAAAAAAACGATCGTGTGCGAAAGGTGCATAATCTTGTTTTTGCCCCTTCTTTTGAAATTGCAGGCAGGATCGTCGCAAGCTTGGAAAAAATAGGCAACATTCGTTCAGACGGCAGGCCTATTCTTGGCTTAGACTCTAAAAAATTATTAACCATTCTGCTTGGAATTTCCGACCAAGCTTATCTGATCCCAGCCCATGCCTGGACCCCGCACTTTGCGGTGTTTGGTTCAGAATCTGGATTTGATTCTCTGGAAGAATGTTTTGATGAGCTTACACCACATATTTTTGCTATAGAAACTGGTCTTTCTTCAGACCCTCTTATGAATTGGCGCATATCCAATTTAGACAAGATCACTCTTATTTCCAATTCTGATGCGCATTCCCCGGAAAAGTTGGCAAGAGAAGGGAATCTTTTAGATACGCAACTTTCCTATGATGGAATTTTTGGAGCATTCAAAAGGGAAAAAGGGCGCCAGCTGCTTAAAACTCTTGAATTTTTTCCGGAAGAAGGCAAGTACCATGTGGATGGACATCGCAAATGTAAAGTGAGCATGAGCCCGGAAGAAACTATAAAGCGAAAAGGGCTGTGCCCTAAATGTGATAAGCCTGTAACGGTTGGGGTTTTGCACAGGATAGCTAAACTTGCAGATCGTAAAAAACCAAAAAAACCAGAGCAGTCTCCAGATTACGAACATATCGTGCCTTTAAAAGAGGTGATTGGCCAAACATTGCAAGTGGGTACTAGTAGCCAGAGAGTGGATAAGCAATACCATCAGCTGCTTTCTCTTTTTGGAAATGAATTCTATATTTTACGCGAATTGCCTCTTAAACAATTAGAAAAAGAAGGCTATCCTCTTTTGGCCTTAGCTTTAAATCGCATGCGGCAAGGGAAGGCAGAGATTTTTCCAGGCTATGATGGAGAGTATGGGGTCATATCTCTCCTCAATGAAAAGGATTTTGTTCCCACCAGCCAGCTTGCTCTTTTGTGAAAGAATCTTCACAACAAGGACTTAACGCTTATCAACTGAAGGTCGTTCAAGAACTTAGCCAACATCTGATTGTAGTTGCCGGACCTGGCACTGGGAAAACACTCACCTTTGCTCATAAAGTAGCTCATCTTTTAGAAGAAAAGAAAATTTCTGGAGAAGAAATTCTTGCCCTTACTTTTACCCGCAGCGCAGCCCAAGAAATGAAAGAACGCCTCAGCAGAATTCTTTCTCAACCTTTAGCTAAAAAAGAGTTGCCTTTAATTTGGATAAATACCTTTCATGCCATCGCTTTAAGAATCCTTCAAGAAGAATCTTATCCTTTTGGACCAGGCAGTTCCTATTCTTTAATAGAAGAAAATGAAAAACGAGAGCTGCTTAATCAGTTGGCGCCTAAAAAAGGGATTTCAAGAGTTTTAGAAGAAATCCGTAAACAAAAACAAAAACTTCAAATTCCTCAAGAAGGGATTGGAAAAGAATATCAAAAACTTCTTTTTGAAAAAAAGAGTTTGGATTTTGATGATCTTTTTTGTTATGTCTCCCTGCTCTTTAAGGAAAGGCCGGAAATTTTAGAAAAATACCGCAAACGCTTTTCTGTCATCCTCTGCGATGAGTTTCAGGATACCAGCTTTGCTCAGTACCATCTTATCCATCAGCTTGTTTCAAATAATTTCTTAGTTTTTGGCGATCCGGATCAAGCCATTTATAGTTTTACAGACGATTTTTTTTCTTCGTTTGAACAGTTTAAGAAAGATTATCCGGAGCATAAAATTTTATCCTTATCAGAAAATTATCGTTCTCAGACGACTATTTTGGAAGCGGCAAAACAGGTGATAAATAAAAATCAAAGTTCTTTGCCCAGAGAACTAGAGGCTCGGATGGAACAGGGGCTGCCAATACAGATCAGTTCTTATCAGACAGACAGACAAGAGTCAGAAATGATTGTTCGGGAAATCGAAAGTTTGCTGGGAGGCTCCAGTTATTTTTCTATTGATAGCCAGTGGACTAAAAAAGATAGGGAAAATTGCAGGTATGGATTTAAAGATATATGTATTCTCTATCGCTTCCATAGAGAGAGCTGGCTGCTTAAAAAAGTTTTGGAGCGCGCAGGTCTGCCTTATAAAGTTTTTGAAAAGGAAAGCAAAAAGGGGGAAGTTCATAAAGTAGAAGATTTAGAGAATTTTCAAAATAATGAATTTGGAGTGCCCGAGGGAGAAGCGATCACTTTAATGACCCTGCATCGTTCCAAGGGATTAGAGTTTCCAGTGATTTTTATTTTAGGGTGCGAGGAAGGAGTTATTCCTTATTACTCTTCAGAGAATCCGCTGATTCAGAGTCAAGAAATAGAAGAGGAGAGGCGCCTTTTTTACGTAGGGATGACCAGAGCTAAAAATCGTCTTTTTCTTTCTTATGCAAAAAAACGGATGCTTTTTGGAAAGATGTTAGAGTCCAACCCCTCT
The DNA here is from genome assembly GCA_016180425.1 of Elusimicrobiota bacterium. Lineage (GTDB taxonomy): Bacteria > Elusimicrobiota > Elusimicrobia > 2-02-FULL-39-32 > 2-02-FULL-39-32 > 2-02-FULL-39-32. Next base: position 26,359 of record JACPBF010000004.1, read on the forward strand.
CCCTTTTTACAGGATATTGAAGAAAAACTTAAAGTTTTAGAGAAAAGCCAAACTCCAGAAAAAAAAGTTTTAGCTCAAGATAACCAGCTTAGCCTTTTTTAACTAGTCACCATTAAGAGACCTAGAACCTGAAGGGCAGCGCGCCATGGGCTTGCCCGTTGGGAACTATTGATTTAGGTTCACTATTTCCACATTTTTTTAAGATAAGAATCTCTGCCAGAGCCAATTTTGTAAGATTTATAACGCAGGGGACATTTTTGGTAATATTTTTGATGGTAATCTTCAGCTTTGTAAAAGGTTGAGGCGGGCACAATTTCCGTCACAATCGGCTGATCGAATTTACCAGACTTTTCCAATTTAGATTTAGAGTCTTGAGCTAGATTTTTTTGTTCTTCTGAATGATAAAAGATAGCGGTCCTGTATTGAGCGCCCACATCAAAAAATTGCTGATTGAGTTTTGTGGGATCAATATTTTTCCAAAAAATTTCTAGAAGCTCCGTAAAACTTACCTGCTTAGGATCATAAATAATTTCCAGAGCTTCTGCATGGCCTGTTTTGCCGGAACAGACTTCGTCATAAGTAGGATTTGTTTTGGTTCCGCCGGTATATCCTACTGTGGTTGAAATCACGCCTTTTAGTTTGTCAAAAGCAGGCTGAGTGCACCAAAAGCAGCCTCCAGCAAATGTGGCTTTTTCAATTTTTACCTCTGCCATTTTAACCTCCTCCTTATTTGTCGCTAAGGATTCCATGGACTGGAATAGAAAAAATAAAGCGAAAAAAAAGTAAATTTTTTTATAAGACATAAAAGTGTTCTTTATTTGAAGGAAGTCTAACAAAAACATTTATCGAGTTCAATGAGTTGAAAAAAAATTGATCTCTTGCTATAACTACAAAACATAAACTTTTTAAAGAAAGTAGGTGTAATATGTAAAATTTAATATACCCTTTAGGGTATAAAATATTTAAAATTAAATAATTAAATAAATTTTAAATTGATTAAATTAATTAATTATTATATTATACCCATTAGGGTATATATAATTTTATGGATAAAAATTTATTAATTGCAGATTTTGTTCGAAATAAAAGAACTAAAGCTGGCTTAACCCAAGTTGAATTAGCTGCTAAGTCCGGGGTAGGGTTACGTCTTGTTCGAGATATTGAGCAGGGAAAACAATCGTTTAGAACAGATGCTGTTAATAAGGTGCTTAAACTCTTTGGAGCCTGTCTTGGGCCAGTGAATTTACCTAGGAATTGATGAACATGTATAAAGAAGAAGCATTGGTTTATTACGGGAATAGAATTGCAGGAATCTTAAAGAAGAGCAAGTCCGGTTACGAATTTATTTATGAAAAAAATTATCTTCAATATCCTAATGCCGCTCCTATTAGTTTATCCATGCCATTGCGAGAAGAAAAATATGAATCAAATCTTCTCTTCCCTTTTTTTGAAGGACTGCTTCCAGAAGGATGGCTGCTTAATATTATTTCTACTGCAGCAAAGATAGATAGAAACGATAAATTTAAATTGTTGCTTCATATTGGCCAAGATCCTATTGGAGCGGTAAGTATCTTGCCTTTTAACAGTGAGAATCTATGACTCGTTGTCACTGTTGTCAAAAGAATAGATCAAATTTTATTTCCTATCACACCCATTGTTTAAAAAAACTTTTTGGCGTTTCTTGGACGCCTAAGATTCCTTTTGGCATCCAAGAACTGCCAGCTCAAATTATCAAACTGAAAGGCAGAATGTCCATCTCTGGAGTTCAAATGAAAGTTTCCATCCAATTGAATCTATCAAGGAAAGAAATTGAGGTGATTGATAAAGGTGGTTCGTACATTCTTAAACCTGAACCGCCTGAATTTCCAGAACTTCCGCAAAACGAAAATCTTTGCATGAATATGGCTGGGGAGATGGGGATGGATGTTCCAGCTCATGGTTTATTCAATATGGCTGATTCAAAGCCATGTTATATTATTAAAAGATTTGACCGCTTGAACAATGATCAGAAACTCCACAAGGAAACCATGTTTCAGATTCTTTTGGCGGAAGATAAATATCAAGGTTCTTTGGAAAAGGTAGGTGGTGCGATACAAAAGCATGCAACAAATATTGGGCTAGATGCGATTAATTTTTTCGAGAGAGTTTTGTTCTGCTTTATCATTGGGAATGGGGACATGCATTTAAAAAATTGGTCCTTAATTATTCAGGAAACCAGGGAGGTTTCACTTGCGCCTTGCTATGATTTAGTTTGTTCAAAACTCTATATTCCAAATGAGGAAGAGTCCGCCCTTACATTGAATGGGAAAAAAAGCCGTTTAGAAAGAAAGGATTTTGAATCCCTTGCTTTAGGGTTAAAAATAGAAATCAAAGCAATTAAAAATGTTTTGGAAAAGTTTAGAAGCGCCAAAGAAAAAATATTAGAAATGACCGCTTCTTCAGAATTAAGCGATTCAAAAAAGCAGCAGTTGAAAGATATTATTTTAAACCGTTACCAACAGCTCTACCAAACTTAACCCCGAATATTGGCGTTGGGTATTTTAAAATGACACAATAAAAGAGTATGCCCTTGACAAAAGAGGCAATTTAGGCAATAATATCATTTAACGAGTCTCTAAAAAGAGCAAATCCGCTGTAAGGCGGAGACGCAAAGCCATGAGTCCTTGATAAGGATTGTCAGGTTACTAAAAAGATTCCATGCAACTAATTATAAACTCAATTATTTTACGGCCATCTCACTATATTAAACGTGGGATGGTTTTTTTATTTTTTATCCACTGCGCTTTTTTCCCGGCCAATAGTTTTGCTCAAAAGAGGTCTGAAGGAGAAAATCATTCCATGGTTTTATCTAATCAAGATTCCCAACCTAGAAATGAGGAAGAGCATAGGATGAAGGAAAAAATGATGCAGCTTCCGCCTGAAGAAAGAGAAAAGATGATTCAAGGCTATAAAGTCAAAGAAATGGAAAGGAGAGATCGGGAAGAAAAATCTCTTTATTTATCTAATCAGGGGCTTAGACAACACGGGATGAGCGAGGAAGATAAAAGGATGAAAGAAAAAGTCATGCAGCTCCCTCCAGAGCAAAGAGAATCAGCTATCCAAGAATATAAAAGGAAAAAGATGAGGGAGGGGGAGAGTCAGGATCAAACAGGCATGGGTAAAGAAGAACATCAGCGTATGCATCCAGAAGAGAGAGGTATGAGTGAAGAAAAAAGGGATCGCATGGGTTCAGGAGACAGAGGCATGAGTGAAATGATCCATGAGCTTCCTCCAGATCAAAGAGGGCAGGCAGTTAAAGAATATAGAAAAGAGCAAGAAATGAAGCAGGGGATGAGTTCCATGGAGCCTAGTGAGGAACAAAAAAGGCAAATGACTACGGAAGATCGCGCCATGTTTCAAAAGATTATGCAGCTCCCTCCAGAACAAAGAGAAAAGGCAGCGCAAGAATATAAAATGCAAAGATCCAATTTTTACAGGCAGTAATAAATTTTTAATTTCCGTCCTTAAACCTTAAAAATATCTAAATTCCATAATTTAACCCGAATATTGCATTAGAAAATGGAATTCGACAGAAAATCTAGCCATTTTTTCTTCACAAAAAAGTTCGCGAATACTTTCAAGTATTCTCTCACTTTTTTGTTTCGAAAAAATGGCTATCTTTTCCGTCTCGCGAAAAAATGGCTATCTTTTCCGTCTCGGTTCTCATTTTCTAATGCAATATTCGGGTTTAAATTAATCACTCTTTCCAAATTAGATGAGTGATTTGGATTTTAAGTTTTAATGATGTTTGGATCTATTTTTAGAAGAGCTTCTTGGGCAATGGAGATGGTTCGGTAAGGCAGATTTTTGTCTTTATAAATTTTTTCTAAAACAGGAATGGCTCTTGGGTTTTTTAGATTTCCTAAAGCTGAAATTGCCGCATATTTTACTCTTATATTTGGATCAGAGGTAAGAGAGATCAGTTCGCTAAAAATTTCAGGAAATTCTTTTGCGCATTTATTAAGAGCCTGAACAGCGCTGATCCTTGAGGAAAGAGAATAACCGTATTGAGAGTATTTTTTTATCTGTTCAAGCGACTCGTTTGTTGGTTTTTCGCTAAGGCTGTAAATGGCAGAGGAGCGAATGACGTCGTTCCAAGACTCTTTAGAGAGCGCTTTTTGAACTGTTTTTTGAACTTTAAGGCTGCGGATCTTAGCGATTGCTCTTACAGCTTCACTGATCACAAAATAACTTTTATCTTTTTCAAAAGTTTCTTCTAATTTTTTTATTGTGTCGGGTTCAGGAAAATTGCCTAAAGCCTCCACCACGCCTCGCCTTACCTTAGGATTTTCTGTTTTTAAAGATTGAATTAGAAATATTTTTGCTTCATTTAAGCCAGTGGTTCCAATGAGATGCGCAATTTCTTTGGCTGTGCCCCAAAACTTTTCTTTTTTAAAAGTCTGCATTAATATTTTTAAAGCATCAGCTCTTTTTACTTTAGCCACCTCTTTTGCCGCCTCTATCCTGCCAACCACATTCGGATCATTTTGCAGCTGGTAGAGCCACATGGCATAAGGCTTAAGGAGGTTAAGAGTTTTTAAGATTTTATTTTCCGGATCAAAACGAAAGTCAAGAGGTTCTTTGTCAAACGAGTAAGTTAAACTGCAGCTTTTATCTTCAAAAGTTTTTTTTATTTTTTTATTTCCTTTAGAGGTAATAAATTCAAACTCAATGGGAATGGAAAAAAGACGATCTTTGTCATTTCCCTTTTGGCTAACATTGAGGTGGGCTGTTTTTTTCTCCTCTTCCCACCAGTAGTGCGCGGTATATTCTGGATGGCCTGAGCCATAGACCCATTGGTCAAAAAATTTTCTCATATTTTTTCCAGTGGATTCCTGAATAGCATTGATCAAATCATTGGTTTCAACCGCTTTGCCCTGGAATGTTTCCACATAGCAATGAATGGCTTTCCAAAAAAGTTTATCCCCAAGCTCTGCGCGCAGCATGTGCAGCACCAAAGAACCTTTTTCATAAAGGTGTCTGTCAAAAAGATCATCAGGTTTTAAATAAACATTTGTGACAATGGATCTTCTATAGGCTTTTTGATCTTCCTCCAGATAAATTTTTAATTTATCCCGCATTTCATAATCGAATTCGTCTTTTCCCAAATCATGCTCAACAAACAGAGCCTCAAAATAAGTGGCAAAACTTTCATTCAGCCAGGCATGAGACCATTCTTTGCAGGTGAGGAGATCTCCAAACCATTGGTGCGCCAGTTCATGGGCTACCAGCCAATCCGCTGTAAATTCTGGAAAGGCGCGTTCATCCATTAACACTCTGTCTGTTTGGGTTGTGGCAGTGGTGTGTTCCATGCCGCCCATAACAAAGTCCGCCACCGCAATTTGAGCGTATTTTTCATAAGGGTATTTTAGGCCGATCTTTTCAGAAAAAAATTGGATCATTTTAGGAGTTTTGCCAAACGCTCTTTTACTATCCTCTTCTTTTCCAGGCTCACAGTAATAAAGAATTGGGATTCCTTCCCATTCTGTTTTTATTTCAGAAAATTTTCCAGCCACAAGGGTGACAAGATAAGGGGAATGAGGAATCGCTTGTTTCCAGTGAAAGGTTTTTGTTTTAGAATCCTTTTTTTCAGTAACGCTGATCAGGGCTCCATTAGAAAGCGCGAAAAAATCTTTAGGCACTGTCACCCGCATTTCTGTAGTGGCTTTGTCATGCGGAGCATCAAAACATGGGAACCAGTAACGGGACTCTTCTGCTTCGCCATGGGTCCAGACTTGCACGGGTTTTTTGGGATAGAATTTATCCGGCCCAATAAAATGAACTCCGGCAATCGGGTTAGTCACCTGATATTCTAGGGTGAGTGTGATCGTTTCATTTTCATTCATTAATTTTGGCAGGGTCACAGTCAGTTTATCTTCTTTATAGGAAAATTTGAGTTTTTGTCCCCTGACATTTAAAACAGAAAATATTTTCATCCTGACAGCGTCAAACTTAATCTGTTTTAGCCCATGGTTCAGGGCTTTTAAGGTTATGCTGCATTGGCCGCGAAGGGTTTTTTTAGGAATATCTAAACTGATATCTAAAAAGATATGCTGCGCATCAAAGTCCTGATCCGGAGCATAGGAGGGTTTGCTTCCGGGCCTGGCAAACTTTCTTGTCTGATTTAAAAAAAAGGAACAACCAAAATGTTGATCACTGAGCCATTGTTTTGTCATTTTTGAAAGCACATTATATCATTATTTTAATATGATCCTTATAGAATAATGCAATATATTGGTTGAAATGGTAAAATTAACACAAAATTTTTATGTCTGGAACAAAGATTATTAGCGGGGACTGGAAGGGTTTGGAAATTTGTCCAATGCCTAAAAATATTTTGGTGCGCCCTATCTTAGCCAGAATAAAAAAATCCCTTTTTGATATTTTAAAAAATCATATTCAGGGCTGCCATTTCCTAGACCTGTTTGCAGGCAGCGGTTCTGTAGGCGTTGAAGCGCTTTCCAGGGGCGCGGCAAGAGTGGTTTTTGTAGAGTCGCATTTTCAGTGTAGAGAAAGGATTCAAGAGACCCTGGAAACGTTATCTAAAAAAATTGTTCTTTCCTCTAGTCAAAGAGATTGGGTCATCTATGCAAGAGACATCCGAAACGGCTTAAATTGGCTGAATGAAGATTTTGACCTTATTTTTTCCGGAGCTCCATATAAAGATGAGGAGAAAAAACCAATTTATTTTGTGCAGGAAATCTTAAAAATGATCCTTCAGGCTAAAATTTTAAAAAAACAGGGGACCTTTGTTGCCCAACACCATGCTAAAGAGAGCTTCGAGACGCCTGAAGAATGGAATTTTTTCAGAGCTGAAAAGTATGGAGACTCCACTCTTTCCTTTTTTAAACTAAAATGATTTTTGAACGGATCAAAAATTTAGTAAAAAGTATTTTTATTAAAGAACCTCTTTTAGAACTTTCTTATTCTAAAATTTCCGCTTATCTCTTTTGCCCTTTTAAATATAAATTGGTTTATGTTTATAAACAAAAAGTTCCTCCTAACCCTTATATTTCTTTAGGACTTTCCATTCATAGAGCTTTAGAAGAGTATCATAAAAACAAAGGCTCTCAATTGGAAGAATTGATTGAAACGTATGACCATGAGTGGGTGAACGCAGGTTTTCAAAACCCGCAGCAAACTTTTCAATTTTATGAAAAGGGTAAAAGAATGTTGACTGAATATTTTGAATTCTCTTTGCAAAGAAAAGCGGAAATTGTTGCGGTGGAAAAGGAATTTAAGTATTCAGCGGGTCCTTATATCCTGCGGGGAATCATAGACCGCATTGACCGTTTGCCAGACGGCACTTACGAAATTATTGATTATAAAACTCACGCAGATATTTGGGATCAGTCCAGGATTGATTCAGACCTTCAGCTAACACTTTATTCTCTTGGGGCAAAAAACGCTTTAAAGATTGAGCCTGTTACTTTTAGTTATTTTTTTCTTGCTCACAATAAGCTGATGCCAACTCAAAGATCAAAAGCTCAAAGGCAAGAGGCTTTAAAAGAACTTAAAAATGTCTTTATAAAAATTAAAAAGCAAGAGTTTTCTCCAAATACAGCTCAATGTCCTAAATGTGATTTTAAACAATCTTGCAAATATTCTACAGCAAAGGGTATTCCTGCAAATGCGAAATAGGAGTGATATGATTTATTCTGCTCAATCCATGGGTCAATACTATATTACAGGAGCAAAGGCGATTCCAACAAATGCAAAATAAACGATTGAAAATAAGCGTGATCAAGGTAGGCGGCAGCCTTTTAGAAGAACAACAGTTTTTGCCTTGGTTAAAAGAGCTCTCTCATTTTTTAAAATCCGAAACCTCGGTACTGGTGCATGGCGGAGGAAAAGAGATTACTGCTTTAAGCGCTCGTTTAGGGATCAAAAGCCATTTTATCCATGGCAGAAGGGTGACGGATCCTAAAATGATGGAAGTAGTGGAGATGGTTTTATCCGGTAAAGTGAACCCTACTATTGTCTCCCAGCTTAATCTTTTAGGGGTAAGAGCTTTGGGCTTAAGCGGAAGAGATAGGGAAATGGTTCAAGCTAAAGCGATTCCTGCTTTAGGACAGGTGGGAAAGCCAAATAAAATAAAATCTGAACTAATTCGTTCTTTTCTTTTGCAGGGATTGACTCCTGTATTTGCATCTGTAGCCCAGGGCAGCTTGGGAAGGGCTTTGAATGTGAATGCGGATGAAATGGCCGCAAGCATTGCTCAAGGACTTGCCGCGGATCGCCTTGTGCTTTTTACAGATGTCCCTGGCATATTGGATTCCGAAGGAAAAACCATTCCTTTGATCACTTTAGATCAGGGAAAGAAACTGATTAAAGAAAAGATCATTACAGGTGGAATGATCCCAAAATGCGAATCTGCTTTTGAGGCCTTAAAAAGAGGAGTAAAAGAGATTTGGATATTAGAAGGCAGACTTCCTTTAAAAAAATCTAAAGGAACTTTGATTGCAAAAAAATTTCCCAATCATTTTAAACAACCTTTCTTAGAGATCAAATAGCCTATGTGCGGTTTTAGCGGAATTTTTCATTGGGATGGAAAAAGAGTAGATTCAGAGCTGCTTAAAAAAATGAATCAGACTCTGATCCATCGCGGTCCAGATGATGAGGGGTATTATTTTTCCAGCATCAAAAATCCTGAAGCACAAGCACAGGTGGGTTTAGGTTTTAGACGTTTGGCGATTATTGATTTAAGCAGCGGGCATCAACCCATGAGCACTGCTGAACAAAACAACTGGATTGTTTTTAATGGTGAAATTTACAATTTTTTGGAGCTGCGAGAAAGTTTAGAAAATAGAGGGTGTAAATTTTTAACCCGTTCAGATACAGAAGTTATTTTGCATCTGTATGAATTGTACGGATCCCAATGCGTTCTTTATTTAAGAGGAATGTTCGCTTTTGCCATTTGGGACTCTAAAAATAGAAAAATTTTTATAGCGCGAGACCGCATTGGCAAAAAACCTCTTTTTTATGCTAAAAGGGAAAAGTCTCTTTTTTTTGCTTCTGAATTAAAGGCGCTTTTAGAAGTTCCAGAAGTGTCAAAAAATATCAATAGGGAATCTATCCCTCTTTATTTTGCTTATCAATTTATTCCCACACCGCATACCATATTTAAAGATGTTGAGCGTATTCCTCCAGGCCATACTCTCACCTGTAATGAAAAAGGGGAGATTAAGATAGAAAGGTACTGGCAGGTATCGCAAGCGCCTAAAAAAGCTAAAAAAATTTCTGATCTATGCGAAGAGCTAAAAGTTCATTTAAAAGAAGCTATAAAAATTCGGCTGATTTCAGATGTGCCTTTAGGCGCTTTTCTTTCAGGCGGGATAGATTCTAGCGCTGTGGTGGGGATGATGGCAGAAGAAATGGGTGAGCCTGTTAAAACCTTCTCCATAGGGTTTGACGAATCTGATTTTTCCGAACTTAAATTCGCTCGCCTTGTAGCAGACCATTTTAAGACAGATCATCATGAGTTTGTGGTCAAACCTCAAACTGTGGAGCTCTTGCCAAAGTTAGCTTGGCACTATGATCAGCCTTTTGCGGATCCTTCCGCTTTACCTTCCTATATGGTGGCTAAGGAAACAAGAAAACATGTGACTGTGGCTTTAAATGGAGATGGGGGGGATGAAAATTTTGGAGGTTATTTGCGATATCAGGTGGATAGAATCTTTCATCTGCTTAGCGTAATCCCTAAGCCCATGCGTTCTAAAATTCAGACCCTTATTCAAGGGATGCCAAATATTTTTTTAAACAATCATTTATTGAGAAGACTTTTTCGCGCAAGCCGAGTGTTAGAGTTCAGCCCTCATGAGTTTAATTTTAAAATTTTCTGTTATTTTGATCAGGAAGGTTTGGAAGAACTTTTTGAACCCTCCCTTCTTGCAGATATAAAGAATAAAAATGTTTATGAATATTTTGATTCTCTTTATAAAACTTCAGATTCAGAAGAATTTTTAGACCAAATCCTTTTTTGCGATCTGAACGGTTATTTGCCGGATTGCCTTTTAGTAAAAATGGACATCGCGTCCATGGCCAATTCTTTGGAAGCCAGATCCCCATTCCTAGATCACAAATTAATAGAATTCGCGGCTAAAATTCCTTCAAAATATAAGGTAAAATTTAACGGCTGCAAATGGATTTTAAAAAAAGCTTTAAAAGGTTTTCTTCCAGACCCAATTTTAGAAAGAAAAAAAATGGGTTTTGGCCTGCCTTTAAGGCATTGGTTTAAGGGTCCTCTAGTCCCATTTTTAAAAGAAACGCTTCTTTCAGACAAGGCGCGAAAGCGCGGCTATTTTAGAATGAGTGTGGTTGAACGGTTTATTAATGAGCACCAAAATGGTCAGAAGGACCACAGTTATCGGCTCTGGGCATTGCTCTGGTTTGAATTGTGGCATACTGTTTATATGGATAAAACATAAAAATAGTGAAGATAGAGAATAATGAAAATTTCTATAAGACCCATTAAAATTATTAAAAATTATGCTCCCCATGCAGAAGGTTCCTGCCTTTTTAGCATGGGCAATACTCAAGTGCTGTGCGTGGCGAGCGTTGAGACAAAAAGGCCGCCTCATGCAGAACAGCAAAATATTGGATGGGTCACTGCTGAATATTCCATGCTTCCCAGAGCAGGAGATAAGCGCACCCCTAGGTCTCGCGCATCTTCTGGCGGCAGGTCTCAAGAAATCTCTCGCTTGATTGGACGCGCTCTGCGAGGAGTAGTGGATTTAGAAAAATTAGGAGAAAGAGCGATTATTATAGATTGTGATGTGATCCGGGCCGATGGAGGCACGCGCACCGCTTCTATTAATGGCGGGATGATTGCGCTTGCTTTTGCCTTAAAGAAACTTTATAAAGAGGGAGCTTTTTCTAGCTGGCCTTTAAAAGATTTAATTGGAGCGATCAGCGTGGGGGTTGTGGAGGGCAAGCCGGTTTTAGATTTAGATTATATTCAAGACAGCCATGCTGAAAGCGATTGCAATTTTGTAATGACCAGTAAAGGAAAATTCGTGGAAGTGCAAGGCACAGCAGAGAAAAATCCTTTTAGTGAAAAAGAATTAAATCAGCTGATTCAACTGGCCAAAGCTGGGATTAGGCAGGTGATAGAGAAACAAAAAAATGCGATTGGGAAATTGTTTTAAATTTTTCTTCTTTTCTTTTATATTATCTTTTAACGCCTGTTCTTTTAAAAGAGTGGCTTTACATTCCATGGCCCAGCTTTTAGATAAAGGCTCTAAAGCTTTTTATGAGGAGCCAGATCCTTTGCTTGCGGAAGAGACGATTGGAAGCCAACTAAAATTTTTAGAAGTTTTGCTTAAAAATGATCCAGACCATCTTTCTTTGATCGCTCAGGCTGTTCAAGGCTTTGGCGCTTATGCTTTTCTTTTTTTGGAAGAAAAATCTCCAGAACGCGCAATTGGCATTTATGATCGCGGACTAAAAATTGGTTTAAGAGCTCTGGAAAAAAAATGCGGTGAACTTTTGCTTAACCAGACTGACCAAACACGTTTTAAAAAAAGTTTGCAAAAATTAAAGAAAAAGGATGTGCCGCTTCTTTTTTGGACCGCTTACTCTTGGGCAGGCTTTGTGAATTTAAGTTTGGGCAGTTCAGAGGCGCTTTCCCATCTTCCAAAAATTGTAAGCATGATGGAAAGGGTGAACGAGCTAGATCTAAATTATTTTTATGGCGGAGCAGATCTATTTTTTGGCGTCTATTATGCGTCCAAACCCTCTCTTTTAGGAGGCAACTTAGAGCAGTCGAAATTTTATTTTAATCGAGCGCTCTATGCTTCCAATCACCATTTTTTAATGACGACGCTCCTTTATGCTCAAACTTATGCTGTGGCTAAACAGGACAGAGAGCTTTATAAAAATCTGCTGGAAGAGATCATTCATTTTCCTTTAGAGCGTTTTCCAGAACAAATTCTTTCAAACACAATAGCCAAAGAACGCGCTGAAAAGTTGTTAGAAAACATAGATGAACATTTTTAAAAAAATATTTTTAGTAATTTTTTTTCTAAATTTTTGGACTTCTTTTTTATTTTCTGAAGAAGGCGTTATAAAGTTTGCCACGCTTGCGCCGGAAGGCAGCGCCTGGCTAAAAGTTTTGCGCGCATGGAATAAAGAAATAATGGAGAAAAGCGGCGGTCAGTTAAAATTTAAAATTTATTCAGGAGGAGTCTCTGGAGATGAAAAGGATGTGGTTAGAAAAATACGATTGGGTCAGCTTCAGGCAGGAGGATTTACCGGAGTGGGTCTTGGAGAAATTGCGCCAGAGGTAAGAATTTTAGACACCCCTTTTCTTTTTAGAGATTTGAGTGAGATAGATTATATTTATGGAAAATTTGAAAAGGAATGGGTCAATGCTTTTGAAAAAAAAGGATATATTTTATTAGGCTGGGCAGAGGTTGGATTTGTCCATTTTTTTGTCTCTAAACCCATACAGCATCTGAATGATCTTAAAACGCTTAAAATCTGGATGTGGGAGGGGGACCCAATTGCGGAAATTACTTTTAAAACTATGGGGATTAGCCCTATTCCTTTATCCATAGCGGATGTAATGACCTCTTTACAAACAGGTTTAATTGAAGGGGTTTATTGTTCTCCCATGGCGGCCATTGCTTTGCAATGGTTTACTCGCACAAAATATATGGTTGAAACCCCTTTAGCCAATGCTTCTGGAGCAGTGCTTATTTCAAAGAGCTCCTTTGATCGTTTAACCCCTGGGCTAAAGCAGCTTTTATTAGAATCAGGTAAAAAGCATTTAAGGCAGTTAACCAATTTAAGCCGTTTAGAGAATAAAGATTCAATTGAGACACTCAAAAAAAATGGGATTCAACTGATCCTTGCTTCCTCTAAAAACGAGGTTGAAACCAATCAAAAGATGGGCGAGGATGTCAGAAGAAAACTTGTTGGTAAATTGTATGAAGTTTCCCTTTTAGAAAAAATTGAAAATGCGTTAGAAGAATATCGTTTGTCTAAAAAAAGATAGATTGAAATTCCTAACAAGTGTAAAAAATTTATTTTTAACTTTAGAAAAGTTTTGCATAGCGGTGATCCTAATCGCTATGGTTCTCCTCTCTTTTACTCAAGTAATTTTGCGGCATTTTTTTTCTATTGGGATCATCTGGGGGGATGTTTTTTTGCGCCATTTGGTTTTATGGGTGGGTTTTTTGGGAGCCAGCATAGCTACAGAGGAAAAGAAACATTTTAGCATTGATTTTTTAAAGGGGAAATTGCCAAAAAATTTTAGAAAGAGTTTAACCATCCTGATTGATCTTTTTGCTATCTTCACCCTTTTTTATTTGTTAGGCTCAGCTTTAAAATTTTTTAAAGATGAACTCCAATTTCGTTCCATCCTTTTTTCCGTAGGGACTGTTCAAGTGCCTAGTTTCTGGATAGATGTCATTATTCCTTTAGGTTTTTTCCTTTTACTGCTTCATTTTTTCTTTGGGCTTTTAGATCATCTCTACCAGATTTTCCAAGGTCAGGATTTTTAAATGGTTCCTTTTATTCTTATTTTAGCAGCGCTCATTTTTTTAGGCTGTCCTGTTTTTTTAGTGATTGGAGCTTTGGCTCTCATTGCTTTTCGATCTGTGGGGCTAGATTCTTCTTTAATCATGGTGGAACTCTACCGTTTAGCCACCTTGCCTGCTTTAATCGCAATTCCTCTTTTCACTTTTTCCGGATACCTCTTAGCTAAGAGCCGAGCCCCGCAAAGATTGTTGAACCTTGCCAATGCTTTTTTTGGCTGGATCCCAGGCGGGGTAGCGATCGTTACTTTAGTTTCCTGCGCGCTTTTTACAGCTTTTACAGGCGCTTCTGGAGTCACTATTATTGCTTTAGGCGGGTTGCTTTATCCCATGCTGATTGGAGAAGAATATTCAGAAAAATTTGTATTGGGTCTTTTAACCACCACCGGCAGTTTAGGTCTTTTATTCCCGCCCAGCCTTCCTATTATTCTTTATGGTTTAATCGCAAAGGTAAGCATTGATAAACTTTTTTTGGCTAGCTTAGTTCCCGGCATTTTTTTAATTTTAGTCTTATCTTTTTACGGATTTTTGCAAGGGTATAAAAAATTTAAAAAACCGCAGCCTTTTTCTTATCCACGGCTTTTAGGAGCTGTGAAAGAAGCTGGTTGGGAAATACCTCTCCCTTTTTTGATCATTGGCGGAATTTACGGCGGAATCTTTACAGCTACAGAAGCCTCCAGCGTCATGGCTTTTTATGTGGCGGTTGCGGAAGTTTTTATTTATAAAGATATATCTTTAAAGGATTTCCCAAAAATTATAGTTGAAAGCATGGTTTTAGTGGGAGCTATTATGGTAGTGATGGGACTTAGCCTAGGATTAACTAATTATCTGATTGATGAACAAATACCCATGCGGATGTTTGAGTGGATTCATAAATTTATTGAAAGCAAAACGATTTTTCTTATTTTTTTGAACATTTTTCTTTTGATCATGAACATGATTGAGATGTTTTCCGCGATTATTATTGTGGTCCCTTTGATTGTTCCTGTGGCGATTCAGTATGGGATTGACCCGATTCATCTAGGCGTAATTTTTCTATTAAATTTAGAAATTGGCTACATGACAGCTCCTTTTGGCCTCAATCTATTTTTATCTTCTATAAGGTTTGGCAAGCCAGTGACACAAATTTACAGAGCCACACTCCCTTTTTGGCTTATTTTAATGGCTGTTTTACTATGTATTACTTATGTCCCGGGCATTAGTTTATTTTTTGTTAAATAGTTTTTTATGAAAAAAATTGTAATCACTGGCGCTACGGGTTTTGTGGGATACCACGTGGCAAAAAAATGTGTTGAAAAAAAATTGGGGGAAATCTTTTGTCTTTGCCGAAACACGAGTCCGAAGAATTTTTTAGAAAAGCTTCCTTTAAAACTTTTGGAGGGGGACTTAAAAAATAAGGGCTCTTTGGAAAAAGCTTTAGATGGGTGTGAAATTCTTTTTCATGTGGCTGCGGACTATCGCCTCTGGGCAAGAAATGGCAATGAAATAATTGAAGCAAATGTTAAGGGAACAGAGAATATTTTAGAGGTTGCTGAAAAAGTTAAGGTAAAAAAAATTGTCTATACATCCAGCGTCTCTGCTGTGGGCAGACCCGAAGAGGCTATAAGAGAAGATTGGGAGAAGTTAGATGAGATGCAGAGGGTTGCATGGGAAAAGAAAGTTTCTGGGAATGAAACCATGGATCCAACTTCTCATCAGCTGATTGGCCCATACAAAAAATCAAAATATTTAGCGGAACTTGTGGCCAGAAGATTTGCGCAAAAGGGAGCGCCAATAGTGATTGTAAATCCATCCACCCCTATTGGATCGCATGATATTAAACCAACCCCCACTGGAAAATTGATTTTAGATTTTTTAAATCGGCAAATGCCTGCTTATTTGGAAACAGGGCTTAACTTAGTGGATGTTCAAGATGTGGCTGAGGGGCATCTTTTGGCGAGTGAAAAAGGCAAAATTGGAGAGCGCTATATTTTAGGCAATAAGAATCTAATGTTAAAAGAGATTTTTCAAATTTTAGAAGAGATCACTGGAATTCTAGCGCCTAAATTGCGGATTCCTTATTGGATCGCTTATAGCGCTGGATTTCTTACAACTGCTTTTGCTCAAATCACTGGAGTGGCTCCTAAGGTGCCTTTGGATGGAGTAAAAATGGCTCGCGAGATTATGTTTTATGATTCTTCCAAAGCCGTGCAAGAATTAGGAATGGCTCAAAATGATATTAAAAAATCTTTAGAAGAATCTGTAAAGTTTTTTAAAGATCATGGCTATGTAAAAAGCTAAAAGATTAGCAAGTGACTAATTCATTAGTGTTTTCATTTGTCGGAACCCGCACTCCATGTATGTGCAAGTATCGTTATGCGCTAACAATCGGCAGATTATATAAGAGTATTCAAAATTAAATGACATTTGGCATTTTAAGCGCTACCTTCTGGGAAGTTAAAAAGTTTATTCTTAAGATGGGATTAAAAAAAGATGGGCAGAATAGTTATTTTTTAAAACAGGGAAAAGAGTTACTGATTCTAAAGATTAGCGGCATAGGTTTAAAAAACGCTCAAAAAACGATGAAAGAACTTCTTTCTGATGCTCCAGAAATAGTTTTTTCTACTGGATTTGCCGGCAGTTTAAAAAAGGAAATTAGAGCAGGGGATTTAGTTCTGGATATTGAAAAGAGCGACCCCCAATCTGTTCCAGCGATCATTCAGAGCGCTGGAGATTTAAAGTTTCCCATTCATTTGGGAAAATTTTTGACCCATCCTGAACTTTTGTTAGATAAAGAAAAAAAAATTAAGGTTGGGGAAGCAACAAATGCGCTTGCAATAGAGATGGAAAGTAATGCGATTTTTCAAGTTTGCCATGAGAAAAAAATAGCTTTTTGTTCTTTAAGAGCGATTAGCGATGAGCTGGATCAGGATTTACCGTCTTTTATCACATCCTTGAATTCAAATGGTAAAATAGGGTGGGGTTTCTGGAAAGCTTTTTTAACTTCTCCGAAAGAATGGGGTAAGTTTTTTAATTTAATTTGTTCCGCAAGAAAAGCTGAAGATCATTTGTCTCAAATTCTGATTCATTCAATCGCCCAAATTAGGAGGGAAAAAATATGTTAACCCGAATTATCAGATGGAAGCGGAGTTCAACGAAAAAAATGGACATCTTTTTTGTCTTGGGTTACACCCCCAAATGATATTCGGATTACTGAATTGGCAAGTTATGAAATTTAAAGTTCAGTCTATTTTCATCTCTATAGTTGTTTTGATTTTATTTTTAACTTTTTTCGGTTGTTTTTCAAGAAAAGGCATAAAGAAAGTAAAAGTTGAAAAAATTGTGCCTCGGATGATTGTTTTGCCTTTTGATTGCTCTGAGCTTACAGTTGAGGAGAAGATGACCAAAGGCTTTATAGAGAACATTCATGAAAAAGTAATTGTGTTGGATTCTGAAAAACTTCAAATTTACCTAACAACCCGCTCTGTTCACATGGATGAGATTGATCTTTCAAGTTCTTCATTCAACAAATCTTTTAATAGAATTTTGCGCAATGAGTCTGTGCTGAAAAAATTTTTTGAACAGTCCCAAATTCAATATCTTGTTATGGGGAAAGCTAAAGAAAAATTGTTAGGAGAACTGGAGATTGGCAATTTAATTACAGCGGAAACCGCTCAAATGAAATTAATTGGATTCCAAAGAGGCGAGGTTCTTTTGGAAGAGTCTTTTAAACAAGGGCTTTTGGAAGTTGTGGCTCCGGAGAGGATTGGATCTAAATTTGCGGATAAGGTGAACAAAAAACTTAAAAAAATTTGGAAAGAAGAACGGCGCAAAGAAAAAGAACTAAAAAAAGAGAAAAGGAGACAATTAGATGAAAAAAATAATTGACTGGCCAACAACTTTGTTTTTAATTATTTCACACTTTATTGGAATCGTTGGAACTGCGGTCTATGTTTACTTCAATGGCGTCCATCCCATAGAAATTTTAAATTTTGCTTTATTTTATGCGTTGACAGGTATCAGCATTACCGCAGGGTATCATCGCTATTTTGCTCATCGGAGTTATGAATGCCACTTTCTTTTGAGTTTGTTTTATTTGATTTTTGGCGCTTGCGCTTATGAAAACTCTGTATTACGATGGGCTTGCGACCATCGAATGCACCACAAACATGTAGATACTGATTTAGATCCTTATAATATTAAAAAAGGCGGATGGTACGCTCATATCGGCTGGATTTTTTTAAATAGATCAGAGCAGCGCAATTTAGAGCATGTGAAAGATCTAGAGAAAGATCCGCTCGTTTTATGGCAAGGGAAATATTATCTATTGATCGCAATCCTGGTTGGCTCAGTTTTGCCATTTTTGATTGGATTAAGTATAGGCAGACCTTGGGGAGGCATTTTGTGGGGTGGATTTTTTCGAGTTATGTTTGTTCATCACACGACTTTTTTTATCAATTCCCTTGCGCACATGATCGGTCGTCAAACCTACACGGATCAGGATTCCTCCAGAGATAGTTGGTGGCTCGCTTTTTTAACCTATGGGGAAGGATACCACAATTACCATCATAAATTTCAGGCAGACTATCGCAATGGGGTGCATTGGTATCAGTGGGATCCAACCAAATGGATGATTGCTCTTGGCTCTTGGCTTAATTTGACGAACCGTCTTAATCGGACCCCATCCCAAAAAATACTTAGCGCTAAATTGGAGATGGAGATGCTTTCTGTCTGCAAAAAGGCCCATTGGGTTCCCAGCGAGTTATGGGAAAGAATACAAAGCCATTTAGAAATTTATCGTCATGAATTGGAATCGGCTCATGCGCGTTGGTTAGAGCTTAAGTTAAGGTATGAAAAAGTTAAAAGATCAAGAATGATTCAGTCAGGAAGGGTTCTTTTGCGTTGGAAGCATAGATTGAAAATTCAGGAGCGAAGATTTGAACATGCGAAACAGAGGTGGAGAAACGTCCTTTTAGTCTGTGGCCATGGGACTCTTAAAGGGATTCAATCTCTAGAAATATAAATGGCATGGGCTAAAAGAATAGAATATGAATTGTAAAATGCGAGTAGGAAGTAAAGTAATTGCTAATGACTCAATAAAAATTTACACGAAAATAAAAAATAAAAAAATATGGAAATAATAAAATGAAAAATGATAAGAAAACGGAAAGTTTTGAAAAAATTTTTGATAAAAAGGAGGAGAATAAAGAAAAAGTTTCATACATGAGTAGGACGATTTATAAAAATTATGAAAAAGGAATGAAAGAAAGAAATAAGAAAAGAATAAAAAAAGGACTCAAAGCCATTCCTTTGCGCACCTTTAAAGAATGGTCTAATGTATAACAAAAAAAGATTATTCGGAAATAAGAGAATGATTCAAATGATGGGCGAGGTTGGATTGTTTC
This sequence comes from Elusimicrobiota bacterium, assembly GCA_016180425.1. Lineage (GTDB taxonomy): Bacteria > Elusimicrobiota > Elusimicrobia > 2-02-FULL-39-32 > 2-02-FULL-39-32 > 2-02-FULL-39-32. Next base: position 45,320 of record JACPBF010000004.1, read on the forward strand.
TATTTCTCTTGGAATTTAATTTCGTCTTAATCTATGCTAAAGATGTTAAAGCAGAAGATAAATTCATGGTCCAAAATGGCAGCACAGTCGCGATCCACTATACTTTAACAGTAGATCATAAAGTAGTGGATAGTTCCATTGGCAAAAAACCATTGATCTATGTTCAAGGGTTGGGTCAGATCATTCCCGGAATGGAAGAACAGTTAAAAGATTTAAAACAGGGTGATAAAAAACACATTACAATTCCTGCTGAAAAAGGATATGGGCCTATTAATTCTGAAGCTTTTCAAAATGTTCCTAGAAAATCTTTCAAGAATTCCAAATTTTTAAAAGTCGGCGCGATCGTTACAGGACGTTACAAAGGCAATCCAGTGCAAGCAACGATTATTGGGATTGATAAGAAGAATGTGATATTAGATTTAAACCATCCTTTAGCGGGCAAGACATTGGAGTTTGATGTTGAAGTGATGGAAATCAAGCATGAAAACTAGGGGAGTCAATGGGGTAGGTGAGGTTCTTTTGGAAGAATTTTCTAATCAAAAGTCTGGAAGTTGTAAATATTTTTGAGGATGTTTTTGAGCTAATTTCTTAAAGAGAAAAGCTAAGTCAGTGCTTTGTCGGATGTGATATAATGCAAATTAACTACGAAAAGTATTGGTTAGAGGAGAATAATCATGACGCAAAGAAATCTATTAAAACGAATTGAGATCAATCCAAAGATAATGTTAGGAAAGCCCGTGATTAAAGGAACTCGTATCCCTGTTGAACTCATTTTGAATAAGCTTTCCCAGAGAATAGAGCCAGATGAGATTTTAGAGGATTACCCTAGATTAGAAATGGAAGATATCCAGGCTGCGATAGCTTACGCTGCTGATTCTTTAAGCACTGAAGAGGTCCTTTTATTAGAGGCGCTTCATAAGTGAAGCTCGTCGCTGATGAAAGTATTGAAAAAAGAATTGTTGAAAATCTTCGAATTCAAGGATTTGATGTTTTATATATTGCAGAGTTAGCTCCTGCCATTCCAGATAAATCCGTATTGCACCTTAGTATAAAACAAAAAAGGATTCTTCTTACAAACGATAAAGATTTTGGAGAATTGGTGTTTCTCGAGAAAGAAATAACGGAAGGAATTATTTTGCTTAGATTTTCTACTGAAAAAACGGATTTAAAATCCAGAATACTTCTTAGTTTTTTACAGACTCACAAAGAAAAAATTAGGAAACATTTCATAGTTCTTACCGAAAATTTAGCACGCATCAGAAGAATTTTTTAGCCTAAATAGTTCATCTGAATTCCACAATCCAATGAATTATTCAGGCTAGTTCCTCTTCTTATTTAGAAGTATATTCGGTTTTTTGTTTGGCTTGTAAAAGAGCTTGGGCTGCTGCAAGCCGGGCAATGGGAATTCTGTAAGGGGAACAAGAAACATAGTTTAATCCGGTACGGTAACAGAACTTTACGCTTTCTGGATCTCCTCCATGTTCTCCGCAGATTCCAAGTTTAAGATCTTTTTTAGTTTTTCTTCCCTCAAAGGCAGCGTATTGTATAAGCCGTCCAATCCCTTCTTGATCCAGAGTTTGGAAAGGATCTTCTTTTAATATTTTTTCCGCAAGGTAAGTTGGGATAAACTTGCCAGCATCGTCTCTAGAAAAACCAAATCCCATTTGGGTAAGATCATTGGTTCCAAAAGAGAAAAATTCAGCTTCTTGGGCAATGGATCCAGCCACCATAGCAGCTCTTGGCACCTCGATCATGGTCCCTATCATATAATTAACTTTTACCCCATAGCTTTTCATGGTTTCTTTTGCCACTTGGATGGCTAATTCTTTTTGGTGTTTTAATTCATTTTTATGGCCAACTAAAGGGATCATAATTTCTGGCACCACGCGAATTTTCTCTTTTGCCAGTTCACAGGCGGCGGAAATGATTGCTTTAACCTGCATCTCTGTTATTTCCGGATAGGTAATGCCTAAACGGCAGCCTCTGTGTCCTAACATGGGATTAAATTCATGCAGCTCTTTAGATTTAGACCAGATCGTTTCCGTAGGAACTCCAATTTTTTGGGAAAGAGCTTGGGCATCACTTTCTGTCTTAGGCAAAAATTCATGCAAAGGGGGATCTAAAGTTCTAATGGTTACAGGGAAACCCCGCATCTCTCTAAATAAACCTTTAAAATCCTCTTTTTGGAAAGGGAGTAGAGCATCTAGCGCCTTTTTCCTGTCCACTACATTATTCGCTAAAATCATTTGCTGCATGTAAGGGAGCCGCTCTTCAGCAAAAAACATGTGTTCTGTGCGGCAAAGGCCAATGCCTTCAGCGCCTAACCAGCGGGCAGCTTTAGCGTCTCTGGGAATATCCGCATTTGCTCTTACCTTTAAGGTTCTGATCTGGTCTGCCCATTTCATGAATTCTTTAAAGATTTGGAAAAGTTCAGACTCCTTGGGATTCATCTCTCCATTTAAAACTCGAATCACTTCTGAAGGGAGTGTGGGAATTAGCCCGATAAATACTTCGCCAGTAAAACCGTCAATGGAGATAGATTCCCCTTCTTTTACACTATGGCCGTCCACAGATAAGATTGCGGAATGCTCATCTATTTTAAGATCGCTGCAGCCAACAATGCAGGGTTTTCCCATGCCGCGGGCAACCACTGCGGCGTGGCTAGTTCTTCCGCCAATCGCAGTTAGAATGCCAACGCTCGCGTTCATGCCTTCAATATCATCCGGGTTAGTTTCAGGACGCACTAAAACAACTGGACCTTGTTTAGCCAGATCTACTGCTTTAGCCGCTGTAAAAGCGATTCTTCCACTGGCAGCTCCTGGTCCGGCATTGATTCCTTTAGCCACTTTTACCGCATTAATTTTCTCTTTTTCATCAAATACAGGAGCTAAAAGCTGGGATAGCTGGTCTGGTTCAACTCTTAAAATAGCTTCAGCCTTAGAAATAACTTTTTCATGCACCATGTCCACTGCAATTTTGACCGCTGCAATCCCTGTGCGTTTGCCGGTTCTGGTTTGCAGCATGTACAGTTTCTCTCGTTCAATGGTGAATTCAAAATCTTGCACATCTCTGTAATGCCTTTCTAATTTAGAGGTAATTTTTTTAAGTTCGTCATAACATTTTGGAATTTCGTTTTGCAGTTCCCGTATGGGGTTTGGAGTGCGCACCCCTGCCACCACATCTTCCCCTTGAGCATTGGTCAGGTATTCGCCAAAAAATTCTTTTTTTCCTGAACTTGGATTGCGGGTAAACCCTACCCCAGTGGCTGAGCTATTTCCCATATTTCCAAAAACCATGGTTTGCACATTGACTGCGGTCCCAAGATCATCGGAAATTTTGTTTAGCCTGCGGTAAGAGATGGCGCGTTCATTATTCCAGGATTTAAAAACCGCGTCCCTAGCCGAGACTAGCTGTTTCCATGGATCTTGAGGAAAATCCTCTTTTGTTTCTTCCTTATATTTTTCTTTGTATCTGGAGACTAAATCTTTTAGATCTTCCGCATCTAATTGAGTATCTGCAGTAATTCCTTTTTCCTGTTTTTTTTGTGAGATCGTCTGCTCGAATTTGCTTTTTTCTATGCCCATGACCACATTGCCAAACATCTGAATAAATCTTCTATAGGAATCCCAAACAAAACGGGGATTGTCAGTCAAAGCTATGAGCCCGTCAATCACAGCATCATTCATTCCAAGATTAAGAATGGTATCCATCATGCCTGGCATGGAAAATTTTGCTCCGCTTCTGACAGAAACAAGCAGGGGATTTTTTTGATCCCCAAATTTTTTGCCAGAAACTTTTTCTAATTTTTGCATTGCGGTTTTAAACTGGGGATTAAGTTCAGGAGGAACCCTTCTGCCATGAGCATAGTAATAACGGCAGGTGTCTGTAGTGATTGTAAATCCCGGAGGCACAGGCACGCCGGATTTAGACATTTCCGCAAGGCCAGCGCCTTTGCCGCCTAGAAGATCTTTCATTTTTCCATTCCCGTCTGCTTTGCCTGCTCCAAAAAAGTAAACGTATTTTTTTGCCATCTTTTTATTGCTCCTCTTTAAAAAATGATCGCTTAATCTGATTAGCTCGAATAATTTTACTGTCGTATTAATGATTCGAGTTCATTTAGTTTTTTTATTTATTTTTAGAATAAAAAATTATAATTTTAAAATCATAACACATCTAAATTTTTAAATCAATGAACTAGATTTAGCGTTTAATTTTCTCTATTAGCCGACAATAGAATTTTTATGAAATTAATTTTATGGAGGGCTTATTACTCCTCTGTTTCCATTTCTGACAGTTGTTTTTTGGAATGGTCCACAGAACAAAATTCTTTAGGTTCAGTGCCTGTTTTAAAAGCTTCTAAGGCAACTTTTGGGCAGCTTGGGATTGCAAGAGCTCCGGTTAAGCGGTCAATTTTTACAAAGGTAATACCCTCAGGCACGCTAAAATCTTTTGAGGGAATCATTTTTAAAGACTCCCGCATAATTTCAGTCCACCAAGGAACTACAATTCCGCTTGCAGACAATTTTTTGCCTAAGGGAGCAAAATCATCATACCCCATCCATGCGCCGCAAACAATCTCCGGAGTAAAACCAATAAACCACAAATCTCTCTGCTCCTGGCTGGTCCCTGTTTTTCCAGCTACTTGCGCATCTAAACTTTTCGCGCCTCTGCCAGTTCCCTCAGTGACTACGCTTCTTAAAAGGCTGGTCATCAGGTAATTTATTTGCGGTGAAATCACCTCTTTTTCAATGGGAAAATTTTCTTCCAGCACTTGGCCTTGAAAATCTGTAATTTTAGTAATGGCGTAAGGTTCTCTATAAATACCCTCTCCTGCGAATGCGCCAAAAGCGCTTACTAATTCTAAGAGATTAACCACAGAGGTTCCTAAGGAAAGAGAAAGCACTGGGTCTAAATGGCTGCTAATGCCTAATTTTTTGCACCTTTCAATCACCTTTTGCGGTCTGATTTGGTAGATTAAACGTATGGAGATTAAGTTTCTGGAAAAAGCTAATGCTCTTCTTAAAGTAAGCGCGCCGAAATATTTATTATCATAGTTGTTAGGGACCCAGACCTGATCTTCTTTCAGGGTAGAGGTTGCTTTTTGGATTAAAAAAGGAGTGGTAGCGCCTTCAATCAACCTCCAGTCTTGACCATCGTTTTGAAAAGCGATAGGTAAATCTTCCTGAATGGTCGCAGGGGTATAGCCTTCTTCTAAAGCAGTCAACCAAACAAATGGTTTAAAGGTTGAACCCGGCTGTCTTTTTGATTGTGTGGCTCTATTAAATTGGGATTCGGAAAAATTGCGTCCTCCAATCAAAGCCCGGATACCGCCGGTTTTAGGATCAATCAGTAACAGGGAGCCTTGAATTTTTGTGACTGTAGTAGAAGGTTTTACCGCAAATTTAAGTTCTTTACTTTTTTCTTTTGCGCGCAAAAGTTCGGCTGAAGGACCATATTCTTTGTCAAATTGTTCCATGGCCTCTGTAAAGATTTTTTCCGCGCTGTTTTGCAAATCTAAATCTAAAGTGGTCTGGATCGTAAGACCTCCCCTGTATAAAAGCTCATTCCCAAATTTAGGCTCTAAATTTTGCCTTAAATATTCCACAAAATAGGGCGCGGTTGTGGGTAAAGGCGAGCGTTTTATTTGTAAGGGAGATTGTTTGGCAAGTTTTGCTTCTTCAGGGGAGATGAATTTTAGTTCTTGCATGCGGGCAAGAACAATGGCTTGACGGCCTCGAGCGCGGTCTAGGTGAAGTATTGGGGAATAGTATTGGGGCAGCCTGGGAAGCCCAGCTAATAGGCTGGATTCAGAAAGCGTCAGATCCTGCACTTTTTTTGCAAAGAAGATTTTTGCCGCAGCAGATACCCCATAGGCTCCATGTCCAAAATAGACCTGGTTCAGATAAATTTGCAGAATTTCTTCTTTGCTAAACTCCCGTTCAATCTGTAAAGCAAGCAAAAGTTCCTTTATCTTTCTTGTGAGAGTTTTTTCTTGCGTGAGGAATATCAATTTAGAAAGCTGCTGGGTAATAGTGGATCCTCCTTGGGCTGCCCTGCCAGAAAGAAAATTTTTAATGGCTGCCCGCAGCATGCCTTGCGGGGAAATTCCCCAATGTTCATAGAATTGGTCATCCTCAATGGCAAGAAAAGCGTTCTGCAGGTCTAAGGGTATCTCATTCAAGTTTACCCAGGAGCGGCGTTCTGTAAAGAATTCAGAAACAAGCTGACCTTTGTGATCTAGAATGCGTGTGGTTAACTGGGGTAAATAAGTTTCCAGAGTCCCTATATTAGGAAGCGTTTCTAAAAAAGTTCGAAGAGCAATGCTGCCGCAAATGATTCCCAAAGAAAGGAGGCTTAAAAGAATATAGAAAATTTTTCTTCGCATTAAAAAATCATTATATCCGCAAAAGTTTTTAAAGTAAAGGATTTTGATATAATAAAATTGTTATTTAAATAATTGATATTTTTGGTGAATAAAATGAAAACTGATCAATATACAGAAGAAATAGTTTATCAATGGCAAAAAACTTGGTCAGAAAAAGATCTGGTGCAATCCATTGAAAATTGCGGAAAAGATACTGTCCTCCTACCCTACTTTATTCAGTATTTGCCAAGAAATGGGAAAATTTTGGAGTCTGGTTGCGGTTTTGGACATTGGGTAGTTTATCTTAAGCGCTTGGGATATCAAATGGCTGGGTTAGAGATTGTTCCTGATTGCGTTGAAACCTGTAAGAAGTTTTTTCCAGAAACAGAGATGAAAGTTGGAGATGTTAGAAAAATTCCCTATCCGGACAATTCTTTTGCAGGCTATATTTCCATTGGCGTATTTGAGCATATGATTGAAGGTCCGGAAACAACCATCCTGGAAATGTATAGAGTTTTGAAATCCGGCGGCATATCCATTATTATTGTGCCAGCCTTCAATTATTTTATGAGGCTCTGGTATCCTATTCGTCAGTTGTTCGTTAAACTTTTAAGACGGAATGAGTTTGTAAGAAAAATATTGGGAAAGCAGAGTTATCCTAGCAGTAAAAATCACGAATTTAAGTTAAAGACAAAAGAAATTGAAGAAAAACTACAATCACAATTTTGGCCAGTCATTGGGTTTGATCCAGTTAAAGGTCCTATGTTTATAGAATATAAGTGTAAAAGAGGTCATTTGGACGGGCTTTTAAAAAGCAAAGGTTTTGAAATTGTAGAATCAGTTCCTATTTCTCACCCTCATATTTTTCACGACATTTTTGGAAATATTTTTTTAAAGAAGGGTGGTGAATTTCCAAAAGGAGAAACCTTGCAGCTAAATTTTTGTGGAAGATTCATTCAAGCCTTTTCTAATGCGCTTAGTCCTCATTTTTTTAATTACGTATATATTTACATTGTTCGAGCCAACAAATAATATTTTTTCTTTCTTTAGCTCTTTGTGAAAATCGTTATTAACGCTATTAGAGTAAGCCGTCAAAGTGGAGGCGGCCTAGACCATTATATTATTCATCTGGTCAATGAACTTGCAAAGCTAGGGGTGACTTTTGATCTTTATACTTTTACCCCGGGTCATTTCCAAAATGTCAAACCTGAACAAATTATAAAACCTTTCTCTTTCTGCCACATTTCCAATACAAATGAATTATCAAATGTAGAATCTGCGCCCTCAACCTTAAGCCGAGAAAAATTAAGTAAATTTCGCTCTTTTCTCGGTCGTTCTATTGGAGACATGATTAAATTATTATGGACACAATTTATATTCCCGTTTCTTTTAGTTTTTAGAAAATACGATATTCTTTTTTCTCCTTCTCAACTCGATGCTCTGTTTTTTACCCCGGCAAATTTAAAGCAGGTGATTACAGTATTAGATCTTATTCCATTTATTTTGACAGATCAAAAACATAAACACGGGCTCTATCTAAAATATTTATTTCCCATTATTTTAAGAAAAGCGGATCATATTATTACGATCTCAGGAAATACAAAACAAGATATAATAAAATTTTTTGGGATAGCCAGCCAAAAGATTACCCCTATTTTGCTTGCAAAACCAGGGGGGGGTATTTCATCTGAACTTTCTAACCAAATGCAAGTTGAGGAATTTAAGAAAAAAATTGGGCTTGCTCAGTATGTTTTATGTGTCTCCGGGAATGATCCCCACAAAAATTTAAAGAGATTGATTGAAGCTTTTTCCTTTATTAAAGATCAAACGAGCGTGCAGCTGGTGATTGTGGGTTATCAGGATAAGGCGCATCAAATAGAATTAGATCATTTAGTGAAAAATAATAAAGTTGAAGATAGGATAAAATTTTTTGGGCACGTCTCTAGCGAAAAACTCTCTTTGTTTTATAAAGGAGCTGAAATTTTTATTTTCCCTTCCCTTTATGAAGGATTTGGTTTGCCTCCACTTGAGGCATTGTCTTATGGTGTACCAACAGTTGTGAGCAAAACTTCATCTTTGCCAGAGGTGGTAGGAGATTCCGGTCTTTATTTTGATCCATATGATATTCAGGATATGGCTCATAAAATTATTCAATTGTTGAATGATCAGAAATTACGAGAAATTTTGCGGACGAAGGGAATGATAAGAGCAAAAGATTTTACTTGGGAAAAAACAGGAGAACTTACCCTTGAAGTATTTAAAAAATTAGTTCCTGTTTAAAAAAATTAAAGATTTACGAGTTTGGTTTAAAAATAATAAAAATTTTATTCGCTATTGATTCATGGTCTAGAAATTTATAAAAAAATATAATTTATAATTTTTCGGAGGCAATTTTATGATTATTTCTAAAAGAGTAAGTCAGATCAGCCCATCACCAACTTTGGCGATTACTGCGAAAGCTAACCAAATGAAAGCCCAGGGAATAAAAGTGATTGGGTTTGGAGCTGGGGAACCGGATTTTGATACCCCCAATCATATTAAGGATGCTGCAAAAAAGGCTTTGGATGCGGGTTTAACTAAATATACGCCTACTTCTGGCATTAAGGAACTTAAAGATGCAATTTCCAAAAAATTTAATAAAGACAATGGTCTTACTTACTCTGCAAATGAAATCCTTGTTTCTTGCGGCGCCAAGCATTCTTTGTTTAATGCGATTTTAACCTTAGCGGATGATGGCGATGAGGTGATCCTTCCTTCTCCCTATTGGGTTAGTTATATTGAGATGATTCGAATGGCTGGGGCAAAAGCAGTGATTATTAAAACTAGCCAGGAAGATCAATTTAAAATAAAACCAGAACAGCTCATTGCCGCAATCACCCCTCACACAAAAATATTGATTTTAAATTCGCCTTCTAATCCCACAGGCATGATTTATGATAAAGAAGAGTTGCTAGAGATTTCAAAAATATTAATTAAGAATAATATTTTTTGTATCTCAGATGAGATTTATGAAAAACTTATTTATGATAACGTCCCGCATGTAAGCATCGCTTCTTTCAATGAACAGATTAAAAAACGTTCCATTGTTGTGAATGGGGTTTCAAAAGCCTATGCCATGACCGGCTGGCGTATTGGCTATGCAGCTGGTCCAAAAGAAATTATTGGGGCCATGTCCAATTTACAAGATCACTCTACATCCAACCCCACTTCTATAGCGCAAGCCGCAGCAGTCGATGCTTTGGGCGATTTGCAAGAGGATTTGAAAACAATGGTTGCGGAATTTAAGAAAAGGCGGGAGGTGATGGTGGAAAAGGTTAATACCATCCCAGGACTTTCTACTCTTACTCCGCAAGGCGCATTTTATTGTTTTATCAATATTAAACATTTATTGGAAAAATCTTTTGATGGGAAAAAAATTGAAACTTCCATGAATTTTGCGGATCTTTTATTAGAGAAGGCTCAGGTAGCTGTTGTCCCCGGCTCTGTTTTTGGGGACGATCACTACATCCGCCTTTCTTATGCCACTTCCATGAATAACATCACCGAAGGCCTCCATAGAATCGAAGAATTTGTAAAGAAGTTAAGCTAAAAGTTTTGAAAGAAATTTTACAAAAGATTTGATATTACTTTGATGTTAATACAGATTCCAGAAATTCTGAATGAATCTTTAATTTGGGAATATAACCATTCTTTTTTAAGAGATGCGCTAAAGATTTTGCCTCTAAGATTTTTCCCTGATCATATAGAGACCTTGCTAACTGAATATAGAGGAGAGGAAATTGATAGATATCATCAGGATCAAATGGAGGTAGTGAAAAGAATTCTTGTTGTTTTACCTCCTCACTTTGGATTGTGTACCACATTAAGTGATTAGAAGGCACGCTGAAACGGAGAAATGTAAAGCGTTTCATAAACAGATCAATTTTTGATATTTCTGTTGGACTAATTATTATATTATGTGAACCATCCACTGTTTCTCGTCTTAACCATTGTTTCCATCCACCGGGATCATAGACAATATGATGAATTCCTAAAGAGACTAATTGTTTTTTTAACTCATATTCATCACTCGATTTTTCTGCAAAATAGAGGATGGGTTGTTTATCTAGAGTGAATGCGGCATAGTGTCTTCGTTCAATTCCATAAGGTCTGAAAGTTCCCATAAACAGCACTTTTTCTTTTTTCTGTGTATATTTATTAATTAAATAATTGACCCATTGCATCTCATCAATGGAGGCATATTCAGGTGTGCCGGCTGTTATATTAACCATGTCATGCCATATTGGAGAACCAGAAAAAAGTAAACAGAGGGAAAGGATAACATTCCCTTTAGTAAGAGACATAAGCCAGCTTCGCACAAAATCCCAAGCGACTATTAATATAAGTGTATAAGATAAGAGGAAAGATCGAGAATTAATAAACACCTTATTTATAGCTAACCCAAAACAACAGCAGAATAAAAAAATGAGAGGTCCAGCATGGTATGGCGGTTTCATTGCAAAAACGAGTGAGAATGCCCAACTCGCCGCTGCGATTGAGGCAATCCAACGGATTTCTTTTTCAAATAGTTTAGAAAAACAGAAAAAACTGCTGAAACACAAAATTGCAGTCGGCCCCCACCAGATAGGCGCTCCCCCTTCTGGTGAAACAACCTTGAGACGTGTTAAGCTCCCTAAATATTCCAGAATCCCTTCCCATCCTAGTGAACTTAAAGAGTATTGAGTTGGCGGTCTGGTATGCCATTCATATAGCAGGGTTGTATTGAATAATTTATTAAGAAAAGGATAGATCGGAACCCCTGTAATGATCAAACTTTTGATTAACCAAGGCCCCCATGCTAATAGAGTTCCAAAAGAAAAGACAAACGAGTTCTTTATGGATAGAAAGGATCTATTCTTGAGTCCCGTATTAGAGTTGAAAACAAAGAACAAAACATTACCAAGGAAAGTAACTACAAGTACAGGAGCAGCAGTAAATTTGTGGCCGCACGCAATTCCTGCAAATAGACCCGCAAGAAATTGCCAGTTTATAAAATCTGATTTTCCATAAAGATATTTTTTATATGACCACAAAAGTGACCACCACTGAAGAATTAAAAATACACCTGCTTGTAAGTCGTTCTTGATTAAAATGCCAAGCCATTGGCCTAACTGGCTTGAAACTAAAATAGTAATGGCACAAAAAGCTATGGTCTTAGATGTAACCCGAGAAAGATATCCATAAATGAAAAGTATTAAAAAAACAAAGAACCCCCAAACCAGGAGAAAAGCTGCTTCTTTGGAACCAGATAAAAGTGTCCACACGCTAAGCATCTCACTATTATGGGCAAAGTAGCTATAGATGTTAAAAGGATTTGGTATTAGTTTTGATTCTGCTACATAATGTCCTGGCAGGGCCATATTCACCATAAGTGTATCCCAATAGGCAACTGGATAAACCTCAAGCGCTGACCAAGAAAATATCCAAATTGTCACAATCGAAAAGCCGATGAGTTTAATTGTATCTTTGCATACTTTACTGTAAGGATGTGTTCTTTTAATCAAAGCTGTAAAATAGGCAAGAATCCATTTGCATAATTTTGCAATTGTTGGAATTTTTTTGAACAACTGAACAATAAACAGAAGCAGGCCCAACCAAAATAATGCTGTTGCAATATCCTTTTTTAGTAATCCAGATAAACCAAGCAGCAACCATATCATTGAGAACAGCCAAGAGCCTAAAAACCAACTCAGACTTAAAATTTCAAATTTGGAACATTCTGATAAGATTTCTTCACCAGTTGATAATCTTGGTTGTTCCTGTTTGTAATTAACAATCTTTAGCAATAAATATTTTCCAAAAACGACAAAAAATGTGCTAATTGAGATAAAAACAAGCCAGCTAAAAATAACGGCAACATAATTGCCCTTTAAATGTATAAGGAGTTTTAGGTTGTATATAAATAGAGTGGAGAATAGAATTCGTTTTATATTATGGAATCCAATTGGATTAAATGACCAAGGAGAAATGTAAAGAGATATTCCCGTAAAAATAAGCAAAATCCAAAATGTAATGACTATGTTTTTAGATTTTTGTATCACGGGTATAATTTTTTAACGGTTTGCCCACATCTATTTTATGGAATCAAATCGTAACACAAGGAATCTGAGAAGTCAATTGAAGTCTGTATGATACATTACCCCGTTGATAGATGACCCTTGACAAGTTTTTACAGATCGTTTATAATAGCACTCAAGAATAGAGAGTGCCAGTATCTATTGGCACCTCTTATTATTTGGTCATCATTTTAGCACTCTCGATTTTTAAGTGCTAACATTGAAATCTAAAAAAAAGACTAAGGGACGAGGAGGAAAGAGCATGACTGTAGCAACAGCAAAAAAAATAAAGCCATTGTCTGACCGAGTTTTGGTTAAGCCAGTGGAAAAAGAAGAACAGCAAAAAGGCGGGATTATTATCCCAGACACCGCAAAAGAAAAACCTCAAGAAGGGGAAGTGATTGCGGTTGGCCCAGGCAAAAGAGATGATCAAGGCAAGTTGATTCCCATGGATGTAAAAGCAGGGGATCGCATTCTCTATGGAAAATATTCAGGAACAGAAGTTAAACTGGATGATACTGAATATCTCATTATGCATCAAGAAGATATTCTAGGAATACTTTAAAGGAAGTGAGGTGAAGAAAAATGGCAAAACAAATTCAATATTCAGACGAAGCAAGAAAATCAATCAAATTGGGTGTAGATAAACTGTCCAATGCTGTAAAAGTTACACTAGGACCCAAGGGGCGTTTCGTAGTTCTAGACAAAAAATTCGGTTCTCCATCAGTCACTAATGACGGCGTAACTATTGCCAAAGAGATTGAGCTGGAAGAGCCTTTTGAAAATATGGGAGCTCAGCTTGTGCGGGAAGTCGCTTCTAAAACCAATGATGTTGCCGGCGATGGCACCACCACAGCCTGTGTTTTAGCGCAAGCGATCATTTCTGAAGGGTTCCGCAACATTACTGCTGGAGCCAATGCCATGCATATTAAGCGGGGCATTGATAAAGCGGTAGAAGCTGTTGTGAAAGAACTTCAAAGCATGGCAAAAAAAATTAACATTGATGCTAAGGAAAAGGCAAAAGAAGAGATTGCTCAGATTGCCACTATTTCTGCAAATGATAAAGTGATTGGAGATCTTATTGCGGAAGCGATCCTAAAAGTAGGCAAAGACGGCGTGATCACTGTAGAGGAAGGCAAATCTGCGGATACACGGTTGGAAGTTGTAGAAGGCATGCAATTTGACCGCGGGTACGTTTCTCCTTACTTTGTGACTGATGCAGAAAGAATGGAAGCGGTATTGGAAGATGCCTATATTATCATCACAGATAAGAAAGTATCAGCCATGCCAGACCTTCTCCCAGTTTTGCAAAAAATTGCAGATACTGGCAGACCATTCCTACTGATTGCCGAAGAAGTTGAGGGTGAAGCTTTAGCAACTCTTGTCGTAAACCGTTTGCAAGGGCGTTTACGCTGCGTAGCAGTTAAAGCTCCTGGTTTTGGCGATCGTAGAAAAGAGATGTTAAATGATATTGCAACTTTGACTGGTGGCCAGGTTGTTTCTGAAGAGTTGGGTCTTAAGTTAGAAAAAGCCGGGGTAGATATGCTAGGCAGAGCTAAAAGAATTGTGATTGACAAAGAAAACACAACCATTGTTGGCGGAAACGGAAAGAAAAAAGATATTGATGGCCGCATTGGCCAGATTCGCCGTCAAATTGAAGAGACTACATCAGACTATGATAAGGAAAAATTGCAAGAGCGTTTGGCAAAACTTTCCGGTGGAGTTGCTGTGATCGAAGTTGGCGCAGCCACAGAAACTGAAATGAAAACCAGAAAGTTTAAGGTTGAAGATGCCATGCATGCTACGCGCGCGGGTGTTGAAGAAGGTATTGTGGTAGGCGGCGGCGTAGCGCTTTTAAGAGCGAGTGAAGTCCTGGATAAGGTAAAAAGCAGCGATCAGGATGAACAAACCGGGATCAAGATCATTCAAAAATCTCTGGAAGAGCCGATTCGAATCATTGCAGAAAATGCTGGTTTAGAAGGTTCAGTGGTTGTGAATAAGGTGCGCTCCGAGAAAAGCCCTACATTTGGTTTAAATGCGGACAATGGTGAATTTACCGATCTGGTCAAAGCAGGTATTATTGACCCAGCAAAGGTAACCCGTTCCGCGTTACAAAATGCCGCTTCCATTGCCAGCTTACTCTTAACTACAGCAGTCTTGGTTACAGACATTCCTGAAAAGAAAGAGAAAATGCCTGCAATGCCAGCGCCAGAGTATTAAGCCTAGATTCTTGTAGTTGTTTATAGACGATTGAGCATCTACTTTAAGGCGCATGCCAATGGTTTAGAAAGATGATTAAAGTCGTCTAAAACAATCAGGCAGCTTTGGTTTTAGTTTAGCTCCACCTCCAATTTGGGTTTGGGGGTGGAGCTTTTCTTTTCCTTCAATAAATGATATAATTTTTAATCTTATTCATGATAGAGGAGAATCTTAGGAGTTTGTTAGAACGCATTGAAAAATCATGCGTTCGTTCAAAGCGGAAAAAAGAAGAAATCCAAATTATTGCAGTAACCAAAAGAGTTCCTCTTCAAAAAATGGTTAAAGCCATTGAATGCGGCCTAAAAAATTTTGGTGAATCTCAAGTTCAAGAAGCAAAAGAAAAATTTGAATCTCTCCAATCCTCCTATCCTTTTTTAAAGTGGCACATGGTTGGGCATTTGCAAACCAATAAAGTGAATCGCGCAGTTGAGATTTTTGATGCCATCCAATCTGTAGATTCTTTTAAATGTATGCAGGCGATTGATCGCAGGGCATCCCAACTGGGTAAAGTGCAAGGGTGCCTTCTGGAAATAAAGGTTTCCGAAGAACCCGCAAAGTTTGGGTTAAGAGAGGATGAGGTGCAGAAGATTTTAGATGAAAGCAGTTCTTTGAAACATATTTATTTAAAAGGATTCATGTGCATTGCTCCTTATTTTGAAGATCCTAATAAAGCAAAACCCTACTTTGCAAAAACTTATGATCTATTTAATAAATTTTTTTTGAAATCCCCTTTAAAAATAGATGAGCCTTTGCTATCCATGGGAATGTCTCATGATTTTGAGGCTGCGATTGAAGAAGGAAGCAACATGATCCGCATTGGAACAGCTCTTTTTGGGGAAAGATCTGCTAAATAGTAATTGGGTAGTGTAGTGTATCCGAAAAAACATTACAGTGTCTTGTCAACGATGACAATTGTAAAGCTGTTACTGTTACACTACACTGGAAAAGGATTAAATGGCGGTGAAGATTAAAGTAAGTTTTTTGGGCGCAGGCAATATGGGCAGCGCTCTAGTTAAAGGAGCCATAAAATCCGGGTTTTTAAAGCCTTCAGACATTACTATTTATGATCTGGATTTGAATAGGTTAGAGAATTTTAAAGAGGTTCCATTAAAAATAGCCTCTTCCTTAGAGAAAGCTCTAAAGGGATCAGATTATATTTTTCTTTGCGTAAAGCCTCAACAGATGAAAGAGCTTCTTTTAAACATTAAAGATAAGGTAAATGAAAAACAGTGTCTTATTTCCATAGCAGCGGGTGTGCGGATTAAAAGTGTGGAAAAATATTTTTTAAATTCTATTCCAGTCATTCGGGTGATGCCCAACACGCCCGCTTTAGTAGGGTGTGGAATGGCTGCTGTCACAGGCGGACGCTTTGCCAATAAAAAACAGGTAAAATTTTCAGTTGATTTTTTTTCATCTGTTGGTAAGGCGGTGATTATGCCTGAAAAACATTTTGATGCTGTAACCGCAATTTCCGGATCAGGGCCGGCTTACTTTTTTTATTTAACTGAAATGTTAGAAGAGGCTGCTCTTAAGCTGGGGTTACCGGCTAATTCTGTAGAACTATTTTCAAAACAAACCATGATCGGTTCAGCAAAAATGCTTTTGGGAGACAGCATGGCTAAAGATTTAAGAAAAAAAGTAACTTCTCCCGGAGGAACAACAGAAGCTGCCATAAAACATTTAGAAAAACGCAAATGGTCAGAAATTTTTTTAGAGGCAGCGCGTCAAGCTAAAGAGCGTTCTAAGACTTTAAGTTTAGCCAATTAAAAACCAAAAGAAACTGTTATTTTAGGGTTTTAATTGGAGAGTGTTTGGAGGGAATAATGATAATCCGTGTGCGAGTAATACCGAATGCTACAGAGAATGACATTGTTGGCAGAATTGGCAGCACGATTCGTTTAAAAGTTGCGGCTCCTGCGATTGACGGCAATGCGAATATGGAGCTTTGCAGTTTTTTAGCAGAGTTTTTTGAAGTAAAATCCAAAATGGTTAAAATCGTAAGAGGAGAAAAGGGAAGGGAGAAAACAGTAGAAATTGAGGGGCGCAGAGAAGAGGAATTAAAAAGAATGATGGAAGCGATTCCTTAAAAAAAGAGAGGTTTTTGATTTGAAAAGAAAGTACGAAAATAAAGTTTTAGCCTTTCGATGGGTTAAGTCGCCATCGAAGAAATTGATGATTTTGAATCAGTTGTTGATTCCTCACCAGGAAAAGTGGATTGAATGCACTCATCACGAAGATGTGGCGGATTGTATCCGTCATATGAATGTGCGCGGGGCTCCTGCCATTGGCTGTGTAGCCGCGTATGGTCTTGTCTTAAGTTCTTTAGAAAAGAAATTTGCTGATTCCAAAGCTCTGATCTCTTATCTCTATTCTTCTGCTCAAACCCTATTTTCTACCCGGCCAACCGCAATTAACCTTTATTGGGCATTAGAAAGAATGAAAAAAGCGGTAAAGGATATTAAGCCTCAGGCTAAAAATGAACGGGCAAAGATTAAAGAGATTCGGGAAACCTTAGAAGAGGAAGCGAATAAAATTTATGAGGAAGATTTAGATGGAAATTACCGCATGGGAGATTTAGGCGCTAAGTTGTTTCCAAAAGAGGCTGTTATCCTTACCCATTGCAATACCGGCAGTTTAGCTACTTCTGGCTGGGGGACTGCTTTGGGTGTTATTCGAACTGCCTATCACAAAGGAAAAATTAAGAAGGTACTTGTGGATGAAACCCGTCCTTACCTGCAAGGAGCGCGTTTAACTGCTTGGGAACTTTCTAAGGATAAAATTCCTTATGAGCTGATTACGGATAATATGGCAGCGCATATGATGAAGACTGAAACCATTCATGCGGTGATTGTGGGCTCTGATAGAATCGCGAGCAATGGAGATGTAGCCAATAAAATTGGAACCTACGGGCTTGCTGTTCTATGCCAGTATCACAAAATTCCTTTTTATGTGGTAGCCCCAACCTCTACCATTGATTTAAAGGTTAGCTCTGGGGCTCAAATTCCTATTGAGGAGCGATCTAAAAAAGAAGTAACTCATATTAAAAATTACGCGCTTACTCCTCCAGACACCATTGCGCGCCATCCTGCGTTTGATATTACGCCTCATTCCTTGATTTCAGCGATTATCACTGAAAAAGGAATTGCTCAACCCCCTTCCATGGAAACGATTAAGCAATTTTTAAATCACACTCCTAAATAAGTTTTTGCTTTCTATTTTTATTATGAAAATAGTTTTTAAGATGGTTTATTTTCATACTCCTGCCAGAAAAATCAGTTTTCATACTCATTGGAGGTCATTAGCCTTAGGGATTCAAAAGTTCTAATGGATTATTCTAAAACAGTTCATTTGCCAAAAACATCCTTTTCCATGAAGGCGGATCTACCCAAAAGAGAGCCGCTTTTACTGGAATTTTGGCAAAAAAATAAAATCTATGAGAAGATGGTCAACAAAAGAATGGGGAAGCAAAAATTTATTCTCCATGATGGACCTCCCTATGCCAATGGCCGCATACACATGGGACATGCTTTAAATAAGATTTTGAAAGACATGATTGTAAAATATAAAAGTTTAACTAACTTTTATTCCCCTTATGTGCCTGGCTGGGATTGCCATGGGCTGCCGATTGAGCATCAGTTAATGAAAAAATTAGGCAAGAATAAACATACTGTGGATCGGGTTGAGTTTAGAAAAAAAGCAGCGGATTTTGCATTAGATTTTGTGGAGATTCAAAAAGAGGAATTTAAGCGTTTAGCTATTTTTGGGGACTGGGGAAAACCTTATTTAACCCTTACCCCTCCCTATGAAGGGGTCATTCTAAAAACATTTAGAGAACTTTTAGCTAAAGATTTTATTTATCGAGATAAAAAACCAGTGCTTTGGTGCGCAGCCTGCGAAACCGCTCTGGCAGAAGCAGAAGTAGAGTACGAAGAAAAAGAATCCCCTGCTATTTATGTGAAGTTTAGAGTAAATCTGCATTGTCCCGATTCAAAATTTTCAAACATACCAATAAATTCCTTTTATATTGTAATTTGGACCACCACCCCATGGACGTTGCCTGCGAACATAGGTCTTATGCTGCATCCAAAGTTAGAATATGAAGTTGTTCATATAAAAACCAGGGGAGAGTATTGGCTGCTGGCAAAAAATCTTTTACAGAATATTCTGGAAAATAAACTTAAGTTAAATTCTGAAGATTATGAGGTTGTAGGTTGTTTTAGCGGAGAATATTTTAAAGCATGGAATTATAACAGAATTTTTCCTGAGGTGGGAAATGAAAGAGTGAGTAAGGTTATCTTAAGCGAGGAGGTTTCAAGTGAAGAAGGTACAGGCATTGTACATATTGCCCCGGGACACGGAGATGTGGATTATATTCAGGGTCATAGATTGAATCATCTTCCAATTCTTTCACCTGTAGATGATTCTGGAAAATTTAGCGAGGAAGTAAATCACCCGGAATTAAAAGGATGTTTTGTTTTAAAAGAGGGGAATCAAAAAATTTTAGAAATTTTAGGACAAAGTGGAAACAATTCTTTAGTGTTTCAGGAAACCATTCGTCATTCTTATCCTCACTGCTGGCGATGTAAAAAACCAGTTATATTCCGAGCCACTTATCAATGGTTTTTAAGCGTAAAGAAGGAAGATTTAAGGGGGAAGATGCTAAAAGAAATTGAAAATGTAACTTGGATACCAGCCTATGGAAAAAATAGAATTCGTGGAATGGTGGAACAAAGGCCAGATTGGTGTCTTTCCCGCCAAAGGCTCTGGGGTACCCCAATTCCTATCCTTTATTGCAAGCAGTGTAAGAACCCTTTATTGGAAGATCAGGCGATTGGCATGATTGAAGAGGTTATTGGATTAGAGGGGTCGGACAGTTGGTTTAAAGAAGGGGCAAATCATTTTTTACAAACAGAATTTGAATGCGAAAAGTGTAAGGGAAAAGAATTTATGCAGGAGCATGATATTTTAGATGTCTGGTTTGATTCTGGGGTTTCGCATGAAGCTGTTTTAAAAGGAGAAGAAACTACCTTTAATGGTAAATCTTGGAAAGAAGAACTTTCTTGGCCAGCAGATCTTTATTTAGAAGGCTCAGACCAGCATCGCGGCTGGTTCCAAACCTCTTTAATTCCTTCCGTAGCCTTGCACGGCACTGCTCCCTACAAAGCTGTGCTTACTCATGGTTTTATTGTGGATGGGCAAGGAAAAAAAATGTCTAAATCCATGGGCAATGTGATTGCGCCGGAAGATATTTTAAAAGATTATGGCGCGGATATCTTGCGGCTTTGGGTCGCTAGTTCCGACTATAGGGAAGACATTCGGTTATCGAAAGATATTTTAAAAGGGGTAGCGGAAAATTATCGCAAAATAAGAAATAGTTTTAGATACATGCTGGGGAATTTAGCGGAATTTAATGTTGAAAAAGAGCTTCTGCCTGAATCACAACTATTAGAAATAGATCGTTGGGCTTTGATGCGGCTCGCTTTGGCCATAGAAACTTCAAAGAAAGCTTATGAGTCTTATGAGTTTCATCGTGTGGTGGTTAGTTTGGTTGAGTTTTGCGCTGTGGATGGTTCCTCATTTTATTTTGATGTTCTTAAAGATCGGCTTTACACTTATGGAAAAAATTCCATAGAAAGAAAAAGCGCGCAGACAGCGCTTTATCAAATTTTATCTTCTCTTTTACCTCTTTTTTCTCCTATTCTTTCTTTTACCTGCGAGGAAGTCTGGCAGGTTGGATTACAGGAAAAACTTTGGTTTGAGGAAACTGTTTTTTTAACTTCTTTTCCAGAAAATCATTCGCAGTGGTTAAATAAAGAATTAAATGCAAAATGGGCTGTGATCTTAAAGGTTCGTGAACAGGCGAATCTTTCCCTTGAAGCTGCCAGAAGAGAGGGTTTGATTGGCAGCTCTTTAGAATCCAAACTGAACTTTTCAGGCGGGAATGAATTAGAAAAGCAAATTTTAAGGGAGATGGAAAAAGAGCTGCCCATGATTTTCATTGTTTCGCAAGTTGAATTAGATGGTCTCAATGGGGATTTAAAGATTTTTGTAAAAAAGGCAGATGGCTTAAAGTGTAAACGCTGTTGGCGTTATGACATAAGCGTTAAAGAAGAAGGAAACTTTCCAGAACTTTGTAACCGCTGCCATGAAGCGATTAAATGATCTGCTTCATTTAAATTTTTAGTAGAGTGAAAAATTTATTCCCGCGTTTTATAGCTCCCTCCATAATTCTAGTAATTTTTCTTTTTGATCGAATAACTAAAGAGTGGATTAAAAATAAAATGTTTTTAGGAGAAGTTTTAGAAATTTTTCCTTTTTTTAATATTACTTATGTTAGAAACACGGGAGTTGCTTTTGGTTTAGGGCAGAATAATAATTTATTTTTTATCTTTCTATCTTCAATTTTACTGCTTATCCTTTTTGCTTTTTTAGTCTATTGGGAAAAAATGAAAAACAGTGATCTAAAACTAAAAATCGCGCTTGGTCTAATTATTGGAGGAGCGCTTGGCAACCTTTTTGACCGGTTTTTGTATGGCAGTGTAATTGATTTTCTTGATTTTTTTGTTGGATCGTATCATTGGCCTAGTTTTAATGTTGCTGATTCATCTATTTGTGTGGGAGCGTTTCTTTTGGCTTTATCTCAAATGAAACCAAATTCTGTATTAGAAAATGGAATTTAATTCGCATTGGCTTGATTTTCACATAGCCAAAATACGGGTTTAATGAAGAGATTAATCTTTATCAAGCAAATCAAAAATAATCATCTTCCAAAAAGTCTCAAAATCCAAAACCGCAGTAGAAATGACTTTCAGTGCAGGAACTATTTAAAGTTTTTTCTTTTTTCCATTCTTTTTATTGGGATTTTCATTCAGGAGAATCCCTGCCTAGCTCAATCCTTAAAAAATAAAAATCTAATTGTCACGCTTTTGTCTGCAGGTCAGGGAGATGCCATTGTTATTCAAACCCCAAAAGGCAAAACCTACCTGATTGATACGGGTCCCAATGAAACGCTTTTTGGCGGATCTTTTGACGCTGGCAAAGAAGCCATTGTTCCTTTTCTTAAATTTAATAAGATCGCTTTTTTAGATGGAATTTTAGTCACGCATCCGCATTTAGACCATTACGGCGGAACTTTTACCGTATTAGAGAATTTTAAGGTTAACCAATTTCTGGATTCTGGGATTCAAACCCGAGCCCCTCCATACTTAAAACTTCTTTTAGAGTTAGAAAAGAAAGGGGTGGGGTACAGAATTGTTAAGGCAAAAGACAAAATAAATTGGGAACGCGCTTTAAAGCTGGAAATCCTTGCGCCAACTAAAGAACTTTACCCAAATATTGAAGAAAAAAATAATTATAACAATTGTTCCATTGTTTTAAAGTTGACTTATAAGAGTGTTTCTTTTCTTTTTACAGGGGATATTGAAAAGGAAGCGGAAGAAGTTTTGGCAAAAAAATTAAAAAGAAAATTAAGATCAAAAATTTTGAAAGTTGCGCATCATGGATCTAAAACCTCTTCTACTCTAGTTTTTTTAATGCGCGTTCAACCGGAGGTGGCGCTTATTTCTTGCGGAGTTAAGAATCCATTTGGACATCCTCACGCTCTCATTCTTAATCGTTTTAATGATTTAGGAGTAAAAGTTTATAGAACAGACCAGGATGGAACAATCCAAATTATTACAGATGGGAAAAAATACAAAATTAAAACAAGCAAAGGAAATTAAATTTTTTAGGATCAGAATTTTTTAGAGTAGCTGACGCGGTAGGCGTGACCTAAGTCGCCAAAAGGTACCCAGGCAAAATCAATCTCATTGTTTTTTAAGTTAAATCCTACCCCGGCGCTAAGGGAAGAAATGCCGCTTATATCCGGGGTGTTCCTAGAGTTAAACCCGGCTCTGCCAGCCATGGAAAAATCTTGAGAAATTTTTTTCTTATATTCTATTCCAAGCCCCATGTTGGGATCATTGTCCCGTGGAAAGTTAATATCTAAAGCCAGGATAAAAGGATCGTTCACTCGATAGGAAGATCCAATTTTAAAGTTTAAGGGCAGGTGATCCAGTTCGTTTTTAAATTTAAAAGATGGCCCAATATTTTGAGCAGCGATTCCTACCCAGCATTTCTCAACCGGGCTCCAAAGAATTCCTAAATCTAAGGCGCCTGCGTAAGCGGTTTCAATGATTCTGGATTGGATCAGTTTAGCAGAAACTCCTAGACTAAATTCATTTTTTTCTTCCAGGAATTCCATTTCCAGAAGTTTCATTGCCCAGCCAATGCTTAAGGCAGTATGCGAGGGTTGGAATGTCCCCACATTGGTTCCAAATTCATCTGTTTGGTCAATTGAACCCGCGTTCAGGTATTGAATCCCTAATCCAAGGGTGCCAATTTTCCCAAAGCGTTTCGCGTAGGAAGCAAAATCGTAAAAGATTTCTTGCAAGTAAACCGCGTGCATTAATGAGAGAGAATGTTTTTCAACTTTATCTAATCCTGCGGGATTCCAATAGATGGAGTCAGAACCATCACTGACGGAAGAGTAAGCTTCACCCATTGCAATGGCTCTAGCGTTCACTCCTAATTTTAAGAATTGAGCGCTGGTGGTCCCTACGAATCTTCTGCCAAAGGCATGAAGAACCCTAGGATTAAATCCTAAAATGTAAAGTAAGATCAATGGTAATAATTTTCTCATCTTATTTCTCTACTGCTATTTTCATTTTCTTTCTTGCATTGCCGATGCCTTCAATTAAGACAATATAAATGTCGCTTCCTACTTTTTCGCCGTAAGAATTTTTAGCGTCCCAGCGAATGGTTCCAGTAGAATCTGTTTTTAATTCCCGAACCAGCTCTCCAGCATAGGTATAAATTTTAATGCTGGCATGAGCAGTTAAATTCGTAAAGGTCATATCTGTTTGGCCTTTATGCAGACGTAAAGGGTTAGGATAGACTTGCGGGTGATCAATATCTGTGGATGGAGCCAGAGCCATTAATTGGAATTTGCTCAAGTGTTTTGTAGTCCCTGTAACTGTTTGTGAGGAATGGAGGATGACACTGGGAATAGTAAGCCATCTTTGAACTGAATCTTCATAGCGGGTAATCACCAAAGTTTCCGGGTCAGTGCCTGTGATATCTTGACTGCGATATTGGAAAGTGATTTCAATTGGTTGAGAGGGTTGAATGTTTTTATTGGTATTTAATTCAAGACCTATTCCTAAAGCTTTTAATGTGGATGGAGCTCTTAAAGGGCTTTGACCAAACAAAGGAGATGCGAAAGAAGTAATCGGAGGAAATTGATCCAGAGCTTTTATTTCCATTTCTACATTTTCTTTCATGATATTAGGTGGAATTGAAGTTTTAAGTTTGCCTTGAGGCAGCTCTAGTCCGATTAAAAGCGTTTTAGTTCTTTCAGTAGAAAGTGTGGCTTTGGTAATTTGAGGAATTGAAGGATCCAAGTCAAAGGTAAAGGAGTTTAGAGAGATTTGAAAAATGTGGCTTCCTGAAGGTAAATCCATACTGATTCCGTCATGTTTCATGGGAATGGTTTGTGTGCTTGTGATTTGTAAAGAGTTGTTGGATGCGACCATAGTTGTTTTTGAACCTATGGGCAGTTGGAGTTGAATCCCATTTGAATAAGAAACTCTAGCGGATTGTGTGGCAACAAAAATTTGCTCTGTTCTTCCATCTGAAAGAGTGTTGTTGGTAATGGTGATGCCAGGGTCTGCGGTGAGAGAGATGTCTCCTGAATCATCACTCTCATTGGATGTAATGATGGTTTCTGTTAGAAGAGTTTCGGTGCTTATAATATTACTGAAAGAAGTAGCCTTACCGTCGCTATTTTGCGCGCGCACTCTGAAATAAAAGGTTCCTCCTGGAGTTAAGTTTGAAACAGAAGTGGAAGATGGGGATGACAATAGGGAAAATGAAATTGGGGTTGAAATTTGGGAACTGAAATTATCTTTAGACTGGCTTATTTCATGGAGGACCGTGGATGGATTAGAATTCTCGTTCCAAGAAAGCGTGACTTTTTTTCTTTTGACATTTATTAGAATCAAATTGTCAGGAGGAGCAGCGAGCGTATGGCTACTGATGGCAAAGGAATTTGTAGAACTTCCCATACTGTTAAAGGCAGCAATTCTTGCTTGAATAAATTGGTTTGGAGAAAGGCCTGTGAGGGAGAATGATGTGGTATTGGATGGCAGGGTCGCATAAAAACCGTTTGTAGAATTTAAGATTTTAAACCCTTCTTCATTTTCAGAGTTATCGCTCCAGGAAAAAGTAATGCTTGAAATCCCAATAGCTGTTACTTTAAAATTTCCAGGTCCAGCAGGCGTAAAGTTAGATGGTGATGTGATAGTAGAAATTTCTGAATTGAAACCACTTAACTCCCCATTTTTGCTGAATGCAGCTGTTTTGAAGAAGTAAGCAGTGTTTGGAATGAGATCGGTAAATGTATTTTGTGTTGATGTAGTTAGTAGGGTTAAAAATGAGGAAAAATCATTTGCTGTTGAAATATAAAGTTCATAGGTTGTTGGAGGAATTAGAGGGTTGCCGTTGGTACCCCAGCTTACAGTAAAGGAAGTGCTATATACATTATTAAAAAAATTTGTGCCAGGAACTGCAGCGTAAGTGGTTGTAGAGTCGGTTACACTAATTGTCTGAGTGGATGCATTTTCTACGCTGCCTAAGACTGCGGCTTGAAAGCTGTAAGCGGTTTGTGGATTTAGATCAGAAATTGTAAGGGTCGTATTTTCCCCTGAAACGCTGCTAATTAAAGAGTGAGTGACATTATAATTTCCATCAGAGCCAGTAGAAACCATAAGAGTTGTTCCAATGGGATTGCTGTTATTGCCTAAGATAATAGAAATGGAAGTTGAGAAGACTTTGAACCCTGTTAAAGTTGGCGGTCGCGCTAAAGTGGTGGTAGATGCAATAACGGTCGTTGCGGAACTAGAAAAATTTGTGAAGCCAGTTGCTCTAGCTTGAAAGGCATAGTTAGTGTTTGGGATCAATTCAGAAAGAACCAATGTGGTATTTGTGGCGATCGCTTCCCCGCTTGAGGTCAATGAGATATCAAAGTCTCCACTGCTTCCTGTAGAGATATCTAGAGTTAAAGAGGTGGCAGATCCAGAGATGCCTAAGAGGTTATTTAAACCACTGTGGAGATTAAATGAAGCTGAAGTAGTGAAGATTTGAAATTCAGTTAAACCTGGAGAGACTGGATAGGTGTAAGTGGACAAAGCAACGTAGTTTGAATCTGGGTCCACTGAAACTTTGACAAATGTAGTATAGGAAGTATTAGGCTGTAGTTCGTAAAATGAGGTTGTGTGTTGATTTTTGCCGCTTGTTTTGGAAGAAACAATAGTTGAAAATCCAGGAACTGAGGAAAGGACTACCACATATGATTTCCCACCTTGATTTTGCCATTGCAGAGTAAGAGTATCTGAACTAATTAAAGTATGCCGAAGATTATCTACTGGCGCAGCATAGAGTTTCTGGCTGTAGGATAGGGTCAGTAGAGTTATCCCTGCCAATAAACAAAATAGAATTGAATTTAATTTTTTCATCCGCGCCTAGTCTCCAAACTTAAATTTTTTCTTTAAGAAGTTCGGAAGCTCGGCGGGCTTGGGGAGTAGAAATTGAGGAAGAATGTTAGAGTGGTGAATCCAACACTCAATTCCCTTTAGCTCCGTGGTTTTGCGTCTCCGTCTTTCAACGGATTTGCTATTATCGTTTCTGATTGAAGTATAACCCCTCTCTCTATATTTGTCAATGTGATTTTTGTCACACCCATCCCATCCTTGTGCTTTTATTAAGTTTTATATATATAAATATAGCAATAAATATGCCAATGTAAAAAACATCATATTTTTGTGGGTTTTAATTTTTCGTGAGTAATTTTTACAGCTGAGTGTGAAATTTACATACTAACCGGAATAATTTAGTTGAATTCGTAACCCAACTAAACTTAGTTTTTGGCAATAAGATATTGGATTCAACGACCAAGGTCAAAACTTTTTCCTACCCGCTCGTTTTCTATGACTCATCCTTTGCAAAATAAGGACTGAATGATTTGGTTTAAAGATTGGTGGGCGATGCAGGGCTCGAACCTGCGACCCCTGCCTTGTAAGGGCAGTGCTCTTCCGCTGAGCTAATCGCCCATTGTGATAGTAATTATAGCATACTCAGTTCAAACTTCTTGATTGAGTAATTCTTCTGAAATGAATAATTTTTTGCCCTTTACTGGCGTACAAATATTTTTTCCGCAATTTCTTTTTCTAAGGCAAGGGTAGTTTCGCCCGCTTCAATTACGTAAGTGGGAAAGGTCTGATGAAGGTTAAAAGGAGTTCCCGGAATCAGACCAAGGGAAAGGAGTTTATGCAGGTCTGGATGGTTTTGCAGGATCAGATAGGCAATTTTCCCTTTTGAACCTGGCGTACATTTATCCAAGGATGTGATAATCGGCTCAATGGTTTCAGTTGCTTTTTCACAGCAATCCCCTTTTGGGATTAGGGAGCCATGGGGGCATTGCGTGGGGTGGCCTAGCAAAGTGCATATGGATTCTGCCACCTCCGTGGAAATAATATGTTCCAATTTACAGGCATTGGGATCAATCGCTTGAGAACTTAAAGCAAGTACGTCTGAAAGCAGCCGTTCTGCAAGACGATGTCGCCGGGTAATATCTTTTGCTAACCTTTCCCCTTCTTCCGTAAATAAAATTTTATTATTTTTTTCTTTGATGAGCTCTTTTGATATAAGGATTTTATAGATATTTTCATGAACAGTCTCTTCTAAGAGAGGAAGAATGATTTCTAATCTATTTTCCATTAGTTCGGATTGGTGCCAAAGCGCTCCTAAGGCTTCTTCAATATCTTCTTGTTCAGTTGTGGGAAGCGGATATTTTTTTTCTGTTGTCATTTTTTGACCTCTATAAATTAAATCTATTTTTTTAAAGGCACGCTAATTTTAAATATGGATCCAGCCGGCTTTAAAAATCCAATTCACTAAACCGCCAATACCTAAAGAAAAACTTAAAACAAATGCTGCAATGAGAAGAGTTGTTTTCAATCCTCTTTCTTTAATCGTTACAAAGAACTGCGCGATACAAGGCATAAAAAGGGTAATCACTACTAAGGCAACTGTAATTTGAGCTGCATTCATTAAACCATTTTGCGCGAGCATAAAAAATCCCGCGGCTCCATAATCCCGCCTTAAAAATCCAATAATAAAAGATTCAGTTGCTTTTTCTGGAAGGCCTAGAAAGTTCACGACAATGGGGTTTCCTAATTTTTTGATAATCCGAAGCAAACCGATTTTATCGGAGATAAAAAGCATAAAAGTTCCCAGCATAAACATGGGCACTGCTTCCCGCACATACCAGATGAGGCGCGCCCGCACTTTTTTAAAAAGATTGTAAAATTGCGGTTTACGAATTGGGGGAATTTCCATTAAGAATGGGGATCGAATGCCGGGCAGGAGTTTAGAAGCTCCCCACCCGACTAGGATCATGGATCCAATCACAATCCCAAGCCAAATCGCAAATACTTTCCAGGAAAGCCCAGCAACCATTCCCAGCATAGCTCCTAATTGCGCGGAACAGGGCACACTTAAAGTGAGAAGAAGGCAAACAATAATTTTTTCTTTTTTTGTGTCTAGAACTCTAGTAGTTAAAGTTGCCATGGTATCGCAGCCAAGCCCTAAAATCATGGGCAACACAGCTTTACCGTTTAAACCCATGATGCGGAAAATTCTATCTAGCATGATCGCAAGGCGAGGAAGGTATCCAGAGTCTTCCAAGAATCCAAAGAAAAGAAAAAAACAGGTTACAATCGGAAAGATTAAGGCTAAGGCGTATGTGATCGCCATGGTGAATAAGCCATAAGGGCCAATGATCATCTCCTGAATAAATTTTATTGGAATTAAAATTTCCACAATTTTAGTTACTGCTGGATTTAAAATTTTGTTAAAGAGCCCTTCTTCCATGAGCGCTACTAAATATTGGGCTCCAAATACTCCGACAAATTCATACATGAAAAAAAGTGCTAGCGCTACAAATAAATAGCCTGGCCATGGCTGCATGGCCCATTTTCCAATTTTTTGTATCCAGGAAGAATGGATTTGGCCGGTTAATTGAGTGACTTGCGCTCTGATTTCTCCTGCTTTTTGGTGCCTTGAGTCTAGAGTGAGGAGACTGATGGGTCGCACAAAACGCTTGCGCACCATTTCAGAGCGATCTAAACATTGTTGAAGGGGGGATAAAAGAGATTTGCCCAAAAAATGACTGAGAGGGATTGTAATAGAAGAGTCCCCATAGAGAAATGTTTCAGCGATAAATTCTTTTGCAGGGTGTGGGGGTAAAAGCAAAGTAAGAGACTCTATTGCCTGTTTAATTTCAGGAAGGAGATTGACTGTTACGGTTGGAATCTGCGCTTTAGAAATTGCGCGCCTTAGGTCGCTCATCCCTTCCCCTGTAATGCCCACAGTTTCAATCACTGGAATTCCTAAAATTTTAGAAAGAAGTTTAGTTTCGATTTCAATGCCCCTTTCTCTAGCCTCATCGCTGATATTTAAAGCTAAAACCATGGGGATTTTTAAGAGAGCAAGTTCTAAGGTAAGAAGAATAGTTCTGTTCAAATTTTTTGCATCAGCTACTTGTAAGATGATTTGGGGTCTTTCTTCTAGGAGGAGATCTCTAGTGACTTTTTCATCTTCTGACTTTGGGTAAAGGGAGAGAATTCCAGGGGTATCTATGATTTGGATCTGCTGCCCCATAAACCATCCGCTTCCTCTAGAAACATCCACAGTTGTTCCCGGATAATTTGAGACAGTGACATAGCGTCCAGTTAATCTGCCAAAAAGTACAGATTTACCCACATTTGGGTTTCCAACCAAAACAATGGATTGGCTGGCAACGACTTTATCTAAGGTTGTTTCATGCATATTTTTCTCCAAAGCCGCGATTCGAAAATCTTAAGATTTTTATTAGATTCTTTATTACGGTATAAAATATAGACCGCTTCTTGTTTAAGCGACTCGCTAAATTCTTTTCCTTTTTTTAAACCCATAACAAAGATCGCTGTTGAAAGTATGTCGGCATCTAAGGCATTCTTGCCTATTACAGTGACGCTTTCAATCTCATTGTTTACAGGCCAGCCTGTTTGAGGATTTAAAATATGAGATAATTTTATTTTTTTTCCATCTTGAGAGAGCGCAGTGATAAATCTTTCATAATTAGCAGTGGTAGAAATTGCGTAAGATTTTGAATTTTTTTTAATCTTAAAAGCCTGCCAACTTTTTTCAGGATTTAAGGGATTCTTAATGGAAAATTTTTTTTCGCAAGGGGTTTTACACCAGTATAAAATTTCTCCGCCAAAGTTTAAAGTTGCTGAATTAATTTTAAGATTCGTTATTTTTTCCAAAGTTTTATCCAAAGCATAGCCTTTACCAACACCGCCTGTGTCTAGTCCCATGCCGGTTTTAAGAAAGCGAAAGGTTTTAGCTGCGGTTGAAAATTCTATATTTTTATAATTCACTTTTTCTTTTTCTCCCGCCACAAGTTCTGGTTCAGGCAGAACTTTTAGCTCTCTTTCTCTTAGTTTCCAGATTTTTGTTAAAGGTTCAATGGTAATGTCAAAAGCCCCATTTGTCTTATCCATTAGCGGCATGGTTTGAGCAAGTAAATCAATCACTTTTTCATGAACTGGAACGCTTTCCAGCCCAGCTTCTTTGTTAATTTTTGAAATTTCAGAACTATCCTTATAGTTTGAAAGAAGAGCATCCAGTTCTTCAGTTTGAGTAAGCGCGGATTCCATGGCTCTCTCTCCATCTATTTTCGAATCTGTTTCCAGTTCAATTTGTAACAAAGTTCCCATTACATAACTCATTTTTGACAATTCAGATGATAAGAGAAAACAGGGGACGTTAAAGAAAAATAGGGTTTGAAGGGCAATAAATTTTAAGTTTTTTATTAACCATTTTTGAGAGATTTTAAAAGTGGTTTTTTTTCTAAACGTCATAAGAAGTTTATCCAACTTTTCTGCTGATATTCCATAAAATGAGTCCGCTAATAATTAAGATCAAAAGAGCAACTGCGGAAAAATCATAAACCCAGACAAAAGCTGGTCCAAAGAAGTAGCCATTATGTAAAGTCAATATGAGGCGCATTAAAGGCGTTTTAGTTTTATCAAAATAGGTTTGGTTCCATTTTTTTCCCTGATCTTTAGAGAGTATCCATCCATGGGAGGTGAGGAGAGCTATTTCTCCTTTCCTGCCAATTGAAAGTTTTTTTAATTCAATCCCTTCAGATTGAGCATCAAAAGGAAGTTCAATTCTATCCCAGATTTTACCCCCATCCAGTGAAAAAATAATTTTTCCCCATTTTTCCAAAACATAGATTTTTTTAGAGTCTTGCGGTGAAAAAACAATATCCACTACTTCCTGTGGAGGATAAAGCATGGACACCTCATTCCAATTTTCTCCAGCGTTTTCTGAAAAATAAAGCCCCTCTTTTTTTCCGCAATAGATTCTTTCACTTTTTTTTGGATCTAAGGCTATGGTCTCAAGAATGTTTCCTTGAATTTTTTTAGGATGATTTAAGAGCACCCCGGTCACTAAGAGCATAATTAGAAACAGGGCGCTAGAAACCCCGAAGATATTATGAATTTTTTTCCACCAGATTTTATTCATCTCTCACACTTTTTAAAAATATTTCAATTCTAAAATAAAACTAATGATCTATCCTAATAGATTGGAAAAAAGAACTATATTTTTCATCTTGACTTTCGCCATCAGCATTAGTTCCGGGGTTAAAACCCAGAACCTACAAGATTTATTTTTTAATATAGAGTTCATCCAGAATAATTAATACTTTTTTAATGCCTGCGGTCATGGCTTGCACAGACATGGTTGCTCCGGTTATATTAAGAATGTCTCTATTAATCCGCAGAGAATCTTTTGCTGATTTTTTACGGAATTGTCTTAAGAACCTTTGTCTCCTGACTTCCGCGCCCACAGGTTCTCGATAGATCATCACCTCTACTCTTTCAATCTGACCTTTATCCGATACTTTAACAATAAAAGTAATAGGTTTAAATTTACCAATCTCTTCTGTAATAACAGCATAACCTTTGATGTTTCCATTTTCTAAGCCTTTATAAACAGTGATGTCAGGTTCCTGAAGAATCCAGCCTAAACGCGCTTCGATTCTATTTTTTTCGCTTGTTTTAAAGGCATGAATCTCTTTTACAATCTCTTGATCTTGGGAAAACACACTTTTAAGAGCTGTTTGTTCTGTAAGATAGACTTGTTCTACGAAATCTGGATAGTCCTGATCTTTTAAACTTTCTGCTCTTAAATTAAGGGCTCCAAATAAAAATAACAGTCCAATATTGATGATCAAGCGCCGCTCCAAGCAAGGCGCCTTGCTTGGAGCGGTTTTTTCATGCAAGCAATCCAAGGAGGGATCTTGCTTGCTTTTCATGATCCGTTAGAAGTATGTTGCAAATCCTGCAACGACCGCATCATTATCTTTTTTGGTGCGCAATAGATCTTCATAGTTGATTTGGTAATCTATTTTAAAGACAGTTTGTTCTACCGGCCTAAAATTAAGTCCAAAAGTAAGTCTTTGAGAGCTGTTATTTATTTGAGTAGAAGTTTGGTTATTAAGATCTAAATCAATATGGTCCCATCGCACTACTCCTGTAAATACAGATCCTTTACGCACAGCGTCATCTAAAAAGTGAACATTTAGTTGAGCGTAATAACCATCCATTCTGCCTGGAATAGTGGTATGGGTCGTGGTAGTTCTTGCTATGTCCGCATTTCCATACTCACCTAAAAATTCTATCGCTTTCCACTGAAATCCCCAGTCCAACGCATAGACATTGAGACTTTCTTGTCCAGCATCGTCCCATTTTCCTGAATGCGCGGAAACTCCAATTTCAGTTCCAAGGAATGGCGAGAATGCCACTCTGCCTGTCATTGCGATATTTTCATTGTTATCTCCTGTTCCATTAACTTTACTGCGGGCATTTCTTAAGCCATTGGTACTTGAAATATTCGCGCTTTTGTTAGATCCACCATTAAATCCTTGAGTAAGGTAAAATTGATAATCTAATTTTAAGGGATCCATTGGATAAACAGTTCCAAAAAATCCGGCTCCTGGCTCAAAAAAAGTGGAGGGCAGGATCATCCGGCTGACTTGTGGGCGATCATTTAAATCATTGATTGGAGAGTCATGGATGAGATTAAATTTTCCTAGAGGAATGAGTACCAACCCTCCTCTAAACGCAAGCGCTTCCCCTGCTAGTTCATAATCTAATACTGCAAATTCTAATTTAGCATCTCCCGCATCTTTATCCGTGGCTCCGCCATGCTCAAACTCTATTTCTGTTGCAAAACGAAGTCCAGGAGCAATATCCCCGTAAATAAATGGAACCATACGAAGGACTTCAAATTTTTGTTTTCCGTCTTGTTTAGAACGGTATTCAAAATCAGCATATCCTCCTACATAAGTGCCATGTCCCATTTTTCTCCATACAGGTTTGCTATACAGCCCTTGGCTAATAGGTCCTGTAATCTCACCTCTCTTGTCTGTGCTTCTTTCTTCTTCTGCAAAAATAGCTGGTGGAATTAAAAGCCCCATCCAAGCTAAGAGAACCAATGATGTTATTTTTTTCATTTTATTTCTTCCTTCCTTATTTATTGGCTTTGGGTTGCGCGTTTTTCACCAGCCCTGGCCCAAGATGAGTCTGGACTTAAAAGTCCTTTGCTCTTTAAAAATTCAATCAAATCTGTGAAACATATCGTTTCAAGCCGTTTACACCGCTTGCATTTAATTTCAAGCCCTTCATTAATCAGCATGGCAAGCAATTGCCCGCAGGGACATCGCTTTTGATAAGAAGGCTTTTCCATTATTTGTTTTATATTGAGACAAAATCTCAATTAATCCATCTTATTGCATTTTTTGCAGCGGCCAAAAATTTCATGCCGATGCCAAAGCGGTTTAAACAAGAATTTTTTAGAAATTTCATCTTGAATTTTTTCAATCGTGGCGTTGGAAAACTCAAGCACACCGCTGCATTCCACGCAAATCATGTGATCGTGGTGCGGCCTTGCAAATTTATGTTCATAGGCAAGTCTGCCATCCGCAAATTGGATTTTATCTGCGAACCCAGCGTTTTCTAAGAGATGCAGGGTGCGGAAGACTGTGGCTCTGCCGATGTTTGCATCTTTCTTATTCAGGTCCCGATAAATATCTTCCGGGGTCACATGTTTTCTTGCTTTGAGCAGGTAATCTAAAATATCTTTTCTTTGTTTTGTAACTTTCAGTCCCTTTGAATTCAGGAGCTGTTCAAAAACTTTATGCGGCTCGCTTTTCATTGGTGTTTTCCTTTATCGGAACCCGAGACCCTTTTTTCTATAGGCGCGGGGACTCTTTTTATTTTTACCGCTTTCAATCACAAATGATATTGAGAATCAGTCTCAATTATATATTTCCTTGCGCGTGCTTGTCAAGAGGGGGTATTAAATACGTTACCTGAAAAATTGATCAATTGAAATCGTGAGTTAAAAATAGTATTTTTATAAACGTTTATGAATCAGTCTTTCTTAAAATTACTTATTTTTGATCTTGGCAAAGTTCTAGTTGATTTTGATTTTTCCATTGCCATTAGAAATTTAGAAAAATTTGGGGTATTAAATCCTTTAAAGGTTTTTAGCTTGTTTAGAGATTCTAAGCTGGCAGAGGAATGGGATAAGGGTTTATTAGAACCAGAAAAATTTTTTGAAATCTTGAGAAGTGAGCTAGAGCTTAAGATTCAAATGGATGAATTCATCCCTATCTGGAACAATATCTTTACTGAAAAAAAGGAAATGATTGAGATGGTCACTAGCTTGCGCAAAAAATATCAGATTGTAGTTTTATCAAATACAAATCCCTGGCACGCTTCTTATTTAAGGGAGCGTTGTTTCTGGTTAAATGAGTTGAATGGTTTTATCGCTTCCTGCGATGTTCATCTTTTAAAACCAAACCCTGAGCTTTTTAAATTGGTTTTAAAAAATTATTCAGTGAAGGCAAAAGAAACTTTTTTTGTGGATGATTTGAAAGAAAATGTGATTGCTGCTCAATCTTTAGGCATGGAAGCGGTTCTTTTTAAAGAATGGAAGCAGTTTAAATCTGATCTCAAACAAAGAGCTATTGAGATTCCAGCTTAATCCTGTATTTTGAAAAGGCCAATTAGAATCCAACATCAAGAAGTTGTGCATTTCTTGACCCATTGGCTTGACATTCACATAGCCAATATTCGGGTTAAACTTTAAAAAGGGCAGAGTATCATGGGACAACCCAAGGCTATTCATAAAAGTTTAAAATAAATAATTTGATTACCTTCCCTTTTCAAGAGTTAGAATTTTGGTATCAGCAATTTAAAAGAGATCTGCCTTGGAGAAAATTTCAGGATGCTTACCGCGTGTGGGTATCAGAGATCATGCTCCAACAAACCCAAGTGAACAATGTTATTCCTTATTATCAAAGGTTTTTAAAAAAATTTCCAACCATTGAGGCGCTTGCCCAAGCAGAGGAAGAAGAGGTTCTCCCTCTTTGGTCTGGTTTGGGTTACTATACCCGAGCTCGAAATCTTTTAAAAACAGCGAGAATCGTTACGGAAAAGTTTAAGGGGAATCTGCCTAGTACCTTTGAAGAACTTTTAAAACTTCCAGGAATTGGCCCTTATACAGCCGGCGCACTTCTTTCCATTGCTTACCATTTACCTTATCCAGTGTTAGACGGAAATGTAAAAAGGGTGTTTAGCCGATTTTTTTTAGAGAAATCTAATCAGAAATTAGAACAGATTGCCAATTCTCTGATCGGCCAATCTTATCAATTAAAAAATGACCCATCTTCATTTAATCAATCTTTAATGGAATTGGGAGCTTTAGTTTGTAATCCTCAAAACCCAACCTGTTTAAGTTGTCCGTTGAAAAAAGGCTGCGGCGCTTTTAAAAAGAATCTGCAGCCATTTTATCCGCAATTAACTAAGAAGAATCAGACGGAATATCGTTTTTTTGCGCTTTTAATGGCTGTAAAAAAAATAGACGGCTCTATTAAATTTTTAGTGCGAAAGAGGTCTCAAAATGAGCAGTGGTTGAAAGAGTTGTGGGAATTTCCAATGATTCAATTGAAAAAAGATTTGAAGGTAAGAAATAAACAGGCTCTTTTAAAAGAATTCTTTAAGATTTTTAGTCAGCAGATAAAATGTAAAATTAGAGAATGCGCTTATGTAGGAAATTTTTTTCATTCCATTACGCATCACCGCTTGAAAATTCATGTGGTCAAGAGCTCTTTAGACGGCAGTTTACAAGGGTTTGGCCCTACTCAATGGGTTGCAAATAAAGATTTAAAAAAGATCGCAAGCTCTTCGATTCTTAAAAAAGCGCTTGCTCTCTAAAACAGGATTTAGTATATTTCGATTTTAACGTGACTTACCTTATTTTTATCTTAGCTGTTTTCTTCTTATTACTGGGGTTTACTTTTTTTTATAGGCCTGCATGGATTGCGCGTTTCAATAAGTTTGTTAGGGACCGTCTGCTCAATGACAGCATCCTTCTTCTGGAACGCAGAAAAAAAGGGATTTTATTTTTACTTATTTCCGCGCTCTTTTTTTATATGGGATATTTTTTGGAGCATTATCGTCCCTCGCGTTTAAGTTATCGGCTGCTATCTAATGACAGGCTTCTCTATCAATCGCTGGTAAATCTACATTCACAACGTTATTGGTGGTCGAAAAAACTATGTGAGAGAGTTCTATCTAAAGATCCGAATAATTCTCAGGCTCTTTATCAATTAGGCGCCACTTACGTTCTGATGAATATGCCCCAAGAAGGGGAGAAAGTTTGGCAAAGAGCTTTAGAATTAGAGCCCAACTCTCCTGATGCGGAAAACTTGCGAAAATTAGTAACCAGCCTTAGAAGAGATTCTGTTTCTTTCTTAAGATAATTCTGATGAATTCCTCTTTATTTAAGAAAGCTCAAAATATTTTTTTATGGGCAAAAAAAGAAATCCCAAACAATTGCGAGCTTGAAATATATTTAAGTCAAGGAAGATCAAGATCCGTGATTTGGTCTGAAGAAAAGCTGGAGGAACTAAGCCAAGCTGAAGGTGGAGGGGTAGGGATTCGAGTTATTTTTTTGAGTAAGAAAGAAACGGAATTTTTATTTGGACAGCAAGGGTATGCTTATACCACTGCTGATTCCAAAGAAAGCATAGAAAAAACTACTCAACGCGCTTTAGAGATTGCAAAATCACTTCCTCCAGATCGCTTTAGAAGACTACCTGATTTAGCTGAAGGAACTAGCAGAGAAGAACCCTCCTTAGACACAAGCATTTTTAGCTGTAATATTTCTAGCCTCAAGGATCGTTTAAAGAGCGGTGAGGCATATTTGTTAAAACAAGTTCCGTTTCTTAAATCAATCTTAAGGGCTGGTTTTAGCGAAGGGTTAAGCGATGCGGCAATCATCAATTCCAATGGAATTGAGCGAGCTTTTTCTGGAACCTATAGCGGGTTAGGAGTATCCTGTCTTGCGGAAAAAGAGGGAGAACGTCAAGAAGGAGGTTTTGGCCAAACAAAAATATTTCAAAAAGATTTAGATTGGGATTTTATTTTTAAACGCTCTGCTGAAAGAACTTTGGCTTTGTTAGGGGGAAGACCTATTCCTTCAGGAAAGATTCCTGTGATTTTTGACCCATCCGTAGCCGCAGAGTTTCTCTCTTTAATTTCCAGCGCGGTATTAGCGGATTCCATTCAAAAGGGAAAATCATTTTTTTTGAATAAGATGGGGGAAAATGTTGCTTCTAAAATGGTTAAGTTAATAGATGATGGAACTTTGACCCATGGACTTGCAACAGCTCCTTATGATGATGAAGGTTTGCCAACCCAAAGGACAGTCGTTCTGGAAGATGGAATATTAAAACATTTTCTTTACGATACTTATACGGCTTTAAAGGATGGGACACGATCCACAGGCAATGCTTCCAGAGCGGGTTTTAAAAGTTCTCCATCTTCTGGCACCTCAAATTTTTATTTAGAATCTGGCAAAAATTTGAGGGAAGCGGTGCTTAAGGAGACAAAAGGTTTATATCTTTATGATGTCATGGGTCTTCATATGGCGGATCCTATTTCTGGAGACTTTTCCGTAGGAGCTATCGGAGCTTGGTTAGAAAATGGGGAATTTAAATATGGAGTTAGAGGGGTTACCTTAGCCGGTAACTTAATCCATCTTTTAAGAAATATTGACAGGGTTTGCGAAGATTTAACTTTTTTTGGTTCTACAGGAAGTCCAACTTTTAGAGTTCAAGAAATGGTAGTTAGTGGTTCATGAATTCATTTACAATTAAAGGAACAACAAAAATCGTGGGAATTTTTGGAGATCCGATTAACTTTACACTATCTCCCGAGATGCATAACTATGCTTTTTCAGAATTAAATTTAGATTTTGTCTATCTCCCATTTTTAGTAAAGGAAGAAAAATTAAAAGGAGCGGTAGAAGCTTTAAAAAGTCTGAATTTAGTTGGAGTCAATGTGACCATTCCGCATAAGCAAAGCATTATGCCTTATTTGGATGAATGTTCTCCGCTTGCAAAAAAAATAGGAGCGGTTAATACAATTATTAACCGCAATGGCAGATTAATTGGAGATAATACGGATGCTCCTGGTTTTTTATCTTCTTTAAAAGAGGATGGAAAATTTGATCCTTTAGGCAAAAAAGCTGTTATTTTAGGAGGCGGAGGCACTGCTCATTCAATAGCCGTAGCTTTGTTGGACTCTGGGATAAAGAAAATAGTAGTTTTGAATAGAACTTTGGAAAGAGCCCAAGATTTAATAGCGCATCTTAAAAAATGGTATCCGAATTCTGATTTAACGTGCGAAAAGTTTAGTTCAGACGCTTTAAATCATAGTATCAGAGAGTGTGATTTATTTTTGAATGCTACTCCTAGCAGCGTGGAATTAAACCCGAATTTAATTTCGCCTAGCTTATTTGTTTTTGACGCGCTTTACTCCAAAGCAACACCTTTATTGATTTCTGCTAAAAATTCTGGAGCAGCCTGTTTAGGAGGGTTAGGCATGCTGATCCATCAGGGAGCTCTTTCTTTTTCTCTTTGGACAGGTGAAAAACCGCCAGTATCACTTATGAAAAAAGCTTTGGGGGGTAAATAAAATGATAGATAAAGAATTATTAAAAATACTTGCTTGTCCGGCATGTGAGACTAGACCGCCAGTTCAACTGGATGAACAAAACCAAAGATTGATCTGCACGGTTTGCAAGAGGAGTTATCCGATAAAAGAAGGAATACCAATTATGTTGGTGGAAGAATCTTAAAAGGGTTTAAAAAATATGGCTGGCGATAGTTTTGGAAAATTGTTCAAAATCATAACTTGGGGAGAATCTCATGGTCCTGCAATGGGGGTAGTGATTGAAGGCTGCCCGCCCCTACTCTCTTTAAAATGTAAAGAAGAAAAAATTATTTTAAGAACTGAATCTGGCAAGGAAGCGGTATCCCAACTATTTACTTGCGATGAAATTCAGAGCGAATTGGATCGAAGAAAGCCAGGACAAACAGGAATCACCACTCCACGTAAAGAACAAGATATTGCCTGGATTCTCTCTGGAGTTTTTGAGGGTAAAACCACTGGCGCTCCGATAACTATGGTGTCCTGGAATAGGGATGTGCGATCAGAGGATTATGATTTTTTAAAGGAGATAGACCGGCCAGGACATGCGGGTTTTGCCTATAGGGCTAAATATGGAATTTATGATTATCGGGGAGGAGGCCGCTCTTCTTATAGGGAAACATGGGGACGTGTTGCTGCCGGCGCGATTGCAAAGAAGATTTTAAGAGAATTTTATGGGTTAGAGATCATCGCTTATGTTTTACAAATTGGTAAGGTCAGCGCAAACGTAAACCCAGAAAAAGTTACTTTAAAAGAAGTGGAGTCCCATAGCACTCGTTGTCCAGATAGGGTTGCTGCAAACAAGATGGAGAGCCTGATTAAAGAGGCGATGAAAGAAGGGGATTCTCTAGGAGGAGTTGTGGGCGTGGCGGTTCGCAACATGCCTGTTGGTTTAGGGGAACCTGTTTTCGATAAGTTGGACGCGGATTTATTTAAAGCTTTAAAATCTATTCATGCGACAAAATCAGTAGAGATCGGGTTAGGGGGAGAGGCGGCAGAACTAAAAGGTTCCCAGCATAATGATCCCTTTACTGCGGATGCTTCTGGAAAAGTAAAACCTGCCAGCAATAAAGCAGGCGGGGTTTTAGGAGGCATTAGTACAGGTGAAAATCTTTTGCTGAAAGTTGCTTTTAAGCCAACCGCAACGATTCGTAAAGAGCAAGAAACAGTAAACATAAAAGGGGAGAAGACTTTTTTAAAAGGCGCTGGCCGTCATGACCCTTGCGTATTGCCTAGAGCAATCGCTACGGTTGAGGCAATGGTGGCATTAGTTTTGGCAGATCATGCTTTGCGTAATTTTGCTCAATGCGGCCATTTAAAAAAATAAACGAAATTCCTAAAATTCCCTTTTTAAAATTAAAACCTCGTTTGATTTAATTTATAAAAATTGTTATTCTAGCCCGAATAATCCAACTGAATTATTCGAGCTAGTGTAAAATTGTGCTGGAAAATAGAGGGCGCCATCGTCTAGCGGCCAAGGACGCTGCCCTCTCAAGGCAGAGACCACGGGTTCAAATCCCGTTGGCGCCAAAAATTTTTATGAAGGATGGTTATGGCTAAAAAAGAAGGACAGGTAAACATGGAATTTGAACGCATTCTTCCTCGTAATATTGAGGATGAAATGAAAAATTCTTATATTGATTACTCCATGTCGGTCATTGTGGGAAGGGCGCTGCCGGATGTTCGGGATGGCCTAAAACCCGTTCATAGAAGAATTCTTTACACCATGGATGAAATGGGTTTAGCCCATAGTAAACCCTATAGAAAATCCGCTAGAGTGGTCGGAGATGTTTTAGGAAAATATCATCCTCACGGAGATACAGCAGTCTATGACGCCTTAGTGCGCATGGTGCAGGATTTCTCCTTGCGGATTCCTTTAGTAGATGGCCAGGGGAATTTTGGTTCTATTGATGGAGATCCTCCTGCGGCCATGCGTTATACGGAAGTTCGTTTACAAACAGTTGCCCAGGAAGTTTTGGGAGATATTGAAAAAGAGACGGTTGATTTTATTCCTAACTATGACGGTTCTTTGCAAGAACCAGTGGTCTTACCAGCTAAACTTCCCAATTTATTAGTCAATGGTTCCTCTGGAATTGCGGTGGGCATGGCTACCAATATCCCGCCGCACAATTTAAGCGAGGTTTGCGATGCGCTGATTGCCTATATTGATAATCCTGAAATTACCACAACAGACATTTTAAAATTAGTTAAAGGTCCTGATTTTCCCACTGCGGGAATTATTATGGGCAAGAATGGGATTAAAGATTATTTTGAGACTGGCAGGGGTTCTATTAAAATTCGCTCCCAAGCTGAAATTGAAGATATTAAAAGCGGACGGCAGGCTATTATTATTCATGAACTCCCTTACCAGGTTAATAAAGCCACTCTTCAGGAAACAATCGCGGCTTTAGTCCGGGATAAAAAAATAACTGACATTTCTGACATTCGGGATGAATCCTCCAGAGAAGGGATTCGCGTGGTGATTGAAATAAAAAGAGACGGCAATGCCAATATAGTTCTTAATCAATTATTTAAATTGACCCAAATGGAAGTTTCGTTTGGCGTGATTATGCTGGCGATTGTGGATGGACGGCCAAGAGTGCTTCCATTTAAAGAAGTGCTGCATCAATATGTGCGCCATCGGGAAATTGTGATTGTTAGAAAGACCAAATTTGAATTAAAAAAAGCTGAAGACCGGGCGCATATTTTAGAAGGTTTAAAGATCGCAATAGACAACCTAAATAAAATCGTAAAAATTATTCGAGAATCTAAAGACGTGGATGAGGCTCGCGCAAGATTGATGCAAGAATTTGCTCTTTCCAAAATTCAGTCTCAGGCTATTTTAGACATGAGACTCCATCAGTTAACCGGGTTAGAAAGAAAGAAGATTGAAGATGAGTATTTGGAACTGATTAAAACCATTGCCCGTTTAAAAGGAATTTTAGCTGATCCAAAAAAGATTTTAGATATTATTAAAGCAGACCTTAAGGAATTAAAAGAAAAATATGGGGATGAACGCAGAACTAAAATTACAGCTCAGACAGGCGAATTTGAGATTGAAGATCTGATTGAAGATGAAAATGTGGTGGTTACTTTTTCCCATGCGGGGTATGTTAAAAGGATTCCTTTAGATACTTATAGATCCCAAAAAAGAGGGGGAAAAGGCGTGACCGCCATGGCTACAAAAGAAGATGATTTCGTTGAACAGCTTTTTGTAACCAATACACACGCATATCTTCTTTTGTTTACCAATCGGGGCCGTCTTTATTGGCTAAGAGTCTATGAAATTCCAGATGCCAGCCGCACAGCCAGGGGCAAAGCGATTGTGAATTTTGTGCAGTTAGGACCTGAGGAAAAAATTACCTCTTCCATTCCCATAGACACTTTTGAAGAAAAGAAGGGGGAAGAAACTTATCTTTTGATGTGTACTAGGAACGGGACCATAAAAAGAACCCCTCTTTCAGAATATGACAATATTCGTACAAGCGGAGTGTTTGCCATTGGCTTAGATGAGGGCAATGTGTTAGTGGACGTAAAACATACGGATGGCAAACAGCAGGTGCTAATCGGGACAAAACTTGGCAAAGCGATTCGATTTGATGAGTCTGAAATTAGAGTGATCGGCAGGTCAGGAAA
Organism: Elusimicrobiota bacterium; assembly: GCA_016180425.1. Taxonomy (GTDB): domain Bacteria; phylum Elusimicrobiota; class Elusimicrobia; order 2-02-FULL-39-32; family 2-02-FULL-39-32; genus 2-02-FULL-39-32. The sequence continues at coordinate 87,886 of JACPBF010000004.1, forward strand.
AGGGGTGCGTGGAATTCGTTTAGATGCAGATGACCAAGTGATTGGCATGGAAGTAGCCCCAGCCACTTCTAAAGCTTCACTTTTAACTGTCTGTGAAAATGGTTATGGTAAAAGAACAGATTTGGCAGAGTATCGAGACCAGTCGCGCGGGGGAAAAGGGGTCATTACCATAAAAACTTCTGATCGTAACGGTTCAGTGCTTGGAATTAAGTTAGTGACCAATGAAAATGATGTGATGATCATGACGGTTCAAGGCATTGCCATACGTCTCCCTTGCAAGGATATTCGCTTGATTAGCCGCAATACTCAAGGCGTAAGGCTGGTTCGTTTAGAAGAAGGCGATAAAATTGCCAATGTAGCCTCAGTTGTAAAAGAAGAGGAAGAAGATTCAAATCAATCGTAAAAGATTGTTTTATTTTTTGTAATATTTATTATCTATATAATTTAAACGGCACAATTTTTTGTGCAATCAAGAACTCTTTTAATTTTTTGTTTAGCGTTTTTTTTCTTGACATTTGGGTTTGCACTGACAACTTCCTTTATTCAATGGGTTCCGCTAGCCCATGATTTTTTCTTTACCTATCATCCACAAAACCATTTGATTTCAGAACTTCTGGAAAAGGGTGTTTTCCCTTTATGGAATCCCTATCTACATTGTGGAACACCGCTTTTGGCAAATTTAAGAGAAGCAATTTTTTATCCGCCATCTCTTTTCTTTCGTTTTTTTGAAATACCTCTTGCTTATCAGATATTTCTTTTTTTTCACTATTATTTATGCGGTATTTTTTCTTATTTTTTTGCTCAAGCCTATGGTTTTAGACGTTTATCCTCCATTCTTTTTTCAACAATATTCACTTTCAATGGTTTTTTGTTTCTGCATAGCGCTTACTTTAATCAATTTGCTGGTATTATTTGGTTGCCCGCATTGCTTATTTTCTTTCAAAGGGATTTCATAAATTCATATTGTGCGATCCTACTCATTAGCATTTCATTAGCTATTCAATTTTTTTCTGGGAATCCTTTTTTTGTATATCTCACCTTACTTTTTGTTTTTTTATTTGATTTGGTTCTTGAATTTTTGAATCAAAGTAAATTAAATGAATCTTTTTTTTTAAAACCATTGAAGCGTTGGTTGTCAATAATTATTCTGTTTCTTTTCCTTTCTGCCGTGCAGCTATTTCCTTTTTGTGAATTGGTTCGATTTTCCACCCGTCAAGGAGGCATGATTTTTGCTTCTTCGATGTTGTTTTCAGAACCGCCCAAACAATTCATTAGATTTTTATTGAGTCCCTTGTGGAGTTGGCAAAATTTTCCAATCGAAGGGGATCTTACTATTACAGGATTTTATATTGGCATTTTTTCTCTAGCTCTCTCGCTATTTGGTTTTAAATATTTTAGAAAAGAGCTTAGATATTTTTTTAGTTTTGTTCTTTTAATTTCAATTTATCTTTCTTTTGGAATTTACGCTCCTGGAAATTACTATTTATGGGCATGGATACCAGGTCTTAAATTTTTACGTTTTCCTTCTCAATGGCTATTTGTTGCCATTTTTTGTTTCGCAGTTTTTTCAGCGCGCGGCTTACAAATACTTAAAAATAATAAAATTAAATGGGCAGTGACTTTTTTAATTCTTATAGAACTTTTTTTATTTGCGCATAAGAATCCCTTTGGTTTTGTCAAACGGGATTTTTTTCATTTAAGACCCAGTTTAATTCATGAGATTCGAAATCAGATAAAAGTTTTTGGAAGAATTAATCATCAAAAAGAGGGATTTGGTTTAGGTAAGGAAAAACTTGAAACCCAAAATGATTGGCTTTATGCAAAATCTGTCATGTTGCCAAATTTGTCTGTCCCTTACCATATTCCTTCAACTCAAGGGTATGCTGTAGCAGAAACAATTTGGAAGTATCAACTTTTCGACACGCTATCTGATTCGCAAGATTTAGTTCGATTATGGAATATTATTTCCGCCTCCGCCTTTCAGATGTTTTATCGCAAGGAAAAAGATCGAAGTCTTGCTTCTTACTTAAATCAAAAAGTTTTACCCTATGCAAGTAGTTTTAATAAAGCAAGTTTTTATGATTCTGATGAATTTTTACTTCGCAGAATTATAGATAAAAAATTTAACCCTTATTCGGAAATCCTTATAAGCGGTAAATCTAATTTAATAACAGAAAAAGAAATTTCTTTTCGTGGAATAGAAGATCAACCCATGCTCCTAAATACAATTTTTAAATCTATTAATAAAAGAGAGTTTAAACTCCCTCCTACTTTTAATGGACAATGGCTTTATTTGGCTGAGTGTTTTTATCCGGGATGGAAAATATATATGGATGGGCTTAAAAAAAATCCATTTCGCGCTAATTTTGCTTTTATGGCAGTAGGCATAGATAAGAATGTAAAAGATATTACTTTTTTATATCTGCCTTTTTCTTTTATAATGGGTTTAGTTTTAACGCTTTTAAGTCTATTCACAGCCGCATCAATTTTTTTTATTAAACTTAAAAAAAGATATGAGAGTTAAATTAAGTCAAAATTTTTTAAAGGATAGAGGGATAGCAGCGCAATCTGTTGAGGGTCTTAAAATTACAAAAAACGATATTGTTTTGGAGATTGGTCCGGGCAAAGGAATTTTAACTCGGCTTTTATTGGAACAAGCAAAAGAGGTGATTGCTGTAGAAATTGATCCAAACCTACATTGTTTTTTACAGCATGAATTAAAATCTTATAAAAATTTAATCCTTTTACAAGGGGATTTTTTAGAACTTCCTTGGAGTAAAATAGTTTCTAATCAGTCAAAAGTTAAAATCATAGGAAATCTTCCTTATGCCGTGGTTTCCCCAATTTTGCAAAAAATTTTGGCGTGGGATCATTGGACCACTCTCGTGGTGATGGTGCAGAAAGAAGTAGGAGAGCGCATACTCTCTCAGAGCGGATCAAAAAAATATGGTATTCTTTCCATTAGCGTGCAGACTAAAGCCTATGCGGAGAAACTCTTTAGCGTTTCAAAAAACTGTTTTAAGCCTGTGCCTCAGGTGGAATCCAGCATATTACGTTTTTTTCCTTTGAAACATCCTTTGATCGAAAAAAAAGATGAGGAACATTTTTTTAAAGTGGTGCGCGCTGCTTTTATGCACAGACGAAAAACGATCCTGAACTCATTAAAAAATTCTCTTAACTGTTCCGCAGAGATTCTTAAATCTGTTTTGGTTCAATCTCAAATTTTTTCTGAACGCAGGGCTGAGACTTTGTCTTTGGAAGAATTTAAAAATCTATCCTTGATTTTGCAATCAACACCGCATTATGAAAATTCGAAATAAAACGCTTTTTGGAAAAAATATTGTAGTGACTCGCGCCAAACATCAGGCTTCGGATTTTGCAAAAATTCTTAAGTCCCATGGAGCAAATGTGCTTTTGTGTCCAACTATTAAAATTTTGTCTCCATTAGATTTTAAGCCTTTAGACAAAGCGATTAAAACATTGTCTATTTATGATTGGCTTATTTTTACAAGCGTAAACGGGGTTGAAAAGTTTATGGAAAGGGCTAGTAAAATCTATAAAAATTTTATTTGTCCAACTTCCTTAAAGACTTGCGCTATTGGGCCTTTGACAAAACAAAAGATGATTTTCTTTGGATTCCCAGTCACCTTGGTCTCAAAGGAGTATGTGGCAGAGTCTATTTTAGAGGCATTGCCTGAAGTAAAGAATAAGAGAATTCTCATCCCTCGAGCGCAAAGCGCCAGAGATCTTTTACCTAAAGAGTTGAAAAAAAAAGGAGCGACTGTGGATGTGGTGGAAACCTATAGAACGATTATAGATGGATCGAATTTTTCGGAATTGCTTAATTGGCTGGGAAAGAATATGATTGATTGCATAACTTTTACTTCTTCTTCCACAGTTAAGAATTTTTTTTCTCTTCTAACTAGGCGGCAGAAAAATAAAATATTAGGCAATAAAAATATTTTTTCAGCTTCCATTGGGCCAATTACCACAGAAACTTTAAAAGAGGTTGGTTGGGATCCAAAAATTATTGCTAAAAAACCAACCACAAAACATTTAGCCGGAGCCATTATAAAATTTTATAAAAATGAACATTAATTCAGTAACCAATAAAAAATTGCTGAGAGAGGTTTTGTTTTTGTGTTTAAAGGAAAGCGGGAAAATTTTGCGCCAAGGCTTTGGCGCAAAATTAAAAATCAGTAAAAAAGGTCCTGTGAATTTAGTGACAGATATTGACATAGCGAGTGAGAGAAAAATAGTTTCCATTATTAAGGAGAAATTTCCTGACCATAGGATTTTAACAGAAGAATCTAATCCTTATGAATCTCCCTCGAAATTTCGTTGGATTATTGATCCGTTGGATGGAACCACAAATTACGCCCATCAAATTTCTTTAGCTTGTATTTCTATTGCTTTAGAGTTAAATGGAAAACTTCTTCTTGGAGGAATTTATAATCCTTTGCAAAACGAATTATTTTTTGCTGAAAAAGGAAAAGGCGCTTTTCTAAATGGAAAACGCATTCAAATTTCTAAAACAACGAAGCTTCAAGAAAGTTTAATGGTTACAGGTTTCCCTTATGACAGGTTAGAAAAAGCTGAATTCTATCTTAAATTTTTTAAAGGCATGATGGTTCGCTGTCAAGGGGTGCGGAGGTTAGGAGCTGCCGCAATTGATTTAGCTTATGTGGCTTGCGGACGTTTTGACGCATTCTGGGAATTTAATCTTAAACCCTGGGATGTGGCTGCCGGTATTTTAATTGTGGAAGAAGCAGGCGGAAAAATTTCTGATTTCAAAGGTCTGAGCGCTATCCTAGATTCACCTTTTCAAATCCTTGCCTCTAATGGAAAAGTGCATTCACAGATTGTAACTGCTTTTAGACCGATACTTAAGTTGACAAAAAAGTAGGATATTTATAATATTCTTAAACAGTTTTAATTTTAGATTTTAAGGAGGGTTTATGGATTTTTCAATTTTAACGCCAAAAGTAGTGTTTGAGTTTTTTCTGCGCGTTACGCATTTTTTAGCTGGCATTACCTGGATTGGATTTTTATATTGGTTTAATCTGGTCAATGTGAATTTTCAAAAAACTTTAGAAGCGGATGTAAAACCTAAAGTAAATCCAAAACTTATTCCTCCTACTCTTTGGTTCTTTCGCTGGGGCGCTGTGGTAACGGTACTTTCTGGTTTTCTTTATTATGTAAGTATATTGCATGGGGAGCCGGACTCTGGCGCATGGACTCCTTTAATGACATGGATTCTTGTCATAGGCATTACTTACGCGATTATTTATAACGTAATTCGACCAGAAGGGATATTGAATAATGGAAGGATTTTAGCTGGGATTATTTCAGTTATAGTTATTTTAATGGCAGTTGTATTATTTGTTCTTTATCGTCGTCAAGGCGTAATAACTAATCCTGCTTATGCGATTGGGGTTGGGGGTGGACTCGGGGTTATTATGCTTTTAAATGTTTGGGGCATTATTTGGCCTGCGCAGAAAAGAGTATTAGGCTTGGTGCCGGTTCAAGAGGGAGTGGAGAAGACAGAATTAGCCAGAAGAGCATTTCTTGCTTCTAGAGTGAATACATGGCTTTCAATCCCCATGCTAATCTTTATGGCTGGTTCAACCCACTTACCTTTAATTCGGTGGTATTAAACCAGAATATTTGAAGTTTTTAGTTAACTAGCAGTTTATAAATTCCCCTAATCATTTATAAAAATATCCAACTTCATTATGATTAGGGGAATTCCATTTCCTAATGCATAATCTTGGTTAAAATTACATGAAAACTATTTTTGTTGGCAGAGAAGATGAAATTTTACCTTTTCAATCTAAAAAAATTGTTCTTAAAAAAGGCGCAATTAATCTGGAAGGGTTTATCATAAATTATAAAGGTAAATTTTTTGGATATGTAAATCGCTGTTCTCATATCTCTTTAGCCTTAGATTGGGGGGATAATGATTTTTTTAGTGAGGATAAAAAATTTCTGCTTTGTAAAAATCATGGAGCCCTTTACGATCCTGAAACTGGGTACTGTGTGGCAGGCCCTTGCGCTGGGGACTCTTTAGAACAGTTGTCTTTAAAGATAGAAAAAGGGAAACTCTATTGCTCTTTACTTCAATAGTCTTTTAAAAGTTTATTCGCTCACCTTTACGATTAATCCTATATCTTCTAAAACGCCAGCAACAGCTTCGCAGCGTTCCCTTGGCCCAGTATAAACCACAGCGCTTCCTTTAGTGTGAACTATCCAAGAATATTCTCTTGCCTGGGCGAGCGAGCAATGGATCGCTTTTAGCAGTTGTCTCTCTACCTCATCAAAGGAATGGCAATTGCAGTTAAAAAGAATAGTTTTAGAGAGAAATCCTTTGTGGGTTGTATCTATGGGTTGGTCAGACTTTTTGATTGCTGTAGCGCTAGGCATAAAAGTGAATCAGCAAGTAGTTGCTGATTATCGTTTGGAGTATTGGAATCTTTTTCTTGCTTTTGGCTGACCAGATTTCTTTCTTTCCACTGCGCGTGGATCACGGGTAAGATAACCTTCTTTTCTTAAAATTGTTTTAATTTTTGGATCAAATTGAACTAAGGCTCGGGCAATGCCGTAGCGGATAGCTTCTGACTGGCCAGTAATCCCTCCGCCAGTTACTTTTACGTTAAAATCAAAATTAGATGCATTTTTAACCAGTTGGTAAGATTGGGTGGCAACTAAAGCCTGTTTTTGATTGCCTCTAAAATATTCCTGCACAGACTGACCATTAATTTTTATTTTTCCGCTGTTATTGCTAGCAACCATTTGTATTTGAGCTATGGCGGATTTTCTTCTGCCAGTTGCCCAAATCATCTTTTTATTGGATGATGATCCTTTTATAACAGCTTTAGGTTGTTCTAGGTTTGTTTCAGGTTCCATTATGAGATTACTTCCAATTTAACTGGATTTTGCACTGCGTGGGGATGCGTAGAGCCTTTGTACATTTTTAATCTTAATATTTGTCTGGAAGACATTTTGTTTTTGGGAAGCATTCTTTTTACTGATAAATAGAGCATTCTCTCTGGTTTTTCTTTTATTAATTCCTGATAAGGTGTTATTCGCGCGCCGCCAGGATATTGTGTGTGATGAAAAAAATGTTTTTGTCCTACTTTGTTTCCTGTTAGGCGAAGTTTATCCACATTGACTACTATCACAAAATTTCCCAGATCTTGCGAAGTGGTATAAGTTGGTTTATTTTTACCCATGAGCAGCATGGCAATAGATGTGGATAGTCTGCCCAATACCTGATCCTTGCCATCCACTACATACCAGCTTCGAGCATGGGGATTTGTTTTGCAGAAAGTGCTTTTTGAACTTGTAACTGTTTCTAAAACCATCTAATAAATATACTAAAATTTCTTTTATTCTGTCAAACTTACCGGGGCTCACTCGATTCTGTTAAGGTAGGGACAAGTGGTTGGTCAATCGCTTGACGCAGCCTTGCGGTAAGCACTTGAAATAGTTCAAAGGCAATCGCAGGCTGTTCTAGGATTAATTCCCTAAAATCATCTCTGGTAATTTTAAGAAAAGCGCAATTTGTCTCTGCAATGATTGTGGCAGAACGTTTATCTTCATCTAAAATAGCCATTTCTCCAAAACATTCTGGGGTTATAAGCACTGCAATGGTGCGGCCATCTGGCGCCACCACCTTAACTTCTCCTTGCATAATCAGGTAAAGAGCATCTCCTTCATCCCCTGCTTTAAAGATGGTGGCGCCTTGCTGAATTTGGATTTCTTCACTGATCGAAGCAATGTGACTTAATTCATCTCTAAGAATATGTTGGAAGAGTTGCACTTGTCTTAAAAAAATAATTTTTTCAATAGTTGTGATCATTAAATTTCATTATAACACTCTGCTTTTGGCAGTTCAATTGCGCTTAGATATTTGTTTTTAGGTATGCTCTCTTGGAATAATTTAAAGTTAGTCAAAATTCTGATACATTATTGAGCTGTTGCGAAAACTTCAACTACGATAGGGCTTTTGTCCTTTTTGAATGATTTTAATAAGGAGCTTTCCTCAGGAGCATCCTTTAGTAGAGCAAAGGCGCATGCGGCCCGAATAACATCAGAGTGGTGAGTGGATAGTAATTCCAGAAAGTAATGGATATCAATCCGTTCTTCTTTAAGAATTTCTAGTGCCCATTTTTCAAATTGATCTTTTTCTTGTGGATCAAAAAATGGAAGAAGAGGCTGAATCAGCTCCTGTGCTCCTAAATTTTCAAAGGCTTCTAAGGCAAGAGATAATTCTTTATTTTTGGCTTTTTCTAGATGGTTCCAAATTTCTAAAGCAGTTTCTGGACGGGTTAAAAGGCTTAAGGATAAAACAGCTCTTTTTAAGGAGGAAAACCCATCTTCTTTAACTATTTCTACTAAAAATTTTCCAACAATCCCATGGAAACGATTTTGGAGCAGCACAGCGCCTTTATGGCTGCGATATGAATTTTTTGTTTGGAGAATCGCAATTTTTTTAAGTTGTTTTTTAACATCTTCATTAAATGGGGACCATTTTTCTTTTTTATCCTCCATTTCTTTGTTTGCGATTTTAGACCGATAAGCAGCCAGTCCTTCTAAACAAGCATCTAAAATATGAGGGTCATCGTCATCCAGCAAACGCATAAAAATTTGTTCACATTCTTTATTGGCGATTTTAGCTAAAGTTTTTGCAGAACCTCTTCGGATCTCCTTTGTGCTGCTTTCTAAACCGTCTGTTAAAGCTGGAATGGCTTTTTCTCCTATTCCATATACTAAATTATAGCGAGCGTTTTGTTCCAAATAAGGATCCCCTAAGAGCTGCACTAATTTTCCAGAACCCACAGGTTTGCCAATTTTTCCCAGAGCCCTGCAGGCTCTGCGTTTTACAATTAAATCTGAATCATTGAGCAGCCAGAGGAGCGATGGCGTAAAATCCGCTAAACGAGTTTCTCCTAAAATTTTTGCCGCCATGGCTCGCACTTTTGGCTCTTCTGATAAAATCATCATATCCAGAGTCTTATATGCAATTTCTATCCCATCTTTATCAGTTAGTCTGAGGAGAGATATGATCGTTGCTTTTTTTACCTCCTGATCCGGGTCATTCAAGAAGGGTAAGAAATTTTGGAACTCTGACTTTAAGAGGCCAGCGCTTTCAATCGCTGCTTTTCTAACAGATGGGTCCGGATCTTTTGCTAGAACTAATATGGAAGGGATATCTGTTTTGTTTCCTAAAAGCCCAAGAGCTTCCAGAGAACTTGCCCGCACTAAAGCAGAGTTAGAACTGAGAGATTTGCGGATTTCAGGTAAAAGAGAGATTAACTTTAATTCCGCGGCAATCAGGATAGCGCTAGAGGCTCTGGCTTTTTCCTCACTATTAATCGCAATGCGCATCGCTTCTAAACTTTCTTTGGTTTTTAAAGCATCCAGAGTTTCTAAATCGTCCCTAGAGCCTTCCATTAAGGTATCCAACAGAGTGGTTACATATAGATTTTTAATTTTTAGGGCAATAACTAAACCGATAAAAGAAGGTATGATTAAAAGACCTGCTAATACTTGGTTATTTAGCAGGGGAATAAAGATGGTAAGAATAAGGAAAGCAAGTCCGCTAGTTATAGGACGAATCATATTCACAGCCCAATTGCGCGCCTTAGAGCGAGTTAAAGGAGGCAAGGCATTTAAAAGTAGTCCAAAGGTAGAATCGTGAATGGCGTTTAAAAGCACCAGGTTTCCTCCATTGGCAAGGCAGGAAGGATAAAAACCAAAAGAGATTGTCATGACAAAGGTGGAAAAAATTAGAAATGCAGGATGAATAATAATGGTTCTACTGACTCCCAAATGACGCAAGAGAACAGGAGTAAGTAAAAATTGAAAAATAATAGAGACCAGGCCAATCATGCCATTAAAAAATCCAAAAAAGGAAGTTAGTTGACCGCTTTCACTATAACGCAGCGTGGATGCCACGCTAAATTGGTAATTGATCACACTAAATACGGGTCCTAAGAACAAAAGATAAATTAATAGAGTTTTTGGCAGAGGTCTTTTAATGGTTTCATTAAGATCTTCTTTTAATTGAAATTTTTTAGAGGATCCTCTAATTTTTTTTGAGCTCATCACTGGCAGAGACGGGATAATCTTTTGATAAAGAAGAAGTCCGGCAATGATGGAGAAGAAAATCCAAACGGAAAAAAGTTCCGTATTATTAAAAAGAACAATAAATCCTTTACAGCTAAAGCCGCCAGCAATGGAGCCTAATGTGGCGCTGGCAGAAAGCAGAGGGAAAACTCGTTTAGATTCACGGGTATCAAAGAGTTCTGAAGCAAGTGTCCATGATTGGACAAGAGTAATATTTAACAGCGCTTGCAGCAAAAGATAAAGAGTGATAATCTCCCAGGCTTTTCCACCAATGGCCAGAAACCGGCAGAGGAGCGCAATCAAGAGAAATCCTAAATAGGAGACTTTTGTTATAAGTCTTAAACTTAAACGGGAACTTAAGTAACTTAATAAAACAGCAGGAATTAATCCAAAAAGAGAATTCCAAAGGTAGGTGTAAGGGAGAAGTTTAGGGCCTAGCTGAGGATGGAGTAGAAACAGGGAATCTCTTACAGATTTTCCTAAAGTAAACCCTACTGTAGTAAAGAAAAAATAAAGAATGAGCGGGGCTGAACGCTGCCATTCATATTTGGAAAGACCTAATATCTTCCGTTCTAAAATCATCTTATTTTTTTAGCTTAAATATCAGTTAGGCTGTAAAGTTTCATAATTCAGATGATATTTAAAGCTAATATTTTACGATTTTATAATATACTTTGTCATTAAAGCTAGTTTAAGCCATTAAAGACATCCCAAAAAAAAGGACAACCAGAAAAAACTTTGCTAAAATAGCTTTTAGTTTAGGTTCTAGGAGGCGTGGCCGCACTTTTTTCTTATTCCTTTAAAGTAAGGAAAAAGCACAGACCACTTAATCTTAAAGAGATTTTTTAATGGAGGCGTGGCCGAGCGGACGATGGCGCTGGTCTTGAAAACCAGTAGTGGTGCAAGCTACTCGAAGGTTCGAATCCTTCCGCCTCCGCCACATTTCCGAAAGGGAGTTTTGGCGAAAGAGCGAAGAATAAGGAAGTTGACCTAAAGAAGTAGAAGAAGAAAGAAAAAAGGCTTGCCCGTCGACGAGGCGGGACTTTTGCGCGCGATAAGTTTGTAAGGTTTTTTTCATTCAAAATTTAGGTTTTTTTCCTCCAAAACAAAGTTCGAACCATTTTTGAAAAGACCTTGAAGGAGGATTCTTGACCATACTCGCCATGTCCTCCTTTCACGCTCCCTCCTGCCTTCGCTTCGCTCCGGCAACCAAGTCGGTCGCTTCGTCTCGCTTTGCTCGCCGTAAACCAATAAGGAAGTTATGCCTTTATAAATTTAGAATTTCGGCTCTTCGGTTTTTGATGATTAGAAAAACATCTCGATTCATATCTAAAAATATGATCTAGAGAAAATTAAGAATACGTTTCACTTCCTTCCTTTCTTTCTTTGTTGGCATCCGTCTAACTAATGACAAGATTCCCTTAATAAGTTCAATAGCTTTTTTATGTTTTACAGTAGAAAAAACATGAATAGTTCTATTATAATCATCTAAAATACTACCACTAGGTACGTCTGACAACCATACTCGGATTTGCCTTATAAAATTCTCACATTCTTTAAACATCTTATTAGAAAAACCTAAGCCATAGTTATATTCTCCATATCTCAAAGCCGATGGCACATAAAAAGAAACCTTATACTTACCCAATGCATCTCTATAATTTTTATCTAAGCTTATGAAAATGTCATGTAAATCATGATTTTTTGAAAGACTCTTTAATCTTTCTTTTAATTCATTGACTGATTTAAACTTTCGATCCTTTGCCCAAAGGACTTTCATATATTTTTCCATGCTTTGACTTATCATCCAATTGGCTTGCTTATAATATCCTAGATTTAATGTTAGTCTGGCACAAAGCCAATCGTGATATGCAATTTCCTGCAATCTTGAAAGCCATGTGTCAAACTGATCGTGTTTTCCAAATTTAAACATAAAGGAAAATACTGTGATTTAATGGTTTATTGAACAGCATCATTTTAATTCTAATTCACCCCAATAGGTTATTATTGAAAGACCTGTATGGACATGCTCCATATAGACAAGCTTATTATTCATTTTGCACGCTTTAATGTACCCTGCACCATCCGGTAAATAAAAATAATCATAAACCCCAGAGACATTATGATCCAGTTGTCGATTTTCCCTGCTTGTCCAGTAAAACTTTCCATCTATCCGGGTAATAATAAGCTTGTTTTTATCCACATCCATTTTGGATAGAGTTTTTCGGACAGTATTGGATTCGTTAGAATCCGTTCTGGATTTTGGAATTCCAATAATGTAATTGGTCTTCTCATCTATACCAAGTGCTTCAAGCTTTGGAAAAATATTTTCACCCATTATAGGATTGCACAGAACCATCAAAATAATCGTAGACCATATTGTTTTCATTACAACCTCCTATTTAGAATTCTGGTGGTATTTTTAGTTTTTTCTAAAACCTATCCGCCTTCTCTTAGGTTCAGGCGGAGACATTAATTGACGAATTGCTTCAAAAAGCGAATGAATATGCTCATCATGGTTTTCGATTCGGCGTTCCAATTCTGCCAATTTATGAGACAATTCCTTGTGAGTAGAGATCAGTTCTCGAAGACGCGTAAATGCTCTCATAATTTGAATGTTCACATGAATGGCTTTCTTACTATTTAAAACACTCGACAACATCGCTACCCCATTTTGAGTGAAAGCATAAGGAAGATACCCGCCCAAACTTCTTTTGGATGGTATCACATTTTGTGATACCAAAATTTCAGCTTCCTTTTTGGTCAATTGAAACATAAAATCTGCTGGAAAACGGTCTCTATTCCTCTTAACCTGCTGCCTCAATGCTATTGCCTTAACACCATATAAGACAGCAAGGTCTTTATCGAGTATTACTCGATGTCCTCGGATAATGAAAATTTTTCTTTCTATACTTTCGGTTGTAATAAGATGAGTCATTTTGTCCTCCAAATTTTATGAGTTTCATTATACCTATTTTTGAAAACACGAGAATAAAAACAACCTGACTTTTTTGTATAATTTCTTTGTTGTTTTAAAAGAAGTTTCCGAAGAGCCGAAATTCTAAATTTATAAAGGCATAACTTCCTTATTGGTTTACGGCGAGCAAAGCGAGACGAAGTGACCGACTTGGTTGCCGGAGCGGAGCGAAGGCAGGAGGGAGCGTGAAAGGAGGGCATGGCGAGTATGGTCAAGAATCCTCCTTCAAGGTCTTTTCAAAAATGGTTCGAACGTTGTTAGCGACAGACCGCCAACTTTCATGGTCAGGCGAACCATGGCAGATGTAATTGGTCAGGGTTCTTATGAGTCGAAATGAGAAAACATGAATAAAGAAATAAATATGGCTAAAATTGCAATTTTTCGGAAACGAGAAATTAGAAAGACCATCTATAGCAATGAATGGTGGTTTGTGGTTAACGACATCGTTTTTACGCTAACTGATTCACCCAATATTCAGGACTATATCAAGAAGATGCGTAAGCGGGACAATGAGCTTGGCAAAGGGTGGGGACAAATTGTCATCCCCCTTTCTGTCAAGACTTCTGGAAGAGATCAAAAGCTTAATTATGCCAATACAGAAGGTATTTTTCGTATTATCCAGTCAATTCCATCCCCCAATGCAGCCGTTTAAACGCTGGCTGGCTCGGGTCGGTTATGAGCGGATTCAGGAGATAGAGAACCTAGAGCTAGCGACAAAGAGAGCCATGGCGTTATACAAGGCGAAGGGATATAGTGACGAATGGATTGAGAAGCGGATGCGCGATAATAGTATATTACTTAAAAAATCCAGAGAAAAAGTTTTTGTGAAATATATTCAGGAATGAGCTTTATTGAAACAAACTAAGGGTACTCAATAGATGCGCCGTTGCCGTTTTTGATTATCCCCTTAGATGCAGATTTTTAAAAGGTATAAGATAAATGTCATTCAAAGTAAGATTTAATATAATATGATCTTCGAAAAAATATTGATAATTGAGGTGGCGATTCATTCGCAATAAAGAATTATGAACGAAAATGTAATTGAGAAGATATTGGAAAAAGTAGGCAGTAGTAAGAAAAAAACGGCATATAGAAAACCAACTGCAAAAAAATCAGAATCAACCATTTTATTAGGAGCACTGCTCTAATAAAAATATTTAGCAATCGTTAATTTATTAATATAGTTGATAAATCAATTCAAATTTATAATATTGTCTTTAAAATATATTAGGAATATAGAGAAAAATATTCTACTATAACATACTGTTACATCCTGCTCTAGACAGGAAAAAATGTCTTAACAATTTTTTACTCTCTCATGACTCATGACCCACAACTCATGACTGGCATGAGCTTAAGGAGAATCATTATGGCAAGGAAAAAAATTAGTGTGATTGGAGCTGGCAATGTGGGAGCAACTTTGGCGCAAAGGTTAGCGGAAAAAGAGTTGGGCAATGTGGTTATTCTGGATATCCCTATTACAGAAGGCATGCCGGCTGGAAAAGGATTAGATATTTTACAATCTGGTCCTATTTATGGATATGATACTTTTGTAAAGGGAACTATTGATTATAGTGATACTGCTAATTCTGACGTGGTAGTAATTACTGCGGGAATCCCAAGAAAGCCAGGCATGAGCCGCGATGATCTTTTAAATACCAATGCAGCCATTGTTAAAGCGGTTACAGAACAGGTAGCGCGCACTTCTCCTAATGCGATTTTAATTGTAGTGTCCAATCCTTTAGATGCCATGTGTTATGTAGCTTTAAAAGTTTCTGGATTTCCTAAACATCGGGTGATTGGCATGGCTGGGGTATTAGATTCTGCGCGCATGGCTACTTTTATTGCAGAAGCTGCTCAGGTTTCTGTAGAAGATGTGCAAACCATGGTTTTGGGCGGGCATGGAGATACCATGGTGCCAATCCTACGTTATTGCACCATTGCCGGAGTTCCTATAGGCGAGATATTGAAAAAAGAGCAGCTGGATGCAATTGTCAAAAGAACTGCGGAAGGCGGAGCTGAGATAGTTAAACTTTTAAAAACAGGGTCCGCATTTTATGCTCCTTCAGCATCGGTTGCAGCCATGGTTGAAGCGATCTTAAAAGATAAAAAAAGAATTCTTCCTTGCGCAGTTTTCCTGCAAGGAGAATATGGGATTAAAGATCTTTTTGTTGGAGTTCCTGTCAAATTAGGAGAACGGGGGATAGAACAGATCCTACAGCTTAACCTTACTGTTGAAGAGAGAATTGCTCTGCAAAAATCAGCTGATTCCGTGAAAGAACTTACAGAAATCTTGCGCCGGCAGCAGGTAGTTTCTTAACTCAAATAGTTTGTTTGCGTATGAGTTTGGCAACTGCAAAATATTCTTGTGAAATTGATTAGGGAGTTTATAGAAAAATGAAAAAGGTCATGGTTAGAACTGAAAAAGATTCTTTAGGCGAAAAAGAAGTTCCGCAAGAAGCCTTTTGGGGCATTCAGACTCAAAGAGCCATTGAAAATTTTCCTATTTCAGGAATAAAAGCTCATCCAAAATTTATTGATTCTTTTGTTATGGTGAAAAAAGCCTGCGCTCTTGCCAATAAAGAGCTGGGGCTTCTTAAAAAAGAAATTGCAGAGGCTTTAGCGCAAGCCGCGGATGAAGTTCTTAAAGGTCTTTGGCGGGATCAGTTTGTAGTGGATGTTTTTCAAATGGGAGCTGGCACCTCTTTTAATATGAATGTGAATGAGGTTCTAGCTAACCGCGCCATAGAAATCTTAGGGAGCGAACGCGGGGATTATAAACTTTGCAATCCTAATGATCATGTGAATATGGCTCAATCCACAAACGATGTTTTTCCTACTTCCATGCGGGTTTGCGCTCGCTTGCTTTTAGAAGAATTAATTCCTGTTTTAAAAGATTTAGAAAGCGCTTTAGGAGATAAAGGAAGAGAGTTTGATAAAATTTTAAAATCTGGCCGCACCCATTTGCAGGATGCTGTGCCTATTCGTCTCGGCCAGGAGTTTACAGCTTATTCTCTAACTATTAAAAAATGCAGGGAAAGAGCGCAGGCTGTGGCAGCTCTAGTAGAAGAGCTGGGCATTGGCGGCAGCGCTGTGGGCACTGGGCTTAATACCCATCCAGATTATCGTTTTAAGGTAGCAGGTTATTTAAAGGATTGGACAAAGATTAATTTCCATTGCGCAGAGGATATGAGGGAAGCGATGCAGTCCAATTTTCCAGCGGCTGCTGTAGCGGCTGTTCTTAAACTACTTGCGCTAGAGCTTAGCCGGATTGCCAATGATTTCCGTTTGCTTTGTTCCGGCCCTTTGACAGGTCTTGCAGAGATTGTGCTGCCTGCAGTCCAGCCTGGGTCAAGCATTATGCCCGGGAAAGTGAACCCTTCCATGGCAGAAATGTTAAACATGGTTTGTTTTCAAGTTGTTGGCAATGAACTAACTGTTTCCATGGCAGCGCAAGCAGGCCAGCTGGAACTAAATGTGATGATGCCTGTCATGACTTTTAATATTAATTTTTCCATAGAAATTTTGAAGAATAGCGTTCGAGAGTTTACGAATCGCTGCGTAAAGGGAATTGTTGCAAATCAAGATCATTGTCAGCATTATGCGGAAATTAGTCCTTCTTTGGCAACAGCGCTGAATTCTTATATAGGATACGCGCGCGCGGCAGAAGTGGTTAAAAAAGCTCTAAAAGAAAAAAAGACGATTCCCCAAGTGGTTAGAGAAGAAAAAATTTTAAGCGAAGAAGAAATTAAAAAAGTGTTAGATCCAAAATCCCTCACAGAGCCTCAAATTGACTCAAAGAAGAAGTGATTAAATCTTTAACAAAATATTTTTTTAGAGGCATTCTTTTCCTCACACCTTTAGTTTTAACTGTTTATCTCTTTTACGCTGTTTTTGCCAAAATAGATGAATTAGGGAATAAGTTATTAGAGCCTTGGATAGGTCAGGGGAATTTGTTGACCGGCATTGGCTTTCTTTTAACCATTTTTTTAATTACTTGCGCAGGCTATTTTTCTTCTGTTTGGGTTGGAGCCGCTTTTCTACATTGGATTGAAAAACAGTTTTTTCGCAGCCCTTTAATTAAAGGTATTTATGGCAGTATTCGGGAGATACTTAATTCTTTTTTTGGAAAAGAAAAATTTTTTTCTCGAGCGGTTCTTGTGAATTTTCCTAATCTGGGCTTTAAAAGAGTTGGCTTCATCACACAGGAGACGGCTTCATTTATGCACAATGGGGAAGAACAAATTGTGGTTTATTTGCCCCATTCTTTTCAGATTTCTGGTAATATGTTGATCGTGGCTAAAACTCAAGTGGAATTTTTAGACATGCCGCCGGAAAAGGCTTTAAAATTAATTATGTCAGCAGGCATAGTAAAAAACTAACCCATGCTTCTTGCAATAGATATTGGCAATACGAATATTACTATAGGCTTGTTTCGGGTTCATGGCTCAAAAGAAAATCCTAAACTTTTGCGTTCAAAATTAGATTCTGTGAACTTTGGCTACTCATCTCCTTTATTTTCTTGGAGACTTTCTACCTCTTTAACCGCCACAGCAGATGAGGTTGGCACAAAGATCCTTGACCTGCTTCACTATAAAGCTATTGAGAGAGACAAAATAAAAGCTTTAGCCATTGCCAGCGTGGTTCCGCCTTTAAGCCAAGTTTTTATGGATGCCGCATTTTCTTATTTTAATCTTAAAGCTTATTTTATTGATGAGAAAACAAAAATTCCTATTCAAAATCTTTATGAAAATCCTAAAGAAGTAGGGGCAGATCGCATTGTAAATTCTGTTTCCGCTTATTTGAAATTTGGCGCTCCATGTCTCGTGGTGGATTTTGGCACAGCCACTACTTTTGATTGTGTTACAAAAAAGGGTGAATATGCCGGCGGGGTGATTGTGCCTGGCCCAAATCTCTCTTCTGAAAGCCTGAGCCTTCACACTGCGAAATTGCCTAAGGTTGCCATTCAAAAACCCGCTAAGGTTATTGGAAGAAATACTGTTGAGGCGATTCAGTCCGGGCTTTATTTTGGCTATATCGCTCTTGTGGATGGGATGGTAGAGCGATTAAAAAAAGAGTTAGGGGAAAATACAAAAATTATAGCCACAGGCGGGCTTGCTTCCTTAATAAGCCAAGATTCAAAAACTATTAAGAAAGAGATGATTTTTCCTGACCTTACTTTAGAGGGTATTGTTAAACTGTGGGAAAAAAATTGCGGTTAAACCCGGTGAAAGCATGATTCGGGTTTAATTCTAGAAAAAGGTTTTAAAATGGTAACCAAAAGAGTTTTTTTAGGAGATATTGAAGAAACCCTGCTTTTGTGCGGGGAGCACGACACTAATTTAAAAGAGCTGGAAAGAAAGTTTGGGGTGCAGATTTTTGCGCGTTCTTCTACTTTAGCGGTACGGGGAAGCACAAAAAAGGTGGATGAGGCGATCGCTTCTTTAGAAGAACTTAAAGGCAGAATCCGTTCTGAAAGAACAGAATTAAAAAATTCTAAAATTTTAGGGGGTGAACGGGAATTGGATTTGCAATCTAAAAGTATTAAAACTCTTTATCCTAAAGCAGCCGCAGCAAAAGATGAAATTTTTATTGGGGCTAATGGAAAACTAATTTATCCACAGTCTTTGCAGCAAAGAAAATATGTGGAAGCTATGGATAAGTACGATTTAGTGATGGGTGTAGGCCCGGCAGGAACCGGAAAAACATTTTTAGCTGTGGTTGCCGCATTAAGAGCTTTGCAGTTTGGCAGGGTAAGAAAGATTGTTTTATCCAGGCCCGTGGTAGAAGCGGGTGAAAAACTTGGGTTTCTGCCGGGGGATCTATATGAAAAAATTAACCCTTATTTAAAACCTTTATACGATGCTTTTTTTCTTTTACTGGGGCCAGAGCGTTTTAGGATTTACAGAGAAGATGAAACCATTGAAATTGTGCCTTTAGCTTATATGCGCGGCAGAACCATAGAGAATGCTTTTGCTATTTTAGATGAAGCGCAAAATACGAGCCCAGAACAGATGAAAATGTTTTTAACCCGCATGGGTTCACGCTCTAAAATGGTGGTTACAGGGGATGTGACTCAGATTGATTTAGATTTTAAGGCAAGGTCTGGTTTTGTGCACAGCCTTAAAGTGCTTAAAAATATTCCTGAAATCCATGTGGTAGAATTTAGCGAAGAAGATATTATCCGCCATCCTTTGGTGAAAAAAATCATCAACGCGTATGATTCTTATTCTGAAAATGAATCTTCTAAAGAATAAGCCTAAAAATCAGATAAACTGATGAAGGTCGCTTTTTTTACAAACAAAAAAATTCCTAAAAAGAATTTGCTTTTACGTTTTAGCCGGGCTGTATTGAGAGAGTTGCCTATTTTAAGAAAAGATGGGGAAATCTGCATACTGTTTGTTTCAGATAAAAAAATTCAAGAGATCAACAAACGTTTTCTAAATTCCAATAAAACTACAGATGTAATCGCTTTTAACTATGAAGAATTTTTATCAAAGAAAGAGGTTCCTTTTGGAGATGTTGTTATCTCTTTGGATACAGCTAAACGCCAAGCTCAACAAGGAGGGCATTCAGTTCTTAAGGAATGCGCTTTGCTCATCCTTCACGGTTTACTGCATTTGGTTGGGGTTGAAGATAAAACTTTAAAGGAACGAGATAAAATGTTTGCCTTGCAAAAAAAGATATTTCTAAAAATCGCTCCAAATTTGGCTCCTCCAGATGTTCTTGCATAAGGATGCAACCATGTCATGATTTGCTGCTTTGAAGACGTTCTATTGACAAGCTTACATGGAATTATTTATGCTAAAGGCCTGCTCTGATGAGACAGACAATAAAATCCAGCCAGATTGAAAAAATCAAAACAGTAAATAGATTTAAGAAAAATCATCAGACATGATTGAAATGGTGCAAGGCGTGGTGCTGCGGTCTGAAGAGTGTAATGAGTTTGATAAACGCTTAACGCTTTACACAAAAGAATTTGGCAAATTTAAAGCAAAGCTGGTTGGAGTTAAAAAAAGCGCTTCCAAACTAAGAGGTTTAACGCTTCCTTTTGTAGAATGCCGTTTTCAGATTTATCTTCATGGAACCCCAAGAGCCGGGGTGCGCGACCCGGGTAGAGTTGTTACCGGTGAAATTTTAAAAGAGTTTCCTTTTTTACAAGATCATTGGGAAAAGGTGGTTGAGGCCTACAAGGTCTGTGAGATTTTAGAAATGCTGACCCAGCCATTTTACCCTAATCTTAAAGAATATGAGCTTTTTATTTCTACTCTAAGCCAACTGGCAGAAACTCAATTTCCTACTTTAGCGCGCTGCCGTTTCACATTGCTTTTGTTAAAAATCTTAGGTTATAGTTTAGGCCATCACCCTGTGTGGAGATCCTATTCTTCAGATGAAAAGGATCTGTTTAAAAAATTAGGAGCGTGGGATTCAAAGGCAGAACTTTTTTCTAAAGAGGAGATGGGGCGCGTAGAAAATCTAACGGAAAATTATCTTTCTTTGTATTTATCTAAACCTCTAAAAACAGAGATTTTTCAGAAAAAGATTTCCTTGTCCTAAAGTTTAATTTTTATGAACTTACAAGAGATTATTATGGCTTTGCAAAAGTTTTGGTCTAAGGAAGGGTGCTTGATTTGGCAGCCTTATGATCTGGAAAAAGGAGCTGGCACTTTTAACCCAGCCACCTTTCTTAAAGCTTTAGGCCCTGAACCATGGGCTGCGGCCTATGTTGAACCCTGCAGGAGACCCACAGACGGCCGTTACGGAGAAAACCCTAATCGTCTTACCCATTACTACCAATATCAGGTTTTGATTAAACCTTCTCCGGAAGATATTCAGGAAACCTATCTTAAATCTTTAGAAGCTGTTGGCATTAAGAGAAAAGAACATGATATTCGTTTTGTGGAAGACGACTGGGAATCCCCTACTTTAGGAGCTTGGGGTCTTGGCTGGGAAGTGTGGCTGGACGGCATGGAAATAACTCAATTTACCTATTTTCAGCAAGTAGGCGGCATTGATTTAGATCCAATTTCTGTGGAAATTACTTATGGGTTGGAACGTTTGGCCATGTTTTCTCAAAAAAAATCAAATATTTTTGAAATCCTCTGGGACAACAAACAGACCTATGGGGAAATTCATTTTCAGTTGGAAAAAGAATTTTCAAGGTATCATTTTGAACTGAGCGACCCAAAACTTCTTCAACAGAGATTTGCGGAAGAGGAAGTGGAGTGCTTTAGGCTGCTTAAAGAAAATTGTATTTTGCCGGCTTATGATTCAGTAATGAAAGCTTCACATGTTTTTAACCTTTTGGATGCCAGGGGAGTTCTATCCCAAGGGGAAAGAACTCATATGATCGGCAGGGTACGCGTTCAGGCAAGCGCAGTGGCTAAAAAATATTTAGAATCCATCTCCAAGCCGAATCATGGTTAAAGGAAATGTATTCAAGGGTAGGGCTAGCCATTTCTTAACATGTTGGTTTTGGGGTCGTAACGCATGATTTTGATTTAACTATATGATGAAAGAGACCATTCTTACAAAACAAGCTTTATTAGAAATAGGCGTTGAAGAAATTCCAGCTTTGTACATTGAGCCGGCTTTGGAAAGCATGCGCGCATTTTCTGAAAATTTTTTGCGTTCTAAAAAACTTGAATTTGAAAACATAACAGTTCTGGGCAGCCCCAGGAGGCTTGCTCTTTTAATTACAGGAATTTCTGCTAAAACTGAAACCAGCTCACAGGAAATATGGGGACCTTCATTGAAAGCCGCAAAGAATTCAGACGGCGAATGGTCCAAAGCAGCCCTTGGGTTTTCCCGGTCTCAAGATATTTCTATTGAATCTTTACAAATACGCATGAAAAAAGGGGAAGAGTTCCTATGTTTTCTGAAACGCTTTCCAGGTGAAAAAGCGCAAAAAATTTTAAAAGAGCTTTTTTTAGCTCTTATGCCAGAGATACCTTTTCCTAAAAAAATGGTTTGGAATAGTTCACGTTTTAAATTTGCCCGTCCGATTCGTAATTTGCTGGCTCTTTATGATCATGAGATTTTACGTCTCAATATTGCAGGCATCATGTCCTCTAACAAAACTTTTGGTTTAAGAGGATATTCTAAGCACATTGCTATTTCTTCTCCAATGGCTTATTTAAATACGCTTAAAAATAATTGTATCCTTGTGGATCCAAGAGCCCGCAGGGAATCTATCTTGAATACCAGCAATCATTTGGCTAATAAGGTTAAAGGCAAGCTTCAAAATTTTGAAGATCTGCTAAATGAAGTTTTGTGGCTGGTAGAGCACCCAGTAAGCCTGCTTTGCAATTTTGATCCAAAATTTTTAGCTTTACCTCAAGCAATTCTTGTCACCTGCATGAAAAAACATCAAAAATTTTTTTCTATCCTAGACGAGTCTGGTAAACTCATGCCTCATTTTATTGGGATCCGCAACGGCATTTCCGAGCATCAGGAGATTGTGCGCAAAGGTTATGAAAAAGTTCTAACTGCCCGCTTAACGGATGCGGAGTTCTTTTTAAAGGAAGACTTGAAGCTTCCTTTGGAAGCCCATATAAATAAAGCCTCTTCTATTCTTATACAAGAGCAGCTAGGTTCCATTGCGCATAAAATAGAAAGAATGAAAAATCTTTCTAAAATTTTTTTAAATGCTCTTCCATCAGAAACAAAGAACAGCGAACTGGATTTAACTCTTTTGGAAAGAGCCATTGAACGATCTAAATTCGACCTTTCCACCCATATGGTTTACGAATTTCCAGAACTGCAAGGTATTGTGGGTTTTATTTATGCCAATCATTATGGTGAAAATAAGATGGTGGCCCAAGCAATCCAGGAGCATTATTACCCTCTTACAGCTCAAGGGGAACTGCCAGCCAGCCTTTTAGGCAGCATGCTCGCTTTTTTGGATAAGTTAGATCATTTAGTAGGGAACTTTTTAGTGGGCAGAGTCTCTTCCGGCAGTTCTGACGCGTATGGCTTGAAACGCGCTTCCACAGGATTTTTAAGAATTATTTTAGAAAGAAATTGGGAGTTAGAGCTTAAAGAATTAGTTCAAGGTTCTGTGAAGCAGTTTAATCTTAATTCCAAGGAAAATCATGCGCAGCAGGTATTAGATTTTTTAAGAGAGCGTTTTCAGCTTTTAATGCAGGATCAGGGTTATTTTCAGGATGAAATTTTAGCTGTAACCAAAAATTTTCTAGAGAAAGACGCTAACGGCATTCAGGTTTTAAACTTAAAGAAAAAAATATCCGCCTTACACGTTACCCGCACCCAGCCAAATTTTGAAGCTGTTACCATCTCCTATAAGCGGTTAAGTAATATTTTAAGACAAGCTAAAGAAAAAGGAATTTCTTATTCTAAAGAGTCTTTAAACCCAGAGCTATTAAAAATCCTAGAGGAACAGGCTTTAAAATCTTGGTTAGAGAGCAGTTCAAAAAAAATAGTTGGTTTAACTCAGGAAAAAAAATATGAAGAGGCGCTTTTTGAAATGATGAGCGCGCGCGAATTTTTAGACAATTTTTTTGAGAAAGTGATGGTCATGGATCCAGACCCCGCGCTTTCTCTAAATCGTTTGTCTTTACTGTCTCTTTTAGAATCTCTCTTTAAAGAGATCGCTGATTTTTCTTATTTACAACCTTTAAAAAATTGAAAAAAATATTTTTTCTTCTTTTAATCGTCGTTTGGTTTTTTCATTGGTTTTCTGGCTGGGTGAAAACCGGCGGCATGGACCGCGCCATCGCAGAGCATAAAAATCAGCGGTTTACGCCTAGAGTGTTACGCGTCATCGCTGAAGTCTATAATATTTTTCAGGAACCAGAGCGTTCCAGTTATTATTATCGTTGGATCGTGGATGAGTATCCTGATGAAAAAGATATCCCCAGGGTTCGCTGGAATTTAGGCAGAAATTATGAGGAGATTAAGAGCAAACATCTTGCGGTAGAACAGTATATGGTATTGATCGCATCTTATAGTAAAACTCAGGAAGGTCAGTTAGCTTTAAACCGTTATAATCAGATGCGTTTTTAACTTAAAAATTTTAGTTTAGAAAATGGAGTGTTCGTTTTTCACTTTCTAACATTCGGGTTAAAAAAGAACTATTTTTTAAAATTCATGAAAAGATTTGTTCAACTTATTGAAGAAAAAATGAAAGAAAAGGGAATCTCATTGCGAAAAGTCGCTAAAGAAATTGAGGTGGACCCCTCTTTCTTTTCTAAAGTTTTAAGCGGTAAACGCACTCCTCCTGGGGATGAAAAAGTGCTTAAAAAATTAGCTTTGCTTTTAGGACTTGATCCTTTAGAGCTTATTATCTCTACAGGACAAATCCCGGAGGAATTGCAGTCTTTTATGGAAAGCTCAGAATTTTTAAAAATGGTTGAGAGACGTTTTCCTCATCTTGTCTTTAAAGCGCCTGAGTTTGAAATTCCAATAGAAAAAGAAGTTAGGCAGTTAAGAATAAAATCTCAAGAATTGTCTGAAGATTTACTTTAAATTTGAATGTTAAATTAGGGAATGAAAAAGCGCTTTTGAGAAAAAATGTCCTAAAATGATGAATGAATTAGAAGCAGCACTTTTATTAAATATGGTTCCGGGTATTGGAGCGGTCCGATTCCAAAATTTGAAAGATACTTTTGGATCCTTGGCAACTGTTTTCCAAGTTTCCAAGAAAGAGCTGCTGCGCGTAGAGGGGCTTTCAGAAAAGATCATCAGCTCTATTTTAGCTTATGCCAATCGTTTGTATTTAGCAAAAGAAGAAATGGAGTTAGCTGACCAGCATGGGATCAAAATCTTAAGTTTGAACGATTCAAATTATCCAACAAATCTAAAAATGATTTATAATCCCCCCCCGATTCTTTATGTAAAAGGGGATTTTTCTCTATTAGAATCTGATTCATTGGCGCTGGTTGGGACAAGAACCCCCACACCCTATGGAGAGAAAGTCACTGCTGGGTTAGTGAAGGAATTAGTGGAGTTTGGGCTTATTTCAGTGAGCGGTTTAGCTAGAGGGATAGATACAATCGTGCATAGAGCTACCTTAGGCAGCAAAGGAAAGACCATTGCGGTTTTAGGTTCCGGTCTTCTTAAACTTTATCCGCCTGAAAATAAAAAATTAGCGGAAATTGTTGCGGAAAATGGGGCTTTAGTCAGTGAATTTTCCTTAAAAGTTTTTCCAGAACCAGGACACTTTCCAAGAAGAAATAGAATCATTTCTGGGATTTCTTTAGGCACAGTTGTGATTGAAGCCGGGCAAATTTCCGGCGCTTTAATTACCGCGCGTTTAGCTTTGGAACAGGGAAAAGATGTTTTTGCCGTGCCAGGAGCCATTACTTCCAAAATGAGTATTGGCCCAAATCAGTTGATTAAGCAAGGGGCAAAACTTGTGGAAAAAATAGAAGATATTTTAGAAGAAATTGGTTCATTAAAAGAAAAATTTAATTGTTTTAAAGAAAGCAGGAAAGAAAGCATAAGCGCAGAGCTTAAAGAATCTGAACTTTCAGCAAAAGAAAAAAATTTAGCTGGACTTATTGACTTTGAGCCTGCGAGCATTGATTTTCTTAGCGAACGATCTCCTCTTTCGCAAGGGGATTTTGCGCAAAGTTTATTGAATCTTGAAATAAAAGGCATTGTAAAATCTTTGCCGGGGAAAAGATATGTCCGGGTCTAAAAAAACAAAAGATTTAAATTTAGTGATTGTGGAATCTCCCACAAAAGAAAAAACTTTAAGTAAGTTTTTAGGAAAAAAATTTGTTGTAAAAAGTTCTTTTGGTCATTTAAGGGATCTTCCTAAAAAGAAATTTGGCATTGATATTGAGGATGGCTTTAATCCGACATATGAAGTTTTACCTCGCGGCAAAAAAATAATCCTAGACTTAAAAAAAATAACAAAAAATTCTTCCTTAGTTTATTTAGCCACTGATTATGACCGTGAAGGAGAGGCGATTGCCTGGCATTTGTCCGCTGTTTTAGACTTACCTCAAAAAAAAGTTCAAAGAATTACTTTTCATGAGATCACGCCCTCTGCGATTCAAGCTGCTTTAGAATCCCCGCGCAAGATTGACCAAAGATTGGTGGACTCTCAAGTGGCAAGGCGGGTGCTGGATAGAATTGTAGGTTACCGTCTTTCACCCCTGCTTTGGGAAAAGGTTAAAAGAGGGCTTTCTGCGGGGCGCGTGCAATCCATTGCCGTACGCTTCATTTGTGATCGGGAAACGGAAATAGAAAATTTTAAGAGCCAGGAATATTGGACCATTGCGGTAGAGTTAGAAAATAGTTTGGATCAGGAAAAAATTCCATTTTTAGCTCAGTTAGTGGAATGGCAGGAAAAGAAAATCCAAAAATTAGATGTTAGTTCAAACCTGATGGCTCAAGAACTTCAAACAGAACTGGAGCGGGCAGATTACAAGATACAAACCATTACTTACAAAGAAAAACGAAGATCCCCGTATCCTCCTTACATGACTTCTACTTTGGCGCAAGACGCTTCCAGAAAAATAGGATTTTCCGCTAAGAAAACAATGAGTGTAGCCCAATCTTTGTACGAAGGCGTGGAAATTAATCAGGAGACTGTGGGTCTCATCACATACATGCGCACAGATTCATTAAATGTGAGCGCGGATGCGCAAAAAGAGACGAAGAAATTTATTGAACAGAAATTTGGCGGAAAAAGTCTTCCCCCAAAACCCAGATTTTATAAAACTAAAGCAAAAGCAGCTCAGGAAGCGCATGAAGCGATTCATCCAACCTCTGTTTTTAGAGAACCTGAAGGCATAAAAAAATACCTTACTTTGGATCAATTAAAACTTTACGATTTAATTTGGAAGCGTTTTTTGGCCAGCCAAATGGCGGACGCGGTTTATGATACAGTGACTGTAGAAATTGAAGCGATTGCAAAGGATAAAAAAGGATTATTGCGCACCACAGGTTCTACTTTAAAGGAATCTGGTTTTCTAATTGTTTATGGGGAAGAGCCGGAAACAGAAGAAAATCAGGACAAAAATGAGGCGTCTCAAAATAAAAAACTGCCTAAATTTAAAGAAAACGAAATGCTTAAATTTATTAAGGTTCTTGCAGAGCAGCATTTTACAGAACCTCCTCCCCGGTATAATGAAGCGAGTTTAATTAAAATTTTAGAACAAAATGGCATAGGGCGTCCTTCTACTTATGCCCCTATTATAGACACCATCCTTTCCAGAGGTTATGTTCGGCTGCAGGAAAGAAGATTTCACCCTACGGAATTAGGAAAAATTGTAAACCAGCAGCTACTTTCTCATTTTCCAGAAATTGTGGACACTCAGTTTACAGCGAAAATTGAAGAGAAATTAGATCAAATTGCGGAAGGGGAAATTGCCTGGAATTTGGTGGTGAAAGAGTTTTATGATCCTTTTGCAAAAGATTTAAAGTCAGCAGAAACCCAAATGCAAAAAATCAGCGTAGAGCCAAAGGATTCCGGCGAAGTTTGCGAGTTGTGCAAGGGAAAGATGCTGATTCGGGAAAGCAGGTTTGGAAAATATCTTTGCTGCGAGAATTTCCCCAAGTGCAGATTTAAAATTTCTTTGGATGCTGATGGTAAAAAAATTGTTCCTAAAGTATTGGATGAAAAGTGTGAAAAATGCGGCAGCCCCATGGCTGTGAAGCAGGGATGGCGCGGCCAATTTTTGGCCTGCACCGCTTACCCTAATTGCAAAAATATTATTGGTTTGGACAGGGAAGGAAATAAAATCATCCGTGCTCAGCCAAAGATGACAGATAAAAAGTGCGAAAAATGCGGCAAGCCCATGCTTTTAAGGGTGGGAAAACGCGGCCCTTTTTTAGCCTGTTCTGGATTCCCTAAATGTAGAAACATTAAAAAAGCTTCTGCAAGCGATGCTTAAAGAAGATATTGTTCTGGATTTGTGGATTAGGCGATTTATTCTTTTCATGCGCGCTGAAAGAGCCGCTTCCAGTCATACCATTTTAGCCTACCAAAACGATTTAAAAGAGTTTATTCAATTTGTTAAAAAACCAAGTTTAAGTTTAGCCAATTTTAGGGAACTGCGATTGTTGGTGCGAGAATATTGGGTAAAGCTTTCTAAAAAGTATAGTCAAATTTCCACTGTTTCCCGCAAGCTCGCGACCTTGCGCTCTTTTTTTAAATTTTTAGTTAAAGAAGATATTTTGGCTAATAACCCTTTTAATTATTTGGTTTTTCCTAAAAAAGACAAACATCTGCCGCATTTTTTAACTGAAAATGAGATGGGCTCTTTTCTTTCTGGATTGGAGAGTTCATCCCATCGGTTTAAATTAAGGGACAGGGCTTTAATGGAGCTTCTTTATTCTTCGGGCTTGCGCGTGCAGGAGATTGTGAATTTAAATGTAGAAGATTTGGATCTTTGGAATGGCATGCTGAGAGCTTTTGGCAAGGGGAACAAAGAACGGATGGCGCCTATGGGGCAAATCGCGACCAATGCGATTGAAGATTATTTAAAAGCGAGTAAGAGAACCGATACTTATAGGGGAGCTCTTTTTTTAAATGGGTTTGGCAAACGATTAAGCACCCGAGGAATAAGGAAAATTATCTTGCGTTTGTTAAAAAAGAGCGCCTTGCACAAAAATTTAACACCGCACATGATGCGCCATTCTTTTGCAACCCATCTTTTAAATAAAGGGTGTGATCTTAGGATTGTTCAGGAACTTTTAGGCCACAAAAGTTTAACAACTACTCAGCTTTATACCCACACCTCTATTGAAAATTTAAAACAGACTTACCTGAAGGCACATCCTAGAGCTTGAATTTCGGATTATGCATGATTTTATTTTAAACCCAAATATTAGTCTGACTTTTACAATCCTAATATTTGGGTTTAAACTTGGACAGGGCGGGACTTGAACCCGCACGGCTTCAACAGCCACACCGCCCTGAACGGTGCGCGTATGCCAATTCCGCCACCTGTCCTTTAAAAGAAGATGGATTTTTATTTTAATAATTCTTGAGTACGCTGTAAACATAAATATTGGATTTATGAATATTAATCCAAGAAATTGGATTGTGGATTTTTGATCTCGCCTGTCCAGAGCGAAGTCAAGGGAGTTCTCTGGAACGGGTTGAATGTTTCGGGGTAATCTAGTAGTCGAGTAAGTGTAAACCATGTCTCCATCAAATAAAAAAGAAAATAGCATAAAAACAATTTCGCGAAATCGGCGAGCGCATCTAAGATTTACGATTTTAGAATCTTTGGAAGCAGGCATTGTTTTGCATGGCTATGAAGTCAAATCTTTAAGAGAGGGAAAAGCTCAAATAGAAGACGGCTTGGTGCGCATCCAGAATGGGGAAATTTTTTTAATGAACGCTCATATTGCTCCTTACGCGCATTTAGCCCATGCGGACTATAACCCTACGCGCACTCGAAAACTTCTTTTACACAAAACAGAAATTAATCGTCTTTATAATAAAATGCAGTTGAAAGATTTTACTTTAGTTCCTTTAGAAGTTTATTTTAAAAATGGAAAAGCAAAGCTAGCCATTGGTCTGGCCAAAGGAAAGAAAAGAGAAGACAGGCGCGAAGAGATTAAAAAAAGAGAAGTAGAAAGGGAGATACGAAGAAAATATAAGGCTTGACCCAAATAATTGATTTAGATTAAGGAAGTTATTCTTAAAATTTTTTTTGTATTTCGGGTAAAAGTATTTGGAACGATTTTTTAAAAAATACGTTGAATTATTTGACAAGATACCGTCTTTAGCGTAATATATTTTTGTAGTTTTATTCTATTCATTAAAAGATTCCAATTACAATATGAAAAAGCAACTTATTCTAAAAGATGAACCCTCACTCATAATAGAGAATGAGTATAACAAACATGCCGATGTTGTGTTGTTTCCAGGCAATTGTTTAGACTTATTGAAAACCATCCCAGACAATTCTATACAACTTGTAGTAACCTCGCCTCCTTACAATATAGGGAAAGCATATGAAAAACGCACTTCGCTTGATCGTTACCTTGCAGAACAAGAAAAAGTAATTGGAGAATGCGTCCGCGTTTTATCTGAAAAAGGTAGTTTATGTTGGCAAGTGGGAAATCACATAAAAAAGGATGGAATTGTTCCGCTTGATATTGCGTTATATCCAATTTTAAAAAAATTTAATCTTAAGTTGCGCAATAGAATTATTTGGCACTTTGAACATGGACTCCATTGTTCCAAGCGGTTTTCAGGTCGTTATGAAACAATCTGTTGGTTTACAAAATCCGATAGATATTTTTTTAATCTTGATCCGGTTCGTATTCCTCAAAAGTATCCAAGCAAAAAATATTTTAAAGGTCCTAAAGCAGGGCAATTATCCTGTAATCCTTTGGGGAAGAACCCTGGAGATTTGTGGATCATTCCAAATGTCAAACACAATCACGTTGAGAAAACCATTCATCCTTGCCAGTTTCCTGTAGAACTAATCGAGAGATTGATTCTTTCATTGACTAATCCAGGGAATTATGTGCTTGATCCATTTATGGGAGTAGGCACAACTGCGGTAGCGTCAATACTAAATAAAAGAAAATCAATAGGAGCAGAGATTGTCCCTGAATATTTAAAAATTGCTAAAGAGCGTATTAATCTTGCCTATCAAGGAAGGTTGAGAATACGTCCGATGAATCAACCTGTCTATGATCCTAATAAACCTCAAAAAAATCGCACCAATTTATATACATCTTACAATCAATTTGGCGACAGTGAGGAACTTCCTCTTTTTCCACAATTCAATTTTCATAATAAAGAGGATCTAATACATGCGTAAAGTTTTTGAGTATTCACATTTAGGTGGCGCAGAAATATTAAGAGTAAGATATCCCCAAATTGAAAAAGAAATAAACGAAGTCATTAAAAGCATTAAGGGACTAAAAAAGACGAAAGTTAGTAAAGAAAAAACTATGCATGGAGAATTTCTTTACAGTCCAATAGAAATTAACAATATTTTTAAAGAATCTTTCCATGAAAAGAATTTTAAAGAACTGAGAGACACTTATACCATAGAAATAGAAAATTATCCCAAGAAAATAGAAGGTGCTTTTAAACAAATTGATTTTGTAAAGGACAAAGTACTTGTAGAAGTTCAATTTGGCAAATATGCCTTTATGTTCTACGATATGGCAAAATTTCAATATTTTTTTAATGAAAACAAAGCAGCTGTAGGTGTTGAAATTGTTCCCTGTCATTCAATGCATAAGCAAATGTCTACTGGGGTCTCTTATGGAGAACAACTGATTTATGATATTGAGCGTTTAAAGCGACATTTTCCTGCAGTCCCTGTCAAAGTAATTCTTATTGATGCATAACTTAAGAAAAATCGTTTCAAACTTTTTGTTTTCTCTTTTTTATCTTAAGAAAAAGAAAGAATGAAGTGAGTAAAAAGTAGTTGGAAACTAAAAATAGGGGAGTGGCCCAACGAAAACCATTGACAAAGGGTGTTGGAAAAGGCCAAAGAAAAGGGGTGGGGAAGTAGCGGACAGTGTGAGTAGGAATATCACAGAGTATATGCAGAGCCCAAGCGCAAAAAATCCATAGAGGCTTTTTTAAAAATACCCAGAACAATAAAAAAAGCGCAGTCCATATTATCAAGCTGTGAGTGATATTGTAAAGCTGAAAAACATAACTGGGTATGATGGATAAAGGCGGAGGCTCTCCAATTTTTCTTTGATAAGCTGGAAAACCGGAAAATGCCCAATAAATAAAAGATGGGGAAAAACTTATTAGGTCTGGTCCAGCTCCCAGCAAAAAAGCGAGCCAGAAATCTTTTTTATTATGTTTAGCGGCAAATGGTTTTTCTTTGCCAAACAGAGCTGCTCCCCAAAGTCCGTGAGATAAAGTATCCATTTGAACTCTTTAAAGAGAGGATAGTTCTTTGGTTGCTTCTTTAAGTTCTTGGTCGTGCTTATGGCTTTCTAATTTAGAAAGAAGACTGTAAGCGCAAGGAACAACAAAGAGAGTTAGAAAAGTAGAGACCAAAACTCCGCCAATCACAACCACAGCCATGGGAATTCTGGTTTCAGCCCCTGGTCCTAAGGCAAGAGCAGGGGGAATGGCAGCAGCTATGGTTGAGAAGGAAGTCATTAAGATGGGGCGTAACCGAATTGGGCAGGCTGTGAGCAGCGCTTCATAAGTTTCCATTCCTTCCTTTCTTCTTTCATTAGTAAAGTCCACCAACAAAATAGAATTTTTCTTTACAATTCCCATGAGTAAAATAATTCCAATCATGCTGTAAATATTTAAAGTTTTACCGCTAAGCATTAGCGCGATTAAAGCGCCGGTAATGCTAAAAGGCAGGGCTAAAAGCACAGTAAAAGGATGAATAAAACTGTTAAATTGAGAGGCAAGCACCATATAAGCTACAAAGATGCCAAAAATCAAGGCAAAGATTAAACTCTGAGAGGATTCCTTAAAAGTTTGAGCGCTTCCTGAAAGCACGCTTTTATAGCCATCTGGCAAAATCCGTTTGCTGATTTTTTCTACCTCTTTTAAAGATTCAGCTTGAGATTTTCCCGGAGCCACATTGGCAAAAATGCTAATGGCTCTTTCCCTATTTTTTCTAGAGATTGAAAGAAGAGTGGGTTTCTGTATAATTTGAACCACTTCTGAAAGACGGATCACTTCTCCATGATTATTTCTTACCCAGATTTTGGAAATATCTTCCATTTGGGTTCTATCTTTTGCCACTAGTCTTAAACGAATATCGTATCTTCTGCCTCCACGGGTGTATTTGCCAACCCTCACTCCTCCAATCATGGCATTGATCGCATTGCCAATAGAGGAAATACTTACGCCTCTGGCAGCTGCTTTTTTTCTATCTGGAATCACTTTTACTTCTGGCATGCCTAGGCGATAATCTGAATCCACATCTACTACTAGGCCAGACGCTTCCATCTGTTTTTGAATTTCTTCGCTGAACTGTTCTAATTTGTCCCATTCTTTGCCGCGCAAAGTAAACTCCACAGGAAAACCCCTTTGAGAAGTAAAACCAGATAAAGAAAGATCTTGGACGATCGCCTTATTGATCCCTGGAATTTTTGTAAATTCTTTGCGCACTAAAGACATTAAATCTTTTTGGCTTAAAGGATGGTTTGCTGGAGGAACTATGGGCCTGGCTTTTGGCGGTTTTAGGGTTATAAACATAATGCCTGTATTTACTTCTCCTCCCCCAAAGCCGCCAATAGCTCCAAAATATCGGTCTGTTTCTGGACGAGACATGATAAAGGATTCAGCTTTTTTAAAAGCCGCATCTGTTGTTTCTAAAGAGGAGCCTACCGGGGATTGCAAGCGCACTAAGAACCTGCTTTGCTCTTGCGCTGGAACAAATTCTTTTTTGATTTTTTTTGTTAAAGATAAAGAAGCAAAGAAAATAAAAAAAGCGATAAGAATGACTGACCAGCGGCGGCGCAAAGATTTGGTCAATAGAATTTTGTAAAGTTCTGTGATTTTTTTCATTCCATTGTCCATCCATCTTCCTAACCTTGTAGTGCGGCCAGCCTGCAAAAACTGAGAGCAGCGCATGGGAGCAAGGGTTAGGGCTTCCAGGAGTGAAAGCATCACAGCTACTGACATGGTTACTCCAAATTGGAAAAAGAATTTTCCCATAATGCCTTTCATAAAAACTACAGGAATAAAAATAGCTAAAATAGCAATGGAAGCAGCCATGGCGGCAAATGTAATTTCTCTGGCTCCAACCAGAGCTGCTTTAACTTTGGACATCCCCTGTTCATGATAGCGCACAATGTTTTCTAAAACCATAATGGCATCATCCACTACAATTCCAATCGCCAGGGTTAGACCAAGAAGAGTAAAGGTGTTTAGAGTAAATCCTAAAAAGTAAAGAATAATAAAACTGCCAACAATAGAGGTGGGGATGGCAAAAATAATATTTACGGTAGAGCTCCAGTAGCCAAGGAATAGCCAACAAACAAAAGCGGTTAAAAGAGAAGAAAGAAGAAGGGTAAAATTTAATTCTCTGGCAGACTCTTCAATAAATCGGGTGGCATCAAAGTTAATTCCTAGTTCAAAACCCTCTGGCAGATTTTTTTGAACCTCTTTTATGCGCTTTTTTATATTTTTAGCAACTTCTACTGCGTTTGCTCCACGTTGTTTTTTTACCCCTAGCCCCACAGCAGGTTTGCCCAGAACTCTGGATATTCTGCGAATATCCGCAAGCCCGTCTTCCACTTCAGCCACATCTTTAATGCGAAAGGTTCTCCAGATCGGAGAGCCTTTGCGGCCAGGAATAATGATGTTGCCAAATTCTTCTACACTGCTAGCTTCTCCCATGACCCGCACATTCAGTTCCTGCTTCCCTGTTTCAATTCTGCCTGCAGGAACTTCTGTATGTTCACTCTGAATCGCGGCAATAATATCGTCCACCACCAGCTCTCGTTTTTCCATCTCTTCTAAATTTAGCCATACCCTTAAATTAGGCTCAACAAAACCGCCTAAAAATACATCTCCTACTCCGGATACAGTGGTAAATTCATCTTTTAGATGGTCTCTGGTATATTCCATTAGCTCTTTTAAAGGTTTGTTGCCCGATAGAGAAATCCACATAATGGGCTGATCTTCAGGATTGGTTTTAGTCATCACTGGCGGGTCTATTTCTTTAGGCAAGTTTCTTTGCGCTTGGGCAATTTTTGTTTGCACTTCTTGCAGAGCAGCGTCAATGTCCCGATTTAGCTCAAATTCTATGGAGATCGTGGCTTGACCATGCCTGGAGGTAGAAGAAATTTCTTTTACGCCTTCCACGCTCATCAAAGCATCTTCAATCACATCCGCTACTTCTGTTTCCATTACTTCC
Organism: Elusimicrobiota bacterium; assembly: GCA_016180425.1. Classification (GTDB taxonomy): domain Bacteria; phylum Elusimicrobiota; class Elusimicrobia; order 2-02-FULL-39-32; family 2-02-FULL-39-32; genus 2-02-FULL-39-32. The sequence continues at coordinate 122,791 of JACPBF010000004.1, forward strand.
GGCGCAGCCCCTTCTAAAGACAAGGATACAGTCACCATTGGAAAGTCAACATCCGGCAGCTGGCTAACTCCCATGCGTTGAAATGAAATCCCGCCAAATAGAATTAAGCCCGCCATTAGCATCCAGGCAAAAACTGGTTTTTTAATTGCAATATCTGAAAGTGTCATTTAAGTTAATGGATAATTCCCTAAAATTTTTTTGTTGCAAAACGATTTTTTGGAACTCTAATCAATTTAACCCGAATATTGCATTAGAAAATGGAATTCGACAGAAAATCTAGCTATTTTTTTCTCACAAAAAAGTTCGCGAATACTTTCAAGTATTCTCTCACTTTTTTGTTTCGAAAAAATGGCTATCTTTTCCGTCTCGGTTCTCATTTTCTAATGCAATTTCGGGTTTAAGGCAACTCCTCTAGAGTTATTTTTAATTGCAGATAATTTAGTTTTGTTTGAATTATGGTTTTGTCCAGACGATGCTGCGCATCTTGTAGAGCGTGGATCGCTTGCAGAACCTCCAGATTATTGACCAAACCCAGACGATACTCTTTTACGTGCAGCTCATAACTTTCATTCGCTTTTTTAAGAGCCTGTTCCAAGACACTAGACTGCGCTAGGGAGGTATGAAAAACAATAGTAGCTTTTTTTATTTCTGACTCATTTTTTCTATAGAGTTTTTTTAATTCCAGCTCAATCTGTTGAGCTTGAGATACAGCCAGCCTTAAAGATGCAAGGTTTGTTCCTCCTTGAAAGATGGGGAAATCCAAAGTGAATAATAGATCCCAATCAATTTGTTCCTGAAATCCTACTCTTTTTGTGTAGTAGTTACCTAGAAGGTTCAGGGTTGGATAAAAGTTTCCCTGCGCTAACTTCATTTGGGATTTTTTAGATTTTAGTTCTTCCTCTAAAGCTTTAATTTCTGTTTTTGAAGAAACTTTTTTTAAAAGCTCTGCTAAAGGTTTTACTTCTTCCAATTTAAGTTCATCCACTAACCCTGCGGGTTCCAAGGGCAGGCCTAAGAGAAAAGAAAATTCTTCTTTAGCAGTTGAAATCTCCCCTTTAAGTTGCTCTACTGAAGATTGTAAGGTAGCTTCTTCAGATTCCAGACTTAAGAGTTCACTAGGCCTGGATTTGCCTAATCTAACCCTTTCGCTGAGTTCTTTGATTCTATTTTGAGTAAGATTTAGCGCAGTTTGCACATTTTTCAGCTCTTTTTCTAATTCAAGGATTTTATAAAAAGAGATGGCAACTTCCCGGAAGAGCAATTTAGCTAGATGCTGCAGTAGAAATGTCTCTTTCTTAGATTCATGTTTTAAGGCAGACATGCCGTAAAATTCTTTTAATCCAGCAAAAATGGGTTGTCTTAAAGTTACTTTTGCTTCTGGCCGATCCTTGCGGGTAAAGGTTCCTCCTACGCCGCTAGATCCGGTCTCAACTCCGCTCGTGTCTTGGTAAAATTGGGTGAAGATAAAGTTAAGATGGGGGAATACAGAGGAAAGGGTTTGTTTATAGTTTTCATCTGTTTGAATAATTTTTTGGGTTTGGATTAAAATCGTTTCATTATTTTTTAATGCCAGAAGATAGCACTGGCTTAAATTTAGAGTTCCAGTTTTTTCCAAAACAGGGCTTTTTTCTATTCCCCACCCATGGGTTGCAAAGGAAGAAAATATAAGAAAAAGGAACAGAGAATGAAACATATTTTTTTTCCAGAAAACCATTTTTTAATTATATTATTTGCGAATTTTAATATAAAGCAAATAGTTGAAAAATTAACTGTTTCCCTCTCTCTAAAAAAAGTCAGCGGGGGACTTATAAGTTTGACTTTAAAGTTTTATAAATAGGATAATTCTTAAGAGAATGAAAAAAATAAAATTAATTCAGATATTTACTGTTATTTTATTTTTTAATGCGGTTCTATATTCTCAGGAGTTTACAGCCAGAGAATTAGTGGACCAAGCCAATAAAGTCCTTCGGGGAAATTCCAGCCATGCGCTTTTAAATATGACCATTACCGCTTCCCGCTGGACTAGAACCATGGAAATAGAGGGATGGAATAGAGATCGCGAGGATGCTTTTATTTTAATTCATGCCCCTCCTAAAGAAAAGGGGACTACAACACTGCGATTGAAGCAGGAGATGTGGTTATGGAAACCCTCAGTGGAAAGAGTCATTAAGATTCCAGCCACCATGATGCAGTCTTCCTGGATGGGGTCTGATTTTACCTATGAGGATATTGTTAAGGCGGATTCTATTGTTAAGGAATACACGCACAAAATTTTAAAACACCAAGAGCTTGAAGGAAAAGAAATTTTTACAATTGAGGCTTTGCCTAAGCAAGATGCTCCGGTAGTTTGGGGAAAAGTAATTCTTTTGGTTTTGCGTTATCCAGATGGTCAGGCGGTCCCTTTAAAAGAGGAAGATTACAGCGAACGCAGAGAGCTGATTCGAACATTAGAATTTTCTGAAGTGAAAATGATTAAAAATAAAAGAGTTCCCACTAAAATTGTTTGCCTGCCTCATAGAAAAAAAGAGCAAAAGACTGAGATCCATTATAAAGAAATAGATTTTGATATTTCTTATCCAGAGAATTTTTTTAGTCTTTCTCGTTTGCAAAAAGGAAAATAAAAAATTTATGATCAGGCTTGCTTGGCGCAATATCTGGCGAAACCAAAGACGCAGTTTAATTACCATTCTCTCTATTGGCTGCGGTTTTAGCGCTATTATGTTTGGTCAAAGCATGATCCATAGCGTTCAGATCCAATTGGTGGAAAAATCTACTGGGATCATTACAGGACATATTCGGGTCATGAATAAAAATTGTAAGGATTTAAAAATTCCGGATGAAGATATTGAAAATCCTCAACCTATAGAAAAAGCTCTTGAAGGAATCCCCGGGATTCAGGTCTTTGGTCAGCGCATTCTTTTTACAGGGCTCATCTCTTCTCCAATCACTTCCAAAGGGGTTTTGGTTTGCGCGGTTCAACCAGAAAAGGAAAGTAAGATTATAAAAATCCCACAATATATCATTCAAGGCCGTTTTTTCTCTGGCAGCGGCAGGGAGATTGTTTTAGGAGATAAATTAGCAGAGGAATTAGAAATTCGTTTAGGGGAAAAAGTAGTGCTCCTCTCTCAAGCCAGAGATGGGAGCATGGCCGCAGAAGCTTTTCGCTTAAGCGGAATTTACCATACTGGCAGCACATCTTTTGACGGCCAAATTATTTATGTTCCTTTAGTTCCTTGTCAGGAGATGCTAGCCATGCATGGAAAAGTCAATGATTTTGTAGTTCGGGTAAAAGGTTTGGACCAAATTGAAAGGGTGAGTCAGGAGATTTCTCGTGTTTTAGAACCCTATAGAGAAGTGAAAACCTATACATGGAAAGATGTGGATCGGGAACTGGTAGGGATCCAAAAGTTTCAAAATGGAATTTTGTTGGTTGTTTTGGTAATTATTTTTGGAATTGTAACTTTAGGAATTGTGAATACGCTTTTAATGTCTCTTTTCGAGCGGATACGGGAATTTGGCGTGCTTATGGCAATAGGCGCTAAGCCTAAAATTATTTTAAGACTGATACTTCTAGAATCCACTCTGCTAGGCATAATGGGATTAATGTTTGGTTTAAGTTTAGGCTCTTTATTAATCGCTTATTTTGGCAGATTTGGATTACCCTTGCCTATTGGAGAGGCATTATCTTATTTTATTCCTTTTGACAGCGTGATCTATTTAAGGTTTTCCTGGAGCAGGCATTGGGTCGCGGTCATAGGGGTTTTTTTAACCAGCTTTATTTCCGGAGCCATTCCTGCTTTAAGAGCTTCCAGGCTGATTGTCGCCAAGGCGCTGAGACATGTCTAAACCTCTTATTTCTTTAGAGAACGTCACTAAGATTTATGAAGGATCTGAGCAGATGTTTGAGCATGGCTATTTTACAGGCAATGTCATCAAAAAATTAAGAAGTTTGCAAAAGTTTGATTTTATGAATAACGTTGCGCTGTTAGATGTTATTGCTTTAAAAGAATTAACCATTGAATTTTTTTCAGGGGAATTTACCGCAATAGCCGGACCTTCCGGTTCCGGGAAATCCACGCTTTTAAATATTATTGGCGCTTTAGATTTTCCCAGCAGAGGAAAAGTATTTTTTGAAGGCAGGGAACTCTCTAGTTTATCGTCCAATGAACTTGCGGATTTTAGATTGCTTTCACTTGGTTTTATTTTTCAATCCTATAATTTAATTCCTGTGCTCAGCGCTTTAGAGAATGTGGAATATGTTTTAACTTTACAGGGCATCTCTAGGAAAAAAAGAAGAGAAAAATCTTTGCAAGCTTTGGAGCTTGTGGGCTTAAAGCATGAAGCCGAGAGAGTTCCTTCACAACTTTCCGGAGGCCAGCAGCAAAGGGTAGCGATTGCCAGAGCTATCGTGCATGATCCTAAAGTTGTTTTAGCGGATGAGCCTACTGCTAATTTGGACTCTAAGACGTCTGAAAGTTTGCTGAATTTAATGCAGGATTTAAACAAAAAATCCGGCATGACTTTTATCTTTTCAAGTCACGACGCTTTAATCCTTTCCAGAGCAAAACGCGTGATCCAAATTCGCGATGGCATGCTTGTTTAGGTTTTAAAGAAAAATTTTAAAAAGTTTTTTTCTATGAATAGAAAGTTAATATTTTGTTTCAATTTAATTTATAGATTTCAGTTTGTTTTAACCAGAATAATTCACTTGGATTGTGGAATTCGACAAAAAATCCAGCTATTTTTTCTTCACAAAAAAGTTCGTGAATACTTTCAAGTATTCTCTCACTTTTTTGTTTCGAAAAAACGGCTGTCTTTTTCGTCTCAGTTCTCACAACCTTCTTTAAATTTTTCCGGTTACGCAAAAGAGCTTTACTTGCAGGGCAGATCTTTTACGGATCAGAAGGAGTACTGGCAGAATTTAAATCGTGTTCGGTTAACCATGGACAGTTCTTACTCTATTTTTAGGGGATACGTGGAATATGATCAAGAGATTCGAACAGGAACCTATTTTCAAACTCAGGATTTTAAATCCTTTGGATTTGGCGAAAAAGAAAAATCATGGGAGTTAACACAAACCATTTCTCAAGGCAGTCGCTATTTTTGGCGCCACCGTGTTTATAGAGGGTGGGGAGGAATCGAAACCGACAAATGGGTGGTTAGAATGGGGAGGCAGCGCTTTGCCTGGGGAACTGGAAAAATTTGGAACCCAACGGATTTGTTAAACCCTTATCTTCCCTTTGTTCTAGAGCGCAACGAGCGGGAAGGGAGCGACTCTTTTTATTTGAGAGAATCTTTGGGTTCTTTAAGTCAGCTGGAAGTTGTTTCTAGCATGAATAGGAGTTGGCAGGAGAGATCGTTCCTAGGGAGGGTTAGAACCCATTTTAAACTCACGGATATTTCTTTAATTGGGGGAAAGGTTCCTTCTGAAGAAGGAAGCTGGGCCGCTGGAGCTGATCTTACCAGAGAGTTTGCACATGGTTCGTTCCATCTTGAGTTTATTTTAGATGATCCTAAAACTAAAGATCAGTTTATAAAAGCTCTTCTTGGCTATGAGCAACATTTCTTATCCAGCCATCCTTTATTTTTTTTAAGAGAAACATGGGTCTTATTTGAATATTACCATAATGGATCAGGAAAATCTGACCCCTCTCAATATAATTTTCTTTCTCTTTTAGAAGGGAAAGAAGTCTCTTTAGCTAAAGATTATTTGGGTTTTAGTTTTACAAAAGAGTTGCACCCTTTACTAAAACTAGAAGGCACTGCAATTTTTAATTTAACAGATAACAGTTATTTTGTGGCTCCATCTTTAGACTGGAATATGTTAGAAAATTTGCATATTTTAGCGGGCGTACATTTTTTTGATGGCAAAGATAAGAGTGAATTCGGCCGTTTATATTCTGTTCCTTATCTTCAAGCGCAATATTTTTTTTAACCTGAATTATTCGGGTTAACCAAGATTTTGAAGTAGAATAATGGAATAGGGCGCTGACTCTCATTTTCTAACGCAAGTTTCCGATTAAAATTCAATGTTTGGACGAATAACTATTTGAAAGGGATCTCGATCTGGGTTACTCAAAGTTCCAGAATATTTAGTGTTAGATGTCCAGATAAAGCCTAAAATTAATGAGGTAGCAATTTTTAGTTTTTCTAAAGGGAACTTTTTGTCAATGGCAAAATAGTGTCTGGTGGGTTTTAAATCTTTTTGATAAAAATCCACTGTATATTCAAAGCCGCTATTGTTCAATAAAAAGTTTTTTGAGGTTTTATAGTCGGTTCTAGACCGTCTAAAAGAAAGATAAAAAATATCTTTAATCTCTTTGTTTTCATGGAACTTGCCCCCACCCCTAAAACTCCAACGCAGAGTTCTATCTTCTAAAATTTGGTCTCCTTTAATTTTCCACTCTGCTTCCAGCCATTTATCAATAATCAGTTCGCTGTCTTTAATGTGAAAATTCCCGATATTAATCAAATAGCCAATGTACCCGTGCCTTTTGCCAACATATGCTTTTTTCGCGGATTTAAAACCAATTACATCTCCCAGGAATAGGGATGTAGCCCAAGGCTCTTCAAACCCTTCAGCTACAGCTTGAATTAAATTAAGGTTTTGGTTAAGTTTGGCGCTTTGATAGAAACCATGCGCTTCTTTTTTAAGAAGTGTGCTTGCATAAGGCAGAGGATTGATGCTGACTTCTAAAATAAGGGTGCGCGGCAAATAGAATTTTTTAAGCAGCTCTTTATAAATTTCCCATTCTTTTTTTGTTTCAAAATAGGGTATAGGCTTTTTGCTAAGACTGGAATAAAGCCCTATACTTGTATAATAGGCGTCTAATTCCAGCTCAAACTTTATTCTTTTTTCTTCCTTTGTCACTTTTTCTTTAGAAAAAGAGAATTGAGGATAGGAAAGAAGGGTTAAACTGAAAAGACTAAAGAGAATCTTTCTTTTAAAATTAATAGAAAGCAATGATTTTTAATAATAACTTGGCGTTCGATTTCAAATAACGTTCGAACATTTTTTCAAAATAAAAAATTTTGGGCCCGAGGCGATTCGAACGCCTGACCCTCTGCTTAGCTTACCGCACTGAATTACTTCAGCCGTTTAATGTTGCGGTCTGGACTATGTCTTCACCATTTCAGGTGTGCAGCGTATAGTCTCTGAGGACTCCCTAGAAAGTATAAGATAGTCACGGAACCATTTAACATTTTGATTTTGGTTTTCCAACATTGACTGCTTAACTTTAAGGTTGCCTGCAAATTGTCCATCTTTTATAGATGGGGTTCCTTGCATACAGCTGCATCCACTTCATGCGTTGTTATTTCGCATAAAGGCTCCTATTGAAGGCAGATGCTCTATCCATCTGAGCTACGGGCCCAAATTACTAAAAGCTAGTGTACTAATTTCTTTCTTTTAATTTCAAATGAGTGTAGAGGAGGTCAGTGATTGACTAGGAATGTAGGGTATTAGTATGATTTTAACTACATTTATTGGATTCGAATATTGCGCTTATGAAATGGAATTAGCTTCATTTACATTTTTTAATGCGGGTTGGATACAGATTGGAGGTTGTTATGTTAGAATTTAAAAAAGTGTTAGCTAAATCAGAACTAGAATTGGGGAAAGGAAAAGTGGTTGAAATTGATGGAAACCAGATCGCTGTTTTTAATGTGGATGGTCAATTTTGCGCTATTGACAATACTTGCCCCCACCGCGGCGGTCCTTTAGGAGAAGGAGAACTTTCTGGTAAAACAGTTACTTGTCCTTTGCATGGTTGGGAATTTGACGTATGTAGCGGCGCTATTTTGAACTCCCCTAATGAAAAAATAAAAGTTTATGAAGTAAAAACAGAAGGGGAAGATGTATTAGTTTCGATATAAAAGCATAACATTTGTTTAAGCTGTAAGTGTTTGGTTTTTTGTATCTCTCTCGTGGTAATTTTTCATAACCAGCTTTTCTACTATGCCTGCCATTTTAAAATCTAGTTCAGTAATGCCATTTGCCCTGTGCGTCCAATATTTTACAGTTACTCTTTTATAATTCATAAAAATATCTGGATGATGATCTTCTGTTTCAGCCGCATGTCCCACTTGATAGACAAACTCCAAAGCATCTAAATAGTTAGGAAAAGTCTGCATTCTTACTAAAGCATTATTCTCCACTTTCCAGTTGGGTAAGGATATTAACTTTTCTTGAATCTCTTTTTCTTTTAACTGCGTAATTCACTCAATTCTGCCGGCGTTTTAATCATGGCTGCCACTTTCGGAGCCAAGCGACGCTCTGCATTAGTTCAATAAACTAGTGGCAGGA
>JACPBF010000005.1 GCA_016180425.1 Elusimicrobiota bacterium
AGTCTCACTCAGCGCAGCAGTCCCCGCAGGGGGCTCGTCCTTTAGGAGGGAATGTCTTATCCTTGGTGTGATAAGAAAAAGACCATTTCCTAATGCATAATCTCGGTTTAATAGGATGAGGGCAATGAACGGTTTTAGCCAGCGCTTGGAGAAGCTAGAACTGATGGATACTTCTGTATGCACAGATCAGGAAATGATGGGAGTTCTTAGATTCTTAAAAATCACCAACCGCTATTTTGGCGGATGCGCTGTGATCCTTAAAGTTTTGAATGGGTTTAGCGCTTCTTGGAGAGCTACTGAAACAATTAAGATTTTAGATGTTGGCTGCGGACTAGCAGACATTCCTATTGCTATCGTACAATGGGCAAAATCTAAAAATATTAAAGTTGAAATTACCGGCTTAGAACTGGTCCCACAAATTGTTTCTAAAGCGAGAGAGCACACTAAAAATTTTTCTAATGTAAGGATTGAACAGCGCAATATTTTTGATCTGAATGAAGAGGAAGAATCTTACGACTATTGTATTACATCTTTATTTCTTCATCATATTCCTTCATTAAAGTTGCCGCAGGTTTTGCGTAAACTAAACCGGATCGCAAAACGAGGACTTATCTTAAGCGATTTAGAACGTTCTTTGCTCGGCTACGCGGCTGTTACGCTTTTAAGCTGTTTGATTGGCAATAGAATCGTTTGGCACGATGGACCATTGTCTGTGCAAAGATCTTTTACTATAAGGGAGCTCAAAGATTTAACTCACTCTCTGGGTTTGGACTATTTAAAAGCGCGAAAAGAACCATTTTTTAGAATTAGTCTTGCAGGAGAGAAACAGTGAATTCAACTGTTATTGTGATTGGAGCAGGCCCTGCAGGATTAAGCGCTTCCATAGGCTTGGCTAGAGCTGGATTTTCTGTGCGCGTTTTGGAACAAAGAAAAGAATGGCAGAAGAGAGTGTGCGGCTCTTTTTTAAGCGCGGAAGCTTCCCAGCACTTAGAGTGGTTGGGTCTTTTAAAGAGTGCGCGCGAAAAAGGTTGTTTTGTTCCTGAGGCTTTTCTTTATCAGCAAGATAAGCTAAAAGCTATGATTCCATGCCAGGTTAAAGATTTTTCTGGGTTAGCAATTTCCAGAAAAGAACTTGAGGAATTACTAATTTTAGAGGCAAAAAAAATAAATGTTGAGATTAAATGGGGAATGTGTGTTAATAAAATTAAAAGAATTAATGGTTCTTCCTGGAAGGTAGAGGGGACTTCAACTTTGGAGAAAAAGGAATTTGTTTTGGAAAGCGAGGTAGTGGTTGCGGCGCAGGGACGATTTTCTATTTTAAAAAAGGGGGTTCATGAAACAACAGGTTGGTTTGGTTGGAATGCTGAATTTAAAACATTAAACCCCGTCCCGGGAGAACTTACTTTACATTTTTTCCCCGGAGGATATTTTGGAACTTTAACTTTTAAAAATGGCAGCACCAATGTAAGCGGATTAATTCACAGCAATTTAAAAAAAGATTTTAAAGGAGAGTGGAACGAATTTTTAACTCATTTAATTGAATGTCAGTCTGCCCTAAAAAATAAATTGAGCGGCGCTTTTGAGAATTCTACTTGGAAAGGAGTGGGTCCTCTTCCTTTTGGGCAAGCTGTGGATTTAAGTCCCGGGACCTTTGCAGCAGGGGATGCTGCTGGCGTTTGTGATCCATTTATGGGCGAAGGAATTGCCCGGGCTTTAAGTTCTGGCCCTATGCTTTATCATGCGTTTGAAAAGGTTAAAGAACCAATCCTTGCCTGGAAAGAATATGTTCGGCTATGGAAAAAAAGATATGGTGTTCGGCAAAAAATTGGCAGCCCTTTAAGAGCAGTGATCAGGAGTCAGACTCTTACCACTGCCATGCTCACTTTAATCCGCAGCCAAAACAAAATACAAAAGCAATTGATTTCTTTGCTCCACTCATAATATGCTTTTGAATTAATCTAAAACTTTTACGATTTTATTGGGAGAGGTTGCGCCTTTTATGATGTGCAGTCGTCCTGGATTCTGGTTCAGAGCTTTGGCTAGAGACTCTAGAGCTGCTTTGTTTGCCAGACCCCTTTCTCTAGGCGCTCTTACCCATACCTCATAGGCATCCTCTGTTTTTTTTACCAGGGAACTCTGTTTCGATTCTGGATGAACTTTAAGTTTAATTAGCATTATTTAATTCAGGAGCTTGCGTTTTATTTTGAAAGTTTATCTTAATTTTAGAGGAGTTTTACTAGACACTAACTGAGGAGTCTGGTCGCGATTCTTAAGGTTTGCTGCGTCTTGAACTTTCGGTTTTAGATAATCGTAAAGCGATTGCGCTGTGACTTGTCCCGAACGATCTGTTGCCTCGCCATTTAGACCTTTCAAGAAATAATAAGTGAAGGCTCCATGCCCCTGATCTTCTATGGTTCCAGAAATTTCGTTTCCTGCTGAAGCAGAAAAAATCGTCATCTTATTAGCTGCAGGAATTTCCACATCAACTTTTGTAATCAAAGGTCTGGCCCCTTGCGCTAGAACTGATCTCCCTCCTGCGCCGGAAAAGCAGGAATCAATGGCAACAATAATTTCCTTTGTTTTCAAAGAGTTAAGAATTGAGTAGAGCTTCTTGATCGGATAACCGGTTATACCAAGAAAGTCTGGGTTCCCATCATAAAGAACAAGATAAGCTTGTTCAGACTTAATATCTGGAGCGCCATGACCAGAGTAATAGAAAAAAACTCGGCTTGGTTCTTTAACATTTCTAGGCAGCCATTCTTCTAAGTAAGCCTCAACATTAGCTTTTGTCGCTTGATGATCGGTAAGTAGTTTTATTTGACGAGGAGGAAACCCCAAAGCAATGAGATGATTTTTAATCGCTTCTGCATCCCGATCAGCGAACTGCGCATCAGGAAGCTGATTAGAGTATTTCTCAACCCCAATCACCAAGGCAAAGTCATTTGGATTTTCTTGAGTTTTATAGATAGGAACATCAACGTCGGATTTTAATGAGACGGGCTGTTCAATTAGATTTGGGATTGACTCCAAAGAGGCAGAAGCTGTTGAATCAGGGGCTGAACTATTTTCGCCAAGGATTTGGGCAGATTGCTTTTTGCTGACCCTAACGAGTAATTCTGCTATGGTTTTAAAGCCATTAAACTCTGCATACTGTATATCACCTGCGCTGACAGCTGCTCCTTTACTAATTAACAGGTTGATCAGTTCGCTGTGACCGTAGAAAGCTGCATAAAAAAGGGCAGTAACACCGCTGTGTTTTAAATTGACATCTGCGCCATGATCTAACAACACTCTTACGGCATCAGTATGCCCGTAGCGCACAGCAATCATCAGTGGAGTAACTAAATCACCAAAATCCCAAAACGTAGATACCTTTTTATTTACATCCGCTCCGCGATCCAGTAAAACTTTTACAGTTTCCGCATCCCCTCTATAAGCTGCCCACATCAATGCTTTGTCATCTATTGTGGATCCCTTCTCAATTAACGCAGCAACTTTTTGTGTTTGCCCTTTTTTAACCGCGCGCACCAAAGGTGTGGCGCATCCTGCCAGCGACAGGATCAACACAAAAACACACATCGGGTTCAAACTAGTTAAAAAATTTTTCATATTGTGATTACCTTTTGCGAATTGTAAAGGCGCTGGCGGATTCACACCAGTCCATGTTGGATTCGCCCAATTTTTCTAAGAGACGATTATATTTTTCATTCAACAGCGATTCAGGAATGGGTTGTTTAGTTGCTAGCACTCGAAGCGTCTCTGCAGAAAACTCAGCTCCTTCTGGAAGTTCCGCCGCAAGACGAACGCCATTCTTTTTGTGCGATTCATCCGGATAAATGAAAATCTCATTTGCTTTGATAAAGTTCTCTTTAATTAGTGAGTTAGGGAAAGCAGTCACTTGATTCCAATCTTTGTCCACACTCACTAAATAGATATAGGAATCGCGAGTCGCATTGATGATGACTTGCGCAGATTCATCTTCCTTAAATTCTGTGCGGCTAAGGCTCAAATTTACTTGAAATCCTTTATCAATATCTTCTCTTGCAGGAGTGACGCAATCCTGCAACACCACTCTATACCGGCATGCTTTACAATCTTTAGCATCCACCACATTTTCTTCCATAATTTTTTCTTCGGCAATTCTGCCATACCGGGTTAAAAGCAAGACATTTTCAATCAATTGGTTCTCTTTTTTGAATGCTGCTTCACTGAAATTTGAGAATTCTTCAGCAGTCTCCTCATCTAGGATTGCCGTCATCGCTTTTTGCCGAGCTTTAACAATGGCTCTTGCGCGCGCCTGATTTTTAGTTTCGTTAATGCCAAACCTTACCACGCCTGGAGATTCCACCCAAACGCAGTTTTTCAGCCCTTTTTTTGATAGGATTACGGCATCATCTTTAGATTCTTCAGCCTTTTCCACCGGGCGATTCAAAAGCAAGGTTTCATCTTCCGCTTTCATTGAAACGCTTGCAGCCTGATGAATTTCCGCTGAATCTGTTTTTACAAGTTTCGAAAAAAATAGCATCTCGCTAGCTCCCATCTTTTGAATGCTTCCCAGCAATAAATAAGAGGCTCCGGTCATTTCACCAATTTCTCGAGTTGTCTGTGAATTGACTGCCCCGGTTAAATTCAATTTCCATTCCCGATAGATTTTGTCGAGATCTTTTCTTTCAACCACTTTTATTTTTTTGCTGGCCACTAACTCTTTGGAAATTCCATCGGCAATCAGTTGTCCGAGCTGAGTTACTTTTCCTTCAGTGTTTTCAAAAGGCATGACTGCCACAGATGAATCAGAAGGCGGAAGTTTTTTACAAAGCTGGTCCGACAATGATTTGACTGCCGAGTTGATCTGTTTATTAGGAGCGCAATATAAGAAATAAGGATTGAGGGAGAAAAAGATAAAGCAGATGAGGGTAAAAATAATCATAAATAATTATAGCCCTGAAAAGAGAATCAATCAAGAGCTTATATTTTTATATGTATTTTTTAAGGATACGGAATTTTAGTTGTCAAGTTCCTGCAGGTTTTTGGGAATTTTGTATGCCTGGATATGTTTGTACTTTGTGCAGGCAGGGGCTAACTTGTGATTGGCGTAATAGAGCAGCCCCTCTGCCATATCCACGCAAAGGGCAGTGATGCAACTGCTTGCGGCTCTTAGAGGCAGAGCTTCCTTGTAAGCGCCATCTTCAAGGCTGACGACTGCAATACTGGCTATCCTGAATGGCATAAATGCGAATATATTGGTATCCACAACTTTTGGTTGCACATGAAAGCGGGTGTCAGGGGCATAATGGATAATCTCAATCCATCTGCTGAGACCTGTAAATTCAAGATCAGATGCTCCTACTTTATACCAAGCGCTGCTCTGTCCTGCTTGTTGAGCCGCAGAGGTCAATTGGTATCTGGCGCTGGGGCTGAAAACATAGTGAGAATAATGGCTTCCAGATTTTCCGCCCACTTTTGTATTGGCTAATGACTGCATGCTTTGAGCGCTGAACTCCTGCATGGAAGCGGCAGCTTGAAATCCTATTTTCATTATTCCTGCTGAGAGTTTTTGATTGCGCTGTGCATAATCCTTTGGGGCGCCAAAGTCATTGATCCTCCATTTTAATTTGCCTGACATTAAGTCATGTGCCCGGATTTCCAGCGCGCCATAAATAATAACTAGATCTTTCCATCTTTCAATTTGTTTTGCATAGGTGTAGTTTTTCTTTTTTAAATTAGTCTTGTAAGCAATTTTTCCTGTGTTGGTATCTAGACCGATGAGACTATTTTTCAAGGCCAGGGCTACTCGATCTTCGCTAACCGCTAACCCGAGGGGAGGAGCTTGAACACGGTCCCACTTGGCCATCATTCCATCGCGTCCTTGATACCGCCATTTTTCCTCGCCGCTTTTTCTATCATAAGCAAGGATAAGAACTTTGGATCGTTCTCTTTTAGGAATGCGGTATCCAGCTACAACCATGGTATCCGTAAAGGCAACACTGTCGGGAATTATCTTTTCGAATGTTTTAGACCATGCCAAGCCAGTGTCCGCATTGAGAAAACAAATGCCGTTATCCAGCGCTAGAGCGGCAAATTGGTCGGTCGCATGCCATTCAAGGTTTGGGGACGATTCCTTGTCCAGAGTAGCTTCTAGAATTTGGTTGAATGTTAGGTTTCTGGTTTCCCGGTTAACTAACAATACTTTTCCGCCAGCTGCAATCCAGATAGATTTTGGCGTTATCTGCATGACTGTGGACGGAATTACAATGGGCAGACGAAATGTACCCAATTCCGCTTGCCAAACGAGCGTCCCATCATTTAAGGAAAGAATTTTGAGTGTTACATCTTGCTCTTTGGATTGATCCCACCAACTTTTTTTTGATTCAAGAAGGATTAGTTGATTCTGTTCCTGATCCACGGCTGCGGACAAACTAACGCCATTGTGGCTATTTGACCAGATCTCGCCGCCGTTGCGGTCCATCGCTTTGAGGCTCAATGAATTCTCATCCTGCTTTATGACGACAGGATGCGGATCGCCCGCGATGATTTGGGTTCCTTTTTCAGGCCCATTCCAGACCACGTTTCCATTCCGACCATCCAATAACCATATTTTGATCTCCGCCTCATCTTTCTCTGATTTTCGTTCCTTTTTTTTTGGACCAGAAGTAACGGCTAAAAAACCATTGGGGAGCGCTTCTATCTTGTAAATCATTTGGTTAAAGTCATGGGTCCAGATCGGAGCTGCTTTAGACTCAGTCACATCCTCGTTATTGTCGGTGTCTTTGGCGCGCGCCGAAGTTTGTTGGCTGATCACACAAAAACAAAATAAGAAAGAAATAATGATGTGTGCTGCAAGACGCTTCATTCTAAAATACCTCCTGACATGTAATTTTGGCCGCGACCTATTGTTCAATGTGGGTGAGAAATAATCCAACCATTGGAAATACACTAGTAACTAATGACTTTTCTGTCAATAAGAGTGTTTTGCTTCAACTGGATTCTATCCAGCGGAGAACACGATTCACTAGATACTGACACTGTTCTTCTGTCAAAGCAACATTTTTTGGAAAGCCGTACCATTTCTGTATGCAGCCTCGGCAGCAGGCAGCGGTGGCGTGCTGCGCTTTAAAGACTGGGTGACCTTTGAATGGCGTCTGCTTGCCATCATTTTTTGGATTTCTCGGCGCAATCCGCAAGCGAATAAAATCTTTTGCATGGCTAATAATTTTTTCCATTTCGACCCGCTTGATGTACGCATGATCGCTTGCATCCAACTGAAATCTGGCACGGAATTTTGATTGAGATAGTTTTATATCTATGATTTCAGTCGCGCTCAGCGATGGAATTTTCACGGCGCTTCTAAAATTAATTTCTCTTTTTTTAAACGGGGCAACTGTTTGATTTGCGCTTCACGGATCAGCGCTTCTGATCTGGTCATGCGGTTCTCTTGATACAAGAGCTGTACAGGAAGATGCGTCCGAGTATAGACCGCTCCTTTTCCTTTAGAATGTTGCACGAGTCTTTTTTCTATATCTTTAGCGATTCCTGTGTAGAGCGTTCCATCTCCGCATCGGAGAATATAGACTGACCATTCTTTTTTTCGGCCTTTTTTCATTCCTTGCAGCATCTTTAGGTATCTTGGGTTCACGGGCGTCAGGCTAGGAATTTATTTTATTTTTTGATTTTTCCATAAGTTTGTAGAAAGGACGCTATTAAGCGGTTAGAAAATCGAATTGCAAAGGAACCGCATTCACCACAAGGTTAAAACTTCTTTCCGCGGATTCGCCCACAATATCCACGGTTCCTTCCACAGCGTTAAACCACTCCTGAAACATCCGGTTTGGGAACGCCCAAATCTCTACACGGTCCGCGCCCTGAACTTTATGCTTTTCAATAGTTTTGCGCAAGGTTTCCGCATCGTGGTAAGTTTCCTTAAGGGTTATAATTCGGGCATTCCGATAGCGGCGGGTCAGTTTATCGAGCTTATGAGAAGTTACGGTGCCGCATTCCACCCATAATTGCACTTCCCCAGACTCGTTCAAAGCCAATAAATCCGGTCTAAATTCCTGCCCTGCAATCGCCGGGTGTTTCAAACTTACATCCATTAATGGTTTCGACTTGAAAAACAGAACCAACGCCGCAAGCTTTAGCGCCAAGTGCTGTGGGGTTTCATTTTCTTGAGATGCCAGAATAACCTTGCGGAAATCGGAATCTATTTGTACGTTACAACGAATTTGCACGCAATATTCTTTTATAATCCCGTTGGGCTGTAATATTAAAAATCTTAAACAATTGTAACATTTCCCTCATCTTATTGCCCGTTATGGGCAGATTTTAAACCTTACCCTATAAAATATTTGGTATAATTTGTTAGTTTCGCTGGGGTAGCTTGAGTTGGTAGAGCACTTCCTTGGTAACGCCAAAACAGCAGTTTTCTAAAATCCCTATTCCACCGCGATTTTCTTACTTCTCCGTCAATAATAACCAGCTTTTCATTTGACCCGATCTGACTCTCTTTGACCCACTCTGACCTGAGCATGGACACCTTTTGGCCACCTAATCAAGGGATCGGTTCTGCCAGTTTGATAGGCAGTCATTGTCAGACACATCAGCAGAACATGTCTGCGCAGTTTCTGCGTGATTCTTGCGCTATTATTTCTAGGGAGGAATTTCCCAGCGAACCGTTATAGTATAATATGAAAAATGCAATTTAAAGAAAGCGAAACAATTGAGTTTAAGAAATCAACTTCGGAATTGGAAGAAGCGGTTGTTTCCATTGCTTCCATTCTTAACAAACATGGCAAGGGTACACTCTACTTCGGCATAAAAGATGACGGCACCGTCATAGGTCAGCAGGTGGGCAAAGAAACTTTGCGAGATGTATCACGCAAAATCGCAGAGCGAATTGAACCCAAGATATTCCCGCGCATAAAAACTACGAAAATTTACGGCAAGACCTGCATTAAAGTAGATTTCAAGGGAGCGCATGCTCCCTATTTTGCCTATGGCAGAGTATACATGCGTGTGGCCGATGCCAACCGCCAATTATCAGCAAGGGAACTTGAGCAAATGATCTTGCATAAAAACAAAGATTCTTTGCGCTGGGATACCGAACCATGCGCACAGGCTAATTTAAGCGATATTAGCGTTCACAAAATCAAAACATTTACGATCGCGTCCAGCCTTAGTTACGATTCTGTGCGTAACGTACTCGCTAAACTTAAGCTCTTGTCCGGCTCAAAGCCACGTAATGCCGCTGTTTTATTGTTTGGCAAAAAGCCTGAAGATATGTTTTTCAATGCTCGCCTTCGCTGCGCGGTGTTCAGCGGAACGAATACAGCATACATTACTGATATGAAAGATTATTCAGGCGATGCGTTTTACCTTATAGAGAAAGCTCAAGAATATATCCTTGAGAAAATCAATATTGGTATGCGCATCGAGGGTCTACGCAGAATAGATGTTCCAGAAATAGACCGCGAGGCGTTCCGTGAAGCCATCATCAACGCGTTTTGTCATCGCGATTACCGTGAGCCGGATTCTGTGAACATTGCCGTATTTAAAGATCATGTGGAAATACGCAGTCCGGGCCTCTTGTACGGTGGTCTTACCATACAGCAAATTCGTTCAAAGATTGTTTCTGAACGGCGCAACGAACTTATCGCGGATATGTTCCATCGTATTCATTTTGTTGAGCGATGGGGCAGAGGGATTAAGTTGATACTGGACAAAGAACCGACTGCTGAGTTTATGGAGATCGGCACCCATTTTATTACGGTGTTCAAGCGCAAGGCACAGACGACCATTCCACCTACTGCGGAAAAAAGTAGGGAGAAAGGTAAGGAGAAAAGTAAGGAGAAAATTCTCCGTCTCATGGCCGAAAATTCGGCAATCACTACGCAGGAGATTGCCGCAACTATTGGATTGAGCCTTGCAGGTGTTGAAAAAGTTATTCGAGTACTTAAGCAAGAGAAACGCTTGCGACGAATTGGCCCCGACAAAGGCGGTTATTGGGAAGTGATTAAAAAATAGTTTTTATTGCATGAAGATGAAATCACCTGTTCCATATGTCAAATGTCAACTACGTCACCTCAATGGCATTAATTGGCAGTCCATCATCGTTCGTCGAATCTAGAAAAATGAGCTCAATCCGAGAATCGCTTGAGGAAAATGCAGAATCAGTTATATTACTGAATCGTTTATCAGGATTTCATAAATGTATATAAGCGATAAATTGCTTCAATATATTCCATTAATAAGTGTTGGATTAATTATTTTAGGATATATATTAGGGCGAAAACACCTTCACAAAATACATTTGGAAGAAAAATTTAAGACCGCTAAATCGCGGTACGATCAAGCAAATATGATTTTTAAATGTGGCAACTATATTGAAGCCATACATTATGCTAGTGCATTAATTGATCTAAACATGGCTATTTCAATTGATGCATGGATTGTAATTGGAGTAGCATATGCGAAATTAGAAAAATATGGGAATGCAAGTGAAGCACTTGATCAAGCTTTTTTTTTAGGAAAACAATATAAAATTAACAGAAAGGATTTATTATATTTATATCATGATTCTGCCTTGAATCACTTGAAAAATAATAATTGGGAATTTGTATATCTGAGAGCAAGGGAAGCAATAACATACTTAGCTAATAACCCATTACAACAAAGCGAAAACAACATGGAAATAGAGGAAAGATTAAAAATGTTCAAGATTTTGGGGGCATTTATGTTTTTGTCTATAAATGAGAAGGTTGAGCAAGTGAAAGATGAAATCAACTGGATATTAGGAAATTCAAGCAACACAAGAAATAAAAATTTTATTCAAATTTTACTGAAATATCCAGAACAAGTGAAATTAATATCCAACAATATAATCATAGGTGAAATGATTGAAGATTGGGCGAAAGATATTTGTTATAAAAAAGGCGACCCATCGCAAAATTAAAAACCAATGGTGCGGAGAAACAGCCCGTAGCATCCAGATTGGCAGAATCTCCAACTTTCGTCCGATATGTCAGTTGCGGTCGAATTTAATAACTGTATGAATGTTTTTAAAAATATATAAATGACTATGGTTCTATAAGGTTCTTTCATTAGGTGGAATTTAAAAATAAAAACGGATAAATCCATTTTCGCAAGTGCAAGTCCATTTTGTAGGGCAAGTGTAAATCCATTCTACACTTGAGTTCACTCTCTCTCGAGAATATGGGTTGGGCGGGAGGAATCCCCCCAAACTTCCCCCCTCTATGAGTAAAAGAAATAAAATAATCCTACACTTTAAAGAAAGTTGAACTATTAAAATCTCTAAAATATTTTACCGTCATGTTCCTCCAAATTGCAAAAACCCATGTAATAATTTAGAATTAGGGATCAACAAGAAGATTTCAAATTCGGAGGGTTCAGCAAGCGGTTGCACGTATGTGCAATAAGCGAGGAACGTCTGACGTTCCGAGCGACGAAGGGAGGCAGAGCCTCCCTTGTAGAGCGCCGCTCCGTAGCGATACCTTCGGAGGAGCGGTCATCAGACCCTGAGTGCGAAGCACGAAGGGCACGACAGAGGCTGGGGTAGCTCAGTTGGTAGAGCACTTCCTTGGTAAGGAAGAGGTCGTCGGTTCAATCCCGATCCCCAGCTCCAGATTTTAACCCAAATCTTTTAGCCTGAATCTTTCAGTTGGTAACAATCCCCTTGACTTCGCCCATTGGCTGGGGTCAGGACCGGATTTGGACAGGTAAGAAGAAAAAGAGCGCTATTTTTTTTCAAATGTTTATTTGATGGGTATGTCTAGTGAATGAATGGATGGGCTTGATTGAATGTTGTGCCAAAAACGTAAGAGGAATCCTTCCCCATAAACCACAAGTGTAATAAAAATTAAAATTTCTAGTATGGTTGGAGTCACAGCTTTGATCCACTGAAAAGGAGTGAAATGTTCATTCACCTCTTTTCTAATAAAGGCATAAGCAACCACAGATTGAGCAGAGCCTATGTGAGTCCAACAGCCGCCCAAAGCATATCCTGCAATTTGCGCCATGGAAAATAGGTATAAGATTCCTAATTCCAATCCATGCAGACCGCGGCTGGTAAAGTCTGCGACTACATTGTTATCTAAAATCGCGGATAAAAAAGTTGCTCCTAAAAATTGCGCAAAAGCAACATGAGAGGCGCCTAAGAGTTCAATCCCTTTATGCAGAAGTTCTGCGATCTGATTAAAAAATCCGGTTTTCTGCAGCAGCGTAATAGAAAGAAAAAGTGGAAAAAGAAAAAGATATTCCATATATTCATGTCTAGCTTCTTTAAGAGCCAGGGTCCTCATTTTTGAGATATTAAAAATTCCTAATAGAGCCACAAAAAATCCGGCAAAGGAAGCTAAAAATAACGGGACATGGTGATTCATCCCATGCCAAACCAAAAATCCAATAAAAGGGATAAAAGAAATGCCGCCAATTATTTGAGATTTTATTCTTTGTTTATGAATCGTCTCAAAAATAGTTTTTATCTTTTGGTAAGAGGAATCCATCTTGTCATTTGCTCCTCTGATTAGATGGATATAATGCTGGTCTAAAGGTTCTGAGAGTTCTTCAGTAATAAAATGTCCTAACATTTTTTTGCGTAATTCTTCTGGAACCCCTTCTCTTGCCATGGCGCTTCCAAGGGGGTCTCCATTGTGCAGTCGTTCTGTAACTGCTTTTAGGTGAACTCCTAAATCTTTTTCATAGCTGTCAATGAATTCCACAGGGATTAAAACCTCACCATGTTTTTCAGCTTGCAAAAATCGAACATCAGCAGTGTGTGTATCTAAAATATCTAAATCATTAATTTGAATACTCATCTTTCCTAACTTTCTTTTAATGTTCCATGCCACAATACAGTAACTCCCTATTGCTATGGGGAGACAGTAGCGCAGAAAAAATGCATTATCCAAATAAGGATGCAGGTTTGCCTTCATGATCAAGTTGGGCGGTTCCCCATAAGCTAGCCACATGCCGCACACTGTTGTAATAATAGTGGCTATCATAACAGCATAAAGAATCGCTTCATCTTTTGCTTTAGCTAGGAATAAGATAATCACCAGGGTGCGAATCATTAAGCCAATCATGGAGACCCCATCTAAAATTCCAGAGGCAAATGAAACCAACCCTGTAAGAATTAAGATGGTGAGGATAGCGTTTCCTTTAGTTTTTTCCAGCACTTTAAAACTAACAGTTTCTAGCAGCCTGGTCTGGGCAATAACAGAAACAAAAAAAGTTAAGCCTAATATAAATAACATGGTATCTGCATGCACCAGTTGGTCTAAGCCATGCAAAGTTAATAGATAATGATGGAGAAATTTCCATAATACTCCTAAACCATCTGTTTGTATGGAATAGCGTAAAAAGGAGTTTGGCCACCATTTCCAGAAAAATGTGGATCCAATCACCAAAACTGCTCCATAGGTAAGAGCATTTTTATCTAAACGATAGCGAATAGAACCAAAAACAAATAAGGAAAGTATAGTCACCAAAACTTCTAGGGCAATGAACCAATTAGGGATTGAAATAAAGATGCCTATTATAAAGACAATTACAGACACTATAATAGACAGCCCTAAAAAATTTTTATTTGAGATTTCAACTATTTGGTTAGAATCTTTAACTGTATTTTTTGTTTGTTCCATAATTATTTTTTCCTTTTAATTCAAAACTTACATTAGAAAATAGAACTTTTTTTGTCATGTTTCTTGTTTTCTAATGAAAGTTTTGGGTTTAATTATTTTATTGAGTTTAACAACATCTCCTACCACAATCATTGCTGGTGAAGAAAGAGATTTTTTAAATTTTTCTACTTTGGAAACAATATCCTTTAAAGTTCCTGTTAAAGTAAATTGATTGGGCAGGGTTCCTGAACTAATTAAGGCGATCTGGGAATTTTTTGGCCAGCCAAAGTAAACTAAACGCTGCACAATCGTTTTTAAACGGGCAAACCCCATTAAAATCACTAAACTTTTTTTGGAAGAGTAATGGCACCATTCAGAATCCGCATCATTTTTTGATTTTTCTTCTCCATCTTTTTGGTGTCCGGTAGCGATGGTTACAAAGGAAGCATAACGCCGATGAGTAAGAGGAATCCCAGCATAAGCTGGCACCGCAATAATAGAACTAATGCCAGGAACCACTTCAAAAGGAATTTTATTTTTAGAAAGAAGTTCTGCTTCTTCCCCGCCTCGGCCAAAAAGGTAAGGGTCCCCTCCTTTTAAACGGCAAACCTTTTTTCCATTTTTTGCATGGTTCAATAATAGCTGGTTAATCTCTTTTTGTTCAAAGGCGTGTCTGTGCCTTCTTTTTCCTACAAAAATCCGTTCCGCATTTTTTGGGCAGTGCTTTAAAAGTTCTAAATTAATTAAGGCATCATAAATAACCACATCCGCTTTTTCTAAACAATTTTTGCCTTTAAGCGTAAGCAGCTCTGGGTCCCCTGGTCCACCGCCAATAAGATAGACCACCCCGCCTTTTTTACTACTCCTATTGTAATTTTTTATCATGTTCCTTACTTATTTTTAGAAAGAATTATTTTCATATATGATATATTTTTTGTAAACTTTTAGGAAAATAATATTTCATTAATGTCTTTTAAGAATCTTAAAAAAATATTTCTGTAAATAGATGGCCTTAAAAATTCAGAAAAAAATAAAATCAAAATTACTTAAGCCTAGAATAGGCAAAGGAGATTACGGTTCTACGGAATTTATTGGCACAGCAGTAGCTTATAAAAGTTCTTGGCAGGCAGAAGCCTGTGGAACTGTGGATGAACTGAACGCAATGATTGGGGAAGCTTATACCCGCATTCAGCAGGCAAAAGTAAAATCGGATCTTTTGCGGATCGCCAAAGATCTTTTTATTTTAGGCACTGATATCGCGAATACAAGGATGAGCAAAAAAGATCTTCCCAGAATTACAACCCGCCATATTCACCACATAGAAGAGCTGATCATTAAATATGAAAAGTCTTTAAAAAGAATTCATCATTTTATTGTTCCAATTGGTCCGCCTAGTTTTACCATACTTCAGCAGGCAAGAGCAGTTTGCCGAAGAGCGGAAAGGCAGCTGGTTAAATTCATGAAGAGCGATAAGACAGACATAAAAAACAATCCTTTGACCCTTGCCTATTTAAATCGTTTAGGGGATCTTTTTTTTGAGATGGCCCGGTTTATTTTAAAAGAATCAGACTTTCCTGAAATTTATTGGAGCAGAGACGTTTCTTAATTTAAAAGTTCAGCTAATTTTTTTTGGGTTGACCCGAATATTGCTTCAGGGTGTGCGCAGCTCATGATAACTAATGCAATATTCGGGTTAAAGCAGCATTGATTCTTTATTGGGAAAGATTTAAAATTTAAAAAAGGAGCAAAACATTTTAAAATGAATGTAAGTATTGTTGGAGCTGGTTCCGCGTATGGCATCTTTCTTGTAAAATGGGCTCTGCAGTTAAAGCACCATCCTGAAACAAACCGAGAGAATATCCCTATTCCTGTCATTGAAAATATCTCTTACTCAAATACAAGCGAAAGAAATAGGGATCTGGTTTTAGAGGTGTTAGTCAATGATTTAGCGCACATGCCTTCTTTTGCTAAAACACCTGAAGAAACCATTCTTAAAAGCGTGCGCGGTTATACCAATTGGCGAGAGATGATCCTTAAAGAATCTCCAGAGCTTGTAGTGATCTGTTCTCCGATTTCCACTCATTTATCTTATTTAAGAGAATTGCTCACAGATTTTAAAGTAAGAAATATTCTTTGCGAGCCTCCTTTAGGGCATCTGCATGAAGTGGAATCTCTGCAAAATTTAATTCCTTTGGCAAAAGAAAAACAGGTTAAAATCGGCGTGAACCAGCAATATAGAATTCTTTATGAAAGACTTAAAAACGTGCCTTTAAACCCAAATTCTCCGCAGAAATCCGGAAGTTTTGGAGAGATGCTTACTCATTTAAGCGGTTTAAAAATTACTTTTATTACGCATGGAACCAGAATCTGGAGGAAATTACAGGGAGTGGGGGAACAGGAAATTTTAGAGGATTTAGGCCCGCATATTTATGAGCTAATACCAGAAAGCATCCGCAATAAAAAATTAACTGTTAAAGAGGTAAAAAAAGAGGGGGACAATCTTTTTTTAAATTTTGTGGAATATGAACTTCTCTTAGACCAAATTCCAGTTCGGATCACTTTAGGATACCACAGAAAACTTAAGAGTTTAAAATTAATCTTTAGCAAAGAAAAAAAAGATTATGAGTTTAACATATCAGGAACAACCAATCCCCAAACCGGAGAATATACCCGTTGGATCGAAGGAAAAAATTACGCCTATTTTTTTAAGCATTTATTAAATACCGACCTTGTTAAAACATCTTTTATCTCCTCGCTTGCAGGCAGTCCAATTGTCTCCTTGGAAGAGGGCATCAAGAGCTTACAGTTTATTCAAGCCCTGCGCTCTCACTAACCTTTTAGTCTTTTAAAAGGATGTAAATGAGGTGGTAGAAGTCTGCCAGCAAGCAGGACTTTCTAGAAAAGTGGCTCGTTTAAAACCTATTGGGGCAGTGAAGGGTTAGGAGCAGTGGAAATTTCCGAAGATTTAGAGTCATCTATATTTTCCAAAGCAATTTGACGGTTATATTGGTCTAGCTGTTGGTCAATTCTATTTAGTTTATAAGTTTGTAAAGTTTCAGTTAAAAGAACCATTCCATAAATGGTAGTGCCAACACAAATATAAGAAAGCATGCGCCATGAGCGCGGAGTCATTCCCGTGGAAAGAAAATGATTTTTTTGAGAGGCCATTACACTTTCATTTTATCATTTTCTAACCCGACTAATTTATTTAGTCGTGCTGATAAAGTCAAAACTTCGTTACGAAAGCACTTGATCAGCATGAGCTATTTAGATTGCTCGTGCTGAATGTAATAATCTTATTGAATATTTGGGCGGCTGCAATATGCGGGTTTAATTTATAAAAGGAAAATTTAAAATGTTAAGGACGAACAAATCAAAAAAATATTTTAAGATGGCGAATAAATTTTTAGTTGGAGGGGTTAATTCCCCTGTAAGAGCTTTTAAATCTGTGGAAGGAGTTCCTCTTTTTATGAAAGAGGGCAAAGGGGATTTAATTTGGGATGAAGATGAAAATTGTTATATTGATTTTGTCTCTTCCTGGGGACCTTTAATTTTAGGCCATTCGCACCCGCAAGTTTTACAGAGGGTAAAAAAAAGAATGGATCATGGTTTTTCTTTTGGCGCTTCTACCCAAATTGAAATCAAGATGGCGCAAACATTAGTCCAGGCTATCCCTTCAATAGAAAAGGTGAGGTTTGTTTCTTCAGGCACAGAAGCTGTCATGTCTGCGCTTCGTTTAGCCCGAGCCTATACAAACAGAGATAAAATTTTAAAATTTTCAGGATGTTACCACGGTCATTCCGATGGTTTATTAGTAAAAGCTGGTTCTGGGGCTCTTACCCTTGGCATTCCAGATTCTTTAGGCGTTCCAGAATCTTACGTCAAACAAACGCTTGTGCTTCCTTATAATAATTTAGATTCAGTGCGTGAGTTGTTTATAAAACAAGGCAATGAGATCGCAGCAGTCATTGTAGAACCCATTGCGGCCAATATGGGGGTGGTGCTGCCTAAACAGGGGTTTTTGCAAGGATTAAGAGAAATCACTGCTCAATCCAAAGCCTTATTAATTTTTGATGAAGTGATTACTGGTTTTAGGATCGCTTATGGCGGCGCTCAAACTTATTTTAATGTTCAGCCGGATATCACCTGCTTTGGTAAAATTATTGGAGGCGGTTTTCCTGTAGGGGCTTTTGCTGGGAAAAAAGAGATACTCTCCTTAGTTGCGCCGGATGGGCCGGTTTATCAAGCAGGAACTCTTTCCGGCAATCCTGTGGCTATGGAAGCGGGTCTTACCACTTTAGAGATTTTAAAGAAAATGAACCCCTACGCCAGCTTCAATAAAAAGAGCGAGGAATTTGTTCATTCCATAAAAAAAGAGGTTGAAGGGTTGAATTTTGTAAGCATCAATGCGATTGGCTCAATCTTTACCATTTTTTTTACTCCCAAGCCGGTTACAGATTATGATTCAGCAAAAACTTCCAATACAAAAGCTTACGCAAAATTTTTTCAGTTTTTGTTAGAGGAAGGAATTTATTTTCCACCCTCTCAATTTGAAGCTGCTTTTCTTTCTTTAGCGCATAAAGAATTGAATTTAAGCAAAGCTAAAAAAGCGATTGTCAATGCGATTTTTAAAACCGAAAGGATTTTTCATGCCTAAAATTTATCCATTCAAAGCATTTAGATACTCTGGAACTTCTAAAGAAGTAGCGCAGTTGGTTTGTCCGCCTTATGATGTGATTGGGTCGTCTTTAGAAAAAAATTTAAGAAAAATAAAGAATAACGCCATACAAGTGGAACTTCCTCAAGGGACTGATCTGGATAAATACGAAAATGCCAAAAAAATTTGGCAGGACTGGGTTAAAAAAATGGTTGTTCAACAGGATCAGGAATCTTCTTTCTATGTTTACGAACAAATTTTTAAAAAAGATGGGAAGGCAGCCTCCCGCAAAGGATTTTTTTGTGAGTTAGAAGTAGAAAAACCAGGAGAAGGTTCTGTTTTAAGGCATGAACTAACTCTTTCTAAACCTAAAGAGGATCGGCTTAATTTATTAAAAGCGCTGCAAATGAATACCAGTTCTATTTTTGGCATGTTTAAAGATCCAAATCAGAATGTCGGCAAGATCCTTACTGACTTTTCTAAAAAAAATCCTTTAGTTGAATTTAAGGATAAAGATCAGGTGCTGCATAAAATTTGGGCTTTAAGAGATATAAAGCTGCAGAATGTTTTTCAGAAAACCTTGCAAAAATCCCCTGTTTTAATTGCAGACGGGCATCACCGTTATGAAACAGCTTGGAACTACTCCCAAATTAAAAAAGAGCTTGTTGGCTCAAAAAGAATTCTTTTTTATCTTTGTCCCATGGAGGATAAAGGGCTTTTAATTTATCCCACGCATCGCATTTTAATGCCACAAGGACAAGGAGGGAAAGTTCTTTTTAAGCAGCTTTTAGAACAACTTAATTCTCTTAAAGAATTTTTTTGGTTAAAACCAGCGCTAAAAAAGCCAGCTAAAGATTATTCTTTTATTTTGAGTTATGGCGGGGAAAAATTTGCAGCTGGGATTCATTCTTTGAGTGCTTTAAAAAATTTACTCCCGGATAAAAGCGAGGCTTATCTTCAACTTCCTTTGGTTCATTTGCATACAGTTTTTTTATCGGAAAAAAAGAAAGAAGATTTTATTTATACGCACGATGAAAAAGAGGCTTTGCAAATCGCAAAAAAATTAGATTCAGTCGCTTTATTGGTGCCTCCGAGCTCTACCCAAGAACTTTATCAGATCGTGAGCCAAGGCGAGCTGATGCCGCAGAAATCCACTTATTTTTATCCTAAATTGCTTACCGGTTTAGTTTTTAGAAGCTTATAAAGTCTTTTGTCAAATTTTAAAAAGATTCAAATCTATCCTTCTTTAAAACAGTTTATTAACTGGTCAAAAAAATATTCTCAAGTTCCCATCATTGTTTTATTCACTTTAGAAGAGTTCGATCCTTATCCCGCTTTTTTTTCTCTTTGTAAAAATTTTAACAAAACTTTTTTTTTAGATAGTTTTAATGTTTCAACCTCTGGATCTTTTTCTTATTTCCCTTTGGCACAATCTAAGAAATCTTGGATTGGATTTGGTAAAAAAAATTCTTTAAAGGTTTGGAAATCTTTGCAAAACTATATCCGCTCTAACCCGGGCCCCCATTTACCAAAACAGTTTCCAGCTTTCTATGGAGGGGTAGTTGGTCTTATCTCTTATGATTTGGGCAGAGCATTTGAAAGCGGTTGGGCTAGCGATTCCCCTAAGGATGAACTAAAGATTCCTTGGATTGATTTTAATTTCTATGAGAGAATCGCCTGTTATGACCATAAAAAAAAGAGAATGTATTTTATGAGCTGCCTCAATCTAAAAAATAGATCTGTTTTTCCAGCCAATTTATATATAAAAGAAAAAGAAAAACTGCTTGAATTTTTAAGAATTTTTAAGAAAAAACAAAGTTCTTTTCCAGACGCGCCTCTTGAAAAAGATTTAAAAATTTTCAAAAAAAAATTACCGATTGAAGATAAAAAAAAATATTTTGTTAATTCTGTTCTTAAACTAAAAAAATATATCCGCATGGGAGACATTTATCAGGCAAATCTTTCTCAACGAATTAAAATTCCATTTAAAGGAGACCTTGGTTTTTTTTACGCGCGTTTAAGAAAAATTAATCCTTCACCTTATGCTTGTTTTTTTCGTTTGCCAAATTTCCAACTTGCCAGTTGTTCACCGGAGCTCCTCTTAAAAAAAAGAGCCAATCAGCTGGAAACAAGACCCATTGCGGGCACACGCCCCAGAGGAGAAAATTCCAAGAAAGACAAGCTTTTAGCAGGTGAACTGATATTAAGCCCAAAAGAGCGCGCGGAACATATTATGCTTTTAGATTTGGAACGGAATGATCTGGGCAGGGTGTGTGAGTCTGGCAGCGTAAAAGTTAAAGAGAAGATGGTCATAGAAAAATATTCGCATGTTATGCATATTGTTTCTCATGTGCAAGGAAATTTAAGCAAGTCTCAAGATATTTTTAGCGCAATTCAAGCAGTTTTTCCAGGAGGAACCATTACAGGCTGCCCTAAAATACGCTGCATGCAGATTTTAGATGAAATAGAACCCCTAGCCAGATCTCTATTTTTTGGTTCTTGCGGCTGGATAGGGGTTCAAGGAGATGGTGAAATAAATCTTTTAATTAGAACTGCCATAAAAAGCAAAGGGATGCTGAACATACAGGTAGGCTCTGGAATTGTGGCAGACAGTGATCCGGAACTTGAATTTCAGGAATCTCTGCACAAAGCCCAAGCCTTATTAGAAGCTTTATGATAATTTAAATTTGCCTTGACTTTTGAGAACAATTCTGTTATAAAATGAAACTCGCGCGCTTTGTTTGCTATGAAAAATATCGCTCATAAATTGACAAAATCTTTTAAACAAAAGTTAACCCTGATGGTGGTGCCTCACAGCACCCTTCCTCAAGTTCGATTACAGATCTCCCTATCTTTTTTCTTGTTTTTAGGCTCTTTGTGGATCGGTTTTACTTTCTGGGCTGCTTTGGCAGTTTTTGGAAATATTGATTATTGGAAAACAAAGGCAAGCTATGAAATTCTAAAACTTAAAGTTCAATTTTTTGCGTCTGAACTTAAAAAGAGCAGAGAACTGGTGGATCAGGTTCGGGAAGCAGACGCCCAACTAAGGCAGCTTTTAAAAATGGGAAATCGTCAGGCTATTATAGAAGAGCGTTCAAGTTCTTCCGGCAAAGGCGGACCAGAAGCTTTTGAGCGTTCTATCTTATTAAAAAGTTTAAAGAAACATTTGTGGGAAATATCAGAATCTGAAATTTATCAAGAGTCTAGCGCTGTGCAGAAAGAAGCTAAATCTAGGCTAGAATCTTTTAAAGAAATTTCTGAACAGATTGCCTATGAGAGAGGTTTTTTTAGAGCAACTCCTAGAGGGTGGCCGGCAGCGGGCAGATTAACTTCAAAATTTGGAGAAAGAGCATCTCCGTTTCATGGTCAAATGCAGTTTCATACAGGGGTGGATATCGCCAATGATAAGGGCACTCCGGTTTTAGCCACAGGAGATGGAATCGTCAGTTATGCTGGCTGGGAATCTGGCTATGGACAGCTGATTGTGATCGCTCATGGTTTTGGTTATACCACCCATTATGGTCATAATTCTAAGATATTAGTTAGAGAAAAGGAAAGAGTTAAAAGAGGACAGAACATCGCCACAATGGGTTCTTCTGGATCTAGCACAGGCAATCACAGCCATTATGAAGTTTGGTACAACGGAGAATGTTTGAATCCTTGGAATTATATGATGGGAAAGTCACAAAAATTTAGAAGGATATCAAGAAAATAAAAGGAGGTTTTAACATTTGTTTAGAAAAAATAAATTTTTAAAAAACTTAAAAAATATTTCTAAAATGGAAACCATTCTTGGCTCTGAAACCTTTCTTAAAGGCGTTTTAAGTTCTGAAGGCGCTATTCGCGTGGACGGCAAACTTGAGGGGGATATAGGCGAGGCAACTTATTTAATTGTGGGTGAAGGAGGAGAAATTTGCGGCAATGTTCAGGCTTCCCAAGTAGTGGTGGGCGGGAAAGTGACGGGAAACATTGAAGCTCACTCGTCCTTAGAGTTGCTTGAAACCGCTCAGGTCTTAGGGGACATTAAAACCGCTTCTCTTTCTATTGCAGACGGCTCTTTTTTTGAAGGAAATTGTTCCATGCTAAAAGAAAAAAACGTGATTGAGATGGAACTTTCTTCCAATTCTCTTACAACTTTAAGGAGTTAGGGGTTCACCAGAATAATGCAACATTCGAGTTTAGATAGAGGCATTCATCCATGATGCATTGGTTTAGAAAACATAAGAATACCATCTTAATCATTATGATCGCTGGTTTTGTGATTAGCACTTTTGTTGGGTTTGGATTTTATCTTCGTTCTGGAGCATCCTTAACCGACACAATAGCTGAGGTGAATAGAGAAAAAATTCCCTTGCGTCGTTTTTCTACATTTTATAATCAAGTGATTAATTCCAAAAGAGACCGCAATGAAGATTTGAGTCCTCAAGTCCTAAATCAGATTAAACAGGATGTGGTGCAGAGTCTTGTGCAGGAAAGCGTGTTCTATCAGGAAGCAAAACGTTATGACATCTATGTTACAGACCTTGAATTAGCGCAAACTTTGGCTTCTGTTCCTTCTTTTCAAAGAGATGGAAAGTTTGATCCTAAAACATACGTAGAGGCTTTAAACTATGGTTTTAAGACAACCCCTAAAGAATTTGAGGAATCTCAAAGAAGACAAATTGCCATTGGTCGTTTGCGGGCTTTTATTTTGCAGGGCATAAAAGTTACGGATAGAGAACTAGAGCAGGAGTTTACTTACCTAAGCCAGACCCTTCCTGAAAAAGATAGAGATAAAACATTGGAAGATTTTAAGAAAAACCCAGAGGCTTTTAGAGAGAAAATCCGTCAAGAAAAAAGCGCTCATATTTTAAACCGTTGGTATCAGCAGTTGGGAAGCAATGCCAAATTAAAGATGCATCTAGAGTCTTTGGAAAATAGAGTCGCTCAATAGTTCCGCAAGATGCATTATTTTTAGTTTGTTCTGCCACCCTTTTTTTCTAACCCCATATTCTAAATGCAAAAGACAAGAAGAAGCCTGAGTGATCACAATCTCAGCTCCTGTTTTTTCAATATTAAGAAGTTTTCTTTCTAAAATATCTTCCGCAAGAGAGGGGTGTTTAAGGCAGTAACTGCCTGCGCCTCCGCAGCACCAGTTGGATTCATCCATTTCCACAAACGCTAATCCTTTCAAGCTCTGTAAGATTTTTCTAGGGGCATCGGTACTTTTGTGAGCGTTCCCCATTTGGCAGGGATCATGGTAAGTAACCTTACCAATGGTTTTAGTTTGTCCTATTTGCGGCATGGATTCGTTTTCTAAAACAAATTCAGAAATATTTTTTATTTTATTGGAAAATTGCACAGCTTTTGGATCCTGGTTTAAGAGCTCCCCATAGCTTTTCATGAAACCGCAGCAGGAATCATCATCTACAATTATTTGATTTAGGTTCAGGCTGGAAAATTTTTCAATATTTTTTCTAGCGAGCTGTTGTGCAATTTTCAAGTTCCCTGCGCTGGCTGCTATTAATCCGCAGCAAGCATGGTTTGGCGACACAATTTCTAGATTGCTTAAATTCAATACTTTTAAACATGCGGTGGAAACTTTTGGGTAGAGGTAATGAATGCCGCATCCAGAAAAGGCAGCGTTTTTTAGTTTTTTTGAAAGAGATGATTCTTTACTTCTTTGTTTTAAAACCTTTTTTTTGCCTCCAAAGATTAGAGGACTTTTTAAGATAAGCTCTTCCCCCGCCTCTAGTTCCGGAATAATTTTTAGGAGTTTTAATTGTTTTAAGATTTTTGAAATCCCCAATCTTTTACATAAAAAAAGGAACCACAATATTAAAGAGAACAGTTTTCTTTGTGAAAGAAAAAGGGATAGGATGAATTGTTGCAAAGGATAAAAACTATTTTTTTCCTGGGCGCAGGCTCTTGCAGAAGACATTAATTTTGCCACAGGAACTTCCGAGAAGCAAACATTGGTGCAGGCGTGGCAGGTAAGACAGGTAGAAAAAATCTCTGAAGCGTTTTCCGGATTTTTAATTTTGCCTTCCAAAATATCGCGGAAAGCCTGATTCCTGCCTCTTGGGGAAAGAGTTTCTTTTCCGCTGACCATATAGGTAGGGCATACGGTTTCACAAAATCCGCAGCGATTACATTGTACGACCGCATTATACTCTTTTTCCAGCTCTTTAAATTTAGGATCTAAATACGGGGAGCTCATAAAAGATTCCTTTTGGATCAAAACTATTCTTAATTTTTTTATAGATTTCTAACATGTTTTCAGGAATGTTATTTTCTACTATTTCGCGCTGATCGGGTTTAGGTTGAGCTTGGATCGGATAGTTTAGAGGGAAAGTTTTTAGGATCACTGAAAGGATCACCCCTAAGCCGCCTCTTGCGCCAAGCAGCAATTTGCCGGCGTCATATCCAGCTACATTTTTCATTACTTTTGCCCCAAATTGAACGACATTGCCATCGGCAAGCGCGAGTTTTATGCCTAAAAGTTGATCTCTCAAAAAAGGAGTTTGATTTAAGTTAAGAGCTAGTGTTCCTCCTACGCTTTTTTCAAGAGAGGAAAATAATATTTTTTGTCTTTTTTCATAGAGAATATTTTGCAAGTCTCCTACTTTTATGCCGGCTTCTACCGTGACGGTAAAGTTCTCCACATCATGCTCTAGAATTTTATTTAGATTTTTTGTGCAAAAGAGAATATCCGGGGTTAGGCTGTGCTTTTTTAGAGAATTCCCTAACCCTTGGATTAAAACCTTTTTTTGATCCAGCCAAATGTTTTTTAGAAACGAGCAAGCCTCTTTTTCATCTTTTGGGACTAGGAAGGTTGGAGAAGTTTGAGTGATTGGGTTCGTTTCTTTTTTAGAAGGCAGGAGGAGGTCATTTTCTGATATTTTTTTTTGATTTTTTTGCTCTCTGAAAAGAACTTCTTTTGCATCTTTAGTCGGGATCAGCTTGTCTGGGTTGCAGAGATTGTCCGGATCAAACGCTTGTTTTATCCTGCGAAAAAGTTCCAAAGTCTCTTGTGTAAATAGCCAGCGCATCGCCTCTTTTTTGTCCATGCCGATGCCATGTTCACCAGAGATAGTTCCGCCTAAATCTATGCAAACTTTAAGCATGTCAGTTCCTGCTTTTTTTACTTTTTTAGTTTCCTCTAAATTGCGTTCATCAAAAAGAATTTGCGGATGGAGATTTCCGTCCCCGGCATGAAAGATAAGAGAAAGATTTAAATTATTTTCTTCCGCAATTTTTCTTATTCTGTGCTGGGCTAGAGGGAGCTTGTTCCTGGGCACAGCTCCATCTTCCACCAGTACATTGGGACTAAGCCGGGCCATGGCTGGATAGGAACCCCTTCTTCCTTCCCACAGTTTTTCTCTTTCTAATTTATTTTGCGCCAAGCGAAACTCTTGGCAGAGATTTTTTTTACAGAGTTCTCTTATTTTTGTTACATCCTCATGGATTTCTTCCCCGCCATCTACTTCTATCAATAAAACCGCTTCCGCATTCGTAGGATAGCCAGCGTGAATAAAAGCTTCTACAGCTTGCACGGTTATTTTATCCATGGCTTCTAGTGTCGCAGGAATGATTCCGCTAGAAATAATGTCTGTAACAGTTTGGATGGCTGCTTCTAAAGAGGGAAAAGAAACCAGCATGGTCTCTACTTTTGCAGGAAGGGTCAGCAGATTTAAAGTGGCTTGGGTTACAATGCCTAAAGTTCCTTCAGAGCCAACCATGAGCCCAACCAGATCATAACCTTTTTGCAGGACTTTAAGTTCAGTGATCTCGCCATTGGGCAATACCATTTCTAGCGCAAGCACATGCTGAGAGGTAACCCCATATTTTAAACAGTGAGGCCCGCCGGCATTGGTTCCAATGTTTCCGCCAATGGTGCAGGCTTTTTGACTGGCAGGGTCAGGCGCATAATAGAGCCTATAGGGTTCTAAAGCTTTTTTTAAAAAAAGATTAGGAACACCGGGTTCAACCACAGCGCATTTTTTTTCTGGATCTATGGAAATAATCTTATTCATGCGGGTGGGCGCAATCACAACCGCTTGCTGAAGAGGAATGGTTCCGCCGCAAAGATTGGTGCCAGCTCCTCTGGCAACAAAAGGAATTTTATTTTTATAACAAATTTTTACAATAGCTGAGATCTGTTCTTTATTTTCCGGAAAAATAACTGCGGTAGGATAAGCTCGGTCTAGGGCAGCGTCGTAGGAATAAAGTCTAAGGGCGATCTCTTTATAAAGAACATTATTTTCCCCAACAATTCTTTGAAAATCCTTTAGGTTAGAGTTTTGTTTGTTCATTAAATCTTTTATCTAGTTTTTCTCCTCCCTGAGGGTAGGATTTTAATTTTTCTTCCACAAGTCGAAGCCGGTCTTCTGGCTGAGGGTGGGTGCTTAAAAGAAATCTTAGTTCTTTGGATTTTCCAGATTGCAGAGAGCGATTTTTAAGCATTTGAAGGACTTGTGAAAAAGATTGAGGGTCATAGCCGGCTTTTGCCGCAAATTCTAAACCGAATCGGTCAGACTCTAACTCATCCTCTCTGGACAAACCTTTCCAAAGGGTTTGAATAGCCAGTCCTGAAATTTGTTTCATCCATGGTGCTTGGTTTGCCGCTGCTTTTATATGGGATGGGATCACAGCCTCCACCATTTTTGATTTTTGAATTTCTTTAATCACATGTTTTTGAGTCACATGCGCAACCTCATGGCCTAAAATCGCGGCTAGTTGGGATTCATCTTTTAATAAAGAGAGCAAACCTTTGGTAATAAAAATGTATCCGCCCGGGGCGGCAAAAGCATTTAACACAGGACTATTTAAAATAGCAAAATGATATTCAATATCTTTCCGCGAAGAGTTTTCTACAAGTGTCATTCCAACCAAATTTACATATTGTGTTAGAGATTCATTTTCATAAAGACCGAATTGGGCAATGACATTGGCTGCCACCTCCCTGCCCAGAGCGATTTCTTCTTCTAAACTTAAGGGACGAGCTGCTTCTTTTAATTCTTTTGAAACTGGCGCTTGGGTCATAGGGTTGGGAATTGTTTCAGATAGGGGCGGCGCAATTTTTGTTTGAGTTTCAGGCTCTTTTACAGGATTTTTAAGGTTACCTTCCGTTATAAATTGATTGAGAGTTTGTTCTGGAACTTTTCTTTTTTCGATTTGAGCTAAAGCTTCAAAATTGCGCGCGTTTTGATCCACATCGCTTAGTTCTTCCACGCCTCTAATAGCAGCGACCGTAGTTTGTTTTGAAGAAATTTTTTTTGATTTTTTTCCAAGCTGTTTAACCCAATCTTGCGGGTTAGCGGCGAGGCCTAGAGAGGAAGAGAACATAAAACATAAAGTTAAAACAATTTTATTAATTTTGTAATTTCTCATTTTACTTACTCCTTTGAAAAAAGATTAAGGGTTTGGCTTGCGCCGATGTTTTCAAAAATATCCGCAGCGCATATCCGAACCCATGTTTTTCCTTCTTTACCAATGGGGACATGGCTTATATTTAAACTAAAAATATAGGGAGCGTTCCAAAGAAATTTCCCATGCCTTCCCCAAGTTTTATTGTCCGTAGAAATTTCAAGCCAGGCCCTTTCTATAGAATTGCCCTCAATTAAAGCGTGAATGATCTTTTTTAATTTTTCTCGAGCTAGAGATTTTTGATCCTCTATTTTAATAATTTCTATTTTTGGCGCAAGTTGTTGGCTCACATCTTGGACTAATTTTAAAGCGATGGCAGGCTCAAAAATGGTGATGGGTGAGGCGCTCCCTGCTTTAATATTTTGCGGAGGGGAACCTTGAGCGTTAGTTATCAGCCAGGAATTAATCTCTTTGTTTCCCCATCCCGCGGCAAGAATAGGAGAGTTTTTTGCGGAATTAAATTCTTTAGTAGGAGACCAAAGCGCAATATAGTTTTTGCCTCCTTTTTGGATTTGTTCTTGTTTTATTTCTACCCAGAACCAGCGGGATTCCCCAACCCCTTCTAAAGCGTTTTCACTGTCCGGCTCTATTGGAAGTTCCTTAGAATTTATTAAGGAATAGGATTCCTTTTTATTCCAAGAAAATGTGGAAGAAATTGCCATGAAGATTTCACCTGGAATGATTTCTTTTTCCCAAGGTTGTTTGCCTTGAGCCCCTGCTGTTTTTGCTCTGCCTAATTTTGCGCCTAGAAAGCCTCGTTTAAAATTAATTTCTTGAGGGACAAAAATTTCTTGAATCCAGCAGGTATTGCTTCCCACATACCAGTTGCCGTCCCATCCGCTATTTGCAAACAAAACAAAATCATTAGGATTAGGAATATCTGAAAGAAAAAAAATCTTTTCTTTTTCTTGCGCGGAAAGAAGTTTAGAATAAATGAGAAAAAAGGTTAGAAGAAAAAAGAGCCTGAGAGCTCGGCTCATGTTAAAAAATATTATTTATTTAAGAGAGCAACGATCCTTTCCATATCTTCTAAGGAGAAAAACCAAATTCTTAAAGAACCTTTAATGGAAGTCCCTTTGCCAGTGGACAATATTTGCACTTTTGTTCCTAGTGTTTGCTGCAGCCTATCTTCTATATGACGGATTTCCGGATCTTTTCTTTTAGGACCTTTTAGTTTGCCTGTTGCGTATGCCTCTTTCCAGTCCGATACAATCTTTTCCACGTCCCGCACCGTTAAATGTTCATTTAAAATTCTTTGAGAAAGTTCTTTTTGCACAGATTCATCACTGACTGAAACAAGGGTTCTGGCATGGCCGGCAGATATGCTGCCAGAGGCTACGGCATCCTGTAGGGATTGAGGCAGTTGCAATAATCGCAAGGTGTTGGCAATGACCACGCGTCCTTTGCCAATGGTTTTAGCCAGTTCTTCCTGGGTAAGATTAAATTCATCTAGCAACCGTTTAAAAGCAAAAGCTTCTTCAATTGGGTTTAAATCTTCTCGCTGTAGGTTTTCGACTAAAGCGATCTGAAATTGTTCTTTATCAGAAACGTTTTTGATTACAATAGGAACTTCTCTCAAGCCTGCTATTTTAGCAGCTCTCCAGCGCCTTTCACCCGCAATTAGTTCATATTCCTGATCTCCGTTATTTAATGAAGGAGAGCTGCACGCAACCACTAAAGGCTGAATTAATCCCTGCTCTTCTATAGATTGGGCAAGTTCTTTTAAGCTGTCTGGATTAAAGTGGGTCCTGGGCTGATACCGGCTGGGTTTAATTTTTGAAATGGGAACAATTTTAGAGTTGTGGTCATTCTGTATCTCCTGGATTTGATTTTGTTCCAGTTTGATTGGTTTAGGAATTAATGATTCCAGCCCTCTGCCTAATCCTCTTGTTTGCATATAAATACTCCCGGTCTATTGGACCACTAAATCTTTTTCAACTTCTTCAGCTGATTTTTTAATGGAAAGATATTCTACATTGACTCCATTTTTTTCTAAAAATTCTTTGGAAATTTGGAAATAGGATTGAGCTCCTTTAGAAGAAGGGTCATGAAGAATAACAGGTTTGCCAAAACTGGGAGATTCTGCTAATCGCACATTTCTAGGCACTAGAGTTTTATAAGCTTTTTCATTAAAAACTTTTTGAACCTCAGCCACCACATCTTTTGAAAGTTTTACTCTTGCATCGTACATGGTTAGAATCACACCCTCTATTTCTAGACCAGGGTTCAAATATTGTTTTACGCGGTTGATGGTATCCATGAGTTGGGAAAGACCTTCCAAGGCATAATATTCACATTGCAAGGGGATGAGCACAGAGTTCGCAGCGCAAAGCGCGTTTAAAGTCATGAGCCCTAAAGAAGGGGGACAATCAATAAAAATATATTGATAAACTGAATCCAGCTCTGCCAGCAGAGTTTTTAATTTATGTTCTCTGCCCTCTTGTTGGATCAGCTCTACTTCCGCTCCAATAAGATCAATATTAGAAGGAATAATATCTAACCATTCAATAATCCCTGGGCGTATTACTTCAGAAATTATTTTGTCGCCCATGAGAGCATTGTAGATGCTTCCATTGCCAGCGTTTTTATCCACTCCAAGTCCAGAAGTGGCATTTGCTTGCGGATCCAAATCTATGAGCAGAGTTTCATGTCCGTAATGAGCAACCCCAGCCGCAAGATTGACAGCTGTAGTGGTTTTTCCAACACCGCCTTTTTGATTCGCCACAGCAATGACTTTTGCCATAGAAAAGCATTCTATCAAAGTTTTTTTTTAAAACCAAATTTTAGCGCAAGACCCCTTGTCCCTTGCAGCTTAACAAGACCATTTTGTAAAATAAAAAATTATGGATAAGGTTCGAGTTCGATTTGCTCCTTCCCCGACTGGCTTTTTGCATATTGGCGGGGCAAGGACCGCTCTTTTTAATTGGCTTTTTGCGCGCAAAATGAAAGGCGCATTTATTCTTCGCATTGAAGATACGGATGAAGTGCGTTCTACGGAAGAATCTGTGAATGCGATTTTGCGTGGAATGGAATGGTTGGGATTAGATTGGGATGAAGGGCCGGATTTTTTTAATGACCCCACTAATAAAGTTCAAATAACAGCAAAGGCAAAAGGCGAATATGGCCCCTACTTCCAAATGTCGCGGCTAGATCTCTACAAAAAATATGCGGATCAATTAATGAAGAGCGGGAATGCTTACCATTGTTATTGCTCGCCTGAAGAACTTGAGGCGATGCGAACTCGCGCGATGTTGGCAAAACGGCCTCCAAAATATGATGGCAGATGCCGAACCTTATCCCAAGAAAAAAAAGATGAGTTTGAAAAATCTGGAAGAAAACCAGTAGTCCGGTTTAAAACACCTTCTCAAGGCGTCACTGAATTTGAAGATATTGTGCGCGGCCATGTTACTTTTGAAAATGCGCTTTTAGATGATTTTGTGCTTTTAAAAGCATCCGGGATTCCCACCTATCAGTTTGCTGTAGTGATAGACGACTATTTGATGAAAGTGACTCACGTGGTTCGCGGGGACGATCACCTATCCAACACCCCCAGACAGATTTTAATTTTCCATGGTTTGGGTTGGAGCGATTTTATTAAGAATTTAAAGTTTGCTCACCTTTCCATGATTTTGGGTCCTGACGGGTCA
This sequence comes from Elusimicrobiota bacterium, assembly GCA_016180425.1. Classification (GTDB taxonomy): domain Bacteria; phylum Elusimicrobiota; class Elusimicrobia; order 2-02-FULL-39-32; family 2-02-FULL-39-32; genus 2-02-FULL-39-32. Next base: position 31,344 of record JACPBF010000005.1, read on the forward strand.
CGGCTTTCTAAAAGACATGGAGCCACTTCAGTAGAAGAGTATAAAAATCAGGGATATTTGCCGGAAGCAGTTATAAATTATCTTTCGCTTCTTGGCTGGTCCACTGAAGACAGCCAACAATTATTTGAAAAAGAAGATCTCATTCAAAAGTTTGCGCTGGAACGCTGCGGAAAAAGCGCTGCGATTTTCGACCCGCAAAAACTCCTTTGGATGAATGGAGAATATATTCGTAAATCAAATGTGGATGATCTTACAAAAAAAGCTCTTCCATTTATAAAAGAAGCAGGTCTCATAAAAGATGAGAACTTTTCTAAAGAAGAATTTGAGTTTATTAAAGCATGCGTTAGGCTTGAGCAGGAAAAAATAAAACTGCTTTCAGATGTGCCAAAACTAATTGATTTTTTGGTAAAAGACGATTTTGAATACGATGCAAAAGCTGTAGAAAAAGTTTTGAAGGTGCCGGGTACGATTGGGCTTCTTTTAGGGTTAAAAGATAAGATCTCAGCGCTTTCAGAATTTACCGCAGCTTCTGTAGAAAAACTTTGCCGGGATCTGGCAACGGAAAAAAATATTAAAACCGGAGCTGTGTTTCACCCATTGCGGGTTGCAACCTCTGGCCGCACCCAGGGCCCAAGTTTATTTCATTACATGGAAGTCTTAGGAAAAGAGAAAATTTTAGCGCGTCTCCAAAAAACCTGCGCTACTTTCGCTGTGCATTGATAAATATGGCTAGAAATTTTTCTGCTTTTTACAGTTTTTGTGGCTTGTATTCGTGTTTTATTTTATTGGATATGTGCGATTAGCCAAAAAAGCAGAAGCTAAAAAATTCATACGCGAAATCAATTTTAGAGATTTTAATTGCCGGGTAGTATAATGGTAATACAGACGACTCTGAATCGTCTATTCTAGGTTCGAGTCCTAGCCCGGCAGCCAGATATATGACAAAAAAATTCAAAAAACTCTGCAAAGCGATCAACACCAAAGGCAAGAAATGCATTGTACCCGCCTCCCCCAGCAGTGACTACTTATTATGAAAATCACTTATCCTTTTTCTTTGGAGGCTCAGATCGCAGTCGGGTTCGAACGGCTGCAGACTCTTTATCGCAGCTTATTGCATGAGAATGCCACGGAACTGAATCTTACAGCGCTCCAGATACAAATCCTTTCCACTCTGCAAACCTACCCCCAAGGCATTTCCATCAATTCATTGTCACATCATTTGAGGTTGACCCATCCCACATTGAGCGATGCAGTTAGCGTATTAGTTAGAAAAAAGTTAGTAAATAAGCGTCTCTTTCCCCAAGATAGGAGGGCGGTAGTTTTGCAATTAACTCCTAAAGGAGTACAAAAATCTGGAGCGGCATCCCACTGGATCCAAATCATATCTGAGAGCATGTCTTCCATGAGTTTAGATCAGAAATCAAGCCTGTTAAAAGCGCTTCTTCAGATAATTGATCAACTCAAAAGTTCCGGCATGATTGAAGTTGCGCGCATGTGCATTCGTTGCAGCCACTTTCGTGCTAATGTACATCCAGGATCGGCTGCCCCGCATCACTGTTCCTTTATGGACAAGCCTCTTAGAGAAAATAATTTGAAAACGGATTGCCCTTTATTTGCTGAAAAGATATTGGGAAATAGCTTAAGAGATGGAGGAGAAAACGATTATGAACGGAATCGCTGATTTTATGAGCAAAGACCATGACAGATTAGACGGCCTTTTCAAGGAGTTCCAAACAAAAAAAAATCAGGAGACAGAGAGCGCTAAAAATTCGTTCTTTGATTTTAAGTCCGGGCTGGAAAGACATATTGTTTGGGAAGAAGAGATTTTATTCCCAATCTTTGAAGAGAGGACCGGTATGCAAGGCGGGCCGACAGCCGTTATGAGAATGGAGCATATTCAAATCAAAGGATTGCTGAGCAGTATTTATGATCAGATCTTGAAAATAAATTTTGAGACGGAATCTCTGGAGTCTCAACTTTCTGGCATCCTATCTTCCCATAACGTAAAAGAAGAAAATGTTTTATATCCTTGGATAGATCAAACTTTGTCCTTGGAGGAGATTGAAAAAACGCTTCAGAAGATTCATTTCATGGATCTCGAAAAGCAAGAAAAAGTAAATCCTGTAAAGTTGGAGAAAATTTATGACTGACATCAATCTAACCCAGCAAACTCTGACGGAGCCTGCGTGGATGCTTGTGTGACGTACTGCTTAAAGATTCAATCAGGAATTGCTGCCCTTTTAGATCCCAACATTTGTGGCAGCGAAGAGCATTGCATCACGCCCTGCCAGGAAAAGGCAATTTACATGGATTGGGTGGAGTCGTTAGGCAACAGGAGGATTGGGAAGTGGCGTTAGAAAGATGATAAGGATTAAAAGGATCTATGACAACCGCAGATTTACAGATAACAGATAGGGTTAGAGAAATTTTAACCCAGGAAGGGCCTGCGGCATTTTTTACAAGCGGCGTTAACGGTTTCCATCTGGTCGCGACTTGGAACAGCCAAATTCAAGTGTTGAGTGAGAATAGACTGGCTGTGCCTGCTTTTCGATATTACAAAACCGAAGAGAATCTAAAACATTCGGACCGATTTCAAATGATCGTGGCTTCGCGGGAAATAAGAAAAAAGTATGGCAGAGGCGGAGGATACAGACTTTCAGGCCGGATTCATTTTGAGACCAGCGGCGCAGCCTACGACCTTATCAAAGGCAAATTTGATCGTGCAAGAGCGGCTTTGGTTTTGGAAGTGGAACGCTCAGAAGAGTTGACCTAAAATATTCCCAAAAGTTTGCTTGTTGGGCTATTGCGTGATTTGTCCAATTACGGATTGATTAGGACAAAATTCGGTCCGCAAGGAGGAGTGATTAAAACCGATCATTGCGAACAAGAACGATCACAGGCACGATCTAGGGCAAAAATCCCGACATCTATTTTTGTGGTTTAGACAACTTTATCTGCATTGCTTTTTCGCCAAGGGAAGCGATATCCGGAAATAATTGGGGATTCTGATCTCGAAGATTGCGCCGCGCTGATACAGCAACATTTTTTTAAGATAACTATACTCTTCTTGAATGGAAACCCAATTATCCTGGGCAGAGTCAGCATCCCCTCTTAGCCCTTTTAAAAAGAAATAAGTAAAAAGTCCGTGTTTCTGATCTTCATGGCTGCCGTTAGAAGACTCTATAACTATTTTATTCGCTTTTATAAGTTTGAACCAAGTCCTTGGAAAGTTTTTCTGAAAGATTTTGCACAGCTTTTTGGGTCATGGATTGAATGGTCGCCAGATCGCCGATTTTTCCGCCAAACGCATGTTTTTCAGCAGTTTTCGACTTTCCAATAGCTCTGCCAGAGGCTAACACCTCGCCAGTTTGAATATCCACGACTTTTACCTCTGCTTCAACTTCCACAAAACGCACTGTTTTTTCAGCAAACTTTACGCTGCGCCATTCATCCCGAACGGAAACTGAAACTACTGAACCCAAAAGATAGGCTTGAGCTCCTAAATGTTTTCCTAATTGAAGCGCGGTCTCAGGATTGACCATACCCATTTGCTGGTACTTTATTTCCTTAAGCAGAGCGTCAACCCGCTCTCTTTCAATAATTCTAAAAACTTTTTTCTTGACTAATTCTGATGCCACAGCTTGCGCTAGTCCTTCTTCTATTCCTGCATACTTTGGATTTTCAGCTTTGTAAGTAAAGGGTATCACAGCTACAAGTATCCTATTATTTTTGTTTGCTGCCATGATTTGAGATATGGAGAAAACGTTGAAGTAAAATGTCCCTGCCAGCAGCAACGCTAAATTTTTAATTTTCATTAGACTCCTCCTATTTTAAAGAGATTGCTTATGTCCGACAACTTTTCCATTTATATTGAAGTCAATTTACATGAAATAATATAGCATATAAAGTAAAATTTGTATGGCAATGATTTTAGATAAAGATGTGATTGTGATTGGCGGTGGAGCCGCTGGTTTAATGTGCGCTATTGAAGCGGGCAAGAGAGGTCGTTCGACTCTAGTTTTGGAAAGGTCAGAAAAAGTTGGCAAGAAAATTCTTATTTCAGGGGGAGGCAGGTGTAACTTTACAAATCGGGATGCCTCCCCGCGCAATTTTATATCAGAGAACCCTCACTTTTGCAAGTCCGCATTGGCGCGCTTTACCCCTCAAGATTTTATCTCGCTGGTTGAAAAACACGGCATCGCTTATCATGAGAAAAAGCTGGGTCAACTATTTTGCGATCAAAATTCCGATAAAATTATTCATTTGCTTGAGGAAGAATGTAAGGCTGCTAAAGTGGAAATTCGAGTGAATTCCACAATCTCCAAAATTGAGAGAAATCATCATTTTAAGATCCACACAAATTATGGCGTTTTAAAATCACAGTCGCTTGTGATCGCAACTGGAGGATTATCAATTCCTAAAATGGGAGCAACCCCATTCGGATATGAAATAGCAAAACATTTTGGTCTTAGCATAGTTTCCATGAGGCCGGCTCTAGTCCCATTTACATGGAACATCCAAGACTCTAAAATTTATAATGAATTAGCCGGGGTTTCTTTAGATGCAATTGTCCGCTGCGGCAATCAGGAATTTCAGGAAAATATACTTTTTACGCACAAAGGATTGAGCGGCCCAGCCATCCTGCAAATTTCCAACTATTGGCAAAATGGACACCCAATCTTTATTGATCTTTTGCCCGGGAAAGATGTGATGGACGAATGTGTGGAAGCGCGCAGCCGCGGGATTGATCTTGTTAGGGCGCTGTCTAAACACCTGCCGCGCCGTTTTGTTCAGATATGGTGTAAACAAAACGTTCCTGCCAAACCGTTTAGCCATTGCACCGGCAAAGATCTAAAAGAAATCTCCGACCACCTGCACCGCTGGCAGGTGAATCCCAATGGAACAGAAGGATATGAGAAGGCAGAAGTGACCAGAGGAGGAGTGGATACAAAAGAATTTTCATCCCAAACCATGGAATGCAAAAAAATTCCGTCACTCTATTTCGTGGGAGAAGTGATGGATGTGACGGGCCAATTGGGAGGATACAATTTTCAATGGGCATGGGCTTCGGGCTTTACCGCGGGCCGGGTAGTTTAATTTTAGGAAAAGAACAATTTATAATTTACCTGTAAAGTTATTAGGATTAATTTTCATTTTTTTTAGAACCTGCTTCAAGGTACGGATGGGAAGCCCAATAACGTTATCTAAATCCCCTTTTATATGTTTTATTAGCCGATCATTCATTTTTTGAATCGCATAGGAACCGGATTTATCCAAGTTTTTTTGAGCGTGGCGGGAAATAGTTTTTGAATCAATTTCATGAAAAAGAATTTTTGTTTTAGCGTAAGCGGTTTTCATTTTTGATTCTGGATTTTTTATTAGGCAAAGACCAGTCATTACAGTTTGCCAGCGATTGGATAAGCTCTCCAGCATGCAGCGCGCGTGAGCGGTATTTTTTGGTTTCCCCAATATTTTTTTGTTACAAACCACTAAGGTATCCGCCCCAAGAATTACACAATTCTTATTTTTAAATTTTTCAGCTATTGCTCTGGCTTTCTTAACTGCCAGGTTTTGCACAAGTTTTCGCGCCTGTTTATAATGGATGGTGTCCGCATCTGTTTCTTGAACGTTAGGAGGATAAATTGAGAAACGGAAACCGGCTTTACGCAAGAGTTTCCTTCTTTGAGGGGAGGCAGAAGCTAAAATTAATATCAAAGCTCGTTTCCTATAAGAAGTTCCCTGTAAATAGTGTTGGATAAGAGCCAGCCTTTTTGTGACGATACAATGCGCTGGGCTTCTTTATGTTCCCGCGTAATTTGAAGAGTTCCTTCCGCAATAAGTTTTTTTAGAACAGGACCAAACTTAGAATTCATTTCTTCTGTAAAAAAGATACCTTCCTTCATTCTTAAACCCAGCATCATTTTTTCCCGTAACCGATCTGTAGATCCAAGCCTTTCAACATTTATGATAGGCGATTTACCAGATTCTAAAGTTTCAATGTAATTCCAAAACCGGTCTGTGTTTTGATAGCGTTCAGTTCCATCATAACCGGCAGCGGAAACCCCGATGCCAATACAGGGATCATTTTTCCAATATTTGAGATTGTGACGGCATTGATAGCCCGGCAATGAATAACTGAATATCTCATAATGTTCATACCCTGCAAGCGCGGTTTGTTCCGAAGACCACTCATACATGTCTGCTTGCAGTTCTTGATCCGCCTCTACCCCGTCAAAATAAAAAGCGGATTTATTTTCAATATCTAGCGGGTACATGGAAAGATGTTCCGGGCGCAAATCCAATACTTTTTTAAGAGTCTGTTTCCAATTTTCCATGGTTTGACCGGGTAACCCAAAAATCAGATCCACATTTAAATTACTTAACTTTGAGTTTCGGCACAGGGAATAGGCTTTTAAAAAATTGACCCAAGAATGAGTTCTGCCAATTTTTTTAAGAAGAGCTTCATCAGAAGTTTGTAATCCTAAGCTGAGTCTGGTCACTCCTTCTTCACAGTAAGATTGAACTAATTCAGAGCTGATGTTTTCCGGATTGCACTCAATGGTAATTTCCATGTTGTCTTGAAGGATAAAGCGGGATTTAATATTTTTCATAATCCCCTTCCAATTTTCTGGAGATAAAATAGAGGGGGTGCCGCCGCCAAAATAAATGGTGTCAATGGCGCGATCTTGATAGAAAACCATCTCTTTATTTAGAGACTCAAGGTATCGGGCGATTTGTTTAAGAAGACCTGGAAAAACAGCAAAAGCGCAGTACCTGCATTTCACTTGGCAAAAAGGGATATGGATATATAACCCTGCGGGCTTAGGTTTTGCAATTGAGGCCATATAAGATTATAGTAGTTCTTTTGGCGTGTTGAGAAGAAACGTGATAAAATAGTTTATGCTTTTCGAGCGTTTTTTTGCTTTATCTCAAAATCGCACTAACCTGCGCACAGAAATTGTTGGAGGTCTAACAACCTTCATGACCATGTCCTACATTATTTTTGTGAATCCAGCGATTTTGTCAAAAGCCGGCATTCCGTTTGAAGCAACTGTTACAGCCACTGCTTGGTCCGCTGGACTTATAACCTTACTGATGGGTCTGTGGACGAATTATCCGATTGCTTTGGCTTCTGGAATGGGACTAAACGCAGCGCTAACTTATAATATTGTGCTGGGAATGAATGTGCCTTGGCAAACAGCAATGGGTGTGATTGTTGTAGAAGGGTTGCTTGTAACCGGGTTAGTTCTGACAAATATACGAGAAAAGGTGATGGATGCAATTCCTTTTTCACTTAAACGAGCCATTGGCAGCGGCATTGGACTATTTATTGCTTTTATTGGCTTAAAAGACGCTGGTTTTGTGGTTTCTCATTCTGCAACTTTTGTAACCATAGGAAATTTTAAGGAAACAGCAGTTTGGCTTTCAGTGTTAGGGCTAATGATTTCCGTGGCTCTTCTTTTAAAAAGAGTTCGCGGCGCTTTGTTTTTTGGAATGATTGTAACAGCTGGAACAGCTTTTGTTTTTCAGCTATTTAATAAACCTTCTCACTTTATTTCTTTGCCCTCATTTCCATCCACATTTTTTCAGTGCGATATTCGTTCAGCTTTAACTTGGAGTTTAGCTCCTTTAATTTTTTCCTTTTTTATGATGGATTTTTTTGACACCATGGGGACTACCATTGCTCTAGCTGAACAAGGGGGATTTCTAACTCAAGAAGGGAAAGTTCCAAAACTTCAGAGAGTGCTCCTAGTAGATTCTTTTGGAGCGGTCTTAGGCGGTCTTTCCTCTGCAAGTTCTGTTACAGCTTATATAGAATCAGCCAGCGGCATTGCAGAAGGAGCGCGCACAGGTCTCTCCAGCATTATAGTGGCGATCTGTTTTTTTATAGCCCCATTTTTTACCCCTGTTGTTCAGATGATTGGAGGCGGCGTGCCAACTGCGATGGGCAACTTAAATCCAGTGACTGCGCCTGCCTTGATCCTGGTTGGTTTTTTGATGATGCAGTTAATTGCAGATATTCGATGGAGAGAGCTTGAAGAGGGTTTTCCAGCTTTTGTGACTTTGGTAGGAATGCCGCTTACTTTTTCCATTTCTCATGGCATTGGTTTTGGCTTTATTTCCTTTACGCTGATTAAAATTTTTCAGAACAAGGCAAAAGAGGTCTCGTTGCTTATGTATGCAAGCTCAATTCTATTTATGATCAGTTTTGTATTAGGTTAAAATAAGGAGGATGGTCTAAAACGTGTTGTGGATAAATGATTCTTAAGAAATTTTGTTATAGGCTATTGCATTATTATCTTAAGAAATTCTAAAATAATATGTTCATTGGCAGTAAAGAAAGCCGACAGTTTAAATCAGAATGTCAGCGATAAAAATATGTAACTATATGAGTTTAAAAGTGAGGAGAATATGAGTACAAAACAGAATGTTGAAAAATTAATTGCGGATATTAATCAGAAGGCGGGGAAAAAAATGAGCATAGCTAATTTATTCGGCAGCAATGTTTTTAATGATAGTGTCATGAAAAAAATGTTGCCCAAACAAATTCATGCGGAACTTAAAAAAGTACAGGCAGGGGAGGCTAAACTAACTTTGGAAGTAGCCAATGTGGTTGCGGAAGCGATGAAGGATTGGGCTATTTCTAAAGGGGCCAGTCATTATACCCATTGGTTTCAGCCTTTAACTGGAAAGACTGCTGAGAAGCATGATTCTTTTCTTTCTCCTCAACCGGATGGCTCTGCCATTGCTGAATTTTCTGGAAAACAGCTTATTCAAGGAGAACCGGATGCATCTTCTTTCCCTTCAGGCGGATTACGTACTACTTTTGAAGCCCGCGGTTATACAGCATGGGACTGCACCTCTCCTGCTTTCCTTAAAGAAGATGCGGCAGGCGATGTTACTTTATGTATTCCCACAGCATTTTGTTCCTATAATGGGGAGGCTTTAGACAAAAAAACTCCATTGCTCCGTTCCATGGAAGCTATTTCTAAACAGGCTTTGCGGGTGCTGGCAGCTTTGGGAAATAAAACCTCAAAAAGAGTTACTTCCACGGTGGGTCCTGAACAGGAATATTTTTTAATTGATAAAACTTTTTTTGATCAAAGGATTGACCTGATTGTTACTGGCCGCACTCTTTTTGGCGCTCCATCCCCAAAAGGACAAGAATTAGAAGATCAATATTTTGGCGCTATTAAAGATAGAATCTCTAAGTTTATGAAGGAGCTGGATATTGAGCTTTGGAAAATAGGCATCTCTTCCAAAACTAAACACAATGAAGTGGCTCCAGCTCAATATGAAATGGCTCCTATATTTTCTACTACTAATATAGCTGCGGACCACAACCAACTGGTAATGGAAACCATGCAGAAAGTTGCATTGAGAAATGGTCTAGTCTGTTTGCTTTTTGAAAAGCCGTTTGCAGGGGTGAATGGATCTGGCAAACATAATAACTGGTCGCTCGCTACTGACGATGGCATTAATTTACTTGATCCAGGACACACGCCGCATGAAAATGAAATCTTTTTAACATTTCTTTCCGCAGTCTTAATGGCTGTAGATACACATGCGGATAAGCTGCGCGCAGGCGCTGCAAATCCCGGCAATGATTTGCGTTTAGGCGCTAATGAAGCTCCACCAGCTATTATTTCTGTTTTCCTTGGAACGTTTCTAACCCAGCTGTTAGATAATATGTCAAAAGGTAAAGCAACTCGGGCTAAAGGCCAACAGTTTTTGAATATTGGCGTAGATTCTTTGCCCTCGCTGCCTTTAGATAATACGGATCGTAACCGCACCTCTCCTTTTGCTTTTACCGGCAATAAATTTGAGTTCCGCATGGTTGCTTCTTCCGCCTCCATTGCAGGTCCTAACACAGTGTTAAACACCATTGTGGCGGAATCTTTAGATGAAATTGCAACCCGTCTGGAAAAAGCCAAAGATGTCAACAAAGAAGTTGCTGCTATTGTAAAAGGCACTTGGCAGAAACATAGTCGCGTGGTTTTTAATGGCAATAATTATGCGGAATCATGGCTTAAAGAAGCAACCAAACGTGGATTGCCCAATATTCGTTCTTCAGCAGAAGCGTATGCAACTATGGCAAATAAGAACGCAATAGAGCTTTTTGAAAAATATAATGTGCTTTCCAGAAAAGAGCTGCATTCTCGTTATGAAATTTATCTGGAACAATATGCCAAACATATCAATATCGAGGCTAGAGCAGCGATCCAAATGTCGAAAACTCAGTATATTCCTCAAGTGATTGCTTATACTAACGAGCTAGCTGATACCATTAATAAGCTAAAATCTGCTGGCGCTGATAGTTCAGTGCAAACTAATCTTTTGGAAAAAATTTCTGCGCTGCTTAGCTCTGCGAGTAATAAGCTTGCGGTTTTAGAAACTAATACAGATAAGGCTTCTAATATTGGGAACATGGAGAAAAAAGCAGCGGCTTACCGAGATACTGTGTTCACAGCTCAGGCAGAATTGCGGCAAGATATTGACGCGTTGGAACAACTGCTTCCAAAAGATTTGTGGCCAGTGCCCACATACGCGGACATGTTGTTTAACTTTTAGAATTAGACTTTATTCTTCAGTTATAAAAAGGGCAGTTCCTTAAAGAAAAGAGGAGCTGCCCTTTTTTAATCTTATGAAAAATTTTTTAGATGCGGTGATATTAGGGGTCGTGGAGGGATTAACGGAATTTATTCCGGTCTCTTCTACAGGCCATCTAATTGTGGTGGGGAATCTTTTAAATTTTAAAGGATCGCTTGCTGATAGCTTTGAAGTGTTTATTCAGTTAGGCGCGATTTGCGCGGTTTTAGTTATTTATAGAAAAATATTTTTTAGTTTGTTTCAATTTGATAAAAAAGAGAGTTTTTCAGGAAGAAAAGGCATGGCTCTTTTAATGCTTACAACTATTCCTGCTTTAATTTTAGGAGCTGCGGCTCATGGCGCAATCAAAAAATATCTTTTTAATCCCCAGACTGTGAGCATTGGTTTAGGTTTAGGCGGGATAGCACTTTTGGCAGTGGAACGCTATTTGCCTCAATCCAAAAAATTAGGACTGGACGCTTTAACTTATAGGGACGCAATTTTAATTGGATTTTTTCAGTGTTTATCTCTCTGGCCCGGGATGTCTAGATCTGCTTGCACGATTTTAGGCGCCATGTTGCTGCAAGTGGAAAGAAAAACAGCAGTGGAATATTCTTTTCTTGCCGCTGTGCCTGTAATGTTTGCCGCCACATTTTATGATCTATATAAAAGTTATTCTTTATTTTCTTCAGAATTTCTTCTTATCTTTGCAGTGGGTTTTATAGTTTCCTTTGTTTCTGCCTGGATCTCTTTAAAATTTTTCTTGAGATTAATTTCCTTCCATACCCTCATTCCTTTTGGATGGTATAGAATCTTTATTGCCCCTTTAATCCAAATATTTCATTAACCCGAATCATTCAGTTGGATTGTGGAATTCGATTTTCGAAAAAATGTCCTAATAAAATGATTCATTCTATTTAATCTTCTCCCGCCATTGTAGGCACAGATGAATTGTTGGATAGTCAGACACATGATCTTTCAAATTCAAAGATCAAGATTAGAAAAATCCAAAGAAAAGTTGATACTGAAAAGTGTAATATGTTACACTTACCAGTGTAAATATGATATCCCTTAAATCGGTCATTACGAGAAAAATTCTAAATTACTTCTTTTTAAACCCACAGGAAGATCTCTACGTCAATGAGATTGAAAGAAAGCTTCATCTGGACAAAAGAAATCTTATTAAGAAAATCAGAGAGTTGGAATCACAAGGGTTTTTAAACCATGAAGCGCGAGGAAATTTAAAGCTTTATTCTATTAATCAGAATCACCCTCTTTATGCGGAATATCGAAAAATTGTTTTATCAACAGTTGGCTTTGAGGATCAATTAAAAACAATTCTTAAGACAAGAAAAGACATTCAGGAAGCTTATCTCTATGGTTCCTACCCCCAAAATGCTATGGATTCTAGTAGCGATATAGATTTGCTTATTGTAAGTAAAGGAAGCGCAATCTCTCTACAAAAGAGTTTAAGTCCATTACAAAAAGAAATTCAACGAGAGATTAACGTTATCAACATGGACGAACAAGAATTCAAGAGAAGAATACAAAAAAAAGATTCATTTCTGTCTCAAGTACTAAAGCAAAAACATATTAAACTAATATAATGGAATTTGAAGAGAAATATTTTAAAGAGCTCAAATTTAGTAAGGATCAGATAGCGGGTTGTTTAAATAACGCCTTAAGGGATTTGGATATTGCTAAATCAGATAAGATCCTTGAAGTTAAATTCAATTATTCCTATACAGCATTGATTAAGTCCGGGATTACACTTTTAATGGTGCGGAATAAAAAAGTGCGAAGCGCACCAGGTCATCACATGATGATTATAGAGAAAATGTCTAAGATTCTTTCAGATGATTCTATTGAAGTCATAGGTAATGCGATGAGAACAAAAAGAAATATTGATTTATATGCGGGTGGCATTGAAATTTCTGAAAAAGAGTGTAAGGAGTATTTGGAATTTGTTCGAGAAGTAATTGAGAAGGTTAAGAATGATGTAAAAAGTGGACACTTTTTGGACACTAAGCGATTCCCATCCAACAAAATATAGACGTCATCGCCCTGTTTGTCTGAATCATCTACAGAGATAATCTGTTCTCCACCAGATTTAGTGACTTCTTCAAAAAACGCGGTTGGATTTGTTTTTAGATAGTGAATCATAGTCTCTATAATTTTTATCTTATGCGGATTAAACCTCTGTTCATTCAAATGATCTCCCACCTCTTTTCTTCTCTCATCTCCCGCGCTTTTGCTTAACCCTGATACTGCTCCTGCTTCCACCTTTAGTCCTGCCTGCTCTCCTGTCTGGGTTCCAGTCTCAGCCGCCCTTTCATCCAAACTCATTTCCAGTTCAACCCGTATTTGCTTTTGTATCTGTACTGTTCAGTCTAGAATGCGTTCATTTCGACGAGAACCCGAAGGGCAGCGTGCCACGGGCTTGCTCGTGGGTATCTATGATCGAAGCTCAGGCGAGGTTGTATACTCTGGAATTGAAATACATAAAATGAATTCGCTGATTTAAAAAATCAACGAATTATTTGCGAGAACTGTGAGAAATTTCAACTAAAAAAGGGATTGCACCTTGAACTGGCATCAAATTTGTTACAAAAACGTTACAGTTTGTTTAAGAAAAGTTTCGCTAAGACCATTATATTTATGCCATAGGGAAAATGGTTTAAGAAAAAAGATTGAAATGAAGTTTAAATTAGGTGGACAAAAAAATGAGTATTAAATTTTGGTTAGGGAAAAAGAATCGTAGCTGGTTGCAGCTCACAGGATGTGTGGTTGCGCTCAGCTTTTTGTTTAGTACGGTCAGCGTGCCTTTTGTAGAAGCTTCCTTGTGGGCAGAACGTAGGGAAGCGGCAAAAGACTTAAGAATTGATCAAGCTACCCTTATTGCGCAGCTTCCTGCTGTAAATAACCCTCTTCCTTATAATGTATCGAATAATTCTGGTCTTTTTGGTCATTCCAACTCTTCTTTTGGTCGTCATTCCCGCAAAAGCGGGAATCTAGCCAACATTACTTCTTTACTGGATTCCCGCTTTTGCGGGAATGACGACCTTATAAAGAACATAAGCTGGGTCACCAACCTTCCTATTAATGTAGCTTCTTTACGGAAGGTCTCCATCCCCTCCACATGGAAAGTAGGGGATCCCATGGTGCTTTACGTACAAGATGCCCACTTAAACAAGGATGCCCAAACCAATATTGGGAAGTCTATTCAGCATTTTATTAATGAAGGAAAAGTAAATTTAGTGGCATTGGAAGGTGCCTTTAATCCCATAGACATTTCCCCCTTCCGCAAATTTGAAGATCAAAAGGTTGTTCATAAAGTAGCCGACTACTTACTTAGAGAGAACAAAATCTCTGGTGCCATCCACACCGCTTTCACCAGCCCCAAAGAAATTCCTTCTTTTGTAGGAGTGGATGACAAAGAACACTACTGGGCCAATGTGAACGCCTATAAGAGTTTATATCCCAAGGTAGATTCCTATAAAGAAAAGCTATCTAAATTGGTGAGTGGGCTCCAACAGGAAAAAGTCCATCACTTTAATCCAGAACTCTTAAATTTTGATAATAAGATAGAAGCGTATAGAGACGGTAAAGAAAAATTGGGAGATTATATTCAGCTTTTAACTCATTACAATGTAAAAGAAAAGGGGACTGTCCCTTTAGGCACTGTCCCCTTTTCCCCGCAAGTAAAGACATTCCTAGAAACCCTAAAGATGGAACAATCCTTAGATTTTACCAAAGTAGAAAAAGAGAGAAGTTCTATTATAGAAAAGCTCGTTAAAACACTCTCTAAAACCCAAATGCAAGAACTCTTAAACGCCAGCTTAGCCTACAGATTAGGCATCATTCAGCATACCGACTTTTATCTCTATGTAGAAGACCTGGCCAAAAGAAACAATATTAGCTTTACAGAATTCTCAGCCATGGGCGCCTACATCCGTTATTTAATTGCTTCGGATAAAATTAACGCCGAAAAACTCTTTGATGAAGTAGCCCAATTAGAAGAAAAAGCCTACACAGCTTTAGCCAAAAGTAATGAAGAGAAACGATTAGTGGAAGAATCCAAATACTTCCACCTCTTAGGCAAACTCATTAATTCTTCCTTAACCCGCCAAGAGTGGAACCAATATGTTCAACTTACTGATCGTCATTCCCGCGAAAGCGGGAATCCAGAAAAGACAAAACGTTGGCTAGATTACCGCTTTCGCGAGAATGACAGCCAAAACTTTGACCTCTCTTCTTTCGAAGCCTTCTACAAAGAATCCATCATCCGCGACGAAAAAATTGCTTCCAACTTAATCCGTAATATTAAAGAAAAAAATACCCAAGTTGCCATGCTGGTCACCGGCGGTTTCCACTCCGATGGAGTAGAAGCAGCCTTACACAAAAACAACATCGCCGTGATCTCCTACATCCCCAAGATTGCCAAACTAGACAACGCCAAAGGGAACGAATACTTAAGCGTCTTCACCCAAGAAAAAACCCCCCTCCAAAAACTTTTCGATGGAGAAAAACTCTTCTTACCTGCGGAAGTATTGTCGAACTCTGCTACATTCGAAGGCGCCTTCGCAACAAGTGTTTTGGGATCCAAATCCCCAGAACAAATAGACCTAAATTTCGACAAAATGGTGGGATCCAATCAGTTCGACATCGTAAATGTAGAAGCTAAAGGAGAAGACAGAGTCGTTGAAGTAAAAGGCCAGCAAGGCACGGTTCAAACTACCATTGATCAAGAAGGCAACGAGATCGTCAAAATCTCTGAAGGCAAAGTGGAACGAATATCAAACATCATTTCTCAAGTGAAGAGCTTTGTTCAGGAAGTAATTCGAGAATCCAAAAAATATTTAGGCTCCAGAGAATTTCAGGGAATCGCTGTTGCCACAGCTAAATATGTTGCATTGAGCTTCTATGGTTTACTGGTTCCTGTAATTGTTGCAATGACTTCTGCCAAACATAAAAAATTGCCTCCGCAAAGGAAGATCATTTGGAGATTCGAACGTCATTTAGTTTCTGCCAGTGAGGCTCTCGTAGTGGCCATAGAAAAAGCTTCAAAAGAATATCTCCATGTTAATGCTATCTATGAGTGTACTGTCCCACCCCTTAGTATGATCAATGAGATTAACCCTACGCTAGCAGGAAAATTAGGAAATATTAATGCCTATTCAGAAATTATAGATGACCCTCAAACCAGGAAAGAAATAGAAGATTTTCTAAACGAGTACTGGTGGCATTATGTTGATAATAAGCTTACATCTTTAAAAGAAAAAAAAGAAGTGCGATTTAATCCTACGACAGTGCCTCTCTTTAATTATCTTGCACAACACCCTCAGGTTCATTTTTACCAAGAAAGAGTGCCCGTAGAGGCAGTGATATATAGCAAAGCTTATGAAGCAGCACTTAAACAGGCGGAGCAATCCCTATATCATTCCGGGGAGGAGCAATCCCTATATCATTCCGGGGAGGAGCAATCCCTATATCATTCCGGGGACGAGGCGCTTTTTACTCATTGGATGTTTTTTGCTGGGTATTATTTTTGGCTATGTCAGGCCTATCGGGATAAAAAAGTTGTTTCTGATATAAAAGAAATTATAACAAATGCACCTCCTTCCTCTGTTTTCGTGATAGGTCGTGGGGCTGCTCATGCAAGCAATTTATCATCCTTTATTGAAGAAAATAAAGATTATGAAGTGGAAGTGGCCATCGATCAGGATTGGTCAATCGAGGATTTTGGAGGTGTTTTATTCATACAGCTGAAATATCGCAAAGATTTCGAGACCGGGAAATCCCTCCCTTCCTCTGTCCGCAAAGATTTACTTAAGATGTTTCCCTATGATTGGGTTAGTGAGCTTATGGATACTTCCAAGGCCGATCCATATGAAAGAATGAAGTTACTTACGCAAATTTTTAACCAATTGGATGACGAGCAGGTATTTCAATTAACGCAGGGTTTGCTCTCCTCCCGCTTAGCAGAATTTCTAGAGAATGAACAAATTGGGTCCAAAGAAGGACAACCGAATTATGGCCGGGGTTTCTTCACTTTAATCTGGCTTAAAAGATATGGACTTTTAACATCTCATTTCGAGGATTATCTTGACCCAGCTGTTAGAGAATCCTTAAACAATATAACGAATAAACAATCTTCTAGAGAAGATATTTCTCTTAATTCCACTACGCCAATTCCAACTTCTTCAAATTCAACACCTGCTCCCTTCAAAAAAATTCAGAATTTGCTTAAAGAAGAAGACGGGCAGGCGAAGGTGGAGGCCGGGGTTATTTTTGGAGCTATTGCTGGATTAGCGGCGCCTGTTTTATTGCTCGTTGCAGGAGCAGCGGTGGGAGTTGGTGCTGCGGTGATTTATATTGCTAAGAAGGTGCAGCAAAAATATAAAGCGCTTCAAACTAAATCTCAGGAAGAGAAAGTGGCAGTGGAAGTGGTAAGCGCCATTATGTTACTCAAGTCCGGTAAAAAGGTGGATCCAGCTTTGCTTTCTAAATCCATAAACACGGTATTGGCGGAGTTTAGTTTATCTCGCGACATACAAGTTCTAGATGGTTCTAACTCCATCTTGCAAGCGTTTGAGCATTTGGATGAAGCTAAATTGGAAGCTGCGCTTAAAGCAGAATTTAAGAAACAGTCGAAAGGAAGGCTTTCTAAAGAAGAAGTGTCGCGCTTAGCCACCCAAGTTCTCTACGAAGGGTACGATAAAAAGGCTTTGGAGCAGAGATTAGAGGCGGCCCATTTAGATGAGAATACATTGGTGGGAGCGGTGTTGGATCCTTTACAAAACCCCGTCACAAACGCCGAGAAACTCTTAGAGAAATTTAGAGAGGCTCAAGGAACAGAATCTAAAGCAACCTTAGTCTTTATGACTCAAGCGTTAACCCAGGCTCAAATGGATTCTATTCGCGATGAAGCCCCTGGAATAAAAGTTGAATTCAAAGTGAATGAAAACTTGTTTCGTTTAGCATCAGGGAATAAATATGATCTAAAACTCGATATCTTAGAGAGCATCTTACAAAGCTATGAGGAGTCCAAGTTTACTTCATATCAGATGATTATCCCACAAACACTTATGGGGAATCTTTCCAGTTTAGGCAGCTTGCCGCAAGCTGCCCGTTTGCGTAGGGCTGCTATTATATTGGTGGATGAGGCGTTACGAGCAACGACCCCTATTCTCCAATTCCACAACTTAGAACAAATCCGTCACATCGCCGAAGTTATCGCCCAACAGGCATAATCAAGTCTTAGAAAATGGTAAAAAATGGGGACAGTCCCTAAAGGGAAAGTCCCCATTTTCTCTTACTGATTTTTTCCCTCAGAGATTTACCAAATTTACCTATTCCATAAAAGTTCTAGGTTAATTAGAATAGAAAAATGTCAAAAAGCTACTTGAATTAAATTAGTTTATAAGCTACAATTTAAATGGAAGTTAAATATAGAATTTTAAAAATATTCGTAACAAGAGATAGGAAGGTTCCATTCTCTGAGTGGCTTGAATCTCTTAAAGATATCCGGGGCAAAGCAAGAATAAGAATTAGATTAGATCGTGTAAAGCTTGGGAATCTAGGAGATTATAAGTTTGTTGGTTCTGGAGTATTTGAGTTAAGAATTCCCTATGGTCCTGGATATAGAGTGTATTATGGAGAAGAAGGTAGTCATATCATCTTGTTATTAATTGGCGGAGATAAAAGCACACAATACAAAGATATCGAGCAAGCAAAATATTATTGGTTAGATTATAGGAGTCGAAAAAATGAAAAGTAAAACATATCAAAAGGAATTAATAAAATCTTTAAAAGATCCAGAAGAGGCATCGGCTTATTTAAATGCTGCTTTGGAAGAAAAAGATATGGTTATTTTTCTAGTTGCCTTAAGAAATGTAGCGGAAGCTTTTGGAGGTCTTGCAACTATTTCAAAAAAGGCTCACTTAAATCGTGAAAATCTTTATCGAATGCTTTCTAAACAAGGGAATCCGGAAGTTTCTAGTTTAGAAGCTATCTTAGAAAGTATTGGGCTTCGACTTGCAGTAGAAGTTAAGCATAAACATTATAAAGATGCTGCTTAAGTTAAGCCGGGGAGGGAGATGCCTTTCAATAGGTCTTGGGAGAAGGAGGCGGATTTTTTTTGGGAGGATTGGACGTCATCGGAGAAAAGGTTGTTCAATCTGGATTCTAGTTTGGCTTTCTTCTGTAATTCGTATAGCTGCTTCATTTTATCGAACATGGGTGTTACTCCTTTTCATAGGATTTGGGACAGGTACGTGAAACATTGGAGAAGTCAAGGGGGGCAAAAAAGAGTTGCATCTTTGTTACAAAAAGTTGAAAAAAAGTTTAATCCAAATCTTGAGCCGGTAGTAAAAAATTGGTCAAACTTTTTGGTATTTATTTTTTTGGCAGACGGTCTAGGATAGATAAGAGAGCTTGTAAAATAGCTGTAGGGCTTGGGGGGCATCCTGGAATATTGACATCCACAGGGATGATGGTGTTTAAAGGGCCACTCACCGCATAGCTATTGGCATAGACTCCACAGTTAATAGCGCAATCTCCAGTGGCAATCACAATGCGTGGTTCAGGCGTTGCTTCGTATGTTTTTATTAAAGCTGGTTCCATTTGCCTTGTGATTGGGCCAGTGACCAGCAAAACATCCGCGTGTCTGGGTGAGGCGACAAAATGAATTCCAAATCGCTCAATGTCATAGATAGGGTTAGATAAGGCGCTGATCTCTAACTCGCAGCCATTGCAAGAGCCAGCGTCAATTTGGCGGATATGAAGAGATCTCCCGCCTAAAAGTTGTTTAATCTTATTTTTTAATTCGTTGCCAACAACGCTAAATTCCTCTTTATTTTTAGCTTGAATTGGAATTGTGGCGCGCCCTGTTTTTAAATTTATTTTTATGATTTCAAACATTCAACGGTCATTCCCTGAATAAGATAAATTAAAACTTTTATTGATTAATGGAAAATCTGGAACAATATTTCCTTGCACTGCCCAAGGCAAAATCCGCCAGTTTGAAAATGACGGGGACTTAATTTTTAAACGCTCAACCTTCCCATCCCGTCCAATCCTTAACCAATGAAAGATTTCTCCACGGGCTGATTCTGCCCAGCCAAGAGCTGAACCTTCCGGAAGAGACTGAATATTGACAACTAAAGGTTCATCAGTCAAATGATCTAGGGCCTGAAAAATAATAGAGACCGCCTCTTTAAATTCAGCCATTTTTACAAGCATTCTTGCGGCTACATCCCCTTCTTTTCTAAAGGCTACTTCAAATTTTAAGTTTGGATAATCCGCATAAGGGAAGTCTTGTCTTAAATCTATTTTTACGTTTGAAGCTCTGGCCACAGGCCCAACTCCTGTAAGATCTCTCACAACTTTTTCCAGAACTATTCCGGTTCCTTCAATCCTGTCCATAAGAGAGTCTGTTTCAAAATAAAGATGCTCAACTGGAGCATATTGATCCAGCAGTAAATTAAGGAAAGAGCGAAGTTCATTTTTTATTTCAGCTGTTAGGTCGCATAAAACCCCTCCGGGAATGTTGACTCCGCGAAGAAGACGATGTCCTGTAAAACGATCATTTTTTTGTAAAATAAGTTCACGCAGCCTTAACATTTGAGCCGCGCCAAAAGAAAAACCAACATCCGTTGCAATCCCAGCAATATCTCCCAGATGGTTATATAACCGTTCCATTTCACTAAAAATGACTCGTAAGACTTGAGCTTTTTTTGGGACTGTGACTTTTGCTATTTTTTCCACAGCTTGACAAAATGCCATGCTGTGCGCAAAAGAAGCGTCCCCAGATATTCTTTCCGCTAGGGCTGCCGCTTCCAAAACAGTTTTTCCTTCTGCCAATTTTTCAATTCCTTTGTGCGTAAACCCAAGTTGAATCTCTAAATGGATCACAGGCTCTCCTGCCACGCTAAACCGAAAATGGCCTGGCTCAATAATTCCCGCGTGCACAGGACCCACAGGGATTTCAAAAACTCCTTCTCCCGTCACTTGCAAAAAGTTTGAAGATTTTTTTTCAACTCTTTTTATTTTTTGGTGTGGATCAAAATCTTTTCGTAGAGGAAATGTTTCAGAAGGCCAATCTTCATGCAGAAGAAGGTTTTTGAGATTTGGATGGCCTTCAGGTGTTATCCCAAAGAACTCCCAAATTTCTTGTTCAAAAGCAGCTGCAGCAGCTACTTGAACAGCGATGGAGGGGAATTTAAGGCTATGATCTGGAACTTTTGAGCGCAGCAGGATCAGGAGACTTTCTTTGTCAATAGAAAAAAGGTATTGAAGGCCAAAACTCTTACTGTTTTTGCGGTCATCTGTTGCCCCAATAAAGACACATCTTGCTTCTTCCATTTGGCAAAGTCGTTTTACAATCAAGGGGAGTTCATGCAGAGGTAAAAAAGCGGAAATCTCATTCTCATTTGCGGAAAGAGAGTTAGCTGGAAGTTTTAGCAGTGAGCAGATCCTGGCAATAAAATATTTTTTAGAATCAGACATGAGAATTTCCCTGTATGATTTGTGTCATTTGCCAAAGCCAAGCATTTAAAGAATTTGGGATCCAACATCCTAAAAGTACCAAGATGACAATGATAAAAGCAGCGCAAGCGGTCCAGGAAAAATTTGACAAGGATTGTTCATTTTTAGGCTGAGGATTTAAGCCAAAAGAGATATGAATCGCATGATTTAGAAGGCCGGCAAAAATCAAGCCAAGAAATATCAGAGCTAAAAAACTAAACCAATTTTTTCCAGAAGCAAATCCTGCAGAAAGAATCATAAGTTCGCTTGTAAAAATGCTAAAAGGGGGTAAACCGGCCAGCGCCAGTATTGAAATAAGAAAAGAGATCCCGGTTTTAGGCATGGCTGCAATGGTTCCTGTAATTTTTTTGATTTTTCTTGTTCCATAGGTTTGTAAAATACGGCCCGCGCTTAAAAAAGCAAGAGATTTTCCAAAAGCGTGAGACAAAATGTGCAAGAACATTCCATAAATTGCAAAAGGAGTTCCTATGCCAAGCCCAAAAGTTAAAAGTCCCATATGTTCTATGCTGGAGTAGGCGAGCATGCGTTTATAATCCCGCGCAGCAATAATAAAAGGAGCTGCAATCCCTAAAGAAGCGCATCCAAATAAAAGCAAAATGGTTCCTGGAACTTCTATTCCAACGCAGCGAACGGTAATGGCATAAAATCTTGTAAGAGCATAAAATGCGCTGGTTAAAAGCACTCCTGAGAGCATGGCGCTAATAGGGCTGGGAGCCTGGCTATGAGCATCCGGCAGCCAAGTGTGCAATGGGGCTAAACCCGCTTTTGTTCCATAACCTAAAATAATAAATATAAAGCCAAGTTTTACAAGACGTGGATCGAGTTGCGGCGCGATTTCAATAAAAGTAGTCCATTCAAGGCTGTATCCCAATCCGCTTTTAACCGCTGAATAATAGAATAGAATAGTTCCAAATAAGGCAAAGGCAATGCCAATGGAACACAAAATCACATATTTCCAAGCCGCTTCTATGGAATGGCGATGGCGATGAAAGCCAACTAAAAATGCGGTAGAAAGAGTTGTTGCCTCTACCATAACCCAAAGGATCCCTAAATTATTTGCAGTAGAGACTAAAAGCATGGTGGAAACAAAAATATGAAAAAGAGCATAATAAGTTCTATAGGAGCTTATTTTTAAGTTTTCTAATTTTTGCTCATGATTCATAAAATCTTTTGATAAGATAGAAACTAAAAGAGAGATTACAGATATGATCATGGCTAGATAGGATCCTACAGCGTCTAGAAAAAGAGCGGAATTCTTAAAGGTTGTTGGAGCATGGGTTAAAAAATGGAGGCAGACAAAACCGGATAAAAAACAAGTGATCCAGGATCCAATCACACTGACTCGCTGAATAAAATTCGGGCTACTGCCCAAAGCGCATAAAAGAGCAGTTAAAAAAGGCGGAATTAAAATAAACCAGACTTTCATATTTTATCCCTTTAAACGGTTTAAATGTTCTGTGTTAATTGAAGAAAAAGTATTTTGAATTCGGAAAATAAGCATTCCCATAATAACCACTGCAATTAATAGATCAAACACTAGTCCTAATTCAACGATCATGGGCATTCCAAAAGAGGTAGAAAGCGCTGCCACAAAAAGACCGTTTTCTACAACTAAAAGCCCAAGCACTTGAATCATCGCTTTTTTTCTACTCACCATCAGCCAGAGTCCCAAAAGGATCAGTGTTAATGCCAGAGAAAATCCTTTAGCCGCAAAGGGGTCATTCAGTATGACCCGGTCAACTAGGAGATAGGAGATAAGAGCTAATCCTACGCCAATAAACATGGAGATAGGATAACTTACAAAAGGATCCAGCTCTCTTTTAATACGGACTTCCTCCATTACTTTATCTAAGAACCAGGGTATTAAAACACCTTTTACAATCATCACAACCATTGCGATTATCGCTATATGAGAGTGTCCAAGGCTGCAACCTAATAAGAAAGCTGTAAAACCTAGACAAAGAGATTGAGCGGCATAAGTGCGAATGCACAGGTGTAAAGTTCTAAGGGACAGCATGCCAAAAGCGCTGACTAAAGAGAGAGCGGAAAAAAATGTAATTGTCTGGGTTAAATAAAAAGAATGAGTGTTCATAATCCTAATTTTAAAATAGTCTGAGACAAAAGAGCTAGAAGCGCTAAAACAAATGCTGTTCCTAAAAAGTCTGGGACTCTAAATAATCTTAATTTAGCGGTTGAAGTTTCTATAAAAGCTAAAAGCAGACAGAACAATCCTATTTTAAGAATAAAAAAAATCAGGGCATTCCCAAGTGAAATTAAGCTGGTCTCTTGGGCAATTCCCCATGGGAAAAAGATATTTGCCAAGAGAGTAGAAAACAATAGCAGTTTTGTCATAGACGCCCACTCTATCAAAGCTAGTGATTTGCCGGAATATTCTAAAATCATCGCTTCATGAATCATGGTAAGCTCAAGATGTGTTGCAGGGTTGTCTATCGGCAGCCTGCCGCATTCTGCCAGGGTAATTAGAAAAAGTGAGACAAAGGCAAGCGCAGTTCCAGGTCCATAAGCCATCCATCCTTTTTGAAGCACAATTCGGATAATCTCTGCTGCTTGGGTCGTGCCTGCTGTAACAGCCATGGTGAATAAAACTAAAATTAAAGCAGGCTCAGCAGTAGAGCTAATCATCACTTCACGGCTTGAGCCCATGCCGCCAAAAGCGCTGCCCGCGTCAAGTCCTGCCAAAGCCATAAAAAATCTTGGCAAGGCTAAAAGATAAACAAGAGCAATGAGATCGCCTGTAACTTTAAGTGTATGAGGGATGCTAATGGTTGGGACTAATAAACAGGAGATCAGAATAGAGCTAAAACAGATTAAAGGCACAGCCCGAAATATCCAGGAGGTTGTTTCAGAGACGACTTCTTCTTTACGAAAATTTTTTAACAAATCCCAATAAGGTTGAAAAACAGATGCTCCTTGACGATTTTGCAAAAGCGCTTTAGTTTTTTTTATTAAACCCGTGGCAAGAGGAGCTAAGATCATTAATAGCGCAGCTTGAAATAGAGCGATCATAAACACGATTTTATTCATCAATATCCTTTCCAAAGAAAAAGCGTGATCAGGAAGATAACGGTTGCCAAAAGATATCCAAGATAAAGATTAAGGCTTCCTGATTGTATCTGGCGCAGGGCGCGTGAAATTTTGAGCATGACCTTTAAAGGCGGGTGATACAGGGTTTCCTTTATAAGGTGACTAATTTCATTAGAGTATTGAATGGAATTTAAAAAATAAGGAGAGAGGGTTGTTTCTTGACGAACCTCACGCATGGGCCTGTAAAAGAAAGCAAAAAGTATTCTAAAAGGTTTGGAGAAAGCAGTTGAGGTATATTCCATCCTGGGCTCAAGATGATCTAAGCCGCATCCCCATGTGGGCGCTTTTCTGACTTTATTTGATTTATTCAAAATAGAAAAGAGGATGACTGCCAGAAGAATTCCAATCATGAGGGCGATTAAAATTCCCATTGGGAAAATAGAACCGTAATTTCCAGACAAAGAATTAAACAACTTTATATTGCTGGATAAAAAAGGATTTTCATTAGGCAGCAAAAATTCAATGGCAGGTTTTAAGAGCCAGCGTATATGATTTGGAAAAATTCCAAAAATTAGGCAGCCCAAAGAGAGAGATATCATAGGAGCTATTTCTAAAATAGATGGATCGCGGCATGTTTCAATTTTGTTACTTCTTGGCTGAGCTAGAAACGTTATGCCAAAAGCTTTAACAAAACAGGCAACAGCAAGAGCTCCAGTTAAAGCTAAAGCAGTTGTGGCAATTAAACATACAATTCTAGCGCTGGTAAAGTTTAGATTAAATCCAGAAAGTAAAACTTGGAAAGTAAGCCATTCGCTGACAAAACCGTTTAAAGGAGGCAGAGCAGATACAGACATTGAGCCAATCAGAAAACAAAAAGCTGTGATTGGCATTTTTTTAATAATGCCGCCCATCTCCTCCATGTTTTTAGTATGAGCTGCTTTAATCACAGAGCCGCTAGATAAAAATAAAAGTCCTTTAAATAGCGCATGATTTAAAGCGTGGTAAAGTCCAGCTGTGAGAGCAAGAGTCGCAAGATGATCTTGATAAAAAGAATGGAAAAGCAAGCTAGCCCCTACACCCATTAAAATGATTCCGATATTTTCAACGCTGCTATAGGCAAGCAGCCGTTTAAGATTATTTTCCATTAAAGCATGAAGTATTCCAACTAGGCTGGAGATGGAAGCGATTATTAAAATGATTGCTCCCCACCACCATGGCCCTTGCTTTAAAAAAGAGAATAGAATCAGCAGAAATCCATAAATTGCGGTTTTGATCATTGCGCCGGACATGAGGGAAGAGACATGACTTGGCGCAGCAGGGTGAGCATAAGGAAGCCAAAGATGTAGTGGAACCAGACCCGCTTTAGCGCCAAAACCTATGAGAACTAAAATAAAAAGGATATCTTTTAAATGATCCGGCAGTTGGAAAGCAGCGGCTCTAAAATGTTCAAATTCCCAAGAGCCTGTTTTTTCATAAAGTAGAAAAAATATGAGGAATATAAAAGCAGCGGCTAAATGAGACATGACAAGATAGAGTGTGGCGGCTTTTCTGGATTCTTTTATTTTATGTTCTAAAAGCACTAAGAAAAATGAGGCAAGAGTCATCCCTTCCCAGCAAAAAAGAAAAGTGAAAACATTTTGAGCTAAGGGAACTAAGCCCATTCCTAAAATAAAGAGATTAAAGAAAAATCCTAGGCTCGCGGCGTTTTCTTCAACCTCTTTAGCATAACTAAAGGCGTAGATACTGGCCAAGAAACTTAAAACCGAAATAATGGCTGTAAAAGGAAAAGAAAGAGGGGTGAAATAGAAATGAAATCCTGAAAGTAAACCTAGATTGGGCAGAACCAGCTCCATAGCAGTTCCATTCTTTAAAAATAAAATTGAATTCAAGAAAAGAATCCCGCTGCCTAAAGCGGCAAAAGAAAGAGATGAAATTCTAGAGAGAGACGGTTGTTTATTAAAAATTAAGCTTAAGATCGCGCCGGCAATAAAAAGAAAAATGCAAAGCGCTAATGGGTTTAGTGTCATCAATTATTTATTTTATCATTTGTTTATTTTAATTGACATGGGATTGGCAGTATGTTAGTATCATAAAGTCACTCCTTAAAGCACGATGGGAGTTTTTCTAAATAAAAGAAAAACCGCGGAAAAAAATAGTTTTCGCGGTTTTTTATCTAGGAGTTTAAATATGGGAAAAAAACTTTATGTTGGCAGTCTGCCGTTTGACACTACAGAGGATCAAATCCACAAAATTTTTTCTGCTCATGGGCAAGTGGTTAGCGCCAAATTGATCACAGATAAATTTACAGGACAATCAAAAGGGTTTGGCTTTGTAGAAATGGGAACCGATGAAGAAGCGCAAGCAGCGATTCAACAGCTTCATGGCACAACGATTGGCACCAGAAAAATCATTGTGAATGAGGCTCGGCCTATGGAAGAAAGAGGACCAGGAAGGGGTTTTGGCGGCGGAGGAGGCAGGGGTGGAAGAGGCGGCGGAGGAGGAGGCAGAGGCGGGTTTTCAAAGCGCTGGTAAAATAATAGAAAATTTAACCCGAATCTCATTTACTAATGTAAAATTCGGGTTAAACAATCTTACCTTTTGTTAAGGACTATTTTTTTAAGTTTTCCAACGATTGTGGATCCAGAGCCATCTTTGAGGTTGTTCCCTAATCCAATCTTCAACCACTTTATTCATTCGACAGGTTGCTTCAAAAATATCCGCTTCGCGTTGGCTTAAATCAGAAAAATCCATTGCAGGACTGATATGGATTTTTATTTTAGATTTTTCTTTCCAGCTGCGGACAAGGTGCACTGGAATCAAATAGCGTAAGCTTAAGATCCCTGGCAGGGAAGTTGTGGATGCCAGACGGCCAAAAAAAGGAATTTGAAGACCCCCTTCTTTAACCCGATGGTCAATTAAAATTGCTAGCAGATTTCCCTGTTTTAACCAGCGGATCCCCTCGCGCACCCCATTTCTTGAGAGAATCACTTTTACTCCATCCGCGCTTCTAATTTTAGTAACAAGATCATTTACATAAGGATTCTTTACTCTTCTAGCGATCACCGCGGTTTTAAATCCGGAAAAAGGCCAAAATTTCGCTCCCCATTCCCACGCCCCATAGTGAGCAGTGAGGATGAGAGCGCCTTTGCCTTGAGAGTATGAATTTTTTAAGTGAGTCAGCCCTTCAGCTTCAACAAAAGAATAGAAATCTTCTTTTGAAATTTCAGGCATCTTCACAAAATCCGCAGCGCCTTCTCCTAAATTTTCCCAACATTGTTTAATGATTGTTTTAACTTTCTTTTCTGGAATTCCCGGAAACGAGGCGATCAGGTTTTTTTTGGCGATCTCAAATCTAGAGGGCAAAATCAGATAAAGGATTCTGCCCAAATTTTTTCCTAAAATTAAAGAGATTTTTTGTGGAAAAAAAGAAAGAGTTTTAGCCAGCGCCCATACAAAACCATATTCTATGCAATATTTAATTTTGAGGGTGAAGGCAATGTCCTTCATGGGTTAACCCAAACTTTTTTATTGAGTGGAATAAATGCGGGGATGCTTATATTTAAGAATCCAGCTTAACTCTATTTTTTCTTTTTGGGGCTTGGTTCGCTCAGCCAGTTTATAGTATCTATCCGGCAGACTCAAGAGATAGTCTTGAGATTCTATAGCGGCAACTGATAAACCTTTAAGATGTTTTACATTCCAGCTTTCAATTAAATGTTGAATAATGGAGGCATAATCATGAATGGTATAGACCCCGATACTTTGCGCGATCAGAGAGTACTGGTTGAATAAGTTTTTATTTTTGCCGTCACTCATTAGTTTTGCCGGCATGGCAACTCTTTTCTTCATGAGTTTGGCAAAGGCAATCACTGCTCCATTGGGATCTATCTCAAAAACTTTTTTCATAAATAAAGTGTATGCTTTTTCATGTCTTGCCTCATCGCCGGCGATTAAGCCGCAAATCTCATGCAGATTTTCATCCCCTGCTTTAGCTGCCAGACTAGCCACGTTTCTGTGAGAAATTTTTGTGGCTCTTTCTTGAAAGGAAGTATAGACAAATCCTAAATAGGGATCATTTTCTGTTTGAGGATCAAAGCCATTCCTTATTAAGTATTGAATGGTTGTTTCCACAGCATGCATGTCCACTCGGCCGCAAAGGTAAAGATATTTATTCAGTAAATCCCCGTGCCTGTTTTCTTCAGCTGACCAACCTCGAATCCATTGAGCCCATCCATGGTTGTCCGCGCCGCTATAATCCTTTACTCCCGCTAGATTATTTAACCAGGTTTGATAACTGGGCAGGGCCTCTTCTGTAATCATATTCCCAACCAGGGCAGTTAAAAGTTCATCGGACAAGCCTTGAGCCATATTGCGAAAATTTTGTATCTCTTTTGTCCAGTTTTCTTCTCTTAAATCAGGCAGGAAGGAGCTAGGCTGCCAGTTTGTATGGATGGGTTTTAGTAAATCATGGATATGGTCTTGAACAAAGCTATCCATGCTTTGAACAATTTCAAACCGGTTTGCTTGCTTTTGAAGATGTTGTGTCTGGTTCATAAAGTCCCTTTACTATACTATTTTATAAAAATAAAAACCCCATGCATTTGAATTGCATGGGGTTTATTTAAGGTTTTTTAGTTCATTACCTTAAGGGCTTAACGTTAGAAGCTTTGGGACCTTTATTTGAATCTACGGTCTCAAATTCTACTTGCTGGTTTTCAGATAAGCTTTTGAACCCATCCCCAATGATTCCGGAGTGATGTACGAATACATCCTTTGATCCGTCTTCTGGTGTAATGAATCCATACCCTTTCTGATCGTTAAACCACTTTACTGTTCCTTTCATCATGTTACATACCTCTTTATTTTTTATTCGTAAGTTTTAATTTTGAAGTGAATAGATATAGGCCTAAAAACAAAAAATCGCGTTTCTCGGATTGAGAAACACGAAACTAAAGTCTTAAAACAACTACAACTCTTGTTACTTCAATCTTACGTAATTATTATAGCATATATTTTAATAAAAAATATAAATTTTTTTATAAAAAATTATATTGCTCTGGATCATTTAATTTAACCGCATCATTCTATTAGATTGCGGTAATGATTCGGGTTAGGGGGCGCTATCGTGTTCGTCCTGAATATCGCCTACGATTCTTTCAATAATATCTTCTAGGGTAACAATCCCTTTTGTTTTTTTATTATCATCTTGCACTATTGCCATGTGCAGATGACGTTTTTGAAAGAGTTTAAGCAGATCTTTAGCTAAGGTGGATTCAGACACAAATAGAGCGGGTCGGACTAAGTCTTGTAAAACAATGATTTTTCCTAGAGTAAAGGCATAGATTAAATCTTTTATATGCAGGACTCCTACAATATGATCCAAATTTTCTTGATAAACCGGCAGTCTGGTAAAAGCTTCTCCAGCCACAGCATCCATTAAATGATCTGTATTGATTGTGATGTTGATGCCAGAAATTTTTTCTTTAGGGATCATTAAATCTTTAACTTTCACTTCCGCAAAATCAAATACTTTAGGAATCATCTGTTGTTCTGTTTGGTCAAAGATGCCTTGAGAGGCGCCCTCGCTGATCAAAAATCGGATCTCTTCTTCAGATACAAACATCTCTTTTGGAATTTCTTTTTGTCTTAAAAATCGTAAAATTAAGCGAGTGGAACTGGTAAGAATATGAACAAACGGTCTAGCTATTTTGGATAATAATAAAATAGGTCGAGCTATGAATAAAGCCATCCCTTCCCTGTGGGTTAAAGCAAGTGATTTTGGCACCAGCTCCCCAAAGACTAAGGACAAATAGGTAATGGTCATTGCAACCAGCATGAGGGCAATGGGTTCTGCCCAAAGACCAAACCATCCTAATTTTTCAATCTCGGGTTTTAGAAATTGAATAGCGGTAGCTCCGCCAAGGGTTGCTGCCAACACTCCAACCACTGTTACGCCAATTTGAACTGTGGCTAGAAAATCTTCTGGTTCCTTTAACCATTTGGAAATAATGGAGGCAGCCTGTTTTCCATCTTTTGCCATTCTATGGAGGGCGCTTCTGCGGGAAGAGACTACAGCAATTTCTGAACCAGCAAAGAAGCCATTCAGTAAAATTAAGATGAGAATTAATACTAGTTCTACGCCAATGGCTTCAAATAACATTTTAGAATTTTACCATATATTTAAAATTGTATGAAACATTTAGGTTAACCCAAATTCCGATATTGATTTTTGAATAAGCATTTTGAGCTGACAGTCACCCTTTTAAAAATCTGTCAGATAATTCCTAAGTTCTACACAATTAAAGAACAGAATTAACAGCTATGAAAATAACGAAATAAATAAGGAATTTAGATTGCTAGAAAAGGAAGTTGGGTTAACCCAAGCAATTTGGAAAGAGAAAAAGTGGGTTTAAAGCCGAGAAGTATTATGCCATTTGAAAAATGGTTGAGTGCAAAATCGGAATAAAATGAACGTCTGGATAGAATCTCGGTTAAACTAATCTGACCATCTGACGATAAACTTCATCATCATTTCTTTTTCCAATCAATATGATGTATAGAGTATCGCCCGCCGTTTCATAAATTATGCGGTATTCTCCTGAATCTACTCTAAGAAAGTTACTGAGGACACCTTTTAAATGACTGTAATCCTGGGGTCTGGGATTTTCTTGAAGTGCTCGAATACACACGGCTAGTTGTTTCCCGTGTTTTGGCGGAAGTTTTTTAAGAAACTTAGATGCTTTTTTAGAAATATTAAGCTTAAGCATTCAATAGGTCTGTTAGCAGTTTTTCACTAGCTTTTGATCCAATAAATCCTGCTTTCTTGGCAGATTCTGCTTTTACAGCCAGAATCACATTTTCCATAGCTTCAAACCGCTCATAGTCACGACTTGATAATACGACAGCTACTAACCGATTGTTTTTTGATATAGAAACCGGCTCATGCTGTACGGTATCGAGAAGCAGCCCAAATGAATCTTTAGCTTTTTTTGCCGCAAATGTTTGCATTTTGGAACCTCCATAAAAAATAGCTTATATAGCTATTATAGCTCTAATATTCATATTTGTCTAGTCACCCATTTAAGACCCCCCTTTAAAAACAGACCCCTCTACCCAACCTAACTAAAATTTGAGATAATAGAACGGCATTATTACAATGAGCCCGTAGCTCAGTTGGTAGAGCACTCGACTTTTAACCTACACGCGTTCCCTCGGATATCCCCATTCTTAGACGGTAGATGCTGCAAGTTGCAGCGTGTTATACCCCTGTTATACACCTAAAATAACACAACTTTTATCACGTTGGTATCACGTTAGTTTTTACCCCCTTCTTGGATCAACCATAATCACCTGGCAGCCCTTACTGACTTAGATCAACCAGGTACTTAGTGATAAATTCTGCGTAATAGCTTAGCTTCTCCACGGGCAAGCGGATTTAAAATAGCCAAAACTAAAGTCCCAATGGCCAATATTTTTATAAAACTAACGCTATAACCGTTCAACATTTCTTCTCTCCCATCTAAGACGTCCATAGAAATTGACTAAGTAATTGCTGAATAAATTCCTAAGAATTATTTTTTCATTTTACTAGTGATTTATCTTATATATTAAGCATTTTAAGTAATATGTAATTTATGTAAATCATAGTTTACATAAATTATTTTTTATATTATGATTATATCATGAATACAAAGGGCGGCTTTGCAGATATTCAATTAGAAAATATTTTAATTCCTTACAATCCTTGGTGGAAAGATGGAATAGTAAAAACAGAACATTTCAAAAGACCTGTTTTTAACAAAATATATAAAGATCTTCTTTCCTTAAAACAAATTATTTCTATTACAGGACCTCGAAGAGTAGGAAAAACTACTCTGTTACGACAAATCATTCAATCCTTAATTCAAGAAAAACAGATTCCTCCATCTGAAATAATTTATTTCTCTTTTGATGACCCTTTACTTGTTGATATTCATGTCCATGAACGATTCTTTGATGATTTGATGAAATGGGCTAATGTTAAACACAAAGATAAAATAGTTTACTTTTTCTTTGATGAAGTGCAGAAATTTGAACGCTGGGAACTTTACCTTAAAAAATATTATGATCTGGGATTCCCTGTTCGTTTTATAATATCTGGATCAGCCTCATCTCCCATATTCCGAAAAAGCAGAGAAAGTCTATTGGGTAGAATAAAAGATAACCATCTTTTACCTTTTTCCTTTAAAGAATTTGTCTATTTTAATAAAGCTAACGATCCTGAAGTATTAGACTTTGTGAACAGAACAAATGATTTTGGTTATAAACTTCAAAGGGAAATAGTTGTAGATTGGTTGGGATTCAAGAATGATCTATTACACATTTCAAATCATGTGATTGAAGAACTTCAGTGCTTATTAGACAATTATTTTGTCGAGGGAGGATTCCCAGAGACTTGGGAAATAAAAGATATTGTTTCTAAACAGGAATATCTCTTTGATAATCAGGTCCAAAAGGTTATTTTTGAAGATCTGGTGATTGCCACGGAATTTAGAAAGCCAGAGAAAATAAAAAATTACTACTTATCGCTAATTGAACAACCTGGCCAAGAAATAAACGTTGAAAAATCTTCCCAAAAAATTGGTGTTAGCAGAGCGATGCTGGAAAAATATCTCCCGTTATTGGAGATGACCGACCTTATTAAAACCTTGCCACGTTTTAGCAAACGACCTCTTAAATATCGTAGAGGAAGTGTAAAATGCTATCTTGTTGATTTAGCTTTGCGTAACGCGATCTTGAAGTTAAATGAGTCTATCTTATCCGATGCGATTATCCTGGGGCTTTATGCCGAAAATCTCGTATTTAACGCATTGCGTAAATTTGAGGGAGCTATTGAGTTAAGTTACTTCAAGGATGCGAGACGTGAGATCGATTTTATTGTCCATTTAGGTGGTAAAAGATATTTACCTATTGAGGTTAAATATAGAGATAATATCGATGATATCGCGCCTATTAAATATTTTGTTCAAGAGTATGACCAGAATGTTGGGATTGTAGTGACAAAAAAATTCATTCAAAATCAAGAAGATAATCGTATTATTTTTATTCCTTTACCTATCTTCCTCCTTTTCTTCTAATTTTTTGGTTTGATACATCAAATTCGTTCAAAGATTGTTTCTGAAAGGCGCAACGAACTTATCGCTGATATGTTCCATCGTATTCATTTTGTTGAGCGTTGGGGCAGAGGGATTAAATTGATACTGGACAAAGAACCATGTTATGCAAGTGTTATGTTTTGAAGTGGTGTTTTAAGACACGCTCTATGCGCAAAAGGAGGATCTCTTTAGAAACAGGTTTTTTAATGTAGTCTTCAACTCCCAACTCTAGGCCGGCCATTTCATCTGTAGGTCCCGATTTTCCTGTAAAAAATATCACCGGAGTTTGAATTCCCATTTCATTTTTTAGACGCATGAGTTTCATGCCATCCAAATGGGGCATTTCAATGTCGGATAAAATAATATCAAACTTCCCTTTCTCTAAAAGATCCAACGCCTCCACCCCATCTACCGCAGATGTAACAGCATAGTCCCGGACCCTAAGTAACTGTTCCAAAATGGCTCGTGTGTCCGCATCATCATCCACAATAAGGATGGAGTGACGGGCAATGGGTTGACTCGCTTCCAAAAAGGCGGAGGAGCTTCCCATCTTTATTTTTAAATCTGAAGGCGGAACAGCAGATTTTGGAATGGGAGGTTTTTGAACGGTGGGCTCCGGAACAGACGGTTTCGAAACAAAAAGGTTAGGCGCGGGAACCTGTATGGGAGATAGACTCTCCCCCTCAATACTGCGGTAATATTCCGATTCGTCTGCCAGAACATCCTCTATAATGTCTTCTGGAGCGATCTCGAGATTTTTTACTTTCTCTACGGCGTGCTGATCTATAGTAAAATCACCGCGCTCTTTGGCGTATTTACGAATCTCCGAGATGGGCGCGTCCTGACGAATTAGGGCGGAAATCTCCGGATAGAAACGAATTATCTCATAGATTCCTGTGCGCCCCGAGTACCCTGTATTCTCGCACCTAGGGCAACCAACGGGTCTGGCCACTTTAGTGGGAAGTTCTCGGGCAAAAGGGGCCATAAGCCGAGACTCTTCATGAGTTAACGCAGAAAATTTCTTACAGTTATCACAAAGCTTCTTAACCAGAGTTTGAGCCACAATGCCCAAGATGGTGTCTGCCATGGCGCTTCTTTGAATGCCTAATCTCTCCAAACGAAAAATGGCAGAAGTGGCGTTGCCCGTGTGCATGGTGGAAAGGGTTAAGTGGCCGGTACTTGCAAAGTCCAGTACGGTCTTTGCGGAAAACGAATCTCGTACCTCTCCTAAAAAGAGAATGTCTGGATCTTGTCGTACCGCACTTTTTAGAAGCGCTTCAAATGTAATTCCAGCTTTTTCGTTTACCTGCTGTTGTTTGGCGAGTGGGATTCTATACTCTACAGGATCTTCTACGGACATCAGGCTTCTTTTCTTGCAATCAATGTTGCTGAACAAACTATAAAGTGTCGTGGTCTTTCCAGTCCCCGTGGAACCTACAATGAGAACCAAACCCTGTCTCATATTGGAAAATTCAATCATATGCTTCGCTTGGAAAGGCGCCATTCCCAAATCTTCTAAACTTTTAGGACGGCTCCAAGGTTCGAGCAATCTCATCACAATACCTTCTCCATAGGGTGTTAAAGATGTGGCACAACGAATGGTGAGCGCTCTATTGGAGACGGTTACTTCAAAAGAACCGTCTTGCGGTTTCCTTTTTTCGGCAATGTCCATATCGGCCATCGCCTTGTAGCGGGCAACCAACTTTGTATATTTACTATGATCCATCAGGAAAGCGTTGCGCATATCTCCATCCACACGAAACCGCACCACTACATTCGACTCTCCCGGGTCTATATGGATATCGCTCGCCCTTTGAAGAACTGCCATATTAAGTACAAGAACGGAAAGTTTTGGGATCTCCACTCCAGAGATATCTTCTCCCTTAGAGATTCTAACCGCCATCTCTTGATCCGATTTATCCTGTCCACTCTCTTCTATTTTTAACAATGCCTCAATTGTGTCTGGTTCTGCAATCAAAAACTTGGGATTTTTGGGTAGGGAAGGGTGTGTGCTTAAAAGCTCTATAACCTCTTCGTCAAATGGATTGCATAAGACAAAGACAGGATCGGTCTCCTTTCTCCAGCGTATCGCCAGAACTTTACTCTTTCGACAAAATATAATTGGCAGAATTTCTGGCAGGATTTCGTTGGGATCAATAATAGAGAGATACTCCAGTTCCAACGTTTTAGAAATCTGTTTGGCAACTTCTACTTTTGAAAAACCTAAACTAGATAAATGTGTGTAGAGATTCCGCGGGGACAAATCTTTGAGCTTTTTTTTCGCCTCTTCCGAAAGATCTGGATGATTTAAAAGAACCTCTTTATATTTAACAAAATTGCTGGAGTAGGCTGAGGGCTTTGCAGTTTCTTCTTGCTTCTTTAATTTCTCCCAAACTTTTCCAGTCTGGATATGTTTTTTTACAATATCGGATAGTTGTTTAAGATCAAACGTTTTAGAGAGATAGTCTACGGCGCCAACAGAAAATGCTTTCTGACGATTCACCTCAGTGTCTAAGGCGCTCAAAAAGATGACAGGCACATAGGCCATTTCCGGAGAAGATTTTATTTTTTCGCAGAGGGTATAGCCATCTATTTCTGGCATCATAATATCCGTAAAGATTAGGTTAGGAACCCGCCCGTCCAACACGCCTTGAATCTTGCTTACAAGATCGGCAGTCACAACCTCATACCCAGATTTTGTGAGATAGTGACTCACCAATGCTAAAACATTCTCATCGTCATCAATCGCTAAAATAAGAGGTTTGGAACTTTCGCTCATTTTGATTTGTCGCCCTTTGGGGTTCCTCCTTGAGGACCCGCCACAATGGTTATGCCATCCATATAATCCCCCATTAAATTCAAAGTTCTACGGATAGACTCCATATTTGTTTGGGCAATAGATTTCTCTAAAGAACGCGCATAATCACTTAAAGCGTCTACTCCATAAAGTTTTGCGCTTCCTTTCAACTTGTGAGCGCTCTGTTGAATCAATACCAGATCACCCGACTGCAAGAACTGTTTCATCTCTTGAATGTGTTGATTTGTATGATTAAGAAAAGCGGGAATCAGTTCAAAAATTTCTGGATCAACTTGAACAATGATTTTTTGTTGAGACCCCGAGTTTGGAGAAAAGGATTCAGTTCCCATCATTTTCCAGCGCGCAGGTTCTTATCTATAATTTCAGGCAGTCCCTTTATCCCAGAACTTTTGGTTACATAATCCGCTGCTCCGACGGAAAAAGCCTTCGCCTTATCAACTTCGGACTCCAAAGAGCTAAAGAAAACAACTGGGATACTGGCTAGATTAGGTGTTTGTTTTAGCTGCGCGCAAAATGTGTACCCATCCATATCCGGCATCATAATGTCCAACAAAATAAGATGTGCCAAATTTCCTTTGAGATGTTTCTGTACCTTGCTAGCCCTATCCACAGAAATCACTTTGTAGCCAGCTTGGGAAAGAATGTGTTCTACAAGGACTAAGATGCTTTTATCATCATCAATAATCAAGATGACTGGTTTTTTAATCTTATTCATATGCCACTATTTTCCGTCTGAACCATAAATTTTTTAATTTTATTAGTAAATTCTTCCCCTTTAAACGGCATACTGATATAGCCTTTAGCTCCTGTTCTTATTGTAATTTTATGTAGAAACTCTTCCTCCTTGCCAGACATAAATACAATGTTTAACCTCCTTGAGGAATTTTCTTCTGCCTTTAAAATCTTACACACCTCTTCTCCTTTTATATCCGGTAACTCACAATCCAACAGAATAAGTTGGTAGTATCCCAGTTTCGCTTTTCTAACTCCCTCCTCGCCGCTTTCCGCAATATCCACATAAAAACCTACAGATTCCAGCCTAAATTTTAACACACTATTCGCATCAGAATTATCGTTAACAATTAATATTTTATCCATCTTATAATTCTATTTAAACCCTAAGCGGAAAGGACGTGGGCGATTTTGTTGAGGAGCTCTGCGGGGTCAAAAGATTTAAGGATATAATCATCTGCGCCAAGCTCGCGCCGAACGCGCGAATTATCCTCTTGACCCTTGG
Organism: Elusimicrobiota bacterium; assembly: GCA_016180425.1. Classification (GTDB taxonomy): domain Bacteria; phylum Elusimicrobiota; class Elusimicrobia; order 2-02-FULL-39-32; family 2-02-FULL-39-32; genus 2-02-FULL-39-32. Next base: position 68,716 of record JACPBF010000005.1, read on the forward strand.
CAGAAAGGACGATGACGCGGATCGATTGCGTTTCAGGCAAAGCTCTCAAGCGGGCAAGCATTGTTTCACCATCCATCTCAGGCATGGAAACGTCAAGGAGAATCAAGTCGGGTTTTTTTCGGCACGCCAACTCAAGTCTCTGAACACCATTAAAGGCCTCGATAGTTTCATAACCATTTGCCCGAAGATGGAGTCAAAAGATTTTTAATCTCATTAAGAAGCGTTTGAACTTCAAACGGTTTAGGGATGAACCCATCCGCTACTACCCTTTTGTTTTCGCGGGTTAGTTCTTCATAGGCCATGGCGCTAAAGAGAACCACTGGAATTTTTTCAAATTGCGCGTCGTTCTTAAGCAGTTCGCACACCTTCAATCCATTCATCTTGGGGAGCATGATGTCCAAAAGAATCAGGTCAGGCTTTTCTTTTCTTGCCATTTCCAGTCCCATTTCACCATCATAGGCCTTCAAAACCTCGTACCCATGCGCACGTAGCCTTACTTCCAGCGCAAGCACAAGATAAACTTCGTCATCTACAATGAGGATTCTATGTTTTTTCAACAATAAATTAACTTCCGCCTTGTTCGAGGAAAATATTGGTGTGATGCGTTTCTTCCTGAGCATGACGCAAAAGTTTAAACAGATCGTCCCCATCCACACCGTAAAAGGCGTTTCCTGCTCCTATAGAAACGGGTAGACCCTCCTCTGAAACACCGCATCCTTTGTCCCTTCTCCATTGATTAACCGCTTTCCCAATCCTATCCCTAATCGCTTGCGCCCCCTTCATATCTGTCGTGGAAAGGATGACCAGCCACTGAGGCTCAAGGACGGTCACGTGATCCAAACTTTTTAACTGCGGACGTATAAACTCTTTTAATTCCTCTAGATTGGCCCGCGTCCCTATGAGCAAAGGCTTACAGTCGAATACGGTTAAAATGATTGTTCCGGATAACGGATGGTCAGACAAGCTCTTTTTAAAAAGTTGGAAGCATTGTTCCAATTCATTCTTGGGTGTATAGATGGGTAATTTAAAGGTAACGACCGTCCCTTTCCCAATTTCGGAAGCAATCGAAATGTTCCCCCCATGTTGCTCTAGGATATTTTTGCATATGCTTAACCCCAACCCAGTGCCCCCTGCTTTATAATCGCCCACTTGAGAGAATTCAAGAAACAGTTTAGGCAAATCCTCTTTAGCAATGCCAACGCCATTATCTGTTATCGCCACGCAAACATTCCCTCCCTCCTCCCATAGCGTAACTCTAATCCATCCGTCTGAGCTAGTAAATTTAATAGCATTCATTAGAAGGTTTCTGAGCACCTGTTTAATTTTATCGGGATCTACCGATGCTTCTAAGTCGTCCGGTCCCTCACACTTTATTCTCCTTTTTCCCAGAAGGCTCTTCGTTTCTTGCAAAGTTCCCATGATAAGCCCATGAATTTTATGCTTGCCTAGGATAAGCCGTATTTGCCCAGAATGGATCTTGTAACTATCCAAAATATTATTGATGAGAATGGTCAATCGTTGAGAAGCGCTTCCCAAAATTTTTATGAATTTTCTCTGCTCATCTGTTATTATACCTAAGAGACCATCCTCTAAAAGTTTCGACGACTCCATTATAATCGTAACCGGAGTTTTAAGTTCATGGGCGATATTGGCAATAAACTTATCCTTGAACACCAGAAGCTCTCCCATCTTAAGGTTAGCATTCTGAAGTTCAGCATGGCTCATCTTAAGATCTGCTTCAACCCGTTTGCGTTCCGAGATATCTATTAAATAGATGTAAACTTTATTCTTCTTCGTAAAACAGAATATCTCTTCCTCATAAAACTTCTTATCGGCCACTATATTTCGAACGAACGCGATCAACTCTCCTTGGGAGTTTTTCATTTGCCCGCATAAAATGTTTAGTTCCTGAAGTACCGGATGCTCACCACCAAGCTTTTTCAAATCTGGGAAATGTGAGAGCGCGGCAGGATTAAGGTAGAGTATAGACAAACATTCATCCGTCACTACGATCGGGTTAGGGATCATTTCTACAAAGAACTCTTTCCCCATCTGATCAAGCTTAGTTCTCATAAATTATGATTTTAAGTCTAAGTTAATGTAGTAACTAGGTTCAACCTAGATTACTTTTAATGGTTTCAGTACCGAACATAAATACCAAATGGCCTTTCACATTCGTCTTTTGAAAACTAAAAACAAGCTCTATCAAAACTCTTTCTTCTAAAGATAATCTCGCTCTAGTTGTAATCTGACTTACAATGCTATCCCCTGTCCCCCAACTCAAGTTGCCTCCATAATGTAGGACGTGAGTTAATCCCAACTGACTTGAGAATGCGGATAGATACTTTCCAACGATAATATTGGTAAATTCTATTACGGCGTTCATAGCCATATCATCCAAATTTTGAGTGGCGCGCGCCTTTCGTTTTAACAAGAGATCGGCTAATGTAAATGTGGACCATTTCGATAAGATCATCAATATAGATGCTTTAACAATGTCCCCTGTGAGAGTATAGGAGATTACGGAGACCAAAGGCTCCTCCGATATTCCACTCAGAAAAGTATTGGGGACGACTTTATAATTTAGGGTATGAATATCTATAGAGACAGGTTCATTGACCATTTTTGAGATCGCGACCGCGGATTCCTGACTTGCGACTTGGTCTATTTTTTTAAGTTTTTCTAAATTCATAATTTGCATCTCCTTTTTTTAATAATCACTATGCACGACGGGACTGTTGCGAAACGTCTCTTTCGCGGGAATGACGGCGTTTTGCAACAGCCTCAACCACTGTTTAAAGTCTTGCCTTTTTTAGACAGAATTAAATGGGCTACATCCAGAATTAGGATCGCTTCTCCGGATCCGATGATGGCTGTTCCAGAAAAAAAACGGCTTTCCCGAAGCAACCGATGCAGCGGTTTCACCACCACTTCCTGTGTGCTCAACAGGCTATCTACAGCCAGACCCAGTCGTTCGTCATCCTTTCGAACCACCACAATCGGTTGTCTCGGCAATAAAGGCGCATCTAAACCAAAAATGGCGCTCAGGCGTGTCATCGGGATATCTTCTTTATCTAGAACAATCGCCTCGTAATTCAGCATTCCTTTAATGTCCCCTGAGTCTGCCGCCACTAACCTATCCACATCCGACACCGGGATAGCATAGATCTTCCCCTGCACCTGAACAAAAAGGGTATTGATCACAGCCAATGTAAGGGGTATTTCCAACGCAAAGGTTGTGCCTTGTTTGGTTGTGGATTTTACTCTGACGGATCCACCAATGGACTCAATCTTTTTCCTCACAATAGTCATTCCCAGCCCTCTTCCTGAAACCGTGCTAACTTCTTTGGTGGTGGAGACACCGTTAAAAATAGAATTCATGGTCTCTTCTTGAGTGGCTTCGGGATTCAAAATCCCCCGTTTCATCGCCATAATCTTTATCTCTTCTAAGTCTAAGCCCTGACCATCATCGGACACTTCAATTGAGACCGCTTCTTTGCTTCGGGAGGCGGTTAAACGAATGGTTCCAACCAGCGGTTTCCCCGTCCGCTCTCTTAGATCAGGAGTCTCCAGTCCATGGTCCACAGCATTCCTTAAAAGATGCACCAAAGACTCGCCAATTTCATCTATCACCACTCTATCCAACTCAATCTCACTCCCTTCCAGAATAAGCTCCACCTCTTTTTTCTCCGCTTTTGCCACGTCCCGGATCATGCGCGGAAAGCGATTAAACACAAATCCAATGGGCACCATGCGCGATTGCATAACCTGGTATTGAAGCTCGCTTACAATGCGGCCTAACATTTCTGTGGCAGCGCTGAACTCTGGGTTCTCAAGATTTTCTCGAATGCGATCAAACCGCATCTTGGTCACTAAAAGTTCCTCGGACAAGTTTAGCAAACGGTCCAACCTTTCTACTTTTACCTCAATGGCTTGGATTTTTTCAGGTGTTTCCATTTTCATCTCAGCCTCAAGGGAGGGCGCAGTAGGGGCGGGGGACTCGGCCAAGCCTTCAACCCCAAGGACTTTTAGTCTTTCTACGAGTTCTTTAGAATCTAATTCAGAACCCTCCTTGGAAATAAGTTTTAGGCAGGAGTCGAGAAAATCGAAACACTTAAATAGAATGTCCGAACATTTTTCTAAACTTATCTTTTTTTGTTTGATTCTTTCTAAAATGTCCTCAACCGCGTGGCATAAAGAGGAGATATTTTGGTAGCCCATTGCCGCGGCAATGCTTTTAAGAGTATGCATGGCCCAAGATATCTGGTAAAGAAGATTGGTGTCTGTGGGCGCCTTTTCAAGTTTTACAAGAGCGCCGTTCACGGTTTCCACATGCTCGCGCGCTTCTTTTAAAAAGGCCTCTTTATATTTATCCATCTGGAGATTACCCATCGCTTAAATCTTCGCCTCTTTAGCCCGGACAAGATCGTTTAGAGCCTCTGCAATTCCCTCTAGGGCCAAAACCCGATCCACCACACCCGCCTCAATCGCGGAGCGAGGCATCCCAAAAATTAATGCGTCTTTATCCTGAGCTATGGTAGTTCCTTGAGCTGCCCTAATCGCTTTCATCCCTTCGGTACCGTCCTTTCCAATTCCGGAGAGAATCACGCCCACTGTATTGGATCCGTAGAGCTTCACAACAGCACACATCGCGCGGTCAATAGACGAATTCAAATCTAATTTTTCTTCTTTAAGAGTGATCGTAACAGAATTGGCATTCCTCCCGCTTTCGCGGGAATAACGATCCTGCGCTAAACGCCTGTGAAAATTCAGATTAAATTCAGGAATTGCCAAATAAACTGTGCCAGCCTCCAATAGTTCTTGATCTTCAATGACCTTCACTTTTAAGGGATAGTTTTTGTTGAGACGTTCCGCATAACTTTCTACAAAAAAGGAGCTGGGCATATGCTGAACCACAAGAATGGGGCAAGGGTAGCCCTCCGGAAGTAGGGAGAGAATTTTTTCCACAGATTGCGGGCCTCCTGTAGAAGCGCCAATCACAATGATTTTGCTGTGGCTAATTCTAGGATGCCTTAATTTTTGAAGTCCGTGGCGTTCACTTTGTTTTAGCTTGTTGCGAGAGACTTGCGAGACCGCCTTCACTGTTTCTAGAATCTCGGTTTTAACGGTCTCTATATCTAAAGAAAGCTCCCCGGAAGGCTTGGGTACAAAAGCCACGGCGCCAGCTGCCAAGCATTCAAATGTGCTAGTCGCGTCTTTTTTCGCAAGCGCTGAAAGAATAATCACAGGGGTTGGGTGGGTGGCCATAATGGTTTCTAAAGTCGTAAGTCCACTCTCACCCGGCATGACTAAATCTAATGTGACGCAGTCGGGCCTAAACATCTCTAATTTCAAGAGCGCTTCAGAACCGCATTTTGCAGTTTCAATGGCGGAAATTTCGGGATCAGAGGCGAGGATGTCAGTGATTAATGTGCGCATAGTAAAGGAATCATCCACAACCAAAACACGGAGAGACACGGATTTAATGGTCTAGATCAAGCCAACCCACCCCCCCCCCCCCGCATAATTTTTGTCAATTCTTCTTCTTCAATAGGTTTTGTAAGGTACCCCAAAATTCCAAGAGTTTCGCACTCTTTTATACAAGCAGTCTGGCCAACGGCCGTAAGCATAATGACTTGTGTCTTACAATCCACGGCGCGAACTTCCTCGAGAAATTTAATCCCTTCCCTTTCCCCTTCTCGCATTACGATATCCAATAGGATTAGATCTGGATATTGCGTTCGATACTGTTCCATCGCCTTTTTTTTTGAATCCGCTTCGTAAATTTCCACAGGCTCCTTGAACAGCCCTTTTTTTGAGATGATGGATTTAATCAAATCCCTCATAAAGGCGGAATCATCTACAATCAGAATCCTTTTCATTTATTTTTTCTCCTCCTTAGTTTTTGAGGTGAATCTTTTACGGAAATACCCTCCACATTCACAGGTTGGCGCGCTTCTGTCTCAAGATTAGGTTTTTCTGGCTCTTCCATGCCTTGTTCCCCATGTTTGCGGGCCATATCAGAAAGCCGCTCGAGTTCTTCTGTGGAAAGCACCCGCGCTAGATCCAAGAGAATGATTAAACGGTTTCCAACCGTTACCACACCATCCACATATTCTTCATGAATTGTGGTGATCAGTTTAGGGGGAAGTTTTATCTCTGATTTTGGAATTCTTAACACTTCTGTGACCTCGTCAACAAGAAGTCCAAATAAATTCTCTTCCTGTTGAGTGATCACGATATGTCTGGGCCCTTCTTTGGACGCGCTTAAGAAAAAACGGGCCGTAAGGTTAATAATCGCTACTATTTCTCCGCGAACGTTGATGAGCCCTTGAACAAAGTCAGGAGAATCCGGGATTGGCGTAATCTGCCCTGTCCTAACAATCTCTTGAATGGCTCCAATCGGCACACCAAACTCTTCGTCTCCCACGTGAAAAACAATTAACTGAACGGTTTGAGCTTCTTCAGTTAGTAAGGGCATTGTTTTATCCGACATATTAATTCCTCTCGGCCTTGCTATTTTTAGCGCCTTCCACAACCTTAAACCTTTTTAAGGCTGTCCTCAATTCTTCAGCCAGCGTAGAAACATTTTGCGCGGAAGTGGACATCTGCTGCATGGAAGTGGTCTGTTGCTGAATGGCCGTGGACATCTGTTCCGCGCCGACAGCGGCCTGTTCCGATGTGGATGCGATCTCTTCCGTGGTTTTGGCTACGGCTTGAGCGCCGCCAGCCTGTTCGGATGTGGCCTTAGAAATGTCTTGGGCTTTTGTCGTTATTTCCTGGGCGCCCACCCCGATCTGATCTAAAATGCCCAGCGCTTGGTTAACGATCTCTATGGACTCCGTGACTTGCTGGGTACCTGCCGTCATCCCACCCACAACATCTGTTGTGGACTCTACAATCGTACCGACCATTCCCTCAATTTGCACCGCCGCTTTTTTGGTTCCTTCAGCGAGTTTGCGAATCTCGTCGGCCACAACCGCGAATCCTCGGCCCGCCTCTCCCGCGCGCGCAGCTTCAATGGCCGCGTTTAAAGCCAAGAGATTGGTTTGATCTGCAATATCTTTTGTGGTGCCTACGATCACGCCAATTTCTTTGGCTCGCTTATCCAAATCTTTTACTGTGCCTGTATTCGCTTTCACGATGTCGTCAATAGATTTAAGCCTAGTGGCAGCCTGTTTTCCAGCCTCGCTTCCACGTTGAGCCAGTTTTGACGCTTCTTGTGTTACCTCCGCGGCAGAGCGCGCATTCAAGGCTCCTTGCTGGATTGACTTGGAAAGTTCTGTAATAACCCTCGTGCTTCCTTCCAATTTCTTCGATTGATCCTTGGCGCCCACTGCGATTTGTTGTGTTGTCTTGGCTGCGGCGGACAACGCGGTGTTGACCTGCTGCGAAGATTCAGCTAATTGACCGGAAGCAGACGACACTTTTACAGAACTGTCTATCGCAAGCCGTATCAAAGCTCCCAAATCATCGAAGGACTTGTTTAATGCGTCCGCCAATGTGCGAATGTCCCCTCGGGTTTCAATCGCCATCTGTTGCGAGAGATCCCCTTGGGAGAGTGCCACAGCTAATCGAATAACTTCCTGCACAGGGGTTGCGATAGAATTAATTAATTCGTTTAGGGTGTCCACAATATTTTTCCAACTGCCACCCACTCCCTCCACCTTGGCCCGTTCATTTAGCTTTCCCTCTTTTCCAGCCACTTGAGCCACACGCGACACTTCGTTGGCGAGCCGATTCAAGTCATCTACCATCTTGTTCAGTGTGTTCTTAAGCTCGAGTATCTCACCCTTTACATCCACGGTTATTTTTTGGGTCAGATCCCCGGCGCTAATGGCTGTAGAGACTTGCGCTATGTTTCGAACCTGTGAGGTAAGGTTAGCGGCCATGGTATTCACATTGTCAGTCAGGTCCTTCCAAGTTCCTGCCACTCCGGGCACTGCGGCCTGTCCGCCAAGTTTTCCATCCGTACCTACTTCGCGGGCCACACGCGTAACCTCGGCCGAGAAGAGATTGAGGTTGTCCACCATCTTATTGAGAGTTTCTTTAAGCTGTAGAATCTCTCCTTTAACCTCTACCGTGATCTTTTGTTTCAAATCTCCATTTGCAACCGCAGTGGCCACTTGCGCGATATTGCGCACTTGCCCTGTGAGATTGGAAGCCATGGCATTCACATTATCTGTGAGATCTTTCCATGTTCCTGTTACTCCAGGGACTGCAGCCTGTCCGCCAAGTTTTCCATCTGTACCTACTTCACGAGCCACACGTGTAACTTCGGCTGCAAATATATTGAGACTGTCCACCATCCTGTTGATTGTCTCCTTAAGTTGAAGAACTTCCCCCTGCGCTTCCACAGTAATCCTTTGAGCGAGATCTCCTTTGGCGACTCCGGTAGCCACTTGCGCTATGTTACGAACCTGATTGGTTAGGTTAGTAGCCATGGCATTCACCCGATCAGTTAAATCTTTCCAAGTGCCTGCGACCCCGGGAACTTGAGCTTGACCTCCAAGCTTTCCTTCAGTGCCCACCTCGCGGGCCACACGCGTAACCTCGGCTCCGAAAACATTTAGACCGTCCACCATCTTATTGATAGTTTCTTTAAGCTGTAGAATCTCCCCTTTAACTTCCACGGTGATCTTCTGTCCCAGATCTCCATTGGCGACAGCAGTTGTAACCTGCGCGATATTGCGCACTTGGCTTGTAAGATTGGAAGCCATGACATTCACATTGTCTGTGAGCTCCTTCCACGTACCCGTAACACCCATCACCGAAGCTTGTCCGCCAAGTTTTCCATCTGTACCCACTTCCCTCGCCACACGTGTAACCTCGGATGCAAATACGTTAAGGCTGTCCACCATCCTGTTGATTGTCTCCTTAAGTTGAAGAACTTCCCCCTGCGCTTCCACAGTAATCCTTTGAGCGAGATCTCCCCTAGCCACTGATGTAGCCACTTGAGCGATGTTTCGCACCTGATTGGTTAAATTGGTGGCCATCGCATTTACGCGGTTGGTCAATTCTTTCCAAGTGCCGGCCACACCGGGCACTTCAGCCTGGCCTCCAAGCTTCCCTTCAGTTCCCACTTCCCGTGCCACGCGCGTAACCTCGGCCGAGAAGAGATTGAGGTTGTCCACCATCTTATTGAGAGTTTCTTTAAGCTGTAGGATCTCACCTCGTACTTCCACAGTGATTTTTTGAGCCAGGTCTCCGTTAGCAACAGCTGTGGCCACTTGCGCTATGTTACGAACCTGCAATGTAAGGTTCGTAGCCATCGCGTTCACGTTGTCCGTCAGTTCCTTCCAAGTTCCCGTAACACCCGGCACAACCGCTTGGCCTCCGAGTTTTCCTTCCGTCCCTACTTCTTTTGCGACACGGGTTACTTCCCCTGAAAAAGCCCGTAGATTGTCCACCATCTTATTGATGGTATCTTTAAGCTGAAGTATCTCACCTTTCACATCCACAGTGATCTTCTGACCAAGGTCCCCATTCGCCACTGCTGTAGAGACTTGAGCAATGTTACGGACTTGATTCGTAAGGTTTTCCGCCATAGCATTTACGTTGTCGGTGAGCTCCTTCCAAGTCCCCGTAACACCAGGCACAGCCGCTTGGCCTCCGAGTTTACCTTCAGTTCCTACTTCCTTAGCAACGCGTGTCACCTCCGTTGAGAATGACCGGAGGTTGTCCACCATTCGGTTGATGGTGTTCTTAAGCTCCAAAACTTCTCCTCTAACTTCTACGGTAATCTTCTGCGCCAAGTCTCCATTCGCCACCGCGGTGGTTACTTGAGCAATGTTTCGCACTTGACTCGTAAGATTTTCCGCCATAGCATTCACACGGTTCGTGAGCTCTTTCCAAGTGCCCGCTACTCCAGGCACATCCGCCTGACCTCCCAGTTTCCCTTCTGTGCCCACTTCCCTCGCCACACGGGTAACCTCAGAAGCAAAAATATTCAGGTTATCTACCATTTTATTGATGGTGTTCTTAAGTTCCAACACCTCACCCTTCACGTCCACAGTAATTTTCTGAGCTAGATCTCCATTAGCGACTGATGTGGTTACTTGGGCGATGTTTCGCACTTGATTCGTTAGATTTTCCGCCATAGCATTCACACTATCAGTGAGCGCCTTCCATGTCCCGCCCACACCAGGCACAGCCGCTTGGCCACCCAGTTTTCCTTCGGTTCCTACTTCTTTTGCAACGCGCGTCACCTCCAATGAAAAAAGATTAAGGCTGTCCACCATTTTGTTGATGGTATTCTTCAGTTCCAAGACTTCTCCTTTTACATCCACTGTAATCTTTTGTGTGAGGTCTCCATTGGCAACCGCTGTGCTTACTTGCGAAATATTGCGCACTTGGCTTGTAAGATTGGCAGCCATGGCGTTTACATTATCTGTCAGCTCCTTCCACGTGCCTGTGACGCCGGGCACCGCTGCCTGGCCGCCAAGTTTCCCCTCCGTTCCCACTTCTTTGGAAACACGGGTTACTTCGGATGTAAAAATAGAAAGATTCTCCATCATGCCGTTATAAGAATCCGCAATCTCCCCAAATATGTCGTAACCTTGTCTTCTCAGACGTTTGGTGAGATCCCCTCTGCGAACTGCCTCTATCGCTTCCAACAATTCTCTTAACTGTTGCTCCATTCTATGATTCCCTGGTCCCTCTAAAGTAGCTGGCTCGGGTTCAAAAGTGCCGGCGCTGGTTCCAACCCCTTCTTCCCTATTTGGAAAAAATGGTCTGCTTACGCGATTTCTTTCAGGTATGGACATCCTTATTTTCCTCCTTTTATGATAATGATTTTGCGATTTCGTTTTTCAATATAGTTTCTGAATGACCCCACGTATCCCGATGACAGCTGTTCAATACTTCCTTAGCGATATTTCTATATACTTTCCCCACATTGGAATGAGGCGCCCAATGGGAAATGGGTAATCCTTTCATCTGCGCCCCGTAAATTTGTCGTGAAAATGGAATGGGGACAATGGGAACATGCGCGAGGTCATTGGATGAGAAAAAGGTTTTCACCATCTTAAAAACCTCCTGCGAGACAGACCGATCGAGAAAGTCATTGGAGAAGCCCTTCACTAATATCATAAACACATTCACCTTTACGCCTAGCGTGTTCGAAAGATTTATCACGATTGTCTTTAACGTATCGAGAGCCTCGCAAGCAAATACGCCTGAATCCATTGGGATAATCAAATCTTCAGCGGCGGCAATCCCATTCATCATAAGCATGGTAGAGCCCGGAGGAACATCAATTAAAATGTAATCATATAAAATCGCAATTTCCTTAAGACGCTCATCTAGAATGCTCACCTGATCCATCCGGCCGGCCATCTCCATATCGGCAGAAAGAAGGTCCGCAGTGGAAGGCGCTACATGCACTCCGGAAAGGGTCTCAACGATGACCTCTTTAAAAAATTTTTCACTTCGAAGCACATCATAGAGAGAACCCTCCAGTGTTGATCGATCCACGCCTAATCCCGCTGTGCTATTCCCCTGTGGATCCAGATCCACAACCAACACTTTCTTACCCATCTTAACAAGCCATCCAGCCACATTCAGACAGGAGGTCGTCTTTCCTGTCCCTCCCTTATGATGCACAAAAGCAATAATCTTTCCCCTTTTCGAATTATTTAATGTTGTTGTGAAACTATTTCTCACTGGATTAATTCCATTCATGGAATTTGATGAGCGAGCAAAAAAAATAGTGAAATTTTAAAATGAGGAACTAGTGTATTAAGGAAGTAGTCATTCAAGTTCACGACAAAGCATAGAACACTATGCGTTACAATAAAAAACCCTTGACAATTCTGTGTCAAGGGTTTATGCTCCAGAAAAAAACTTATCTCTAAGGTTTTGTCTGTCTGTCTGTCTGTCTGTCTGTCTGTCTGTCTGTCTGTCTGTCTGTCTGTGCAAACATGCGATTGGGACTGCTTTTATACACTCTCATCCCGCTCTACTATCTTCCCTGTCCCCACAGATATATTCTCGTTTCATAACTACAGTAGTATACAAAATAATTTTGGAAAATAATTCAAATTTATTTTTCTAAAAAATCCAGCAATTCCGCAAAATTCCATGAGTGCTTAGAATTTTTTGTTACAGATATTTTTTGAGCAGGAATGGGGCATCGAGATGCGAAAGCGATGAGAGGAAAATTTGTTGAGGATTTCCCTAATCCTTTTTAACTTTTTCAAATAAACCTTTACCTCTAATCAGATTTGACCCGACATTGCTAATTTGAATTGACCCGTCTGAGATAGGGGACAATCCAGCGAGGGGAAGTACGATTTAGAAAAGAGAGGGGAAAGCCGCCGCCGAAGTTTTCTCTTTTTGGGCACTTTTTCTCTTTGTGGATACGGTGGATAGCGGGGATTCTACAAGGAGGTGATCTACGTCAAAAATAATACCTAAAACTAAAGATCTTAGACCCATCTATAAAAATTGAGGTCGCAAATTAAATAAACGCGATCTCTTTCGATTCTCCTTTTATCTTTCCTTACTCATCTTACTGTCATAACTACTTTTAAGTGCAGGAACTAATCATAATTTTCACCTAACAGGCTACTAAAAAACCATGAATTTTTAAAAATCAATGGTTTTTCAACAGCCTGCTAATACATTTATAGCAATACAGCAGGTTTTTATCAACGATAAAATTTGCATATTATCGCTTTGATAATTCGGCTTCCACAACAATAAATAGTTTTCGGGACTGTCCCCTAACGGCCTGAACTCTCGCTGTCTACTCCTCAATCTGCAGGTTACCCTGCCGACTGCAAGACTCGCTACTAGACTGCTTTACTATTCACTTTATCTAGGTGGGATTTGCACCCACTAGAATCGTTTGTAGGTTTCTAGCTCTTTTGCCTTCCCCCTACCTAGGCTTCTTAGAACGCGTATTACCTACGTTCATTGACACGGCAAAAAGTTACAAAAACTTTACATTTTGTTGAAGAAAAGTTTCGGCATCTTGAACTATCTTTAACATTAGGAGAAGAGCTATGACTCTTGTTGGGGAGTATCTTTTCTTAAGCGAGGTTTGGTATGAAGAATACCAAGAAAAAGCGCTGCGAATTCTGCCATCGCTGGTTCCTGCCGGATTACCGCGCCGCCACACACCAATACTGCTGTTCGAATGAGAACTGCCGCAGACAGCGCAAATTAAATACACATAGGGAATGGATATTTCGTCATCCAAATTATGACGAGAGCAGGCGCCCTAAAATTAAGCTATGGGCTAAAAACTCATTCTATTGGATTAAATGGCGCGCGGCTCACCCAGGCTATAGACGAAGAGAGAAATATCGAATTCAATGTAAACCTAATGGATCAAAAAATGGCGCAAAACAAGACTCGATCGGTCAATTTACCGACGGGAACATCCATAATACTCTGCAAAATCTAACGAAAATCGTCGCAAAACAAGACCTGATCCTCCGTCGAACAAATTCCTTATTTCAGTCATTTATTGGAAATTTTTCCTCGCAAAACAAAACAATATAGACTAACGAATTGCCGCTAAGCCATAATACCAGCTATGTATTCCGAAGCATGGCTTTTCTTTAGAAATGGCGCGCAGATAAAGAGAATTAGGTTCTCTATTCTCTTTTTTCTTCTATTTTCTAACCTCTCACCTTTAAAATCAGAAAATTTGATTCATACATCCGCTTCAGACTTTAATTCAGGCACTTTCTCAAACAACGACATAACTGTTACGGAAGACGGGACTTTAAAACTAGGGTTTTCCGCTTCAGACACTCTTCCAGAATATCACACTGGCCCGGGACTGTCTCTAAAAAACTTTGGGATGGCAATATTTAATCGAAGGATTTATGTTTCCGGCGGCATTGATGAAAGTGGAACCGTTCAATCTTCTATTTTTAGCACCCCCATTAACTCTGACGGGTCCATTGGTTCATGGAAAACTGAAAATTCTTTGCCAGTTCCACGAGCCCATCACACTATGTCTATGCTCAACGGCTGCTTATACGTCACAGGCGGGGCAGATGCTACAAATAAAGCTCAAAACTCTGTTTACAGAGCCTCAATTAGTTCTAATAGCGGCGTAGGACTGTGGAATAACGAACCTTCTTTGCCCGACGCAAGATGGCGTCATGCAGCCGCAGTGACAGGTGATAAAATCTTCGTCTCTGGCGGCCATGATTCCTCTACTATCCCGCAGAACACAGTTTATTCTGCTCAAGCTAATTCTGATGGTTCTCTTAATCCTTGGAAAGTAGAAGAAAAGAGTCTTCCCAATCGATTGTTCTACCATTCAATGGTTGAATCTAAAAACCATTTATTTGTAATTGGCGGTAAAGACGGAAATTCTGCTCAGAACGCAGTCTACAGTATCCCTCTCGATACAAATGTATTAAGCGGCGCATGGAAAATAGAAAAATCCCTTCCTATTTCCCTATATGCTCAGGATGCGATAGTTTTTGAAGGGAATATTTATCTTACAGGCGGCCGTAATTCAAATAATGAAACTCTTTCTGAAATTTTTCATGCCAATATTTCTCTAGATGGCACTTTAGAAAGATGGAATAGTTCCGCCTACAATCTACAATCTCCTAAAGTTTTTCATAGATCAGCAGTCATGGATGGCCAAATATATACCTTGGGAGGAATAGACGATGTTGGAAACATAAATAGCAGCATTATTTCTATTGGAATCAGCCACGATTTCAATTATGGCGCATGGCAGCGAAGTATTAATAATTTACCCATTGGAAACAGCGGCTCAGCTTCTGTGATATGGAATGGAACAATTTATTTGATGGGCGGAACTAGCGAATCTAACGGTATTAGTAAAAACGTATATAGGGCAAAAATTAATTCTGATGGATCCGTTGGCGTTCTTGAACAGGAACAGAACTCATTGCCAGAAGCAAGAAGAGACGCAAAAGCAGCGGCATGGAGAAACAAAATCTATCTCGTTGGAGGAGACAACGGGAATACCAAACCAAGCTCTGTTTATAGCGCCCCCATTAATTCCGATAGCGCTCTAGGATCATGGAAAAAGGAAAATGATTTACCTACCCGCACATACTCAAGAGCAGCTGGGTTGGCCGCTCCGCAGCCGGTTGCGCCTCCACCTTGTTGTCAGTCATTTTCTGGAACCGGACGAACAGAGTTTGGCATCTCAATCTGGAATAGCCGAATCTACATTTCCGGAGGTTCCGATAGCGCAAGCGGAGGAGGTAAAGAAGTTTTGTCCGCACAAATTGGTTCGGACGGAGCATTAGGCAATTGGAGATACGAAACAGCATTGCCGGAAAGTGTGAGAATCCATGGAATGACGGCTGTAAATGGAAGATTATATGTGGTTCAAGGATATTCTGGAAAAATGGTTTACAGCGCTTCTATAAACTCAGACGGCACATTAAGCGGATGGTCATCTGTTAATGCTGGCTTGCCCGGAGATACTTTTCCAGCATCCCTCTTAAGCGTCAATGGCAAACTTTATTCTTTTGCGGGATATCCATCCGGTACAACAAATTTTAGCAATCCCGGAATTGCCAGAGTCAATTTTACCGCGCCCATCAATGACAACGGTTCTGTTGGCTCATGGGTAGAAGAATCCAACTTATTGCCTAGCATGGCTCCCAATCCTAACGTTTTCGAATGGAAAGGAAGATTCTACATCGTGGGAGGCGGCGGCTACTCTAACCCATTTTATATTTATTCCTCTGGAACACCTCTTTATTCCCCTAAAGGAGTTTATGTATCTCCAATAATTGATCTTGGCTCAATAAGAAGGCTGGATAAATTTTCTTGGACACAAAGTTCAATCCCTAGCGGCGGCAGCATATCAGTATCATTAAGAACAGCCGAGGAGCCATCTCTGCCATTAGGTGATTTCAAATCTGTTTCAAACGGAGAAACTCTAAAAAATTCTTATGCGAGATTCATTCAATACAAAGTTGAGATGTCTGCGGGCGGCTCTATTGGCACACCAGCACGGGATCAGACCCCCGCACTAAATGACATAACAATTACTCATGTCGAAGACCCTTTACCGCCGGCACTGCAAAGTTATTCTCTCAACTCAAATTCGATTGCTCTTCAAATAGATAATTCTTCTTCGGATATCGTCGAAGTTTCAACAGACAATTTTTCTTCATTTAATATTCAATCCGGCACGAAATCTAGGTTTAAGATTTCAGGTTTAGTTCCAAACACAGGCTACAGTATCGCTGGCCGCAAAATGAATCGTGATGGAAGGGTAAGCAGAGAAGTAGTATTGATCTCAACATTTACCAAAAGCGCCACTCCAACGGATATCACAAATCAAGAAATTAAATTAAACTCCCTCAAATATTCTTGGAATTCAAATGGAAATCCTTCTGGAACAACGTACCTAGCAAAACTCTATCTGGGAACAAAAGCGGAACTGATAGAACAAAAAACGACAATATCCACGGAACTTTTATTTGAGAAACTTTCTCTGGGAACGAAATACACATTATATTTATACGCATTAAATGCAGACAATTCTTTGGGAACAGAATCAACTTTATCGGCAAAAACAAAAGACCTTAACCCAGCAAACCCTGTTGTAACAGTTACTACAGGATCATATACCCTAGAATGGTCGTCTCAACCAGAAGGTTTGGGATATAAAATATTTGACGGATCAGGAAAACTTCTAATAGATTTATCTCCCGACGCTACCTATTATTTTGAATCTGGATTTAGAGAAAATGAGCAAATTGTAAGAAGAGTAGAATTCTACGCTCAATCCATATCCAGCACGATTGCCAATGCAAGTTTCTTTACAGCGGTGGCATCGCCTAACCGAGTTGAAGAAGCCATATCAATTCTAGAAAAAGGCCCAACTTACATTCGATTGCGCGTATTTCCCCCGCCTAATCCTGTGGGTCGTGCCGGGGTTAGGGTAAGAATCATCCCCTCAACCAATAATTCTGCACCCCAAATTAGAAACTCATCGATTGGAAATAGATTAGCCACAGATATTTACGGAGCCAAAATAATAGATTTTACAGCCGGCCAGTGGGAACAAACAGTGAATGGCCTTACCCCGGGAATTCAATATTCAATTCTTACGAGTTACATCAACTCGGATGGAATTGAATCCTCACCTACCTCAACTACCATGAGCCTTGCTCTCGGCTTCTCGCCATTGGAAGAAGATATAAAACCCGAGACGGATAGATTTTTTGTAAATGAAGGGGTCAACTTCAAAATATCTTCCAATCAATCTGGGAACGGAACAATAAAAGTATATGACGTAGATCAAAACCAAATTAGGTTAATTCCATTCAGCTATGGTTCAGGAAATACAACGGTGAAGTGGGACGGGAAAGACGATCTGGGTCAGTCTATTTTTAGCGGAATTTACTGGATCGTTATAGAGAGCGCTCAATTCGGGAGGAAAACAATAAATGTCGGCGCAGTTCGGTAAGATTCTAATTTTAATCGGTGTTTTATTATCTTTCTCGCAGTCTGTATTTGCCATACAGGGAAAAAGAACCAATTTTCTTGATTCCGGACCCGGTGCCGCAGGAATGTCCTTTGGAGGAGCATTAGTTGCAAAGGGATTGGACGTTTCTGCGGCCTACTATAACCCTGCAACGCTTGTCATGCAAAATTCAGGCGCGTTTTTAGAGTATTCCCAACCTAATGTTAACGCTTCTCGTTCGTGGCTTGGACTCTCTGCAGGAGGTTCCAGATATTCCCTAGGTTTCCTTTGGAAAAACGAAACTTTGCCTCTATCCTCCAATAAAAATGCATTTCTAATGTCGAGCTCTGTTTCTGATAGATCAATCCCATTTCTGCCTAAAGGCTCTTCAATAGGTTTATCTTTAGGATACATTCAAGAAAATATTGTGGGATATTCTGCATCGTCGTTTTTAGTGTCAGCGGGAGCGGCTTATACAAAAACCGTTAGATCATGGGATTTTGGAGTTGGAACTATAATAAGAAATCTTTATTTTTCTGGGTTACAGTTTATATCTGCAGGAGACAAAGAGGTTTGGCCTATAGAACCAGAGTTCGGAGGATATATCAGCAAATGGGGAGTAAAGGTGCTTATGTCCGCCAAAGGACAAAATCAAAACGATCTTCAATATGGATTTGGGCTCGGATATCAGCCGGTTTCTTTCGTTGAATTCCGTGCAGGAATGAACGGCCATCCAAGATTTGGCGTTGGATTGGAAATAAAGAAAATCCGGTTAGATTATGCGATGAGCCTGGGAGAAATAAAAAACGCGAACTCTATGACCCTATCATACCTTTGGGGTAAACCAGAGAAAATAAAAGATTACACAAACCCAATCACAGAATTATCGGCGCGTTATGAATCATTACCGGAATATATTTTAGCTGAACTTAAGAATACAGCTCAAAGCGGCGATATCCCTGAACTGCACGATGTTTTTAGACTTTTAGTTGTAGATCCAAAAAGCGAAGACGGATGGAGTTTCTACACTGCTCTTACTGGAAAAAAAAGGTTTAAGGTTAGACTTCCTTTCTTTAATAAATCTAAACGACAATATCTAGATTTTGCGGTTTCGTTTGCAAATGACGCGGCAAACTCAAAGGAACTTGGCCAGCAGTTCATATATAAATATCCCCGCTCAAGCGTATCTAAATTGATTAAAGAAATTTTAGTTAGTGACGAGGCAGTTCAATAACGTAAAAAAATGGAGGCATCTAAAAAATGAAACTTAAGAAGTCATTTGAAAGCTTAAAATTGTTTGCGTCTGTAGTTTCGCTGTTCGTTTTAAATGCAGCGAACCTCTGGGCAGACTTAGGGAATGTGAATGAAAATACACTGAAAGAGTCTATCGGGAGAGTGATCGGTCTCATTTCTGGGATCGCAGCTCCAGTGGTATTAGCCTTAGGCCTATTGGTTGGCGGCATCAAATACCACAATGGAGACGAGGAAGCGATAAGTTATATCAAGGGCGGAATTATTGGCGCCATCCTTGCCGGAGGGGCTTGGGGAATTTCTAAGTGGCTCTTAACTGCATTCTAAAATGGAATTAGCTACTTATCCAAAACTTAATTTGCCAACTAAACGATTTGGAATTGAGTCTGGGGATTGGATTTGGGTTTCCGTCTCCATGTTCCCAGGTCTTCTATTCAAATCGTTCCTCTTATTTATCGTTTGTTTCTTCTCCGCTTACTTTTACGCTTCGAAGATCAAACCCAAGAAACCAAGAGGATGGTTATCTGGCTGGATTGAGTTTCAATTAAGCCCAAAGAAATTCATAGCGCAATTAGAAGTAAATAAAAATTCCTTAAAATGAGCTCAATAACTTATAAAGATATTAACTTGCTGGGAATAAACGACGGGATCATCACCGGTTTAAGCGGTGAAGCCGGCTTGTCTTTTGAGTTATTCCCGCAAATGGATCTTCGAATGTGCCCGTCAGCGGAACATCCAGCGTTTGTCTCCGGATTCTCTCGACTTTTAAGTTGCCTTCCTCCGTCTTATGGACTTATGTTCGAAGCAGAAGTAAACCGTGGTTCAAATCTATCTATGGAGATCTGCGGAAATGGCATCCACCCCATCTTGAAGAAAATACAGAATGAGAAATCAGAACGGTGGTCTAGAGTAGGGCGCAGTGTCCGTCACTATGCGCATCTATGGTCAAGCGGCCTAAACCCTCTTAAACTCCGCATGCTCCCCTCGCTTATGCCTTCAAAAAATAAACAGAAATCACTTCAACAAAAACTTGAGGAAAACGAATCTAGCATTATTGAATTGAGCTCCACACTCGCTTCTTCCCTAAATTCCTGCGGAGTTTCAAGCCGAATTCTTAGCTCTCAAGAAATTTTAGAGAGATATTGGACTGTCCTTTGTCCAACAAAATCAATTATTCATGATTTTCTAAATATTGATCCAAGCTTTTCTTTGCGCAGCCAATTGGCCTGCTCTAATAGCGAAGAAAAATCTAACTATTTTTATATGGATGGCATGTACCACACAACTTTTTCATTTTATACCTATCCAGATGAAATTTCTTTGGGAGCGCTGGACAACTTAATCGAGATTCTCCCTCTTGGAACAAGATATCTATTTTCCGTTTTGGCACCTGACCAAGAAGAGTTTATAGAAAGTTTGAAAGTTCAGAGAAGAAGAACCGTTGCTCTTTTAGGAGAAGCAAAGACAAAAGATTACGAATCTGAAGCCCGCGAAAATGATTTAGACACTATTATCACCCGCTGTAGAAATGAAGGCGAGAGAATCTACGTGGTTTGGGCAGCGTTGATTTTGCGATCCCCAGAATTGGCCAACTTATTAGAGTGGCAAAAACAGCTCCTATTTACTACAAGGGAAATATTCTCCGGCGCTCAAGGTTTGGTAGAAGATTGTCTTCATCGAAGGACTTTCTTATCTTCACTTCCATTTGGAGGACATCTTTCGCCTAGACGGAATCTCATGTTGGGCAGTACCGCCGCAGCGCTTGCGCCAATTTCCCGTCCATGGCAAGGGACAAAGAGAGCAAGCATCTCATTAGTAAGCCAATCCAAAGAGCCTGCTCACATAGATATTTTCGACAAAGATACTCCTCGCCATGGAATTGTGATTGGAACAACAGGCTCCGGAAAATCCTTCTTGGCAAATATGCTTCTTATCTCGCTACTTTCTGATCCAAAAATCCGCGCTCTTGTGATAGATATCGGCGGAAGTTTTAAAAGAATTACTAATGTATTAGAAGGAGCTTACTTTGACGTTAAACTGGATGAAAAATACGCTATGAACCCTATATTGCCTAGATCATCCATGATGAAATCAGATGGAACGCTTGACCCAGAAATGTTGGGAGCGCAAACAAGCCTGCTTGCAAAAATTACGCAATGCTCTTCCGGCCCGGCCAGACTTGTGCTAGAGAAAGCTATTGAGGCAGCATTTCTTTCTAAAGATGAGCCCTTGTTATCGGATATTCTATACTCTTTAAGAAATAACGCTTGGCAGGAAAATCTTAAAGAGCAGGCGCAATTGATTATCAGCCAGCTCCTCCCCTACTGCGAAGGAGTGTATTCTCTTCTGCTCTCCCATCCATCCCGTATCCGTCCGTTTGAAAAGCAAATTACCACTTTTGATTTGGCAGGTTTGAAAGAACACAGAGATTTACAGAATATCGTAGTGAACGTAATTGCCTTTACGATGAGCCGGCAACTGGAAGATAAATCTATCAAGAAAGTTGTAATTATAGATGAAGCGTGGGAATTCTTTAACGACCCGCAATCTGCAGATTTAATCGCAAGGCTTTACCGTCAAGCTAGAAAACAAAACGCAAGCATTATTACTCTTTCCCAATCTCCTATAGAATTTTTGAACTCTGCTTGCGCGTCTGCAATTCTTTCCAATAAACATTGGTGTCTTGCTCTTAAGATGACCAGCGGACATGATATGCTGGAAAAGTTTGGGTTTTCTGACCAAGCAATCCAAAAATCTAAGAGCATGCAGATGAGTCCAAAATCTTTTTCCGAAGTCATGGTTAAGTTTGGCGAGAATGCGCCCCGTATTTTACGAGTCTCCCCTATCTCTGAGGAATACTGGATCGCCACAACCAATGCTGAAGAGTGCACCCGGGAAGAAAAATTTAGAAAAGAACAAAATTTAAACCAGTTGGAATCAATTCTAGAAATGGCAAAAGCTGAGCCAGTAGTTGAATGGTGATATATGAAAGCTAAGTTACTCATGGCCGTCTTATTCAGTTTATTGACCGTCACCAACAGTTATGCGCTTTTTGGGAGCGGAGTTACATTCGACCCAATCGCAAAAATACAACGATTGATTATTATCGCTGAGCAAAAACTCCAAACATTGAAAACATTCCAGCTGGTTAGGGAGACCATCAATAATGTAAGAACCGCA
This sequence comes from Elusimicrobiota bacterium, assembly GCA_016180425.1. Taxonomy (GTDB): domain Bacteria; phylum Elusimicrobiota; class Elusimicrobia; order 2-02-FULL-39-32; family 2-02-FULL-39-32; genus 2-02-FULL-39-32. The sequence continues at coordinate 90,578 of JACPBF010000005.1, forward strand.
GAAAGAATGTACGAGATGGGAAAACGAGGATATGAAAGATTAAAAGACCCTGATGAGTGGAGAGACCTCAAACGTTTTGCAATGAGAAGAATGGAGATGCTTCTTGATCCCGATACAGACCCCTACAATTCCTCTCTCGCAAGAATCATCGGCTCTCTGGACAGCGCGTTGGATAACTACCTTATGGCTACTAACACATTAGAAATTATTTCTACAAAGATCGACAGCATAGATTCTCGAACAGCAAGTGCTCTGGACTCTGTTCCCTTTGTCGGTAGATGGGATAGAGGAGAAAAATGGGCAAAGAATTTTGAGGGGCGCGCTTATGCGAAAAGATACGGCACTCCGCAGGATGTGGTCAAAAATGCCGAATCAAAATACAAAGATTTTGAGAAGGAAGCGGAGAATATAAAGGCAGAAAAGAAAACTTTGGATGACGACTCCAAAAAACTAAACGCGGCATTATTAAAATCCCAAGACTCTTTTGCACAATTGCGTTTTGAGATGGAAAACAGAAGCGGCAAGGACGGCGCTGAAGCTGGAAAATTAAATGCTTTGCAGGTTAGAAAGGCAAGCCTCGAACAACTAGAACGGGCAAAGGACGATTTAGATAAGAGGAAAATCGATCTAACAAATCGTGCGGGATTTTTGGCAAGCAATATTCTTGAACAAAAAGACCAGATAGATAGAGTTACTGGAATTTTAGGATTTGAAGGCACGTTAAGAGAGTCTTGGGTTAAAGTTTCTCTATCTTCTATGGCAGAGTTGTCCAATCACCTTGAAGTCATTGAGAATATTTTCTTTCAACTGTTAGTAGTGACATTAGCCCTTGGGCTTCTATGGCACGGTATCTGCGTCTATCAGGGAAGGGAAGTGGGAATCCCTCACGATATAATCGTAGGTGTCATCGGCGCATTTCTATTCCTTTTTCCGGCAAGTCCCATTGCGATACATAAGATTACCCGTATGTTAGCCATTTGGATTGACGGATTGACTGCCCTATTTGCTAAGGAGGCTGGGAATCCCGTTAATTCACTCAGCTGGATGCTTCACAACACGATGGGAGCCTTAAACCAAATCGAGGGAGACAAATCTTCCATGCTTGGGAAGGTGGTTGGGAGCATTGTAAAAGGAACCGGGCCATTGGCTTTAATTCATACCGCCTTTTTTGGAGCTGTTGGTTTTTTAGTTTCTCTCGCTGGCACTATATCTGTCTTTGGCAGCCTGCTATTGAGAAACCTGTTATTCTGGGTGCTCATGATTCTCTCGCCGGCATTTATTTTTCTAGCGCCTCTGCCTTACGCAAGAAAAAAACTTCTTCCGGCATGGGGAGGGATGGTGTACAGCACGGTTCTCTGGGGGCCGGTGATCTACATACTCCTAATGGCAGCGAATCTTATGATTCAAAAGATGACAGATATTGCGGTTGGCACTTATTCTTCTAACCCTCTAATGGATGTGTTTGTAAATGCTTTTTCGGGATCGTTGCTAGTCTTTGCAATGGTGCTTGCTCCTTTAATGGCTATTGGAATCACTATGGGAAGCTTTGGCGCAGCATCATCCGTTATGGGATCCGTATCGGGCTCGATGGTTGCGGCAGGAAGCTCATTTGCGGTGCTGGGAAGCGGCCTCGGAATGAGAACTGCAGGCGGCGCCCTATGTAAAAGCGCTGGGACTTTAAACAGAAGCGGCAATTTCTTGACTAATCATGGATTTAAACGGTCAGGAAAGAACATAAAGAATATCGGCGCAAAAGTTATGAATGCTGGTTTTAAAGTAGGCGAAGCGGGCAAATTTGTTTCTTCTCTGGGAGCAAACATAGCCAAAAGAAATACGGGACTAGAAAAAGTTATTCCAAAGAAATCTACCGCGGTAAACGGTTTCAACAACAGCAAAGATAACAATCAAAACAAACATCAAAACAATGGAAACAACTAAAGAAACGATTATTTCAGTCGCAAGAGAAAATAGAATCTGGAAGTGGGTCACTATTATTTTGAGCATTGGAACTGCTTGTTCTGCATTGACCTCCTATTACCTTCTTCATAAACCGCAGCAGGCTTGGGTGGTGACTGAGGACGGAAAAATATCAAACAACAATGGAAAATATTTTAGCTTCGAAATTGAAAAAGCCGTACAGAAAGCCGTAGACACCTACTATATATCTTCGCCTGATAGAGAAAATCTTCTGGAACATTATTTTGAAAAAACGCTGTCGGAATCAGCAAAGAATTTCAAGACAAAAGACCGGTTCATTTCATTCAAAATAAATAAGATTGCGGAAAGCGGTACAAAAATTCTAGCGCAAGGAACACTTTATAGAGAGAATGAAACGGATGAACGCTTAGACCTAATCCTTGATCGAATAGAGCGGTCTGATATCAATCCCTTCGGTCTGGTTGTAAGTTCGGCAACATCTCAGAAAACGAATTAGAAAGGGTAACAAGAAAAGTATCATGACCAAACATTTAGTGCCGCAAGAAACTATAGAAAGAAAAATACATTCCTTCCGAGGCAAGAAAGTAATGCTGGATCGTGATTTAGCAGAACTCTATGGGGTAACCACAGGTAACCTTAATCTTGCCGTAAGAAGAAATATAAATAGGTTTCCGAAAGATTTTATGTTCCAGCTAACTATAAGAGAAATCAAGAACTTGATATTGCAATCTGCAAGATCAAGATGGGGAGGGGTTCGAAAATTCCCCTATGCGTTCACTGAGCAAGGAGTAGCAATGCTTTCTAGCGTATTGAATAGCGGGCGCGCAATAGAAATCAATATATTGATTATGCGTACCTTCATTAAATTGAAAGAGGTCTCTTATATCCATCGTAATGTTTTGCTGAAATTGAACGCTCTAGAAAAAAAGATCGAAGACCATGATGAAAATATTGAATCTCTATTCGAAGCTATTCGACAGCTCATTGACGCTCCCAAACCAAGCAAGCACAAAATCGGATTTGTGCAGAATAACTAGGAATAACTCCAATGGATCAATTGGCAACTGTTACGAACACAAAAACATCACGCTCCTGGGTTCCTCTGGAAATCTATAAGGAAAAGAGTTTGATAACGCCGGCTTGGACATGGCATGCCTTGGTTTTGATAAGTATTTTGGCTTTTTTCTCAGTTGTATTTATTTGTGAACGATATCAGAAAGGCGGAATTAAGATGACTTTTATTAAGAGTTTATCATTCAAAAATAATATTAAAAGTAAGAGGTATCAATCCTTAAAATTAAAATTTCCCAAACTCTCAAAATCAAAGATACCGGTGGTTGGTGAAACTAAAACTGGAACAGAGGGCACAGGCCGAAGCCGAACAATGATTAATCCAATCTCAATTAAACAACAAACCGCAGTGTCTAATGACAGTACAGAAAAACAAAATTTTATTCCTGTTGAAGTCCAAAATCGATTAGAAATAATTAGGAATGACCCTAAAAGAATTTACCTCGATAAAAAAATAATAGCCGGCGAATTAACTTTCTTCATAAGAAATGTTTCTGAATTTGGCATCGAACTTTATGTCTCCAATGGAGAAAACTCAAGCAAAACATACTACTTCCCAAAGGTGGAAGTGGGGGGGAGCGTTTCTAAATTCTATGGCACTGTTCTTCCCCCTTCCGGCAGCTCTTTCGGATGGGTTATTGTTCCAAACGTAAGAACGAAAAACAGATTGAGTTTTCAATTTTCTTCAGTTGGCGGCGAAACAAGAACTGAGAGCATAAAATTAGAATGGTAAAAAACTTAATAAAAGCTTTTATAATTCTTGCGGCATTAACTTCAACTTGTTTTGCCAATAAAAATTCACCCTATAGTTATGCGCAAGAAATAACCACTGATTCCTCTAAAAACGTTATTAATATTTTTATGCCCGAAGATAATTGGTTTCTTTCCGCCGGCCAAGAAATTAAGGCAACGATTCAAAACGCCATATTTTCTTTTAACCTTCAAACGCCCATTATAGCGATTGTAGATGAACCTGCCGTCTGCTTAAAAAATGGTTTGATAATACTGCCAAAAAAGACACGCCTGCTTGGGACAGCAGAGGTATTAAAGTCTGACGATAGGGTCAACATCCGATTCAATATCGCCGTCCTCCCGAACGGACGTGAATTCGAAATTAATGGAATAGCTCTCTCACCAGATGGATCAGCAGGAATCAAAGGAGAAGTTAAAGAGTATAAGGATATCCGATTGATGTCCTCCGCTTTGGGAGGCGCCATGAGCGGGATTGGGCAGGCAATGGTGGCCACTCTTCCCGGACAACCGATTGTATCGGGCGCAATCGGAGGAGCGTTAACTCAAGGAGCGCAGGAAGCGCAGACAATTTCTAACCAAAAAGCAGATGTTTCTATATCAGTTCCGCCGTTTCAAAAGACTTTGGTATTTTTATCTCAAAGGTTATCTTTAGATAAACACTTAACGAACAAACAGCCAGTAAATAAAGAAAAAGATCAAGATGAAGAAAAACCAAAGGACTGGAAGAAAGAATAAAAATGGACAAAGAAACAATAAAATCAATCGAGAAAAAAATAATCTCTAGAATCAGTCTCTATCTCGTAGGAGTTTTGGTAAGTTTCTATGTTGAATCCTTGACTATAAAATATCATCTCCCTCCAAGAACTGGATTTATAGCCTTGATCTTATTTTCCATTTACCTTTTTACCTACTCAAAGATGAGCGGTCTTTTAGCTTCTCTTTCATTGTCCTGGGCAATGACATGTCTGCTTACACTTTCTTCAACCCCAGTATGGATAACATTTGCCGCAGGAATCTCTGTTCTATTTATAGTGGAGCCATTATTCAAAAAACCAGATATCTCAACGCGAAATCTTCCCAAAATTGCCGCGCCTCCTGTGTCGGAAGATGAATATTACAAATACTCAAAGCAGGGAGTTAAAGATGGCAAAATATTTCTAGGAATCGATCTGGAAAAAAATAAGCCGGTCTGGATGGATCAAAAATGGCTTACAGAACATATCCAAGTGGTGGGAATTACTGGCTGCGGAAAAACGCAATTCCTCTTAAGCCTTGCATACCAATCGATGATAAGAAAGTAGGGCGTTATGTATGTAAGCGGGAAACCGTCTTTTTCGGACTGGAAAACTTTTTCTTATCTTGCGAATAATTCTGGAAGAGGAAAAGAACTATATTACTTCAATCCATTGGATCCAAATTCTGACAGCTTCAATCCAATCGCCCCTGTAAGTGGTAAAACCACAGAAATTGAGGTAGCCCACCAGATTATGCGCGCTATTGGGAGAGAGTCGCCATCCTCTCAAGAACGGCTGGATGCGTTTCACAGAGTCGTAGACTTTGAACGCATTCTGCACCTGTCTTCCATACTGGTTGAACTCAAAAGGCCTTTTACTCTTGAAGACTGCTACTATTTTTACGCAGATAATGCCGCGCGTGAACATGTCCTAACCGAAGCTGATAAAACTGGGTTGTCAAAAATGACTGGACTATTGCGAAATCAACTGAAAGGAGAAATTCTAAAAGTTTCTAATCCTGCGGGACTTACCTCGTCTCTACGTCCATGGCTCGCGCACCCTCTAAGCAAGCAGGTGAACACCTACCAACCGGATATTAGAATACCAGATTTGTTTCTAAACGGCGGACTAGCTTACTTTTCCCTATCACCGGGAAGAATCCATCAGCAGGCGAATGCTCTTGGCAGGCAAATCATCGCTCAAGTTCTCGCCTGCTCTGAAACCCTTAGAGAAAAAATCACCCCCAGACCTCCCATGCTTTTAATTTTGGATGAGTTCTCTGAATATCTTACCCCTGCCTTTTCAACATTGATCTCACAAGCGCGGTCGGGAAGACTCTGTTTAATACTCGCCCTGCAAGATTTTGGACAGCTTCTTAGAATTGAAGGAATTGATAAGAGAGCGTTCAGCGAAAATGTCACCAACAATGCTGCAACTAAGATTTTTTTCTCTACCCTCTCGTCTGAAAGCGCCGAGAGAATGAGTGATATTCTAGGCACTAAAAGTGTCTATAAAAAATCTCAAAGCTATTCATTTGAATGGCAGGGAGATATTGCCTATACAGGGCTCTCCCGAAGGGAAGGCGAAGAATTCATAATCCACCCCAACTGGTTTAAAACAAACAAATCTTTTCTGGCAGCGGTGAAATCTCGCAATGGATGTTCTGTAATTCGAACTGTTCTCTTCAAAACAAAAGGAAAAATGGGCGCGAGAGCGAGGTATTACAAGAAAAACGTAGAAACTACTGAGAAACCTTTAAATCTTGCAGAAATATCTAACACTGATGCTTCAAAGAAATATTTAAACAAGGGAAAAGAAAAGTGGGACAGCCACTGGTTAAAAAATAAGGCGGATGTAAGCCAAACTAGCTGATTATGAACACAAAATTATATAGCGAAAACATAATTGATACCGTGACTCTCCTCAAACTTGAAGATACTGTTTTAGATAAGCAATTCACTATTACAAATCCTTTACAGTATGAAAAGTTCAATCATAAATTGATATATACGCTTGGGTGTTTAAAAGCCCTAAATTTTAATCATATTTCATTTATAGGAAGAGACCTCGACAGTATTTCTGAAGAGGAAGCTTACAATCTACTCTGGCACGAATCAATACCCGATTCTGATCTAACGTTCCAGCGATTGAGAAAACTCTGTAACAAAGGAGTGATAGTTCCTTGGCGGTCTTGGGATACAAATTGGATTTTAACAAGACACACTTGCAAGACACCTGTAAAGAAAAAAGGGGCATTCTATTTTCTTGGACGTCAAGGAAGGAAATGGCTAAAAAGAAGATATGCTTTTTCAGTTCCGCCCGCGCCTGTAGAAGAACTTTATTTAACTGGATTCCCTCTTTCTAGATGGTTATCCGCATCTTCCTGCGCTCTCACTCTTGAACAAGAAGGATGGAAACTTGTGCCAATAAGCCAAGCATGGCAAAAAAGAACCGATACCCCCTCACCCCTATTTCGTCCAGACTTCATTGTTGTAAAGGAAAAAATAGCCGCGTTTTATTTATTTGATTCTCCATTTGGGTTGCGTTCCGAATTTTTAGCAGCGCACGTCAGCAGAGGACTTAACTTTTTAAGTTCAGATAGTATTGCTGTCATTCTAACCCATACAAAAGAAGCTTTTACTAAGTTAATGAATAAACTGGAAAATGGGTCTATCAATGAAAATAAGAACAGGATATTTGTGGGCGGCCTTGAATTCTTCCAGAAAAGCCGCGGTCACTGCAAATTGACTAATTCAGATGGAGAAACAATTGTTTTATGATAAATAACTGGTTTTTTAAAAGTTCTAATGCCGGTTCCAATTCAGGAGCCCGAGGATCTATTTTTTCGGGCGGCGAGAGTTACTATTCCACAGTGCTTAACTCGTTGCCGGCATGGCTATCAAATGGAACAAAATATCCATCGGGATTCCCGGTGGAGAAAAAGCACGTGGAACCTATACTGTTCTCTGATTCTGCTTATAGCAGACAAAGAACTATAGGTAATGAAGTTTACCCGAAACTTAGGTAAACTGATAAGGGAGGGGATAGATTATTCTTTCCCCTCCCCCAATTTCTCGTCGGAATAAAATTCTTGATTTCGTCGTCAATACGTCGAGGGATAATTTTCCTTGACTAATATTTTAAAATTTAGTACATTTAAAAACAATGGCGGCCGATTCTTCGGCTGTTGGTTGCACAAGAAGAAGTTAATAGAAGTTTTATAAAGCACTGTGGAAGATTGGCGCATCTAATGCGTTGTCTTCCTTTTTTATTGCCAATCTGAAGTAATACCTACCCTATAGGTCTCGCCCGCGCTTCTTGCGCTTGGCACAAAATCCAAGTACAGGAGGCGGACTATGCATATCTCAGAATCAATCCATTGGGAGTTAATTCTTGATCCGATTTTTGCTCAAGAACTAATCCTTGTTGAATCACTCTTACAATCCAGCAGTCGTATCATGATCGTCTGCGGCCGCACTGATATTACTGAAGAAGAATACGATGGGGTTAACACCCTCTATTACCCTTCTACAGTTCCTTTCATAGCTAGAAAAACAAATTCAGGAATAATTGTTGATTATGAATGAATTTTTAAATTCTTTAGCCGCCATCAATTTCTTTTTCTCTCGGAAAGAGAGGAAAAAGGAGTGTGGAAAGATGATTGAACTGACCATGACTGGAAACAAGAATCGGAAGTTTAACATGGGTGACATCTACCTGACAAAAGGAGTGTATGAAGAGTGCAACGATAAAGCAGGCTTTTACGACTTCGTAACGGCCTCCGTTGAAAAACATTCAAAAGGCGATTGGGGTGATTTAAGTGACGACGATAAGAGGGAAAATGAATTTTCCCTTGAAAAATACTTAAGAATCCTATCCGCTTATTATTATCCAATGTCAGGCAAGAAAATCTGGGTGCTTACGGAAGCAGATAGATCCATTACAACTGTCTTGTTTCCAGAAGAATACTAGAGTCAGTAATAATAGTGCCCCCTCCGGGGGGCGCTACCTTTGTACATAAAAATAATAAAGGAGGAAATAAATAAAATGAACTCAATTAAATCTTCAATAGGATCGCTTGCTACAAGGATTCTAAAGAAAAATGAAGAAAATGAATCAGGCAAAAGTAGTTTTAAGGATTCCAAAGACAAACCTATTCTTACTGCTCATTTTAAGAATTTGGTTGACTTGGTAGAGTCTGAAGGGAAACCCGCATTTCTTATTAAAGAAGATGGTGTTCCTAGGGTTTTATTCAAAATAGAACTAGATGGTAAACCCTGTTTTCCACCGCCTAAAGATCAAATTCCATGGCTTCTGCCTAGAGCAGATAATGTGATCGAATATTTCAATATTTCAAAAGCGCAGGAACCAGCAATTGTAGATCACAATCTCTTTGAAGACCTTGTCACATACCATAAAGGAATCTCAGAGCTTCCGAGTGAATCTTATTACGTTCTCCTTTCAGCATGGGTTATGCACACATACCTCATGGAATCATTTCACTACTCCCCGATACTCTTATTCTTTGCTGTTCCAGAAAGAGGTAAGTCTAGAACCGGTAAAGGGTTAATCTATGTCGCGTATAGAGGAGTTCATACAGAAACTCTCAACGAAGCGAATCTGTTCCGCTGGTCAGAAAACCATAAGGCTAGCCTCTTTTTAGATGTAAGGAATTTATGGCAAAAAGCGGAGCGGCGCGGATCTGACGACATATTATTATCACGGATTGAAAGAGGGTGTAAAGTAAGCAGAGTTTTATGGCCAGAGAGGGGAGCATTTAGAGATTCAAAGCATTATGATGTGTTTGGCCCCACCGTCATTGCAACAAATGAGGCGGTTCATCCTATTCTGGATACGCGGTGCATCTCTATTACCATGTCCGATAGTGTCAAAAACTTTGAAAAGAGCGTGAAACCGGAAGTAGCCCTCCCATTAAAAGAACGGCTTGTAGAATTTAGGCTGAGACATTTAGGAGAACTCCAACCCAAAGTGCCTAAACCTGCAAGAGGACGATTAGGAGACATTCTTAAACCCATCTATCAAACAATTCAAATGGTTTGCCCTAGTAGAAAAGATGAATTTATAAATCTAGTTGAACAAATTGAAGAAGGGAAAAAATTAGAAAAATCTCTGAGTTTAGAAGCTCGGTTGATTCAAGTTATAGAGGAATTACAGTATAGGGTTACCAATGGGTTTGTATCGGTTACGGAGATCACAGAAAAATTGAATTTGGGAAAGCCAGAAATGGAGTGGTTAACTCCCCATAGAATAAGCAGAAAATTAAAAGCAATTGGATTTGATTGGGGATTGAACGCAAATGGAACTGCTGCCATTGCTTATAACCAAATAAAACTAGACAGATTAAAAGAACACTATGGGTTGAATCAAACGCCAGTAAAGCCAGTAACGCCAGTAATCCGCGAGATTAAGCCCGAGCCAATGAACGACCATGCTGGCTTTACTGGCGATACTGGCTTTTCATCTAATGAAGGGAAGGAACTCGAAGACCAAGAGGAAATAGAAGATAGCGTGGATTTATAAAGCTAGTCTCATTGGAGCTGATTAAAAGATTATATGAATGATGTAATCGAAAAGCGCTTTTTAACAATGGACGAACTAGTGGAATACCTATCCATTAGCAAACGTTCCATTTATCATTTAATTAGCGAGAGGGAACTTCCCTTTATTCCCTTATCAAAACGCTTATATAGATTTGATCGTACCGCGATAGATAAATGGATGGTAAAGCGACAAATTCAAGCTTTGGACAACCATTTAGAAACTATAGAAATCTAGTTGCCTTGATCGGTGTACGCCGTTTTGCTATAGTTTGTTCATAATGAACAATTCCAAACGGCTAAAGGACTTTCTAAAGAAGAAAAAAATTAGTTTGAACCAAGGCAGCCGCCTTTTAAATATAGATAAATACAGCTTATGGAGATATACTTCTGGCAAAAGAGAACCTTCGAAAGAGATTCGAATATTAATGAAGAAAAAACTAGAATTTGAATGGCTGGAGGTGAAATAACTTATGGGTATATTTCTGCGTTCTGATTCTCAGTATTATTGGATGGATTTTAAACTCGATAGTAAGAAACAAATCAGATGTTCTACTCGGACAAAAGACAGAAAATTGGCGCTGCAGATTTACCACACTAAAAGAAGTGAGTATCAAAAGATAGAACATGGATTTGATCGCAAGAAAATAAAACTCAGTGAATTAATGAATGACTATTTAGGCCTTTATTCAAAGCATAATAAGTTAAGTTACAGCAACGATGTTTTGGCAGTTAATAGAATGTGTAAATTTTTTTCCACAATTATGGCTCATGAATTAACTACTGAACAAATAGAACAATACAGAATTAAACGCTTGTCCACAGTTTCAAAATCTACTGTTAATAGGGACATGTCTCTTTTAAAACATATATTTAATAAGGGGATTGAATGGGGTAAGATCACCAGTAATCCTGTTGAAAAGATAAAATTTTATTCGGAAAAAGAAAACAAAAGAATCCGTTACTTAGAAAAAAATGAAAAAATAAAATTGCTTGGCGCTTGCGCATTACCAACTAAAAGACTTGTATTTTTTGCTCTCTCAACAGGGATGAGACAAGGAGAGATTTTAAATTTAAAATGGTCGGACATTGATTTTAACACCAGACTAATTAAAATAAGTCACTCTAAAGCTGGAAAGATTCGATACGTTAATATACCCTCCGATCTGGAAAATATGCTAAAATCTACACCTACAATTTCAGAATATGTTTTTGGCACACCGAAAGGAAAGGCAAAATTCAGTTTATATCGAAAACCCTTTATAAAAGCCATAAAGAATTGCGGCCTCTCAGGTTTACATTTCCATGATTTACGGCATGACTATGCATCCACGTTGGTTATGAAGGGTGTAGATATAAAGACAGTTTCAGAATTATTAGGACATAGCACTTTAGTTATGACAGAACGGTACTCTCATTTATCAAAGGAACACAAACAAGCAGCGGTAGAGTTGCTTCCGAAGGGCTTATTTTATCACGCTGGTATCACGTTGGATAAAAATGAGAATTTGATTTTAGCAGAAACAAGCTGATTTTCCAGTACAAAGAGCCCGTAGCTCAGTTGGTAGAGCACTCGACTTTTAATCGAGTTGTCGAGGGTTCGAATCCCTCCGGGCTCATAATTATTGTCTTCTATTTTGGTTAGTTCCATGGCCCCATCTAAAAAAATAAAAGAAATCTTAAAGATTTTAAAAAGCAACTATCCTGAAGCAGATTGCGCTCTCATCCATTCCAATCCTTTACAACTCCTAATTTCTACCATTCTTTCAGCCCAATGCACAGACAAGAGAGTCAATCAAGTCACCAAAACACTTTTTAAAAAATATAAATCCATTAAAGATTTTTCTAATTTAGATAGGACAATTTTGGAAAAAGAGATTAGATCAACAGGATTTTTCAGGCAAAAAGCAAAATGGATACAGGAGAGTTGTAAAAAAATCGAGCAGGATTTTCATGGACAGGTTCCTAAAACCATGGAGCTATTGACCAGCCTTCCGGGTGTGGCTAGAAAAACCGCAAATGTGGTGATGGGAACAGCTTTTAAAATTGCTTCTGGGATTGTGGTGGACACGCATGTAAAAAGAATTTCAAAAAGGTTTGGCTTTACTAAAAAGGAGGATCCTGTAAAGATAGAAGAAGACTTAATGAAAATAATTCCTCAAGAAAATTGGATTTGGTTTTCCCATGCCTTAATTAGTCATGGAAGGGCTTTATGTAAAGCGATCCACCCTCTTTGCGGCCAATGCCCTCTTAACAATATTTGTCCATCTTCTTTAGTTTAAAAAAGAGTCTTGTTTGAAAAAAATTGTTTTAGTCAGACTGTAAAATGGCTTTTAAAGAGTAAAATGAAATTTTGCACCCTTGAGGTTTCAGTATCCAACAAAGGAAAATAGTAATGAAATTTGTAATGAGATCATCATATGAGTAATTTTTTTAAGAATAAAGTTGTAATCATAACAGGCGCTTCTAGCGGCATAGGGCTTGCCACAGCCAGACTCCTTTATCAAAATGGAGCTAAATGCGTTTTAGCTGCGCGCAGAAAAGGGTTGTTGGATTCTATAGCTAAAGAATTAGAGGGTTCCCTTCCTATAGAAACAGATGTCACTAAAAAAGATTCTTTGGAAAATTTGGTAAAAGAGACTTTAAAAGTTTTTGGCAGGATTGATATTCTTATCAACAATGCAGGCATCCTGGTTTATAAACCAATTGAGCAATGTTCAGAAGAAGAATTAAGAGAGCTAATGGAAGTTAACTATTTTGGGGCTGTTGGTTGCGTGAATGCTGTTTTACCCATCATGAAACAACAGGGGAGCGGACATATAGTGAATGTAGCTTCTATTGCCGGGAAATTAGGGTTCCCTAGTCTAGGATATTACGCGGCCAGTAAATTCGCGTTGGTTGGTTATTCCCAAGCTTTAAGGCAAGAGATAAAACAGGTTGGGATTTTTGTTTCCACCATTTGTCCGGGAACTGTCAATACCCCAATGACAGAAGAGATTATTGAAGGGGCAAAGAAAAAAGGTAAAAACGTTCTTCCTATCTCAGCTGAAAAGGTAGCGGAAAAAATTCTTTATGGGATTGAGAAAAAAAAGAGTGAAGTTTTTGTTCCAAGAGCAACCCATTCTCTTTATTTCCTCCATTTCTTTTTTCCAAAATTTACAGAATGGCTTGCTTGGAAATTTAGAGCCAGCGATCCAAATGATTTTAAGGCAGAGGAATAACTCTAAGCTTTTTTAGCTTGTCTGTTTTCCTGCCTGCACCAATAGAGTGACTCACTACACTAGGGATTCTCATATTCAATCTCAAGTTTTGGATTTATCTTTTAACTGCAAAACGAACGTGAACTCTTAAATTTGGTTCTTGAAAGTCCTCAGGCAGGGGAGGGAATGGATCGCTTTCTCTTACTGCTCTCACAGCAGCTTGATCAAAAATTGAATTCTTGGAACTTTCTTCTAATTCAATCTCAGCCAAAGTTCCATCTCGCTTAATGGTAAAAACAACTTGGCTATAAATCCTTCGGTTAAAGCCGCTGGTAATATTCCAATGAATGTCCAGACTTTTTTTAATTGCAAACACATACCAGCTGTAGGGAAAATTTCCTCCTTCACCGCTTCCTAAAGCGCTATTGTCTGGGCCAAAACCAATGCCCACTCCTGAACCAGAAGGAGCTGTGGGTATGATCGCCGCATCACTTATTTTTTCCTGTTTAAGAGATTTTGCTTGCGGACTGGGGGGTGGAGGAAGGGATGGGGTTTCAGTCACGAGCTCTTTTTCTTTTTTTTCTTCTTTTGGCTTAATCAGCAGATCTTCTTTAGGGTCAATGCGTTTAGAGAGATCAGCTTGGATTTTAGCTTCTTCTTTTTTAATTGGAGCCTGTGTTTTTAAAGAGGAGCTTCCGCTGCCAATAAAATCCACGCTAAAATAATTTTTTTCAGCTTGTTTAGAAAAGTTTACAAGCAAGATCCAGCCTACAACAAAAAAGTGCAAAGCTGAAGAATAAGTTAAATAAGGTTTGAGAGGGTTTTTTTGAGAGGTTTCTAAAGGTTCAAGCACTCTAGTTATTTTTGGTTTTTTTCTTCCTTATTAACAGCTACGCCTAATTTATTAGCTCCAGCCAGTTTTGCTTGATCCATGGCAAGAATAATGGTTTCAAAGGGAACTGAAGCATCCGCTTCAATCAAAACTGAAGGATTAGTTTCTTTAGAGAGTTTTACCCGCAGGAGTTTGCCTAAATCTTCTTTATGCGCAATCTCACCGTCAATATAGAAATTTTTTCTAGCGCTTATTTGAATTTTAGTGGGTTCACTCTCCGGAGCAATTCCTGTAACGGTTTTTGGCAAATTAATTTTAATTTGAGAATTCACTAAAAAAGGAGTTACTACCATAAAGATAATAAGCAAGACTAAAGAAATATCAATCAATGGGATCATATTGATCTCTGCCATCAGGGGAAATTTTTCTCTGCTTATTCCAAGTTTTGTTTGCATGAATTTTTTTTAAGGATTTTTTTAAGAAGTAAAAAACACCCTATTTATCACATCTATTTTTTATCTTCTTCCGTTTTCCAATAGAATGTTTTTGTCTAAAGGCAACTCTTTTTCTTTTGAACGAGTGGGCGTCTTATTATTTAGAGTCGCATGGCTTAAAAGTTGTATTAAGCCATCCACACAAATTTCCATGTTTTCAGTGGTTCTGCGGATTTTTGTGGAGAAAAAGTTATAAGCCACAAGAGAAGGGATCGCTACCATAAGACCTAAAGCAGTGGCGATAAGAGCTTCTGAGATTCCGCCTGCAACTACTTGCGGTCCTGCTCCACCGCTCATGGCCAGGGAACGAAAGGCTCTTATGATTCCAATCACAGTGCCTAGAAGACCAATAAAGGGGGAAGCTGCTGCAATGGTTCCTAAAAAAGGAACAAAACGCTCTAGTTCGCCAACTTCTACTCTGACTGAGCGGTCCGCAACCAAAGCTATATTTGTTTTTCTGTTTCCGGCAACCATTAAGGCGGAACGGGTAATGGTTGCCATGGGCTCGCCTAAAACAGAGGTTCTTTCCCGTAGCTCTTTGCTGCTTGCAAGGACTGATTCAATTTTAGAGAAAAAATCTTTTACGTGTACTTTTCTTTTTCTAAAATGAATCCATCGTTCTAAGATAATAGCCAAAGAAATAATGGAGCAGCCTAGGAGAACGCTTAAAATCGGCCAGCCAAGAAGGAACATTTCTTTAAAAGAAAAAGTTTGGGTTATCATTTATGGGCCCCAGGAGGGAGTAAAAGAATCTCCTGCCATCTCCATTAATTTTTTTTGCGCGGAACCGTCTAAACTAGAAATATAGATTTCTCGTTTTTGATTTCTGTTTGAAGAGAAAGCCAGGTACTGCCCATCCGGAGAAAAAGTTGGGTTTTCATTGCTGCCTTGATTGTTTGTGATCTGTACAATTTCTCCGGAGATAAGGTCGTGAATAACAATCTCATGGATTCCTTTATTGGTTCCACGAGAATAAGCGATTTTATCCCCTTGCGGAGACCAGATGGGGGAATCACAATATCCTGAATCCGACAATCGTTTTAGGTTGGAACCATCTGTATCTATCACATAAATTTGAGGCCAACCAGGACGGTCAGAAACAAAAATAATTCTTTTACCGTCTGGAGAAAAAGATGCGGAGGTGTCTGCAAATTTTCCATGAGTGAGCCTCTGCAGAATTTCTCCTTTACGGTTTAAGAGATAAAGATTAGGATACCCTTCATGAGAAAGAGTTGCGACTAAAACTTTTCCGTCCGGAGAAAAAGATGCGGAACTATTCAAACCCTTGCGTGAAGAAAAAACTTGGTTTGTGCCATTTTCTAAAGAATAGATATAAAGATCCGGATTATTCCTTTTGTAACTGGTATAAATAATTTCTTTTCCTTCCGGGGACCAGCGCGGAAGTATGGCAAGGCTGTTGTCTGTGGTGATGCGTTTTAAATTGGTTCCATCAAAATCTACAAGATAAACCTCTTTGACGCCGGTGCTATTATTAGAAAAGGATAATTTGGTGGTGGAGAGTCCTTTTTGGCCGGTAAAGCGGTAAAGTAAATCCGCTACAAATTCATGCGCAATGCGGCTAGAATTTTCCGCATTGGAACTGTACATTTTTTGAAAAATAGGTTTCTGGGTCTCAACTTCATAGACCGAAGCGATCATTTGAAGCTTGTCAGGTTCTTTATTTAGAACATTCGCTGTAATCAGAATATCAGCGCCATTTTTCTTCCAAGATTCAAAATCTATTTTTCCTTCAGCAGGCATGGGTCCTTCTTCAATTAAATTAAAGACCCGGCTGAATAAGAGATCTGAGCGGGTAACATTTTTAAGCTCTTCCGCAGCTTCCATATCTCTTTCAGAATTGTTTTTTGCGCGGAAATCCGGAAGCGCTATCATTAATTTTTCGCCCCGTTGGATTTGCAGATAGATATCCGTTCCAAATAGACCGCTAGACTGACAGGCAAGAAGAAAAAACGCTAAGTACCCAGCCTTCATTCTCTTGTTTTCTTTTTAGAAAGGTTTGATTTTCGTTTAGGTTGAGCAGTGATAGATTCTTGAGAGGAAAGTTTTGTTAGAATCTGTTGAGCGGTTTTAGCCTCTTCTGATTTAGGAAATTCTTTAATTAGGGCTTGCAGTGTGGCTTTCTGGTTGATTAGATCAGCTGACCCAGCTAAAGCATAAGACCTTTTTAGCAAGGCTTGGGCGCGCAATTCCAAAGAGGTGGAAAGGACTTTGTCAAACTCAACCCGAGCTTCCTTAAATTTCTTTTTAGTTAAGTAACAGTCCGCAAGAAAAAACTGAGCTTGATCGCTTAGGTCATGATCTGGATAGCGCTCCAAAAAATTTTTAAATCCTTCCAAACTTAAATCTATTTTTCCCGCAAGGTAATCTCGGTAAGCGATTTTATATTCATCGCTGGGCAAAGGAAGCGAAGTTTGGCTGGTTGAAGCGGAAAGCAGCTGGCCGATTCCTTCCATTTTATTTCTTAAACCTATTTGGGTGTCATCCAGTTTTTGAGAAACTACCAACATTTTCCTTTGGTTAGAGGAAAGTTCTTCCCTGAGGGCAGTGATTGACTGATCAAATTCTTCTATTTTTACAAGCAGATCCGCTTGCCCTTTTTGCATGGAGTTTAAGGTCTCCTGCAAGCGGTCAATGTCCATGGTAGTGGCTACACATCCTGTTAAGGCAAAGGCTTGCAGCAGGATTAGATAAAATAAAAAACTAGATTTTAGACGAATTAGTTTAAGGACCTATCTTTCAGTTTGATTTTTTTCTGGAGTATGAGAACCATTCGCTACTTTCGGAGCAAGGAGTTTGCTTTCTGCTCTGCGATTTTTTAGCCAACACTCCTCAGATGATTCCAGACAAATGGGTTTTTCTTTTCCATAGGAGAGTGTTCCAACCTTTTTAGGGTCCAGGCCTAAAGAAAGGTAATATTTTCTTACAGATTGCGCTCTCTTCTGGGCTAAAGCTAAATTATATGAAATGGTTCCTCGTTCATCACAATGACCCTCAATCAGGATCTCTGTATTTTTAAGTTTCTTTATATATTCCGCGTTAGAAGAAAGGCTTTGACGCGCTTGTTCTGAAAGGTCGGAAGAGTCGTAATCAAAATAAATCGCATCTAAATTTTTTGAAGTTTCAAAATCTTTGCCATGCACGTCCAGTTCCTCTGTTTCTACAATTTCCTGGATTTTTTGTGTTGGTTCTGGAATTTTTTTAACTGTTTGTTTTTTAGGACAGGCTGTAAGGGATAAAGATAAGAGAGAAATAAAGAGCGCTGAAATCCACTTTGACTGTAAAAATTTTTCCATCAGTTTACCTCCTACAAAAATGTTTTTTCTATCATACTACAATCTTTATTTCATTTCAACTAATTTTTTTAAGAACTGGCCGGTATAAGAAAGAGGGTTTTCACAGATGCTTTTTGGAGCCCCTTCTGCCACCACACTGCCGCCTAAGTCCCCGCCTTCAGGACCCATGTCCACAATCCAATCAGCGGTTTTAATCACCTCTAAATTATGTTCTATCACTAACACGCTATTTCCCATCCCCACTAACTTGTGCAGCACACTCAATAGTTTTTCCACGTCTGCAAAGTGAAGACCTGTGGTGGGTTCATCTAAGAGATACAAGGTTTTCCCTGTGGCTCGTTTAGAAAGTTCTGTGGCTAACTTCACTCGTTGCGCTTCTCCTCCGGAAAGAGTGGTGGCGCTTTGGCCTAGTTTAATATAACCCAAACCCACCTCTTGTAAAGTTTGCAAGGTGCGGGCTATTTGGGGAATGGCTTGAAAGAAAGTTAAAGCTTCTATTACAGGCAAATTTAGAACTTCCGCAATATTTTTTCCTTTAAATTTAATCTGCAAGGTTTCCTGATTAAATCTTTTGCCTTCACAGACCTCGCATTTTACATAGATATCCGGCAGAAATTGCATGGATATTTTAAGAGTGCCGTCCCCTTGACAGTTTTCGCAGCGTCCTCCTTTTACATTAAAGGAGAAACGTCCTGGTTTATACCCTTTCCTGCGCGATTCTTGCAGTTGCGCAAAAACTTCTCGGATTGGGGCCCAAGCTCCAGTATAGGTTGCAGGGTTTGAACGGGGCGTTCTTCCAATTGGGGATTGGTCAACCACAATCACTTTATCTAAATGTTCAAAACCTTCAATCTTGCGCACTTTTCCCGGAATATCTTTTGAGTGATGTAGTTTTTGCGCAAGAGATTTATAGATAATTTCATGCACTAATGTGGATTTACCTGAACCGGAAACTCCTGTAACGCAGACAAAAATTCCCAAAGGGATTTTTAAATCAATGTTTTTTAGATTAAATTGAGAGGCTCCAGAGATTTTTATCGCGTTTTTGTTTTGCTCACGAGCTTTTCTTAAAGGTATTTTTAGATTCCCATTTAAATACCTGGCTGTTAAAGATTTTTTTTCTTTTAGAATTTCAGGCAATGTTCCTTGAGCAATCACCTCTCCTCCAAACTCCCCGGCTCCTGGTCCAAGATCTACAATCCAATCAGCGGATCTAATAGTCTCTTCATCATGTTCCACAACCACTAAGGTATTTCCTAAATTTTTTAAGCGGATTAGAGTATCCAATAAGCGTTTATTGTCCCGTTGGTGGAGCCCAATAGAGGGCTCGTCTAAAACATAGAGCACCCCCATAAGCCCGGAGCCAATTTGAGTGGCTAAATGGATCCTTTGCGCTTCCCCTCCCGCAAGGGTTTGGCTTTCTCTGCTTAAGGTTAGATAATCAAGCCCTACATTTTCTAAAAATTCGAGTCTAGCTAAAATTTCTTTTAAAATCGTTTTAGCGATTTTTTCTTGAATGTTCCCAAGTTTTAAGGAATCAAAAAAAATTTTTGCTTTTTTTACAGAAAGCTGGCTAATCTCTTGAATATTTTTCTGACCGATTTTGACAGAAAGAGACTCATTTTTTAGTCTCGCGCCTTTGCATTTTGGGCAAGTGCGCTTGCGCATGTAAAGGTTCATGATTTCTTCTTTTACAAATTCAGATTCAGATTCCTTATACCGGCGTTCCAAATTGCCAATCACGCCTTCAAATTCTTTTTCTTGGGAACCCCACAGGGATTTTATCTGGGCATTAGCCCCTCCATAAAGCAATATTTTTTTATGGTTTTCTGAAAGGTTTTTCCAAGGGATCTCCATGCTGATTCTATATTGGTCGCATACTTGTTTTAAAATGTCATCGTAATATTCTCTCCATCCTTGCTTCCAGCGATGGGTTCTGGTAGTGACTGGGCTATTCCAAGCAACGATTGCTCCTTCCAGAATGCTTTTATCTTTTTCCTGCACAACTAAATCAGGATCTACTTCCACTTTTGATCCAATGCCGTCGCATTCAGGGCAGGCGCCATAGGGAGAATTAAAAGAAAACATTCTTGGTTCAATTTCAGGCAAGGAAATCCCGCATTCCGTGCAAGCATAGTGTTCGCTAAAAAGCAGCGGTTCTTTTTTCCCTTGTTCTATTATTTCCACCACTCCATTTCCTTCTTTTAGCGCGGTTTCAATAGAGTCAGCTATCCGTTCTCTGATTTCAGGCTGAATCTCAACCCGATCCACCACTAACTCAATGGTATGCTTTTTATAACGATCTAAAGGGATTTTTTCTTCCAATAGAACATTTTTACCGTCCACACGCGCTCGAGAATAGCCGGATCTCTTTAATTTTTGGAAAAGTTCTTCATAGGTGCCGATCCTGCCTCGGATCAATGGACTTAAAATCTCGATTTTAGTTCCAGCTTTAAATTCCATGATAAGAGAGATGATTTGGCTTGCAGATTGGGGTTGGATAAGTTTTTTGCATTGAGGACAATAAGGGGTGCCAACCCTTGCGAATAAGAGTCTTAAGTAATCATAAATTTCTGTTACCGTTCCTACCGTAGATCGAGGATTGTGGGATGGATTTCTCTGTTCAATCGCAATGGCTGGAGAAAGCCCTTCAATTAGATCCACGTCCGGTTTATCCATCATCTCCAGGAATTGTCTGGCATAAGCAGACAGAGATTCCACATAACGCCTTTGACCTTCTGCGTAAAGCGTATCAAAAGCAAGGGAAGATTTTCCTGAACCTGAAAGACCTGTGATCACCACTAGTTGGTTGCGAGGTATTTTTAAGGAAATGTTTTTAAGGTTATGTTCTCTGGCCCCTTTAATCAAGATAAAATCTTGCGGCATGGTTTTTTTAGAAAGTTAGTGGGGAATTTTTAAGTTGACCCTGCAGGTGTCAGAAAAAAATGGCAGACGAGACTTGATTTTTGTTAGAGCTTCTTCAGCGGCTTCTTCGCCCAAAGGGATGATCTGTTTGGCTTTGTGAAAGTCAATCCAGGAAAAATTTTTTAAATTCGGATGGATTACAATATGAGATAGGTCTGGCTTGCCTGAAGCAATTTGATATTCCATGGTATAAAGCATTTTAGAAAAAATATTAAATATTCCCGGGGTGGTAGAAGGGAACATGCCTAACCTGCGTAAAGAAACTTTTTTTTCTGAAGCTTTTCCTGTTAAATTAACAGAAATAAGAATGTCCGCGCCCATAGAGGCAACCGTAGAGCTGGGAACAGGGTTGACTAACCCGCCGTCCACATAAAAGTGATCTCCTATTTTATAGGGACAAAAAATGAGAGGCAGGGAAAGACTAGCCCGAACCGCTTGCCAAACCTTGCCCTCTCTAAAGACTGCTCCATCTCCAGTCATGATATTGGTGGCGGTGCAGCTAAATGGAATTTTTAAATCTTTAAACTCTTTTTGTCCAAGCACGCTTTTTAAAAATTTAGATATGGTTTGTCCCACCATCATGCCTCCATGGAAACCAGGGAGATTGAGATCGCTTAATACGTTTCTTCTAATCCATATTTTTGTAATGGTATGGGCGATTTGTTCAATTTCTTCCGGGCTTTTTCCAGACGCGAAAAAAGAGCCAAGCAAAGCTCCCATGGATGTGCCGGAGACAAAATCAATCGGGATATTTTCTTTTTCAAATACTTTTAAGATGCCTATAAGAGAGTATCCATAGGCAGCCCCAGAACCCATGGCAAATCCAACCTGAATTTTTCCAATGGATCTGGCGATTCGGTTTAAAACTTTCTGGGTTTCATCGAATTCCGGGTCGTCTAAATAGGGGCGGTTGCCTTTTTTAAAATTTAAGGTTGTGTTTTCTTCCCAAGGAACAACAAAATGGACCGGGAAAAACAAGGAAGAATATTTTTCTCCCAACACAATCTTTTTAAAGGTTTGTTGTTTTTCATCGCTCAAGGAGTAGAGCAATTTAATATTTGTGGGTTCACCGCCTGAGACATAATAGACGGAATCGCTTTCTTCCAAAAACGCCCGGGCAAGTTCAGTTTTAAGTTCAGGCACTAAACTCAATTTTGTAGCTTTGCCATGAATATTCACAATCACGTAGTTATACATTTGCCGCAGGGCTTCTAAAAATTCCGGAACAAAATGAAAAAAAGATTCTGTAAGAAAAGTTTCGTTTAATCGCAAAATCTCTAAGCCAGAAGGATGAACTAAAATCATTTTTTCTAAATTTTTAGGCTCTTGCAATTTTTCTAAAGTTTTGGGAAGAGCCAGATCTTGAGGATTTAAGCCTAAAGATCGGATCAGTTCTTCCGCCAGAGGGCTGATCTCAACCAATAGAATTTTTCTTTTGGTTTGTTCAGTCAAGGCTAGGCATAGGTTCACGATAAAGACAATCTCATCCTCTTTGTTTAAGTCTGAAAAAAAACCCAGAACTTCCGGCGCGTGAGATGGCCGAATAAAAGGATGGGAAACAGCTAAGAGCCTGCGGCTTAAAAGTTGGGAAAGATAAAACGAGGCAGTGGGATTATTTTTTAAAAAGGTTTCAAAATCTTTTTTGTAAAGGACTAGGAAATGCGCGTTGGAATCTAGTTTTACAGTTACTGAACGAGAGGCTCCGGTTAAAAGAGCGGTTTCGCCAAAGGTGTCTCCTCGCCCAAGAAAGTTCAGGATTTTTTCTTTTCCACTCTCTTCCTGGCCAAGGATCCTGACCCTGCCGGATTGAATGATGTAGAGGGCGTCTCCCGGGTCCCCTTCTCTATAGAGGACGGTTCCTTTAGGCAGAGTAACCTGTTTTAATTTGGCAGCTACTTTTTTTAAGGAGTCCCCTTCCAAATCGGAAAAAATAGAGACTTGCCTTAAAAAACTGCACCAATCCTCAAGAAATTCCAGGGATTTTTCCATCCGAAATTTCAAAAATACCTCTTTTCCTTAAGTTTGTCAAACAGAGCTTTAAACTTGTATAATGACAACAGCTTTTTAGGAAAGTTTAGGATGATAAAGCGCTTTCGTAACCCGCAGCAGAAATGACTTTATCAATAGAATTAGAGTATCAAATGAATCTCCAAAAAAATAAATATGCTCTTTTAAGAAAAGTATCCCTGCTCAAAGGAATTTCCTCTAAAACTTTAAATAAAATTGCGCAGTTCGCGCAGTTCAATAGTTTTAAAAAAGGAGAGGAAATTTTTTCTAAGGATTCTTCCGGCGAGTGCCTGTATGTGTTGGTGAATGGCAGGGTGAAAATTTATACCTCTATTGGCGCTCATTCTAAAACGTTTGCGCTTCTAGACCCGGGAGACTTTTTTGGAGAGATGGCGCTTTTGGGAGAGCCCATCCGCTCCGCCAGCGCAAAGGCTATTTTAAGCTCTGAACTTTTGATTTTGGATAGAAAAGATTTTCAGAAGTTTTTACAAGAAGATAATTTTTTAAGTTTAAAAGTTTTACGAACTCTTTGCAGCCGTTTAAGACAAGCGGACCGGGAAATAGAAAAACTCTCTTTTCAAAATGTTGTGGGACGAACCATCCTGACCCTTTTTGATCTGGAAGCGCGCTATGGAAAACCCTGTTCCAATGGGATTTTAATTAATGCGCAAATCAGCCAAACAGAGTTAGCGGATTTAATTGGGACCGCGCGTGAAATGGTCAGCAGGGTTTTATCCGGTTTTAAGAGAATGAATTGGATTAGCATGGAGGCTGCTTCAGGAAAAATTATGATTTTAAACAAGGACAAATTAAAAAGCTGCATTTATGAATGATTTAAGCTCAAACCAATCAGTGCGGGGCATGCATGATATTGCCGGAGGGCGCATGGAACAGCTGGTGCGCATGGAATCTTTTGCCAGAGATATTTTTTCTCTTTATGCGTATCAAGAAATTCGGACCCCTCACTTAGAATCTTTGGCTCTATTTGAACGCGCTTTGGGACAGACCACAGACATTGTGGAAAAGGAGATGTTTGTTCTTAAAGACAGGGGAGAGCGTTTATTGGTTTTAAGGCCGGAAGGGACTGCTGGAATTGTGCGTTCTTATATAGAGAATGATTT
Organism: Elusimicrobiota bacterium; assembly: GCA_016180425.1. Classification (GTDB taxonomy): domain Bacteria; phylum Elusimicrobiota; class Elusimicrobia; order 2-02-FULL-39-32; family 2-02-FULL-39-32; genus 2-02-FULL-39-32. The sequence goes on from JACPBF010000005.1 coordinate 114,525, forward strand.
GGACAAAAAATCTGTTATTGCAAAATTTTTTTATATGGGATCCATGTACCGGGCAGAAAGACCTCAAGCTGGCAGACTAAGAGAATTTAACCAGATCGGCTCAGAATATTTTGGCAATAGCGCTCCTTCAGCGGATGCGGAAACCATAGAACTTGCTTGTAAATTATTGGAAACCATTGGAGTTCAAAATGTTCAAGTACAATTAAATAGCATCGGCTGCGTTGAGTGCCGTCCTAATTACCACAAAGCTCTTTTAGATTTTTTAATGAAATTTAAAGATCAGCTTTGTTCCGACTGCGTTAAACGAATGAACAGAAACCCTTTAAGAGCTTTGGATTGCAAAATAGACAAAGACAAACTAGAAGCTGCTCCTAACTCCTTAGACTATCTTTGTTTTGCCTGTAAGGACCACCATTTGCAGCTTGAAGGTTTTTTAAAAGTGATTAGGTTAGAATATAGAAGTGTTCCCCATTTGGTTCGTGGATTGGATTATTATAATCGCACTGTATTTGAGATTTATAGTCCAGGAAAAGATGGCTCTCAAGACGCTTTAGCTGCTGGCGGCAGGTATGATACTCTTACCCAGCAGCTGGGCGGAGCTTTAGTGCCAGCAGTTGGTTTTGCCATGGGAGTGGAAAGGGTTTTAAATTTGTTGGAACAAACAAAAGCTAGTCAATCTGAAACTAAAAAAAGAGAGGGACTTTTTTTGATCGCTTTAGGAAAAGAGGCTTTTGCAAAATCTTTTCAGACTTTAAATTTTTTAAGATCCAAAGGTTTTAAAACAAATTCTCTTTTGAACCTGCAAAGTTTAAAATCACAGATGCGCCTTGCAGATGGACTAGGGGCAAGATTTTGTTTAATCATTGGAGAAGATGAAATAAAAAATGATCAAGTCACTTTAAAAGATTTAGAGCAAAAATCTCAAACCTCTATCCCGAGTTCAATGCTTTTACAAGAGCTAGCTAAAATTCAATAATGAAAAAGAAAATTTATTTTGACAACAATGCCACAACTCCTTTGGATCCAAAGGTGGCAGAGGCCATGCTTCCCTACTTAAGCGCAGGCACGGAATTTTATGGAAATCCTTCCAGTGTCCACACTTTAGGACAAGCCGCCCGCAAAGCAGTGGAAGAAGCAAGAGCGCAAGTGGCGCAACTGGTAGGATCGAGCTTGGAAGAAATTATTTTTACTTCCTGCGGCTCTGAGTCCGACACAACCGCAATTAAAGGAATCGCTTTTTCCGCTAAAGAACGTAAAAAAGGAAATCATATTATCACGACCGCGCTGGAACATGATACCGTGCTTTTTTGTTGTGAATATTTACAAAAGCAAGGATGGGACGTAACCTTTTTGCCTGTAAGCCCTAGCGGAATCTTAGATCCGGACTCTGTCAAAAAAGCGATCCGTCCTGAAACTATTTTAGTGAGCGTAATGCATGCGAATAATGAAATAGGAACGATCCAGCCCATTGCTGAAATAGGTAAAATTTGCAAAGAAAGGGAAATTCCTTTTCATACAGATGCGATTCAAACTGTGGGGAAACTTCCAATTAAAGTGAATGAGTTGAACGTGGATTTACTTTCTTTATCCGCGCATAAACTTTATGGGCCTAAAGGCGTGGGAGCGCTTTTTATTCGGCGAGGGACCAGGTTTCATCCTCTTTTTCATGGGCATCATGAAAGAAACCGCAGGGCAGGCACAGAAAATGTTCCAGCCATTGTGGGATTGGGAGTCGCAGCCGAGCTAGCTCAAAAAAATTTAGGGCAAGAGGCTAAAAAAGTAGCCACTTTAAGAGATCGTTTAGAAAAAGGGATTTTAGAAAAAATACCCTATATTCGGCTCAATGGAGATCCTAAACATAGAATTCCAGGCACCTCTAATTTTAGTTTTGAATTCGTGGAAGGAGAGGGGTGTGTGGTGATGTTAGATATTGAGGGGATTGCGGTTTCCACAGGCTCTGCCTGCGCTTCTGGCTCTACCAAAGCCTCGCATGTCTTAAGAGCCATTGGGCTTCCTGCGAATGTGGCTCAAGGCACAGTTAGATTTTCTTTAGGCCAATTTAACACTATGGATGAAGTGGATAAAGCATTAGAAATAATTCCAAGAGTCATATCTAAGCTGCGTTCCCTTTCTCCTCTCTGGTCAGATAAAATGGCTGGATTGCCCACAGCAGTGACCCCTCCTCTTTCTCATAAAAAATAATTTTTTAAAAGGACAATAAAATGGCTTATGATTTTAATCCAAACGTTTCACGCATAAAAAAATGGAATATCTTTTTTTATATTTTAATTTTCCTTTTGGTCAGTTTTGGCGGAAAAATTTTGCACTTAGTCACGGACTATTATTGGTTTATGGAGATTGGTTTTAGCTCAATTTTTAAGAAAACTTTGATCGCCCAGGTTAGCTTATGGATTCTTGGATTTTTCATTTCCGCAAGCGTGATTTATTTTAATCTCTCTTTAGCCAGGAGAATTTGCCGCAAACCCTTTGTGATTATTGGGCCGGATGCATCAGTGATTTCTCCTTTTCCATTGCCACTTCTTTCAGAAATAAAGCAGGTTTTAGTCCCATTCCTCTTGCTCCTCACTTTGCTCATCTCATTTTTTCTAGGGAATTGGGCATCCAATTCCTGGGAAGAGGTTTTAAAGTTTTTCAATGGAGTTCCTTTTTTTCAAAAAGATCCTCTTTTTAAAGAGGATATTGGATTTTATATATTTAACTTGCCTTTTTATAAATTTCTCTATCACTTTTTCTTTGTCATTATTCTCTCCTCTCTTTTAATTAGCGTGGGAATATATTTTTTAAGCAGCAGAATTTATATGTCTGGAAGCAGAATGCAAGTTGCGGAAGATTCAAAAACCCATTGCGCGATTTTGGCTGGGTTCCTTGCGCTTCTTTTCGCTTTTAGTTTTCAACTAAAGATTTATGATCTTCTTTTATTGCAGCGCGGCCTTGCACCGGGAGCTGGATATGCTGACCTTAACGCTTATTTGCCTGGATTAAAACTTTTAAGAATTGTGGCTTTTCTCTCAGCGCTGCTTTTATGGATTTCCCCTTGGTTTCATAAAAATAGGATGATTCTCTCATCCCTTATTTTTTTAGTGGGAGGAACATTTTTGGTTAAAATCTACGCAAGCACCATACAAAAGTTTGAAGTTTCTCCCAATGAAATTGTAAAGGAAACTCCCTTTATCCAGTTGGCCATTGAAAATACTAGAAATGCCTATGGTTTAAATCAGATTCAGGAATTGGAATTTGATCCTGAAGCGAATTTGACCCTTGAAATTTTAAAAAAGAATGATTTAACCATTAATAATATCCGTCTTTGGGATCATCGGCCTTTGCTTACTTCTTATGGCCAGCTTCAGGAAATTCGCACCTATTATGATTTTTTAGACGCGGATAATGACCGTTACCATATTGACGGTAAATATCGGCAAGTGATGCTTTCTGTGCGGGAGCTTGTGCCTGAGAGCTTGCCTTCCAGAATCTGGATTAATGAGCATTTAACTTACACTCATGGTTATGGGGTTTGCATGGGGCCGGTGAACCGCATTTCTCCGGAAGGGCTGCCTGAATTTTTTATTAAAGATATTCCTCCCAGCTCTACCATCGCCTTAAAAGTCACCCGCCCAGAAATCTATTTTGGGGAATCTCGGGCCAATTATGCCATTGTGAAAACGAACGCAAAAGAATTCGATTATCCTGCCGGGGATCAAAATGTCTATACCACTTATGCCGGCACAGGAGGAGTGCCTGTAAAAAGTTTTTGGAGAAGGCTTCTTTTTGCAGCTAGATTTGGAGAACTTAAAATTTTATTTTCCGGCGATATTACCAAAGAGAGCAGGTTTGTTTATTATCGTTCCATTAGAGAAAGGCTGAATAAAGCTCTTCCTTTTTTGCGTTTTGATCAGGATCCTTATATTGTGGTGAATGAAGAAGGCAGACTTTTTTGGATCATGGATGGTTATACAGTGACAGACCATTATCCTTATTCAGAAAAAGTGGGAGGCATTAACTACATTAGGAATTCTCTTAAAGTTACCATAGACGCGTATAACGGCGCCATTGCCGCTTATATCGCGGATGCAAAAGAGCCTTTGATTCAAACTTACGCGAAAATTTTTCCAGATGTTTTTAAATCCATGGAAAGCATGCCTAAAGATTTAAGGAGCCATATTAGGTATCCTCAAACTTTAATGAATATTCAAGCAAAAATGTACGCCACCTATCACATGACAGACCCGCAGGTTTTTTACAATAAAGAAGATCTTTGGAAAATTCCTGTGCGCACTCAAGGGGGACGTTCCGAAGCTATGGAACCTTACTACACGATTATGAAACTTGCTGGGATTGGCGAAAAAGAAGAATTTATTCTGATGGTTCCATTTACCCCGTCTAAAAAAGAGAATATGATCGCATGGATGGCTGCGCGCTGCGATGAGCCTAATTATGGAAAACTTTTTGTTTATAATTTTCCCAAACAAAAATTGGTTTATGGTCCGCAGCAGATTGAATCTAGGATAGATCAGGATGTGGAAATCTCAAAACAACTCACCCTCTGGGATCAAGGGGGAAGCCGGGTATTGCGCGGGAGTCTCTTGGTGATTCCTGTAGAAAAATCTCTTTTTTATGTGCAGCCGCTTTATTTGGAAGCGAGCGGAGGCGGCTTGCCAGAACTAAAAAGAGTGATTGTGGCTTATGAAAACTCTATTGCCATGGAGGAGAATTTTGAACTAGCCTTGATGAAAATTTTTGGAGACAGGGTGAGCGCGGTTGCCAAAGAGGAACAAATGCTTTTTCCTATAAAAGAAAAATTGGAAGATAAAGCCCTGATTAGAAAGACAAGAGAAAATTTTGAGTTAGCCCAAGAAGCGCTAAAAAGAGGAGATTGGGCAGGATACGGGGAAAAAATAAAAATTGTTCAGCAACTTTTAAAAGAACTTTCTAAATAAAATATTAAAATAAACTTATGAAAAAAATTGGCTTTGTATTTTTAATGTTATTTTTTAGCTCTGCTTTTTTACTCTATGTTTCAAAGAGCAGTCAAGCAACTAAACAGGCGGCGCTTGAAAAAGAAGTCCTTGAAGCTCCGGAAGCTGCAGAACCAGTTCAAAAGATAAAAAATGTGAAAGGCATCCATCTCACTTCTTGGGTGGCTGGCTCAAAAAAAGCTAGAAAGCGAATTGGAGCTTTATTAAATGAGACTGAATTGAACTCCATTGTGATCGCCATTAAAGAGTTTCAGGGAGAAGTTTATATCCCCGGTGTTTATTTGGCAGAGAAAAATAAATTGTTTGTGAATGCGATCCCAGACATTAAGGAATATTTAGAGCAATTGAAAAAAGATGGGGTTTATACGATCGCTCGGATTGTGGTATTTAAGGATAATGGAATGGCAAGAAAAATGCCTGAGCTAGCTGTAAAAAAATCAGATGGTTCCCTTTGGACTGACCGGCAAAATAGAGCTTGGCTGGATCCTTATAACAAGCAGGTTTGGGATTATAATTTAACGATCGCCAGCCGGGCAGTAGAGTTAGGTTTTGAGGAGATACAATTTGATTATATTCGCTATCCTTCAGATGGGAATATCCGTCTTTGCCGTTACTCTTATGCCAAGCACGACTCCACCTCTGCTGCCCAAAATTTAAATGCTTTTTTGCAGGAAGCATCTAGACGTTTAAAGCCAATGGGTGCGGAACTTTCCATTGATATTTTTGGTTTAACACCTTCGGTAGAGCATGATATGGGAATAGGACAAAAAATATTGCAGATGTCCGAATGGGTGGATGTGATCTCACCCATGATTTATCCTTCTCATTACGCAAAAGGTGAATATGGCATTGCGAATCCTAATACTCAGCCTTATAGAGTGGTGCATAGAACCATAAGTGATGCAAAAAAACGTTTAGAAAAAAGCAGGGTGCGGCTACGCCCCTATTTGCAGGATTTTTCTTTAGGAGTTCGTTATGGACAGGAAGAGGTTAAAGCTCAAATTAAAGCTTGTGAAGATCTAGGCATCCATGAGTGGCTGCTTTGGAGCCCAAATTGCAGATATACAAAAGCAGCTTTAAGGTCTAAATCTAGTACAAATGGAGACTGAGACAAAAAAAATTAGAGTGGTTGTGGCCATGTCTGGAGGGGTGGATTCTTCCACAGCTTGCGCGCTTCTACATTCTCAAGGCTATGAAGTGATAGGGATCACTTTAAAACTTTGGACGCCTAAGCATTGGGTGGAAGGGGAAAAAGTTGGGAGCTGCTGTTCCCCTCAGGATATTGGAGAAGCAAAAATCGTGTGCCGTCAATTAGGGGTGCCGCATTATACTTATAACATGGAAGAGCGTTTTAAAGAAAAAGTTGTGGATCAGTTTGTGGACTCCTATTTAAATGGAAGAACTCCAAATCCCTGCGTAAGCTGCAACAGTTTTATTAAGTTTGACCCGCTTTTAAAGTATGCGGAAGCTTTAGGAGCGGAATATTTAGCTACCGGCCATTATGCGCGGATTATAAGAGAAAATCATTTTTATTTAACTAAAGCAAAAGATCAGTTTAAAGACCAATCCTACTTTCTTTATATGTTGAATCAAGCTCAGTTATCTCAGGTGCTTTTTCCTTTAGGGGATTATCAAAAAGAAGAGGTTAGAGAGATTGCGCGGAAATTTAATTTAGTGAATGCGGAAAAAAAAGAAAGCCAAGACATCTGTTTTTTAGAAGGCAGAGATTATAGGGAATTTATTAAAGAGCAAACCAGCCAGCCCCTTAAAAAAGGCGCGATCCAAACCCAAGATGGAAAAATCTTAGGAGAGCATCTTGGTCTTCCTTTTTATACCATTGGACAAAGAGAAAAATTAGGAGTGGCCACTGGGGAGAGGCTCTATGTGATTGGCAAAGACTCTAAAACTAATACTTTGATTGTAGGCAAAGAATCTGAAAATCTTCAAAATTGTTGTTTGGTTCATTCAGTGAACTGGTGTTCGGATCAAATTCCAAATGAATCCGTGCGCGCTCTTGTTAAGGTGAGGTACCGTCATAAGGGAGCTTTAGCCGCAATTAATCTTCTTTCCGCTCAGGAAGCAAAAATTGTTTTTGATCAGGATGTGAGCTCCATAACCCCAGGTCAATCCGCTGTTTTTTATGATGGAGAGACTGTGCTTGGCGGAGGGATTATAGCTTGAGTTTACAAGAAGAGATTCAGCTTTTTTTAAGAGGGGTGAAAGAGGTTAAAACAGAAAAAGAGTTAGTTCAAAAACTTTCCTCTGAAAAAAAATTGAGGATTAAGCTGGGAGTAGATCCCACCTCTCCAGATTTGCATTTAGGTCATACTGTGGTTCTGAATAAATTAAGAATTTTTCAGGAATTTGGACATAAGGTACTATTTATTATTGGAGATTTTACCGCTTTGATTGGAGACCCTTCTGGCAGAAATGAGACCCGTCCTAAAATTTCTAGGGAACAGGTTGAGATTAACACCCAAACCTATTTGGATCAAGTCTTCAAGATTCTTGATCCAAACTTGACCGAGGTTCATAAAAATTCCACATGGCTTGCTCCTATTTTTGACATGAGCAAACTTTTGGAAGAAGGTTCTCCATTTTCAATTTTATTTCAAGGCTATACTGTGCAGCAGCTTTTGCAGCGCGAGGATTTTAATCAAAGGTTAAAAACAGGCAGCCCCATTACTTTTCTAGAAATGATGTATCCCTTATTTCAGGGGTATGATTCTGTTGCGGTTCGCGCGGATGTGGAACTTGGCGGCACGGACCAGCTTTTTAATCTTTTAATGGGCAGGGAACTGCAAAGAAATTTTAATCAGGAGCCGCAAATTGTAATGACCCTTCCTTTGCTGATTGGCACGGACGGCGTAAAAAAAATGTCTAAGTCTTACGGGAATGCGATTGCATTGAATGATCCGGCACAGGAGATGTTTGGAAAAATCATGTCCATATCAGATGAGCTGATGTGGCAGTATTATGAACTTTTAACCGCGAAAGATTTGGCAGAAGTAAAAAAACTGCATCCTAAAGAAGCGAAATTAAATTTAAGCGTTGAAATTACTAATCTTTATCATCCGGGCAAAGCAGATGCAGTAAAGGAAGAGTTTGAAAAAATATTTTCTAATCGAACTCTGCCAGAAAGTTTTGAGGAATTTGGAGTCGCAAAATCTAAAATATCGATTTCCCATCTTCTTTTTGAGTCCGGGCTTTCTCCCTCTAAAAAAGAATCTAAAAGATTAATTGAAAACGGAGGGGTTCGGATAGATAATGCCCAAGTTTTAGAGGATAAAGAGATAGAAATCGCAAAGCCGTTTATATTACAAGTAGGCAAAAGAAAATTTAAAAAAATTGTTCGTGTTTAGAAAATTAATTTTTCCTATTTTTTTCTTTTTTTCTTCCTTTGTTTTTGCCACGCCTTTATTCGTTTCTGAAAAAAATTCCATTGAAACGCTTTCTTCTACTTCTTCTGCCAGCGCTAACTCCGCCTTGCAATTTACCATTGTCTATCCGCGCGAAGGCGCGAAAATAGCGAATGTAAAAAAATCTTTTGTTTTTGGCTCTGTCAAACCTGAAACTAGCGCAGTTTTAATTAATGGCGCGCCTGTGAATGTTTATGCCACAGGCTCTTATTGCGCGGTGATTCCTTTTTTTTCTGGAGAATTTAAAATTAAAGGAGTTGCAAAAAATGGAGGTTATGAAAGAGCTGTAGAGCGCACTGTTTTTGTTTCTTCTCCAATCATGGCTTTACCCGCCTCTCCTCTAATGGTTGTTACAGAATCCATTGAACCGCAAGTGAATTTAAAACTTTATAGAGATGAGCCTTTACGCTTGCGGCTGCAAGCCTCTCCCGGAGCTAAAGTGGAAGTTCGTTTAAAGCCTACGGCTAAGAAAAAAAATAAAGATGATTCTTGGAAAAAAATGGAGGAAACAGCTTTGCCGGTTCCTGGATTTTATGAAGCGCAACTCTCTTTACCCCAAGATTCAAAACAAGATGAATTTAAAGTTGAAGTTCGTTTAGAAGATAAGAAAGGAAAAATAAAAAAAGTAGAAGCTCCGGGGAAAGTTGCTGTTTTAGAAAAAGGAACTTTTAGCTGGATGGAGGTGAATAGTGAGGAAGCGATCTTACGCACAGGGGCTAGCCGAAACGGGGACTTAATGGGGTATGAACTTTTTTTGCCAAAAGGGGTGAAATTAAAAACTACAAAAGCGATTGGCAAGGAAATCAAAGTGCAATTAAGCCCAAACAGCGCTTATTGGACCCATGAGGATTTGCTTAAAAACACGGTTCCAGCTAATTCTCCCTTTGTATTAGATTCTGTGAAGGTAAAAGATGGAGAGGGATTTGTCTCTTTGGAATTTTTTCTAAATGAAAAAGTTCCATATAAGGTGAATCTTTCCAGAGACTTAAAAAATTTCTCTTTAGAATTTTTTTACACCATTTCCAATTTAGACCGCATCAGATATGAAGCAAAAGCTTTTTTGAAATTAGAACAGGTAAGCTGGAGCCAAACCCAAGAGGAAACTTTAAAAATCGAATGTCCGCTTAAAGAAAAAGTTTGGGGTTATGATCTAGCTTATGAAGGCAATAAACTGATCTTAAAGATTTTCTTTGCTCCGCCTATTAATAAAAAATTTCCTTTAAAAGAGATGAATATTACTTTAGATCCAGGCCATTCTTTAAAAGTTGCGGATGGAGCGATTGGACCTCAAGGCATTGTTGAAGGAGAGCTCACTATTAAAATGGCTCAGGTTCTAAAGCAAATTTTAGAAAAAGAAGGAGCTAATGTTTTTTTAACCAGGGGGTTAGAAGAATCTCCCTCGCTTACAGAACGCATTACCAGAGCTTATCGCAAAGATGCGGATTTATTGATCTCTTTGCATGCCAATGCTTTAGCGGATGGCTCAAACCCCTTTGAGCGCCGGGGTTTTAGCCTATTTTATTTTCAGCCTCAGAGTTTTGAGTTTGCAAAGTCAGTTCACGCCGCTTTTCAAAAAATGGTTCCCTTGCCGGACGATGGTTTTTATTATGGAAACCTTGCTGTTTTAAGGGCAACCCGCCTGCCCGCGATTCTGGTAGAATCTGGCTACCTTATTTTGCCGGAAGAAGAAGCCTTGCTATTAGATGTTAGATTCCAAACCTTGTTAGCTGAAGCGATTAAGACCGGCATTTTGCAATTCCTTAAAACCTGGTAATGTTTGCATTTAACCTGACTTTTGCATTAGAAAATGTATAAGTGAAATCGGATGAATTTTTTTGCCCATTCAGAAAACAAGATGGATAAAAAACACCTTATTTAACTGTGAATAAAAAAGAGCAGAACAATTCTGAGCTTATTTTGTATCAAACAGAGGATGGCACGACTCGCGTTGAAGCGCGTTTGCAAGATGAAACGGTATGGTTGACCCAATCTGCTATGGCAGAACTATACCAGACAACTGCTCAAAATGATGATATGAAAGCGTTGCGCCCCCTTACTTGAACTTGGTACGCTGTACCAGGGACAAAATCAGTTAAGAAGGAGGCGCGGAATGTATTATATA
>JACPBF010000006.1 GCA_016180425.1 Elusimicrobiota bacterium
TGAAAGAATAATCTTTTCTGTGCGATTTGGCTTATAGCTAGTCTGAATAACTTTGTTGATATGGATAACTTCCTGTACAACTACATTAAGAGCTGATCTCTGTTGTTTAAGTCCGCTAAGTTGACTACTGGTTTGTTTGAGTTGGTTTAATTGATCCTCATTTTCTTTCAGATGATTTAGCCTTATTCCTGCAACAATGGAGAGAGAACCAATAAATGAACTAAGGAGGGTAAACCCTAGATGGTTAGTAGGGCTCCCTGACAAAAGAAAATCTATCCCAAATGGAGCTCCAATCATGGCTGCGACCATCGCGCCCCAGATCAGCAGAATCCCTATGGCTTGTCCTAAAGTCTGTTCCCTGTGGCTCTTAAAGAACTGTACAGGATTAAAGGTATCTAAGAACTCTCTATAAGGAGCAACAAAAAGTTCTTTCATCGCATCCGATATGACCTCTGCGCCCCCATGGGGTATAGAATCTTTCAGTAGAATCCTCCTTGCTTCCCTTGAATTCCCTATCAAGTTACTTCTTTCTCTCATATTGTGATTTTCAGCAGATTTTTCTTCTACAAAGGAAAGGTAACCTCTCTGGTAAGTAAAAGCATAAGGAGGCAGGATGATAGAACAAAGCAGAGCGCCTGCCACAACTAAGGCAGTGCTTTTCTTAAAGAATTGGTTTTTCTGTTTATGAGTGTATTCAATCATACTTTTAAGCACGCATAATGCGTACCCTAAGTATAAAGAATTTAGTTCATGCTGTCTTCAACTTTTTGTAAATTTTTTGTGACAAAAATGAAAAGTTTCATGAAAAAATCAACACACAAAAAATCAACAAAAAATAACAACGCTGATGATTCCAGTTCTGATGATTTCAGTTGATTTTTTGGTATGGTTGGGATATGATCTATAAATTATGGAGCTTCTTACATCAGGCATAGAAAAAGCTTTTCATTGGATGGAGTTGCAAAATGGTGAAGGTTTTTTAAATTCTGAGGAACATTGTCCAACCCGGGATATTTTCCAGATAAGGCTGGATCGTATGTCTAAAGAAATGGAAAATTTTTCTGCAATTCGCCAAAAGTATTCTCTCTTAACTGCTATTACAGGAGAGCTTGGCAATAATTCCTTTGATCACAATCTCGGGAACTGGAGGGATGAAAAAGGAATTTACTTTATCAATAATTTCTCTGAAAGGTTTATCCTAGTTGCTGATCGCGGGCAAGGGGTTCTAACAACACTGAAGGGGGTGAGGCCTAAGCTCAAAACGGAAAGCGAAGCTATTCGACTTGCCTTTACAGAGAGAATCTCTGGCCGCGCTCCAGAACAGAGGGGAAATGGACTAAAATTTGTAGAAAAAGTGGTGCGAGAAAATAATTGGAAAATTCATTTTTATTCTGGAAATAGCATGTTTATTATCAATGATGGACTAGTGGAGGGAGATAAGAAAAAAAATTTGAAGGGAGTGCTTGCGGTTATTTATTTTTAATTTATGAGAATAGAAATAAAAAAATTTGGAGAACTACTTATTTCCCGTCCTGCGGGAAGAGATGCTTACCTAACCGCTAGAGCCTATATCCTTTCCAAAACCAAAGACAATTCAATTGTGCTTGATTTTGAAGGAGTAAAAGTATTGACCCCTTCCTGGGCAGATGAATTTATTTCTCCATTGATTAAAGACTATGGAGAGAGGACAACATTTGAGCACACGGATAACCCATCAGTAAAAGCCACTTTAGAAATTCTTGGCTTCTAAAATCAAAAACTAAACAACGCTCTTGACGCGCTAGAGTCAGAAAGACAGCTTTAAACCCGTATTTTGCATTAGGCGTTAGGACTGAGACGAATGATGGCGAGACTTTTTCGACGAAAAAAGTGAGAGCGTAGCGTTGCCTACGGTCGAACTTTTTCGACGAAAAAAGTGAGAGCGTAGCGTTGCCTACGGTCGAACTTTTTGAGGACAAAAAAGTCCGCCATCATTCGTCGAATCCAACGTCCTAATGCAAAATACGGGTTTAAATCTTAACTTTAAATTCCGTGCCTTTGCCTAAAACGCTTTTTAAAGAAATAGAGGCTTTATGGGCTTCAATAATTCCATGGACAATGGCTAATCCTAAACCAGTGCCTTTAACTTTTGTGCTAAAAAGAGGTTCAAAAATTCGCTTTTGATCCTCTTCTTTAATGCCCATCCCTGTATCGCGCACAAACACGCATACCTCCTGATTTCCTTCCAAAGAAGTTTCTATTTCCAGAGTACCTTCAGTAGGCATCGCTTCCACAGCGTTGTTAATTAAATTAATAAAAACCTGGCGCATTCTTTCTTGATCCACAAAAACAGCCGGCAAACTTTGAGCAAATTTTGTCTTTAAATTTACATGCGCGGGAATAGAGACCACGGTAAAGACAGAATCTAAAATAGTTTGAATGGAAATGGGTGCTGGATTCATTCTCATGACTCTGGAAAATTCCAGAAGATCATTGGAAATCTTTACAGTAGCATTAATCTCATTGTCCACTATGTCCATCATCTTTTGAACCTGTTCATTGTCTTTTGGCAACGGATTCTTTTTTAAACAAGAACGCACGTAATAAATCGCGTTCTTAATGGCTGCTAAAGGATTTCTTAATTCATGCCCAACACCAGAAGCAAGCTGGCCAATGGCTGCCAAGCGCTCTGTGCGCACTAGTTTATCTTGAGCCTCTTTTAGCTGGGCCATCATGGCGTTAAAAGTATAGGCTAGAAAACCAATTTCATCTTTGGAATCAATTTCCACTCTAGTTTCAGATTCTCCTTTGGCAATGCGGTCTATCACATCTCTTAAATGTTTTAAAGGAGAAATTAATTTTTGGCTAAAAATATAGGAAAGAGCGATCGCTAACAACAAGGCAAAAAAACCTAAAAGCATAATATATTTTTGCGTCCGCTTTTGTAGAAGGATCACTTTTTCTTTGGATAAAAGAATGGCTAAATAAAGATCCCCCACATCTGGTTTTAATTTGGCAAAAGTGCCCACATAAGTGGAATTCTTCAAGAAAAGTTCTGGAAAAACTTTCTCTTTGTTTTGCAGCAAGTCCCAATCTTTATCACTTAAACTTCTTATGACTGAAACTAAAGAATTTTTATTTTCTAAAGTGGAGGCATAAATCTCTTTTTTTGAGAAGATAAGGAACTCGCCGTCAATCACAGATTGCAGCTCTTTAAAAAAATTGTCATCCAAATAAAAACCCATAAGGATCATGGCTGGAAGGGTTCCCCCCACATCTCCAGGCAAAATAGTCGCAATTTGAATGGAAAGACCTTGGATTCTTTTTTCTATGCCAACTGTGGAAAGAGATCTTTTCTCCCCATAATTTAAAAGGATCTTTTGAATAAAATGAGAGTCCAGCCTGCTCAATCCTATTTCCCCTTGATTTTCACTATAAATTACTCTTCCAAAACCATCCAATACCTCCACAATATCTAAATTTAATCCTTTTTTAATGGACTGGCTGACATTGGCAAGAATCGTTCTATTCCCATTGCGCACAGCTAAAGGAAGCACTGGGTTGCTGATCGCAAGAAATCCATAAGAAAAAATAGGATCAATTTTATTTTGCACTAAATTGTTAGTTTGGGTAAGAATTTTAAGCGCGTTATTTTCTAACTCTGACTGAAGGAGACGGGAGGTGATGCGAGTGGTCATAAATGTAACCACTAATAAAGGCAAAACAACACAAAAGGCGACTAAAAGAACCAGTTTAACCTTAAGCGACATTATGGTTGAATTATCGGGTTACAATCAGTTTTCCGGTTTTTTTAGCGGTGAGGCTTTCAATCACATAAAGATACACATCTGAGGCAAGCTCTTCTCCATGATCATTTTTAACATCCCAAACTAATGCGCTGGAACCGCTGGTAATAGAAAAATTAATTTTTCTTACCTGTTCCCCTTGAGAGCTATAAATTCTAATGCTGCCTTGGTCAGGCAGATTAGTAAAAGTGATATTCTTATGTCCCGAACCTGTCTTAAAAGGAACCGGATAAGCAAATGCGCTGGAAACATCTGTTTCAGTTCCTGCAAAAAGACTATGAACACTAGATAAAGAAAGGAAGAGTAGTAATATAAATAAAACGTAAAAACAATCTCTTGAAAAAAAATGTTTTATTTTTTTTAACTTAAATAATTCATTCATGAATATTTTTTCCTAAAATTTATGAACATTTTATGAAATCGTTTGCACCTTAAATATAAAAACAAATAAATCATTCATTTTAAAAGAATGATTTATGTCTTTATGGTACTAGAGAAAAAGATTTTTGTCTAGGGCAATTACTGTCCTATTCTTTGTAAACCTCTTTTCGCCTCTTCATTGTTTGAATCTAATTCTATGGATCTTTGCCAAACAGTTTTTGCTTTCTTCTTGTCTCCGCTTAAAAAGGCTTCTAAACCTTCTTTATATAAATTCTGGCTCAACACTTTTCTTTGCAGTTCCCAACGTCTTTGCACTGTTTCTAAACTGCCTCTAGCTTCGCTGGATCTGGCATTATGTGTTAAAGCTGCTTTTAAATTTTTAACTGCTGTTTCCCATTCACCTTTTGCCGCATTATCCTGTCCCCGGCTTAAAAATTGCCTGTAGAGAATGTCGTGGGAGGAGGTTAAATATCTTTTGGCTTCCCCATTCTCTGCATCAATCTCCAGCACCTGATTAAAGAGGTTAATCGCTTCATCATATTGTTCTTTTTTATAAGATACCAAACCCTCCTGAAAAATTTTAGCAGATTCTTCTTTTTGCGCAACAATTTGTTCTTGTCTTTTTCTGGCTTCCAAAATCTCTATGGATTTTGCAAGTTGAGCTCTAGCTTCTTCATGGTCAGGCTTAATCACAATCACTTTCTCAAAAGCGTCTTTTGCAGTCTCATAGTCTTCCGCGGCAAAAGCAGCTAATCCTTCCCTATAAAAATTCTCCACAAAAGATTGGAATTGAGTTTCAATCTGCTTTAAATAACCAAGAGCCGCGGCATGATCTGGCTGCAAGCCCACCACAGCCTGAAAATCCGCCCGGGCATTGATCAAATTGCCTTCTTCAAAAAATCTTTCACCACGGCTAAATAGAGCATTGATCTGAATCAATAATTTTTCTTTCTTGTCGCTTTCTTCTAACTCTCTAAAACTCCTTTGGATTTGGGATAAAAGTTTTGTATTTTCATCCAGCCAAGGAGCCACATGGTTAATTTGCATAGAGATCATGTAAGCATCCACTAAAAGCCCTTGAGCATAAAGAGTTTTAGCCTCATTTACTTTTTCCCTTAACTGAGAATCTGCTCGCGGGGTTTTGTAATTTTTTCCAAATCTATATTGCGCGGAAATTCTATGCGTGTCTCCCAAATCTCCAAAAGGAACAAACGCGTAATCTAGCGCGAACAATGGATTTTCAAAACCAATGCCATAAGAGAACTCTTTTTCAAAATGTCTTGTGCCTTTATAGCCAGCGCGTATCGCTATCATCCTTAATAAACGATACTCAGCGCCAATGGCTGGATAAGGATCTAATCCTGGAACAAGCACACCATCTACCATGGTATTAATCGCGTCTCCCCAAAAAGAATAAGCCAACCCTAATCTTGTAACCCGGGGCAGCTGGCTAGTTTCACTGTCCATTTTTAATCCATTGGATAAATTCTGAATTGCGCCGGCTACTTTTAAACCTTTAACTTTTTTAAATTCTATGGGCATGACAAATCCAAAATCCACCGCAAAACCAAACGCAGAATCCCCGGCAAGACTCTTATTCAAAATTTTCAAAGTAGCGCCGCCTGAAACATTCTCAAATTTTAAATTGCCAAGATAAAAATTCCAAATCTTTGCCCAACTGCCGCTGAGTGAAATATCGCTGGCTGAAAGATCACCTGTAGGAGCTCCGCTGGCACTATATCCAGGTATAGAACCATAAGTAAAATAATTAATGGCTCCGCCAAAGATACCTCTACTATCTGTGGGATGGATATAAACTAAAACATCCTGCCTTAAATCCAGCAGAAATTCATTATGCATGAACCCAACTTCTTTTTGGGACATTTTACTTAAGAAAGCAGGATTGTAGAATTGAGCAAAAGGGCTTGCTTCACTGCCAAATTGGTTGCCGGCCATAGCCACGGCCCGACCGCCAACATCTACTTTTAGTTGATTGGAACTTGTTTTTCCAGGAGCGGAAAATAAAAGATGAGCGCTATTGACTGACAATAAACAGGCAACAAGAAAAACAGCAATAATATTCCGAAACACTATGTTTTTTCCCCAACCCCTCAAGAATATTTTAAATTTTTTATGTTGTACCATTTTCTTTACCTAATTACCACTAATTTTCCTGTTTTTTTCTTGCTGCCGCTTTCAACCACATAAAGATAAACATCTGAGGCGCAATCTTCTCCATCGCTGTTTTTTACATTCCAGTTTAATGTGCTTTCTCCAGACGTAGCGCTAAAACTTATGTCTCGCACCAACTCTCCTGCTGCGGTGAATATTCTAATTTTGCCATCGCTGGGCAAATTAGTGAATGTAATATTTTTGTGACCATTGCCTGGTTTAAAAGGCACAGGATAAGCATAAACTCCAGAGACATCATTATCCGGCGCTCCTAACAAAGCATATGCGCTAAAATGATTAACTTTAAATGTAACTCTCTTCGCGCTTGTATCAATCGTGCTACTAGGCACTTTCTGCCAAACATTATTTGTCTCATCCAAATAATATGCCTCTAAGGTTTTTGCTCTTACCTTTGGACTTGTTTCATCTATAAATCCATCGTTATCCGCATCCGCATAGGGCATTTTAATCGTTACTGGCTTATTAAAATTAGAGGTTAACTGCTTTCCATCTTTTTTAAGCGCAATAAACTCGCGAATCGTTACAGATTGAGCAAAATTTCCTTTGATTCCTTTTATTTTGTCCGTGGCTGTGTCCAAAGCATTCGCAGAAACAAACATAAGAGCATAATAAGGTGAGGAAGGCGCTCCTCTTTTCTTAATAAAGTTCTCATGTAATGGCGGAGCGCCGCTGGTTACACCTTTTGTATTCACATGGCTAAAAGAAACCTTCTCATTGACTGTATTAGGTTCTATAATATATTCTAAACCGCCTGTTCCCTTACCTGTAAAACTTTCTGATGGATCAGTGAGTGTCTTAAACTTCATTTTCGTTTCCGCATTCAACGCATTCTCACCTAAATCCTGGATCCCGGTCTTTAATGTCAGCTCATAGACCCATCCGCCATTTAAATTGGATGCAGGTGTGATTGTCATGGATGTGCTTGCAGAAGAAATTATTATTCCTATGGTTGTGTCCACATCGCTTCCCGCGCTGTTTTTTACTGCCTTTAATACCACATTGTCTGGAGTGGTAAACGTGTTTTGTTTCATATCATCATCAAATGTAACTGTAATCGTAGGTAATACGTCAATTTCCCCATAATAGGTTCCATCCGTCTCCGTATTAGCTGCAGGAGCTGTTACGGTTGCTTTCGGCTTTGTGCCATCTACTTCATAAACAAATGTAAAGGTAGAAACAGACCCCCAGTTCCCCGCAGTATCTTTTGCTCTGACCTTAAAATAAAATGTTTCGTTTGTACGATCTGCATTTGGAAAGTAAACCGCAGTATTGGTTGTTAGAACAGTTGTACCCACCGCATCATCTTTATAAGTAGTGCCAGTGGATAATAGATATGCAAATCCGGTCGCAGACGATTCTAAACTACTGTCTGAAACTGTAGAGTTAAATATAAAATATGGGTCACGCCTCTTACTTTTTACATTATCTTTAATGGAAGTTTCATCCGTAGCGGAAAATTGCGCTCTTACGCTAGTCATGTTTGGATTAGTCGTGTCAATCTTTACTTCAAAAGAGGTTGCATCTCCTAATGTGTTATGTTCTGGATTAGCGCCTCCTCCTAAACCATCATCATAACCAAACCCATCCCCCAATGAAGCAAAATACCAAGAACCGGATTTTGTCGCAGTTACCTCAACAATTGTATCATTAGTA
The DNA here is from genome assembly GCA_016180425.1 of Elusimicrobiota bacterium. Taxonomy (GTDB): domain Bacteria; phylum Elusimicrobiota; class Elusimicrobia; order 2-02-FULL-39-32; family 2-02-FULL-39-32; genus 2-02-FULL-39-32. The sequence goes on from JACPBF010000006.1 coordinate 8,013, forward strand.
GAAAAATGTTGAATGTACCCTCCAGCTGAAGTTGTAATACTATTTTTGTCATTAGCCCCTGCGGTAAAAGTAGAATGAAAATGAGCAGAACCATCCACAGTGAAAGAAGTAGTTAGAACATTAATCCAAGTCCCAGCAGTTATCCCTTTTTCAGATCTAATTCGCGGTCCTGAAGGTATAACTCTATAGGAGGTAGCTGCAGAGGTAGCGGTTTCTACATCATATGCATTTCTAGCTTTAACTGTAAAATTATATACCACACCTCCTGCAAGATGCAGTAAAGTTATACCTTTACCCTCATTCCACCAATAACTGCCAAAAGATCCCCAATAAGTAGATGCAGATGGAGATTCAAGGTTATCAAAATCACTCTCTCCGCTGGATGGTAGAGGAATATACTTATTATTGTGCCGATGATTTGGTAGATTTGGAACTGTAACTAAAATCGCATATTCAGTTCCCATAGGATTAGTCCCAGAACTGGTAATGATTCTGCCTGTAGTTAAACCTCCAGTTCCAAGTGTTGGCGCAGGAGGTACTGCAGCTAACGTATAAGTTGAGGAACGAATCGTCACAGTTGAAGAATAGATGTTCTCATGGTTACGTGCAATGGTATAAAAACTATAAGCGGTGTTGGTAGATAGACCTGTAATAGTAAGAGTGGTAAAGACAACTCCACCATTACTTACTCCAAAAGAAGATGCGCTAGCTGTAAAATCAGAGCTGGTTGAAAGTGCAATAACAGTCCCAGATGGATTTCCATTACTGCTTAAATAAACTGAAAAACTAGTAATGTTTAAAGAAAAACCATTGACAGTTGGACTGGTAGCTCTGGTAACCGTAAAACTACTGGCCATAAAACCTGAATAAACATCTTTCTTTTGGTTAAAGGATCTGGCGCGGAAATAATAAGTTGTATTGGGAATAAGCCCGGAGATTGTAGGAGTAGCAACTTCCGTAGGATCGCCTGTGTCTGGATCAGAAATGTTAGTGATAGGACTAGAAGGTGTGGTTGTAGAAACAAGACCTACAGGAAAAGTAGATAGGGTAGAATAATTTATGTCATAAAAAGTCCCATGGGTACTATCAGCACTAGGATGGACCTGATTAAATCTTGTTTTAAGTCTTAAGATTACAGATGTGGTTAAGACAACAGGGTTCACCCATACAGGTCGAATTAAACCGGTCATGGTTGTAATAAGAAGCGTCGGATCATTCACAGGAGCAACGCTGGGAGTAGCGACCCCTACATTATAAGTTGAACCATTTCCATTCAGAGCTACTAAATTAAAATAATAGGTTGCATTGGAATATTGAAGACTGGTAATAGTAAAAGTACTTTGAGTTGCAACCTGGGTTAAAGAGCTGTCATTACGAAAATCAGAGTTAGTGGATATATAGAGCCTATATTGTGTTCCTGTTGGGTTATAATTTGTGCTCCATTGAACATGAAACTCTGAATCTGGATTAGCTTCAATTGGAGTAGAAAGTCTAACCAAGGTAAATCCAGTAGGGATATTGGCAAGCGTGTTTGTAGAAACTGCAGTAGTGGTAGCTAATGCAATTCCATTAGTATTATTAATAATCTCAACTCTTACAGAAAATGAAGTATTGGGTGTCAGAGCTCCTGATTGAGTATAACTAGCAGAAGCAGCATAATTTATTAATCCAGAGATAGCTCCACCTGTAGTACTAATCACCCTAAACTTTCGCTCATCGTCAATTGGCATGCCGCTACAATCAGTTCCATCATGTGTCCATCGCCATTGAATTGCAGAAGTAGATATTGCAGTACCCCCTAAATTTGCTGGAGCAGATACCCCTTCGCAACTATATAGATAAGAAGAATGAGTAAATAGGAACGAGCTCAAACCTGTTAGCAATAAAATTTTGAATCTATTTTTAACACTTATTATTTTATTTTTCATCTTTTTACCCAACCACATATGTAGCAAAAAGAATGCCAAAACTTAATTTCTATCTATTTTTATTATTTTAGGCAGGAGTTATGGAATAATTCACTAAAGGTAGGTAATAAATACCTTTCTTCCTTATATAGTTTCTGCACTTAAATGCGGTTACGATAGTAAGATGTAATGAGGAAATGTAAAGGGAGGATCAAAAGAGATCGCGTTTATTTAATTTGCGACCTAACTACAGTTTACACTGCTGAGCAATTGTTTCTAAACTGGATTCTTAGCGCGCGAGCTCTTGCAATAATGGTTCAAAAGTTGCTTCGATTTCGCGGGCAATATCGGCTCTGGGAACATTCCATCCTTGAAAGAATGGCTCGAGAATCCTATATCCTCTGCTGCCCGGACGTTGAAAAAGTTTTTTCATCTTTTTTCGAAAATCTGGAAACATTCTGTAATTCTTAAGTGCTCTGATTCCTTCGATGATGGGTTGGCGGTCTGGGGCGAAACGTAAGACAAATGCCACACTGGCCAAATCTTTGTCTGATTTTCCGGTCGGCATACGTCGGTCAATAATCAGTCCCTTTTGGATAAGAAAGGTAGAGGGATTCGCGAACTGCAGGCGAATATCTTTTTCCTGATATCGAATAGTCTGTCTCGACGGTTCAGCCCGAAAAAGTATATCCGCCTCATCTATGGGAAAGCATTCCACAAACGGGACTTTCAATACCAATGGTTCACGAGGGGCATTGTCAGAACTTGTGATAAAGTCAATACTGACTTTTATATCCTTATCCCTATAGACGAACTGAAAACGGTTTTCATCATCTAGGTCAACCAATTCCGGGTAAAAACCTGCTTTGGAGAGGCGGTCATAAACAGGCAAAGAAAATGTTTTTGGACTTGGATTCATTACAGCAAAATCGATATCTAACGTGCGTGGGAATGGAACGTCCTTCTTCCAGAGATATTTCGTGTATAGATATGGGCACCACCCTCCAACTACAATGAGTTGGTCCAACTGGTCTTGGCCCAGGGCGTGAATGGTCTCAAGGAAAACTTTCTCATAAGCAACTAGGTCAGACAAGCGGCGTTCCTTCCTCTTTTAAATGCTTTAAAATCCATTTAGCCTGTTCCCACCCTGCAGGTGGAAAGCCCATGAGATCTAGATAAAGTTGAAGATTCGAAACTACAGGAAAATGATTGATGATTTGACTGTCCCGGAACACGGAGCTTTTATAGAATGGTAGCGCAAAAAGTACATTTCCTCCTGCCTGCAAGCGTTTCAATGAAAAGTAATTCTCAATATCACGAAGAATTTCGTCTGCGCGCTTAAGATCCACGTCCAAATAGATGTGGTGATTCTTGTCCACAATGTAAGGTGACATCAATCGGCTTCTGCTGTCCACGCTTCCAAAATCCCTTTGGCATTCTGAACCTCCGTGTAACTGGTTCTGCCACTCCTATGCCGGTAAACGAATCCTGCATTGTGCAACGTCTCTAAGACCGCTACTACCTGCCCCAACGAAAGGCCTTCCTTTACTAAGTCCAATACTTTCCATTTCTTGTCGGGCTTGTTCAATAAAGCCCGAAGAACCAAGGAGGATTTGTCACTAAAAATATTTAGAGTAGGTCTGGATTGAATGCGCATTATATTATCAGTTTAAACTGATAATATTATAAACTGATATTAATCGATAGTCAATCCTTATTAGAACGTTTTCTCAACATTTTTCAAGCGAGATCTAAATTTTTATTTATTTTTAAAAGGTGTCCGGCCAAGGACGGGATCCGTGAATGATAGTTAGTTTCTGCACTAGGTTTGCCTGTATTATTTAAGTTTAGATATTAGAGTTTTCGCCAGAATATTCTTTTAACTTGCTCAGGAAAGTTTTATAGTCCATGTCCAACATCTCAGAGGCTTTCTTTTTGTTGCCTCCGGTTTGCTCTAAAGCAGCAAGAATCTGCTCTTTTTCTACTTTCTTAATCACCTCTTTTAAGGTTTTTTTCTCCCCTTCCAGAATGGGAAGTTCAACCTGTTCCTTATGGCTAAAATAAGATTGGATGCCGACTGTTAAATGCTGCACCCCAATTTTATTGGAATCACAAAGCAAGGCAGAAGAATAAAGCGCGTTTTCCAGTTCCCTTACATTCCCTGGCCAAGCATACTCTAAAAGCATTTGCATGGCGGGTTCTGCAATCACAGGAACCGGCCTTTGCAATTTTTGGCTGTTTTTCTCCAAAAAATAATTTATTAAAAATTCTTTTTCTTCCTTAATACGGTTTCTTAAAGGAGGCAAATGAATGGTTAAAGTGGACAAACGATAAAATAGATCTTGTCTAAATTTTCCTTTTTCCACCTCTTTTTGCAAATCTACATTGGTGGCGGTAATCAAACGAATATCTATGTCAATAGTTTTTTTCCCGCCTAAACGGGATACGGTATGATCCTCAATAAAACGCAAAAGTTTTGCCTGCATGGTTAAAGGCACATTGCCGATTTCATCCAAAAAAAGAGTGCCTCCATCAGCCAACTCAAACCGTCCGACTTTAGCTGTGTCTGCTCCGGTAAAAGCTCCTTTTTCATAGCCAAAAAGCTCAGATTCAAAAAGAGTTTCTGGAATAGAGGTGCAATCCACAATAATGAGTGATTTCTTAGCTCTTTGGCTCTTCTCATGTATAGTGTGGGCTAACATCTCTTTACCAGTTCCGCTCTCCCCTAAAATTAAAACCGGTCCGCTCACAGAAGCAAATTTATCCGCTACTGACAATATGTTCTTCATTAAAGGAGTTCGGGCCATAAAGGTATAGGAACGAACAGCCTTTGTTTCTTGAGCTATTTTTCCCTCTTTAAGAACTGGCTGCCCTGAAGGAAAATATTTTTCCACTGCTTTTAAAATCATTTCTGGCTCAAGAGGTTTCACTAAATAGTCTGCTGCGCCAAATTTCATGGCAGTCACTACGGATTCCACAGTTTGGTAAGCTGTCATCATCACCACTTTTAAAGAAGGTTGAAGTTTAAGAAATTTTGGCAAAGCGCTAATCCCATCTTCCCCAGGCAACCGAATATCGAGAAAACTAAGTCTAAATTTAGAATCTGATTGAATGGCTGCTAAAGCATCCTCAGCATTAGTAAAATGACGCACCTCGTAACCTTGATCGTTCAATATCTTAGAGAATATCATGTCCACCCCAGGCTCATCATCTACCACTAAGATTAAAGCGCGCTCTTCTTTATGATTCACTTTAAATCCTCACTTCATTCAAGACCCTTGAGAACCAACATTAGGCGCAGGGTATGGAAAAACTGGGAAAGTCAGGGTAATAGTTGTAATTTTTTTTGGCTCTTTAATGCCCATCTCTGGCAGGGCTCTTTCCCCGCTTTCCACAGAGACTTGTCCTCCATGCTGCTCTACAATTCTGCGCGTAATCGCCAATCCCAATCCGCTTCCATTTTCTTTTGTGGTAAAAAATGGCATAAAAATCTTCTCCCTGTTTTCTTGAGGAATGATGCTGCCTGAATTCATAATTGAAACTAACACTTTCCCATTCTTAGAAAAATCCTTGTTAGAGGTTTCAGAAACAAATTCGCTCTTAATAAAAATTATTTCCTTTTCTTGAGAGCCAATCGCATGCAATGCATTCACTAATATGTTTTCAAAAGCTTCATGCAAAATATGCGGGTCACAAGCTAAAAAAGGAATCCCTTCAGATAATTTCTTAATTAGTTCTACTTTTTGAATTTGAATTTGCACTAAAAGAGATTGAACCGCCTCTTCCAGAATTTGATTGATATTTTCCATGTTTTTTTGCGGCACATAAGAGCGGGAATAGGTGATGAGGTCAGAGGTAATTTTTTCCAAAACTTTGGTTTTATTGATGATCGCTCCCATCACCTCATTAAATTCTTCGCCTTTTTCTAAAATAGGTTTTCCTTTTAGATAATGCGCGCACATGGAGATCACTGAGAGCGAATTTCTCATTCTGTGCGATAGCCAGCTAGCCACCCCGCCTAAAGCAGCTAATTTTTCCTGTTCAATTAATTTTTCTTGAGACTCTTTTAATTTTTTTTGCAGTTCGCTTTTTTCCAAACATTTATGAACCCGATTCATTAAAAAATCCCGGGAAAAAGGTTTGGTGATATAATCATAAGCCCCAAAACGGATCGCCTCAATCGCAGTGGGCAGTCCCCCATAAGCGGTCATTAAAATCACGTCCATTTCAGGATACAAACGTCTGGACTCTTTTAATAGATCAATGCCGTCCATCTCTGGCATTTGAATGTCCGATAATAAAATTTGAAAAGATTTTTTAGAAAGGATTGCTAAAGCTTCTTTACCGTTGGAAGCGCTCTCAACTTTAAACTGACCTTCTTCCAGGAAATCACAGCAAATTTCACGGGTGTGTAATTCATCGTCAACAACTAGAACTGAACTTTGCCCATAGGGTGGACTATCTGCCGATTTTTCGTTCGTCAAATCTAAATCCTGTTCCTGGAACAGTCCTGATTTTTGAACCATGATCTCCCAATTTTCTGCGCAAACGTTCAATATGAGTATAGACTGTGGAAAGTAAAGAGGCGCAGTGGGATCCCCAAATTTGATCAAAGATCGCTCTTTCGCTTAAAACCTTATGACGATTGATATAGAGCAATTTAAGCAGCTCAAGCTCTTTAGGGGTTAAATGAACATCTTTATTATTGACCTGCACCACTCTTTTATCTAAATCTACATAAAGAGTTCCAGAACGAATCATGGTTAAAGAACTTTCATAACGCGCCGCTCTTCTTAAAGCCACATGAATTCTGGCTAAAAGCTCTCGTTGACGGAAAGGCTTTACAATAAAGTCGTCTCCCCCTAAATTAAGGGCAGCGACCCTGTCCACCTCCTGATCTCTGACAGTAAGAAAAATAATTGGAATTTGGCGGTACCGGTCTTTTTCTTTTACTTCCCTGCAAAATTCCAATCCTCCTTTTATAGGGATTTCCACATCTAAAAGGATGAGGTCTGGTTCAACCAGCTCCAGCTGTTCCCAGCCCTCTTCAGTGGTATGAGCTTGGGCCACTCTAAAATCCTGATCTTTAAGAATATCAGAGAGAAGACTGCAAATTTTATGATCATCATCAATGATCAAAATTTTTGCGTTCATTAAAAATTAAATAAGATAAAAACTATTTTTTCGGAACCGAAGATGGCGCTTTCTCCTCTACTTTCTGAGTTTCTCTTAAACGCTTTTGAATCTCTTCTAAATTCACCTGCTGCTGACGTTGAATATTGGCTATGCGTGCTCTCATTTGAAATACCCGGATCTCAGAACTCACAAAATAGTAGCTGCCCAAAGCAGCCACTACACCGGAAAGAATATAGGCTGTTAACCTTTTTTTAGATTCTTGAATGAGAAATCCTGTGGTCAGGATTAATAAACCAATAGATAATGTCACTAGACCTAGCAATGCGTCCATTGGGGTTGGCATTATTTCTTCCTCCTTTTAGACTCTTGTTTTTTATTAGTTTGAATGGTAAGCCACTCTTCCCTTGGAATCTCAAACAAAGGTTTTCCTTCGCTATTATTTACAATGACTTTGGTTACCCAGTCCGGATCTCTTAAAGGAGAGGTTTGAATTCTTTGATCTAAAACAGGATATTTTTTTTCAACTTGACTCATCTGTTCTTTTATTGTATCTCTTAGAAGTTCCATGCTGACAGAGGATGTGGAAGAAAGGGAAATATCGGATGCGCCTTCTACGGTAAAAATAAGCTCTTTGCTTTCAGGTTGGATTTGAGCCCTCATTTTTTCAATTCCAAGAAGCACGCTTAAAAAAGGATTGGCTCGCGAACCCAAAGAGATTCTCGATGCAACTATGCGGGCCATATATTCTGGCAGGGTTATGTCGTGCCATTGGTATGAATCGGATTTTACTATTTTTTCTGTTTCAAGAACAAGTCTCTCGTCAAAATCCTGCTTAGAAATGCCCCAATACATGAGACCTTTAAGATCTTTCATTCGCCTAATAATATTGGTTTGCACGCCCCAAGTAGGGTCTTCGGCTTGAATCACTGTAAAGTCAATTTCCGCATCTGTGCTCAAACTGATTCTGGAAATAGAAATCATCGCATCTTCTAATTTTTCAATTACTTCTTTAGGCAAATCAAAATTTTTGCTTACCAAGTTTTCTATTTCAAAGGAAACATAAAGAGTTTTTCCAATTAATTTTGTCTGAACTTCTACTTTTAGTTCCTTGCGAAACAACTTCTGCACTGATTCCATTAGTTTTTCTTTAGGATAACTAGGGGAACAGCCGCACAAAAACGCAATGAAAGTAAAACTAAACCAAAGATAAAATGAAAAAATTAAACGCTCTCTGCTCAAGCAAACTTATTTTTAAAGAACAAACGCTCTTTGCCTGCTTCTTTAAAAATCAGGTCAATTTCATCATATTCCAACTCTTCTTTTTTAAGCAGTTCTTGAGCAAAATGCTCTAAAATCGGCCATTCTGCCTTTAAGGTTTTTTCTACGTCTTCAATGCAACTCTTTAAAATCGCCTGCACCTGACGATTCAAAATATTTTTCATCTCTTCAGAAACCTCATGTTTAGGAATGGCAGAAAAGTCTCCGATTGTGCCGTCCGTGCCCATGCCAAACCTCCAGACCATATTGTGCGCAAGCTGCGTGGCTTTTTCAAAATCAGAAGCCACGCCGCTAGAGGTTACGCCGTACTTAATTCTTTCGGAAACATAGCCGGCTAAAGCTACCTTAATATCTGCCAAGATTTTATCCCGGTCAATGGTGTAGTATTCCTCACGGGGCTGATGGTGCACCATGCCTAAAGCTCCTCCTCGGGAAATAATGGAAGCTTTAAAAACATCATCTGTAGGATGCAAAAAATAAAGAATCACTAAGTGTCCTGATTCATGGTAAGCGATCAGCTCTTTTTCTCGATCCGTCATGGTTAAACGGTGAGCAATGCCTAAATCTATTCTGTCAATCGCCTCTGAAAAATCCTCATAATCTATCTTTTCTCTTTCTTTGCGCGCGGCAATTAATGCCGCTTCTTTTACAATATTCTCAAGATCCGCGGGAGATTTATACACGCACTTACGAGCCAGACGACCCACATCAATATCCGTAGTTGTGCTTTTAACTTTAGCCAAATAATAGGCAAAGATTTGTTCTCTTTCTTTAAGGTTAGGCCTGCCAATGTAAATTTTTCTGTCAAATCTTCCTGGACGAAGCAGGGCTTTATCTAAAATATCTTCGCTGGCATTGGTTGCCCCAATCACAACCACATTTTCCTGCCGATCATTTAAGCCGTCCATCTCTACTAAGAGCTGGTTTTGAGTGCTGTTGGTTTCTTCCCCAGAGCCCATAAAAGAATAGGTTCGTCCACGACCAATCACATCTAGCTCATCAATAAACACAATCGCGGCTCCATGAGCGTACGCTAAATCCCGCGCCTTAGAAAAAAGTTTTCTTACCCTAGACGCGCCTACGCCCACAAAAATCTCTACAAACTCGCTTCCTGCCACAGAAACAAAAGGAATGTTGGATTCACAGGCAATGCCCTTGGCAAGCAAAGTTTTACCGCACCCTGGAGGCCCAACCATTAAAACTCCCTTAATAATTTTCCCCCCGATTTGCCTCACCCGGGTCCTATCCTTTAAAAGCTGAACCACTTCCCATGCTTCTTTTTTTGCATCATCTAATCCAATAATATCGCGAAAATGGATATTGACATCTTGAATTTTTATCCTTGTCTTTTTCATGGAGCCAAACCCGCCGCGAAAAACCGTCATATAAAAATAAACAAAAATTAAAGCGTTTAAAGCGGTCAAAAAAATCTGTAAGGGAATTTGCGCTAAGGTAATATTGCGGTAAAAAGACTCTAAAGACATGAGACCAATCACAGTAAAAATTAGAACAATGATTGTGCCAATAGTAATTAAAATCGTGGCCTTATTATTCATCCAAAAAATTTTAAGCTTTCTCATATAAGTTCCTTTCTCCTAGGGTTACGACTGATTTAAAACCGCGTTGACTTTTTCTTCCAGTTCCTTAATACTAAAAGGCTTAGCAATAAAACCCACCACATTAGGAGAGGTTTTAAAAACATCTTCCATTTGAGATTTGGAAGTCATCATGATAATGGGAATTTTTTTTAGCTCTTCATCTTCATAGAGCTTATTTTGAATGGAAAAACCATCCAGGCCAGGAAGCATAATATCTAAAAGGATCAGCGCTGGTTCTGAAACTTTTGCCATATTCACTGCCTGGCTGCCATTAGGAGTATTAATAAGTTCATGATTCTTGCCAAGCACCATGCCAATTAAATCCATAATCATTTGCTCGTCTTCCACTACTAATATTTTCGCCATAAATTTAAGTTTTCCTTTTAATTTTGGTATAAGTATAGCAGCAGAACCCTATTTTTGCAACTTAAAAAACTTAAAAAAAATAATATTAAATGAAAACTGGTTTGATTCATCCTTATTCCCAATCAAGTGACCGCAACTTTTCTAAGGAATGGTATAAATAAAAATGAGCCCTTTAACTCCTTCCATTGGTTCACTCCCAAAAATTTTAATTGTGGATGACGAGGTTACCATTGGAGAATTATTGCAAGATATTTTAGACGCTTATGATTTTGAATCTAAATTCGCGGAAGATAAAGAGCAAGCGGTTCAAATCATGAAAGAATTTAATCCTACTGTAGCCTTAGTTGACTACCGTTTAGGCAATAATGTGACTGGCTTTGATGTTGCCAAAGAACTTAAAGAACTGGATGAAGATATTCCAATCATCATCCTAACAGCCTACCCCTCATTAGAACTTGCCATGAAAGCAATGCACAATGAAATCTACGACTTTTTAGCCAAGCCTGTGGACAAAGCCTATTTAATCCGCAGCATCACCAAAGCTGCTGAAAAAAGAATGCTGATTCAAGAAAATAAAAGATTGATCGCTTCCTTAAAAGAGAGCAACCAAACCCTGGATAAATTAAATAGAATGAAATCGAAATTTCTCTCCATTGTAACGCATGATTTAAGAACCCCCTTAGCCGCGATTCAAGGTTATGCGGAAGTGCTGCAAAGCATGGAGAACCTTAAACCTGAGGAAGAAAACAAATGTCTGCATGCTATTAGCGCAGCCAGTGAAAGAATGAAAGGGCTGATCAATAACCTCATGGACATGGTGAGCATTGAGTCCGGCAAACTAAGAATAGAAAAATCCGCAATAGACTATATCGCTGTTTGCAATGAGGTAAAAGAAATTTTAGTTCCTGTTGCGCATCTTAAAAAAATGCGGCTTGAATGGGAACTTCCAGCTGCACCGCTCAAACTATTAGGAGATTCTAATCGTCTAGTTCAGGTTCTAACAAACCTTATTTCCAATGCGTTTAAGCATACTCCAGAAAATGGAAAGATTAAAGTTAAAGTCAGTTTAAAAGAAAAATTCATTTTAACGGAAATAACAGATACTGGCGAAGGAATCGCGCAAGAACACCTTAATAAAATTTTTGAACAATATTATCAAGTAGAAACTTCTGAATCTAAGAGGGAAGGGATTGGTTTAGGACTTTCTATTACAAAAGAAATCGTCACTGCTCATCAAGGAGAGATTGGGGCTCAAAGCCAAGGATTGAGTAAAGGCAGCGCCTTCTGGTTTACCCTGCCAATTCCTTGATTTTTAAACCCCTAAATAATTGGAGTGCGACAGCATAACCTTTCACTCAGATTTTATATCCCAGCATAAATACTAATACCTTGATAGGGAACTTCAATATTCCTGTAAGGAGCTCTCTTAACATCTTTTGCCTTACTCATCTGAACTAATCCATAATTCTTTAATATCTGCATATCATCATAAACATTTCTAAAGTTTCTTCCAGATATCTTTGCAAGTTCATAAATTGAATGCGGATGTTTTTCCCGAATTAAATGAAGTAACCCCAGCCTCTTTTCCGTTAAAAGATTCCTTACAGCTTCTAAACTTGTAAAGCATATACCTTTAATAGATTTTACTTTCTTGCCTGCTTGAAGATTTCTAAAAACTCCAATAAACTCTTTATCTGCCTCTCTCTCACTCTGAATCTTAATTTCAAAAGTTCTCATTCTTTATCGCCTCCTGCACATCTTTTTTAAAGTCTGACAATAACCTTTCTACTGTGGAAAACTGATAGGTAAGCTCCTCCTGTTTAATATGTTTATGATGACCTTTAGGATGATGATTATCATACAGCACTAAAGGTTTCTTCCGTGGTTTTGAAATATAAGCTAATCTATACCGAATACCTTGAGGATGCTTAAACGTTCTTTGAACAAGCCATATGACACGCTCTTCTATAGCTCCATTCTGATGAATCCGTTTACGATGAAGAATCAATTTAGCCATTGATTAAATCTACTATATTGTATTATATACCATATAAAACATCAGCGGTCAAGATGGGCGATGCGCTTAACCCGCCCTATAAAGAAACGCACCTGTTTTACTGAGAGTAAGCAACCACTTTTATTCCGAATAAGCTATTTTCTATAAATACAATTCTGTTTTCTTTAAAAGCCTCATGCCAAATTTTTCCCATCAAACCTTCTAAAGACCATAAACCATTTTTATTAAGGACTCTTAAAGAATAACCGTCTGCCAAACCATGTGAGCGAATGAGCTTCCTTAAATTAAACTTGCCTTTTTCCCTTGGTTGAGTGAGAATACGGAACTGCTGCTTTATCTCATAAAGACTAATTCCCTGATTAAGTAGAATTTTTTCTATTTCTCCTTTAGTTTTTAAGAGATCATCCGTTACTATCACAACCTCATATTTTCTTGAATCTTTTTTCTTCTCTTGACCCATGCTCTCTTCTTTCATCTCTTCTAAGAAGCTCCTCACTTCCTCAATTGAAGAAGAACAATCCCCTGCATTGAGAACCAACCTTTGATTTTGTTCCTGAATCTTATTATTTTGCAAATAAACCCTGTCTCCTAAAATATTTGAAAGCAATTTTAATTGATTTTCGGTTGAATTTTTTTGTTTAGATTGTTCAGGGGCAACACTATTCCTAACTGAATTAAAGAGGAGTTCAGTTCCAGATTGATTCGCAGTAAAGGGGCTAAACCAAACATCAGAAATGCCTTGAAGCGCTGAATCAGACTGTCCCAATAAAGCTTGATTCACTTTCACTCTTTTTTCAACAGCATGAGTTAAAATTGGAGAATCCCCTTTTCCAAGCGCTAATGCGATAGAAGGATTCATGGAAAAAGTAGCCTCTTCTCTATCTAATTTTTCAAAACTCACAGGAGTTAAAGATGGTTTAATCGTCACTTTAATTTTTAATAACGACCCAATGGATTGCTTTAGATCTTGATGCTCTTGTAAGCTCTGTTCTCTATAAGTTTGCGCATGACTAAGAGAGAAAGATTGCAACAAAATGGAATTAAAAAATAGTACAGGAATTAAAAACATTGAAAGGAGAACAGATAAAGTAATTTTCATTTTAACTGTAATTGCAATTTTTGAAAAAATCGTTTTAAAAGATTGGGTTGGAGGCGCGCGGGCTTCTATTTTTTGCCACAACTCATCCGAAACATTGCCGCCAGTGGCGATCCCTATAATCACTTCTCTATCGCTGAACAGTTCTGGATAAGTTTCAACCGCAAGAGCATTCATGCCTGCAGTAACTTCTACTCTCTGGCCTCGCAGTTCGCTTTCAGAACTATTTGATAAATCGTCATAAACCATCCTGGTTGCTCTGATCAAATCTTCATTCTTTACAATCACAGAAGCATCTAAAGTTTTCAACAATACTTGAATCGCAAATTCTTCTGGTTTGGCAACAGCAATTTGATCTTCATCTAAATGATGTTCGGATTCAACTGGAACTTCTTGAACTTTCCCTGCTCTTAAAGATTGATGCGCCGCATTCACTTTTTCTGTTTGGACTCCAATGATCTTGATATTGGCGCCTCTCATTAAAGCTAGAGTTTTCAAAACCCAGGCGATCCCAGCCGCATGCCCGCCAGAACCCATGGGAACAGTCACAGCGATATTCTTATGTAGTAAACCCATGCGCTCCAACTGATCGAAAATCTCAAGTCCCGTGGTTGCATATCCTGCCACCACAAACTCATCTCCATGCGGAATATGAAGGAGGGTTCGTTCTTGGCCTTTGGACTTATCTTTTTCCTCTAATAATTTCACAAACGCGTTCGCCTGATCATAGCCGCTAAATTCTTTGCCCTGATCATCTTGCGTGACAACTCTTGTATAAGGTTGAGATTGAATCGCGTTCATCTTGACGGATTTAATTGAGGGCGATGTATAAATTTCAGCAAAGAGATTTTTGGTTTCTTCTGGATAAAGTTTTTTTAAGAGATGAACCGCATATGCTGTGTTTAACCCATGATTTCCAGTAGAAGCAGTGACCAATTTCCTTATTTTATCTCTCCCCTCTTTGAACATTTTAAATAAAACAAAAGCTTTTGCCTGGGCCCGAATCTTAAAAGCTTTGCGAGGCTGCAAAAATTCCGGTTTATAAAAAACCATTTTTCCTTCACCAGCCTTCGCGCTTAAATTCGCCATGGGAATAAGCGGGGTCTCAAGTTTTATGTTATCCATGGCAAGAGCTTCCTCCAATGCCTTCTTAGATTCCAAGACCATAGCCATGTTTAGCCATTCAATCTCTCTTGAGCGCGAGGCATCTGGATTCAGCCAAACAGTCTCTGGATGAACATTCCCTAAAAGGATCTGAGGAATGTCTATCACAGTTACACCTTGCTTTATAAAAAGTTTTAAAAACAATTTGGAAAATTGTTGAGCGCCTAAAGGAGTGGGATTGGACGCGCGTTCGAAATAAAGAAGGTGCAAAAAAATGGCAACTGTTTTACCTATAAGCCAAGGAATTTCATGAGGATCATCAATAAGCGCGGAATCTTCAGTGTGTTCTAAATCTTTTAAAAGCTGCCGCTCTAAACGATCAAAAAAATGAAGAAGATCAATCTCTGAACTTGACTTATATTGATCTACAAGAGAATCAATATAGCGCTGAGACTCAATTCTTACATTTCTACTACCATCTACATCCGGTCTAAGCACTAGTAACATCACTTGAAAACCTTGAGAAAAATCAACCCACAAACCATTCTGGAAGAAAGAAAAATTCAAAAGCGCTTTTGGCAAACGGTGAACTTTCCGATGCCAATAATATGAGTTCACAATTAGGTGCGGCAAAACCATTAAAATAGGTAATGTTGCTAACAGAAAATAACCGCTCGGGTTTAGGAAAGAATAAGGGATAAGAAAAATTATGCTTAAAGCAGTGATAAGAAGTTTATCGCTTTTAAAAGCTTTGCCGCGGCCATGCAAGCGGTGCCAAGTGAACTGGAAAAAACCAAGAATGATAAATAAAGGAGGTCCGATTTCCAAAGGAATCCCAAAAATCCGTTCAAGGATCAAATGCGTTAAAACCGTCATCCCTCCCACCCACAAACCCGACTCTATTAAGGAAGGGGAGAGCGCCTGTCCAAACCAGTTCAAACCTAACCAGTCATACAATCCTTGCAAGAATGACCACTTGCCGCCCTGTTCCACAATCTCTTCTTTTGCTGATTGATCAAACTTGATTTGATCCGCCTGGTTTTTATCTTCTGATAAAAATGAAATTCTTAAAGCCAAAATTTTTGGCAGAAGTTTTAAGCCTTGCTCTCCTTCCACAAACCTAAATAGATTTCTTTCATCTTGGGTCAATTCAACCTTAAGCTTTTTAAATTCAGCAAGGAATGCTGGCAAGTGATCCTCAATTTGCTGGATGATTCCGTGAAACAGTTCTTGATTTTTATTGTCGTCTTTACTCCACTTTTCTTGATCCGCAAAATTTATATAATCTTCCAAAGATTTAACTAAAGGCTCTGCATTTTTTATAGATTGAGGTTTTTTCTTTTTCTTTTCCCTTTCCAAAACAATTGGCAGCCATACGTGCAGAAACCCATAAGCTGATCCAACAATGTCATTGACCAAATCAATATCTTCATAGTCCGTTGTATATTTCCTTACGGAATCTATCCTTCTAAATTCTTCAAACAGATATCGCGAGACCTCCAGAGTGAGTTTGCCAGACTCTATTTGAGTTTTTAGATAGTCCAGGGCTAAGAGAACGTAAAACTCGCCGATTGCTTTTTTTAAATCTGTCTGAGGAGTCTTCAACAGCTCAGCCAGCCGGCCGCGCTGAATCTGAAGAAGAGCATCCCATCTCTCTGTTGGATATAAAGCCACAGGATCTAACGCAAAAACATCTGGTTCCCCTAAACTAGAAATAAACTTATAATAGACCTGAAATGCCTCGTCTATCATAAACCTTCGTTTGATTCTACGTTCTAAGGTCTGATATTTTGCAGCGGCATTAATATAAACATCTTGTAATTTCATCTTTACCTCAGGATCAGAAATTCCTAAATTAATAATTTCATCACTCATATATTTTGCCTTTTTGTAAATAGTATCCTCATCTATCAACTCAAGGAGTTCCTTTAAGAGCTCCTCCATGTAATCAAATGGAAAAATTTGAGCAACTGTTTTACCCTGTTTTATTTGCTGAATCAGATCCTGAATCTGAAGAAGAGAAAATAATTTTTTATCCCTTATCCCCTCTAAAAGATTTTTAATTTGATTTTCTTCCCAGTTTGCATTATAGAGCGCGCCGCCTAAAGCTGCTGCCTCTCTAATTCTTAAATCTGGCAAAACATCTAAAATGCGAGACAATAAAAGCTTTCTCTCTTCATGACGTTTTAATGCGGCAGCAGTTCTTGCTTTATGTTCTTCTTCTTTCTCGCGCTTTTTTGTTTCTTCTGCAACCTGCTTTGCCTCTGCCAAAACTTGTATCTCAGCCTGCTCGCGTTCAAGCTTTAATTTTGCCTCTCTCTCTTTGGCTTTTTCTTCAGCAGCTTTAGCTTCTCTTAAAGCTTTAATCCTGAGCCGCCATAGATTTGGCAATAATTGAGCCAAAAGCCTTTTAGCTTTTTCATCTTGCGCTCTTTGTTCTAGCGCGGCATTGCGCGCCATTTCCGCTCTTTCAGCCGCTTCTTTTAGCCGCAAAGTTTCATTTTCCGCTGCCTGAGTTGCCAATGCCTCTTCTATAATCCTCAAGGTATCTTCCATCGCCTTTTTCAATGCAGCGCTATATTTCACTATCTCAGTCTGGAACATCTCCTGTAGAAAATCCACAACTTTCTGATTCGGATTTTCTTTTAAAGATTCTATGCCTTTGATCAAATCTTTAATGGTTTGATCCTCTTTTCTCTGTTTAGGTTTTTCATTGAAAAAATCAAACCTTGCCCTTAAAGATTCTAAACGAATTTCTATAGGAGCAAAACCACTTATTTTAGCGTCAAGGCTCATAACAATTTGAACCAATCTTCTCCGTGTCTGATCATTGGCATTTAGCTCTAAACTCTTTAAAGCCATTTCTTTAAGAACCAAACTGAATTTTTCTTTTCCTATCATTAAACCTTTAAACGCAGCCACAAATTTTTGTAAAGATTCATTTTGGATTTTTGCGCTGTTCACCCTAAATATAAAATCTATTAATTCCTTAATTAATTCTAAAGATTCAGCCTCTTTTCCAGACTCTAAATAGGCTGCGATCAAATCCGTCATGGTATAAATATTTTCAGAATCCAAAAATTTCGCTTTTTCCCAGCATTCCACCGCCTGCTCTAAGCGACCCGCCCGCTCCGCTCCTTCAGGCAAGGAATAAACAAAAATAGCATGATTCCCTCCAAGGAGCGAATAAAAAATTCTATTTCTTTTATCCGTGTCGTTAGATGTGTCTCCATTAGTAAATTTCTCTAAATAAAAAGTAAGAAAATTTCCTGCCTGTTCCATCAATCCTAAATTCATCAATGCTCTTGCGCAATATTCAACTGCGCGCCGTTCATGATCTTCAGATAAGTTTGGTTGTTTCAATGCCCAGCTATAGCTATTAATACTTCTCCCAAGATTTCTAGAAATTTCAATTTCTAATTTTGCCTTTCTCTTTTTCGACTCTTCCTCCTTAGCCTGTGACAAAAATTCGGTCTTGGCCTCATCTTCAATCAGCTTTTTAACCTCCTCTCTCCCTTCAACAACTTGTTCAAAATAAACATCTCCTAAAAGCACCCTGACATAAGCAGGCTGAATAGGATTATCCGGCAATAATAGAGTTTCTGCTTTTTTAAGAGCTGTTAGTGCTTCACTATAAGCTGATTTATCCACGTCTGCTAGATTAAAGTAAGATAGTCCCAAAAATACCCAAAGCCTTCCCTGCTCTTTTACCGGGGGATTTAAACCAAGCGCGTTTTGATAACTTTCTATGGCGCTCTTCCAATTTCCTGCTGTTCTAGCTTGATCTCCTTTAACCGCTTCTTTTAACCACTCTGGGATTTGAGCGCCAAATGAAACCTCTTGCTTGTTATCCATATCTTTCCAACGATTCCTAATATCATCAAATAGTCCTGTGGCCTTATCTTTAGAATCTCCAAAAAGATCTAAAGTGCCTCCAACCATTGGCATAATCAGCGCTCTAGGATCTATCCCGGGTAATACAACTATGCCTTGATCTATGGCTCTTATGATTGCTGTGGAAACATTTTCAAATTCACTTGTAATATTACCTCCTTGATTCGCGCTCATATTTTTTCGAGCCGCTGTACTTCTTCTATTCCCACGCTGTTTTCCTCTTCTAATCTTCTTTTTCTTTATTTTATTTGTGATCCCATTTCCATTCATAACAATGGGAAGCCAAATTGTGAAGCGGGCGCCTCCCTGTGAAACTATCTCTCCTTGTTCATTGAAGAGAGGCAGGCGTAATCTGGATCCATTATCCGCCTCAATCGTGCCCTTAGAATCTTCAACTATAATTTTCCAAGCTTCTGACATTCCAACTCCTCTTTCTTTTCCTCCTGTAGTTCCTCCTCGATTCCAAATCATTTGTCTGCCTGTTAAATGATCTATAGCCAACATCTCAGATGAAATGCCCTTGCCATCATCCTCAATTGTAATTTCAACTCCCCATTTCCCTTTTTTTCTTTGCCGATTAAACGTAATATTTACCCGAGCATCCCAAGATTGACGTTCAAAAGCGTTTTTCTCAGCGCAATTCTTTAAAATTTCGCCTAAAACCCTTTGCAAACCAATAGGATTTGCTATCTTTACTAAGTCCGCTTCATTTAAAAATTCATGGGTGATAAAAAACTCTTTCTCTCCACCTGCCATACGAAAAGGTATTTTTATTGGTTTTTCCTCTTTTTTTTCATCTTGGACAACTTCTACTACAGTCAAACCATTCCACCAATCGTTAAAACGATTTCTGGTTTCATTATATTTATAGTTGTCATTCTCCATGTACTCAACTCTTTCGCCAAATTGCTGCCATACCCTGTCCAAGGTTTCAGGAGAGTTCTCCCCTTGTTTTTTTAAAAACTGAATTTGCATGTTCAAAATATTAGGCATGAACACTAAATAATACGGGTATAAGAAATATTTAATAAATCTTTTCAATCCTTCCGCGTTATCTTTATCCATAAAATTCATTTTAGTCAGCTTTCCCCGCAAACGATTTATATTGGAATTTAAATCCCGCGGGTGGCCAATCGCTTTAATCAATTCTTCAAAAACCGCAATGATCTCTTCATTAGATAAATTGACCCAATCTTGCTTAAACAAAACATTTAATTTTTCCAAAGCTTCTTTAATGATCTTTTCCAATTCAAAAAATTCATCCTCATCTTCTGAATCCAATAATTCCTGCAAATAAGTTGGAACCAAAGTGGATAAAAGACCAAGATAATCCAATAACGCGTGTGAATTCAAACTGATCCTAGAAATAACGCGCCGCAGGATGGCTTCATAATGAACTTTGATCGTCTTATCTTTCTTATGATTTTCAAGGTGTTGAAGCGCCAAAATTAATTTAGCCTTTTCCTCTAATTGATCCAACATCACGTTTGGATTGACCATCAAACCATGAAACTCAGCGATCTGAAGGCTTACGAGTTGATCCCATACATCTTTTTGCTTTTTCATCAAGTTATAAGGATCAATGTCAACAAAATTTCTTTCTATTTCTTGGTCTCCTTGTTTAACCTTAAATTTATGTTCTAAGATGAGTTTGTAATAGGCCGCAACTGAAATTGAAAGATCTAAATCTAAACTTTCCATATATTTAACCAGCTTTCCTTCACTCTGGCTTATATTCACATCCGGGCTGTTTCCAAAAACAATTTTAAAACTTGAAACGATTTCATTGAACATCTGATTTTTTTGAGCCTTTTCAATCGCTCTTTGAACTCTTTCTAGATGTTCCTTCAAGGGCAAAACATAAGTGGAATAATAATTATGCCCCTCTACCTTAATTCCTTGGACAAGATATTCTAAATTTGATATCTCTACAAGAATAGAGCGAACATCATAAGAATCTAAAATTCTATTTCTATATCGCCTAAAAATATCTTCCTGTTCCTCATCTATTTTAGATTTAATAATTTCAAAAAGAGGATAGTCCCCAATAGAACCTATTTCTTTTATAACAAAACCTAATTCTTTAAAAGCAGCTCTGAATTCAGTCGCCCGTATTTTATGGCTGAGCATCACCAGAAATTTACCATCATCTTTAAGCACCCTCATGATCTCGCTGGCTGCTTTCAAATAATAATCTCGCGGTTTGGTATAGCCAATGTTTTTCATCGCAGTGACATCAAAATATTCATCAAAAAATGGTTCTGCTATAATCAAATCATATTGGTTAGAATCCTTACGAATATCCAAAACATCACTCTTGCTAAATAATTCGGTTGAGATTCCATTGGTTCCTGCAAATGGGCTGATACTGTCCGCTCCCATTCCAGCTTTAACCAAATGTTCAGCAACACAATTCGCTGGAGCACCATTCTCCAAACCAACATACAAGACTCGATTGCCTGACAAACTTTTCATCACCTGATCAATTTGCATCCCGTGATCAATCCCATACTTTGCTAAAATAATATTAACCAGCCAAATTCGATGCTCTTGTGTCATTGGGATTCTTGAACGATTTTCAAATAACCCCCATGTTTTTTCAGCAACTAACTCTGGGTTTTCTATTGACTGCGCAAGATAAGATTCCACATTGGGATGAGGAAGAGCTTCAAATATAAGATCCAAACTATAGTTTTTCTGCCATTTTGCAAGAGTAGTCCAAGGCACTAACTTAGTGCTTAAAAGCCTTGCTATTTGCCACTCATTTAAACCATTCTCCTCATAAGTCTTGATTTGTTGAAGAAGCCTCTCTGCCAAATCTGCTAAATCAATAGGATCAAAATTAAGTTTTTCCAAACTAGAAAGATCAGATAGTTTTAATAAACCCTCTTCTTTTAAAAAATCCAGGGATTTTCTTTGCAGTCTAACAAGGGTCCAGGCTATGGTTTTAGCATGGGCATCTGAAATTTCTTCATAAGTGGCCTCATGCAAATTTTGAGAAAGTTTATTTACAAACTCTAGTTCCAAAGGAAAAAGATAGCGTACGTTTCCATAAACAGGCTCTAACCGAGTGAGTGACCTTGAATCTGGATCATTGTCTTTATGCTCCACATGCCAAATCATCTTAGTTTTTCCAAAAACATCTAATTGCACCTCAACCTCACCTTTCTTTCTATTTCTAAAAATTGGCAGATAGGATTCTTTTGTCGCAGTAAACTTTCCATCTTTATCCAAATGATAATAAAGTAAAGTTAACTCCCCATACTGACTGCTAAGATCAGCCAAGTAACTGGGTTCAATCTCCTTAGGCTCGCGATAGATATGGACTAATTGATGTTTTGAATTTCTTACTTCAATCATTTTTACAGGTTTATGAGCTTTATCCGGAGTTATAAATTCAATTAAAGTTGGGTACTCTATAAGATCGCCATCCATATCCAGACCTTTTTCAGTATGAACCTTTACTTTCGCATTCTTTAATTCTTCGATTTCTGTTATGGTCCAAAAATCTAAGTCTAGTTGAAGTTCTCCATCGCTTAACTTAGTTATTATGACTGACTTATCCCCTACAGAGGAATCCCCATTATGAGCTGCGCCTAAAATGTGAGCTAAAGGAAGCCATTTTCTTAAAAATAGCAGCAGGCTTTCCAGTATCTCTGAAATTGTTTCAGCCACAAAACGGCTTTTAAAGCTTTTAAGGAATAACACAAAAGCATCAGGAAAACCGCTATTAAGGAATAAGATAAAAGCATTATAAGATGAGTGAGCGATTGTGCTCATTGCATAAGCGTCTAAATAAACTCCCTGAAAATAAAATGCGGGAACAAATGTAAATATTAAGATGTAAACAGCAGTAAAAATAAAAGAAGGAAAAATATATTTAAGAAAATCAATGACTGCGTCTTCAAAGCTAGAGTAAATTCTTTTCTCTCTTGGTTTACTCTGATCAACAATCCACTTTACAATCACGTGGCTAGCTGAAAAAAGAAAGATGCTTACATATAACATTGAGCCGATTGCTATAGGATCCGAAAAAAAGAAGGATCCAAACGTGTCATCCCTGCCGCCGATTACAAGGTCTCTGAAAATTTTTTCTTCTAAAAGAGGCCCAACCAAAAGAACCAAAACCAAATAAAGAGGATAGGCATTTTTGCGCAAGAGCTGCACGAATTGAAGCGGATCCAAAATAAATGCCGGACCTGATTTTTTAGATGCTAAAGAACCAAGAGCTAAGAGCCGCTGCTGTTTTGAACCTTCCTCTTCCGGAAAAGGGAAATTTGCAAGAGAATCTTCAGATTTATTTATTTTGATTTCGTTGCGTCGAGGATGAGTCATCCTTAGCCGATTGATGATATCGGACACACCCAAGGTCTTCATATAAGAGGGGAAGCGATCCAATATGTCCTGAGGAATGAAACCATTCTCTCGCAGCCAAGCTGTCGCAAAATGGTAGATATGATTGTACCATTCGTCAATATTTTCAACTTCAGCGCCTCTTCTAAAAAGAGGCGCGTATTTCTGAGTTGCTTGCGTGAGCCGTATGAAATCCGCTTCTTTCATGCGATCGAATATTTGAATCAATCTTTTATACGCCTCATAATCTAAACTTCCCCTATAAGAATCTGGGAGCATAAACGAATAAACTGCAATAAAAGGAATCGCGGCTAAACAGGTTTTTCTTGCGGCAGCAGGGAGCGACTTAGTTGAATTAATTTGTTTGCGGTAAGCTCGAAACCTAGAAGGAGAATAGGGTTCAAGCAGCATTGATTTAGGATTCAAGTTCAAAGATTTATATTTGCCCCTACTGCCTAATAATTTAGAAGCATTCGAATGACCAGCGCCCACTCGAATAAGAATAGATACCCTAGGATGATCCTGTTTTAATTTTTGCACAAGCTCTGCCAAAGCTTGGTCTCTTAAACTAATATGCTTTTCAAACTCCAAATAATAAATCGCCATTTCCTTTAAAAATAACTTTTCATCTTTCTTGTCATAAAGAGCTTTCATGGCTCTATCCATAGCAAGTTCCGAACGAATTCCTGCCAGCATGCTCTCAAATGGAGCTTTCTCTCCCCTCACCTGAATCTTAGGATTTCTTACAAAATAATCAAAAAGAGCTTGATTATTTCTAATATCCCCGCCAATAGCTTCCCCCCTACGCGCTTTCGCCACCCCTTCTTCATATCCTTTCCAACCAGCTTTCAAAATTCCTTCTAGGGCTCTCCTAATTGTGGGATCATTCAATTTTTTCGGACTATCTATAATGGATTTAATGTTGGGTAAATATTGTCTTAAATGCTGAAGTTGGGGAGGAGCTGATTCTATAACAACAAACACTTCCGAATGATTTTTTGAAGCTGACTCAACTTGTTTGATAAACCCTTGAGTAGATTCTGTGACATGATTTTCAAAATACCAGATCACTTCACCATGAGACTGCATGGCTCCTGATAATTTTACCGCAGGAACAGGAGCCAAAACCACGGCATCAGAAAGGAGAGCTTTGCTCAACGTTATTACCGCCGGCGCTGGAGATAAAACTGCAGCATCAGAAGGCTGCGCTTTCCCAAATGTCAGCATCGCGGATGTCATTAAAGAAACCAATAAAACTGGAAGAAGACCAAACCATCTCTTGCCTAATTTCTTTTTGGAAGGGGCTTGGGGCGGCGGTGGCAGCTGAGAATGAGTATCATTGAATGCCTCTCTTAAGCGCTTTAACTCTTCATACTGCTCCTTTAACTGATTATAAATATCCTGCACCTTCACTACTCCATAGAGCCTGCCGCGCCTTAAGTGTTCTGGAATTGCATCTCCCCCGCAATTATGATTCTTTTCAGCAATATCAGGATAATGCTTTAAGAGTTTATCCGCCTCTAAGATCGCTTGACCGGTAGCTTCTAAAATCTGATCTAAAACAGCTGCTAACTCTTCAATTTCAGATGGATTGAGAACTCTTAATTCTCTGCGAGCATTTAGAACCGTTTTCTCATATAAATAATCAAATTCCTTCTGATTAATTACCTCGCTTGCTGAATCTAGGAGCTTATAAATCTTCCGCATCGCCAAATTTTTTAAAGTGGGCGCAAAAACAGCCCGGCGAGCATCACCCACCCATTTTTCACGCACATTCTCAAAAGCATGAATATATTTAAATGTATCCAAAGAGCTTTTGAGACCACTGGGAAGATTTTTAATTTGATTCAATTTTTCTTCTAAAGGAGTAAGCATAAAATCATCTAAACTTAAATGTGTGATATAATTTAAAGATTGAAGAGAAGGGATACGATTCGTATCTTCTAACTCTGAATAAAGAACTGCTATCACTGGCATATAATCAGAAATAGTTGTAACTACCCTTTTAGGATTTTTTAAAACAGCTAATATAAAAAGAACAAACCTAAGCAAAGAAGCCGGGTTCTGAGGATTGTTTGCAATGGATATGTTTGGCAAACTGCGAATATCCTCTATAAGTAAATCATCAAATCCAAACTGTCTTTGCAAATCTTTTAAAGAAATCTCTTTATGCTGCATAAGAGAACCGTAATTCACAGTTGGATCATACGCATAATTAAAAGTGTCTATGATCTTAAATTCAAAGAACTGGCCTTGGGGAACAAAACCCATAGAAACAATAGAGCCACCCATATTATGTCTAAAATTATTTTGAGCATAACTTAAGAGCATGGCTGCTAAATAAAATTTTTGACCTGCATTGATCTCATCCATATTGGATACAAAATCAATAATTTTTTGTTCATTTGACTCAGCCCAAGTGTGGACACTGGGATCCACTCTATCTTCATAGTTTCTATGCGTTGGAATAGATAACCTTGTATCCTCAGGGAATGTCATGGGTAAGGAACCTTCTCTTAAAACAATACTGGTTGCCTGTTCACTAGAAGAGGTAAGGAAATCTTGGAGTTTAGCTGCTAGAGGAGCTTCTTCATAGGGACGTTGATAGTGAATAATTCCATCAATATGATCCATCTCTCCCATTAAATCAATAGTTCCATAAGCGCTTGCGCCATTTGTCTTTACTAAAACTGCGCTTACCACAGCCATGGTGAATAAAGGCAGGGAAAGACCCAGTGGATCATACCCTTGCTGACCTTCACTCACTCCTGCAACAATCGTTACAGGATGGCTGATCTGAAAAGGTATCTGATTAAAATCTTCCACATGGAAAAATCCTGTGATTGCAGCTATTTGCGCTTCTGGATGAGAAGAAAGATATTGGTCAATAAACTGCCCCATATAAACTCCACGTTCATAATCGCATTTATCTTTATTTTGATATTTCTGTTGCTCATTTTTAGGCATGTCCATGAATACAACTTCCAAACCAAGTTCTTGAGCCTGTCTGACCAACTGTATGAAACGATGCGAAATCCGTGTGCGCTCTGCAATCTCCTCAATATTCTCAACATTTAAATCAGAACCGATTTCTATAAACAAATGTGTAATTCCCGCATCCTTTAGCTCTTTTAAATGTTCAATAAATCCTCTTTGCACACCCAAGAAACCATGGTTGGTATCTCCAAGTATGATTCCTCTCTTGCCAAAAAGTAATCCGTGATAATCCACACCTTCTCTCCATCCCCTATCCACAACCTCTTCCCAAAGAGAATTGTCCCCCATTCCAATATCAGTGAGAATGTTTAATTTTTGTTTAGATCTAGGACTAACTCCCTGTCCTACTGTAATATCCCCAGAAACAGGATAAACGATTTTTGTTCCACTCTCTGTTTGCGCAAGATGAGCAGAATCACGATCCCCTTCTTTCCTATCCTCCCTAGACAATATAGAAGATTGTAGAGACCGCGCAATATTCAAAATAAGATGAGTGATGGGAGAGGCTATAAAAAGAGCGTAAATGGGAAGAGAAAAAGCAGGATACAATAAGGCAACATTGATCAGCGTTAAAATGATTGCGTCAAAAAGTTTTTTAGGAGGAGCTTCAGAACCAAACCTCTTTGCAACTACAGGAAGATGACCAAAAATGAATAGGGCTCTGGAAGCTAAATATGCGCTGACTAAAGCGCGCTCCAAATTTAAGCCGCTTAAAACAAAAATTGGCAGTCCAACCAAAATAGCCGCAAAGAAATAAACACCAACTTCTTCCACTAACCAACTTCTTTTAAGGCTGTATTCTCTCTCTGTTAAGCCTGGAAACCATTTTTTCCAAACCCAATCCATGTTCGCCCCGGCATTTCCCTGACCTTTTAGTTTCTTAAGAATGGGACTCCCCAGAGATTCTGAACCAGATTTCCCCATGGGAACATCTGTTTGATCAAAAGATTGAATATCATCCCCGGATGCCCGCGCTAAAACCCGCGGTAGCGCACCTCGTCTTACACTATGTTTAACTTTTGATCGCCTCGGACCAGCAAGTTTCTTACTCTTGCGGAATGTGAGATTTCCTTTTCTATTGAACTGCGGCACAATTCTGCTTTCCGGCCAAACAGTTTTTTTTGGCGAACGCGAGATAAGATTCTCCATCCTCCAATCTCTACTAGCCTCAAACTCTTTATTCCTGCCAACTAAAATCTGCTCGATTTTAGAATCATCTGTTTCTACCCCAGATAATTCTCCTTGAACCATGAGAGTTGGAAGCGACTTTACTAAAAGAGCTGCTTGGCCCAGATTTAACATGCTGGCAGTTCTTAAAGTGCCCATGGATGCCTTTATTTCAGATTTAAGATTTTGAACTTTAGAAGGATAGAAATGTTCTCTAGGCGAATACTCTAAAACAAAATGAACTCGGTGTTGGTCTCCTTGATAAGCGCCAAGGATATATTCCTTTCCCTCGCGCTCAATTGGAGCTGTAAAAAAGAGCCTGTTCTTTAAAATGTCTAGGACTAAGGCTGCTTCAATTTTTGTTTCACTCTCTTGGGAACTTTCTCTTAAACCCTCTAGTTTCAAACTGTAATCATTAAGGGAGGAGACGAATTTTTCCGGAGTTAAAATTTTCTTTGGAAGCGATCTAAAATCTTCTGGCTGGGACTTTAAGTTGGATTTAGAACTTTGATTTGAATAATTGAAATTAGGCAGAACCTCTGTTCTCATGTTTCTGGCGCTGGCATAAGGTGGAGCGAGCATTGAAAAAATAAAAGCGAACAAGCTGGCTAGAGCTAAAGCTTTTTTCCAAAGAGTTAAAATTCTTCCTTCTCGCTTAGGCGCTGATTTCATATAAGATAAATTTTACTAGAAAGTTCTAAACTTTTCTTGAACTTTTTGTAACATTTTTGTAACATTTTTGTAACGCAAATCAATGGAACAACATAAACAAACCATTCTCGTCATTGAAGATGAAGTCCACATACGCGATCTAGTAGAGACGATTCTCACAGATAATGGTTTTGTTACAACCGGATGTGATTCCGCTGAAAAAGCCTTAAAAAAAATCCCTTCTATTAAACCAGACCTTATTCTCTTAGATATTCAACTGACAGGCATGAACGGCTTAGAATGCTGTAAACAGATCCGTTCAGACTCTCAGATGAGAGACATTCCCATTATCTTTCTTACTGTGCAGTCTTCAGACGCTTATAAAATTACAGGGCTTGAATCTGGCGGGGATGATTTTATCACCAAACCTTTTAGCCATGGCGAACTCTTAGCCCGGGTCAGAGCTGTTTTAAGAAGAGTGCATCGGCCAAAGGTGAGCTTAAATAAAAACATATTAAAAGATGACCTAATCGCTTTAGATTTGGAAAACCGAGTCACTAAAATAGAGAATAAAGAATATGAACTCACCCCAAAAGAATTTGACTTGCTTGTGCTTTTCTTAAAATCCAGAGGAAAAGTGTTGAGCAGAGATCTACTTTCCACCCAAGTTTGGGAAAGAGAAAACATAGGAACTTCTAGAACCATAGATACTCACATCGGCAGGCTAAGAAAAAAATTAGGCAAATATGGCTTGACGATTCATACAGTTGGCCGAATCGGCTACCGTTACAACCCAGAATAAATTCCTTTCTATTTTTAGCTTACTTCAACCCAAATGGTCGTTGTTCAACCATAAGTCTAAATATTTAGTTTCTGCACTGAAAGTCATTTCTACTGCGATTTTGGATGGAGGATTTTGTGAATCGTATCTACTAACTCTCCGATTTTAAATGGCTTTGTCATGTAGAGGTTGGCTCCTGCTTTTAACCCTTTTTGAATGTCTGCTGGCTGGGCATAAGCGGACAAAATCAATATGGGTATATCCTTTAGTTCTGGGGTTGAACGAATTTTTTTACAAGCTTCCAAGCCATTTAATTTTGGCATTTCCACATCCAAAATAAAAATATCAGGTTTTTTTTGACAGGAGATCTCTAAAGCTAGCTGCCCATTGTTAGCTACTTCAACCTGAAACCCCCTCTCTTCTAAATTATCCTTTAATAAAAGTAGAAGATTTTCCTCATCATCCGCAACTAAAACTAAAACTTTATCTCTGTCCTCAACCATTTTTTCATCCCAAGTGAACTGCTAACCTAAAACCATTTAGTTAGAGACCAAAATCCCATTTCTTAACTATTTGTTTTCAACGGCAAACTAATTTCCACAGCGCATCCCTCTCCCCCGCTTAATTTATCCACGATCTGGATGGCGCCATTCATGCTATTTAAAATTCCTCGCGCTATGGTTAAACCTAACCCGGCTCCTGGAGTTTTTCTATTCACATCATCCATGGATCTAAAAAAAGGTTCAAATGCCTTTTCTCTCACTGCTCGCGGGACTCCAGGTCCGTCATCCTCTATGCGGATGATAAACTCCTGCTCTTTTTTTTCTGTAAATATCATGATATTTAAATGTTCTTTGGAATACTTAATGGAATTCATTAAAATATGAGAAAGAACACTTTTAAAATAAACTGGATCTAACTTTATTTTAACTGGAGCGCCTTCAATAAATCCAATGGAAAATTGAGGGTAACGATTTCTAAAATCTTGAATGGTCTCTCTTAAAAACTGCATGATATTCAATTCTTCTAAATTAAATATTAGTTTCCCTTCCTGAATTTTAGAAATCTCAAAAATTTCAGACATCAGCCGCACCATCCGGCTCGCTTCTAAACTTAAGACATCCAAATATTGTTTGATCTTCTCTGAGGAGAGACGGCTCCAGCCATCTTTAAGAGTGTCGGCAAAACCCATCACTGCTGTAGCAGGAGTTCTTAATTCATGGGACATGATAGAGATAAATTGAGTTCTCATGTCATAAAGGGTTTGTAATTTTTGATAGGATTCATTTAAAGCCACGGTTCTTCGATGCACCTCTTCTTCTAATTTTTCATTCCATTTCTTTAATCTTTCAGTAAGCTCCTGGTTTTCTTTGATTAAACGCGCTTTTTCAAAAATCTTATTCAAAATATTTTTTATCTCATCCATGTTATAAGGCTTTAGAATATAAGCATACGCCCCAGCATTAACGGAATCAACCGCGCTGGTTAAGTCTGGATTGCCCGTCAACATGATCACTTCTGTTTGGGGAGAATGTTCTCTAATCTTTTCCATCACAGTTACGCCGCTCATGTCTGGAAGGCGCAAATCCACCAAAGCTGCTACAGGGGAACTAAAGTTACTTTGATTTAGATTTTTAATGAGTTCTAATCCGGTTGCAAAAGATTGAACATGGTACCCTTCGCCAATAAGTATGGTCTCAATGGATTGCCGGACCCCGGGTTCATCATCCAAAACATAAATTTCATTTTTATCAGGATGCATTTAATCTACAGGATAATGAATTTTTCTCATTCCCAAATCCTCATGTAAGGAGATTTCTTCGTCTCCAGACCCCTTCACCACTTGGTGAAAAATGATCTCTCGAGACATGGGCGTTACCTGATCTTTTGGGTCTCATTGGACTATTTTGAAAAAAACCAGAAATGAAAGTGCCTCTTTATTGAATTGGGGTTAATTTCCCGCCAGTAGCTTTTTCTAAAGCGGCATATGAGGTGATGTAGAATACAGAGGCTTCTTTTAAGCTAATCTCCGCTTCTTTTAAGCTGCCCAAACTCTGCAAAAATTGAGTGGCTTCAATCTGATGGAGACGATCCTTAGCTTGAGCAATCGCTGCTTCTTTTCTGCGATATTCCAACTCTTTTTGAGCGGATTCAATTTGAACTTTTGCTTTTTGATGGTTAAAATAAGCTTCTTTTACTTCCAATAAAATATCCTTTCTAATTTTTCTAAATTCCTCTTTTGCTTTCTCTTCATCTACCTTAGCCTGCATCAGGCTCGATCCCGCAGGCAATGAATCTAACAACCCAACAGTAATAGTCTGAGCTCTGGTCTCTGTTCGGCTGGCAGAACCTAAATCAGGAGCTGTTTTTTCCGTGGAAGCCATGGGGGCTATGGAACTGCCGCCAAAATAAAGCACGCCTTTTAAGGCAAGGTTATAACTATCTTTCATGGATAAAGATTCTTTGCGAAAAGCCGCTCCAGATTGCCCAATAAAACCACTGGCATCCACTTTAAACAGATTTTCCGCTCTGGAAACTTTGCGCGCATACTCCTTTGCGCGCTGCGAGAGCAAACCAATTTTAACTTCTGGACGGTTAGACAATGCCAAAGAGATAAGTTGGTTCAATTCAAAAGAAAAATCCTTAACTTTAGCCAAGGATTCTTCAATAGAAACCTGAATTTCATCAGGCAATAAATCCAGATTAAGCAAAGATAAGAAACGGCTCTTTGCGATTTCCACATCTTTTTCCTGAGAAATAGTTTTATAATCAATTTGATTTTTACTGGAAAGCACCCCTAAATATTCAGATTCAGAAGCAACCCCAATCTCTTTCTTTTTCTTGGTGGTATCCAGAACCCGATCCCCATCCACTTGCAATGCTTTTCTTACTCCTAGAGCTTCCCTAGCTGAAAGGTACGTATATAAAGCCTTAATCACTTCAAATTGAACTTCCAGTGTTATCTTAGAGATTTGAGTTTCTGCGATCTCTGTCTGAACTTTAGCCCCTTTTTCCGCATTCAGAAGTCTGCCGCTCTGAAAAACTGGCTGGCCAATTTCAAGACCAATCTCTTTTCTATTAAAATCCGCGCGCGTGGATGCATCATTAGGATCAGATTGAGTTGTGCCTTCAGTTTGAGTTCCTCTGCCAGACAGTACAGGAAAAAAATTTCTGCGGGATTCAAAAAGTTTTCTCTTGCTAAGTTTTAGTTCGGATTGAGCAATTTCCAACCCTTTATGATTAGCTAATCCTACCTGAATAAATTCTTCCTGAGTTGGCCTCATAGAAAGAGTCATTTTGGGAGGTTCTAAAATATCTACAGTTGTATATCCTCCAATACTGGCAGGCAGCGGGACAACTGTTTCAGCCCCTTGAGCAGCAGGCAATGGTTCTATAACCTCCATGCCTTTTTTAATGTCTAAGGAAAGTATCCAATCTTTTTGAGAAACTTTTACCAAGCACTTTTGATCCAAAATTAAAGTAATCGTTTTTAATAACTCTTTGCCGCTAGTTCCTTTTTGGCAAACCACTTTCATATCCTTAATTAATTTTTTTCCAATCTGTTGAAAAGGTTCTTGATCACAAGATATCTCCTCATCAATGACCAGCTCTATGGTTGGCGGATCTTGAATCTCTTTTAAAACATACTTTAATGGCAGCTGCGATTCCACAACCACAAAAGCTGAATTTCCATCTTCCGCTTCTGTCACCACCACATTCTCCACCTTATTAGTTGCAGCAAAAGTAAGCCTAACAGAGCTGAAAAATACCACTGACAATAAGCAAAAAAGATGGGTGATTTTTTTCATTGAGCTTCTCCTTTTAATTTGGAAAGATTTCTTTGAGCTGCCGCATGATTTGGATCTATGTGGAGAGCCGCCTCCCACTGTTTGATCGCTTCTTCCACACTGCCTTCAGAATAAAAAACAAGACCTCTTTGATAAAATTTTTGTGCTTTCTCTGTTTGCTCTTTTTTGATTTTTTCTATCCACTCCAATGCCTCTTTATCCTTTGGATTTTTTGCAACATAAGTTTGCAAAAATTGGAGAGATTCCTTATATTCTCCCTTTTCATAAAATACCAAAGCTTTATCGTAAGGCTTTTGAGTTCCTTCAGTTTTTAATACGGGCGTTACCTCTACAAGAGGCATTGCCCCAGTCTCACTTTTTATCCCTTTAGCATTAATTTTTGCAACATAATTTTTTGCCACTTCATTCTCCGGACTTATGGAAAGAATCGCCTCCCAATATTTTAGAGATTCAACATATTTTTCTTGCAAGAATAAAGAAAGACCTTTATCATAATATTCTCCTAAAAGGTTTTCCTTGCTTTTTTTCTCTAACAGCCCTTCAGCTTTAGCTAATTCTTTTTTAGCCTCTTCATCTTCAGGTTCAACTTCAATAATTTTTTTCAACAAATTGACCGCTTCCTGATAATTCTCCGCCTGAAAAGCGGATTTTGCTCTTTGACGACCTAAAGTCACCACCTCATAGCGGATGCTGTCATTATAAAGCTGTTCCGCTTTTTTAACATAAATAGCAAGTTTCACATTCTCTGGGACCATGTACTGGGCTTCTTTCCAAGCTTTAATCGCCTGAGTGTAACGGGCATGCAAATAAAAAATCATTCCTTGAAAAATCAGGTTATCCGGGGATGAGATGGAAACCATTGCCATTTTTTTTCGAATCATCGCTTCCACATCATTTTTTAATCTTAAAGCTTCGGTATGATTGGGTGAAAATAAGAGGATGGATGCGATATTGTCCGCAGCTTCCACCCAATCTTCATCACCCATGCTTTTTTTAACCAATTCAATTTTTTCTCTTTGCAGTTTTTCCCTTTGCTTTCTATTTTGCTCAAGCTTTTCTTTGCATTGCTCAAGCCCTTTAAGAGCGGTTTTATCTTTTGGATCTATTTGCAGAACGCGGGTAAAAATTTGGAAGGATTTTTCATAATCTTCCGCCACATAAGCGGAAAAAGCAGAGTCTAGAAGCTCATTGAATTTGCTTCTTTGTTCTGGATCTAGCGCTGAGTAACTAGAAGAGTAACCCAAACCGCAAGAACAACAAAAAAATAACCAAACCAAGATGATTTTTTTATACATATAAAATAAGACTGCCCAGTGGGAGTTAGAGATTCATTTCTTGAATCAGTCCACTGGGCGCTTTAAAGATAGTACGCCTCTCTAACTTTAAAATCAAGTTTAGCAGGGATTATCTGAAAATTCAAGACCTTGGGGACAGGCAGAGGAAAATAGAGCATTATTTATATTTTATCTTATTTTTTCTTTCTTGGCTAAGTTTTAATTTTTCTAAATTTTGACGCGCGACCATTAGTCCCGGTTTAATCAAAAGCGCTTTTTGAAAAGATTCTTCCGCTTTCTTCAGCTCTTTTTTTTGCAAATAAATTAATCCTAAATTGTTATGGGGCTCGGCTAACTTAGGGTTTATTTGAAGCGCATTCTCAAAATAAGAAGATGCCTGATCTAATTCCCCAACCCTTAAAGTATGATTCCCCAAATTATATTGCGCTCGCGCGTTCTTTGGATAAAGCTGAACCGCTTCCTGCCAAAGAACAATTGGATTCTCATAAAAACGATTCCTCTTCAAAGTTAATCCCGCAAAAATAAAAACAACAAGACAAATAGATAGTTTTAAAAAACTTTTATCTTTAAAATTTTCTTTTATGGGAACTTTAAAAATCATTAAACAAAAACTTACCCCGCATAAAATAAAGCCAAAACTTGGCAGATAAAGCCTTCTCTCTGTCATGGCGTCATTGATAGGAAAAAAAGAGGAGGTAGGGCTTAGGGTTAAAAAAAACCAGATCATTCCAAAAAAAATCATTTTAGAATATTGCCAATTTTTTTTAAAAAAATATACAACTGCCCCAAGACTGGAGCCTAAAACAAGAATGGAAATAAAAGTTCTAAATTCTAAAATGCTCTTTGCAGGCTCAATAAAATGATCTATAGACTGACCCCTAGGCGCTAAAAGCAGCCTAGAATAATTTAAGATCACAAAAGGTTGAGTTAAAGCATAGGTAAGTCTAGTCCAACGTTCCCAGGGGTCTGTAATGCGGTCTCCCAAACCCCCAAAATAAAAATAACGAAAAATTAAAAAAATTCCTAAAAGCAGCCAAAAACCCAAATGATAAAAATTTCTTTCACCAATTTTTTGCCAAAATGAATTTGAACGATTCCCTTCATTAGATAAAAAAACTGGAGATGAGCCATCTGAATCTAAAAAAAATTCAAGAATTAAAATCATCAAGGGTAACGTAACCCCGATCTGCTTAGACCAAAAAGAAAATACAAAAGAGATCAAAGAAAGAAAATAAAAAATCCTTTTCCTTTGAGAGAAAATCAAGTTTAAAAAAAAGAATATGGAAAATAAATAAAAAAACGTAGCCAAGCCGTCTGCGCGGCCGCTAATGTAGGTAACCACTTCTATTTGCAAAGGGTGGCAGGCAAAAACAAGAGCGACAAGCAAAGGAACAAAAAAAAGCCTTACTTTGTAAAATAAAAAAAAGAGTATTTGAGTCAAAAAATAGATTAAGACCGTATTGCCCATATGGATTAGAACATTGACTAAGTGATAGCCAAAGGGATTCATTTGTCCAAAAAAATAATTTAAGGTATAAGTAAAATAGGTGAATGGACGGGAAGGATCATTTTGACCTAACCCATAGCTAGACTGATAGATAAGACGATTTTTAAGGCTGCTTAAATCCTTAATATCCGGGTTATAAACAATATTTGCCAGATCATCAAAAATAAAAGGATGGTTTAAGGTGTTGAGATAAAGTAGAAAGGGCGCAAACAAACAGATCAAAACTGCAATAAAAACGCCACTCTGCTTACTCATGAATTCTGGTGCGCCCAGTAGGAGTCGAACCTACGGCCTTTCCGTTCGAAGCGGAACGCTCTATCCAACTGAGCTATGGGCGCAAAAATTTTAACCAAAACAATCAATCTTAAAGGCTCTGTTCAAAATACCAGATCTGTTATAAAAATAGGCAATAAGTCATTACTATTGCGTATTTTCATGCTTCAGAGCGCGCGCCAGCTCATGACAACTAATGCGGTTCGCATCTTTTTAGGAATGCACCAGCGTTTTAAGTTTTTGAACTGAAACCAGCGCATCTTTCTTAAAATGGATATAAAGAACTCTTCTTCCTTTACTATTTAATGCTTGAAAGTCCCCCAAAGCCTGCGCCATCTCTAACTCTTTAAATGAATATTTTTTCCAAGGAATAGGTAATTTTTTATTTGTATCTTGAGTCAAAATTAAAAAAACTCCTGTATTCGCCCCCCCTTTATGCAGCTGTCCAGTGGAATGCAAATATCTAGGACCATAGCCAAATAAAGTAGCTGCTTTAGTTTGATCTCTTAAAGAATTTCTTAAATCTTGAAGCTCATCATGTAAGCTGAGTTTAAAAGGCAGGTAAGCCAAAAGCCCGATATAATCATTCGGATTTATTTGAGCAAAAAAATCTTTTAGTAATTCAGAAAAATTCTTTTGATTTAACTCTATATTTTGAAGACAAACATCGCTGAAAGTGACTTTAAAAAATTCATCCTCATAGTGACTTAGAGGACTAGGCAATGAGCCCTTGCTTTCTAATTCTTTTAAAATGGTTCCGGTCAGATCTTTTGCGGATTGAACATCCGGCTGATCAAACGCATTCACTCCTAAAAGCGCGCAGGCTGCCGCAGCAGCTATTTCCCAACGAATCAATTCCCCTCCCAAATCCTCTGGCTGATTTAGAACGATCTTTAACAAAGGAAATTTTTTTTCTATATTTTTTAAAAAACTTTCTAATTCGGACATTTCCCCTTTATTTTTATAATGAATCGCTACAAAACACCGATCTTCTTTATAATTTTTATTGGCAGTGAATGATTCTCCTGCAATTGGCACAATCCCTTTGCCTTCTTTACCGCTGCTTTCTGCAATCAGCTGTTCTATCCACAAACCAAATGCTTCCAGCTCTTGAGGTAAAGCCAAGGTCGCTTTATTTAAAGAAAATTTAGCCAGCTCTCCTAAAAATAGTCCCAACCTTACAGCTGGATTCTCTTTTAAAGGCACATTAGCCGCGCAAAGCGAACCCATTTTCTTTGCGCTCTTTAAAAGCTCTTTTACATTCATCCCGCTTAAAGCTGCTGGAACCATGCCAAAATAAGAAAGAGCGGAGAAACGCCCTCCAATATCTCCAGGGTTTAAAAAAATTTTCCTAAAGCCTTTTTCTTTAGCTAAATTCTCTAGAAATGTGCCTTGATCCGTAATTGCCACAAATTGATTTCCATTTTCTTTAACTCTTTTATAGAAATAATTGAAAAAACTTAAAGGCTCAATGGTAGTTCCTGATTTACTGGCAAAAATAAAAAGCGTTTTATCTAATCTTAAAGAAGTTTCAACCTCACAGATCCAGTCTGGATCTGTGCTGTCTAAAACATGCAGTTTGGGAAACCCTGGTTTAACAGGCAAACTTAAACGAAAAAGCTCTGGGGACAGGCTAGACCCCCCCATTCCCAATAAAAGGATATGTTCAACTCCATCTTTTTTAACCTCTTCTGCAAATTTAAGCAGTTCATCCAAATTCCCTAAAACCTTATCTGCAACAAAAAGCCAGCCTAAAGAATTTTTTATGATCTTTTGATGCTGCGGCTCATTCTTCCAAAGCGCAGGATCTTTAGCCCATAATTTTTGGGCAAAGCCGATTTTCTCCAAGATTTTTAATCCTTGAAGATAAGCCTTTTCATGACCATGTAAAAACATCTCTTCTTCCTTTGGAAGTTCAAAACATCTCTCTTTATTCATGCTCTCCCCATTTAGTTAGATTATGTAAAACTATAAAAAATTTTTCATTTTTTCGGATTGGTTCTCACAACTAACTGAATTCTAAGTTAATTTTCAAGCCCAATGGTTTGATCCATTTGATAAGCTCCCTTCGATCTTTCTTTTTGAGAAGGCTGCGCATTAGGCAATTTTAATTTTAGTGATTAATTATACCAAGTTGCTAATCTTTTCGGGGAAACTCCAAGATAAAATAATAAAACCAAAAATGAATTTCTTAATGAATTGCGAAGCGGACCATTCTTAACATATCTCCGTATAGAAGTTATAACCGTGTAATTAAGAATTTTAATAGAACCCAATTTTCTCAAATTTGGAATAAAAAGATATTCTTCCATTAATGGCTCTTGCGGAAATCCCCCAGATTCTTTATAAACTTGGCTGCTCACAAATAACGCCTGATCCCCTTGAGGCACACCCGTGATTTTAGTTCTACAATTTGCCAAAAAAGCGATCAATTTATAGATCGAGCTATCAGAATTAAACTTTAACTTAAACGCGCCAGCCGCAATTTTTTGATCTTTAGATTCAAAACAATTTATAACTGCTTTTTGCCAATCCAAAGGCAGCCTAGTATCCGCATGCAAAAAAATTAAAAGCTCTCCCTTTGCTGCTTCTGCGCCTAAACGCATCTGAGCGCTCCTATTTTTTAAAGGAGAAGAAATAAAATGATCTGCGGTTCTTTCCCCAATTTCCACTGTGCGATCAGAACTGCCTCCATCCACTACAATAATCTCAATGGGAAGCAGGGTTGAAACTTGTCGAAGATGGCTGATCTCTTCTTCAATTGAACTCTCTTCATTAAAAACCGGAATGATAATCGAAATTAAATTAATTTCCATAAGAGATCAGCCTATTTTCTACCTAGTTCCTTGAACCCAATAAAAAGTCCGAAATTGCCATTGATCAAAAATTTTTCGAGATTTTCTACTCAATTGGATATTGCAAATTAAGAAACTGTAAATCATTGGGTTCATCTATGTCAAAATATTCAGGCAAAAGATGAACTTTTAAATTTAATTTCTTCGCGTTCTGAAGCGTCTTTTTTAATACACAGGAACTAGACCAAGGAATATTTTGTATGAGCTTGGGAAACTTCACCCCCTGATTTAAAGCGATCAAATAATATCCTCCATCCAAACTTGGGCCTATTACCAGATCAGACTTCTTTAAGGCATGGAATGCCTCTTTAATATAGGCTAAGGGAAGACCGGGAGAATCTGAACCTATGAGGACTACAGTTTTCGCTCCTTCCCTAAAAGTATGGCTAAAAGCATGGATTAACCGTTCACCTAAATCTTTTCCTTTTTGCAAAAAATATGGGATTTTATCCTGAAAATTTTTAAAAAATAATTTTTGAGAGATACTGGACTCGCTATTTTTATCTCCCTTTAACCATTGGGGATTAGGAAAATTTGGATGAGCCTTATAAGCGATCTGAACTTTTAAAAATTTTAAAGAAGAAAACCTTTTATATAAATCTTGCGCCCAGCTTTTATAAGCGCCTGCCGCTTGCTCAAAAGTTAAAGGAGGAACCAGTCTGGTCTTAACTTCCCCGGCCACTGGCGCTTTAATAAAAATAACAAGTTGGCGATCCATTTTTTATTTCTTTTTTATTATATAGTGAATTATTCGGGTTAGTGCAATTTAGAGAGAAAACCTATAAAACCAACTGGGAAGATATTTTAAAAGAGTGGTCAGACGATTGCTAAAGATAAGCCCGCCAATAAATACCAATAGGAGTCCTGAAAATATTTCCCCTAAACGAATGAACCGCTTGTAACGATTAAAGAACCTCAAGAAAATATTCATTCCAAAGCCGGCTAAAATAAAGGGAATTCCTAATCCAAGAGAATAAATCAGTAATAATAGAGTTCCCTGAACCACAGTATTTTGAGTTGCGGCTAAAGCAAGGATCCCAGCCAAGATCGGGCCAATACAAGGGGTCCAGCCAAAGGCAAAAGCAAGCCCCATGAGAAAAGAACCTAATAAGCCTATTGGAATTTTAGAAAGTTGAAATCTTTTTTCATAAAAAAGCCAGCGCAGTTTCAATAATCCCATGGTGTGCAAGCCAAAAAAAATGATTAAAATCCCGGCAATTTTACTAATAACAGTTAAATATTGAGAGAGCCATTGTCCGGCTAAAGTTGCGGAAGCTCCCAATAAAGTAAAAACTAAAGAGAATCCAGCTACAAAAGCTAAACTGCCAAACCCAACTTTTTTAACCAAAAAAGAATGGTCGGCCCCCTTGGAAATTTCCTCCAAAGATAAACCAGAAACAAAAGAGATATAGCCTGGGATTAGCGGCAACACACAAGGGGATAAAAAAGAAACTATCCCAGCTATAAAAGCTGTAAAAAAAGAGAGATGATCCATATCCTTCCTTTAAGCTAAAAACTACCCCTATTTTACTAACAGCATCTTGTTTTAGCTGTTATATCCAAATATTCACTTGTTTGCTCAACACCTTCATAAATGAATATTCAAACTATAAGTACAAAACTCCAGAACCAACGTTGGTTTTAAGCTATTCAATGTTGGTTCTGGAGTACAAACTTTTTCTATTTTAAAGGTACCATGTTGTTTTGGCTGTCATAAGTGAATCTGGGTTTTCCATTGACTTTATGAATTAATACTTTATTAATGGAAATCGTTCCATCCTCTGCCTTATCCGCATAAAAGTCTAAATCTAACTTTGATTTTCCATTCACTTCTTGAAAATCAGCGCAGGCAAAACAAACTTTATTCGCCTGTAACATGCAAATTTTCGATTTATGGACTTTGATCAATGTAAGATTCCATTCTTTATTCGCAACCTCATCTTTAATGGTATAGACCCCGCCTGTTTTAGCTGATGCCTGATCCACATAATCTTTTACAATTTTCTCATATTGATCCTGAAACGCTTTTTCCTTAACTCCTTTTTTAGGATGCTCTTTAGGATGTTCTTTTTTTTCTTTAGGGCTCTCTTTAGCTGTCGCATCTCCTGACTTTCCCTCTGATTGCGGATGCTCTTTACCCATATCGGAATGTTCTTTCTTTACATCAGAAGATTGAGTTTGAGGAGTTGGGTGTTCAGCTCCTGTAGGATGTTCATGCGGATGTTCAGCCGCTTTTATTGGAAACACCCCAACCGCAAATAATAAACTAAAGACCATCAATGTGCTTCGCTTATTCATACAAGTTCTCTCCTCCTCTAATTTCATTAAAGGCTGTTCATGCCTTCACAGCCATCTCTTTTTTACTTCTTGTTAAGTAGATTACACTTATAAAAAATTATTTGGATTTAAGAATGTTTTTTATAAATCCTGGCTAAAGTATAGTCCGAAGTAGGGTTTCCATCAATTTCCACATAGGGTTGAGAAATAAAATTAAGAGCAGGCCCATTTTGTTTTGGTTCAAGAACGATTTCTCTGCCAGTGGTAAACAAAATACGGTCTGAGTCTAAATTGCCAAAAAAATAGTTTGCTTTATTGGAATTCTTCCAGGCTTCAGAAATATCTACAGGTATCCACCCAAGCTCATCGTTATAAAATTCTGCCCAACAATGATAAGTTCTGGAAAGATCGCCCTCGCTTTCTTTTGGCAAAGGGACCCCCATGTGAAACCTTGCCGGAATATGAACTGCTCTGGCTAATGAAATAAATAAGGAATGGAAATCAGTGCAGTTGCCTTTACCTACTTTGCAGGCATAAACTGCATCGCCCCTTCCCCATCCTGCGCCAGATTTATCGTATTTCATAAACTTAAGAACATATTGATAAATGGCTCTTGCTTTTTCTAAAGGGTCGCTAATTCCTTTGGTATTCTCCTCTGCAATTCTTTTAATTTCAGCATCGGCACTTTCCAATCCTCTAGGTTCCAAAAATTGAGAAATTGAACTTTTTTCAACCTTCTTAAAGTCCAGAGAACTATTTTTTTTAGACTCAGGGCTTTGTTCTTTTCTTAAAACTTGATAACTTACTTTAATATTAAAAATTCCTGCTTCCACAGGTTCCCTATTTTCAAAAAATAAAAATCTATTTTTATAATTAGGCTCCTCGCTTATTTTATAAGGAAGATCAGATTCTATTTTTAAGATTTTAGTGCTTTGGTAAAAATCTTGGGCTGGGATAGGCATCCAAACTTTAATGTTCTTAATCCTAGAAGTTACAGGAATGTTCAATTTTTCCAGAATGACGACTGATCGGGCTGAGTTTTTTAATGTGCTTATTAAGTAGGGTGGGAAAAGAGTTAAATAAAGAAAAACAAAAATAAAAAATTTTCTTTGCGCAAACATTATAGAACGTTACTAATGGCGTGTCCTGTTATGAAAATAAGCAATAAGTCGTTTATATTGCGTATTTCCATGCTTCAGGATGTGCGCCAGCACATGACAACTAATGCTCTTTTACAGTGATGATCATTAAGAAAAAATTGTAAAGTCATCCCTTAAGACTTTACATAAGAGATCATCTATTTGCTATAGAAATAAAAGGAAGGTCTAATGCTCCTCGATATTCAGCCCGAGGCCGAATCAGACGATTATCCCCAATCTGCTCTAAATAGTGAGCGCTCCAGCCAGCAATACGGCTCATCACAAACATTGGGGTAAACAAATCTATGGGTATCCCTGCGCAATAGAGCAGGGTTGCAGAATAGAAATCCACATTAGAGGGCAGTTTCTTGGCTTGGGTCACAATCCCTTCAATTTTTTTAGAGATCTCAAAAAGTTTTTCGTTTCTGGTTTTTTTACATACTTTTTCTGCCATCTCTTTTAAAAGCGGGGATCTTGGGTCCAGCGCTTTATAAACCCTATGTCCAAAACCCATAATTTTTTTCTTTTCCTTAAATGCGGTTTCAAGATACGCCTCCACATTAGAAACCGCTCCAACCTCTAAAAGCATCTTTAAAACCTGTTCGTTCGCTCCGCCGTGCAATGGTCCTTTTAAAGCTCCGATCGCTGTGGTGATCCCTGAATAATAATCTGAAAGAGTGGAGGCTGTTACCCTCAAAGCAAAAGTAGAAGCATTGAGCTCATGATCCGCAAGCAATACAAGATATAAATTAAAGGCTTCAGCGCTCAATGGTTCCGGCTTTTTTCCGGATAACATATAAAGAAAATTTTCAGAATGGGTAAGATTTTGATCTGGCTCAACTGGAGTTTTCCCATTCCGAATCCTATCCCAAGCAGCAATGATGGTGGGGGTTTGAGCAATGCTCTTAATGCTCTTTTTTAAATTTGAATCAAAATTCACTTGATCCGCGTCTGGATCAAAAAAAGCTAAAGCTGAAACCATAGTTCTTAAAACAGTCATGGGATGAATTGTTTTTGGGATGGAATTCATTCTTTCAATAAATTTTTCCGGACATTTTCTTTCCTGCGCTAACTGTTGAGAGAATGCTTTAAGTTCCTGAGAATTCGGCAGCTTCTTAAATAAAAGAAGATAAATAATTTCTTCAAAGGTAGTTTGATTGGCTAAATCATTGATGGAATATCCTCTATAAATAAGGCGGGAACGCGGGCCATCAATAAAACAGATGGAAGATTCTGTGGCAACCATATCTTCTAAACCAGAGTGAGAGGGAGAAAGTGTTTTTGAATTTTTAAGCTCAGCCATTGAATTATTCGCATCTAATGCAACTGCCATAATTTATTAATTATACTCAAGTTTTGCGCTCAAGATCAACCTTGAACCCGAATTTTTGTATTAGGAAATCAAATTTGATGGATAATGTGCTGCATAGATAAGAAAGGAGGGCTGAAAAAAATTACAAAAAAGCAATGATTCTAAAAATTATTTTTGGTCAAACTTAAGAGAACTGATCAAACAATTTATCTATAGAACCTTTGCCGGATTTGTTTTGCACAGATTGTGAAAGATTCTTTAAAGTGGTTCCAAGATCTTCTCTGCCAGATTCAAAAAAAACGCCCAGATAAACTTTTCCTTTTATTTGCCAAAGATCTAAAGCGGATTTTTTATTATGAACATCATGCTCCTCTGGAATATTGACAATTCTTTCACGGTAATATTTGTAGGTATCATTAAAAACAGTACAAGGGCTTATGGAATGCACAAAAGAAAAACCTTTATGTTTTATTGCCTTAACAAATAAATCAGTCATTTGATCAATGGCGCCGGAAAAAGCCCGTGCAACAAAAGAAACATCATAAGCTAAGGACAAAGCTACTGGGTTTAAATTTTCTTCTTGCACCCCATAAGGCAAAGCTTTTAAATGAAAATCAGGGGAAGTGGTGGGAGAACCTTGTCCTTTAGTTAATCCATAAGTGGAGTTGTCCATCATGATATAGGTCATGTCCACATTCCGTCTAGCTGCATGAGGGAAATGGCCTCCGCCAATAGCTAAACCATCTCCATCGCCGCCCACTGCAATCACTTCCAAATTTGGATTAGCTAATTTTATGCCTGTAGCAGTAGGCAAAACCCGTCCATGCACTCCATGAAAACCATAACATTTAGTAAAAATAGGAAGTCTGCCTGAACAACCAATGCCTGAAACAATCACGGTATTTTTTAAATCTAAATCCATTATAAGGCAAGCTCTATAAATGGCAGAAAGCACCCCAAAATCCCCGCAGCCAGGACACCAGACTGGGTTTACCTTACTTTTAATATCAGCAACTGATTGCACGTGCGTATTTACATTAGCCATGATTTTTAAGTTTTAGTAATAACTTCCTCAATTTTATTTAAGATCTCTTCCGGGGTAAAAGGCATGCCAGCGCATTTGTTTAAACGAATCGTTGGGATTAAATATTTTGCTCGAATAATCTGATTGAACTGTCCTGTAAAATTCAGTTCAGGTACGATCACCTGCTGCACGGAACTTAAAAAATTGCGAATCTCTTCATCTGGCAAAGGATGCAGCATTTTTACCTGCAAAGCAGCTACTTCATACCCAAGTTGATTTGCCTTGCGAATCGCCTCTTCAATAGGCCCTTCTGTAGAACCCCAAGAAAGAATGCCCACTTTAGCCTGTTCATCTCCAAAACGGCGTGTAAATCCCTTTTCTTTTGCTATGTATTCTAATTTTTTATGTCTTTTAGTAGTCATTCTAAAATGGTTAGCAGGCGTATAAGTAGGATATCCATGTTCATTATGTTCTAATCCAGTCGCCACGTAAGTTGAAGAATCTTTGCCTGGAAGAGCCACAGGAGAAACCCCATTATCTGTAATTTGATATCTTAAATATTCCCCAGCGCTGCTGCCATTCGCCTTGATTCTATCCCATACTGGAATGGTGTTTAATTTAGGTCTTGTGTAGGTTTGTGTTCTTTGGGAAAGAGACTGGTCTGAAAGCATGATTACAGGGATCTGATATTTTTCCGCAATATTAAATGCTTTAATAATTCCAAAAAAACAATCTTTTACATTTGCTGGAGCCATCACCACTCTTGGAGCTTCTCCATGTCCGCCAAAAACCGCTTGCATTAAATCAGATTGTTCTGTTTTTGTAGGAAGCCCTGTGGAAGGGCCGCCGCGCTGGCAATCTATAATTACAATTGGAGTTTCTGTCATGGAAGAAAGTCCTAGAGCTTCCAACATTAAAGAAAAACCAGGGCCGCTGGTTGCTGTCATTGCTTTAGCCCCTGCAAAAGAAGCTCCAATACAAGAGATCACAGCAGCAATCTCATCTTCAGTTTGAATCGCGACCCCGTCAAATTTTGGCAGCTGTTTTTGCATA
The DNA here is from genome assembly GCA_016180425.1 of Elusimicrobiota bacterium. Classification (GTDB taxonomy): domain Bacteria; phylum Elusimicrobiota; class Elusimicrobia; order 2-02-FULL-39-32; family 2-02-FULL-39-32; genus 2-02-FULL-39-32. The sequence continues at coordinate 52,902 of JACPBF010000006.1, forward strand.
AATTCTAAAATTTCAGAAGCAGGCGTAATAGGATACCCTGCATAATAACGACAGCCCGCATGGAGTGCTCCTGCAGCCATCGCTTCATTGCCAGACATCATCAGCTTAGAAGTTTTTAGCTCTCTGGGCTTAACTGCAAAATCTTTAAGCACGCTATTTTTTAAAGCCCAGGACCAGCCTGATTCTAAAGCTTTTAAATTAGCTTCAATTACGTTTTCAGGCTTATGTTGAAACTGTTCTTTAACCACTTGTTTAACTGATTCTAAGGGAAGGCCTAGAATTTCAGCAACAACCCCCATGGCAACCACATTTTTAGCTTTTTTATTTCCGGCATCCTTTTGAGCTAAAGAGATAAATGGCACTCCATAAGCCTGTTCTTTATACATATCCTCCGCCATAAAAACATCAGCATCAAAAATTAAAAGTCCTTCTGCTTTTAAATCTTTCCCATGCATTTTAAGACATTCTTCATCATAAGCAATCAGAACATCCAGGTTGGTCCCTTGAGAAAGCACTGGATGGTTGCCCATTCGCACCTGAAACATCGCTTGACCGCCTTTGATTTCCGCAGGGTTGGTTCTAAAGGTAAATACATCGTATTGAGAACGGGCTAAGGCGAGAGTAATCATTTCCCCAGTAGAAATAACACCGGTCGTTGTGCCGGTATCCCCTCCTACCCGAATGGTTAGATTGTTAGGCATAATAATAATTATAGCAGACCATCATGGTTTGTCAAGTTAAGAAACCTGACTATTTTGTCAAGTTTCTTTACTTGATTTTGAAAAACTATTCCTCTCTTGATGTGTAATGGTATTTAAAAACTTGCTGACTAAGTCTTAAACTTTTTATAAAATTTTTGTAACATTGTTACATGAACACCAAAAACACTAACACCCCAAAGATTAAAATAGATCGAAAATGGGTGTCCAATTTTTGCCAAAAAAATCACATAAAAAAGTTGGCATTATTTGGATCTGTTTTAAGACAAGATTTCAACCCAGAGAGCGATATTGATATTCTTGTGGAGTTTGAGCCTGGACACGTTCCAGGCCTAGCATTCTTTAAGCTAGAAGATGAGCTCTCAACCCTCTTAGGAAGAAAAGTAGATCTCAATACCCCTAATTTCCTTAGCCCTTTGATAAGAAGTCAAGTCCTCAGCCAATCACATATAGAATATGACGCAGCATAATCCGGGTTCAAAAAAAATTAAATAGTGTGGCGATAAGAAGCGTGGCTGGAACAGCTATGATAGGAAGAAATAGCGCTGTCCTCCAACCAATATTAGTCCACAAAAGGCCGATTTCCGTATAATCTGTAATAACCCCAGCCATTAAAAATAAAAACGTATTGCCAAAAGCATGAGTTTGACGATATATCTCAAAAGCAAGAGGAGCAGTGCCTTCAGAACAAACCTCAAGAATCGTTGCAAAACCTAAGGTAACCCCCATTCCCAAAAAACTTTTTCCCATCCAATTGTGAAAAAAAGTTGCGGGGATAAGAACCCCGGCTAAAGAAGCAAGAGTCATTCCTAACAAAACCCACCATAAAACCATCTGAGACAAATGAAACGCTCCTATAAAAATTTTAGGAAAATCTTGCTTTATAAAAACAGTTGCATGGAAATGATAATTTTCCCAGCGGGATTGAATGTCTTTTTTTATAGAAAACTGATCTAAAAAATCTAAACTATTGAAATTTTTTTCAACCATTCCTTTTTTACTTAAAAAAGCAAAAAGAGAACCTGTAAAAAAAGAAACCACAAAAGCGCCTAAGACTATCAGGATTCCCTTAGTTCCAAAAAAACTAAAAAGTAAAAGAGTAATGGAGATATTCGCCCAGGGACTAGCTAAAAGAAAAGATATGACTGCGGAAGGAGATGCGCCTTTCTTATACAGCTCTAGAGCAATCGCTAAACAGCCATGAGAGCAGCCGCTAAAAATAAAACCAAGAAAAACTGCTCGCAGGATTGTCTTAAAGCTTGAACCTGCCAGAGATTTAGAAATATAGCTTCTTGGGATATAAACTTCTATAAAACCGCCGATAAGAAAACCAAGAACCAAAGGAAACCATATTTTTTTAAAATAGATCCAAAAGTAATTCGGAAAATCTGATAAGTAGAATATAAATTGAGATAAAACTAAAATAAAAACAATCGTTAAACTTACCCAAAAAACCGGGTAAGAATAAACCGATTTTTTTTCCACAGCGCGCAAAATTTCTTCTTTTAATGGAGAAAGAGCTTTTTCCTTTTCAAACTGCCGCACGCAATGAATAGAACAAAACCATGCTCCATGAGCAGAAATCTTTCCTGCCATGCCGCAAATCGGATCTATTTTTTTAATTGTTTTAATCCTCTAATTGGAAGATGATGCTTTGACGAATTTTTACTGCAATCGGTTTGTCCTGTAACAGGGCTGGAGAAAAACGCATTTTTGTGGAAACTTTTTTTGCCACCTGATCAAAAGAGAGTCCTGCAGATTCAATCACCTCCATTCCCAAAACCATCCCTTCTGCGCTTAAATGAAGATCCACCACCACGACTCCTTCTGTTCCTAATTGCCGTTCCTGAGGAGGATAATGCTTCTTCAGCAACTTTAAAATCTCTCTTCTGTTTAACAGTTTTGGGAAACGAGATAATGGGATTCCACCCCCCTGTCCTTCACCCCCGCCCTGCCCCCCACCGGTTCCATAAAAACCCTCGCCTTCGCCTTCTTCTGAACTGCCTGGAATTTTTTCAATATTTGGGCCGCTTTCCATTTCTCTTTTTTCAGTCTCTTTTACATCAGGGCCAGGTAAAAACCACTCCTTAGGGCTCTGTTTTTTTTCACTAAAAACTTCAGACACAGCCGGTTTTCCTTCTACTTTTGGAATTTGTAGAGTTGTTCCGCCTCCAGGTTTTAATAAAGGATTGCCGCCAACATGAAAAGGTTTGGTAAGATCTATTTCCAGAGTTTGAGGCTGTGTTCCCTCTCCAAAAAAAATATTCCTTAAATGGATGCTTGCCAAAAAAAGAGAGTGAACTAGAATGGAAAAAATAAGAGCTTTTTTAAAAAGAGTCTCTTCATTCACACTAGTTGAGTTACTCAACTTTTTTTGAACGAACTTCCAAAGCTATTTTTTTCACGCCAGAGCCTCTGATCAGATCAAGAATCTCAACCACTTCCCCATAAGGGATGGTTTGATCCGCTAAAAGAGCGATATGTAATCCAGGATCAGCCCGCAGCATGCTGGAAAGTTGAAATTTTAAATCGTGCTGAGAGATTTTATCTTCTCCCAAATAAAGCTCTCTTTTTTCTGTAAAGGCAAGGTTTAAAGCAGCAGTGACTTTTTGTTCCGCATACGCGGCCTTAGGCACATTCACATTTACGGATCTCCTATGAATCAAAGGAGCAGTGGCCATAAAAATAATTAAAAGCACAAGCACCACATCCACCAATGGAGCGATATTGATTGCGGTTATAGATTCTTCGTCCGTTTGAGAAATATTCATCTAAAAATCCTTAAACTTCTATTTGCCTGAATAATTTATATAAAACTTACAACCCAATCTAGTGTAGTGTCTCGTAAATCCCTTTCCGACGGAAGGTGTTTTTTCTCCGTCGAGCCAAAAGTAAAGAAGCGTTAGGGACACCACACTAGCAAGTATCTTCTTTTAAGTCTTTTAAGATTTAAGTTTAGCTAAAAGCAGCCTGGCTAAAGATTCCGTATCTAAAAGTAAATCTTTGATCTGTTTTTGCAAAATGTTATAAGCCACCACGCAAGGAAGAGCCACTAAAAGGCCCACAGCAGTTGCAATCAGCGCTTCAGAAAGCCCTTGCATCACCACTTCCGGACCTGAATTGCCGTTTTCACTAAGGTCATGAAACGCTTTGATCACTCCCAATACAGTTCCAAAAAGACCAATATAAATAGCGTTGTTGCCTAAGGTTCCTAGTATAATCATTCTTTTTTCTAATCTCTGTTTTTCTTTAGAAGTAACTGAAAGAATCTCTTCTTCTACAGCCTGAGCCCCTCTTTGGCTTTGTAAAAGTCCAGTGCGCAGGATCGTTCCTGAAAGACCTGTAAAATTTTGAAAGGTTTGAGAAATTTGATTAAAATTCAGGCTTTGCAAAACTTTTAAAAACTCTTCTTCTACTTTTTTAAATTCCTTTTTTTCCTTAGAAAAAAGTATGGTTCTTTCAACCATCACAGCAACAGCAAGAATTGAGCAGATTCCCAAAAGATAAATGACCCATTCCCCACCGGTTAAAGCCATGCCTTTAAATAACGTAATCATTTTACACCACCCTTTTAAAAAAATTTATGCTCCAACAAAACACTTTGTCTCGTGCTTTTAGACCAAAGAATCAGTTGGTTATGCCTCTATAGGCTTATTCCCCTTCTTCTTTAAATCTTTTTGCGTGAAGACGAAGCAGACTGGAACACATTTCAGCCTGCACAAACTTTTTTTGGTCTGATCCAAAATAAGATAATAATTTAGGATATTCTTGGGCTCCTCCTAACTCGCCCAGATAACGCATCGCCATGGCCTTACTGACCCAATCCTCCTCATCCAAAGAACGAATAAGAAAATCTTTCCCTAAAAGATCCCCCATTCTTAAAATCGCTCCTGCGGCAAAAACTCGCACAAAAGGGGAAGTGTCTAATTTTGTAACCCCTACAAGAATAGAAATTGCTTCCTCATAACCCCAAATTTCCATGGCCTCTACCGCCGCAAAACGATCTGCCGCATGCTCGCTCCTTAAAGCGTTTTGAAAAAGACCCAGGTGACTTCTATCCTTAGAATAGGCTAATGCGATCAAGGCAAAAGAACGCACATCTGGATTTTTCCCTTCTCGGACAATCCGGGCTAACTCATTTTTTAATTGAAAATCTTTTGTGCCTGCAAGCCCTTCTGTTAAAAGAAATCCTAATACTGTATATCGGGCTTTTAAACGAATGCCGTTTGGGGTCACAAGCTCATTTAAATCCCTATAGGCAGTGGACTGGTCAATCATTTCTTGAGTGACTCTAAAGTCCTCTTTTTCCTGCACAATTTTTAAAAGTTGAAAATTAATTCTTGAATCCACCAATTCTGTCTGGGGAATCCTTAAGCGGGGAGCTGTAACAATCAAAGGGTCTAGCTCAAAATAAGTTCTTTTTTTTAAGAGCGGCTCTTTCTTTGCCTGCGGCTCATTTTGAGGAGGAACAACTAATCCTTTTTTCTTTTTTTTCTCCAGAGCTTTCCTTTCCCGCTCAAGCTTTTCTTTTTCTATCTTTTGAGGAAAAAGTTTTAAAGCAGCAATGGAAATCTCTGTAATCACAAACTCATTGGGAGTTGCAGTCTGTTCCCGATTTAGTTGATCCAGCAAAAGATCATAATCTTCTTCTGTGCCAACCTCTCCTATAAACTTAGCGGAAAAGGTTCTGATCAGCCAATCTCTATCCTCTAAATTTTCACGCAAAAACTTTATTCCTCTAGGATCACCCAAAAGAGCTAAACTGCCTTGCGCAAAAATTCGTATTAATTTAGATTCATCCCTATTTGAGATCTCTTGTAAAAGCTCGATGGATTCCTGAAGGTTCCACTTAACTAAAGCTTCAACCGTGGCAAAACGGATGCCGATATTTCTAGACCAAAGCGCTTCCTTAAAATAAACTAAATCATTTTTATCCTTTAAGGAAGCCAGGGCTATTAGAGCGATGGAACGCACGTTCGGAGAATGATCCCAGCGAGCCACTGTGGTTAAACGCTGTTTTAAATTCTGTTCGCTGATCACGCGAATATGTTTAACCTCTTCCCATCCTAAGGATTCAGAAAGTACCACGCCTAAACGGGTATAACGATTTTTTAACTCAAAACCCTGCGGGGTTATAAAAGAATTAATTTCTTTAAGGGTAGGGATTTCTTCTATGTCCTCTAATTTTCCTAAATTAGGCTCTTCCAACAAATCAATAATCTTCTGAATAATTTGTGGATCCACGCTTTTAAAAACAGGACTGGTGCTAATGGCAGGAGCAGGCGGCTGATAAATAAAAATCTGCGGCTTCCAACTCTCTTTTTCTACAGTTTCAGCAAATGAAAATGAAGCAAAAAATAAAAGTAAACTACCTAAAAGGAAAAAAACTGTTTTTAACCTGAATATTGCATTAGGCGTTAGGACCGAGACGAATGAGGGCGAGACTTTTTCGACGAAAAAAGTGAGAGCGTAGCATTGCCTACGGTCGAACTTTTTGAGGACAAAAAAGTCCGCCATCATTCGTCGAATCCAACGTCCTAATGCAATATTCAGGTTTAACCCGTATTTTGCAATAGTTGTCATGAGCTGCGCACATCCTGAAGGATGAAAATGAAGAATATAATACATCTTTTGGCTATTTTCATAATAGGACGTTGGCTTGAACCTGAATATTTCATAATGGACTTTGCAAAATCCGGATTTACCTTTTTTTTCATTTTGATCTTTGGATCGTCACCTTTTGAAGAATGACTGGGGTTAGCGGTTTATCTCCGGGTCCTTTTTGCGCATTGCCAATAGCCATCACCACATCTTGCCCATCCACCACTTCCCCAAAAATAGTGTGATGACCATTTAACCAAGGAGTAGGAATATGAGTGATAAAAAATTGAGATCCATTGGTTCCAGGTCCGGCATTAGCCATGGCAAGTTTTCCAGGCCGATCAAATGTAATGGTTGGAACAATCTCATCCTGGAATTGGTATCCTGGCCCGCCAGTGCCATTGCCAATGGGGCAGCCTCCTTGAATCATAAAATTTGGAATAACCCGATGAAAAATTAAACCATCATAAAATCTCTTTTTTACTTTTTCCCCGCTCTTTGGATCCATCCACTCAATTTTGCCTTCTGCCAAGTCAATAAAATTTTTTACTGTGATTGGAGTTTCTTTTTCAAAAAGCTTGCAGCTGATTTTTCCCATCGTTGTTTCAAAAATAACCATAAGTTTCTCTCCTTTATTAACTGTTTGGTAACATCCCATTCCTACAAATAAAAAAGTAGTGATTATACCATAGACTACAAATTTCATAGTACCTCCTCTAAAGTCACCAATAATATTTTTTGTTCTCTTTGTAAAACTCGATAGTTTTTTGAAGTCCCTCTTTCAAAGAAACCTTTGCTTGCCAGCCAATTTCCTTTTTAATTTTATCAATATTTGCGGTAAAATCTCCCACATCAATTTTCTTATTTGTTTCTGGCCATGGCACGTAAACAATTTTTCCAGATCCTGCGATCTTCACGATCTTTTTTACAATTTCAATCAAAGGGATCCCCTTTCCGCACCCTACATTGTAAATGTTGCCTTGTCCTTGCTGAACTGCGCCCGCGTTTAAAAACGCCTGCACAATATCCGAAACATACACATAATCCCTTACCTGTTTTCCATCTCCAAAAATTTTAATCTCCTGATTGTCCAACGCTAAACGAATAAACCAATTTAAAATGCCAAAAGAAGGCTGAAGCATTTGGGCTCTTGGCCCATAACCATTGGCGCATCTTAAAATAATAGTATCTAATCCAAAAACTTTTGCGTAAATGCGATGATAATTTTCTCCCGCAAGTTTATCCGCAGAATAGATATCCATAGGGTTTGGCAAAATTTCCTCATCTAAAACTTTTTTTTTAGAAGCGCCGTAAACCGCGCGGGTAGAGCAATAAACAATTTTTAAAAGAGGGTTGTCTGTTTTTGCAGACTCTAAAATATTGATTTGCCCTTTTGTATTGATCTCTACATCTAAAAAAGGATGGGCAATGCTGTCTGTATGGCTGGTTTGGGCTGCAATGTTAAAAAGCAGATCTTTTCCTTTAATCAATCTCTGAACAAGAGAAAAATTGCGTATATCCCCTTTAACCCATTCAACTTCTTTCTTAATTCCATGGATATTAAAGGGATTGCCGCCATGAGCTTCTAAAAGACAATCTAGGAGAGTAACCTTTGCCCCAGATTTTACTAACTGATGAGCAAGATTACTTCCTAGGAAGCCCAAACCGCCTGTAACAAGGACTTTTCTACCTTTATAAAAATTGTTCATCATCTTATCATTTAGGGTGAGCTCTGAATTGCTCATTTTAAACCCGAATATTTATTGTCCTCCAATCAGAAGTTTTGGAATTCTTATGGTGGGCTGGCCGTCAGAAACCGGCACACCTTGCCCATCTTTCCCGCAAGTTCCCACACCAAACCCCATATCATTCCCCACCAAATCAATGGACTTAAGCACTGCTGGCCCATTGCCTAGCAGGGATGCGCCTCGAACCATACTCTTTATTTTGCCATTCTCCAATAAATAACCTTCCTCTACCTCAAAAACAAAATCTCCTGTTACAGGGTTCACCTGTCCGCCGCCCATGCGGCGAACTAAGAGCCCATTTTCAACTGAAGCTAAAATAAGTTTAGGATCATCTGGTCCAGAACCAATAAAAGTATTAGACATTCTTGGAATTGGTTTATGCGCGTAAGATTCTCTTCTGCCATGTCCATTGGACTTAATCTTTTCTTTTCTGGCAGAAAAACGGTCATAAAGATAATTTTTAAGAATGCCTTTTTCCACTAAAATGGTTTTTTCAGATTTTGTCCCTTCATCATCATAGAAGAATGAACCCCGGAAAGAGCTCAGGGTTGGATCGTCATAAACTGTAATCTTTTCATTCGCAACCTGCGCGCCAATTTTTCCAGCATAAACAGGAGAAATCCCTTTTTGAATTCCATCCGCTTCCAAAGAATGGCCAATCGCTTCATGGATCATGGTGCCGCCGGCTTGAGCTTCTAAGATCACTGGCATCTCGCCAGTTGGAGCAGATGGCGCCAGTAATTTTTGTATGGCTCGCTTAGCAGCTCTCACCGCAACTTCCGAGGGGTCCGTGCTATCAAAAACTTCAAATCCAGAGAGAGCTCCTATCACCTCTGTAGCTGTCTGCAAAGTATGATCTTTTGATGCCACTACCGTGACTGCAAATACCGTATAAACTCTTTCTTCAGAGAAAGAAGAGAAGAAACCCCCTTCTTGAGAAATACAGTATATTTTTTTAACGCGCTCCCCTAAAGTTAAAGAGACCTGACGAATGGTTTCACTTCCCTTCACTGAATGAGCAGCATGGTCTGCTGTTTGAAGAATTTTTATTTTTTTATCCAAAGAAATCTCAAGGGGATTTTTTAAAATTTTGTGCCGCAAAGGCATTGGTTGAGAAGGCAATTCTATCTGCTGAATGCTCTTTAAACCTTGTGAGAGCTCTTGCTTTAATCTAAAGATAGATTCCTGATCACAGCCATCCACATGGCCAAAACGAGTTTCTTCCCCTTCAACATATCTTAAACCAAGACCATTGGATTGCCCGCTCTCAATCTCATCAGTTTTGCCGTCTTCAAAACTAATGACTTGTCCGTAAGACTCTTCCGCATAAATTTCACTATAATCTCCAAAAATTAATACAGGTTCTAAAATTTTCCAATCCATCATTTTGAATTTTTAGAATCTAAGATGGGACAATGGATGATAAAAACGCTTCCCTCTCCCATTTTAGATTCTACCTCCACCCGCCCGCCATGAACCTCTATCAAACGCTTGACTAAAGCTAAGCCTAAGCCCGCTCCCTCCACTTGTCCTGTAAAAGATTCTTCAATCTGATAAAACTTTTGAAAAATTTTATCAAACTCTTCGCTGGGAATTCCAGCGCCATTGTCTCTAATAGAAATGCAAATCTCTAAACTATTGATCATTCCAGAAAGGGTGATATTCTTCTCGTTTTTTGGGTTAAATTTAATCGCATTTTCCATCAGGCACTTAATCACTTCTTTAAACTTTTCCTGATCTAGCGGCATCATTGGAATTCTATCCAGAGATTCATCCAAAACCAAATTAATTTTCTTCTCCTCCAAAACTGTTTTCATTCCGGCGATAACTTCTAGGACAATCTTTTTTATTTCACTTTGCCTTTTATTTAATTTCAATTCCTCTGCCTCAATCAGAGAAAATAAAATCAGTTTTTCCACGAGCTGCTTTAAATGAATCCCTTGATTATGAATCGCTTCAATCGCTTTTTTAAAGTATGGCTGAAGTTTAGGAAGCTCCTCGTCTTCTAAAAGCATGGGAGTGTATCCCGTAATCGCCACTAGAGGGGTTTTTAATTTGTGCGACATTAAAGAAAGAAAATCCCTTTTTAGTTTTTCTTCTTTCTTTTCTAAAGTGACGTCCCTAAGAATCGTTAAATAACCAATTAACTCTTTTTTTTCTGAAATAATTTTTTTCATTAAACCAGAAAGGATCAAGCTCTTTCCTTCTTTTCGGGTCGCTTCAAAAGTAATATGGTTAGATTCACTTTTGATAAATTGAGCCAGAGGAGGATTGAGAAAAAAATTTTTAAAAATTTCCCAAATATTATTTTTCTCTTCTTCATTAATCGCCAACAACCTAGAACCAGAGGGGTTGCATAAAAGCAAATTTCCTTTATCCTCTATCAGCAAAGCTCCCTCTGACATCTCAGAAAATATCGTTTCCACTTTTTCTTTTTCCTGCTTCAAAGAAGAAAATAATCTTGCGTTTTGCAGAGCCACTCCTGCCTGGGATGCGAACGCCTCTAAAACGATTCTATCCTCCTCTGAAAAGCCAGAGGAGTCTTTCCGATTGATCGCCTGAACCACTCCTAAAATTTTTCCCTGATGCACCATAGGCACACAAAGGATGCTTCGGGTAATAAATTTTGTTTTATCGTCAGCCCTCCTAGTCCAACGGGGGTCATTGGCAGGATCGTTCACAATTAAAGGCTTATTCTCTTTTGCCACCCAACCAGCAATCCCTTCGCCTAATTTCAAACGAATAGTTTTTAAGGTTTGGCCAGCATTTCCTAGAGCAACATCAAAAACTAATTCATTGGTTTTTTCATCCAAAATCAGAAGAGAGCCGGTCTCAGCGCGCACCACTTCTGCGGCCAGTTCCAAAACAACTTTTAAAAGTTTGTCAATTTCTAAGGTAGAGGAGAGTATTCTGTTGGCTTTAAGAAGGTTTTCAATGTCTGTTAAATTCACGAGATTAGAATGGATGTTCTAGCCCGAATAATTCACTTGGTTGTGAGAACTGAGACGAAAAAGACAGCCGTTTTTTCGAAACAAAAAAGCGAGAGAATACTTGAAAGTATTCACGAACTTTTTTGTGAAGAAAAAATGGCTGGATTTTTTGTCGAATTCCACAATCCAAGTGAATTATTCGGGCTAATATTCGTAAAGGATGCCTGCAAGATAAGTAAAGGTATGGTAATTATAACGATAGGTCTTTTCATATTTCATGTTAGATCTGGACCAGCCAAAATTTGAAAGCAGCTGAAATTTAAAAAATTTGTTAAGCGGCATTGTAAAAGAAAAATTCGCGTAATATTCATTTAGATGAACAGTTCCAGCGCCATAATTCCCATTTGAATCCTGAACCGGTCTATCTGAATAGTTTCTTCTTGCATAACTAAAACCAGAACTAAAAATGGTAGGAAGACTTCCCATAAGAAAATTAAAATTTGTTGAATTTGAAATATCTCTGTAAGAATAATAATTTGAATTAAATTGAGTCTTTTTAGCGTCATAGTTATGCTGATTAGAATCAATAACACTGTAAGCTCCTTTAATCTCCATCAGGACTTTTACCCGCTCTAAAGAGAGGACTGGGAAAAAAAGTTGAGCGTTCAGCATGTGGCTCTGATCTTTTCTTAAATCCCCAGACAAGTCTCCAGAGATAAGAACAATCTTTTGATCTGTAAAATTACGAGCTGTAAAATAATAAGAAACTTCTGCTTTTCCCTCTTTCTCATTTATAAAAGTAAAAGGAGCGTTTAGGGTTATAAAACCCGCATGATTATTGGTATTTAAGGTTTTAGCCGCGACATTTTCTCTGCCCAAATCCCTTTTTTGAGATTCTAAAGAAGAAAAATTATTAAAATCAATGGAATAAAAATCATACCCTAAACGATAGGTAAAAATCTCTAAACCCTGATTCTCAACTTCTAAATTGGCAGATGCTTTACGAAAATCAAAAAGCCCGTCACCCCAATCTTCATCTTTAGTTTCCTTCAATAGCTGAATTCTGTATCCTCCCCCTGCTTTAAATTGCCATTCTTTGCTATAACGAAAAATTCCTTTTAGATTGGCTGCATGGTCTTGGGTTTGTTGAAAAAGCGTTCCTCCGCCAACTAATTCCTGCACAGATTTTATGCCTCTCCAGCTGCTTGAAATAGTAGGGATTAAAGACCACTGTTTGTTAAAAGAGATTGCCGGGGATAGGAGCGCATGGATATTGCCGGACACGTTAGATTCCTGGCTTTCAAAAACATATTGGCCGCCAAGCAGCCGTAAATTAATAAGAGGCGCAACTTCTAAAGCAAAAAGAAAATTCTCAAGCAAGAAAAAAAGGATTAAACCAAAGAAAATTTTAAACCCTTTTTGTTTTAGTTTCATTTTGTAATTATTTTACAATTGTTCTTGACTCTTTTTTTGGAAAGTCGTTTTTTTGGAAAAAAGCAGGCGGTTCACCGCGGACAGATACGCTTTTGCGCTGGCTTCAATAATATCTGTGGAAGTGCCGCGTCCAATCATTTTCTGCCCGCCTTGATCTAAGCGAACCGTGACTTCTCCTAAAGCATCTTTGCCGCTAGAGATCGCCCTTAAAGAGTAATCTTCCAATTTTACGCTCTTGCCTGTAATTTTATCAATCGCTTTATAAGAGGCATCTACAGGTCCGTCCCCGCAGGCAGCTTCTTGAAAAATTTTATCCCCCATCCTTAAACGCACTGTGGCGGTAGGAATAGTTCCTGTGCCGGAAGAAGTATTTAAATATTCCAAAACATAAGATTCCCGGGTTTCAGCTTTACCTTCAGTAAGAAGCGCGATTAGATCATCGTCAAAAACATATTTTTTCTTGTCAGCCAAAACTTTAAACTTTTCAAATAAAAGGTCCATCTCTTTGCTAGAAAGTTCAAAACCCAAATGTTTTAAACGGTTATTCAATCCATTTCTTCCAGAGCGCGCAGTTAATAAAAGCGTGCTTTCTTCAATGCCTACATCTTCTGGATTCATAATCTCATAGGTGTCTCGGTGTTTAATCATTCCATCCTGATGAATGCCTGAAGAATGAGCAAAAGCATTAGCCCCCACTACCGCTTTATTGGGCTGCACCACCATGCCTGTCACTTGGCTCACCAAACGGCTGGTACGATGTATCTCACTGGTATTAATATTTGTTTCCACATTAAAAATATTTGATCTTGTCTTTAAAATCATGACAATTTCTTCTAAGGAAGCGTTCCCTGCCCTCTCTCCCAAGCCATTGATGGTGCATTCAATTTGCCGAGCGCCATTCAAGACCGCGGATAAAGAATTAGAAACGCTTAAACCCAAATCATTGTGGCAATGAACAGACAAAACTGTTTTTTTAATATTAGGAACTCTTTCAAAAAGGTTCTTAATGAGCTGGCCGAATTCTAGAGGGATGGCATAACCCACAGTGTCTGGAATATTGACAGTGGAGGCTCCTGCATCAATTGCGGCAGTAACCACCTGCGCTAAAAAATCTAAATCAGACCGCACCGCATCTTCCGGAGAAAATTCAACGTTGTCCGTATATTTGCGCGCATATTTTACCATCTCATAGGCCCGCTCTAAAACTTGGGACCTTGTCATTTTTAATTTATATTTCATGTGGATGTCTGAAGTGGCAAGAAAAGTATGAATCCTGCCGTTTTTAGCCCCCTTGACTGCATTCCAGCAAACATCAATATCGTTCTTAATTGCCCTGGATAGGCCGCAGATTTGAGGAAACTCTGTTCCTTTTTTTTCTCTGCCCACAGTTTCCGCTATTTTCTTTACAGCTTCAAAATCACCCGGGGAAGAGATTGGAAAACCAGCCTCAATAATGTCCACCCCTAACCGAGCCAACTGATGCGCAATCTCAAGTTTCTCTTTTGCATCCATGCTGCAGCCGGGAGATTGTTCTCCATCTCGTAACGTGGTATCAAAAATAAAGATTTTTTCTTTCATGAGCATCTATTTTAACCTAAATTTTTTCTTTTGATCTCCCAAGATTTGCCGTTAGGGACCTCAATTTCTAAATCCCTTTTGGGTTGTCTTTTAAGAGAGATTCTCCAAAAATATTCAATCACCCCAGAACAGATATAACTTACAAATAAAATAAAAATTGTGTTTTGAGGATAAATATAAATCATTAAACAGACCAAAATAGTGATTAAAAAAGTGCGCAGAGTTCGCACTTTCAGCATGTTGCTTTTTTTAAAAGAAGAGTATCTTAATTCAGAAATCATCAAAATGCTTAAAACAAAAACAATGGCTGGCAAAAGATGAAAAAAAGCCGGGACTTGGCTCATAACAAGTTTAATGGTTCTTGCTTTTTTGCCTTCCGCCCAAATATCATAAAGCACTACAAAAGACGCTAAAATCCCCCCTGCCGCAGGAATAGGCAGCCCTATGAAATAAGGCGTTTGATCTTTATCAAATAAGGATTTAATATTAAATCGAGCTAAACGCAAAGCCCCGCAAATCACATAAAGCAAAGCAATGGCAAAACCAATTCTGCCATGATCTTTTAAAACCAGCATGTACATCATCACTGCGGGAGCTATTCCAAAAGAAACCCAGTCTGAAAAAGAATCGAACTCAACGCCAAATTTAGAGGTTGTTTTAGTCCAGCGCGCAACCCGACCGTCAAAAATATCTATAAGAATTGCGGCTAATGTGCACCAGGCAGCTGCATACCAATTCTCTTTTATGGAAGCGGTAATGGAATAAAAGCCAAGCGCCATATTGGCTGCGGTCAGCATACTGGGCAAAAGAAAAATTCCTGGTTTCACGGTTTTATTAAAATTTTTATTATTTTATCATTCATTTATGAAGCGCCACAACACTAACTCCGCCAATTAAGCGCTCTCCCTTAGAAACGCAAACTTCCACGTCCATGGGTAAAATTAAATTCACTTGAGAACCAAACCGAATCAGCCCAAGTTTTTGCCCAGCCTCAATTTCTTCTCCCTTTTGAACCCAGCAGGCAATCCTGCGCGCAATCAATCCTGCGATTTGTTTAACTACTATTTTACTTTTTTTAGTTTGAATTACAATAACATTATTTTCATTTTCAAAAGCTGCTCTTGGGTTTCGCGCGTCTAAAAATTTTCCTTTCTGATAAGCGATACCTAAAATTTTTCCTGCCATGGGAGCGCGCTGAATGTGCACGTCAAAAATGGAAAGAAATATTTTTATTACTTTTGCTTTTCCTTCAAAATAAGGGGAACTCTCCTCAGAAACTTCCAGCACCTTCCCGTCTCCCGGAGATAAAAGTATGGTTGAATCTTGTGGAACTTCCCTTTCTGGATCTCTAAAAAAATAGATGCAAAACGCGGCGAGTAAAAAAGAAAATAAGCTAAGGAAGCGAAAAAAAACGAATGGAATTAAAACAAAGATGAAACCAGCAATACAAAAACCAAGGATAAAGGGAAAACCCTCTTTGGCAACTGGAAACTTACTTGCTCTTTTGGGCATTCAAAAGAACTTGAACTTCCCCTCCGGCTTTACCAATCTTGACTCGAGCATTTTGGGAAAAATGTTGAGCAGAAACTTTAAGAGATTTTTTAATTTCACCGCTCCCTAAAATTTTTAAAGGAAGATTAGTTCGGATTAAACCTTTTTCTAAAAGCGTTTGAGGAGAGACCGTGCTATTATTTTCAAAATGCTCCTCTAGTGCAGCAAGGTTCACAATCTCAAGTTTCTCTTTAAAAGGAGGAGTAAAACCTTGTTTTGGAATTCTGCGCAAAAGAGGCATTTGTCCCCCCTCAAAACCCACCATCTTAGAATCTCCTCTCCTAGAGCGCTGCCCTTTCATGCCTCTAGTGGCATGGCGTCCGTGTCCAGAGCCCACCCCTCTTCCCACAATTTTTCTGCGGTGGTGAGAGCCGGGACTTGGGTGTAAGTTGAAAAGTGAAAACATGGATTTATATCTCAGCTAATTCTTTATTTCTTAGTTTGGCTACGCTTTCTTTTGAACGCAAATTTCTTAATGCCTCCATGGTTGCATAAACCAAATTAAAAGAATTAGAAGATCCTAAAGATTTGGTTAAAATATCCTTAATGCCTACAGCTTCTAGCACTGCCCGCACAGAACCTCCAGCCACCACTCCAGTTCCAGGCGCAGCAGGTTTCATTAACAATTTTCCAGCTCCAAACCGGCCAATCACTTCATGAGGAATAGTTGTGCCCACTAAAGGCACCTCAATTAACTCTTTTCTAGCCCGGGCAGATGCTTTGGCAATCGCAGCCTGCACCTCTTTAGCTTTTCCTAAAGCAACTCCCACATGTTTTGCCCCATCTCCTACAACCACAATGGAATTAAAAGAAAAACGTTTTCCACCTTTTACCACTTTAGCCACCCTGTTAACAGCAATCACATTCTCAGTTAAAGTCAGTTGAGACGAATCAATTCTCATTAAAATTCAAGCCCCCCAAGTCTAGCCCCATCTGCCAGCGCTTTTACTCTGCCGTGAAAAATTCTCCCGCCTCGATCAAACACCACTTTTTTAATTTCCAATTTAACAGCTTTTTCCGCAATGGATTTGCCAACCATTTCAGCTGCTTTGCTATTCCCTCCAGCTTTTAATTCTTTTTTAATTAAAGGTTCTAAAGAGGAGCTGGCAACAAGAGTTTTTCCTGCGCTGTCATCAATAATTTGCGCGTAAATATGGTTTAAACTCCTGTAAATTGAAAGGCGAGGACGTTCCTTTGTTCCAAAAATTTTTTTTCTAATTCTTTCTTTTCTAAAAAGATAACGTTCTAGAGAACCTACGCTCATTTCTTGGCTCCTCCTCCGCCGGCAGATCCTACCGCGCCCGCGGCTTTACCAGCCTTACGAGTAACTCTTTCTCCCACGTAACGAATTCCCTTTCCTTTGTAAGGCTCAGGTTTCCTTATAGAGCGGATTCTGGCTGTCAGGTTTCCTAAAACTTCTTTGTCCGGAGAGCTAAAAGATATTTGGGTCTGTTTCGCATCCACATTAAATTGAACAAGTTCAGGAATTTTAAAATTTACAGGATGAGAATAACCAACCTGTAAATTAAGAATCTGGCCATTCTTAGTAGCTCGGTATCCAACGCCTTGAATTTCTAAATCCTTTTTCCAAGGCTGAACTACACCCTGAACCATGTTGGCAATTAAAGTGCGCATAAGCCCATGCAGCGCATGGCTTTGAGGTAAAGCAGCAGAGTCTAAAACATGAATTTCTTTGCCTTTAACCTCCACTGTAATCCCTTGAGGGATTCGTTTGGTTAAAGCGCCTTGAGGACCTTTCACTTCTATGGAAGAATCCTGAACTTGCACTGAAACCTTATCCGGTATATTAATTAATTTTTTTCCAATTCTGCTCATTTAAATTTTACCACACAATCCAATATTGGTTCTGGGGTTTTACCACACATGACAAATAATTTCCCCGCCAACTTTCATCTGCCTTGCTTTTCTATTAGCCAAAATCCCTTTGGAAGTGGAAAGGATCGCAACCCCCATTCCTCCATCCACTTTCTTTAAACTTCTATAGTGATCATAAATCCTTAAACCAGGTCTGGAAACTCTTTTTATGCCGTTAATCACAGGCTCTTTTTTATCAGAATATTTCATTTGAACCCGCAAGAATGGGACGCGGTCTTCCTCTAACAAACGATAATTCTGAATATATCCCTCTTCTTTCAACACTTTAGCAACCGCTATTTTAATTTTAGAAAAAGGCACATCCACTTTTTCCAAGCCTTTTCTGCTGGCATTTCTTAAAGAAGTAAAAAAATTAGCTAATGGATCCATATCTTTTACCAGCTCGACTTTCTAACGCCTGGAATCTCGCCTTTTAAAGCCAGGTTTCTAAAACAAATCCTGCAAAGTCCAAAATCCTGATAAAAACCTCTTGGCCTGCCGCACTGACTGCAACGGTTTCTAAAGCGCGTTGCATATTTTTGTGGTTTCCTCATTTTTGCCATCCAGGCAATCGTTGCCATTTAAATTCCTCCGCCTTACTTTTTAATCTGTTCTTTTTTAAAAAGCTGCTGCTCTTTAATTTTTCTAAAAGGTAATCCTAAAGACTCTAAAAGCGCTTTTGCTTCATTATCATTTTTAGCGGAAGTATCTATGGAGATATTCATCCCTCTTACCTTATCCGCCTTTTCTAAATCAATCTCTAAAAAAATCTGTTGTTCCTTTAATCCTAAATTATAATTGCCATGACCGTCAAAAGCTCCCGCGTTAAAACCTCTAAAGTCTCTAATTCTGGGCACAGCAATGGAAACTAATCTGTCAAAAAATTCATACATCCGGTCACGTCTCATGGTCACCTTAACTCCAATGGGCATGCCTTGCCTTAATTTAAAATTAGAAATTGATTTTTTTGCTCTTCTAATTTGAGCTTTCTGTCCTGTGATGCGGGATATTTCATCCGCTGCCAAATCCACCACTTTAATATCTTCCCTGGCTTGAGACAATCCTACATTCACCACAATTTTCTCTAAACGAGGACAAGACATGGGGTTATCATAACCAAACTGTTCCATCAATTTAGGGATCACAGCGCTTTTATAATATTCTTTTAGTCTTGGACGATAGTTTTCAGCTTCTCTATTTTGCATGAGTTACTCAATCCTTCCTGAACATTTTCTGCAAACCCGGCTCTTTTCTCCATTATCTAAAAAAGAGATCTTGACTCTGGTTGGGCTGTCGCATTCAGGGCAAATCAAAGCAAGTTTTGATTGGTTAACAGGCAATTCTTTTTGAATGATGCCGCCTACCTCTTGGCCCGTTGAACGCTGGTGTTTTTTAACCATGTTGATTTTAGCCACAAGAAACTTAGAATCTCCAATTTTCTTTAAGATCTCGCCTTTCTTGCCCTTGTCTTTTCCGCTTAAAACTAAAACATTATCTTTCTTTTTTAACCACATATCTTTTTTAAAACACCCCTTATACTACTTCTGGAGCTAAAGAGATAATTTTAAGATAATTTTTATCTCTTAATTCCCGCGCCACTGGTCCAAAAATTCTGGTTCCGCGGGGTTCTCCTTTATCATCCACAATGCAGGCCGCATTGTCATCGAACCTAACATAAGAGCCATCCGCGCGATGAAACTCTTTTACTGTGCGCACAACCACAGCCCTGACCACATCCCCTTTTTTTATCGCGGCTGTAGGCAAAGCATCCTGAACAGAACAAATAATAATATCCCCTAAAGACGCGTAATGCCTGCGGGTTCCGCCCAAAATACGGAAACAGCGCACTATCCTTGCGCCAGAATTATCCGCTACTTTTAATATGGTTCGTTCTTGAATCATAAGTTAATTTTCTTTAAGCGTAAATTTGAACAACTTTCCATCTTTTTAAGTTAGAGGTTGGCCTGGTCTCTTGAATGCGCACCTTTTGCCCCTCTTTAGATTCATTTTTTTCATCATGCGCATAAAATTTTTTCCTGATTTTTAAAATCTTTTGATATTTACTATGCCGCACCAAACGCTCTACCCGCACCACCCGGGTTTTAGCCATTTTATCTGAAACTACAATCCCTACTTTTTCTTTAATCAAACCGGCACCGCCTTTTTCGTTTCTGCAATCTCTTTTTGTCTTAACCATGTTATTAAACGAGCTTTATGCTTCCTAAGCTCTCTAATTTCTAAACCATTTTTCAACCGGCTTATGGAATTTTTAAATCTTAAATTAAAAAGTTTTTCCTCACAATCTTTTAATTGCAGCTTTAAATCTGGAATTGGCAATTCGCGAATATTCGCTTGATCTTGCGCTTTCATTTTAAGCAGCTTCCCTTTGCACAAAAATCGTCGGAATAGGGAGTTTATGAGATGCAAGCCTCATCGCTTCTTTAGCCACATCCGGAGTAACGCCCTCTAACTCAAACAGTATCCTTCCTCTTTTAACCGGCGCTACCCAAAATTCTGGAGCTCCTTTTCCTTTTCCCATGCGGGTTTCAGCGGGTTTTTTTGAGATCGGTTTATCTGGAAATATTCTTACCCACAATTTCCCGCCTTTTTTAATAAAACGGGTTAAAGCCACGCGGGTGGCCTCAATCTGACGCGCTGTAATCCATGCATTGTCCATGGCTTTTAAACCATATTGTCCAAAGGTAATATCATTGCCAGCCTTTGAATTCCCTTTTAACCGGCCTCTTTGAGATTTACGATATTTAACCCTAGTTGGCATCAACATAAAAAATTATTCCTTTACCTCTTCATCTAAATCAATAGGAATTTCTGGCGTTTCCGTTTCCTCTTCTATTGGGATAATGGGTTCCACGTTAATTTTTCCTTCTTCTGCCTGCTTACTTAATTCTTCTAAACGTTCTTTCTCAATCAGTTTAGCCGCTTCGTCCCTAATTTCTCTTTCGCTTTTCTTATAATGCTCTTTCTTAAAAATCCATACCTTCACTCCAATCCGTCCCATCTTAGTGTGGGCTTCAGTAAAACCAAAATCTATCTCTGCTCGGAAAGTTTGCAAAGGAACTCTCCCTTCTCTTAACCATTCTCTGCGGGCAATTTCTGCTCCGCCTAAACGGCCGCCCACCATCACTTTAATGCCTTGAGCTCCTCCCTGCATGGAACGTTCCATCGCTTTTTTCATGGCGCGGCGGTATCCAATATTTCTCTCTAACTGAAAAGCGATCGCTTCTGCCACCAGCTGCGCATCTACTTCCGGACGCTGAATTTCTAAAACGCTTACGTTTACAGAACCTTTAAGGTTCGTGATTTCTTCAATATCTTTAATAATATTTTCAATATCCTGACCTTTTTTACCAATCACAATTCCAGGCCGCGCAGTATAAATATTAATTTTTAAATATTTTCCAGCGCGTTCAATCACAATTCTAGAGACCGCGGCTAAACGTAATTTTTCTTTTAAATATCTGCGAATGGTTTGATCTTCTTCAATCAACGCGGGAGCATCTCTTTTAGAAAACCATTTAGAGTCCCAATCTGCAGTATAGCCTAACCGAATACCTTTTGCGTGAACTTTTTGTCCCAAGTTTTAAATCTCCTCTTTTACTTTTCCATTGCCATCAGAAACTATGACCGTTAAATGGCAGGTTTTTCTTTTATAGGTTGCGCCTCTGCCCATGGCATGGGCTCTCATTCTTTTTAAAACCGGACCTTGGCCCACCCAAGCAGAAGCTACTCTTAAATTTAAATTTTTAAGCTCCTTGTCCCCGGCATTGGATGCCGCGCTTTTTATGGTTTTAGCCACAATAATCGCTCCTCTTTTAGGTAAAAATTTTAATTCTCTTAATGCATCCAAAACTTTTTTTCTCCGAACCAAAGTTAAAATCTGGTTCAGTTTTCTAGGAGCAGTGCGAACAAATTGAAGCCGAGCAACCGCTTGCATGTTATGTAAGCTCCCCGGCTTCTTTGGTATGAGCTTGGCCATGGCCTTTAAAGAACCTTGTGGGAGAAAATTCGCCTAAATGGTGACCCACCATCTGTTCTGTGACATAAACCGGAATAAATTTTCTGCCATTATGAACCGCTAACGTGTGCCCCACAAAATCTGGAGGTATGGTAGAAGCCCTGGCCCAGGTCTTGACTACTCTTTTTTCAGAAGCTTGATTTAATCTTGTAATTTTTTTAAGCAATTTTTCATCCACATAAGGACCTTTTTTAGTTGATCTAGACATTTTAGCTCACCACCACCTGTTCTGTGCTGCCTTTTTTTCTTCGAGAAATAATCAGCCAATCCCAAACTTTAGAGCTTCTTGTTTTATAACCCTTCGCAGGCTGGCCCCAAGGGGACTGCGGGTGCTTATTCCCTTTAGATTTGCCTCGACCTCCTCCATGAGGGTGATCCACTGTATTCATGGCAGTGCCTCTCACCGTGGGACGAATTCCCATGTGTCTGGAACGTCCTGCATTGCCTAAAGTAACATTTTCATGGTCTGCATTCCCTACTCGTCCTATGGTCGCATAAGAATGCACGGAAATTTTTCTAATTTCTCCTGAAGGCATTTTTAAAGTAGCATACTCCCCTTCTTTTGCCATGAGCTGGGCTGCTCCTCCCGCAGAGCGCACAAGCTGCGCTCCCCGTCCAGGAAAAAGTTCAATATTGTGCACAAAAGTTCCAACTGGTATTCCGGATAATGTTAACGCATTCCCATTTTTTATTTCTGCCTCAGCTCCTGCTAAAATGCTATCCCCAACTTTTAAATCTTCCGGCTGAATTATGTATCTTTTTTCCCCATCCGCATATTGAATTAAGGCTAACCGAGAGCTTCGGTTAGGATCATATTCTATGGCG
The DNA here is from genome assembly GCA_016180425.1 of Elusimicrobiota bacterium. Classification (GTDB taxonomy): domain Bacteria; phylum Elusimicrobiota; class Elusimicrobia; order 2-02-FULL-39-32; family 2-02-FULL-39-32; genus 2-02-FULL-39-32. Next base: position 75,199 of record JACPBF010000006.1, read on the forward strand.
ATCACTTTACCCGGAATATTTCTCTTATCTCTTTTAAAATCCACAATCCTAATTTGCCTTTTATGGCCTCCGCCCTGATGGCGCACCATCACTTGCCCGGTATTGTTACGCCCCCCCTTTTTAGGGATAGTTAGAATTAAAGATTTTTCCGGCTCTTTTTTAGTTAGATCAGAAAAATCTTCCATAGTAATAAATCTGCGGGAAGGGGTATAAGGATTAAAACTTTTTATCGGCATAATTTTCCTGTTACTTAGCTTTCAGTTTCTATGTTAATTTTTTGTCCCTCATGCAAGGTGATAATCGCTTTTTTCCAAGCAATTCTTCTGCCTTGCGGACGGCCTTGAGACAAACGGCGCAATTTTCCGTCAAAATTCATGGTGCGCACTTTTCTTACGTTCACCTTAAATATTTTTTGCACAGCATCTTTAATTTGCCATTTATTCGCAAGAGGATCCACTTTAAAAACATACTGATTATTTTTCTCTTTCAAATGAGATGACCTTTCAGTTAAAAGAGGCTGCCTAAGGATGTTCCATTCATTTAATGCCATTGAACACCTCTTCTGTGAAAACTATTTTTTTCGCTTGCAATACATGATAAGGATGAAGATGATTCCATAAAATCCATTTAAAATTCTTTAAGTTCCTTGCGGCTAAACTTAAATCTTCATCTTTTTGATTCAATACTAAAAGGGTTTTATCTCCAAGCCCTCTATTTTTTAGCCATGCGCACAACAATTTAGTTTTAGGTTTTTCTAAAATTGGTTTTTCAGAAACCAGAAGTTCTCCAGAGTTTGCCTTACTGGTTAAAGCTTCTGAAAGAGCAAGCTCAACCTTATGTTTGGGCAAATCAATTCTATAACTTCTCATTTTGGGCCCAAAAATAATGCCTCCGCCTCTCCATAAAGGGGAGCGGGTAGAGCCGGACCTGGCCCGGCCTGTGTGCTTTTGTTTCCAAGGTTTTTTACCGCCTCCGGAAACCTCTGTTCTGGTTAAAGTAGAGTGCGTTCCTTTTCTTTGATTCGCAAGATAGGCTCTCACCACTTCATGCAAAACAAAACTATTTTTTAAAGGAGCGGAAAAAAGAGGGTTATTAAGCTCGCGCTTACCCTTTACTTTACCTTCAGAATCAATCACACTGATTTCCATACTTCTTATCCTTTTGCCGGCGCTTTAGGAGCTGCTTTTTTAGGAGCCGCTTTCTTAGGGCTTTTCGCAGAAACAACTGGAGCGCGTTTATGTTTTAAATTTTTAGAAGTCTGTTTTACAACTACGAAATTACCAATAGGTCCTGGCACTGCACCTTTTACTAAAAGCAGCTGATTTTCTTTATCTGCTTTTACCACTTCAATTTTTTGAGTGGTCACCCAATCGCATCCCATGCGTCCTGCCATTTTTGTTCCCTTAAATACTCTCTGCGGCTGCCCAGAGCCTCCACCGCTAGATCCGCGGGAACGCTCCTTATCTGAAGCTCCGTGCGAGGCTGGCAAACCATGAAAATTGTGCCGCTTCATGGCTCCGGCAAACCCTTTCCCCTTAGAAATCCCGGAAATATCCACATAATCTCCGGCAGAAAAAATCTCCACAGAAACTTTTTGACCCATTTTAAATTTTTCCAATTCATTCTCATTAACTTTAAACTCTTTTAACCATCGTAAAACAGGCAAACTATTTTTTTTAAATTGTCCTAAGTAAGATTTTGTTAGATTCTTTTCCTTACATTCCCCCACCCCTAACTGAACTCCGCTATACCCATCTTTAGAGGGAACTTTTATACGGGTGACAAAAGAAGATCCTGCGGCGATAACAGATACAGGGATCGCCACTCCAGATTCAGAATAGATTTGAGTCATGCCAGCTTTAATTCCTAACAATGTCTTTAAAGGAAAGCTTGCCGGATCAAAATTCTGAATTTGAGTTTGATCCTGAACCTCATTTTTTGGTTCAGAAGAAACTGTTTGAGTTTCACTCATGTTTTAATCTCCACCTCTACTCCTGCGGGCAAATCTAGCTTCATTAATTCTTCAATAGTCTTCGGGCTGGGATCCACAATGTCAACTAACCTTTTATGCACCCGCACTTCAAACTGATCTCTAGATTTTTTATCTGTGTGCGGAGATCGAAGGACTGTATATTTTTTAATTTGCACTGGTAAAAGCACAGGCCCTGAAATAGAAGCTCCGGAACGACGAACCGTGTCCACAATTTTTGCTAAAGAATCATCCAGCATCCTGTGGTCATACGCTTTTAAACGAATTCTTACTTTTTGCTCTGAAGCTACTTTTTGTTCTGCCATAATTTTTACCTATTTTTTATTTAGCGCTGCTCTATTTTTTTATCGGCAACTACTCCAAAATTTCCGTTACCACACCTGCGCCCACAGTGTGTCCGCCTTCACGAATCGCAAACCTTAACTGCTTCTCCATCGCCACCGGCGTTATTAACTCTACATCCATCTCCACATTGTCTCCAGGCATCACCATCTCTACCCCAGGCTTTAAAGTCACGGATCCTGTCACATCTGTTGTCCTAAAATAAAATTGAGGCCTATATCCCTTAAAAAATGGAGTATGCCTACCGCCCTCTTCCTTACTCAATATATATACCTGCCCCTTAAATCTCTTGTGCGGCAAAATACTCCCAGGACTCGCTATCACCTGTCCCCTCTCTATCTGGTTCTTCTCTATTCCCCTTAACAAAGCTCCAATATTGTCCCCAGCTATCGCCTCGTCCAATAATTTCCTAAACATCTCTATACCGGTAATCACTGTCTTCTGCGTCGCTTTAATCCCTACCAACTCCACATTGTCCCCTACCTTCACCTTCCCTCTCTCCACCCTTCCTGTTGCCACTGTCCCTCGCCCTGTAATTGAAAATACATCCTCTACTGACATCAAAAACGCTTTGTCCACATCCCTCTGCGGTAAAGGTATCGTCTCATCTACCTTTGCCACTAACTCCAGTATAGGTCCACAGCTGGCGCACTCCTTCTTCGCGCATCCACAGCTAATCGCCTTTAATGCGCTCCCCCTTATAATCGGCACCTTATCCCCGGAAAACTCGTACTTGGTCAATAGCTCCCTGACCTCTAACTCTACTAAATCCAATAACTCCGCATCTTCTACCACATCGCACTTGTTTAAAAATACCACTAAATTCGGCACATTCACCTGCCTTGCCAACAACACATGCTCCCTGGTCTGGGGCATCGGACCATCTGCCGCGCTCACCACCAAGATCGCTCCATCCATCTGCGCTGCGCCTGTAATCATGTTCTTAATATAATCCGCATGACCTGGACAATCCACATGCGCATAGTGCCTCTTATCCGTCTCATACTCTACATGCGATACTGCTACTGTCAAAATCTTGGACGCGTCTCTCACCACTCCGCCCTTGGCTATCTCCGCATAGGTCATCTCTTTTGCTTTCCCTAACTTACCTAATACCTTTAATATTGAAGCGGTCAACGTCGTCTTCCCATGGTCCACATGCCCTATGGTACCTACGTTTACATGCGGCTTGGTACGCTCAAATTTAGGCTTGCTCATTTGCTGAATTCCTCCTTCAATTTAAGATTAAGCATTTGCATTCACTGTAACTTTTTGCACAATTTGTTCAGCAATTTGTCTTGGAACCTCTTCATAATGGGATGGCTCCATGGAATAACTAGCGCGTCCTTGAGACAAAGAACGTAAAATCGTGGCATAACCAAACATTTCCGACAGCGGCACTGTGCCATGAATCACTTTAATATTGCCTCTTGGCTCCATAGAAATAATTTTAGCTCTGCGTGAATTCAAATCCCCAATCACATCTCCCATATATTCCTCAGGAGTTAACACCTCAATTTTCATAATGGGCTCTAGCAAATTAGGCGAGGCTCTTTTACATGCGGATTTAAAAGCCTGGCTTGCCGCAATTTTAAACGCGATTTCAGAAGAATCCACTTCATGAAAACTTCCGTCAAAAAGCGTGGCTCGCACATCCACCACTGGATAGCCTGCAAGCACTCCGCAATCCAGGGCTTCTTTAATGCCTTTTTCGCAAGCAGGAATATATTCTCTGGGAATTCTTCCGCCCTTAATTTTATCCACAAATTCAAATCCAGATTTTGGAGGCAAAGGCTCTACTGTAATCCAAACATGCCCATATTGTCCGCGGCCCCCGGTTTGCCGAATATATTTTCCCTCTTCCTCCACAGTTTTTCTAATGGTTTCCCTATAAGCCACTTGCGGTTTTCCTACATTCGCCTCTACTTTAAATTCTCTTTTCATGCGATCCACAATAATATCCAAATGCAGCTCACCCATTCCAGAAATAATGGTCTGGCCTGTTTCTAAATCTGTTTTAATTCTAAAAGTAGGATCTTCTTCAGCCAGCCTGCCCAGAGCAACGCCCATTTTTTCTTCATCCGCTTTTGTCTTGGGCTCAATTGAAATAGAAATAACTGGTTCAGGAAATTTCATGGATTCTAATATAATTGGCTCTGCATCTTCATCACAGAGAGTATCGCCTGTGGTTACATTTTTTAAACCCACTGCGGCTGCAATGTCTCCTGCAAAAAGTTCTTTAACCTCTTCTCTTTTATTCGCATGCATTCTTAAAAGCCTGCCAATCCGTTCGGAAGTTCTTCTTTGGCTGTTATAGACGCTGGTTCCCTGACTCATGGTTCCTGAATAAATTCTAAAATAAGTTAGTTTTCCCACATGGGGATCAGTCTGAATTTTAAAAGCAAGGGCCCTAAAAGGAGCATCATCTTTTGCTTCAAATGTAATTTCGCCCACCCCATCAGAATTCATGGCTTTGATCTTGGGCTTATCTATTGGACTGGGCAAAAAATCGCAAACCGCGTCTAAAAGAGTCTGAACTCCTTTATTTTTAAAAGAAGAACCGCAGAGCATGGGAAAAAATGTTCCAGAAATCGTGGCTTTTCTAATCACAGGCAAAAGTTCCTCCGCGCTGACCTGTTCCCCATTTAAAAATTTTTCCGCAATTTTATCGTCAAAATCTGAAAGCGCTTCCACTAATTTTTCTCTTAGATGTTTCGCTTTTTCCAAAAGTTCCTGAGGCACCTCACCTTCTTTAAATTCAGCGCCTAACTCTTCCCCGCTCCAAATATAACTTTTCATTCTAATCAAATCCACTAGACCCACAAATTTGGATTCAGCTCCAATAGGAATTTGAATCGGCACCGCATTCGCTCCTAAACGAGCATGCATGGATTCAACGCACATATAAAAATCCGCTCCCACTTTATCCATCTTATTCGCAAAAACAATTCTAGGCACGCTATACATGTCTGCCAAACGCCAATTCGTTTCAGATTGAGGTTCCACTCCTTGCGAGCCGTCCAACACCACGACCGCTCCATCCAAGACTCTGAGACTCCGATTCACTTCCACGGTAAAATCAATATGTCCGGGAGTGTCAATAATATTAATCTGTTCATCCCGCCATTGACAATAAGTAGCAGCAGAGGTAATAGTAATGCCGCGCTCTCTTTCCTGTTCCATCCAGTCCATTTGAGTGGTTCCGTCATGCACCTCGCCAATTTTATAAATTCTGCCTGTGTAATAAAGAACGCGCTCTGTGGTTGTAGTTTTACCCGCATCTATGTGCGCCACAATTCCTATGTTTCTAACTCTTTCTAAAGGAAATTTTCTAGGCATATCTCTTACCAACGATAATGAGCAAAAGCTTTATTAGCTTCTGCCATTTTATGAGTATCTTCCCTTTTTTTATAAGCTGTTCCTTCTTTTTTAGAAGCGGCAATAATCTCTTCGCTTAAACGTTCAAACATAGGACGGCCTGTTTTATCTTGCGCTGAAAAAAGAATCCAATTTAAAGCTAAAGTATTAGAACGGGATTGAGGCACTTCCATAGGCACTTGATAAGTAGCTCCTCCCACTCTCCTAGGCCTTACTTCTAAAAGCGGGCGCACAGAATCAATAGCGCGATTAAAAACTACTAACGCGTCTTCTTTTGTTTTTTCTTTAACTCTTTCAAAAGCAGAATAAACAATCCCCTCTGCAATGCTTCTTTTCCCTTCAAAGTTCACCTTATTAATCAGACGAGCAACTAACTGAGAACCATAGCGATAATCTGGCGGTGGGAATCCGCGTTTTTCTTTAGGTTTTAATGGTTTTCTAGGCATGGTTTAACCTTATGCGGCCTTAGGGCGTTTTGCCCCATATTTAGAGCGCCCTTGTTTTCTATCTACAACTCCGGCGGTATCCAAAGTTCCTCGAATAATATGATACCGCACTCCGGGCAAATCTTTTACGCGGCCTCCGCGAATAAGCACAATGGAGTGTTCCTGCAAATTGTGGCCAACCCCTGGTATATAGGCAGTCACTTCCATGGCATTGCTCAACTTAACTCTGGCTACTTTTCTTAAAGCAGAATTTGGTTTCTTAGGAGTGGTCGTATAAACACGAGTGCATACCCCTCTTTTTTGCGGGCAGTTTTCTAAAGCAGGAGCTTTAGTTTTCCAAAAAGTTTTTTCTCTAGGATTTCTAATTAACTGTAATGTGGTTGGCATAAATTTACTCTTTTACCTGCAAGTTTCTTAAACCTGTTCCAGCTGGAATCAAGTGTCCGATAATCACATTCTCTTTTAATCCCCGCAAATAATCTATCTGCCCAATCACAGCAGCGTCTGTCAACACCCGAGAAGTTTCCTGAAAGGAAGCCGCGGAAATAAAAGAGTCTGAAGAAAGCGAGGCTTTTGTAATCCCTAAAAGCACGCTCTGGGCTTGCGCTGCTTCAGCTTTATGGTTCGCTTCTTTTACCCTGCGATTTTCATCTCTAAATCTTCTTTTACTGATAATTTCTCCAACCAATAAAGAGCTGTCTCCGGATTTTGTAACCCGCACATTGGAAAGCATTTGGCGGACAATCACTTCAATATGCTTATCATTGATCGTCACGCCTTGCAAACGATAAACTTCCTGAATTTCATTTACTAAATGTTCCTGACACTCTTTCGCTCCTTTAACTCTTAAAATATCATGCGGATTAATCGAGCCGTCGGTTAAAGGTTCACCCACTCCCACTTTATCTCCTTCATAAACCACCAAATGTTTCCCTTGAGGGATCTGATATTCTCTGGCTACCCCAGTCTCTTCATTAGTCACAACAACTTTCAGGGTTCCTTTTATGGTAGTTCCAAGTTTAACCACTCCATCTATCTCGGAAATAATGGAACCGTTCCTTGGCCTGCGGGATTCAAAAAGTTCCGCTACTCTGGGCAGCCCGCCTGTAATATCCTTAGTCTTGGTCACTTCCTGTGGAATCTTTGCAATCACATCCCCTACTTTTACTGACTCACCATCATCCACCACAATATTAGTGTCCACAGGCAAGGGATAAGTCTCATCTTTTTTACTAGAGCCCTTAGCAGAGATGACAATTCTGGGATTTAAACGTTCTGCCCTATGTTCAATAATGACCCGCTCAATTAAACCAGTAATTTTATTTTTCTCTTGATGGAGCGTGGTGCCTTCAATAATATCCATCCATTTTGCAACCCCATCCTGTTCTGTAATAATTGGCATTGCATAAGGATCCCATTCCGCAAGCAATTCCCCTTTAGTTACTTTTTTATTGTCCGCAACTTTAATACGAGCGCCATAAGGAATCGTCATGTGCTTTTTCTCAGCCCCGCCGCTAGATTGAATCGTTACTTCCGCATTTCTAGCGATACAAAGATGATGATCTTCCTTATTTTTAATTGTTTTTAAATTATAGAATCTAACCGTCCCTTCTTCAGAAGCGCGAATTTCAGATCTTTTGACCACACGGGAAGCTGTGCCTCCGATATGAAAGGTTCTTAAAGTTAGCTGAGTTCCCGGCTCGCCAATGGACTGCGCTGCAATAATTCCCACAGCTTCGCCAGACTGCACTAATTTACCAGTAGCTAAATTTAAACCATAACACTTGGCGCAAACTCCATGTTCGGTTTCACAAGTAAGCACAGAACGAATCCGGAGACGGTCAATGCCAGACTCCACGATCTTGCGCGCAATCTCCGGCGAAATCACCTCTCCGCTTTGCACCAAACGTTCTTCTCCCAAAAGACCAACCACATTGTCCATCGCCACTCGGCCAATAATTCTTTCTTCTAAAGACTCAATCACTTCATCTCCAGACTGAAGCGTTCCAATCCGCACCCCATTAATAGTGCCGCAATCCTCTTCCGTCACTACAATGTCATGCGCCGCATCCACCAGCCTTCTAGTTAAATAACCCGCGTCAGCGGTTTTTAAAGCAGTATCTGCCAACCCTTTGCGTCCTCCATGAGTTGAAATAAAATATTCCAAAACAGTTAACCCTTCCCGAAAATTAGAAAGCACAGGCTGTTCAATAATTTCACCCACTCCTCCTGTTAGCTTCTTTTGCGGTTTAGCCATTAATCCTCTCATTCCAGCCAGCTGCCGAACCTGAGCAGGGGATCCTCTAGCTCCGGAATTAGCCATCATGTAAACAGAATTAAACGTGGCTTCTTTTTCTGAATAAGGGTTTTCATCCTTACGCTTCATTTCTTCAAACATGATCTTGCCCACATCGTCCGTCACATGGGTCCAGATATCAATGATTTTATTATAGCGTTCAGAATCAGTAATAATTCCCTGCCTGGATTGGGTTTCAATCTCTCTTACCATTCCTCTTGCTTTTTTAATCATCTCTTCTTTACGGGAAGGAACAATCATGTCCGCAATAGAAATAGAAATTCCAGCGATGCTTGCAAAACGATAACCTAAATTTTTTATGTCTTCCAAAAGTTGTATGGTGCGGTAATGACCTAAAGTTTTATAACACCGCTCCATTAATTGCGCCACTTCTTTTTTGGAAAGCTCTGTATTTACATACCCTAACTCTTTTGGAACCACCTGATTAAAAATGACCCGGCCCACAGTGGTAAAATTTTTCCAACGCGCTACGTCCTTATATTCTTTATCTTTTAAATCCGGCTCTTGAATTTTTGTAATGCCCTGAACCTTAACTTTAGCGTGCAGACTAACTTCATTATTCTGATAGGCGCAAATCACTTCATCCACGTCAGAAAAAACTTTGCCTTCACCGGGAGCTGCGGGTTTTATTTTAGTCAGATAACAACAGCCTAAAATCATGTCTTGCGAAGGGGTAGAAATCGGTTTTCCAGAGGCGGGAGAAAGAATATTATTTGGAGCCATCATTAAAACCCTGGCTTCTAACTGAGCTTCCAAAGAAAGAGGCACGTGCACGGCCATTTGATCGCCGTCGAAATCAGCGTTAAAAGCAGCGCAAGTTAACGGATGAAGCTGGATCGCTTTACCTTCAATCAACACAGGCTCAAATGCCTGAATGCCTAAACGGTGTAAGGTAGGAGCGCGGTTTAATAGAATGGGATGCTGTTTAGTAATCCTTTCTAAAATATCCCAAATTTCCGGTTTTGCCCGCTCTAACATTCTTTTTGCGGCTTTTAAAGTAATGGTGCCAGTCTTCATCAACTCTCGAATAATAAAAGGCTTAAACAACTCTAAAGCCATTTCTTTAGGCAAACCGCATTGATGCATCTTTAGGCTAGGGCCAACCACAATCACGCTTCTGCCGGAATAGTCAACTCTTTTTCCCAAAAGATTCTGACGGAAACGCCCTTGCTTTCCTTTTAAAATTTCAGATAAAGATTTTAAAGCTCGGTTACCAGCGCCTACCACAACTTTGCCGCGCGCTCCATTTTCTAATAACGCATCCACAGCTTCCTGCAGCATTCTTTTTTCATTGTGAATCATTACTTCAGGAGCTCTTAAAGATTCAATATGTTTTAAACGATTATTGCGGTTGATAATGCGGCGATAAAGATCATTGAGATCGCTGGTGGCAAACCGCCCCCCTTCCAAGGGCACTAAAGGTCTAAGATCAGGAGGGATCACCGGCAACACAGTCATGACCATCCATTCCGGACGATTGCTGGAATTAAGAAACCCTTCCAAAACTCTTAAACGTTTTCTTAAACGCTCTCGTTCTGTTTCTGATTCAACATTTTTTAAACGCTCTCTTAATTCCTTAGCCTCTTTTTTAAGATCTGTTTTCTCTAACAAATCTCTTAATGCGCTCGCTCCAATCCCTGTTTTTAGTTTATTTCCCCACTCAGACCGGGCTTTATGATTTTCTTCATCTGTGAGCAGCTGTTTTTGGCTAAAAATAAGTTTTCCATCCTGGTTTCTTAAATCTTCTAAAACAATGTGTTTTGCGTAATAGGCCACTCGCTCTAAATCCGCTAACTTCATGTCTAAAATAGCGCCGATCCTAGAGGGAGATTTTCTTAAAAACCAGATGTGGGTCACAGGCACAGCCAGCTCTATATGCCCCATTCGTTCCCTGCGCACAGAAGATTCAGTCACTTCCACTCCGCAGCGGTCGCAAACAGTTCCCCTATATTTAATGTATTTATATTTGCCGCAGTTACATTCCCAATCTTTAACTGGCCCAAAAATTCTTTCGCAGAAAAGACCGTCTCTTTCCGGTTTAAAAGAACGATAGTTAATGGTTTCTGGTTTTCTTACCTCTCCATAGGACCAAGAACGCATCTGTTCAGGGCTGGCAATTGAAATTTGAATCGCGTTAAAATCATTAAAATTAGTGCCCCAAGAATTTTTTTTCTTCTTAGGACTCCCTGAAGACTTTCTTTTTTCTAATAATTCAATGCTCAATTTTTGTCACCTCTAAAATGATCTCTTAGACTCTGCTCGCTTCTTTTTCCTTAGCTTTTTCCTTAGCTTTTTCAGCGGTTTCTTTAATCTGGTCTATTTTTCTTAAATCAATGGCAAGCCCTAAAGATTGCAATTCCTTCACTAACACCTTAAAGGATTCCGGCACCCCAGGCTCAGAACTTGGCTCTCCCTTAATAATAGATTCATACATTTTGGTTCGGCTGACCACATCATCTGATTTAACAGTTAAAAACTCTTGCAAGATATAAGAGGCTCCATACCCTTCAATGGCCCAGACCTCCATTTCTCCAATCCTTTGTCCGCCAAATTGCGCCTTACCGCCTAAAGGCTGACGGGTCACTAAGGAATAAGGGCCCGTGGAACGAGCATGAATTTTATCTTCCACCATATGAGAAAGCTTAAGCATGTACATATATCCCACTGTTACCTTCTCTTTAAATTTTTCTCCTGTGCGTCCATCATACATGGTCACCCTGCAATAATCATCCGGTAAAAATTTCTCTAAAGTTCCCTGCTTAATCAAATGCGCTTTTGCTTCCTGAATTTTTTCAATCACTTGGGACTCTTTTGCTCCGTCAAATACAGGGGTCACCATTTGAACATCCAGCACTTTCCCGGCCCAGCCTAACATGGTTTCAAGAATTTGCCCTACATTCATTCTGGAAGGAACTGATAGCGGAGAAAGCACCATGTCCACAGGGGACCCATCTGGCAGGTAAGGCATATCTTCGCTGCGCAAAACCTTTGCCACCACTCCTTTATTTCCATGCCGTCCAGCCAGCTTGTCTCCCACCTGAATTTTTCTGCGGGAAACAATATAAACTTTTACGATTTTATTAACAGTTACAGGCATCTCATCGCCCATTTTTAAATTTTCTTTTTGACGGGCATGCCATTTACGCAAATCTTGCTCTCTTTTTTCAAAAAGATCTTCCAACTCCTTTTTTCTTTCGCTTAATTTTTGACTGGAAGAATCTTTTAAATCTAAATATTCCACTAAATGAGATAAAGATTCTTTTCTTTCCGCCTTTAAAAATTCCAGCTCATGCTCAAATTCTTTATCCATCTCTTTCTTTTTAGCGTCTTCATCTTTTTTGCCAAGTTTTTCTTTGCGCACAAAAACTTCCACTGCTAGAACCTTGCCGGTCACTCCCGGAGGCACTCTTAAGGAAGCGTCTCCCACCTCTTCAGATTTTTTTCCAAAAATAACTTTTAAAAGCTTTTCCTCAGGCGAAATCTGCTGCTCGCCCTTAGGGGTTACTTTCCCCACTAAAACATCTCCCGGGGAGACTTCCGCTCCTAAACGAATAATGCCATGCTCATCCAGCTGGGTTAAAGCATCTGCCCCTACATTAGGAATATCCCGGGTAATTTCTTCCGGCCCCATCTTAGTGTCCCGAGATTCAATTTTAAACTCCTGAATGTGGATGGAAGTAAAAGCATCGTCTGTGACTAAACGTTCGCTTAATAAAATCGCGTCTTCAAAGTTATATCCTTCCCAAGGCATAAAAGCAACTAAAATATTTTTTCCTAAAGCGATCTGCCCGAAATTTGTGGCAGGGCCGTCCGCAATCGCCTGTCCTTTTTTCACATGATCTCCCACATTCACAATAGGAGAAAAATTAATGCAGGTATCCTGATTAGAACGAGAATATTTTTTTAAATTGTATTGATCTATTTTATTTTTAGAATCCCCCTCATCGCTGGCAACGGAAATTTGATTGGCTGTAACAGAAATAACTCTTCCCGAACGATGCGCAACAGCAATAGCTCTTGAATCTTTAGCTACCCGATCTTCAATGCCTGTGCCTACTAAGGGAAATTCAGCTTTTAAAAGGGGAACTGCCTGCCTTTGCATGTTCGAACCCATGAGCGCCCGGTTCGCATCATCATGCTCCAAAAAAGGCACTAAAGAGGCTGAAACAGAAACCACCTGCATGGGAGAAATATCCATGTAATCAATTTCTTTAGGTTCTTTAAGAGGAAAGTCCCCTCTATACCTAGAGGCGATTAAATCAGAACTGAATCGTCCGGATTTATCTAAAGGAGCATTCGCTTGAGCTACCACATGCTCGTCTTCTTTATCCGCAGTAAGATAGTCAACCTGCTCTGTAACCTTGCCTCCTTCCACTTTTCTGTAGGGGGATTCAATCAGTCCATATTCATTCACCTGAGCATAACAAGCTAAAGAAGTGATAAGACCAATGTTAGGACCTTCTGGGGTTTCAATAGGACAAAGACGACCATAATGGGTATGATGCACGTCTCTAACCTCAAAGCCGGCGCGCTTACGGTGAAGACCTCCAGGCCCTAAAGCGGAAAGTCTGCGCTTATGAGTAAGCTCTGCCAAAGGATTTGTTTGATCCATGAACTGAGAAAGCTGTGAAGTGCCAAAAAATTTACGAACAATTCCCACAACAGGAGAAGTATTTAAAACAATTCTGGGAGTAAGAATAGTTTTATCAGGAAGGTTCATCTTATCTCTGGCAAGCCTGGCCATTTGCAGCAAACCAATCCGCATCTGATTTTCCAAAAGCTCGCCTACAACCCTCACCCTTCTATTCCCCAGATGATCAATATCATCCACTTCCACTTTAATTTTATCTGTTCCCGCTTGAATAAAAGAGAGTCCATTATTTAAAGCAATTAAATACTGCAAAGTCACAAGGATATCTTCCACAATCAGAGTCCTGCGTCTGTCCGCAGGAACTGCGAAATTAAAGCCTTTTTTCTGGCTTAATTCCTTAAACATGGAATGGAATTTCTTCAAAATTTTATACCTGCCAACTTTAGTAAAATCATACTTTCTTACGGAATTAAAAAGAATGTTATCCAAATAAGACTCAGCCTGATCCGGAACAATATATTCCTGAGCCCGCAAAATTCTATAAATCGCCTGAGTCGCCTCTTTTTTAGACTTATAGGGATCTTTAGCTAAAGTATTGTGAATGGAAACATCATTTAAGGCAGTGTCCCATTTAATCAGGCTAATGCTTTTGATTTTTTTCTCCTGCAGTCTGGCAAAAAGATCCCGGGTTATTTCTTTGTTGGCTTCAATTAAAACCTCTCCGCTTTCTTTGACGATCACATCCTCAACGCAGATCCTTCCTATAACTTCTTCCACATTCGCCTGATCCGCGGAAACAGTTTCCACATCATAAAAAATTTTTAAAATCTGGGAGTCAGACTCTAACCCTAAAGCTCTTAAAAAAGTAGTGGCTGGCAGCTTTCTTTTTTTATCTATGCGCACATAGAGCGCATTATTTAAATCATATTCAAACTCAACCCAAGCCCCTCTATAAGGGATGATCCTTGCGTAATAAAGTTTTTTTCCGTAAGAAGAAATGTTTTTTTCTTCATCTTCTTCAAAAATAATTCCTGGGGAACGATGCAGCTGGCTTACAATCACCCGCTCTGCGCCATTGATTACAAAAGTGGCGGTCTCAGTCATTAAAGGAAGATCGCACAAAAAAACTTCCTGCTCTGCGATCTGTTTTACTTTGCCTCCCTCTTTTTTCTCAATCAATCTTAAAAACGCTTTTACCGGAGCCGCGTAAGTGGCGTCTTTAGAGATAGCCTCTTCAATGGAATATTTTGGCTCTCCAACTTCGTAGCGCAAAAATTGAAGCTCTAAAGTATCATCCGCATTGGTAATTGGAAACACATCCAACAAAGATGCTTGCAATCCCTGGACCTTTCTTTTTTCCGGTTCCACATCTTTTTGCACAAAATCTTCAAAAGACTGCTTCTGCATTTCCAAAAGCTCTGGCAAAGGCATGATTGAAGGTATTCTGGCAAAATTAATTTTATTCAATAAAATTTCCCCCTCTCGATTTTTCTTTGATAGAAGATCGAGTCAGCGTTGAAATTATTTTTCTATTTGGTTTTTCTTCGGAAATCTCTGGACTGATCTTTCTAAAAAATCACCCTTGTTTTCCGCAAGAACTTTATTATTATATTTAGTTCCAAAAGATTTGTCAATAATTTTTTTAAAATTTTGTTAAATTTTTAAGGCAAATTTTGAGTTGGGGCATTTTTCCATTCCAGCTCCAACTCAGCCTGAGACTTCCATTTTCCAGGATAAGCATCTGCCAGCGCTTTGTTTAAATCTTTATTCCCTCTTAAAGAATTTAAAAAAAGAAAAAAATTATAATTTCCCCCTTTTTCAATTAAAAAAGAAACAAGGCTCCTCACCTGCCAATACCAAAGGTCAATATTAGAATAAACAAAAGTCTTTGCTTTAAAATCATAAACTCCGATCCATTGCAATTTTTGCCGCATGGGAACTGTTTCAATGATCTGTTCTATGGAAGTAAGATTTTGTTTTAGCTGCAGTGTAATTATTTTTAAATATTCTTCTTTTTCCTCTTTTTCATAAGCAGCCAGCTCTTCATAAGAGGCAAGACCCTCATTCACCCATAGAACTGCCTTTAGATCCTCCGGGCGAATAAATCCCATAAATTCATTAAAAATTAAATGAGACAATTCATGGGCAAGGAGAGGCGCTTGCGCCATTTCTTCAAAAGTAGCGATCGCAATGCGCTGTCTTTGTTCTTTTTCCTCAGGTAAAATTTGACCTAGGTTTTGCGTAATTGTGACCCCGCCGCTCCACTCCGGATAACCTGTTTTTAAATGATATTCTTCGCGGGTAGGATAGATGGTTAAAAGATAGTTTTCCCGGGGTTTAAAAGATAATAAATTGGTGTCAAACATGATTTTTCCATAAAGCTCTTCGCAAAGGTTTGCGGTTAAAACCATTTTTTCATAATGGGTCCCTCGAATCTTAAAATGCAAACTTTCATAATTTTGAAAACTGGCTTGAGTCTGAACAGTTTCTTTAGCCGCCATTTTAGGCTGACTCTCTTCTCCTTGCATCGCCTCTTCTAAATGAAGCGCGCAGCCAGAAAGACAAATAAAAAATAAAAAGATTGCCCGGAATCTTTCCCAAAATACAGGTTCAAATTTAATTTTCATTAAGTTATTAAAATCCGAATCTCGTATCTTTTAGGTTAGCTCTGCCGCTGTCAGAATCGCTTGAACCATGGGCCGTGGATCCGCGCGCTTTTTGCCAGCAATGTCAGTTGCAGTTCCATGTCCGGGAGATGTTCTTGGGAATGGCAGTCCCAAAGTGATATTGACTAACTTTTCCGCGGAAAAAAGTTTTAAAGGAATTAAAGATTGGTCGTGATACATGGTCACTAAACAATCATATTTTTTTTGCTTATGATCCTTAAACGCGCTGTCTGCCGGCAGGGGTCCAAACAACTCTGCCTCAATTTTATTCTTAGCCTCTTTAATGGCAGGCCCAATGATCTCAATTTCTTCTTGTCCCAAAAGACCCTTTTCTCCGGCATGAGGATTTAAAGCGCAAATCCCAATTTTAGGTTTTAAAATTTTTTTCTGTTTCATCCAGTCAAAAGCTAAAAAAATGGCTGCGCTAACTGCGCTTTTCGTTAAATGTTTAGAGACTTCTTTTAAAGAAATATGTCTGGTCGCCAAAACAGTTCGCAAAGGTTCTGAAGCGATTGCCATGGCAAATTTTTTAATGCCGCATTCCGCGGCAATTAGTTCTGTATGTCCAGAAAATCTAACCCCAGCCAAGGCCCAAGCTTTTTTGGAAATTGGAGCATGAACCACCCCATGCACTATTTTATTTAAAGCAAGCTCAACAGATTTTTTTACGCAAAAAAGAGAAAGCGCCCCGCTCACAATATTAGGCTGGCCAAACTTCAATTTCTTATAATCCTCACAAGGAACATGCAGTACGTCTAGCGTGCCTCTTTGATATTTGGCCTCTAAAGGATTTAAGATGGGTCTGATTTTTAAAGAAACGCCGTAATTTTGTAAAGACAAAATTTGAGCGTCTCCAATCACTAAAGGAAGGCAATGATCATAAACTTCTTTTTGTTGGAGACTTTTTAAAACAACCTCAGGCCCAATCCCTGCAGGATCTCCAATGGTTATGGCTATAACAGGTTTCATCTCTAACTCTTTGTATTTATCTACTACAGCGATCTAGAATCGGACGGCAGTGAATTGTTAATTAAATAGGATTAACTTTGATATTGGCTTTTGCGCGCAGATCTTTAAGGTATTTTTCCAACTTTTGAGTAAATTCTCTTTGCGCGATAAAATTCTTTAAATCATCGCTCACATCCTCATATTCTAAAGTATGAGGGGCTTTTTTCTCAATTAATTTACAAAGATGAAAACCAAATTCTGTCTCTATGATTTTTGAAACTTCCCCTTCTTTTAATTTAAAGATCGCCTCGTCCATGGCTGGAAGTCCTAAATCCCCTTTTGCAATAAAACCTAAATCTCCGCCGCGCTCTTTACTGATGGGCTCTTCAGAATATTTTTTAGCTAGGAAAGCAAAATCCTCTCCTTTAGCGATCTTTTGTGAAATGTTTTCCAGTTTTTTCTTTGCTCCATCTCTAAAAGAAGGATCATCTCCCTTTTTAGCGCGAATCAGAATATGCCTGATTCTAATTTGCTCTCCTGTAACCCTTTCTAAATATTTTGAGAGCTGATTCAAATCATTTTCTTCTTCAGGGCTCGCCGCGCTCACAGCTTTTCCAGCCATTTTATTCTGGATTTTCTCAAAAAACTTTTTCACCTCTTCATCTTTAGGCAAAACAACTTTAGAGCGGATATCCAGATCAATCAGCTTTACTTTCATTAGCTGCTCTTCTACCCTGTGGGTAAATTGCTCTTGAGTCATCCCTTCCTTAATAAGCTGTTCCTGAAAACTTTTCTCCACCTGAGCAGGGGTTCTGGGCTTGCCCTGTTCATCCAGATGAAAAGGCTCTTTAAACTGTTCCACTCCCCGCTCTATTTCAACTTTATTAATTTTAATCTTTCTATTTTTCGCTTCCTGCAAAAGCAGTTTTTCTTCAATCAGCCGGTTTAATATCTCTTTTTTTAACTCGCTTATTTTTTCTTCACTTTGTTCTTTTTCCGGAACTGTTTTTTTATAACGATCAATAAAAGGAATCGTCTCTTTTTCAAACTCATCTAAAAAAATAGGCTCATTATTCACAATCGCCGCGGTTTTCCCCACTACTTGCGACGCTGAAGTTACGCCTAATTGCGGAAAAGATTTTTCTTCCGCAAAAAATTTTCCACTAAAAAATAAAACAATTCCAGCCGCAAAATAAAATATTTTTATATTATTCTTCATGGTCTTATTAAATTCTGAGATGAGGGTTCCTCTGCTTGCGGCAGGGATATGGAGGCAAGAACTTGCTCATCAATCCAGACCTTTTGATTTTTCTTTTCTGATTCCATCCAATCTTCAAACTTCTTTTTTTCTAAAACTCGTCTAATTTGAGGCACGGCTTGGGCGTAAGACTGCCCGGGCAAACGCTGTTCCCCATTTTTCTTTATAATATGATACCCAATTTTTGTCTTTACAACATCTGAAATCTCACCTGTCTTTAAACTAAAAAGCGCCTGCTCAAAACTAGGCAAGTCAGAAAGGTCATTCCTCATCACTTCTCCAATAAGACCGCCGCGGCTGGCTGAAGGATCTTTAGAAACCTCTCTAGCTACTTTAGCAAAGTCCTCTCCTTTTTTTAATCTTTGCAAAGCTTTTTGGGCTTCTTCCTCACTAGAGGATAAAATATGGCTGGCAACTACTTTTGCAGGACTTTCAAATTCTGCCTTATTTTTTTCAAAATAATCTTTAATTTCCTGATCTTCAACTTTCAATCTTCCATCTTGCAGCTGTTTAAGATATTCCCTTAAAATAAGCCCTTTACGGAAATGTTCTTCCTGTTCCTTAGCCCTTTCCACATACTGCTGCATTTCCTTCTGTACCTGTTTGTTAGAGGCAACCCCAGAATTCCGAGCAGAATTTAATAAAACTTTCTCTTTTAAGAGGATGTCCAGAAACTGTTTTTTACCTTCTAAAGTAGAGAGATAATTAAGATAAATTTGAGGGGAATTAGACAGTTCTTTAGAAAAATCTTGCTGACTGATCTTAATTCTGCCTACCTTAGCAAGAGTTTTGTCTTGGCTTTTTTTGCAGCCCTGAAAAATCAGAGATGCCCCAACCAATAAAAATGGAAGGAAAAAAGTTCTGTTTAAATTCATTTTCCAAAAAAGTTTCATAATAAGTTTTTGATAATAACATATTCTTTAGCGATCTTCAAGAATTTTTCTATTTCAATTAAAGGAACTGGGGATTCATTCTCAAACTTAAAAAGAATTTCTATTCTGCCTTCTTGTTTCCCTTGAGAACGAATTGGCAAAATAACAATCTGACTAGAATAATCCTTGGCAAGTCGCGCAAAATCTATGGGACAAATTCCCTTTTTTACGTCCCAAGAAAAAACAACCCCCTCCTCTCTTTCCGAAAGCGCAACCAGTGAGAGCTTCTCTGCTGAAAGTCTTAAATGAAGAATGCTCAATAAATTTTTAAGAGGCTCTGGTATCTGGCCTAAAAGATCAGACAATTCCTCTTTCATTTTTGCTAATTCTTCCTCGGTTTGCAAGGAAAACATTTTTTTATAAAGAGCGATCCTTTCTCCTTCCGCCTCAAAAGATTCTTCTGGAATAAAAGCTGAAAGGTTCAGCTCTATTTCCGGAGCGCTCTTTTCTTTCTTTCCAGCCTTTAGCTCGCTTAAATTTATTATCTCCCTCTCAAATTTAATCTCTTCTACGGCTTGCGTAAGTAATTGGCAATAAAGCTCAAAGCCCACCGCATTAATCCAGCCATGCTGCTGGGCTCCTAAAATATTGCCAGTGCCGCGAATCTCCATGTCCCTTAAAGCCAACTTAATTCCAGAACCTAAAGCGGAGAACTCCTGAATAGCCTCTAAACGTTTTCTCGCGTCCTGGCTCAAAGTTGCCCAATCAGAAAAAAATAAAATACAATAAGCTTTCTCCATGGTGCGCCCCACTCGTCCACGCAATTGGTAGAGTTGGGATAAGCCAAACTCTTCAGAATCCTCCACAATTAAAGTATTGACGCTGGGAATGTCCAGCCCTGATTCAATAATGGAAGTCGCTAAAAGAATATCCCACTTTTTATGCAAAAAATTCCACATCGCTTTTTCTAATGAATCTGCGGACATTTGGCCATGAGCCAAACCAATTTTTAAATGAGGGAAAAGATGTTCCAACATATTCTTTCTTCCTTCAATGGTAGCCACCCGGTTATGCACATAAAAAATTTGTCCGCCTCGGCTACTTTCCCTTTCCACCGCTTCTTTTAATACTCTTTCATCAAAGAGTCCCACCCTAGTTTCAATTGGAAGCCTGCCCATGGGAGGGGATTCAATCACAGAGATGTTTCTTACCCCTCCTAAACTTAAACTAAGGGTTCTGGGAATAGGCGTGGCGGAAAGAGCTAACACGTCAATATCGCTTTTAAACTCTTTTAATTTTTCTTTTTGTTTTACCCCAAAACGGTGTTCTTCATCCAGAATCATTAAACCCAAATTTTTAAATGCCACATCTTTTTGCAGCAAACGGTGGGTGCCAATCAAAATATCCACAACCCCTTTTTTCAAATCCTCCAAAATTTTCTTTTGCTCAGCTTTTTTTTGAAAACGGGAAATCATTCCGATTTTAACTGGAAAAAGAGCAAACCTTTCAGAAAAATTTTTAAAATGCTGTTCAGCCAAAATAGTGGTGGGCACTAATACCGTAACTTGCCTTCCATCTGCAACCACTTTAAAAGCAGCCCGCATGGCCACTTCTGTTTTTCCATAACCCACATCCCCGCAAACCAAACGATCCATAAAAATAGGCGAGTCCAAATCTTTTCCAATATCCTCAATCGCAGCGAGCTGATCTTCTGTTTCTTCATAAGGGAAAGCATCCGCAAACTCTTTTTGCAAAGGTTCTATCAAGCCAAATTTTAGTTCTTCTAATTCTTTAGCTCTATGAGATATTTGCCTAAGAGCCGCTGTTTTTAACAAATCCTGCGCTATCTCTTTTACCTCTTTTTTTACATTCTGCTTTAATTTTTCCCAAGCCACTCCATCTAAAGAATAGAGTTGAGGCTTTTTCCCTTCCTGCCCCACATACTTTTGCACGCATTTAAAATCCGTGACTGGCGCTAAAAGACGGTCCCCTGCTCGATATTCCAAAGCTAAAAATTCAGAGATCATCTCTTTGGGAAATGGGCTTAGATCCTCTTTCTTTAACCTCACTTTAACTCTTTCTAATCCTTTATACCGTCCAATTCCAAATCTTTCATGCACCACATAATCCCCAATACGAATTTCAGAGATTGAATCCAACGCCCGTCCGATCTTAAAAGAAGAAATTTTTCTAAAAACTCTTTTTTCACCGATTAAATCTCCAAAACTCCATACATTTAATTTTAAAGGATGGTTAATAAACCCCTGATGCAAAGGCGCAATTAAAATTTTAGGCCTTATCTCGGTTTTAAATTGCTGCTGGTCAAAAAGGTCTTCCAACCTTTCAGCCTCTCCTACTTTTTCGCAAAAAACAAAATTTTTAAAACCCTTAAAAGAATAGTCAGAAAGCTCTTTTTTAAAAAAATCCCATTTTAAAGAGATCTTGGAACTGGGAAAAATTTGTAGATCCTCTCCAGAACTATCAACTTCCAATAGAGGAAACGATTCTAAAAAAAATTCTTCGCTGCTGAAAAGACCGGTTTTATCCAAAATAAGAAATGTTTTTTTAGGGAAGTAATCACTTAAAAAACTTTTGTGGCCTTCTCTTATAATTTCAGAGGAGGATTGAGGAATTGCCAGGCTCATGGCATCGGAAATGACTAAAGGCAATATTTTTGTTTTGGCAATAAAAGCAAGGGTTCTTTGAGAAAAAGGGTCAAAAGTGTGCATGCTTTCAATGGTATCGTGAGCGTAAATCAAACGCACCGCTTGATCTTCCTGCGGGGACCAAAAATCAAAAGTCTCCCCGCGCAGCGCATAATCGCCTATTTCTTCCACAAAACTCACTCTTTTATATCCGGATTTAGAAAGAAAATTTAATAAGGTTACGTAAGGAAGAACTTTGCCTGCTTTTAATTCTAAAGTGTTATTGATAAACTCCTGCTTTAATGGAACTTTTTCTTGCAAAGTTTTGGCGGTTCCAAACCAAAGAATCCCTTTTTTCTCCAGAGCTTCCTCTAATAAAAAAGCCTGTTCCTTTAAACCCCTGCCTTGAAAAGAACCAATAGTCCAGTCTAACCTTTGAGGAAAAAAGTTGAAAAAAGTTTTAGCGTCTAAAGCAAAAGGTTCTGCTTTTTCTTCTCCAGTGATGACAAAAACCGAAAACCCCAATAAAGCGCATCTCACCGAAAGATAGGGAATGCCGGAATTACAATGAATAGAAATTTTTTCTTTGGGAGAAAATTTAATATTTTCTAATCTCTTTTCTAAGGCTGGCCAAGCAGGAAAAAGTTCATTCATCATCATTTAAAAAATGCGCATAAGATTGAGTTGACTGGATCGCTAAAAAAATTTAAGTTCATTCATTGCAAAGAGAGCAAACTTACCGATTCTATATGGCTAGACTGAGGAAAAAGATCTACTGGCTGAATTTTTTTTAAGCTGTATCCTTTAGAGCAAAGAAATTTTAAATCTCTTGCTAGACTGGAGGCTTCACAGGAGACCATCACAATTTTTTCAGCTTTTAAGCGAACGATCTCTTTCAATACCTCTGGAGCAACTCCAGAACGGGGAGGATCCAGCACAAAAGTTAAAGATTTTCCCAATTCTTTTTTGAATCGCTTCAAAAAAGAATAAACATCCTCACAAAAAAATTCAGCAGAAGGACTCTTCTTACTATTACTGTCCCTTTGGTCAGAACTAAAACCAATCCCAGCCGCTTCACTTTCTTTTTGGCAAGGGATAGATTCATCCGTATAAAAATTCAACCACCTATTCTCTTTAGCATCGGAAATTGAGGATAGAACCTCATCCACTCCAATCACTTTTTCGCATGATTCTGCCAGAGAAAGAGCTATGCCTCCCACCCCGCAGTAGAGATCTAGAACTGTATGCGGTTTTTCGCCTTCCTTTAACACAAATTGTTGAATCACCTGATAAAGCTTATTCGCCATGGAACTATTCACCTGAAAAAAAGATCCTGCTGAAATTTTTAAAATAAGCTCTTGGGAATTGCTCCTTAAACCCTGCAACTTTTCTGTAAGATAATTTTGACCCCAAAGGAATTTCCAACTTTGTCCTAAAATTACATTTGTTCTAGCAGGATTGACATTTTGGCAGATGCCTAAAATTTGAGGGAACTTTTTTTTAAGGCGCTCCATCCATTCATCTTTTCTAGGAAAACTAGAATTTAAAGTTATAAAGGTAAGTAATATTCTTTTGCTCCAAGACTCTTCTCGAATAAAAAGATGTCTTAACCATCCTTTATGATTTTCTTGGCTATAACTATGAATTTTCCAATGATTCATCTGGTCCTGCGCAAATCTTACAATCTCCATCATTTTTTCTGAATGGATAAGACAATCCTCTATTGGAATAATTTGGTGGGACTTAGGCTTAAAAAATCCAGAAACAATTTTAAGGGATATGGGGAGAACGCCAAATGGGATTTGAATTTTGTTGCGATATCTCCACTCCCCTTCATTTTTAGCAGTTAAAGCCGGGAGGCTAAATTTTTCAGAAAAATCCCCTAGTTTTTGTAAGGTATTCTTAAAAATTTTTGTTTTAACTTCAGTTTGATATGGATAGGACAAATGTTGCAAGTTGCAGCCTCCGCACCATTCTTTAGCTCCAACAGTAAAATAATAGGGGCAAGAAGCTTGGGTACGGAATTGTGAGGGTTTTAGAATTTTTGTTATCTCTGCTTTAGCAAAATTTTTATGCTTCTCAACTATCTTTACCTCTAACTCATCTCCCGGCGCAGAATAAGGAACAAAAATTACAAAATTTTCCGCTCGGGCAATGCCATCCCCTCCCTGAGAAAGCTCTTCTATTTGTACTTTTTTAATCTCGTGTTGAAAAATTTGACTCATCCATACATTTTAGTATCAGGTGAATCTATTGTCAAAACAAAGCGCTTTTTGATATGATAAATATCTTGCGAAAGTTGGGGATGTGGTGTAGCCTGGTCTAACACGCTAGCCTGTCAAGCTAGAGATCGCGGGTTCAAATCCCGTCGTCCCCGCCAGTCTTTAAAAGAAGCGCCTTCTCTTTGAATGAAAAATCACATTCTTAATGCAGTGTCATCTTGACTTTTTCGAATTTTTCGCCCAATCGTGCCACCTTCACAAATAAACTTTATTTTAACTGGGATATCCTTTCCGATAAAAAACGATTCTCTTAAATGGCTGGCATTCAACTCGCCCTTTAAGAGCCTATGATTTCCAGAAGGCCTTCAATAACCTTGGAGAGTTCTTCAGGAGAGAGCTTCCCTAATTTTCGTCTAAGACGCTCTGTAGAAAGAGTTCTTATTTGGCTGATTTTTATCCAAGAGCGCTTTTCCAGTTTTGTGTTCTCAATTTCGAGAGTAAGAGGAAAGCCTGCGTCTTGAGGTTGACTGGTCAATGCTACAGCAATTACAGTTCCCGATCGTTCGTTAAAAACGTCGTGACTAAGAATCAATACTGGGCGTAAACCAGCTTGTTCATGACTTTTGGTTGGATTCAAATCTGCCCAGACAATGTCACCTCTTAGTATTGCGGCCATTGAGATAAGTCTCCCACAAATCCTTCCTCTGACATTTTTCGTTCAAAGCTAGAATCCAGTTTAGCGCATTCCCGCGCGAGACCTGTATGATTTAGCCGTTCAACTTTTTCTTTCACGGATTGTTGTATAGCCTGACTACGGTTTGGAAATACATGAAGTTTAACCAGATGATCAAGTATTCTAACAAGTGACCCATCCATGGTAATAGCAATCTTCTCCGTTCGCATAAACTTACCTCCTCTTAGTATGACAATATATCATACCCCAGATATTTGGATATTTCCAGTTTTTTCTAAGGAGTTGTAAAATTTCGCGACCTGCTGTGTCTTAATATGGGAAGAGAGCGAGAGAAGTCGGAGTATCAAATTGGTCTTACTTCTTGTTCTCCCATGATATTTAGGTCTGTCACAATTAAAATTACGATACGACATTGATTTTAAAAGCAATCGAGGTTATTATTAAATTTATGGCTGATACAAACAAAATTAGATTGCGTATTTATCTGGATACATCTGTGTTTTGCGCCTATTTCTCTTTCACGTCAAGATATATTGCTTTCTTGGAATTTTAAGCATTTAGTGAATCGCAGACGTCGGGCAATGATCAATCAATTAAATATTTCAAAAGGATTTCCGACTATTGAAATTGTTGCTCCCCCAGAGATTTAAGGAGGTTTCAAATGCGTTACTTCTATTATGAAAAGGTTGCAGAAGAGGCAAACATACCACAAAATAAGTTGGATGAACTTATGAAAGTTATTCGACAGGAATTCCCAACGGATGATATGATGTTTGAATTACATCTCCTACGGGTGTGTATGTCTATTCGGGATCATCACGTTAGTATGGATGAGGCTCTTCGTTTAGAAAAAGCTGCCTAAATTTTTTCTTCTGAAAACTTTAAACACTGGTTATCTCAAATTGCTGCGAGATACCGCTCACTTTAAAAGTGGGCTATTTATGTTAGATTTAGCGCCCTAGAACTAAAGCTGGTTTGAAAGGATGGAACACTCTAAAACAATCTTCAACTAAAGACAGATTTACTGCGAAGTTTTTGTGGCAAAGAAGGTTTTGTGCGCTTCTTTCATTTTTCCATCGTATCAACGAGGTGTTTCATTTGCCCCTAAATTAATATCCGCCTCTTAACAGATTTTCTAAGGTCCCCATGTCATTGACGGAATTCTGTTTATCTGTTAGAATCCGTGAAGGATGCATGGTGAGATAATATAACGTTAGATGGAAGTAAGAATCGTTGCCGGGATTCAATTTAGCCAACATGCCCAAGAAATGATGAAAGAGCGAAATATTCTTGAAGAATGGGTAGTTAGAACTATTCAAAAACCAGATAGAGTTGAATTAGGTTCAGACACGAACGATCATTTGATTAAAGCGATACCCGAACATGGAGGAAGATTTTTAAGAATTGTGGTGAATACGCAAGCAGAGCCAAAACGTGCGATAACTTTATTTTTTGATAGACGTTTAGGGAGGAGACAATGAGATTAAAAGTTGATGAAGGTAACGATGTACTTTACTTTAGATTGGATGAAACTGCAATTGTTGATTCAGAAGAAATTAAGCCTGGGGTCATCCTAGATTACAACCAAAAAGGGGATGTGGTAGGTGTGGAAATTTTACATGTGAGAGAGAGAGTCTCTCCCCTTCTTTTGAAAACTTTACAGTTTGAAACAGTCTAACTGAAATTAATTTCATCGTAGTTTGACGAAAACAATCTTTAACTAAAGACGGATTTACTGTGAAGTTTCTGTGGCAAAAGTGGTTTTAAGATCAAGTTCAAGCAGTTCAATTCTGTTTTTGATCAAGAAACTGTTTAAGATCTCGCCTACCAAATCTGCCCAATGATG
>JACPBF010000007.1 GCA_016180425.1 Elusimicrobiota bacterium
GCTGCTGATGAGATCACCATCAATGACTTGTGGAGGGAAATAAGGAATGGATTTTGCCTGAGCCTTAGCTTGTTCAATGACTCTGCTTTTTGGTTGAGGTAATTTCCAGTAGAATATCTCTCCTCCAACCCCTCCACCAAAAAGAGTGGTTCCATCTTTGGACCATGTGAAGTCATACACAGTTTGAGTAATGCCAGTCAGACGAGTTCCCTGCGTATTCACTATATTTCCTTCTTTGTAATTCCAGTAGAATATCTCTCCATCAAGCCCTCTACTAAAAAGAGTAGTCCCATCGAAGGACCAGGTGAAGTCATACACAGCTTGAGTAATGCCAGTCAGACGAGTTCCCCGCTTATTCACTATATTTCCTTTTTCGTACTTCCAGTAGAATATCTCTCCTTCATCCCCTCTACTAAAAAGAGTAGTCCCATCGAATGACCAGGTGAAGTCATACACATCTTTAGTAATGCCAGTCAGACGAGTTCCCTGATTATTCACTATATTTCCTTTTTCGTACTTCCAGTAGAATATCTCTCCTCCCTCCCCTCTACTAAAAAGAGTAGTCCCATCGAAGGACCAGGTGAAGCCATGCACAGTTTGAGTAGCGCCAGTCAATAGAATATCTCTCCATCAGTCCCTCTACTAAAAAGAGTAGTCCCATCGAAGGACCAGGTGAAGTCATTCACATCTTTAGCAGGGCCAGTCAGAGGAGTTCCTTTCTTATTCACTATATTTCCTTCTTCGTACTTCCAATAGAATATCTCTCCATCAGTCCCTCCTATAAAAAGAGTAGTCCCATCGCTGGACCATGTGAAGCCCTTCACACTTTGAGTAGCGCCAGTCAGAGGAGTTCCCTGCTTATTTACGATCTTTCCATCTTCGTACTTCCAGTAGAATATCTCTCCACCATCCCCTCTACTAAAAAGAGTAGTCCCATCCTTGGACCAGGTGAAGTCCAACACAGCTTTAGTAGTGCCAGTCAAAGGAGTTCCCTGATTATTCACGATCTTTCCATCTTCGTACTTCCAGTAGAATATCTCTCCTTTATCCCCTCCTATAAAAAGAGTAGTCCCATCCTTGGACCAGGTGAAGCCCCACACAGGTTGAGTAGTGCCAGTCAGACGAGTTCCTTTCTTATTCACTATTTTTCCATCTTCGTACTTCCAGTAGAATATCTCTCCACCATCCCCTCTACTAAAAAGAGTAGTCCCATCCCTAGACCATGTGAAGCCAAACACATATTGAGTAGGTCCTAGAAGCTGTTCTCCAATTTCCCAATCCCTCTCTACCCACTCTTTTTTGGTGAGTTCCTGTATCTCTTTCTCTACAAACTCCCTTCCTCCCTCCCAGTCACCTATTCTGTACTCTGCGCGGATGATCTCCCCTAACTCTTCATCTGGATATTTCTGAATCGCCTCTATAATTCTCTCTAACACTCTCAAGGACATCTTTCTCCATACCTTGCCACTGGTGTTAATCCTCTCTTGCATCTCCACTAACTCTATAATGAACTCTTCTGGCACTTTTCCATTGCTTGTTCTTTTTAAGAATTCTACTCTCTTTTCTTTAGATAATTCTTTTACCTCTAAGATCGCGCCAAACCGATCTTCAAAGTCTTCTCCTAACTCATATCCGCCATAAGGTTCTTTTGCCTCAACCTCTAAGATCGCGCCAAACCGATCTTCAAAGTCTTCTCCTAACTCATATCCGCCATAAGGTTCTTTTGCCTCATTCATGGTACCTATGATTTGAAACCCTTCCCCTCTTTTTACTCTTTGCCCATCTGGCAACTCGATCTCTTTACTTTGCATCAAATCATTTAATATGGCTCTAGCTCCGGGTCTAGTTTTAGTGACTTCATCAATGATAATGATTTTTCCTTCTTTATAGGCTTTTACAATCTGGCTATATTCCCAGATAGTTAAACTTTTTTCTAATCCTCTCCAAGCCACTAGATCTTGTCCTTCTATCTCTTCACTCAGAGACATCACTATCGGCTCTTCTCCCATTAACTCTCCATAGACTAGAGCTAACCAATCTTTTCCTACCCCTGCTTCCCCTACTAATAAAACATGCTCGCGTAAAGCGCGTGCCCTTAACACCTCTTTGATGATGTCTAAACCTTCATCTGTCCATTTTTGGATAGCATTGTATTCACTTGGGTTTTTAGGAGCTTCACTCAGTTTAAACTCCACATCTCCATCCATAACGATCCAGTAGTTCTGTCCCTTTTTTCTAAAATATTCTACTCTTCCTCTAATTCCTAGCTGACTCATTCTTCTCTCTTCCATAGATTTTGAAATTTGAGCAGAGGGCAGTCTCCCTAAAATTTCATCCTTAGCCTCTTCTCCATAGATATGAGCTATCGCTTCTAATGTAGATTCTTTCTCGGTTTCAGCCATAGATAAAATAAAAGATTTGGTTCTTTCGATCGCGCTTTTTTCAGGAGCCATGGGATTGTTCCAGTGGTAAAGTTCATGGTCTAACCCAACCATTGCCAACTCATTATAGTCCAATGCGCTTGAATCCAGATACAGAAT
The DNA here is from genome assembly GCA_016180425.1 of Elusimicrobiota bacterium. GTDB lineage: Bacteria > Elusimicrobiota > Elusimicrobia > 2-02-FULL-39-32 > 2-02-FULL-39-32 > 2-02-FULL-39-32. The sequence continues at coordinate 2,541 of JACPBF010000007.1, forward strand.
CCCTTTATTTAAATCCATAGAGCCAAGAGGTCCATATCCTTCTGCTATCACAATGCGAAAATCACGGCTTTGAGGGTAATTCTTTAGAACTTCCTGTAAAACACTATTTAAATTTCTTTCTTTTTCAGAACTTAGCTCCTCTCCCCACTCATGGTCTTCTGAAACTCTAGTGATAGTCCATTGCGCTTTGCCGATTCCAAAACCTAGAACTTTTTCCTTTTCTTTTCTAATGTTCCAACTCCCAATGTATCGAACCGTTACGCCAAACTCATTTCGTTTCTGTAGAACATGAGTCATTTCACTGCGGCTCTTAAGATAAGATTGTGCGGTTATGTTTGTTTTTATCCAAGAGCGCATCTGCCAGAAAGAATATTTGGTTAAACCACAGGTGAGAATTTGGCTAAAGGTTCGCACCTGTTTTTTCCAATTTGGATGAAGTTTAAACCCTGATTCCCCTAGAACAATAGGGATGGAAACGCTAATCAGTAACAAGAGAATTTTTAAAGAGAAAGAGTCTAAAGTAAGATGAGAGTCCGCAAGGTAAGAGAATGTGAGGTATGCAACTATAGAAATGGATTCGTATAACACTTGGCTGATCTCTAGGGAATGCGTAATTTTAATAGAGCTGAATTTAAACAAGGTTTGTTTGGTAAGGGTTAGAATCTGTTGGAAACTCTGTTGTGTGATTTCATATTTTTTTTGTAAAAGGTTGCGTAGAAGCAAGGCTTCTTTTTCTTCTTTGTTTCCCCTGAACGCATTAATCGTATCGCGAAACTTGGCTTTTTCAAGGGGGGAGGCTTCTTCCATGCTCTGGAGTCTGGCTCTTAAATGATAAGAAGAACTATTTTGTAAGGATTCAAATTTTTTTCCTTGCGCATAAGCAGGGGCAAGCGCTGAAAATAAAAAGAGCCCTGCCAGAACAAGGCAGCTCTTTTGTTTCATAGTTGAACTTTCTATTTTATTCCAGAAATGAATCATCATATTTTTGTTATAAACGCATGTTTGGTACACGTACCTAAAGTATGGAAGGAGAACCCACAACTTTTCTTCAACGATTTGTAACAATTTTGTGACTTTTTGCGTACCCCTCTGGGCACGCAGCAGTACGCGTACGGAAGCTATAGCTAAAATCAGTTGGATGAAAGGAGCCAACTTGAGACAAAACCTGCAAGTCTGTTAGTGAGGGACTGGATTAAAGGGAGTAATCTTTTTAGTCTAAGCAGTCCGACAAATTCCGCAATAGGCGGAAGACACGAAAGAGCGGGTCGTAATCAGAGTAATGCAAAGAAAAAGGATGAAGCGCCTAAGAAATAATCGCAGAAATAGCGGCTGCCATTCCCAAATTTGAAAACATCATTCCAGCAGTCATGGCAAGAGAAGAAAGTGTAACACGTTTCACGGGAGGTTAAAAAAGCAAGGGAAGCTCAGAAAGAGTTGGAAGCGAACTTGTGATTCCCAAAGAGTCTTTTTTCAACTTCTTTGTGCGGAATTCCTTTTATTGGGTTATTTGTAAGTGAGGATATAAATATGCTAAAAATGTGTGATTCAAATTAAAAAAAGATATATTTTAGTTCAAGATGAAACATTACATCAGGAAAAACGAAATAAAAATATAGAACTATCGGACAAAAATAAAATTTATGCCAGAACCGCATCCAATAGAAATTTTTATTCCAGAAATAAGGATGCTCATCCAAAACAAAAAGTTTGATGAGCTTAGAAACCTGCTTTCTGAAATTAACCCCATAGATATCGCGGACGGGCTTTCCCGTTTCCCTCAGGAACACCAGCTTTTAATTTTTAAATTGTTAGGGTTTGGCCGTTCTATTGAAGTTTTTGAGGAATTAGATATGTCTGAACAGCAATATCTGATTCAGCATTTGGAAGATCAAACCATTGCTCCGCTATTAGAAGGTATTCCTACAGATGTTGCAGCCAAACTCTTTAAAAAACTTCCAGAAAGATTTGTGAAGAAAATGTCCACACTGATGAAAAAGGAAAAAATAGAAGTGGTTCAAAACGTACTAGAGTATCCTCCTACGAGCGCAGGGGCTCTTATGCAAACAGAGTATATTGTTTTAACAGTAGATATGACTGCTCGCTCTAGCATTGAACGGCTGCAGGCCAGCCTGCGCGTGCGTAAGAATATGCTTATTCATACGCTTTATGTGATAGGCAGCAATGGAAAATTATTAGGGGGAATTACAGTTAATACTTTAATTGCAGCTCCGCCGGATATTAAGGTTAGAGACATCATGTCTCCTGTCAGCTTGCTTAAAATTTCAGCTAAAATGGATAAGGAAGAGGCTGCAAAGGTTTTTTCTCGTTATAAACTTATTTCCGCGCCTGTGGTGGATGAAGAAAATCGTTTGGTGGGGATTTTAACTGTGGATGATATGGTGGAAGTTATTCAAAATGCGGACACAGAAGATATTCAGCGTTTAGGAGGCGTGGAGGTTTTAGATGAGCCTTATTTTAAGGTTCCATTTTTTAAGATGATCCAAAAACGAGGAACATGGTTAAGCGTTCTTTTTATTGGAGAAATGTTGACCGCTACTGCTATTGGTTTTTTTGAAAAAGAGATTGCAAAAGCAGTTGTTTTGGTTCTTTTTATTCCTTTGATTATCAGTAGTGGCGGGAATTCAGGCTCCCAAGCAGCTACCTTAGTGGTAAGAGCCATGGCATTGAAAGAAATTTCATTTGGGGATTGGTGGAAGGTTTTAAGAAGGGAGTTCGCTTCCGGACTTGCTTTGGGCTCTATTTTAGGAGTTTTTGGTTTTTTAAGGATATTTTTATGGTCTCAATTTACAAATATCTATGGCCCGCATTACTTTCTTGTGGCCTTAACTGTGAGCATTGCTTTGCTATTTGTGGTTTTATGGGGAACACTTTCCGGATCGCTGCTGCCAATTATGTTACGCAGGTTAAGATTAGACCCTGCGGTAGCTTCAGCGCCTTTTGTCGCTACTTTGGTGGATGTAACTGGTTTAATTATCTATTTTACAGTTGGTCTTTTTCTGCTTCAAGGCACTTTACTTTAAGTTTATTAAGAAAAATTTTACAATAGCTTCATGGATTATTTTAAGGAAGAAGAAAATTCTATTTTTCAAACCTATCGCAGGCAACCGCTCTTGTTAGTTAAAGGCAAGGGCTCTTATGTTTGGGATCACAAAGGAAAAAAATATCTTGATTTTTTTTCCGGTTTGGGGGTCAATAATTTAGGACATTGTTTCCCAAGCGTGGTTCATGCTATCTCTGCACAAGCCAAAACACTCATGCATACCTCTAATTTGTACTATACGCTCCCGCAAATTGAATGCGCCAAAGAATTAGTCAAAAGGACTTTTTCAGGCAAGGTTTTTTTCTCTAACTCCGGGGCAGAAGCAAATGAATGCGCCATAAAACTAGCGAGGAGATGGGGTCAAAAGAATGGAGATCGCAGATTTGAAATCATTACTTTTCAGAATTCGTTTCATGGCAGAACCATGGCTACCCTTTCTTTGACAGGCCAAGAAAAATTTCAAAAAGGGTTTGATCCTCTTTTAGAAAAAGTTGTCTATGCAAAATTTAATGATCCAGACTCTGTGCAAAAAATGGTTACTAAGGATACCTGCGCCATTTTTGTGGAACCAGTTCAGGGAGAAGGAGGGGTGAACCCTGCTGCAAAAAGTTTTCTAGAGTTTTTAAGAAAAGTTTGTAATGATCATGATCTGCTTTTAGTCTTTGATGAGGTGCAGTGCGGAATGGGAAGATCTGGACATCTCTTTTTTTATCAATATTTTGGCATAGAACCTGATATTTTAACCATGGCAAAAGCTTTAGGCGGTGGTCTGCCCATTGGATGCACTTTAGCAAAAGAAGAGATTGCTTTACTGTTGAACAAGGGAGATCATGCTTCAACCTTTGGAGGTAACCCTGTAGTTTGCAGCGCAGCAATCCAGGTTTTGAGAGAGTTAAACCAGAAACGGCTAGACTCTGTAAAAGAAAAAAGCAAAATTTTAATTGAAGGTTTGGAAAAATTAAAAAAACAATTTCCTGCTTTAATTGCAGAGGTCAGAGGGATGGGTCTCATGCTAGCTTTAGAGTTAAAGATTGAGGGGGATCAGTTAGTGGAACGCGCAAGAGAGAAAGGTCTTTTAATTAATTGTACCCAAGGAAAAGTTTTAAGATTTTTACCGCCTCTAATTATTACTCCGGTTGAGATTAAAAGCGCGCTCATAAAGTTAGAAAAATGCTTCAAGAATTATTAAACCTTAAATATTGGCTATGTGAATGTCAAGTCAATACGGGTTGAATGAGGTTTTAGCGTGTCTTTAGATTTATTAACAGCAGCGCAAAAGTCTAAGCAAGCTTCTAGGGCCATGGCTCTTCTTCCGGATAAAATCAAGAAATCCGCTTTAAAAAAAGCTGCGGCCCATCTTTTAGAAAATGAAGATCAAATTTTAAAAGCAAATCAAAAAGATATTGAACTTGCAAAAAAAAATAAGCTTTCCAATGCATTGATAGATCGCCTATTGCTAAATTCTAAGAGGATTAAAGATTTAGCTAAGAGCGTAGAAGAGATAGCTGAGCTTCCGGATCCTAATGGGGAAGTGATTAGAGACTGGAAGAATTCTAAAGGGTTAAGAATCCAAAAAAAGAGAGCGCCTTTGGGAGTTATTGCGATTATTTTTGAATCTAGACCTAACGTTACAGCAGAAGCCGCTGCTCTATGTTTAAAAGCAGGCAATAGCGTGATCTTGCGCGGAGGAAGCGAGGCGTTTAATTCTAATACTGCGATATCCAAAATTTTTAATGAAGCAGTAGTTCAAGGAGGCATACCTCCCCATGCTGTTACCATGATTTTAGACCCCAATCGGAAAAATATTTACGCGCTTTCTAAAATGGACCAGTGGATTGATCTTCTGATTGCCCGGGGCTCTGAACAGATGGTTCGAGAAATTAGAGAGCAGGCCACTGTTCCTGTGCTTGGACATGGAAAAGGGGTTTGCCATGTTTATATAGATTCTGTATGTGATCAGAAAATGGCTGAAAACATTGCCTTGAACTCTAAAGTTCAAAGGCCTGGAGTTTGCAATGCCATGGAGACTTTGCTCATTCATCAGACTCAAGCCAAAGAACTTTTGCCTTCTCTTGCAAAAAAATATTTAGATGCGGGCGTGCTTCTTAAAGGGGATGAAATCAGCCGAAAAATAGTTCCTCAAATTCAAAAGGCGAGCGAAGAGGATTGGAAAACAGAATATCTGGATCTTATTTTATCTATAAAAGTCGTCAATTCCTTGGAGGATGCAATCATTCATATTAATAGTTACGGTTCAGGCCATACAGAAGCGATTGTCACAAAATCCAAAGAAAACGCTAAGAAATTTTTGCAAGAGGTGGATGCGGCGGCGGTTTTTCATAATAGTTCTACCCGCATGCATGACGGAGGTGTTTTTGGTTTAGGATCTGAAATTGGAATCTCCACGCAAAAACTGCACGCGCGCGGCACCATGGGAGTGAGAGAGTTAACAACAACTAAATATGTGGTTTACGGAAAAGGCCAGATCCGCGGATGAGGATTGGTATTTTTGGCGGTTCCTTTGATCCTATTCACAAAGGACACCTTGCTTTAGCGAAAAGCTCGATTAAAGAAATAAAGTTAGACAAACTTTTTTTTGTTCCTGCGAAAATTTCTCCTTTTAAGCAAAACAAATCCATCAGCTCTCCTCTTAACCGTCTTAAAATGGCGCGTTTGGCGGTTAAGAAAATTCCAAAATGCAAAGTTTCATCTTTTGAGCTAAAGACCCCAGGGCTTTCTTATACTTTTCTTACTCTTAAAGTTTTTAAGAAAATTTTTCCTAAAGAGGATCTCTTTTTTTTGATGGGGAGCGATATCCTAGCTGGTTTTAAAAAATGGCATCAGTGGAGAGAGATTTTAAAGATTTGTAGTTTAGTTGTGGGGCAAAGGAACGGGGAAAAAAATTCAATAGAACTTCCCATAGGATTTGAGGGAAGAGTTCTTACCCTTAAAGCAAAAATGCCAAAAATTTCTTCAACAGAAATTCGCTCTGCTTTTAAAACAAGCAAAAATATTTTTAAAGTTTGCCCCAAAGAAGTGGCTCATTATATTCGCAAGAATCATCTTTATGATCAATAATTTATAGAAAATGGGTTCAAGGCAGCGCGCCATTGGCTTAGTGCGGAGGTTCTGTAAGAAATTAGAATGGAACAAGTCTTAACAATTAAGGTTATTAATTATTTAAGAAAAAATTTAACAAAACAAAGATTCAATCATGTTTTAGGCATGGCGGAATTTGCAAGAAAATTAGCTTTGCATCATGGGCTGGATGGGGAGGCAGCAAAACTCGCCGGGCTTTTGCATGATTTGGCTCGTAATTGGAATGAAAAAAAATTGATTCAATATTCAAAAACTCGCTTTTTAAGAATCCCGCATAAAAAATTCATCATGGAGTTTCAGCCGATTTTACTGCATAGTTTTGTAGGGGCAGATCTTGCCAAGAAGATTTTTCATGTAAAGGATAAAAAGATTTTATCTGCTATTGCCAAACATTCATTTGGAGCGGTTCAGATGTCTGCTTTTGATAAATTGATTTATGTTGCAGACTTAGCTGCTCCGGATAGAACTTTTAGAGGAGTAGAGTATTTAAGAAGAATTGCTTATCAGAATTTGGATCGAGCTTTTATTGAAGGAATAAGAAAGAAAATTAGTCATCTTTTAGAGGTAAATGAAAAAATTTATCCTGAGGCTGTAAGGGTCTGGAATTTTTGGGTAAAACAGGCTTAAAGCTTTTTCCAAGCCTTTTTGGCTTATTGCTTATACTAGCCATCGCGGGTAGTTTATGGATATCCTCTGAAAGTGTTTTATCTCAAAACCTGCAAAAAGAGGAGCCTGTTTTTGGGCTTTTAATTGGCGCAGAGGAATTAACGCAACCCTCACAACTTAAGCTCATAGCGCTGGCGCGCTATGACCCAAAAACAAGGGATTTAGATCTTCTTTCAATTCCTATCAATACCAAGCTTGGAATCCCAGGACAGTCCAATAAGAAGATAAATGAAATTTTTAGTTTAGCCTATAAGCAAAGTAACTTTAATCAAGAATTTTCTTCCAGAGAATTGATCAGGGTTGTGGAATGGCTTCTTTTTTCCAAATCAAAGACATTTCATCCCAAGATAAGTTTTTTCCTTAAGATGGATTATAAAAATTTAGGGAAATTAGTAAACTCTTTAGGGGGAAGCAGAGGTTGGCAAGAAGAGTTTAGGGAAGAGCTGTTTTTAGATAAAGAAAAAAAATCTTTTTTTTTAGAAGGACTTTTCAGGTTTAAGGATGGAAACTACAGAGTGAACAGTAATTTAAATAAGTTAGAAAAATTTTTATTATTTTTTGAAATGAAAGATTTAAGCCAAAAAGAGATTCGTTTTTTTCGTTTACCCGGAACTTTAAAAGAAGATGCTTGGGTTCCTTTGACGGAAGAAATCCAGACCACAGTTCAGCTTTTATTCACTAGAGATCAAAAGAATCAGCTTCAGGGATTTAAGCAAAATTTTCTTTCTAAAAATTCTACAATTAAATTGGGAGTTTGGAACGCTTCTAATAGAAAAAATAAAGCTTGGGAAGCAGCGCAAATTTTAAGAAAAGAGGGTTTTGATGTGATGCAGTGGGGAAATTATAGTTCTTTTCAAAAGCGAAGTTGGGTTCAGGATTATAAAGGGGACCCTTCTAAAGCCCGGGAACTTAAAAAGTTGCTCTTTTTTCCGGAACTAGAAATTTTAACCCAAGTTCAAAGGGATTCATTAGTGGATATGGATTTAATTTTAGGAGAAGATTATGATTCGGATTAATTTTTTGGATTGTTTTTAGAAGGCAGATGTGGATTGTAGGTTCGAAGATTTAGCAGGTGAGGACAATATGAAAATAGGAGAACTTTAATTATGTGTGGAATTGTTGGGTATGTGGGCAATGGCTCTGCAAGCGCAATACTTCTGAATGGGCTGAAAAGACTGGAATACAGGGGTTATGATTCTAGCGGATTGGCAGTGCTGGCGGATGGAAAGCTGGAGTTAAGAAGAAGTGTGGGAAAAATTTCTAATCTTAGCCTTAATATAAAAAATCGTCCTTTAAAGGGGCATATCGGGGTAGGACATACCCGTTGGGCTACCCACGGAATTCCTTCAGAAGAAAATGCTCATCCGCATACGGATTGTTCTAAAAGAATCGTTGTAGTGCATAATGGAATCATTGAAAATTATTCTTCTTTAAAGGCTGTTCTTATAAAAAAAGCTCATCAATTTGTTTCTCAAACCGATACAGAGATCATTGCTCATTTGATAGAAGATAGTTGGAAACTAAAACAAAAGAGTTCAAATGGAAAAAAGTCTGAGGAAGATTTTTTACATGCAGTGAGGCATGCTCTTCTTCAATGCGAGGGCGCGTATGCTTTGGGGATTCTTTGCATGGATTTTCCAGAGCTTTTGGTGGCAGCCAGGAAAGATTGTCCCTTAGTTTTGGGGTTAGGTAAAAAAGAAAATTTCATCGCTTCTGATATTCCCGCATTGCTGGGGCTTTCCAAAAAGGTGATTTTTTTAGACCAAGAAGAAGTTGCTGTGATCAAAAAAGATAGCATTGAATGTTTTAATTTACAAGGGAAAAAAGTTGAAAAAAAATCTGTGAAAGTAAAATTAGATCCTGTGCAGGCGGAAAAAGCGAATTTCAAACATTTTATGTTAAAGGAAATTATGGAGCAGCCGCGCACCATTCAAGATACATTAAGAGGAAGGGTTTTTCCGGAAAAGAATCAGTTGCAATTAGAGTTGAATCTTTCCGCTTCTTTTATCAAGGGGTTGAAAAGGATTACTTTAGTGGCTTGCGGAACATCTTATCATGCTGCTTTAGTTGGTCGTTTTTGGCTAGAGTCTTTGGCCAAGGTGCCTTGTCAGGTTGAGATCGCCTCTGAATATCGCTATCGGGATCATTTTTTTTCTTCTCAAGAATTGGTGATTTTCATATCTCAATCCGGAGAAACTGCTGATACTTTAGCAGCCTTGAGGCTCACCCATCGTTTTCCTGTAAAAACTCTTGCGATTTGCAATGTGCTTGGTTCTTCTTTAACTCAGGAAGCAGACACTACTTTTTACACGCGATGCGGTCCTGAAATTGGGGTGGCTTCCACAAAAGCTTTTACAGGCCAGTTAATCGCTTTACTGCTTTTGGCAATTCATCTAGGAATTATTAAAGAACATTTAAATTTAAAAATAATTCATCAAATTCTTAAAGATTTACTTAATTTACCGCATTGGGTGAGAGAGGCTTTAACTCTTTCTAAACAGATAGAAAAAATTTCTAAAAGATTTTTGTCAAAAAATCATTTTTTGTTTTTAGGCCGGCACACTAATTACCCCATTGCCTTAGAAGGAGCCTTAAAATTAAAAGAAATTTCCTATATTCACGCGGAAGGTTATCCTGCAGGGGAAATGAAGCATGGCCCCATTGCTCTTATTGATAAAGAGATGCCTTTGGTGGCTTTAGTCACAGATTCTTTAGTGTATGAAAAAATCTGTTCTAATATTGAAGAAGCTAAAGCCCGGGGCGGGACAGTGATAGCGATCGCTTCCAAAGGGGATAAGAGGATTCAAGAAAAAGTGGATGAGGTGCTCTATGTGGAAAGAGTTCCGGAAATTTTTTCAAGCATTGTGAACGTTATTCCATTGCAGCTTTTTGCCTATCACATGGCGGATTTAAGGGCTTGCGATGTGGACCAGCCAAGGAATTTAGCCAAAAGCGTCACTGTAGAATAATTTTATTTAGATGGATCTCTATCAGCATTTTAGGGAGCAAAAACTTCTTTCTCAAATCCCTTCTGGCAAAATTGTAGTTGCTGTCTCTGGGGGGGCGGATTCAAGCGCGCTCTTGCATTTGCTCTATCGCTCCAGATCTTTTAAAAAATGGGACGTCCTAGCGGCTCATATCCAGCACAATCTGCGCGGGAAGGAATCGCTTAGGGATCAGATTTTTGTAGAGCGTTTTTGTAAGAGATTTGAGCTTCCTCTTATTGTGAGAACCATTCAGGTTCGAACATTCGCTTTGCAAAATAGAAAGAAAGGTTTAGAAAAGCGTTTGGGTGTTGAAGAGGCTAGCCGGATCTTGCGTTATGAGGCATTGGCAAAAATTGTTTGGGAAAACAAAGCGCGCGCGCTTTTTACAGCGCATACCGCTAATGATCAAGCAGAAACTTTTTTGCTTAATTTACTGCGCGGCTCTGGAATTACGGGATTGAGCGGAATTTTACCTTTGAGAAGCCTTGCGGAAATTACAGGGAATCAAATAAGAGATTCTGAAATTCTTTTGGCGCGCCCTTTACTTTTTGCCAGCCGTGAAGAGATTTTATCCTATTTAAAGCAGCAGCAACTTAAATTTTGCAATGACCGAACTAATCAGGATTTAAAGTTCAGACGGAACTGGGTTCGCCGCAAGGCGATTCCTCTTTTACAAAAAGTTCAGCCTAAAATTCTAGAAAAAATATCTGATTTTACCTCTATTTTTCAAAGGGAAGAGGAATGGAAAAATTTACAGTTAGAAAAGATGGAAAAGAGGCTGTTTCCTGAAATTAAGTATGATTTAACCCAAAGAAATAGGGTTTTAGTTCAGGCGAGAAAAAATCTTGATTTAGCTTGTTTTTTTAGATATGATAAAATCTTTATATATGGGTTACTGCATCGTTGGTTTCCGCAAGCTTCATGTCGAACCATTGATCAGGCTGTTACTTTCCTTGAAAAAGAGAAATTGAAAGGTAAAAGAAAATTTTATCCAATTTCAAATCTATTTTTTCAAAATAAACCGGAAAGAATTTAATTGAACCTAAAGCTGCATTTTTTAACGCACTATTTGGGTTGAAGGGTTTTTTATAAATGAAAGATAAAATTGCAAAACAAGTTTTAGTATGGATGCTGGTATTTATCTCCTTGTTGCTTTTGGTGCGTTCATTTGGCACTTTACATTTAGAGCAGGAGATTGATTACTCTGCTTTTAAAAGGAATTTACGGGAAGGAAAAATTTCAGAAGTCAGCGTTCGCCTGGACTTAATTCGCGGGAAAATAAAAGGAGCAGATGGAAAAGAGGTTAGTTTTAAAACTATCCCTTTGCCTGATCCCAAACTTGTAGAAGATTTAGAAACTTATAAAGTCCAAAAATATAATGGGGAAACAGACCGCAGCTGGTGGCCAATGATTGTGCAGAATCTGGTTTATGTGCTTATTTTTTGGTTTGTATTTTGGGTCCTTCTTATTCGTCCCATGCAGGGAGGAGGCAAACAAGCGCTTTCTTTTGGCAGATCTAAAGCCAAATTACAATCAGCTAAAAAAGTAAAAGTTACTTTTTCTGATGTGGCTGGGTGTGATGAAGTAAAGGAAGAATTAAAAGAGATTATTGAATTTCTTAAAGAACCGGCAAAGTTTCAAAAGCTAGGCGGTAAAATACCTAAAGGCGTTTTACTTTATGGGGCGCCTGGCACAGGAAAAACATTATTAGCTAAAGCTGTGGCTGGAGAGGCGAATGTTCCTTTCTTTTCTTCCAGCGGTTCAGAATTCGTAGAGATGTTTGTAGGCGTGGGGGCAAGCAGAGTTAGAGACCTGTTTGAGCAAGGACGTAAAAACGCGCCTTGCCTTCTTTTTGTGGATGAGATTGACGCTGTAGGCAGACACCGTTTTGCTGGTTTTGGCGGGGGACATGATGAGCGGGAACAGACCTTAAATCAACTTTTAGTAGAAATGGATGGTTTTGACACAAAGGAAGGTGTGATTATGATTGCAGCCACTAACCGTCCAGATGTTTTAGATCCCGCTTTGCTCCGTCCAGGCAGGTTTGACCGTCAAGTGATTATCACTATCCCAGACTTAAAAGGAAGAAAAGAAATTTTAGAAGTTCATGCAAAGTCTGTGAAAATAGGTGAAAACGTTGACCTTTCTATTATTGCGCGCCGCACACCAGGATTTGTGGGAGCGGATCTGGCAAATTTAGTGAATGAAGCTGCGCTCTTAGCTGCCAGGAAGAACAAAAGTTTTGTAGAGATGAAAGATTTGGAAGAAGCGATTGAACGGGTGATTGCCGGCCCTGAACGAAAATCCAGAATGATCTCAGAAAAAGAAAAGAAAGTTGTGGCCTATCATGAATCTGGACATGCTTTAGTCGCAAGACTTATCCCCGGCACAGACCCTTTGCATAAAATTAGCATTATTCCCAGGGGGCCAGCTTTAGGGTATACTTTACAATTGCCTACAGAAGATCGCTATTTAATAAGTAAAGAAGAGTTGCTAAATCGGATTACTGTTCTTCTTGGCGGAAGAACCGCGGAAGAGCTAGTTTTTAAAGAGATCACTTCCGGCGCCCAAGACGATTTTGCTAAAGCTACAGCCATGGTGCAAAAGATGGTGACTGAATTTGGCATGAGTGAAAGTTTAGGGCCAATCGCTTTTAGGAAAAAAGAAAGCGAGATTTTTTTAGGCAGAGATATTATGGCGCAGCAAAAGGAATATTCGGAGAAAACAGCGGAATTAATAGATTCTGAAGTAAAACGCATTATTACTGAAAGCGCGAACAAGGCTAAAATTTTGCTTCAAACCAATTTTGATAAATTAAAAGTTCTAGCTGACAAGCTGATGGAAAAAGAGATTTTGGACATTGATGAAATTAACCTTGCCTTAGGTTATCCTCCAGAGATTAAGGAAACGCCCAAAACCGTTCCTCCTCCTGTCTCTGGATTGGCTGACAAAGAGAAATCCACCGCTATCGGACTTCCTCCGACAGCTCAAATATTGCCTCAACCAGCTACTTAAAATTCAAACCTTGTACCCCAGGACTGACATTGGATTCATGAAAGATGATAAGAGCGCCATTAAAACAATGCAAGATCATGGGGGTATTAAATGTTACTCCAGATTCTTTTTTTGACCGCGGTCTTTATTTGGATTTGGATAAAGCCATTCAGCAGGGAGAGCATTTGATTGAAGAGGGAGCTGAACTTATTGATATTGGAGGGGAATCGTCCCGTCCTGGCTCAAAATCAGTTGCCTTGGATGTAGAATTAAAGAGAGTAGTTCCAGTCTTAAAAAAATTAATTAAAAGATTTCCTAAAATTCAATATTCTATTGATACTCAAAAAAGTGAGGTTGCTTATTCTGCTTTAAGCGAGGGGGCAACGATCATTAATGATATATCCAGCTTGCAGAATGATTCTAAAATGATTGCTGTAGTTAAAAAATTTAATCCTATTCTTATCTTGATGCACATGCAAGGATCGCCTCTTAATATGCAGAAATTTCCTTTTTACAAAAATGCGGTAAAGGAAATAAAAGATTTTTTAAAAGAAAGAATTAAATGGGCCATGCAAAATGGAGTTCCAAAAACTAATCTTTGGATTGATCCGGGCATTGGCTTTGGCAAAAATTTAAAACATAACTTAGATATTTTAAAAAATTTAAAAGATTTTTTATCTTTAAAATGCCCTTTGGTTCTGGGTTGTTCTAGAAAATCATTTATTGGTTTTATTTTGGGAGGGAAAGAGTCCCCTTATCCTCCAGAGGAAAGATTAGAGGGAAGTTTAGCTGCCGCAGCTTGGGGTTATTTAGAAGGAGCCTCTATCTTAAGAGTGCATGATGTTTTAGAAACTAAAAGAACCATTAGGGTTTTGCAGGCGATTCAAGCTAAATAGTTTCTGCGCTGAAAGTCATTTCAAAATACGGGTTCAACTAAAGGCATGTTTATGAAATTAGAAAAAAAAGAGATCTTTGGCACGGATGGAATTCGGGCTGTAGCTGGAGAATCTCCATTGACAGAAGAAGAGTTAAAAAATATTGGGTTTGCCGCAGGTTCTTTTTTGCAAAAAAAATTTAAAGAGACCATGCATGCTTCTAACGCTAAGATCATTATTGCCAGAGATACAAGAGATTCTGGTCCATGGATTGAAAAAGCATTAGCGGAAGGACTATCCAAGAGCGGCTGTCAGGTTCTTTCTTGCGGGGTTTTGCCCACCTCTTCCGTATCTGTGCTTTTAAAGAGAAATCGTTTTTTGGCAGGCGCAGTTATCTCTGCTTCGCATAACCCGCCGGACTTTAATGGAGTAAAATTTTTCACAGCCCAGGGTGAAAAAATTCCAGAGAGCTGGGAGAGAGAGATTGAACAAAATTTAGAGATTTTAGCTGGCTGTGCTCCCTCTCTTTTTAAACAGACAAAAGTTGAAATTTTTGAAAGAGCTAAAGAGCAATATGTCGAGTCTCTTAAAAAATCTCTGCCTCAAAATTTTTCTTTAAAGGGTGTGAAGTGGGTGATTGATTGCGCCAATGGCGCTGTCAGCAATCTTGCTCCAGAAGTTTTTAACTTTTTTGGCGCAGAGCTGATTGCGATACATCATTCCCCTGATGGAAAGAATATTAATTTAAAATCAGGAGCCCTTTATTTAGAATCATTAAGAGAGACTGTATTAAGAGAAAAAGCAGACGGCGGCTGCGCTTTTGATGGGGATGCGGATCGTGTGCTTTTTGTGGATGAAGAAGCTGCAGTTGTAGATGGAGATGTGCTTTTGGGTTTATCCGCTCAGATTTTAAAAGAAAAAGGGCTTCTTAAAAATAATTGCGTGGTGACCACTGTAATGGCAAACCTGATTTTTTTTCAAAAAATGAAAGAATTGGATATTCAAGTCTTGACAGCTCCTGTAGGAGACCGTTCTGTGTCGGAAATGCTTGAATCTTCTGGAGCGGTCTTAGGAGGAGAGCAGTCTGGCCATATTATTTTTAAAGAGTTTTTACCAACGGGAGATGGGATGTTTACCGCATTAAAGGTTTTAAGCATGTTAAAGGAGAAGAAACAGAAATTGTCTGCCTTTACTAAGGCTTATCCTAAAGCTCCGCAAATTTTGTTAAATTTAAAGGTAAAAGAGAAAAGACCCATTGAAAATTTGCCAGATTTTCAAGCAGCGGTTGTGCGCGCGGAAAAGTTTTTAGGAGCGAATGGAAGAATACTTATACGTTATTCAGGAACAGAGCCAATTTTAAGAATTATGATTGAGGGAAGTTCTAAATCTCAAATTGAAAAAATTGGCAATGATCTTTTAGAGTTTGCTAAAAAGGGTTTGCCTCATGAGTAGGACTCTCATGCAAAATGGTTCAGTACAAACTGGCTCCTTTAAGGAGAGCCTTACTTCTGTAAAATTAGGCGTAAATATTGACCATATCGCTCAAGTGCGCCAGGCGCGCAAAGGCATGGTTCCAGACCCAATTCTTGCGGCTCAAATTGCAGAAAAGGGAGGCGCAGACGCAATTACCGTGCATTTGCGGGAAGATCGTCGGCATATCCAGGATAAGGATGTTCAATTTTTAAGAAAAATTATTAAAACCAAGCTTAATTTAGAAATGGCTTGCGCAGAGGAAATGATTTCCTTTGCCTGCAAATTAAAACCTGAAGATGTCTGTCTTGTTCCTGAAAAAAGAGAGGAATTAACCACTGAGGGAGGATTAGATATTGTCTCTCATAAGGAAAAAATTGAAAAAGCGATTTTGAGGTTGAAAAAAGCAGGAATCTCTGTTAGTCTCTTTATAGACCCTGAGGTAGAACAGATAGAAAGCGCTAAAGAGATAGGGGCGGATTGTGTTGAATTGCATACAGGTCTCTATGCAAATGCTAAAAATAATTTGCGAGAAAAGATTGAATATCGTAAATTAGTACAAGCTGGAGCTTTTGCAAGAGAGTGTGGGCTTATTTTAAATGCAGGCCATGGCTTAGATTATGAGAATGTGACTCAAGTCGCAAAAATTTTTCAAATGCATGAGTTAAATATTGGATTTTCAATTGTAGCGCGAGCGATTTTTATAGGAATGGAACAAGCAGTAAAAGAGATGAAAGCGTTAATAGCTGGGTAAAAGGGGGAAGGTGCCATGGAATTTATAGATATTTTACGGGCCGCAGCAGACAAAGGCGCTTCTGACATCCATATTCTTGTTGGCAAACCCCCAATGATCCGACTTTTAGGAGAGGTATATCCTCTTAAAGATTTTCCTTTGATTGATGCGGAAGAATCTAAAAGGCTGATCTATTCCATTCTTTATGATGACCAGAAGCAAAAATTTGAAGAAACTTTTGAGTTAGACTGTTCTTTTGAAATTAAAGGTCTTTCCCGTTTTCGCGTGAATGTGTTAAGGCAGAAAAATGGGATAGAAGCGGTTTTAAGATTAATTTCTTCTAAAATTCCCAGTCCAGAATCTTTAAGGCTGCCTAGAGCTATTACAGACCTTGCAGATTTGCCAAGAGGATTAGTCTTGGTGACTGGCCCCACTGGTTCTGGAAAATCCACTACTCTAGCTTGTTTAATTGATATTATTAATGAAAAATATTCTGACCATATATTAACCATTGAAGATCCTATAGAATTTGTGTATGAGCCAAAGACTTCTATTATTCGTCAAAGAGAAATAGGCCAATCTACAAAATCTTTTCAAGCAGCGTTAAGAAGCGCGTTAAGACAAGATCCAGATGTGATTTTAGTGGGAGAAATGAGGGATTTAGAAACCATTTCTCTTGCCATAACAGCCGCAGAGACTGGCCACCTTTGTTTTGGCACTTTGCACACTACAGATGCGGCGCAGACTGTGGATAGAATCATTGATGTTTTTCCTACAGCCCAGCAGCAGCAGGTCAGGGTTCAGCTATCCTCTGTTTTAAAAGCAGTGGTTTGCCAAACTTTGATCCCTAGGCAGGATGTAGAGGGACGGGTTGCGGCCAGAGAAATTATGATTGTAACCCCAGCAATTTCTAATTTAATTCGAGAAGGTAAAACCCACATGATTCCAAACGCTATTGAAACCGGAGCAAAATTTGGCATGATTAGTTTAGATAAGGCTTTAATTGAACTTGTAAAATCAGGAATGGTTTCTATTGAAGAAGCCTGCGCAAAAGCAAATAGCCCGGAAACAGTGCGCGCTGGAAAAAGCACCATGGGCGTTGTCTCTTCTTTTTAAAACCAATGGCTTTAGAAATCTATCTTAAAAAAATTGTGGAGGCAGGAGCATCTGACCTTCACCTAAAAGTAGGCAGACCTCCTTTAATGAGAAGCAGAGGGGATTTGATCCCAATCAATGGGATGGAACCTGTAACTCAAAGTACAATGAAAAAGGAGATTTTTTCTATTATAACGCCGGCTCAACAGGAAAAGTTAGAAAAAGAAAAGGAATTGGATTTTTCTTTTCAAATTGAAGGGTTGGCGCGGTTTAGAGGGAATGTTTTTTATCAGCGCGGACTTTTATCTAGCGTATTTAGAATGATTCCTACTAAAATTCCTAGTGTGGAGTATCTAAATTTACCGCCTGTTTTGCTAGAACTGGTTGCAAGGCCACAAGGCTTATTTTTAGTGACAGGCCCTACAGGCAGCGGGAAAACAACCACTTTAGCGTCTTTAGTGCAGTTTGTCAATGAGAATTTTCCAAAACATATTATTACGATTGAAGACCCAATAGAATTTGCCTATCAAGATTCAAAATCCTCTATTGATCAAAGGGAAGTGGGTTCAGATACTCTTAGTTTTGATCAAGCTTTACGCAGGGCTTTAAGACAAGATCCAGATGTGATCTTAATGGGGGAGTTGCGGGATAAAGAGTCCATTTCCACTGCAATTACAGCTGCGGAAACCGGCCATTTAGTTTTGGGCACTTTGCACACCAATGACGCTAAACAATCTATCAGTAGAATTTTGGATAGTTTTACTGGAGACGCTCAAACACAGATAAGAATTCAGCTGGCAGCAACTCTTGTTTGCGTGGTTTCTCAGCGCTTAATAAAAAAGATGGATGGCAAAGGAAGAATTGCGGCTGTAGAAATTATGATCAATACTCCCAGCATTAGAAAAGCGATTGAAGAAAATAAGATAGGACAAATTACAAAATTTATGGAAGAATCCGCTTCCTTTTACAAAATGCAAACCTTTAATCAAGCTCTTTTTAATTTAGTTAAGAATAAGCACATCTCTTCAGAAGAAGCCTTTGCTATTTCAGAAAATCCAAATGACTTAAAAATACAGTTTCAAACCCAAGGTATTTCTTTTAGTTCTAGCGGGAAAGACCTTCCTCCTGGTTTGGCTGGATAGCTGTCCATCTTTTTGAGTTTTAATCCAACCCAATTTAAAAAATTCGCAATTCTTGCCGCAGAGCAGGCAGACTCTAAAAAAGCGCTGGATATTCTTTTGCTTGATTTAAGCAAAGTTCAAAGCGCTATTTCCGACTATTCTTTGGTTTTAAGCGCGAATTCTCAAACCCATCTTAATGCCTTAAGCGAGGCGATTGAGGAGCGTATGGAAGACAATGGTTTAAGAGCAGTGCATAAAGACGGCGCGCATGGAGGTCATTGGCTGGTTTTAGATTATGGCGGATTTGTAGTTCATATTTTTCATGAAGCAGTAAGGAAATTTTATTCTTTAGAAAGGTTATGGGAAAATGCAAAGAAAGTTTCTTGGAATTCAAAATCAAAGAAAAAATTAAGACTCAAATAAGTGATAATCGTATAACTATAATACTTGGATTTAACTAAAGCTAAATGAGAAAAATATCCCCATGATTAGATTTTATAAAACTTTATGATAAAACAGGTAATCAAAAAGAAAATATTGGAATTGATAACTAAAGAATATTCTCAAATTCCTTCCTTAGAATTTATAGTGGATGAACCTGCGTCTGAAATTGAGGCTGATCTTTGCTCAAACGCGGCTTTTCCTTTGGGCAAGTTACTGAATTCCTCTCCCTTTGCAATCGCTAAGCTTTTCTCTGAAAAAATTTCAGACAGCTCAATTTTTAAAAAAATAGAAGTTTCTAAAAATGGTTTTTTAAATTTTATTTTAGAGGAGAGTTTTTTAAGAAAGATTATTTGGGAAATTTCTCAAGGGAATGGCGATTATTTGGGGGAAACTCTTAAAAAAAGTTCAGAACGCATTCTTTTAGAATTTGTTTCAGCTAATCCTACAGGCCCTCTGCATATTGGACACGGGCGGGGAGCGGCTCTAGGGGATTCTTTGTATAGAATTTACCGCCAATGCGGTTTTAATGTGGAAAGGGAATATTATGTGAATGATGTGGGCTTTCAAATGCAAACCCTGGCGCGTTCCGTGGAAGCGCGTACTTTACAGTTGCAAGGGAATAAAGAAGTTCAATTGCCTGAAAATGGTTATCAAGGAGACTATATTAAAGATATTGCAAAAGCAATGTTAGAGCTTAAAAAAAATGATTTTAATACCTACCCAAAAGAATTTCTTTTAGAGACGATTCATAAAGATTTAGCGGACTTTGGGGTATCTTTTGAACATTGGATGAGGGAATCTAGTTTACATTTAAGCGGCAAGTTAGACTCTGTGCTTGAATTTTTAGATTCAAAAAAAAGTTTAGAGATAAAAAATGGCGCGCTCTGGTTTGTGGGAGACGCAAACAGTAAAGAAGAATTAGATAAAGAAAGAGTAATAAAAAAATCAGATGGAAAATTTACCTATTTTGCTTCTGACATCGCCTATCATAAAGATAAATGGGATAGAGGTTATACCCATTGCATTGACATTTGGGGGCATGATCATCACGGGTATGTTCCCAGGATGGTTTCTGCGGTGGGGGCGCTTGGATTTCCAAAGAATTTTTTAAAGATTCAGCTTTACCAGCTTGTTTCTTTAAAAAGAGGCGGAAAAAAAGTTGCCATGTCCACTCGCTCCGGAGAATTCGTTCCTTTGAAAGAGGTAGTGGACGAGGTGGGGAGGGACGCAGCCAGATTTTTCTTTGCCTTGCGCAGCCCCACTTCTCACTTAGAGTTTGACATTGATCTTGCCAAAAAAAAGAGCAATGAAAATCCTGTTTATTACGCGCAATATGTTCATGCTAGAATTTGTTCTATTTTTTCTGAAGCAAAAAAAAGGGGAATTAATTTAGAGATTTCTTTTAAAGATTTAGAGGGTAAGTTAGTGGAAAAAGAGGAGAGGGAATTAATGAAAAAAATATCTTTTTTTAAAGATATTTTAGAATCTTCTTTACAGGTTTCATCCCCTCATTTGTTAGCAAATTATCTGATTGATACTGCCACTAAATTCCATAGGTTTTATGATCAGCGCAGAGTCTTAGATGTCGAGCCATCTTTGATGCGGGCTCGTCTCATTTTGCTGTTAGCCACAAAACGAATTTTTGAAACAGGATTAAACCTTTTAGGCGTGTCTGCCCCAGAAACGATGTAAGAAGGAAAGTTGGCGTCTCTCTACTATGAGGCTAGAACCTATTTTATCTCAAAATCCTAAAAACTTAAGAGCGAAACGCCAAACCGCGGTGCTGCTTGGTGGAGCTGAGGGGGATCGAACCCCTGACCTCCTGCATGCCATGCAGGCGCTCTCCCAGCTGAGCTACAGCCCCGAAACGCCTTAATTATATCTTTCCTTATTTCATCTGGCAAATCTAAAGGTTAAGATTCCAGATACTATTAGGGAAATAGCTTTCTCATGGATTCATTCCCTTGAAGATAATCATCAAAGGTGATTGGCGCTGGAATTCCCAAAGAAGCCAATAATTCAAAGACTTCGCTTAAGTTCATCCCCAACTTTCTGGCTAATGTTCCTATAGATGCCTTCCCTTGTTTATAGCTTAAAAGCATTTTGTATTTGATTCCATCCATGATCAGCTCTCTTGCCTCAGAAGATTTTTCTTTTTCTTCTTCTGTTGCGATGGATTGGATTAGCTTAACTTCTTTTTCCGATAATCTTACACTCATTACAGGCATAACAAGTTCACCTTCCTTTTAGAATTCTTGAACGCGCATCTTCCATAATCTGCGCATGATAACGCCCTAATTTTTCTAAAGATTCTAATTTCGCCAGCGCAGATTGACGGTTGATAGTTCCTTGATGATAAAACTCAGTTAAAACATGAATGGCTGTTATAAAATGGACTCCCAGGATTTTAGAAGCTCGAATGCCGGGACCATCATCAATTCCCAGAACCCATCCCCCTTCTTTTGCTAGGAATAAAGCCGCAGCTTCTCCTACATCAATTCGAAATTGTTCTTTAATCATTTTTATACTGCTTGCGGATACATCTTGCGAAATATTAATCCTTTCATCCTTTAACATGCGGTCAATTAGCTGGGCATCATAGCTTCTAGGTTTTGCAAGAGCTTCTTCTCTAACCTCCCAGGGGATAATAAGTTTCATTTTTTCAGCCGCAATTTGCAAAAGATCTAGTTTTGCCAAAAGAATAAGAGTCGAGGCGTCAAAAACAACAGTATGTAGTTTCATCTACTACTTAAGTATACATGATAATTTTTAATTGTCAAGGTAACGGTTGGTTTGTCAAAGTGAAGCCAATTTGGTATATTTTTTATTTCCTATGAAAATAACACATTATTGCGGTGAACTTCGTCGGAAAGACGAAAATCTGGATGTGGCGCTTTGCGGCTGGATTCATTCCTCAAGGGATCATGGCGGTCTATTATTTTTGGATTTAAGGGATCGGGAAGGCGTGGTTCAGATTGTGGTTTCTCCTGAAAAAAAAGAGGTATTTAAGATAGCTCAAAGTTTAGGCTCAGAATTTGTGATTGAGGTTCAAGGACAAGTGCGTCTCAGGCCAAAAGGAACTGAAAATCCTAATCTTTCCACAGGGGAGATTGAGATTGACGCTAAAGAGATAAAAATTTTAAATACTTCTCTTGTTTTACCCTTTGAAATTTCTGAGTTTAATCAAGCTTCTGAAGAAATCCGCCTGCAATACCGTTATTTGGATTTAAGACGGCCGTCTTTACAAAGGAATTTAATTTTAAGGCACCGCATTGTTCAAGCTGTGCGTTCGTTTTTGGATAAACAGGGTTTTTTAGAGATAGAAACCCCTTTTTTAACTAAATCCACCCCAGAGGGGGCAAGAGACTTTTTGGTTCCTTCCAGATTAAATCCAGGACATTTTTACGCTTTGCCTCAATCCCCGCAGCTTTTTAAACAGATCTTAATGGTGGGGGGAATGGATAAATATTATCAGATTGTTCGTTGTTTTAGGGATGAGGATTTGCGTTCAGACCGTCAGCCGGAATTTACACAGATAGATTTAGAGATGTCCTTTGTAGAAGAAGAGGATGTCATGGGGGTAACAGAAAAAATTATCTTTGAAGCGTTTAAAGTTCTAACTGGCAAAGAAACAGATTTAGAATTCCCTCGCATTTCTTACGAAGAAGCGCTAAACCGGTTTGGCAGCGATAAGCCTGATCTTCGATATGAGATGGAATTAAAAGATGTGACTGATGATCTTAAAGATTCTTCTTTTCAAATTTTTTCTAATGCTGTAAAAGAAAACGGAGTGATCAAAGCTCTTTGTTTTAAAGGGGGAGCAAAACTTTCCAGGTCAGAAATTGACCATTTAACTGAATTTGTTAAAAGATTCGGCGCAAAAGGTTTGGCTTGGATTAAATTCACTGATGCTGGTCCTGAATCCAGCATTGTTAAGTTTTTTTCTAAAGAGGAACTTGCCCAAGTCCAGCTTAAACTAGGAGCGCTGAGAGGAGACATTCTATTTTTTGGAGCAGGCCCATGGAAAAGCGTTGTAACGATTCTGGGATCATTAAGAGTTGAGTTAGCTAAACGATATGATTTAATCCCTAAATCTGGAACTGCTATTTATAAATTTTTGTGGGTCATCCATTTTCCCCTATTGGAATGGGATGATCAAGAGAAAAGATGGAGCGCCATGCATCATCCTTTTACTTCTCCAGAGATAGAAAATGACGATTTTTTGGAATCTGCGCCAGAGAAAATCAGAGCCCGAGCCTATGACATTGTTTTAAATGGAACTGAGTTAGGAGGAGGTTCTATTCGTATTCATCGGAAACAGATTCAGCAACGGGTTTTTAAAACTTTGGGGATTAACGAAGAGTCAGCCAAAGAAAAGTTTGGTTTTCTTTTAACAGCTTTAGAATATGGGGCGCCGCCGCATGGAGGGATTGCCTTAGGCTTAGATCGCATGGTGGCGATTTTTTCAGGAGAAGATTCTATTCGAGATACGATTGCGTTTCCTAAAACGCAAAAGGGAATTTGCATGCTTGCGGGCTCTCCCTCAGAAGTGACAGAGCTTCAATTAAAAGAACTTTCTTTAACTGTTAAGAAGATAAAATCTTAAAATATAATTTTTAAGAAATTGAATAAGATAAGAAAAATTTAAAAGTATTTAATCAAAAATATAGATAGAAAGGATAAAGATGAAAAATTCATATCGAATTGCTGTTATACCCGGTGATGGAATTGGGCCGGAAGTGCTAAAAGAAGGTTTAAAAGTATTAACCAAAGTTAAACCTCAATTAAGCGCTGAATTTAGTTTTGTCGAATATGATTTAGGAGCAAAGAACTATTTAAAAACAAAAGAAGCTATGCCCGAATCTGTTTTTAAAGAGATTCAAAATTCTGATGCGCTTTATTTAGGCGCGGTGGGCGATCCAAAAGTCTCTCCTGGAATATTGGAAAGAGAGATATTGCTTAAACTTCGTTTTGAGCTGGATTTATATATTAATTTGCGTCCATGCGCGCTCTTTGACGGTGTTTTTAGTCCCCTTAAAAATAAGAAGCCGCAGGATATTAATTTTATGGTGGTTAGAGAGAATACAGAGAGTCTCTATACTGGTTTAGGCGGTATTTTTAAACAAGGGACTCCTCAGGAAATAGCGATTCAAGAAGATATTAATACTCGCTCCGGAGTGGAACGCTGTATCCGGTATGCGTTTGATCTTTGTCAAAAGAGAAAAAAGGAAAATAAACTTACTTTAGTGGATAAAGCGAATGTTCTTACCTTTGCGCATAGCCTTTGGAGGCGAACTTTTGAAGAAGTGGGTCAGGAATATCCTGCCATTAAAAAAAACGCGATTTATGTGGATGCCGCAGCCATGGATTTTGTTAGGCGTCCAGAAAGTTTTGATACGATTGTCACAAATAATATTTTTGGAGATATTTTAACTGATTTAGGCGCTATTATTTCTGGAGGTTTGGGTTTAGCTGCCAGCGCAAATATTAATGCATCTAAAAAAAATCAGGGATGTTCTGGTCTCTTTGAGCCTATTCATGGCTCTGCCCCGGATATTGCCGGCAAGGGTTTGGCAAACCCTCTGGCTGCTATCCTGGCAGGGAAAATGATGTTAGAGTTCTTTGCGGAAAATAAGGCTGCTAAAATTATAGAAGAGGCTGTTTCCAAGGCGATCCAATCTAAACGCATCTTTAAACCAGAAAGTTCTGAAACTCAAATCTCCACTTCAGCTATTGGAGATTTGGTTTGTGAATTTTTATAAGAGGGGATGCGGCTTTTTATTGCAGTTGACTGTCCTCAAGAGCTAAAAAGTTCTTTATCTCAATTTTTAAAAAATTCTTTTCAAACGATTCCTCAAAAAGGGATGAAATGGGTTCGCGCAGAACATTTTCATCTTACCTTAAGATTTTTGGGAGAAGTAGAAGAAAGTCGTGTTCAACTGCTTGAAGACACGCTGACAGACTCATTAGGTGGAGTTCAATCTTTTTCTTCTAAATTTACAACTTTTGGTTTTTTCCCAAGCTCTAAAAGAGCCAGGATTTTCTGGATAGGCTTGGATGATTCTAAAGAAAAGCTAGCAAATCTTGCTAAAAAAATAGAAGAGGGTCTTATTGTAAATAACTTTGGCAAGAGCGACAAAGAATTTTCCGCTCATTTAACTCTAGCCCGTTTTTCTTTGACTCCTCTGCCCATAGTTCTTCAACAAATAGAAAAAATAAAATCTCCTTCTTTCGCAGAATTAAAAATTAGCCAAGTCCTTTTAATGCAAAGTGTTTTACAGCCAGAAGGTCCACACTATGTTGTGTTAAAGCAATTTTTATTAGTTCATGCTGATGAAGCGTTTTCATAGCAACAGCAATGATTTTATTGGCATGCGCTACCTAGCATGAAAGCAAAAAGAATTCTAGCTATTGATTACGGATCAAAAAGAATTGGTCTAGCTTTGTCCGACCCTTTAGGGATGATCGCTTATCCTTTACCATTTTTACCTAATCGCGGGGAATCCAAACTTATTCTGGAATTAAAGAAAATTGTCATTGAAAAGTCTGTGGAACTTATTCTTTTTGGGCTTCCCAGGAGTTTGGATGATTCTATAGGAGCGCAAGCAAGGGAGTACATAAAATGTTCGGAGAAGATCCAAAAAGCGCTTGCAATAGAAATCAAACTTGTGGATGAACGTTTTAGCAGCAGGGAAAGCGAGGCTTTTTTAATAGAAGAATTGGATATTTCCCGTGAGAAAAGAAAAAAGATGCGGGACTCTCTAAGCGCCTGTCTTCTTTTAAAATCTTATCTCGCAGCGCAAGAGAAATTTTGACTTCAAAAATTTTATCTCTTTACTATTATCTGAAAATTTATGCTTTTATAACTTAACAACTTGCCCAATGCTAGCATCAATCTGATATTTGAAATGTATGAAGAAATTTAAAATCTTATTGTTTTTAGTTTTTTTTATAGGGCTGAGCGCCTTATTTTTTATTTTTAGATTCAAAAGCCATGCTCCTAAAACCATTTTAGTTAAAATTCCTGAAGGCGTTTCTTCAAAAGAAATCGCCAGTATCCTTTATCAGAAAGAAGTTATCAGGTTTCCAAAATTGTTTTTGGTTCTGGTTAAGTTACAGGGCAATTCAGCGCATCTTAAAAAAGGCAACTATTCACTCAATCAAAACAGTTATTTGGGAACCTTTAAAAAATTGGAAAAAGGATTGAGTGAGAAAATCAAAGTCACGATTCCAGAAGGCTGGACCTCTTTTCAAATAGCGCAAAGACTTAAAAGCTTGGAGGTTTTACAAAATGAGAGATTTTTTCTTGAAAGCGTGAAGAGAGAGGATTTAGAAGGGATGTTGTTCCCGGAAACCTATTTTTTTGATTCCATGTCTAAACCAGAAGAGGTACTTCATGCTATGGTATTAGAGTTTAATAAAAATTATAGGGATGAATTTAGGATCCAAGCTAGAAAATTACAGATGAAAGATAAGGAGGTCATAACCCTTGCTTCTATTGTTGAGCGGGAAGCTCAAAGATTTGAAGAAATGCCAACTATTTCATCTGTTTATCATAATCGTTTAAAGAAAAAAATATTATTGCAGGCAGATCCCACAGTGCAGTATGCCTTAAGCGGTGGAAAATATTGGCAGGAAAAATTAATCTATAAAGATTTGAAAATCGAATCCCCTTACAATACTTACCGTCATCAGGGCTTGCCGCCAGGTCCCATTTGTAACCCCGGCAGACAAGCGATTCAGGCAGCTCTTTATCCAGCCCAAACAAACTACCTTTATTTTGCGGCAGACGGACTTGGAAGCCACAATTTTTTTACAAACTATAAAGAGCACCTTCAAAAGCAATTAAGCGATTCAAAAATTAATAGAAAAAATAAAAAATAGAACTTTCTACGTAGAACAGATTAAAGAGTTCATTTCTCATAAGCATGAGCCGATTGAGATTATTTTTTTGGTGGAATAGTGAGGGGGCGTTATATTGTAAAATAATGGGGTGAAACCAGTTAAGAAAAATTTAGAAGAGAACCCTCATCTCGCGCCTTCTGCTTTTAAGTTAGCTGGTATCCTCAATCTACTTCCTCTTTATTCTTTAGCCCTTACTCTTTTTTTAGTTCCTCTTTGTCCTGATGAAAAATTAAATCGAATTAAACTGATTGTGCTTGGGGTTGGCCTTATTGTTTCTTGCGTCCTTTGGGCATTGAAGAAAATTTTTGAAGAAAATTTAACTATTTATAAAACCCCGTTAGATGTTCCTCTCCTTCTTTATTTTATTACAGCTCTTTTTTATTTTAAATCCTCTCAAAATCCATCCGTGGCTGCCAATGAATTCCAAAGAATGTTTTTTTCCATTGGAGCTTTTTTTATAACTCTCCAAATCTGTTCAGAAAAAGAGTCTTTTCAAAAAATAAAGTTTTTGCTTTTAAGCTGGTTTGGTGGATTATTTTTAGTGGCGGTCTATGGAATTTTGCAAAGATCAGGAGGAATAGGTTCTTTAATGGTCCCGCAAACAGACAGGGTCTTTGCTACTTTTGGCAATCCAATCTTTTTTGCTGGATTTCTGATTTTAACACTCCCTATTTTAATGGCTTTTTGCTTGATGACTAAACCTATATTTTTAAGGATCCTGCTTGTCGCAGTTTTTTTCCTTGGAGTTCTATCGCTTTTTTACACCAAAACCAGAGCGGCATTTTTATCATTTTTTATCTCCAATCTTCTTTTTTATCTTTTTTTGGAAAGGATGCAAGGTTGGCAATGGACAAGAAAAAGTTGGGGCTGGAAAAAAAGCATTCTAATATTTTTTCTTATTTTAGGAGCTTTTCACTTAATTTTAAATTCAGTTTCATCTAATTACCAAACCATTTTTAAAAAAATAGAGAGCAGTGTACGTTTATCCAGAGCTTTGGACGCGGATCAAACTCATACCCTTCTTTGGAAAGATGTGCTTAAAATGTGGCGGGCAAATAAATGGCTGGGAACAGGTTATGGCACCTTTCATGTAGAATTTTCTCGCTATGCCTCAGAGGATCTAAAAAGAATGTGGCCTCAGCAGCAAAAGCTAATTAATGATGCGCATAATGAATATTTGCAGATTCTGGCAGAAACCGGGCTTATAGGCTTTACTGTTTTTTTATTTCTGTTCATTATTTTTTATTGGAAAAGCTTTAAATTTTTAAGATCCAGCTTTGAAACAGCAAATCCAGATAAAGAAAGAGCTGTGCTTTATTTAGGGTTTTTTATAGGGATTTCAGCGCTTTTAATTCAGAATTTTTTTTCTGTAGATATGAGGTTTGTAATTTCTGCCGCTTATATTTTTTTGACCATGGGTTTAGCCTGCGCATCTTTCTCTAAACCATTTGTTTTTTCTTGGGGGTTAGGAATAAAAAAGAAAATTTTTAAGTTTTTATGGATCAGCATGATACTTTTGGTTACAGGCGTGGCTGGTTTTATTCCTAAATCGCATTCCTTTTTTTTGCTTGGCATTTATGAGTTAAGTCCTAGCGAAAATAGGAGTTGGTCTTGGAAAAAAACTCCGGCAAAGGGGCCAGGACTATTGCCTTTGCTTTTGCGGCCCTATCTTTCTCAAAAACAACTTTCCCAAACCCCAGATTTTTTCGATCAAAAAACTCTTAATTCAGTCCAGACCATTCAGGATTTAGAAAGTTTAATACGAGAGGCTCCAGAGGTCTGGCAATATTGGGAGAAGTTAGGCTATTTTTATGCCAAAGAGATTCAGAGAAAAGATCCTAGCGGCAAGAAACTGATTGATTCATTGATGGTCAATAAAGCGATTAGCGCTTATTTAAAAGCGTATGAGCTTAACCCAAAAGCTGAAGGCCCTCCTAACAATTTAGGAAACATCTATTTTACTATTCACCATCGTCAAGAAGCGATAGAATGGTGGAAAAAAGCGATTGTAACCAATCCAGATAAAACTGATCCCCGCTTAAATCTAGGCATTGCTTATTATTATGAGGGGAAGATCAAAGAATCCGTAGAACAGCTGGAAGAGGTTTTAAAAAGAGAGCCAAAAAATGAAAGAGCCATTGTTTTATTAAAACAGATGGTGGAGTAGTAGTCAGAGATATTTTGTCCTTGTTTTCCGCTAATCTCGTGTTAGTGAAAAATCCTGATGTTTTTGTTTTTTAGGCGTATTTTTAAGAAAACTTCTTGACCATTAGGCTAAATTATAACTATGATATAAAAGAGCAGGATTCAATAACAATTAAACTCGAAATTTCTATTTTTTAGCTGAAATTTGGGTTAAAGCGAGGCAGGATGCTTACTTTTGACGAAATTGCTGAACTTAAAGTTAAGATGCAGGCTATTATTTTTTCCATTCAGGATGGGGTTGTAATGACTGATTTTGAAGGGCATGTCTTAGTTTTAAACGACCATGCGAAAAAAATTTTAAATATTGAAAAAAATTATCCTTATGAAAAAAAATTCATAGATTATATTGAAAATGAATGGGTCAAAAGCCAAATGGAAATGCTTTTAAAATCCCAGGAGGCTTTTAAGCGAGAAGAGCTGATCATCTATAGCGGAGCAAAAGAAAGTTATTATCAGATTACAAAGAATCTTGTAACCACAGCTCAAGGCGTAGTTTTAGGACAAGTTGTTGTTTTAAGAGATATAACTCCGGAAAAAGAGTTTGAAAAATTAAAAGATGATTTTGTCCACTCCATCACGCACGACCTTAAAAGTCCGATCACTTCCATACAAGGATTTATAAAGCTTTTTTTGGAGGATGAACTAGGCGTTTTAACACAAGAACAAAAACGGTATTTAGAGATCATGGCTCATTCCACTAATGATCTTTTAAAAATGATTAATGATATTTTGGACATGGCTAAATTGGAAGCTGGCAAAATGCCTATTGCCAAAAGCCATTGGGACGCGGTAAAAGCAGTTTCTAAACTTGTGGAAAACCTTCAGCCCGTGGCGCAGCATTGTAAGGTAAAACTTTTTTTAACCCTTGTTCCTAGTCCAGGAAAAAAATTGGAAAAACTCGCTTTGTTTGTAGATGGGGCTTTGATTGAAAGAGCAATTCAAAACCTTTTGGATAATGCTTTAAAATTTACCCCTGGCGGAGGAGAAATAGAGATAAAGGTTGAAGATTTCTCTGAAAAAGCGCAAATTTCAGTCAGAGATACAGGCCGCGGCATTCCAGAAGAGGCTTTAGAAAAGATCTTTCAAAAATTTCATCAGGGTTCTGGATCTAAAAGCGGCAGTGGTTTAGGCTTAACCATTGCAAAACATATTATAGAAGCCCATTCTGGCCAGCTCACTGTAAATTCGCAAGTTAGTAAAGGATCTTTATTCCAATTTTCACTCCTCAAATAATTTTTTTAACCTTCTAAAAATGGATTCCTCGCTAACCCAGCCTTTGATTCAAGCCAAACTTGACCTTTCTCTTTTAAACGAATCACAAAGAGAGGCGGTTACCTATGGCCAGGGACCTTTATTGATTTTTGCAGGAGCTGGCTCAGGAAAGACCAGAGTCATTACCTATAGGATTGCCTATTTGTTAGAGTCTCAAGTTCGTCCATGGAATATTTTAGCAGTCACTTTTACCAACAAGGCTGCGGCGGAAATGAGATCTAGGGTATTTCAATTAACCGGGACTTCTGGCGCTTCTGTATGGATTTCCACTTATCACTCTTTTTGCGCGCAATTTTTAAGAAAGGAAGGTTCTTTATTTGGCTTGGATAGAAATTTTTCAATTTATGATGAAGACGATCAAAAAAAAGTGATTAAAGAATGTTTAAAAGAGCTTAAAATGGATGAAAAAAAAATGAATCCAGGGATGCTGGTAAATAAAATTTCAAGAGAAAAAGACCGTTTAATGGATGCGGAATCTTTTGCAATTTCCGCGGCGCTATCTAAAGATCCCAACAAGGAGTTATTTAGTTCCATTTATTCGTTGTATCAGAATAAGTTAGATAAAGCCCTGTCTTTAGATTTTGGAGATCTTATTCTAAAAACTGTGGAACTTTTGCAAAATTATCCGCAGTTAAAAGAGAAAATTCAGGAACGTTTTATTTATCTTATGGTAGATGAATATCAGGATACCAATCACGCTCAAGCTGTGCTTACTAAGACAATTGCCGCTCAACATAAAAATATTTGCGTGGTAGGGGATGATGATCAGGCAATCTATTCATGGCGGGGAGCAGAGGTAAAAAATATCCTTGAATTTGAAAAAGATTATGGAGAGGTAAAAATTATTAAATTAGAACAGAATTACCGCAGCGCTCAGCCCATATTGGACGCTGCCTGGAATTTGGTTCAAAATAACGAGATGCGCAGAGAAAAAAAATTGTGGACCAGCCGGACTTCTAGCTTTCCAGTGCATGTGGAATACATGCAAAATGAATTATGTGAAGCAGAATGGGTGGTTTTAAAGATTAAAGAACTTAAAAGTAAAAACAGATTTTTATATTCAAATTTTGCTGTGTTTTACCGTACCAACGCGCAATCCAGAGTTTTAGAAGATGCTTTTAGAAATGAGGATGTTCCTTACCGCTTGGTGGGGAATGTGCGTTTTTATGAACGAGCAGAAGTAAAAGATCTTTTAGCTTACTTAAGAGTGCTGGTCAACCCTAAGGACGATGTCAGCTTCAAGCGCATACTTAATATTCCGCCGCGAGGCATTGGAAAAACGACCTTGCAAACCATTGAAACTGCCGCAAATCTTAAGATGATCTCTTTGTTTGAAGTCTGTTCCCAACAGGAGTTCTTAAAGGTTTGCTCACCCAAGCTTAAAGAGAACATATCGCAGTTTTTAAAATTAATCAATGGCTTGAGACTAGACTCCCAGAACCTCACTGTCTCTAAAATTTTGAAAAAAATATTAGCGGAAACAAAAATAGTTACAATTTTAGAGGAAGAAGCGGAAAATGATTTTGAATCTGCGGCGCGATTAGATAACGTGCAGGAATTGATGAATGCAGTAGAAGAATTTGAGGAAAAATCTGAAAGTAAAGACGTAGCCAGTTACCTAGAAACTGTTTCTTTAATTACAGATTTAGATTTAGGGGAAACTAAAAAAGAGTGCGTTACTTTAATGACCGTGCATATTGCCAAAGGGCTTGAGTTTCCAGTGGTTTTTCTTACCGGGTTAGAGGAAGGTCTTTTCCCTTTAGGAGACCTTCAGTTTAGTCAAGAGGATTTGGAAGAAGAAAGACGTCTTGCTTATGTGGGCATGACCCGCGCCAAAGACCATCTTTTTTTAACAACTGCCGCTAGCCGTAAACTTTTTGGCCAAACTCGCTGGAATTTGCCTTCCAGATTTATAGAGGAAGCAGGTTTAGTTTCTAAACAATCTTTTAGTTCTCCTAGAGCAGATGTCTATAATCGCTTGGATTCTAACTGGGAAAAGGATTCTTCTGAATTAAAATTTCAAAAAGGAGATCGGGTCCTTCACTCTGAATTTGGCCATGGGGTGATTCTTAATAGAAGCGGTTCTGGGGAAGATTTAAAGGTGGTGGTTCAGTTTGACTCTGGACAATGGAAGAAACTTTTAGTGAAATATGCTTGTTTAACCCGTAGCTAAAAAAAGTTTTTGTTGGATTATAGGGGACTATAAGGAAAAGGGAAAATAATATGGCTATTAGCATGAAAGATGTTGAAAAAGTAGCGCGTTTAGCGCGGCTGGCTCTTACAGAAGAGGAAAAAGAAAATTTTAGAGCGCAACTAAGCCATATTCTGGATTATATGGAGAAATTGAAAAAGGTGGATACCAGCTCTTTAGAAGCTACGGCGCATCCTTTTATAACAAAAACAGGCTGGAGGGAGGATCAGGTTTTTCCTTGGGGAGAAGCTGAAAAGATTTTGAAAAATTCTCCGGAAAAAGAGGAAACATTTTTTAAAGTTAAAAAGGTGATAGAGTAAAAATAAATGTATGGAACTTAATTTTTTTTCAGCGTCAGAGATTGTTAAAAATATAAAGGAAAAGAAAATTTCTTGCGTAGAAGTGACGCGCTCTTTTTTAGAGAGATCTAAGAAAATAAATCCTCTAGTTCAATCTTTTCTTTTTTTGAATGAGGAAAAAGCTTTAGAGCAGGCTGGAAACCTGGATAAGAAAATAGTAAAAAATGGTTCTTTGGGAAAATTGGCAGGGGTCCCGATTGCGATTAAAGATAATATTTGCGTTCAAGACCTTCAGGTAACCTGCTCCTCTAAAATTTTGCAGAATTTTATTTCTCCGTATGATGCCACAGTCATAAAGAAATTACTAAAGGAAGATGCGATCATACTAGGCAAAACCAATCTGGATGAGTTCGCCATGGGCTCTTCCACGGAAAATTCCGCTTTTATAACTACTAAAAATCCATGGGATTTAAATAGAGTCCCAGGTGGTTCTAGCGGCGGATCTGCAAGCGCTGTATCCAGCCGCATGGCGCCAATTGCTTTAGGTTCAGATACCGGCGGGTCTATTCGCCAGCCAGCAAGTTTTTGCGGCGTGATTGGTTTAAAGCCAACCTATGGAAGAGTTTCTAGGTTTGGATTAGTTGCTTTTGCTTCTTCCTTAGACCAAATCGGTCCATTTGCTGTTACGGCTGAAGATTGCGCTCTGCTTTTGCAAGTTATATCTGGTTATGACAGTTTAGATTCTACTTCTTCGGAGATCGCAGTCCCAGCGTATGTCAATCAAATTAAACAACCTTTGAGTCGTTTAAGGATTGGAATTCCAAAAGAATATTTTGTGGATGGGTTGGATCAAGAAGTAAGGGAAAAAGTTATTCAGGCTGTGAAAGTTTTTGAAAGCATTGGGATAAAAGTAGAAGAGGTTTCTTTGCCTCACACAGAATATGCTATAAGCGTTTATTATATTTTAGCTCCATCTGAAGCCAGCGCAAATCTTGCGCGCTATGATGGGGTTCGGTACGGCCATCGCTCAAAAAGAGCCGCATCTCTTTTAGAGATGTATGAAAATTCAAGGGATGAAGGTTTTGGCCCAGAAGTAAAAAGAAGAATCATGTTGGGTACTTACGCGCTTTCTTCTGGTTATTATGATGCCTATTACGCAAAAGCTCAAAAGGTGAGAACATTAATTCGTCAGGACTTTGAAAAAGTTTTTGAAAAAGTAGATGTACTCATTACCCCCACCTCGCCTACCCCGCCATTTTGTTTTGGGGAGAAAGTTTCTGATCCGCTGCAAATGTATTTGTCTGATATTTTTACGATCTCTTGCAATTTAGCCGGGCTTCCAGGGATTTCGATCCCATGCGGTTTTTCTAATAAGGGGCTTCCCATTGGGTTCCAAATTTTAGGAAAACCTTATGATGAAACCACTCTTTTACAAATGGCATATCAGTATCAAATGAACACCAACTGGCATGAAGAGATTCCTGATCCAGCAGAATAAGTGAGGAATCCTTAATGCGTTGGTTCTCTACGCTCTCACAAAACCAAAATACGGAAAATAATCTGCGTGAATCTTTAGATCAGATTAAAAGCGCATGGGGAAATGAAGCGATAGACTTATTAACTCTTTTTATTTCTCCCAGTTTTGAGAAAGATTATAAAAAAATTCAGATTTTTATTTTAGAACATTTGAACCCAAGGGTTCTTATTGGCTGTTCAGCGGCCGGCATTATTGGCGGCGGGAATGAGATTGAAACCAAGCCTGCCATTAGTATTTCAGTAGCGCGCATGAACGATGTTTCTTTAAGAGCTTTTAAGATTGAGGATACGGATCTTCCTGATTTAGATTCCAGCCCAAAAAGTTGGGAAAAATGTATAGGAGTAGAACGTTCGGTTGAACCTCATTTCTTGATCTTGGCTGATCCTTTTTCTATTCGGATAGAAAATCTTGTCTCAGGGTTAGATTATGCGTACCCTCATTCTGTTAAAGTGGGCGGGTTGGCAAGCGGGGCAGAAGCTCCATGTAAAAATGGACTTTTTTTAGATCACCAGCTTTACAGAGATGGAGCGGTAGGAATCGCATTTTCCGGTAACATTGAGCTGGATACTCTGGTGGCTCAGGGCTGCAGGCCCATAGGCAAACCATTTCAAATTACAGCTTGCGAACAAAATTTACTTTTAGGAATAGATGGGAAACCGCCTTTAGAAGTTCTGGAAGAAATTTTTAGCACTTTGACTACAAGAGATCAAGATTTGATTCAGCATTCTTTATTTTTAGGCATTGCCGCCACAATCACGGTTAAGACAAATTTAGGGCCAGGTGATTTTTTAATCCGCAATATTCTTGCAGCTGACTCGAAACATGGATCCTTAGCGATTGGCAATCTTTTAAGAATAGGGCAGACAGTTCAATTCCATTTAAGGGATGCGCAAACTTCGCATGAAGATTTAGAAGAGGTTCTATCTAAATATTCCAGCCGCAAAGGGCCTTTTTCTGAAGAAAGAGTTTCATCCATGGGAGCGCTCCTTTTTTCCTGCGTGGGACGAGGATCCTATCTTTATAAAGCGCCTAACCATGACACTAACCTTTTCCACAAAATTGTTGGACACCTTCCTTTAGCAGGATTTTTTTGTAACGGGGAAATTGGGCCTGTGGGCGGAACTACCTACATCCATGGCTATACCAGCTGTTTTGGACTTTTTAGCTCCAAAAAGTAGCTGGATTTTTCATCTTGATCGGCTATATTTTCCCATTAAACTACTTTCAGCCAAGACATGACCTTTCATAGCTTTCAGCAGATCTTCTTTTGTAGCTCCATGTTGAAGTGTGAGCATTTGATCTAGGGCATAGAGCTTAAAATAGTAACGATGGATTCCACTTGGAGGGCAGGGCCCGCCATAACCAATTTTTTTAAAATCAGTTATTCCCTGTTTTGTGCCATCTTTTAATTCTTGTTCTTTTGGAAAATCCTCTTTTAAAGCACGAGTTGCTGAAGGAATATTATAGATGACCCAATGCACCCATGTTCCCATAGGAGCGTCTGGATCATCGCTAATTAAAGCAAAACTTTTAGTCCCATTTGGCGGTTCATTCCAAGCTAGCGGCGGTGAAATATCTTCCTCATCACAGGTATATCTAGAAGGGATCATTGAGCCTTCCTTAAAAGCAGATGATTTAATTTCTAAAGTCATTTTTTTATCTCCTTTATTTTTAACTGCCTGCAAGATGGAACAAAAATAAACACTAACCAGAAAAGCTGCGATTATTTTTTTTATCATATTTTCATTTTAGTAATTTGTTTGGGAGATTAACAATTCTAGTGCAGTGCAGCTTTAAAAAATTGAGAATTTTTCGCACTGCCCCACAAAGAGCGCGTTGTGGATGAACTACACTGATATAAATTATTTGGTAAAATAAATGTTATTTTCTAATGCCGGGGTAGCTCAGCCTGGTTAGAGCAATCGCTTCATAAGCGAGAGGTCGAGAGTTCAACTCTCTCCCCCGGCAGTTTAAATATCCTTCTAGTTTAAAGCTCTGCCAAAGAAAAATTTTGATTGAGCTGAGTCACTTTTTTTGAAGATTTAACTATTGGTAATTCTGAGTAAAAAATATTATTGGAAAAAGTAGGATAAAGAATAAATTGCCTGGCTGAACTTTTGTAGCCTAAAATGATTGGCAATTCCTTGTTTAAATAATTTTCTATTTTCGTTTTCCTTTGGATAAATTCAGGCAGTTCATTTCCAATATATTCCATTCTTCTTTGGGCATAATATTCATAAATTGGGTTGGGCTGTTTGTTTCCTTGCAGCCAAATAAACTGTTCCGGAACAAATATGATGTCTCCATAGTTTGTATGTTTTTTTAGCTCTTTGCTCAATTCTATCGTTTCAATCAGCGTACTTTGAGGACTTTTAATGGTCCAACATCGAATCGGACGGATCCAGTTAGGGTATTCTCCTAAATAAGTAATTGTGTGAGAAATTGATTTAATATTTATTATTAACAATCCAACTACAAAAGCAATTTTAAATGTCATTCTTCTTTCACGCCTTATCAGGTTTAACCCTTCTAATATTGTAAAAGCCAGAATAATTGAAATGAATGGATAAATTTGACGCACCATGGTTTGAGCAAAGTTCCAAGCAGCCTGCATTCCAAGGTGCCACCAAACAAGTGTTGAGATCAAAAAAACAAAAAGTGTTTTATAGAGCTGCTGAATGTTTTGAAGCGTATTTTTAACTTGAGTTAAATAGCTGAAGATTAAGACCAGTATGAAAAGTTGTGGCCAGCGCAAACCATAATTCATTTTTAACCAGCCAAGCATGTTGAGTGTAAGTTTAGAGAAGTCTAACCATAACTTGTTGATAGAAAAGGGTTGAGCAAGACGAGCTGAAGCGATGTTAGATAAATCTTGATAAGCATTTTTTAATCCATGAAGAAGCCAAGCATTTTGCAGCAGATGCAGAATAAAGCCAGCGAGAGGAGCAAGTAAAAAAATAGAAATTTTTAAAACATTTTGTTTAAAATTTTTGCGCAATAAGAGATGATACCCTAAAATAAACAGGGGAATAAATAAGATATAGTCGAATGAGTTAAAAGACTCTAGGAAAAAAAGAATCCATGCAGAGAGAGTCTTTAAGGTTGCTTTTTTAGGTTCTTGATCTCCTAACACATAAAATAAAAGGCCTCCATAGACAAAAAATTCCGAATAGGTGTAAGGAGAAAGACCATCCATATAATCTAGAAACCCAACTGAAATTCCTATGAAGAATACGCTTATAAAGGCAAGGGATTGGTTCAAAAGCCGTTTTATCAGAAGATAAAAAAATAAGAGCCAGGCGGTGGAAAGGAATACACTCATCATTCTATTTTTCCATGGTTCAGGTCCAAAAATTTTAATGACCAGACCATTTAGAATGGCGCTTAGAGGAGGGTAGTGAGTGTAGTAGCCTAGCTTATTTTCAGTTCCATATCTTTCTCCAAGGTGTCCGGGATGATAGTAAGGTAAAAAATAATGTTTTTTAAAACCCTCTTCGGCAAAGTGCGTGGCAGCATTTAGATTTTGAGCTTCGCCAGGAGCCCACGCTCCCCATCGGTACTCCTCTTTTACCCTGCTTAGTCCAAAAAGCAAAATAACAAATAAATAGAGCGCTAAATACCGATTCCACATCTATTTCATTTTACGATATTTTTTTGGTAGGAACCAAACATTTGCAATATTCGGTTTAAAATTTTGATATGATTTTATCATTCTTAAACCACCATTGGATTAAACCCAACTTTTGCAATCTTGCGTGTCGAATCCAACGTCCTATTGCAAAATACGGGTTAAAAGAAGTCATTGTGATTTTCACACCTAATGATGGCGAGGATATTCCCTATGAAAAAAATCATTCGCATTGGACACAGTCCTGACCCAGACGATGCTTTTATGTTTTATGGCCTGGCTAAAAAGCGTGTTTCTATTAACGGCTATGAAATTGAACATGTTATTTTAGACATTCAAACCTTAAATGAGAGCGCTTTAAAATCTGAACTGGATATTACTGCCATTTCCGCCGCGGTTTATCCTTTTGTGGCGGAAGATTATTGGATTCTTTCCTGCGGAGCGAGCGTGGGTCGTAATTACGGGCCAATCCTTGTAGCTAAGAAAAATTTTAATCATTCAGATTTAAAGGGTAAAAAAATTGCTGTCCCTGGACTTCAAACCACAGCTTATCTGCTTTTAAAGATATTTTTAAAGGATTTTAAACCTGTGCCCATGGATTTTAAAGAGATTATTCCTGCGGTATTAAAAGATGAAGTAGATCTAGGATTAGTGATCCATGAGGGACAACTTAATTTTTCTTCTTACGGATTAGAAAAATGTTTGGATTTAGGAAATTGCTGGTTTGAAAAATTCAATCTTCCCATTCCTTTAGGTTTGGATGTGGTAAAAAAAGATTTGGGTTTGGCAATGGCTAAAAAGATTAAAGAGGCTCTTGTTCAAAGCATTCAATATGCAATGGAAAACGAAAGTCAAGCTTTGGAGTACGCTTTGGAGTTTGGACGAGGGATTTCTAAAGAAAGCGCAAAGAAGTTTGTAGGCATGTATGTGAATGAAGATACTTTAGATTTAGGGAATGACGGTTCTTTGGCTTTAGAAAAACTTTTTGGTTTAGGTTATGAGTTTGGATTTTTTAAGGAAATGATATTGCCAGAAATCATTTAGATTATGGTAAAGAAGCGCAAAGAGCGTTACTGGGGTTCAGTATTCTTTTGAGTGAATTTTTAAGATGTTGTAAAGCGTGTCTCTTTGGGCAGGGATAAAGTGAGCTTCTTGAATCAAAGTTATGATTTCTTCCAGAGTTGTTTTATTAATGTGGTCAGTGGCGCGGTGAACGTTTTCCTCAAAAATAGTTCCTCCAAAATCATCCGCGCCAAAGTGAAGCGCCATCTGGCCTGTTTTTTTTCCTTCAGAAAACCAGGATGCCTGAATATGAGGAAAGTTATCTAAGTAGATTCTGGAAAAAGCGATGATCCTTAGATAATCGTTAGAAAAAGTTTTATGGGGTAGCTTGTGTTCAAGGGGAGTATGGTTGGGTTTAAAACTCCAGGGGATAAAAGCTGTAAAGCCGTTTGTTTCATCTTGTAATTGACGAATCTGTCCTAAATGCTCTACTATGTCTTCTTTAGTTTCAATGTGACCATACATCATAGTGGCTGTAGATTTAATTCCTATTTGATGAGCAGTTTTGTGAACCTCCAGCCATTTTTCAGGACCCCCTTTTTTAGGGCTGATTCTTTTTCTGACCCTTTCTGTTAAAATCTCCGCTCCTCCACCAGGCAAAGAAAACTGACCCGCTTCTTTTAATTTTTCTAAAACCTCGCGAACGGGAATTCTTTCCACTTCTGCCATATTTTGAATTTCAGAAGCTGTAAAAAAATGAGGCGTTATTTTTGGAAACCGTTTTCGGGTTTCTCGCACAAGCGCGCAATAATATTCTAAAGGTAAATTTGGATTATGCCCTCCCTGCAAAAGCACTGTGGTTGCGCCCTTGAGCTCCGCATTTTTTATCTTCTCCATCACCTCTTCTAAATTTAAAGTATAGGAATCTTTCGCGCCTGGCTTTCTATAAAAAGCGCAGAAGGAGCAGTCTGTAATGCATACATTGGTATAGTTGGGGTTTGAATCTATCACAAACGTCACTAAATTTTTTGGATTTTTTTGAAACCTCATTTTTTCTGCTAAGCTCCCAAGTTCAAGCAAATCTAAATTTTTAAAAATTTCAAGACCTTCTTCAGGAGTCAATCGTTTTTGAGTTTTAATTTTTGATGGTTCGGTTAAGGTATTCATATCTTTTAAGGTTGTATGGATTGAATTCCCTGTAAAGCCAAACTAGATGGAATCTTTTTTACCGTAACTTTTCCAATTCGCATGGGTAAAACAAATCTTAAATCTTCAGAAAGAACTTTTTTGTCTCTAAAAAGCAAGGTTAAAAGGTTTTTTAAAGGCAAAGTTTTTTTTAGGCGAATAGGCAGCCCAGCGCTTTTTAAAATTCGCGTTAATCTTAAGTTTTCAGATGCGCTCCACATCCGAAGTTTTTCCGCAATAAACCCCGCAGCGCACATGCCAATAGAAATGGCCTCGCCATGTCTGTAGGCGGAATAACCAGTTTCGGTTTCAATCGCATGGCCTAGTGTGTGACCAAAATTTAAGATTTCCCTCAATCCTTTGGTCTCCTTTTCATCTTGAGAAATCACATCTGCTTTGATCTTTGCTGAGAGCTCTACGATAGAGGAGAAATCAAAAGTTAATTGTCCATTTTTGGAAATCCTTTTTTCTAACTGTTCAAATAGTTTAGGGTCTTTAATAATCCCATATTTAATGACCTCTGCCATTCCATTGATTAGCTCGTTTCTTGGCAGAGTTTTTAAAGTTTTTAAGTCGCTCCAAACAAGAGCTGGCTGGTAAAAGGCGCCAATGGAATTTTTGGCTTCAGCTAAATCCACTCCTACTTTGCCTCCAATGCTAGAGTCAACCATGGCTAAAAGAGTGGTGGGAACATGGATCAGGGTTATTCCTCTTAAATAAGTTGCAGCCACAAAACCAGCAGTGTCTCCTATGACCCCTCCTCCTAATGCAACGATGCAAGAAGTTCGGTCTAATTTTGCTTCTATACATTTTTTGTAGAGGAACTGAACTGTCTTTAAATTTTTATGCTCTTCTCCTTCTGGGAAAAAAGCGAATGAGCTTTTTATTCTAGAATGGGTTAAGCTCTTCATTATCAATGAACCATAGAGATTTTTTATTGAAGGGTGTGTGACAATCAGGGCTTTATTTGGGGTTTGGTTCAGATGAAAGATGAATTTTTGGATTCCTTTCCCTAAATCTTTTAGGGAACATCCCACACAAATAGGATAAGAATTATTTTTTAAACGTGTGCGAATTAAAATCATTTTATACTTTTTACAAAATTCACAATCTTTTCTGAGGTCTGTTCTAAACTAAGGGCATCTGTCTCTACAATCCAATCCGCTTTTTGATAAAAGCTTTCTCTTTTATTTAAGAGCATTGAGATGGTCTCTAAGCTAGAGGTTTTACCTGTCAGTAACGGCCGTAAAGACAAAGGTTTTTTTTTCACATTTTCCAAAAGTTTTTGAGGGCTTGCTTTTAGCCAGATGATGGTTCCATTTTTTTTAAGCGCGTCCCAATTTTCTTTAAAACAAGGAGCGCCTCCCCCAGGAGAGATAACCGAATTATTTTTTTGAGCTAACTCTTTTATTATTTTTGATTCCAGCGCGCGGAATGCCGCTTCGCCCTGTTGAGAGAAAATTTCAGCAATGGTTTTTTTTTGCTCTTTTTCAATCCATTTATCCACATCATAGAAATCCCAGGCTAAGGTTTGAGCTATTATTTTTCCAATGGTGGTTTTTCCAGAGCCCATCATACCGATAAGAACAATATTCATTTTTCAAGATTATATATAATTTAACCAGCTTATGGATGGAGCCGGACAAATTTTTGTACCCCGCTAAAAATCGAGTCCACTAAGGAAGATCGGAATCTTCTTTCTCTTAATTTTTTCTCTTCCTGTAAATTAGTAACAAAAGCATTTTCAACTAAAATAGAGGGCATTCCCACGCCATGCAGCACATGGAAGTTCGCCTGTTTTACGCCGCGGCTTTTAACTTTTACTCTTTTGCGAACAGCTTTATCAATGAGTTGGC
Organism: Elusimicrobiota bacterium; assembly: GCA_016180425.1. Lineage (GTDB taxonomy): Bacteria > Elusimicrobiota > Elusimicrobia > 2-02-FULL-39-32 > 2-02-FULL-39-32 > 2-02-FULL-39-32. Next base: position 44,166 of record JACPBF010000007.1, read on the forward strand.
AGAGCAGGGAGGATTCATTGATGAATTCATTTTGCGCCATGGAAGAAAGGATTTCTTTTAGATGACGATTTTGGTTCGCTTTTTTCCCTTCAAGCTCTATCACTGAGTTCTCAAAATCCGCTAAAGATTCCGCGTGGGGGTCGGAAGCGTTTTCCGCTAGGAAATAGATTTCAAAGCCGCCTTCAGAACGTTTCATGGAAGCGTTGCAATGAATGGAAATAAAAAGATCCGCTTTTTTCTGATTGGCAAAAGAAGAACGATCCACTAGTGAGATAAAATCATCATTGGTTCGGGTGAGATAGGTCTCGTACCCTCCTTCGATCCTTAAAAGACGTTCTAACTCAAGCGCTATGAGAAGATTTATATCTTTTTCTTTTGTTCCATTTTTACCTATGGCTCCGGGGTCCTTGCCGCCATGTCCGGCGTCAATCACGATTCTTTTAATTTTAGATGGCGGAGTTATGGGTAAAGGAGGGGGAAAGTTTTCAGGAGATTTTATTGTAGTTTTTTGAGGAATTTCATGCTCCAGCGGCAGTTCTTTTTGGGATTCAACGCCAGTCATCATATTTTCTGGTTTTAAAGATTCGTCTTCTATGCTTTGATCCTTTTGGGAGCTTTTTACCTCTAAAATAAATCTTGTGGGCTCTTCTTCTTTTGTCCAATGGTAGGAGTGGTTGGGATGGGTAAGAATAATTTTTATGTCCGTTCCTTTTTTCGCATGACTCATTTTTAAACTTTCAACTAAAGGATCGTTTAGTTCAATAAAATCTTCTTTCCCAATTCTTGATTTTGGAATATGGATCAAGAGCGATCTCCCTTTTTTTGTAATTTGAAAAGAAAGTTCATTCTTAGATTCAAAAACAATTTTTGTAGAGTCTCCTAGATTAAAAATTCTGGGAGGAAATAAGGTGTTATTGGGTTCCGCTGAGAATATTTGATGTTCTGGATTCCATTCAAGTTTACAATTTACAAGTTCTGGAAAAGGATTTTGCAGAAAAAATTCTAAATCTATATAAAGATCTCCATTAGAAATTAGAGGCTCGTGCTCCATTTTTATTTTTTTGTTTCCTAAAAGAACGTAATAGCTGTTCGCGCTAAAAGTTAATTTTTTGTTAGAGAATTGTAAGATCACTTTTTTGCCTACAGGATAAACTTGAGTTTTTCCTTTAAAAAATTTAGCGATCGCTTTTAAAGAGATAAATTCTTTCTCTTCGATCATTTTGGTTTCAGTTTTGGAGACCAAATCCCCTTCGTAAATCAGCTGAATTTTAGATGCCCAGAGATTTGAAAATGTGAAAAAAATTAAAAAACAGGTTAAATAAAAGTTCATTCGAGTTGACCGCAGGCAGCGCCAATATCCTGTCCTTGGGGTTTGCGGGTATGGACTATTAACCCTTTATTTTTTAAGAATTGATAAAAATTTTCTATATTCTCTTGGCTGGATGGTTTAAAGGGAAGCGCGGGCACAGGATTGTAGGGAATAAGATTAATTTTAGGTTTTATTTTAAAATGAGCCGCGTTTAAGGCTTTTATTAATGCTTTCGCATCTTCTAATGCATCATTAACCCTATTGAGAAGGATATATTCAATGGTTAAATCAGAATCATTTTCTAACTGGTACATCTTACAGGCGTTTAGTACATCTGAGATAGAAAAATTGGAAGAAACTGGCATTATTTTTTTTCGGATATTTTCATCCGCAGAATGGAGAGAAAGGGCTAAGTTCACATTCAGCCGTTCTTTGGCTAATTTTTTAATTTGGGGAACAACCCCTGTGGTAGAAAGGGTGATATGAGAGGGATGAATCTTAAATCCTTGCGGGGATTTAAGCCATTGAATGGTTTTGACCACATTGGAATAGTTTGCCAGAGGTTCACCCATGCCCATAAAAAGAATATTTTTTAAAGATATGTTTTTTGCATCCTCAATTAAGAAAATTTGATCCAAAATTTCTCCAGAAAATAAATTGCGGTCATAAGGAACAAGTCCGGATGCGCAAAATTGACATTTAAAGGCGCATCCTACTTGAGTGGAAATGCAAAGGGTATAATAATTTTTGTGAGGAAGTAGAACCGCAATAAAATTTTTAGAATCAAAAGTTTGAAAGGTAAATTTTATTGTATGATCCAGCCTAGATTCTTCTTCTTTTATTATTTTTAAACTTCGTAGAGCATAGTTTTGGTCTAAAAGTTTTCGGAAAGAGGCTGGAAGATTGGTCATTCCTTGGAAAGTGGATTGATGCTGGCTAAAAATCCAATGAAAAACCTGCTCCATCCGATACCTTTCTCCAAATTCCCGGTTAGAGAACTCTTTTTCTAATTCATGCGGAGAAAGGTCTAATAGGTGATTTTTCAACCTTAATAAACGATTTTTTGATTATTTGGCAATATTCCCGGATTTATTTTAGATGCCAAGGCTTCAAGCCTTTTAACTCTTTCTGGAATTGGCGGGTGGGTAGAAAAAAGCGTGAGTAGAGATCCTCCAGAAAGAGGGGAGACAATATAAAGGTGCGCTGTTGCCGGGGAAATTTCTTGAGGATTCCTTTGTACCCCAGATTGCAGTTTTTTAAGAGCGCTGGCTAAAGAAAGAGGCAGTTGGGTTATTTCCGATCCGCCTTCATCTGCCGCATATTCTCTGGCTCGGGAAATAGCCATTTGAATAATCATGGCCGCTATTGGAGCCAGGATCGCTATAAGCAGCATGACTATACCATTTGAACGATTTTCTCTATCGTCGCTTCCATGTCCGCCAAACATTCCAAACCACATGAACATGCGGCTTGCCATCATAATAGCTCCGGCAATAGCAGCAGCAATAGTGGAAATAAGAATATCTCTATTTTTTACGTGAGCTAGTTCATGGCCTAAAACTCCGGTAAGCTCTTTTTCATCTAAAATACTCATGATCCCTGTGGTCACAGCAACAGCCGCATGTTCAGGGTTACGGCCAGTGGCAAATGCGTTGGGAACAGGGCTTTGCATGAGATAAATTTTAGGCATGGGTAAATTTTGGCTTAGAGTCAGCTTGCGCACAATTTTATAGACTTGTGGAAGTTCCTTTTCTTCTACGGGTTTTGCTCCAGACATAAGCAACACAATCTTGTCTGAAAACCAGTAGGAAATAAAATTCATGATCAGCCCCATGACAAAAAAAGAAACCATGCCTTGATTTCCGCCAATGACCTGACCCACTAACATCATGAGGGCAAGCAGCCCAAACATTAAAAGAAAAGTTTTAAAATGGTTCATATTCTTAATGCCTCCTAAATTGAAACTTCCAATAAATCTTTTATACTACAGCCCAAATCCTTTTTGGTGAAAACCTCTTTAACTAAAGACTTACGCGTTAGGTAAGTTTTTGGCTATAGAAGTTGTTCCCAAAGTTTTAGTCTGGCTCCCTGTAAAAAAGACCATGCGTCTTGAGTTTTTTTCCCCTCTTCTTTAAGCTCTAGAATTCTTAAACTTCCGATTCCACATTTTACTATAAAACCCTTACCTCTTTCAAAACCGGTCAGGGCGCCTGGTTGGGCTTCATCTCCCTCAATTTCTGGGAAAATAGGCTCTGCTTTTAAAATTTTTAAAATTTTTCCATTTGGCAAGTTACAATAAGCTCCATTCTGGATAAGAGCTCGAACCTGTCTTGAAATTTCTATTGAACTTTTTTCCCAATGAATCTTGTAATTTTCTTTTTTTAAACAGGGGGCTAAAGTAATCGCTCCAGTTTGGATCTTAGTTTCCGGGTTTCCTTTTTTTAACGCCGCTAAAGCTTCCTCTAGCGCATGAACTCCTAAAGGGATGAGTTTTTTTTCTAGGCTGACAGCGTCCTCATTCTCTTCAATGGCGATCTTTTTTTGCGCAAGGATAAGACCTGTGTCTAGTGATTCTGCAATCTGAAAGATTGTAACGCCGGAAAACATATCTCCTAAAAGCAAAGCCCATTGAATAGGAGCAGCTCCTCTTAAATGCGGGAGAAGGGAAAAATGAATGTTAAAGAGTCCTAAAGGAAAAATATTTATGAGTTCTTTTGGAATTATTTTACCGTAGGCCGCGACCACGCCTATTTCTGCTTTGAGGTTTGCGATTTCAGAAAGAAAAGATGGTTCTTTTAAATTGGCAGGTTGAAAAATAGGCAACTTTTTTTCTTTGCAAAAAGATTTGACAGGGACTTCTTCAATCTCTTGTCCTCGTCCTTTGGGTTTATCCGGTTGGCTTATACAAGCGACAAGATTCTCGTTTTTATGCAAAAAATCTAAATAGGGAAGTGCTATTAAAGGAGTGCCAAGGAAGATTATTTTCACCTAAGCGCTCATCCACTTACCTTTAAGATTTTTTGTTTCTTTATTTTAACTTGTCGGCATAAAAGTTTCATTTTTTTACCACAAATGAGATTTTTTGCGTTTTCTAATTTCAGCAAAAATTTTCCATCGTTTAAGAATTGGTAAATGGTCAATATAAAACTTTCCATTTAAATGATCAGTCTCATGCTGTAAAGCTCTTGCCAGGAGACCTTCACCTGTGTAAGTCATGGGCAACCCTTTTTCATTTAAAGCAGTTACTTTTGCAAAGCCATGTCGTTTTATTTTAGAAAGGAATCCTGGGATGGATAAACATCCTTCTTCTTCAAAGAGATATCCTTTTAATTCAACAATCTTAGGGTTGATCAGAACCAGCGGCATTCTTTTTCCTTGGGGTTGTATGTCAATCACAGCAACTGAAAGTCCTATGCCAATCTGATTTGCCGCCAGCCCAACCCCAGGCGCATCGTACATGGTTTCAAACATGTCCCGAATCAATTTCCTGATCTCATTGCCGATCACATTCACAGGAGAGCATTTTTTTCTTAATACAGGATCCCCGTACTTTACAATTTTTCTAATCGCCATAGATTACTCCTTTACTACCGTTGTTTGACGGATCGCTTCATAAATTGCGATTCCTACAGATGTGGAAAGGTTCAGCGATCGAATAGGCCCTTGCATTGGGATTTTATAAAAACTGTTTTTATATTTTTCAATAATGCTTTGGGGAAAACCTTTTGTTTCAGAGCCAAAAATTAAATAGGAATTCGGCGTAAACCTTGCTTCCCAAAACATTTTTGAACCATCTTTTTCAAAAAAGTAATATTCTTTATTTTCTGGAATATTCCTTTCAAACTCATCCCAATCAGAATAGGTTTTTAAATTTAAGTCCTGCCAATAATCTAACCCGGCTCTTTTTAGATATTTATCTTTTAAAGAAAAGCCTAAACGCCCAACCAAATGCAGGGCGCTTTTGGTGCCAACGCAAGTGCGTCCAATATTGCCGGTATTCCAAGGAATATCTGGTTCAACTAAAACAATATTCATCATTTATTCTAAACATTATTCCAGTATTTCAATTTTAGGGGGAGCTTCCGGGTTCCCCTGCTGCAAAGAATCTAATTTTAACTCCAACCTATTTACCTTTTTTTCCGCGTCTTCAAAACTTTTTTTTGCATGGTTTAAGTGAGTTCCTACCAGCTTAAAATCTTCTAAAAATTTTTGCAGGTCTCTGGCCAAGCGCCCTAATTCCCCTAATATCTCTTTTGCTTTTTCCTCAATTTTTAGCCCCCGAAACCCAAGGGAGAGCGTCGCCAGATAGGGGTAAAGTGAATTAGGAGAAACAGGGAAAACATGTTTTTGAGTGGCATACGAATAAAGGTCAAAGGTTTCATTGGGCTGGTCTATGCGGATAATCGTTTCATAATAAATATTTTCCGCCGGGATATACATTAAGGCAAAAGGCAGGGTTCCCTCGTCAGTTAAAATATATTTTTTTGATATTTCATCAATATGTTTTTTAACGTTTCTCACAAATTCTTTTCTTAATTCCAGCTGTTCTTTTTCTTCTTTGGTTTCAATCATCCTTCTAAAATTATCCAAAGGAAATTTCGCGTCTATTGGAATTAAACCTTCTTTAAGCTTAATAATAGCATCCACTGTATTTCCATTTTTAAAAACGTATTGGAACTCATAAAAGTCCTTGCTTGGAAGGATTTCTCTTAAAACGTTTTCCAAAAGGATCTCTCCCATGCCGCCGCGCAATTTAGGAGGCTTTAGAATTTCTTCTAAGGTTGCGATATTTTTTGTGGCTTCAAAAATCCGTTCCGTGGCTTGGGAAAGAGAGCCTAGTTGATGAGAAACATCCTGCATAATTTTAGAGGAATTTTCTAATCGGGAATCAAATTGTCCCTGCGCGTTTTGCAAATTTTGTGAAACGTGATTCATCCCTTGTTGGAGCTGGCTGATTACCATGCCTAACTGTTGGTTCACAGTTTCATTGGTTTTGCTTAAGTCTTGAGAGATTTGCAGTTTTAATGCGTCCATTTGCTGTTGTAAAAGCAGCATGGAAGAATCTTTTTCCAGAGGAATTTTTTTATAAAACTTATAGAAAAGCAAAGAAAAGATTCCTAAAAGAGTTAAAAATAGAGCAAGAAATAAAAATGTTAGATTTGTCATATTTTTTTCGCAATGGCCGGACAAATTTTTTCAAAAGCGCACCAATGGCAATGATAGCCAGGAGCAGGATTAAATCGCTCTTCTTTAATTCCTTGAATCACTTTTTTCGTAGTTTCAAGAACTTTTTCTATTTTTTCTGCTTTAGGGACGGCTGTCCCAACAATCTCTCTTTTTACAAAATTAAGAATGGTTTTTGAAGGGAGCTCTCCAAACTGAGCTTTAAAACTAGCAGCATAAAGTAACAGTTGGATGCTTGCATTCGCTTTTTGGTCTGCCTCTTTTTGATCTTTAACATCCCCTGTTTTATAATCAATAATCGTGATCCCATCCTGATCTTTGTCTATTCGGTCCCAACGCCCGCGTATCGTATTTTCATCCACTCTCATTTTAAAATCCTGTTCCACAAAAAAAGGGAGTTTTTGAGATTTTTCTTCCTTTTTGTAATAGGATTTTAAAATTTTAATCCCTTCTTTAAATCTTTTTTCTTCATGTTCGCGGGAAATAAACCCAATGCTTTGCCATGCGCTTTTAAAAAGTTCCAACACTGTTTCAATGCTCATTTTTTTTAAATCTCTGCGCGCAAGATGAAACCCTTTTAAAGCCTCATGGATCGCCATGCCAAAGACTGCCGTGTGGTGGATGAGCACGGGAATTTTAAGAATTTGTGAAAATTTATATTTTAAAGGACATTTTAAATAATCCTCTATGGAAGTTACGGTTAAAGATGTTTTTAGAGCCATTTTAGATTGTTTTTCTTCTGGTTTAAAGATTTTATTTTCCTTAATTTCAGAAGAAAATATTTTTAAAGAATCTAAGGGGTTGGTTTTTAAAACTTTTTCATCTATCTGGGGTTTATCCAAAGCTTCTAATATAAACTGGGAAGGTTTCCATAGTTTTTTTTTGCCCATGTCCCTAGCAGAACAAAGAATAAGTTCTTCTTTTGCGCGGGTCATTCCCACATAGGCAAGCCTTCTTTCTTCTTGAATGTGCACATCTCCTTGGGGTAGAATGTCTTTAATCAGGCTCTCTGGAATTTCAATCGCCTCTCCCCGATCATTTAAAGGAAAATGTCCCTGTTCCAAACCCACTAAAAATACAACAGGGAACTCAAGTCCCTTAGCCGCATGCACGGTTAAGAGGTTGACTGCATTTTCATCCGGGTCAGCTTGGGAACTTTCAGGATCTTCACCCGCGATCCTTAAAGCTTCCAGATATTCTATAAAGTAGTGGACTCTGTCATATTGCGCAACTTGCGCAAAGCGTTTGATCAGTTCAAAAAATTTATGGAAATTTTGAGCCTGCTGAAGCGATCTATCGTCTTTGGATTCCGCTAGCTTTTTAAAAATACCGTTCAGTTCAAAATATTGGTAGAGCACATATCCAGTTGGAATCTTAAAAGAAAGAGCTCTAAATTTTTTGAGTTCCTCCAGAATTTTTTCAATTTTATTTTTTGTTTCCACATTTATTTTTATTAGGCCCTGTTTTTCATAGTCCTCTTTATTTTTAAAAATATCATAGAGGGATTTATGGCTGCGCGTGGAAAGTTGGGTAAGAGCCGCAAGATCTTCAGATTCAATTTCATAGAGGGAGGAAGAAGCCAAATAGTAGAGGCTGCTGGAATCATCCGGCTGATCTAGAACCCTTAAAAAAGCGAGCGCTACTCTAATTTCTTCTTGGTCATAGAGACCAGCGTTTCCAGAAAATCTCCAAGGGATTTCCTCACTTTTTAAGGATTTCATAAAAGGCTCTGCATTGGCATTGGTGCGCACTAAAATCGCAAAATCTTTTGGTTCATTGTTAAGAGAAGCGATTCTTTTTTTAATTTCCCCTGTGATGAAATCCGTTTCCGCAAAGAGATTTTCAAAATGAAGAGAGCGAACTTCAAGACCAAAGCCTTGAATGGAGCGCAAGGCTTTGGAGATGTGGTCGCAATACTCCAGGCGATAGGGGTTATTGTGTTGAATCAGTTTATAGCTTGAATCCAGAATTTCTTGAGTCGAGCGGTAATTATCCTGTAAAACGATCTCTTTAGCTTCTGGAAAGTCTTTGCGAAAGGAAAGAATATTAGATAGGCATGCGCCTCTAAATTTATAAATCGCCTGATCATCGTCTCCAACCACAGTGATGTTTCTATGGTTTTGGCTTAAGAGTTTAAGCAGACTAAATTGCGCGTAGTTGGTGTCCTGAAACTCATCCACTAATATGACTTTAAATTTTCCACACATTTTTTTAAGAATGCTGGGATGCTCTTTTAAAATTTTTAAAGGAAAAAGCACTTGATCCCCAAAATCTATAAAACCATGCAGCAATTTTAAGTTTTCATAACTTTGGTACGCGTGAGCAACTTCCATCATTTTTTTAGCATCTTCTTTTTCATCGCTCCCTTTTGCCGACTCAACTTTTTCTTTTGCTATTTTTTCCAATTCTTTGGGGGAAATATCCTCATCTTTGGAGCGGCTAAATGCGGTAAGAAGGGATTCCACAAAATGGGTTGGGTCAGTTAGGGGACGGTAGTAGTTTAGTTTTAATTCAAATAGATGTTGGCGCATAAAAACAACAGCTTCCGGAAGAGTTAAAACCCTTAAAGAAGGGGAAAGGCCAATTTCAAAAGCGTATTCTCTTAAAATTTTGTCTCCAAAAGAGTGAAAGGTGGAAATCGAGACATCATTAAATCCATAGGGGATCAGCTGATCTACCCGTTCTTCCATTTCATTTGCCGCTTTATCCGTAAAGGTAAGCGCAAGGATTTCAGAAGGTTTTGCTTTTTTAGCTGAAATAAGATACGCGATTTTTTTGGTAATAACAGTGGTTTTGCCAGTGCCGGCTCCAGCCACAATTAAAAGCGGGCCTTCCCCATGTAAAACCGCTTCTTTCTGAGAAGGATTTAATCCTTCCATTATTTGAGAGACTGGGTCAGTAAGCCTGAAGGTTGTTTGTTCTTGGGTAAGGGTTTTAGAATCCTTCATTTTAGGGCAGGGATTGGATTTTGTTTTTTTTAATTGCAGAAAGCATCTCTGGAATGGTTGTATATTTTTCTCTTTCTTTTCCCTTTTTTTTCCCTTGTTCTATTTCAGCCAGATCCAAAGTTTTCCAATCTTCATAAGTGACAAAATCGATTTTTCTTTCTTTAAGAAGATCAAGAATTTTTTCTTGTTGGCTTTGTCTGTTATTACCTTTGTAAATAGAAAAATCTTCTAATAGTTTATGCGCTGTCTCTATGGAATCTGGTTTATTGGTCCCTATGACTCCTGAAGGTCCTCTTTTAGCCCATCCCACAACATAAAGACCTGGAATGATTTTTTTATTTTCTAACTCCATCACACGTCCTTTTTCATTTGGGATTGCGCCGCTTTTTGGATCAAAAGGAAGATCAGTCAAGGGAACGCCTTTATATCCCACAGACCGAAAAACTAGATCTATAGGTAAAGTCTCATATTCTCCAGTTCCCTTTGGGCGCAATGACCCATCTTTTTCTAAATAGAGTTTATTTTTTTCTAGTTTGATCTCAGTTACTTTTCCATCCTTACCAATTAATTCTACGGGAGAAACTAAAAATTTCACAATAATTTTTTTAGGCTGATTTTTAATTGGTTTTTGAGATTGTTCTTGCAAGATTTGAACATTATTTTTAGCTGTAAGACCCCCAGAGCCTTGTTCTAAAGATTTTTTAGAAAGTTCATCCAAATTAATTTCTTTAGGTTCAATCACAAGATCAGCGCCCTCTAATTCACAAAGTTCTCGTATTTCTGGATTTGTAAAAGCAGCTTGAGCTGGACCGCGCCTGCCAAGAAGAAAAATTTCCTCCACATTGCTTTTTTTTAAGGCTTCCAGCGCATAGTCCGCTATATCGGATGATTGCAGATTTTTTGGATTTACAGCCAGGATACGGGTTACATCCATGGCTACATTGCCATTGCCAACCACAGCCACCCGCTTAGCGGAAAGATCAAAATTATAATTTTTATAATCCGGATGGCCATTGTACCAGCCTACAAAAATAGTCGCTGGATCACTGCCTTTAAGATCCTCGCCCGGGATTCCCATTTTTCTATCTGATTTTGCGCCTACCGCAAAGATCACAGCCCCATAGATACTCTCTAAATCTTTTAAAAAAAGTTCTTTTCCAAATTCCACATTGCCAAAGAATCGAAACCTGGGATGAGCTGAGATTTTTTCATACACTTTGGTCACAGTTTTAATTTTTGCATGGTCTGGAGCCACTCCTCCACGCACTAAACCAAAGGGAGTAGGAAGACGATCAAATATGTCCACAAAAATAACAGGATTGGTTTGGTTCAAGAGTTCGGCTGCGGCGTAGAAACCAGATGGCCCGCTGCCAATGATAGCAACATGAAGCTCAAGGGATGAGTTCATTGAATTGATTGATTTTATTTTTCAAGGATTTTTTTAACTTGTTTTTCTAAAAAAGGGAGCTTACTTTTTACAACGTCTAGAATAATTTCAGGATCAATCCCAAAATACTCATGGATTAAAATATCTCTTAATCCAGCTATGCTTTTCCAATCTATTTCAGGATTTTTATTCCTTACTTGATCTGGTAAATGTTTTACCGCCTCGCCAATAATTTCAAGATTGCGAATGATTGCGTCAAATGTTTTTTCATCTTCTAAAATTCCATCCAAATGTATCCCAGCCGTATAGCTATTTATTTTAGAAATACCTTGCAGAATATCCTCTAAGTAAACCTTATAATCCCGGAGCATATGTTACTTCTTTCAAGATAGTTTCTCTTAGTCTTGGTTTAATTGTATTGGGAATAATAAGATCAACCTTGCATTTAAATATTTCTTCCAAATAAAATTTTAGCCCCATATAGTTATCAAATGATTTAGTATTAAACTCAACAATGAAATCAATATCGCTTGTTTCAATATTTTCACCTCTTGCATAGGAGCCAAAAAGCCCAAGCCGGCGAACCCCATATTCTTGAATACTACTTCGATGTTTTTGGATTGACTTAATTATCTCTTCTTTATTTAACATAAAATTCTAAAATTCTAAAAACATTATACACCAATTTGTTACAAAAATGTTACAAAAAGTTGAAGATTAATTTGATTCTATCTTCTATACTTTAAGCATATGTTTTACTTAAGAAAAGGTTTAGGCTTACTTTAAGAAACTACCATGATTCATTTTTGGATTGCAAAGAATCATCGCAGGCTGCTGCAATGTACCGCAGGGTTAGTTCTGGGCAGTTTTTTATTTACAACCATTTCCGCTCCTTTTGCTGAAGGCAGTTTGTGGAAAGAGCGTAAATCTTACCTGCAAATGGCTCAAGCGCCAATAAATCCACAACCTCTCCCTCTTCTGAATCTTTCTCAAGTTTTAACACAAAAATTTTCTGCAAAATATAATATCCCAACCGCATCGTCTCACCTTTCAGATATAGCCTTCTCCTTGAGTTCTCTCCCAGGAACCATCCGCAAGATTTCTGTTCCTCAAAAAGGAAAGCAGGGTCCTATTGTGCTGCATATCCAGGATGTGCACCTCAATCAAGAGGCTCAAGGCAACATTGGAAAAACAATCCAAGGTTTAGTTAATGCGGATAAAATCAGCTTAGTGGCATTGGAAGGCGCATTTGAGAAAATAGATTTAAGCAGATTTAGAAGGTCTCCCTATCCAGAGGCAATCCAGAAGGTTGCTGATTATCTTTTGAGGGAGAACAAAATATCAGGAGCACTTCATACAGCGTTTACTTCCAGAAAAGAGATTCCACCCATGGTTGGAATTGACGATGAGAATCATTACCATGCAAATGTGAACGCGTACAAAAAATCTTATGAATTAGCATCGAGCAACTTAAAAAATCTCTTAGCGATACAGTCTGAATTGGAAAATGAGAAAGGGAAAGTTTTCAATGCTGATTTAAAAGTTTTTGATCAAAAAGCGCAAAGCTTTCATGCGGGAAAAATAAAACTGGCTGAATATTTAGATTTTTTGGTTGAAGAGAGCCTTTGTGAAGATCAAAATGATCGAAGAATGAACTCACAAAATGAGATTGTCCCAAAACACAAGTGTCAAGATAAGACTGTTCAAAATTTTATCAAATGCGCAAAGATTGAATCCTCGCTTGATTTTAAGAAGGTAGAAAAAGAGCGTTCTCAACTTATTCAAGCATTAGTCCGAAATTTAAATGAATCTCAAATAGAAGAACTAACTCAACAAAGTTTAGCTTATCGCTTAGGGAATATAGGGTATGCTGACTATTATGGTTTTATTCAAAATCTTTGCAAATCAAATAAAATCGTCTTAATCCAATATCCAGCAATGGATCAATATATTCAATATACACTACTTGCTGATTCCATTAATTCAGAGGAACTTTTTAAGAAAATTAAAGAAATTGAAGAAGAGGGATATGAGCATTTGGCAAAAACAGCTCTTGAAAAAGAGTTGATTTTCAAATCTAAACAATCCTACCTCACGAGAAAATTGCTTGAGTTTACCTTAACCCCAGAGGAATGGAAAGAATACGAAAAATTAAGAGGACATTTTTTCAACCTTTCAAGAAAAGAGCAAACTTTTTCAGAATCCAGCAATCACTCTTTATTAGATTTAAACTCTTTTGAAGATTTTTATAGAGAAGCTAAAATCCGGGATCAAGCCATGGCAGGGAATCTGTTAAGAGAGATTGAACTTCATGATTTGGGGTTTTCTACAGTTTACTCGTCTGCCAAAACAACAAATAAAGAATTTAGAGAAATGCAAAGCAGGAAACAGAAATCCAAAGTTGTTTTGTTGGTAACAGGAGGTTTTCATTCTGAAGGTATAGAGAATCGGCTTATTCAAGAAGGGATGACTGTGATTAACTTTGCTCCAAAAATGACTAAAGTGGAGTTGGAAAACGGAGCAGCTCATTTAACTGTGTTTACCCAAGAAAAAACACCGCTTGAGAAACTTTTTAAAGGAGAGAAGCTGACCCTGCCTCCTAAAACGTTTCCTAAACAACTTTTGCCTATTGCAGCCGCGCTTGTCATAGGGTTTTTAGCGATCTGGTCTCCTCAAATGACGTCTCCAGCCCAAGCAAACACAGCGAATCGAATTCTCTTAGGTCAGGAGGTTGCAGAGGAAACAAAGGTAGAAAAAGTTAAATGGCTTGAACCCAGAACATCTCAACTCTTCTTGCAAAAGCCCAATGGAACTGTGAAGGTAACTGTTAATAGTGATGAGAAGAAAGATATTACTGTAAAAGAAGAAACCTTTAAAAGTTTTGGTTCTGAACTAAATCAATGGTATGAGGGACTTCTCCAAAAAATTTTAAGGCCGTATAAAAAAATAGTTTACAAAAGATTGTCTCAAAAAGTTTTAACGCCATATAGGAAAGGCGTTATAAAGATCAAAAAGATTTATGGGGAGAACAGACCTTTTGGGTCCAAATCAGATCCAGACTCAATGCCATTATCAGGATTTATTCCTCCGCTTGCAACCACTCGCCGAGATGATGAGAGCGCTGAAGATAGCGATGGTAAAGTCAATATCAATACTGCATCCAGAGAGCAATTGATCGCATTATTTGGAAAAATTATTCACCCAAAACGGGAAGGAAAAAGGTTAGAGGCGATTGTAAATCGTTTATTGGAAAGAAGGCCTTTTAGTTCGCTAGATCATTTAAGCAGCGTGCCCGGAATAGGTTCTGGTTCAACTTTTAGAGAGATTAAAGCGCAATTAGCTGATCAGATTTCTTTTGGCGCTATTGAGCAGAATAATGTTGCTTTGCCAGATGAAAATAGAACTGGAACAGGCATAGTAGAATTTTTGGAGTTTCGAGATAAAACGATTGAACTTCTTGAGACATTTTGTTTATCATTTTCAGCATCCTTACCTTTAGGGACACGATCTACTGTGGAAGATTGGGTCATTCATATCAGAAACGCTTCTAGCGCTCAAGAATTGCTCAAGGCTTTAGAAGCATTATCCCTTGTTCCTACAGAAGATGAACAATTAATATTAGATGGCGTAAGAAATTTCTTCCTTCAAAAATATGGTGTTGAAAAATTCCCAATTATTTTGGTTCAACCATTGGCTGTTCAATCTATGGGTGATGTTATACCAGGACTATATTCGCAAAATAGCGAGGAAGGGGTCATTGAATATTGGAAGGTTTTATTCACGAATATCATCTTTTCCGGTTTTTATGGCGCGCCAGGGATGACTGGCACTTTTCTAGATCATATGCAAAAAAAGCCTTTTATTGTGTTCACTAGACAGGCATCTCCAGAACTCCTGCTTTATTACTTAACCCATGAAGCGCACCACGTTCGACAACCTCGAAGCGTCCCTAGAGTTAAAATTTCTGAGGGAGAAAAAAAATTAGAGATTCCTTCAATTTTACATCGTTTTCTTTTTGAGGCTTATGCTGAGTTCTCTGCTCTAGGCGATCTTCCTGCAATCTCTGCTCAGCTGCCATTAAATTTAGATTGTTCCAGATTTTATGAACCTAATTTTAAAGGTGGATCTCCTTATTATGCGGGATTATTATTTATTGAAAGTATTATAAAGCAAAAATCAATTCCAATCAATTTTGAAGCGATTGAACAAGTTGCGCTGAGAGATGATTTTACTCTAATGATAAAACAGCTTGGCAAAGCTAGATGGGAACTATTCTCAAATATCGCTAAGAATCTAACTGTGAATCCTAGATTTCTTGAAATGAGGGAGTATGATCTTTTGGTAGTAATGAATAGCCTGGTGGCATTAACCCTATCTTTAGATCAGTATCGCGTTGCAGTAAACCGTCTGCGGGCCATGCCCTATGTTCTTGCCGCGCTTAATCCTAATGAGGAGATAAAAAATGTTATTAGGAACGCTGTTTCTCGGACCGGATTTCAGATATCAGAAGTTCAAATAGGTGAAATGCTTCTTGAAATTTATGGATTTGTGAATAGCAAGAATATGGATTTTGCTCTGGCAGATGAGGTGATTGAGCGCGGAGTGAATCTCGCCAATGCAAAGAATATTGTGGGACGATATCTATCAGACTGCGCAATGAGCATGGTTCGTGGAGGATGGCTGCAAAAGTTTCGTAAGTCAGGAGCGCAGCCTGGAGCCTTAGGACTATGGAAAATGTTAGGGATGAATATGGATTTAACGGTAATTGGCGTTATTGAAGGATTCATTATCGTTTATGCTATGACACTATTCATGCCATATACCTCACCAGAATTTACATATAAATTTATCTCCCTGATAGCTCAAGGCACTCTTTTTGCCATCTTAACAGTCTATAGCATCACATTTTTGCTTCATCTATTCTCAGGTGTACAACAGCCCTCTGGCAAAATTCTTCGTTGGTCGTTTTTCAAAGGTTCAGATGCAAGATTCGAGAAAGTCTCCTTTAGAGAAGCTTTCCATGCTGGTTTAGAGGCCACTAATAACGCTACATTTAAATCCGCTTTTCAGATTTTCCCTTTACTTTGGATTTCTGTATTTCTCCCTTCTCCATGGTCATACCTTGTCACGGTCATAGCAACTATTTTTGGCGCACTGCCTCATTTTTTTATCAATGAACGGATTAAACAGGCGTATGGCACATTTAATTTGGATGTATTGACCGAGACCTACGATTCTCCCAATAGAATAGAAGATGGGGATTCTCATGGTTCAACTGGTTCAACGGCTGATATTCAAAACGAGATTCAACACTATCCTTTAGATGGAGCACAAGGTCCTGTTCTTTCTGACACAACGCGGGAAGAAGATCATAGGTATGTTTATGATCCTGTCATGAAAAAGGTGATTTTGAATCAGCTGGAAACAGAGCTGGCTTTTCCGCATAAGAGCGAGTTTGTTCACACTCGCAATGAAATCACTGAAATTTTTCAAAAGTTGCTAGAGAGCGCAAGTGAACTTTTGGAGGAAAAGGGAAAAATAGAGCAACTGGCTGGTTTAAGGGAACTGAAGATTTATTTATCCGATACACTTACGCCAAACGCATCCGCTGTTTTCCAGCATAACTTTATGATTTTGAATATTGGCACACTCAGGCAATTATCTAAAAAAGGGCTTTTATCTAAAGACGCGGTTGCTTTTATTTTAGCTCATGAACTTTCTCACATGTTGCAATATAGGGACGATGTGGATGAAGGAAAAATAAACAGGGAAAAAGTAAATTTTAGATCCTGGAAAGAAACTATAAAGGAAAAATTTTATGAACATAAGGAGCGCTATACCAGAGAACAGGATGCGGATATTAGAGCGCTGGAGATCGTTAACAGGGCAGGTTACAACATGAGCGCCACAGTTTCTTTCTTTGAGTCAATACAAAAGAATTCTTTTAGTTTTGAACAGATGCTTCATGAACACCCATCACCTCAGACGCGGATAGATTATATAAAAAAAATATTGAGAGCCTCTAACTGGCGTGAATCCCAAACATTGGAAAAGTTCAGCGACGCTGTTTTAGAGGAAATGAATGCTCCGCAATCCTTGATGCGCAGACGTCAGGAGCAATTATCTTTAATTGTCAATCAAAAAGATTTGGAGTTTGCGATTGAAAATGCTCAAACCATTGAAGAGCTGGATTTAATTGTTTCCTGGTCTTTAAGCAGAGCGCTGGAATTAGAGTCAAAAAAGATAGCCCCATTAGTTCTAAAGCTGCTTCTAAAACGAAAAGATAAGGTTTTAAAAGGATTGTTTCGTTTTGTTGTGAAAGCATCCCGAATTGATCTTTACACCCATCTTTGGATCCATAAAAATGAGCGATATAAGGATCGCTATGAACCTCAAGGTCTATTTTGGTTTCTTTTCACTAAAATGAGTTTGATAAAAAAGAAAGTCTCCTATTTTATTTTTACCTATTTAGTTACTGATTCATTGCCTATTTATGAGGCGAATGATCGCACCAAAGGGTTTTATAGCAGAGTTCCTCTTTTCATAGATGGTTATGATCGTCTCTTCGATGCTATTAAGGAAGAGCAGATCATACAAGAGAAAATCAAGCTCAGGAATCAAATTTTGCAAAAGATCAGGGCTAAGGCACTTGAGCTGGAAAATGGCAATGAAAAGAGCATTGAACTCGTAAGACTGGAAGCATTGAGAATGAACCCTTTGTTGGTGTCAAATGCCAGTTTTTCAGGGGAAGGATATGATATCCCATTCTCTTATAGACACGAAAGAATTACTAAAGAAAAAATTAGAAAAATTGAAAAAGGTCTGGAAGAGTCTATCAGTCAGTACTCCTCCCAAGAATTAACTATTTTTTTAAGGCAAATGCTTCCGTTTAGAGGAATGGGTTTTGAATATATAAGAATTTGGGATAAGGATGAGCGTTCAGATTTTAATGATTATTTAGCTACTGTGAATGAGGCGCGGTGGTCAGTTTATGAGGTTATGGTATCTTTTATGCTGAAACGTTTAGTTTTAGATTTAAAAAATCCTTCCTCAGGTCAACTTCTTGAACTTTTAGATCTATTGCTGCTTAAAAAAAGAGAATTTTTAGGGAAACTGACTCCTAAAATTGATCATGTGGCCAGATGGATACTAAAGAGGATCAGAAAAATTTTAGCTCAAACCATTCAAAATCAAAGAGAAGAGCATTTAAAAGTAAAACAATATTTTGCTGACCATTGGCAACTCTACCCCTTAAGAGAAATAGGAGAATTTTTTTATGAAGAATTATTAATGGACCCGGCTGATCCTTTGACCCTTAAGCTCCTTCAAAAATCAGAAAACTTAAGGAACAATGTTTTTAGTGTTTTGATCAGGACATTAAAAGGAGCAAATGCAAGGGAACTTTTGTTTGAGGATGAAGTAATGAATTATCAAATGGAACGAGTTATTCGGTTTTTTAGATTAGATGATGCGCAAATAACTTTGTTGCATGCTGCGGTTGCGCAGAAAATCGCGGAATCCCGGAGGGAAGACCAAAGCAGGAATAGACTGATTGAAATTCAGGAATCTTTTTCATCGTTGGAACGTTCTGGTATAAATGAAAAACCATTGGAATATGATCCGCTTTCCAGACAACTGGCTGAACTTTTGTTTGACCAGGATCAATTGAATGAGGATGGTTTGGCAAATATTTTTGGGTTTGTTACTGATAATAATAGAGCGACCTCAAATCGTTTAAATCCTAGTGAAATAGAGACCGTAAATCAAAAAGTTAGGGAAGCTCTGGATGAGGCGGGACTATTCATAAATGATTTGGCAAGTCTGAATTTTGAAATTAAGAAAATTATTTACTTTTTTTACCTTGGGGGTATTCAGGAAGCAGACTTTTTAATTAAATTTGCCAGAGCTGCTTACAAACGCCGCTCTATTCATCAGAATGATTTGGAGTTATTGGCGCAGTTTTTAAATAGCCCAAGTTTTTTAGAAAAGCAAAAAAGACGGGGAGTTCCCAAAACTTTTTCTGCTGAACGGGTTAGGTGGAAAGGATTTGGTAGATTTTTGGGAAGCGAGGAGAATATGTCTCCAGATATGTTTCTGGTTATGAAACCTTTTTACAGACCTCAAACATGGGGAGAATATATTGTCTCTTTTAATTTGATGGTTTATCTTCAAAGGACTAAACAAAAAAGATTGGTTCGTTTCCTGATTGATTCCTTATTCTTGAAAAAAATCAGTTCTATCTTTTCCATGTTTTTAGGTGAACTGTGGGGCGGAGATGATTCTGATTGGTATTCTGATGGCCCAACCACGTCCAAATTTCTAATGAGAATATTTGAAAGCGCTTTCTCCAAAATTATATTTGGCGCGCCAAAATACATTGACAGGAGAGATTTGGCTTTGGACAGTTCCTGGAAGCGGTTTTTTCTCACTCTTGTTTTTAAATCTAAAATGAATTTTGAAGAGTTGCTTAGCGAGATTAAAACTTACTTTCCAGAAGGAATCTTCAGAAATTTTCTTTTGTTTTATTTGCTTGCTAAAAGGATCCATGAGTTGGATCCTTCCTTTAAATTAAAAAAGCTTCCTGAACCCAAGGATTTAAAAGAATTTTTTCTTAAGTCAAGCCAATTTGCAAAAGAAAAAACGCTTATTTTAGAAGCGGTTGAAAAAATAACCCCATTATTAATTAGGGATCATAGAATTGATTTTATTAATTTAAAGCTGCTTTCTTATTGGTTTTTAAAAAAAGAGGGTAAAAAGAAATCCGGCTTAGGGGAAAATGAGAGGGGAAGCTTGTATAACTTTTTTATTGACTTGGGCGGTTTTTTGGATCTTTTAGTTTGGGGACTTGAAAAATTATATGAACTTTGGAAAAAAAGCGATCTTTATACATTTTTGACTTTTACGGTTCATTTGATTAATTACGTTTTAATCTTGCCTTTTTATGTTTTAAGCGAAGCAAGACTCCTTCCAAAATTTCTCTATAAATTAGTTGTTTGCATCCTTCTTATCAAATCTCCTTTTGGGGATACTGACCGCGCTTATCTGTCATTAAAAAATCGGGTCATGGAGATAGTATTATCAGAGATTTATAGAGAGAGATGGATGATGCGTCTGTTTAGAAGATTCTACTTATGGTTTTATATGCGCTTTAGGAGTAAAGAGAAGCTGAGCTCCATCTTTTATTTTGATTTTCAGGGTAAGCAGGTTCATCTGGACAGTTCTATTCCTGATTTTGTGGAAAGAGATCTGATGGCAATCATCCATAAATTTGAATTATCCTTTAAAACAAAAAAAGAATATATTCAAAGACTTTTTTCTATAGAAACCCCAACTAGAGATAAATATTTAGAGAGTTTGGCGGAGGAAGAGATAAGCCGTACAGATCAAACCCAGGATGATCTTTTAGATCATCTTAAAAGTTTAAGAACACTTTTTGCAAACCCTTATTTAAAAGATCATTACAGCCTTATCTGCCTTGAATTAGAAAGGAAGATTAATTCTGATCTTTACAGGATGAATCAGGATCAAGGCTCTGTTGATCCCAAGACACATTTTGAGTTAATTAAGAATTATGTGGAATTGATTCAATCCTATTTTGAGGTTGGCTATATCCGCGATGATTTGCTTTTTCCTGTTTTGGAAGAGGCGCGTACACATGAAGAATATCTGCTCATACGACCCCTATTTTTTCAATATAGAATGAATGGCATTCAGGATCAGAAAAAATCTGACTCTTTTTATTATCAGGATAGGGTTGCTCTTTTATTGCAAGAAGCAAAAGCTGAAGAGAAAAAAGAGCTGCTTTTATGGGTATTAGGATTTCAAGAAAAACCTTTGTTCCTTTCTGAATGGGAAATTTTTGTGAAAACTGATCTATCCCATTTAAAAGAAGTTTTTAGAGGCAATGGTCATGTCCCTTTTAAACAAGAGAGAGAACCTATTTCATTTTTCAATACAGGGCACAGCCTTAGGAAAGAGATGGTGCGGCAATTATTGGTTGGAAGCAAGGGAATTTTAACGGATAAAAAGATTTTTGAGAGCATGATGAATGCCATATTTGATTCTATTGTGAGCAAAGGGGGCGAGATATCCAAAAAGAAAATCAAAAAAATCATGAGGAGCGTGATTAGGAATTTGGACAATGAAAGGCTCATTGAAATGACGCAGGCCCTTTCTGTGACTTTATCCTTAAGAGAGGGAGGTGAAGATGAGTCAGTTGTGATTGCTAAATTTTTTGAATCTTTAGGAGTAATTGGCATTAAACTCGCGCAGGTTTTGGCTCACTCTTATGATATTCAAATTTCTGAACACTTGAGGGATCGCTTAAGGGATTTATCCAGCGGCGCTGATCCTGTAAATAAAATTCTTGCATTTGAAACAATTCAAAATATTTACCCCGGGGGATTCAATGCTCATTTTGATACTCTTGGGGATATGATTGGCAGCGCTTCTGTAAAGGTTGTTTATAAAGTTAATAGGAAGGGCATGGAAAAGCCGCATGTGCTTAAGATTAAGAGGCCGGATGTGTCGCAGAGGATAGAAAAAGATTTGGAATTTCTTAAAAGCATTTTAAAAGATCTGCGCAAAAAAGGCTTTTCAATATCTCCGGGTCTTGAAAATGAGGTTGCAAAAGCGATCAGGAAAGATGCGGATTTTAAAAGGGAATTTGAAATAACAGAGGAGTTTAGAGAACAGATTCAAAGAATTCAGGAAGAGGAGCATTATCACCTGCAGGATCAAACCCCGGTTGAATTCTCTGTTGCCCGGATCCATGCTGGTTCCATTCAGAGCGATGCTACCATGGAAACAGAACTTGCCCAAGGCGTCTCTTTAGATAAGGAAGATGAAATAATTCAATCGGGAATCCTAGACAAGTCTGATTATGTTGAGGTCAAAAGAATCATTTTGGATTTCTTAATGAAACAGCTCTTCCAATATGGTTTTTATCTTTCTGATCCGCATGGAGGGAATTTTCATATTGTAAGAGAAGATGGAAAAATAAAGATTATCCTGATTGACAATGGTTCAGGAGAAAAATTAGAAGAGGGAGAAAATAATAAAGAAGAATTGTTAGAGTCCATGATCTGGCTAAGCATTAATTCAGGAAGAAGAATTCCAAATCAATATCTTTCTGCATCCATCTTTTTTGGAAAACTGGGTTATCTTAAAAAAGATTTAACCAGTTTAGAATTTTTGACCCTGATATTTAAATACCTAAAAATATCCGGAACCAGAGAGGATGGCAGCTCATTTATTTTGACCCCAGAAGAGTATTTGGAATCTATAAAAGTGAAATTTGAGCAAAAAATGACCCCACTAGAAAAAATAAGATTTCTTTTAAGGGAAAAGGAGAGATCTAAAGCGAGTGAGAATAGGGTACCTAATCAACAGAGTCTTTCAACCTCGCATTCAGAAAGTTTGATGGATGGCCAAGAAGAGGATCATTCTTCCAACCACCCTGGGGGAATTTTAGGTTCTGTTAAATTTTTGGTTTTAGGGTTGGCACAGAGCTTGCTGCCTAAAAAGTGGAAATCCGCATTTTCAGTAATTTACGATTTATTTATTGTTTTCTGGTTGGAAAATTTGCTTTTGCGCTATTTTGTTAAACCACATTTGCCTTTTATCCTGCATGGTTTGTCTCCAGTCCTTCATGTTTTTGGTTTAGACTCTATTTCTCTAAATGCTGCTCTTTGGGGAATATTTTTTGGTCTGCATCTGATTGAATTTCTTTTGTTTAGATCCATTAATTGGTTAGAGTACGCTATTTTCCAAACTCAAAATTCCCCTCGCGCCCCTCCAAAGGAAAACATTCTCGCTTCAGGAATTGTTAGTGTTCTTAGCGCTTTTTTTACCTCTTCTCCCACCAGTCTTGAATCTTTCGGGATTCACTTCCTAGTAAATTTCGCAGCATTTCTCATCAGCATCAATATTTATGGCCTAATTAAAAATCGAATAGCGACAATTTGGGTCTCTCAACTTTTAAAAGAACATTATGAAATCGGGAAAATCGCGGATGTGGATCGCATTAAAAAAACACGGAATGGTTTTACCTATTGGATTGCTACTAAAGATCATAAGATGTTTATCCTAAGTTATAGAAAAGTAGATCCTGACTTTGTAGATTTTGAATCTTTAATCAGAGGAGCTCCACACAAGGAAGATTTGGTTGCTAAGTTAATTCCGACACAAAGCGGCAGAAATTACATTCCATATAAAGAAGGTCTCCTGACTCTGGAAGAATATTTGTCTGGAAGAGCTGGGGAGTGGGGTGAGTTCAAAGGACCTCAGTTAGAGGATGCTGCTTATTTCTTGGCTAAGTTTCAGGAAGCAACCGCTGATCTTGTTTCTTTAACAAGTTCTCCCAGATGGAACTACAAACTTCCAGTCATACTCTTGCACAAGTTAGAAGATACACAAAACAAATTTGAAGCTATTTACGCATCTTTAAGGGAAAGAGGACCTCCTCAGAAGTTAAATGAGTTGGAGCGAACTTTCCTGGAGCGCTATCCATTTTTTATGCAGCACCTTAAAATATTAAAGGATCAAATGCAGAGTAAAATTGGAGAATTAGAAAGATCTGTTGTGCATGGAGATTACCATCCCTTGAATATTATTTTATCGAATACCATTGTTAGCAGTATTGTAGATTTTGGTTATAGTCATATTGGTCCACGCATTTTTGATCTGGCAAATCCTATCACTGAAACTGACCATAAGTTTGATTGGAACAAGGCTTTAAAGTTTGTGCAAGCTTTTGACAATTTTTCCAAAAAGCCTCTTACAAAAATCGAAAAAGAGCTCTTGCCTGAAATGTACCGCAGACTCTATTTACAAACTATTTTAATGGTTGGAGAGTCATTAGTGAGAAGAGCTAAATGGAACGTAAAACATAGAAAAAGACTTTTATTAAATGCGGTAGAATTTTTGGAACATTTTCAAGACTATTCATGGTCAGAACTTGCCGGGCCTAGTGATACCGCAGAACATCATAAACCTATGGTTCAAACTTTTGGCAATGATGTGGAGTTTGCTCTTGAAATTAGCGAAGATGCGTTTGAAGAGAGTGGAAAGGGAAAAATTTTTTTTGATAGAGTGCAAAATCATACCTATATCGGCGATGAAGAAATAGAGTTTGGCAGCCAAGCGTTAAGCAAACTGATGTCTAATATCGCCACGCTTAAAGAAAGATATGAAAAGAATCATAAAGATTATGAAGTTTTGGCTATTTTGCCAAATGGGAATCTTGGTTTTAATGATTGGTTTGTAGGGATTATTAATGGAAAAGTGTATCACCATGCAAAAGAACCTTTGAGAGACCGAACTTATTCAATGGTTGTAACTAAAATAGATGGAACAAGCTCAACAAAGGAACTTCACTTTAAGGAAATTTCCGGAGTGATTCGCGCCTATGATGGTGAAGATCAGGATATTACAGATAAAATTAAATATGCATTCTTTGGCCAGCAGATTGTAAAAGATGGAAAATATAATTTAGAAGAGATTACAGAACAATTTGATGATATAAGGCATGTTTTAAGACTCCCCATGTTTAAATCAGAGAAATTTTCAGGAGATGGACGATTTTATTTTGGTTTTAGTGATGGCAGAGGCGAACTGCTTGAACAAGATAAAGACAAATTAGATGATGCTGCTCGCGGTGAGCCTGTGTCCTTAAGTTTAAGGCCGCTGATGGAAGCTGGGATTTCTCCTGAAGAGCGAGAGCGAGTTTTTGCTCAATGGGGTTATAAAAATGTGACAGATATTGAAGGTAAGAGCTATTTTAATCTTAATCGGGGCGAATATATCATTGCTTCTTTTAATCAGATATATATTAAGTTTTATCCCGGAGTTAATCCTCATACTTTGGTAGGTTTTACAAAAGAAGGGAAAATTTTGACTGCTGGGGTTGAAGGGAATACTGATCAGGCTGGGGCAACCTTGCCAGAGCTAGCTTTTGATTTAATATGCCGCGGGGCAAAAGATGTTTTTCTCTGGGCCAATGGAAAGGATTCTAAAATCGAGCTAATGGACAATAAGATGGAAGCAAAAGGAGCTAGGAAACAATTCTTAGAACTGCTTATGATTGTAAGAAAAAAAGGGGGTGGAGTTGAGCCTAAGAGTAAGTCTCAACCATTTAAAAATGACCAACTTGATAATCAATCCGATGGTTCTCATTTTGAACCAGAGTCAGGGCAAGCAGGATTTTCCACAGGTGGATCAGGACACTACAAAAATCTAAGTAATTATCAGAACAATGAAACTCCGCACCATCAAGGGGCGATGCAGTATCCGACAAAGGAAAATATTAATGGTAAGTCTGAACAATTGGGCAGCAGTGAGAACCAGAATGATTCAAAGGCTGAAGATTCTGCGCTTAAGATTATAAATATTCTTCAGGGAATAGAAACAGATTTAGATATTGATACTATTCGCGGGGTCGTTCATACAGAAGAATTTGAAAAATCGCTAAAAGAAAAAGGCGCGGAAGCTGGCTTGGAACTAACTGAAGAAGAAGTTGTCAAAAGATTGATTGCAGCAACTCCTCATGCTGATGTGGATAAGAGTAATGCTGATCTTTATATTATTAGAGAAGCGATTTCAGAAAAAAATCTTCAGAAAATTTTGAGCGGACTTCAACAAAAAAGAACATCCATTCTGATTACAGAAACCTCTGAATTAAAATCAAGAATTGAGCAAAGAATAGAGAATTTAAAACTCAAAGAACATCTTAAGCTTTTCGTGATCAGCGCAGAGGAATTTGGTAAAGAGCGTATTATTAGAGAGGGTTCAACTTTAGTCCTTAAAAATTTACATGATTTACTTACCAACCACAATAGGCTAAAAAATGTGATTTCTCATTTGACTGGCTTGAATATTGCAGTGGATAGCAGTTTAAAAAGAGATTATGAAGGACTG
Organism: Elusimicrobiota bacterium; assembly: GCA_016180425.1. Classification (GTDB taxonomy): domain Bacteria; phylum Elusimicrobiota; class Elusimicrobia; order 2-02-FULL-39-32; family 2-02-FULL-39-32; genus 2-02-FULL-39-32. The sequence continues at coordinate 69,910 of JACPBF010000007.1, forward strand.
CCAGAAAATTCTTTGCTTCGCAGCAAGAATACGATTTATCTTTTGTTAGATGAACTCTTTAAAGCTCTGCCTGTTCGCGCCATTGATTTAGAACCCATAGACCGCATTGCCCGCATAGTAGCCAGCTCCGCTTAAAAATTTGTTACAAAAATGTTACAAAAAGTTGAAGACAAAATTATGAATTTGCTCTATAATTTCTATATGAGTTACAGAATGACAACCTACTCTTTCCGCATCTCTTTGATCAAAGCCCAGAAAAGCTTGCGCTCAAGATGCATCAGACTATGGTCCAGATTTTTTTTGGTCTTCCTTTTTGAATACCTAAACTAAAGTAAATTTTAAATCAAAAATTGCTATTATATTTTTATGCTGCTAGAAGAAATGATCCATGAACTTCTAAAGATATTTATTTATATTGTGGTCCCAGGCCTTGCGGGAATTACATTCTTTGCTTTGGCAAAATTTGTGAAACAGGTGACCCCTTTGCGAGCATTGGTTGCCAGTGAGCAGGCCTATAGATTCGCTTTCTGGGGATTTTTATTTTTTGGATTTTATTTGGGTCTAAGGCCTGTGCAGGTTTTAGCCGGTCCTCACCCCTGGCCTTTGATCATCTCCTCCTTAAGGGAGTTTTTGCTAATCGCTATTTTTGGGCCAGCCTCTTTTATCGCTATTTGCACTCTTTGCCTAGGGGCTCAAACAGTCAATAGAACCTGGATAACAGGCGCATTTATCTTTGGGATTATTTTATCAAGCCTTTTTTGTTTTGTGAACGCCAAAGCCATTGGCGGTTCTGAAGAGATTGTAAAATTAGGCATGCTGACAGCGTATGATGGTTTGTGGTTTAAGAGTGGGAAAGAACAGATCGAAACTCTTATGAAAATTCTTTTTCTAATTCGCCTGCTGAATCCTGGACTTTTGCTGCTGGCTGCTGCAACAATCCTTTTGCTCCACGCACTGCGGTATCCTTTAGGAAAAAAAGAAATTTATGATAATATGCCGAAAAAACTTTATATTTTAAGCGCAGCTGTTTATGTTTATGCTTTTTCTTTAATAGCGGGCAGTTTTTTTTATGGTTTTAAAAAAGTTCCGGATCAGTGGGGATTTTATCATTTGGGTTCTTTAATTGCAGGGCTTTTAGAAACCATCTCCCTTTCCATGCCAGTGAGGAGCGATGTGCAAGTAAGCGAGCACGCGGCTTAACAATTTTCTTTGTCGGACACCCCATCTCCATTCAGGGGTGATTTTTATTCCTGCCCAGATTGAATTAATTACATCCTTGTTTTTCAAGCCTCTAAAGCTAGTATATCTAGTGGTTGCTGATAAGCTCTTAAAATCTAAACCATTTTAAGACAAAAACTTTATCAGTCTAAATCTCTCTAAATGTTGATGCCATTTTTTTTTGTGTGCTTAGGTATTTTATTCCATTCCTCTCTGCTCTATGGCAAAGTAGTCATCAATGAATTTGTTTATGATCCGGCTGGAACGGACGCGGGAGAAGAATGGATTGAACTTTATAATACCAGCGCTTCTACAGTTTCTTTGGAAGGGTGGAAGATTGAAGTGGATGAGAATCGTTTCCCGGGGAAAGTAAAAGCGGAGTTATGCGGTTTAATAGCTCCGTTTAGTTTTTATTTAATAAAAGAAACAGAAGAGACTATTTCAACTGCAACTAAAGCTAATCTTATCTCAGGATTATTAACCATGGGGAATGCTAGCGCTAAAGCGGATGGAATTCAGCTTTTGGATAGATTTGGTTTGATTCAGGATCGGGTTGTGTATGGAAATGTGGATAGTGATCACTTGTGTGAGGAGATTTGTTCCACAGCTCCAAAAGCTTTAAATGGTTCTAGTGTTTCTCGCTCCACGCCGGGTTCTCCTATTTTTGTAAACATTTCACGTTTGAACATTACCCCGCAAGCTGGAGAGGCTCTTTGCGAAAAACAGGTTTTTCAAAAACAGGAAAATGAAAATACAATTCAACAAGAACATTTTTTTGAAATTTCTCAAAACCCTTTTTCTCCGCATGGGGATGGGGTATTTAAGGAAGCAGCGCTTCATTATAACGTTCCTATCAATACTAAAGTTACCGTTGAAATTTACAATGTTAAAGGTCAAAAAATTTATATTTTGCAAGATAATGTGAAACAGTTTTTTAATGGCGTTACTACTGTTTTTTGGAATGGAAAAGATATGGAAGGGGAAATAGTTCCTATGGGTCTTTATATTGCGCATTTAAAGGCGGAATTCTCAAATGGAGAAATTAAAAGAGATACAAAGGTTGTGATTGTGGCTAGAAAACTTTAGATTTACTATGGCTAAGGTAAAAGCATACCTATTTTCCTTTAAAGGATACCTCACCCGCAAGGGGCGCGGAGTATTATTTTTTTTATTTTTCTTTATGACTTATTTTTTAGTCTTGGAAGAAAGTGAAGCAGCTTTTGAGTTTAAAGAAGTTGGGGCAAGAGCTCAAGCTCTTTCAGGAGCATATACCGCTCTTTGTTTAGATGCTTCCAGCCCTTATTGGAATCCCGCAGGATTAGGATCTCTAAAGAAAATGGAATTTATGAGTTTTTATAACCAATTTTTTTCTTTGAAAGAGATAAATTTTTTTGGCTCAAGTTATGCGTTTCCAACGAACTTTGGAACTTTTGGCATGGCTTATAGTCATCTTGGGACTTCTTTGTACAAAGAACAGGAATTTTATCTTTCCCATGGCATAAAATTGGTAAGACCAATCTATGTTGGTTATAGCTTAAAAGGAATGTTTTTAACAATAGATCAGTTTGGAATTGGGAAAACCTTTAGTTTAGATGCTGGCATGCTCTCTTATTTAACCCCTATAACCAGTCTCGCGCTAGTTTATAAAAACTTAAATCACGCTGCCATAGGAGAGAATGAAGAACCTTTACCTCAAGGTTTTATAATAGGCATGTCAAATAAAAGCATTCCCGGATTGACTCTAACAGGAGAACTTGAACGAATAACTTTTTCACCCCTGACCATTAAAACTGGAATTGAGTATGAAATAACATCCTCTTTTAAATTTCGCAGCGGGTTTAGCGGATCTCCCTTAAAATTTTCCGGTGGTTTTGGTTTAAAGTTAAAAAAAGTGGAATTAGATTATGCCTACCTTCAGCATCAAACTCTTTTAGGAACTCACAGTTTTAGTCTTTATTTTAAATTCAGATAATGAATAAAATTAGAAAATTTTAGTTGGTTCAGAAGAAACAAGATAATAATAACTTATTTTGAACTTCTGCTAAAAAGCAAAAAAGCGCAATATTCGGGTTTAAATGAGAAGGCAGAAGAAATTATATGAGTTCCTGCCGCCTGTGTGTTTGGATAAAAAATATGGGATTCCTTTATCTTTTTTAATTTTCTTCTTGTTTTGCGCTTTCAATCATGCGATAGAAAATCAAGGATTAAATTTTTTGGAATTAGAAAGATTGAGAGAGATTGAACCCTTTGATAGTGAAGATTTAAGCCCTGAAGAACTGAAAGAATCTAAAAAGTTGGAAGAGTTTAAAAATCATGAAGATTTTTTTTATACTTTTTTTAGTTCAGAGGAAGATGAATTTAATTTAACAAAAGGAGAGTTAAGTTATGAAACAGCCTCATCTAGAGAAAATTTAAATGGCGCGCTGAAAGATAGGATAAATATAAAAATAAGAAAACCCAATCTGGAATCTGGAATTTCCAGTTCATTCATAAGAGATCAGGGTTCTGGAAGATTTAGATGGGAGCAAGGCGCTATTGGATATGATTTAAAATCTTCCAGTTTTACTCAAAGAAGTTTAGTGCAGCAATGTTTGATTGGTCATTACAGAATTCATTTTTTAGAAAATAAGATCAGGGAAAGCTCTTTAGGATCATTAGAGGGGTCTAATCTTAGGGGTTTTGCTACGCGCTTTGGTTTTAAACCTTTTAGTTTTTCAGCTTTTTTGGGAGGAAATCAAAAAGAAAAAATGCGTGAACTGATAGGCTTTTCTCCTAGATTGAGCATTAAGAATTTAGATTTTGGTTCAATTTTTATAATGGAAGATTCTTTTAAAAATAGAACATGGAGCGCTTCGCTTAAGTTTAATGGGTCTGCGCTCAGTCAAACATTATTTTCTTATTCTTTTTTAAACAGTCCTTTTTTTGGAAATGATTTTTGGAGATTTAGCGTCCATCAAGGTCAAAAAATAGAAGAAAATAAATTATTTTTTAATTTTAGAATTAGCAGGAAAAAAACTGATAGGAATTCACTTTATTTTAATATTGGATCAAAGTTTGATTGGGAACTTTCAAGAGGTAAAAAAATCTTTTTTGGTTTTACCTATGATAGGACTTATTTTTTGAATAAGACCAGAGAAAATATAAAATCACAGATTATTTTTATGCAAAAATTGAGTCAGAAGATTGAAAGTCAGCTTGGTTTGTCAACCAGTTGGAAAGATTTAGAGAAAAGAGCCCTTAGCCAGACTGCTGATTTTAGACTTACTGTTCAGCCAGTGAACGGATTAAAGGTTGGGGGAGGATTCAAATGGACTGAGCCTGATTTTTTTATGCCTAAAAATGAGGCAAAAAGTTTTTTTGGGGAATTAAAAGCCGCATTGTCCGGAAACCTTGGATTAGTTTTGAAGTGGAAAAACAAAAATTTATCTAAAATGAATCACCAAATTTATTCCAAGATTTCTTATCAGTGGTAAAGGCTTTCCCGTTTTATTTTTTTCGGAAACGACTACTCTATGCTGCCCATTTGAGATTAAGCCTCTTATTATGTAGGGCACAGTCACGCAGGTACAGATTGATAAGGTTTTGGTAAGGCATTCCAACTTTGGTTGCTAACGTCTTAAAGTAGGTCACGGTGCTTTTATCTAAACGAATGGTGATAGGTTTTTTTAATTTGGATATGTAGGGATTTCGTACGCCTTTTATTTTTGAAAAATCATAATGCGCTCTCATAAAGTCACCTCCAGTATTCCTTTGATTCTTGCTTATTCGCTTTTCTAGCTGAAATGATGCGGATCACCGTATCGTTCATTCTGTGGCAGGAGAATTTTTTCCACTTAAGCAGTAGGCGAGATCATTTCACAACTTCTGCTTTTGAACATTTAGCGAAGTCATGGTCCATTGTCATTACTTTGCAATTATGTTCAAGAGCGGTTGCATAAACAATGGAATCCGCCATCGCCAAGTTATATTCCAAGCTGATATCTGCTGCGGAAAGGGCAATTTCTTCAGAGACAGGAACCACTTGCGTTTTTAGCATTTGCGCTACAGCCTCAAGCGCATGTTGCTCAGAAATATCCCTTTTCATTTTTTTATAAACTTCATACAGGACAATGGTTGGCGTAACAACATTTTTTAAATCTTTTAAATAAGAGTAAAACTTTTCGCACTTGCTCCCATTTGTGAAGAATTCAATCCAGCCTGAAGAGTCTATAAGAATCATACCCTATCTTTTTTCTCTCGAATATTCTGCTTGTCCATGCCTTTTGCGAAACCTCTAAATTCACTCAACTCTCGGCTGGGAATAAAGGAAATAATACCGCTTTTGACTACCACAATCATCTTTTGACCTTTTTTTAAATGAGTCTTTTCTCTTGCTTCTTTAGGGATAACCACCTGATACTTTGGCGATATCGTTACTATTCCCATATTACCTCCGTTTTACATTTACTTTATCGTTCTAATAATTGTAATACGAATTCATTTATCTGTCAAGGGTCTAATAAAAAAATGAACACTATGACTATCTCTCAAGAAACAAATGATTTTTTAAATTTCAAATAAGGATGAATTAGAGTTATTGCTTTACTAACATTTTTAAAAGATTTAAGATGGGGTTTTCCATCTATTAGTTTTAGCTATGGCTAGAAAAAAGCGGAGAAGTTTGTTATGGTTTAGGAGGGGTTGGCGGGGTTGGGGGAGGGGGAGGCGCTTGCGGCGGTCTTTTATTAATGTCTTTGTAAATATCTTCTGGTTTTAGGTCAGCGAGTTTTCTTTTAAATTCATTTAATTCATCTTTGGAGATTGGTTTTAATAGAGGTTCGCATTGTTGAAAGACTGATTCATCCACGAATAGGGGAGCGGAAGCTCTTAAAGCTAGGGCAATGGAATCTGAAGGACGGGCATCAATTTCTTCAACGTGATTATTTTGTTGCAAATAGATGGAGGCGTAAAAAGTGCTTTCTTTTAGTTCTGTGATCACCACTTTTACAATTTTTGATTTCCATAAATTCACAAGGTTGATGATTAAGTCGTGGGTCATGGGACGGGGAAGTTGGATTCGGTTTAAGTGCATGGCAATAGAGTTGCCTTCAGCCGCTCCAATCCAAATAGGGATGAGGCGGGGCCCTTCAATTTCTTCCAGAACTACTACAAATTGGGATCCCAAGGCGACTAAGGAATAAAGATTGACTGGAATCAACATTTTGTGCAAAATAACATTTTTAAACTATGGTGTCAAGCAAACGTCTTGCGCAAGAATTAGCCCATAATTTTATTCTAATATTGCTTGAGAGGGAAAATTAAAAATGTTGCCTTGCGAGGTGCGCAGCTATAATTTTTAAACTAACCACTCTTAAATTTTAGATAGGAGTAAATGGTTTTTTCATGGCTAGAAAATATTTTTTTAATTTCAATCTAAAGGTTTCATTTGCCAAAATAGCATTTTGGTTAAAAAAAATGTTTGTACTATTCTTTTTTTTAGGCAGTCCTTTCCCTAGAATTTGTTTTAGCCAAACATCTGATTCAGCCCCATCATTAGTTTTATTGGATAAAAATGAAATCCCGATTTTTGAAGATGACGCGGATTTAGATTCTCTAAAAAAAGGGGTTGAACAGAGTTTGAATTATTATGACGGGCTTCCTAAAGAAACGAACTTTAATTTTGGAAAAGATGTTTATTCTTTGCAAAGCCTTACGGACAGCTTAAAGTTCTTAAAAAAATATTTGGAGCAGGCGCCAAGCAAAGAAGAATTTTCTAGATTTATTCGCGATCATTTTTTAATTTATCGTTCTTGCGGCATGGGCTCAAAGGGGCTGGTCACATTTTCCGCTTATTATGAATATACCCTTTCAGCCTCTCTTAAGGAAGACTCAATTTATAAAGTTCCGCTCTATGCAAGGCCGCTTGATTTATTAGATGTTTATTTAGAAAATTTTGATCCTAGCAAAAGAGGAGAAAGAATTGTAGGCAGAGCGGATGGAAAAAATTTGATTCCTTACTATACGCGCCAGGAGATTGATTCTTTTAAGGTTTTAGAAAATAAAAATTTGGAGATCGCCTGGGCAAAAGATCCTTTGGATATTTTATTCTTGCAGATTCAGGGGTCAGGATGGTTAGAAATTAAGGATTCTACAGAGACTTTTCATATTCGTTACGCTGGGGACAATGGCAGAAAATTTAAGTCTGTTGGGCTTTATCTGATAGAGTCTGGCATGATCCCTAAACAAGAATTTAGCCGTAAAAAAATGGTGGATGTTCTTAGCCAGTTTCCTGAAGAAAAAAGGCAGGAGGTCTTAAACCAAAATCCTAGATATGTTTTTTTTGAAGTTACTTCTCCCACCACGCCTACCAGAGGATCGCTTTTAGTTTATCTTACCCCAGGTCGTTCTATTGCCAGTGATCCTAAAGTGTTTCCGCAGGGGGCTTTGGCTTGGTTTAATACGGAAAAATCTGTTTTTGACAGAAAAGGGAAAATCATTGGCAAAAAGCCTTTAAAGCGTTTTGTGTTAAATCAAGACGAAGGGGGAGCTATTAAAGGGGCTGGCCGCATAGATTTTTTTGTTGGCAGGGGGCAAGAGGCTCAAAAGATGGCGGAAAGTTTTTGGTCTGAAGGAGAGATTTATTTTTTTATTAAAAAATCATCTCCCTAGTCCAAATATTTCCTGTCTTTCGCAACTAGACTTTCTTAACTGAAATTCTTTTTTTAAACTTTGCAAATAAGCGATAGTCAGATTTTGCTTGAATATCAGAAATTTTTGGAGTCATAAATCACCTTAACGGTTCAATTTTGAACCCGAATAGTTCGGTCAGATTTTATTTGGCAGTTTTTCTCCAAGGAGACCTTCGGGCCTAAAGAGTAAAACTAAAATCAGGATGGCAAAGGCAAAAATATCTTTCCATTCTGATCCTCCTGGGATATAACCTGCTCCCAGAGATTCTAAAATCCCAATAATTAAACCTCCCAGCACAGCTCCGGTAATGTTCCCAATCCCGCCTAATACAGCAGCGGTAAAAGCTTTAATTCCAGGCAGGAATCCCATGTTATATTTTATAGAGCCATAATACATTCCATTTAAAAGTCCTGCTGCTCCGCCCAAGGCTCCTCCAATTAGAAAAGTGAGGGAGATAATGCCATTGGTATTAATTCCCAGAAGTTCTGCGGTTTCTCTGTCTCCGGCAGTGGCTCTTAAGGCTTTGCCAAGCCGGGTTTTTTGAATAAAAAATTTTAAAGCGATCATTAAGAAAAGTGAAACAAAAATAATAAAAAGCTGCAGGCTGTTTATTTCACTTTCTCCTATCTTGAATTGTTTTACTGGAAAAAGTTCTGGATAAGGGAGGGATTGGTTTGAGACCAGTAAAAAGATTAAATTTTGTAAAAAGATAGATACGCCAATGGCTGAAATTAAAGGGGCAAGCCTGGAGGCATGCCTTAATGGACGGTAAGCGATTTTTTCAATTAAAAATCCTAAAGCCGCGCTGCCGGCCATGGCAGCGCTTAGGGATAAAAAAAGTTGTAAAAAAGAGGGAGAATCGTTTATTCCGGGGATAAAAAATAAGCCAAGCGAGATAAAAGCCCCAACCATAAAAATTTCTGAATGGGCAAAGTTAATCATCATCAAAATTCCATAGACCAGTGTATAGCCCAGAGAAATTAGGCCGTAAATTGAGCCTAGGGTAATTCCATTAATGAGCTGCTGAATAAACATTCAGTTTTACTTTAAAAAAATTTTCAAATGATTTTTGAAAAAATTCTAAAGGATCTTTTTTAAATTGAATTTGGATAGAGCCTTGATGGAGCGCTGTGGATTGATCTCTAAATTGGGCGCTTCCAACCAGTTTTTTTTCTTGAGAGATAAGATCAAAGCGCACAGGATTATCAAAACACCAATTTGATTGAATGTTGGGAGAAGGCTCAATTTCTTTCTTAGATTCACAATTTAGAGATTCTATCCGCGCTGGTTTAGTCCTGCTAGAATCAATAGCTGGATTTGGATTGAGAGAGATATTTTTTTGGTGAAGTTGATCGTGGTTCACTTTGAGAATATTTTTTTGATCTAAAAGTTTGGACTCAATTCCTAATTGAATCATTGTTTTTTGAATCCATTGATGAATGGCGCAATAAGAATCATTAATTTTCCAAGGTATCTCTTGGTCTTCTTTTTTCCAGATTAGGCTAAAACAAAGATCGTCTTGATGGAGGACTTTGCCCCCTCCTGTTGGGCGGCGCACCATACTTAAATGTTTGGCGCGGCATTCAAGTTCTGTGGCAAGATCTAATTTTGCGGTCCTTCCATAAGAAAGACAAGGTTTGTTCCAGCGGTAAAATCTTAAAATAGGAGAGGTTCTCAAAGTTTTAATTTCTTGGAAGAGAATTTTATCTCGATCCATTGTGGCCTCAGGATCTTCACAGGAGAATTCATGCCAACGCCAGATCGGCGATTTTTGGATTTCAAAGATTGAGTTATAGTTCGTGTCCTCTTTTTTAGGAACCTGTATCGCCCCTTGAGGGTATAGAGGTTCATTCATGGCGGGAGAAATTAAGGAAGATTCCCGCGTTATTGTTTCCATTTTAAAATTGGGTTTCGCGCTGCTAAAACTTCATCTAGTCTTCTTACAGGGGTTGTAAAGGGCCCTTCTTTTAGGGTTTGAGGATTATCTTTCATTTCTTGCGCAATGGTTTTTAAAGCGCTCACAAAATCTTCCATGCTTTTTTTGGATTCTGTTTCTGTGGGTTCAATCATCATTGCTTCCGGCACAATTAAGGGAAAATAGATGGTGGGAGCATAGAACCCATAATCCAAAAGGCGTTTCACAATGTCTAAAGTTTTAATTCCATCTTTCGCGTATCGGCTTCCAGAGAGAACAGATTCGTGCATGCAGGTTTCTGGCACAAAAGGGGGAAAAAGATCTTTTAATTGGCTTAGGAGATAATTGGCATTTAAAATCGCATTCTCACTTACATCTTTAAGTCCGTCATGTCCTAAGCTTACTATATAAGTATAAGCTCGAACCAGAGCTCCTGTATTTCCAAAAAAAGCTCGAACCTGTCCAATGGCGCTTTCAGATTCCAACATGATTTTAAATTTGTCTTTTTCTTTTAATATCCTTGGGGTGGGTAAAAATTTTGATAATTTTTGAATGACGCCTACAGGGCCTGCTCCTGGACCGCCTCCGCCATGGGGCACGCTAAAAGTTTTATGCAGATTTAAATGCATAATATCAAATCCAAGTTTTGCAGGTTCTGCTAAGCCAACCAAGGCATTAAAGTTAGCTCCATCCATGTAGAGCAGGGCTCCAACCTCATGCGCAAGTTTGGATATTTCTAAAATTTGATCTTCAAAAAGTCCTAAAGTATTCGGGCAAGTAACCATGACTAATGCCACATTTTTATCCAAAACATTTTTCAAAGCGTCAATGTCAATTCTTCCTCTTTTATTAGAGGGCACAGACTTTATGGAGTATCCTGCAATCTTACCGCTTGCAGGGTTTGTGCCATGGGCGCTGTCTGGGACTAAAACTTTAGTTCTATTTTCACCTAAGGTTTTAAAATATTTTTTTGCAACTAAAAGCCCTGTTAATTCTCCTTGCGCCCCAGCAGCAGGGTGCAGGCTGAACGCGTCCATGCCTGTTAGCTCACAAAGCATTTTTTCTAAATTCCAAAGCAGTTCCAGGGTTCCTTCAAGATGAGATTCATCTTGATAAGGGTGCGCGTCTGTAAAACCAGCAAGGCTGGAAGTTTTTTCATTAATTTTAGGATTGTATTTCATGGTGCAAGAGCCCAGTGGATAGAAGTTCGTATCTGCTGAAAAATTGAGCTGGGAAAGCCGAGTGAAATGGCGCACAATATCGAATTCCGATACTTCTGGCAGGCACGGCAGTTTTTTCCTTAAAAATTTGGCTGGGATCAGTTGTTCAATTTCAGGACTTTGCTCATCGCAAGCAGGAAATTCTAAAGCGCGCCTATCCCGAACGCTTAATTCAAAAATAAGAGGTTCTTGCGGGTTCATACTTGTTTTCCTTTGTCGGACACCGCATCCCCTTCCTGGGTGTGGACTATCATTTTAAGTCCTTTAAGCAATGAATAAGCTGGAGGATTTGATCTTTGGAATTCATTTCTGTTGCGCACCAAAGCATGGCGTTTTCTAGTTCCGGATAAAATTTAGAAAGATTTAAGCCGCTGACTATTTTATTTTTTAAACAATGTTCCTGAATTATCTCTGGTTTATGTTTGGATTGAATGACAAATTCATTAAAAAATGGGGATGAAAAGCTAAGCTTAAAATCAGGAATTTTTTTAATCTCTTCTGAGAGCAGATGCGCTTTTTTTAGGTTCAATGCCGCTAACTCTTTTAACCCTTTTGGCCCTAGAAGCGAAAGATGGATGGTTGCGGCTAATGCCATTAAGGCTTCATTGGTGCAGATATTAGAGGTAGCCTTTTCTCTGCGGATATGTTGTTCTCTGGTTTGAAGAGTCAGCACAAATCCTCTTTTATCTTCTAAATCTTTTGTTATTCCTACAATCCGGCCTGGAACTTTTCTTAAATGTTTTTCCTTACAGCTAAATAGTCCTAAATAAGGACCTCCGTAATTAAGAGAAATACCTAAAGGCTGCCCTTCTCCTGTGGCGATATCCGCTCCATATTCTCCCGGGGGTTCAAGGATCCCTAAAGAAATTGGATTTGCGCTCACAATAAATAGAGCATTTTTCTTTTTGCAGAGTTCTCCAATGGTTTGCCCGTCTTCTATCAGGCCAAAAAAGTTTGGATTTTGAATGATCACGCAAGCCGCATCTTCATTTAAGTTTTCATCTAATTTTTCAAGCGCTAGCGTGCCATCCTTAGAATAAGGTATCTCCTTAATTTCAAAATCATTGCAGTATGTTTTTAATGTAAGGCGGTATTCAGGGTGTGTTGTTTTAGAAACAAGAATTTTTTTTCTGCCTGTTTCTCTTAAGGCAAGCAGGGCTGCTTCAGCTAAAGCAGAAGCTCCATCATAGAGAGAGGCATTGGCAATGTCCATGCCATAAAGATCAGCGATCATGGTTTGAAATTCAAAAGTCGCTTGCAGGGTTCCTTGGCTGGCTTCTGGTTGATAGGGAGTGTAAGCGGTTAAAAATTCTCCTCTGGAAATAAGAGCAGGAACCACAGCTGAGGTAAAATGGAAGTAAGAGCCTGCCCCAAGAAATCCAGGATGTTCAGCAAGAGTTAAATTTTTTGAGCTCAAATTTTTAAGGTGAGCTAGAACTTCCATTTCGGATATTCCTTTTTTTAAAATTCCCTCTTTTTTAGGGGAAAAAAGAGCGCTGGAAGGAATATTTTTAAAAAGTTCCTCTACCTCGGCAACTCCAATGGAGGAGAGCATCTCTTTCTTTTCTTGTTCCGTATTAGCTGTAAATTTCATGATGAAGTATTCGGGTTAATGTGAGGGAACCTCGGTTTTTAAGAATTCCTGATATTGATCATGTGTCATTAGATTTTGTAATTCATTTGCATCCTTAATTTCTAATTGAAAGAACCAGCCATTTTCATAAGGAGACTGGTTCACCATGCTTGGATCTTTGGCAACATTCTCATTCACCGCTATGACTTTTCCTGAACAGGGAGCGTAAATAGGGAAGGCTGCTTTTACAGATTCAATGCTGCCTGCTTCCTCTTCTTTTGCTAAAGATTTGCCAATAGAGGGGATATCCACAAACACCACATCTGTGATCTCTTTTTGAGCATGTTCGGAAATTCCAATTTTGCCGTCAGGTGAAATCCATTCATGCGTTTTTGCAAATTTAAGATGATTTAAGTTTAGCATCTATTTTCTCCTATTAGGCGCTGTTGCAGAACACTGTTTTTTGCTGTCATTCCGGGCTTGACCCGGAATCCAGATTGTTTACCGATGGATAAAATGGCTGGATTCCGGCTTTGGCCGGAATAACTGGTTTTAATGTCGTTTCGCAACAGTCCCATAAATACGGGCAGCTATTTATTGTAAAAAGGCAGCTTGGTCACTTCTGCCGGGATTTTTTTTCCATTGCATTCAATGGAAAAATTTCCTTCCAGGTTTAAAGGAACATAGCCAAGCGCGATCCCTATTTTAAGCATGGGTGAAAAAGTTCCACTGGTCACTTGCCCAACAACTTCTTCCTGATGAAATATTTTTGAACCGTGACGAGGAATACCCCGGTCCTTTAGTTTAAAAGCCAGCAGATGTTTTTTAAGCTCTCCATTTTTTTGTTTTAAGAGCGCTTCTTTACCAATAAAATTTTCTTTATTTAACTTAACCACCCAGCTTGGGCCGGATTCCATGGAGGTATGTTCTTCATCCACATCGTTTCCATAAAGTAAGTAGCCTGCTTCTAAACGCAGGGTATCTCTTGCGCCTAAACCACAAGGCAAGAGGTTTGAATCTTTCCCCGCAAAAAGAATTTTTTCCCAAAGTTCTAAAGTATTTTCTTCAGGCAGAATGATCTCCAATCCGTCTTCGCCTGTATATCCAGTTCTGCAAAAAAACATTGTTTCATTTTGAATGTTTTCAGCTAAACATTCATGGCGTCCCGGTATATTTTTAAATAGTTTTGAAGCGACGCTAATCGCTTTAGGCCCTTGTAATGCGATCATGCCAAAAGAATCGCTTTCATTTCGTATGGTTACATCTCCTTCTTTTTGTTTTGTCATCCAATCAAAATCTTTATTCGCAGTGGAGGCGTTTACAACCACCAGATATTGATTTAAAACTAATGAATATACAAAAATGTCATCCACTACGCCACCTTCGGTGTTACAGATATGAGAATAAATGGCATGACCAACCCTACATTTTGAGATGTCATTGGTGCAAAGTTTTTGTAAAAAGTTAAGGGCTCCGGTTCCTTCTACAAAAATTTGTCCCATGTGGGAAATATCAAAGACGCCGGCATTTTTTCGCACTGCCAGATGCTCTTCCACAATGCTGGTATAAAGCACAGCCATTTCCCAGCCAGCAAATCCCACGCATTTAGCTCCATTTTTTTTGTGCCAGTCATAGAGGGGCGTGTGTTTTAGTTGGGGTTCAATGTGCGTTTTCATAAATCATTTCATCTGCATGAAAAGAAGATCGGATCTTTGGTCCGCAAAAGGTTTTTTCAAAACCCATCTCTTGAGCGCTTTTTTTTATCTGATCAAACTCTTCCAGATTATAAAATTTTTGAACAGGAAGATGTTTAAAAGAGGGTTGAAGATATTGCCCTACCGTGAGAAGCTGCACTTTTGATTTTCTTAAATCCAGCAGGGTTTGGCTGATTTCATTTAGGCTCTCGCCCAACCCAACCATGATTCCGGATTTTGTTTTAATGTTCGGCTGATATAGAGACGCAAACTGAAGAATTTTTAAGGATCTTAAATAAGTTGCTTTTGCTCTTACTTTTGAGGTAAGCCTTTCCACTGTTTCAATATTATGATTAAAAATATTTGGTTCGCTTTCTAAAACGATTTTAAGCGATTCCTCATCGCCATTTAAATCACTAACAAGAATTTCTATAGTTAGAGTTGGCAGATTATTTTTAAGAAGATTAATAGTTTGGGCAAATTGGGAAGCTCCGCCATCTTTTAAATCGTCGCGGGCAGGAGCGGTAAGCACCAGATGTTTTAGTTTTAGCTCTTTTACAGCTTTTAGAATGCGCTGAGGTTCATCTAATTCTGGCGCAAGAGGAACCCCGGTTTTTTCCGCGCAAAAATTACAGCGCCTTGTGCACAAATCCCCTAAGATTTGTAAGGTAAGGGCGCCTCTAGTATAGCAATCTGTGCGGTTAGGACATTTTGCCTCTTCGCATACGGTATGGAGTTGTTGCTGCGAGAGCGTATCTATGAGTTTAAAAAAAATAGGTCCGCTAGGTATTTTTTGGCGAAAAAGAACTGGCAGAGGGAAAGAACGCATGGAAAATAATCTTATCTTTCTAACGCGACTTTAATGCCTTCAGAATATGTGGGGTGAGCAAAAACAATATTTTTTAGTTCTTCTTTATTCATCTTTTTCTCAATGGCAATGGAAAATATATGGATCATTTCAGTGGCATGGGGTCCAATGATTTGAGCCCCAATAATTTTACCATTTTTTTTCTCAGACACAATTTGGATAAACCCTTCGGTCTCTCCTTCTGCTTGGGCTCTGCCTAAACCTTGAAAAAAAGATCTGTGGGATTCTGTCTCTATCTCTAAACGGTCAGCTTCACTCTTCCACATCCCTACAGAAGCGACTTCCGGCCAAGTATAAAGACATCGGGGGATGAGATTTCCATTGTAAATTTGTTTTTCACCCAAAGCATTGTTTGCCGCAATTTCACCCTGCTTAGAGCCTGCATGGGCTAGAAGAGAGCAGCCATTGACATCTCCAATAGCATAAGTATTTGGATTAGATGTTTCCAGATTTGAATTAACCTCAATGCCTTTATGGGAATATTTTATCCGCGCTTTTTCTAAAGAAAGTTCTGCGCAATTTGGAATTCTGCCTGCGCAGACTAAAATTTGATCCACCTCAATTTTTGAATTGTCTGAAAGCGTTACAGACCAGAAGCTATTTGTTTTAAGAACTTCAATTGCAGTAAGAGAGGTATAGATTTTGATTCCTCTTTTTTCAAAAGATTTGGCAAGGCTGTTTACAATTTGAGGATCTTCCCCGGGAAGAAGAGCTTTGGTTTTTTCAATTAAAAAAATTTCTGAACCCAACTCTTTAAAAAAACAGGCGAACTCACAACCGATAGCTCCGCCCCCAACAATTAGGATTCTTTTAGGAAGGTTTGGCAGATCAAAAACTTTGTCTGAATCCAGCAGCTCTTTTTCAATCCTATCGAAAGGCGGGGGGAAAAAAGGTTTGGAGCCTACAGCAATAATCGCTTTATCAAAAGCAATTTTTTTTTCTTCTTTTAAGGACTTTACCATTATTTCTTGAGTAGATATAAACTGCGCCTTACCAGCAATGATCTCAATCCCATGGGTTTTTATCTGTTTTTCTAAACTTGATCTTAAAGAAGAGACAATGCGCTCTTTCTCCTTTTTAATCTCTTGCCAAAGTTCGTTTTGAAGAGATCCAAAAGGAAAAATTAAAGCAGCTTGGGGTTTAAAAGCGCTGCGCAATAAGAAGAGTTTTTTGCCAAAAGAAAGCAGGGTTTTGGAAGGAATACAACCTCGATTTAAGCACAAGCCGCCAACAAACTCTTTTTCTATTAACTGGACTTTTGCGTCTTTTTTGGCAGCTGCGCGCGCAGCAGTTTCTCCCGCAGGACCTCCGCCAATAATAACTAGATTAATCAATTCAGCGCTTGAAAACTTTTATTTTTAACTACATAGATGCTGATCGCTTTATTTTTAGTGTCCCCTTTTTCATCAAATTCAGTGGTTCCCAAGACCCCGTCATATCTTAAGGTTCTCATAAATTCAATCATTTTTGAATGATCCGCGGTATCTGAATCAGGTTGAATTCCTGCTTTTTCCAAAGCCAGGATTGCGATCATGGCAGCTTCGTAAGTATAGTGATCGTAAGGTTGAAGATCAGTAGCCTGAAATTTATTTTTATATTTTTCTAAAAAAGTTAAAGCAGATGGTATTTTTTCTGGAGGAAGCCCTACATTGGTAATGTAGGCTCCTTCGCTGGCAGCGCCCGCAACTTTAAAAAATTCTTTGGTTTGCAGAGCATCTCCGGAAATAAAGAGCGATTTTATTCCTAACTCTTTTGACTGTTTAGCAATCAGTCCGCCTTCATTATAAATACCGCCAAAATAAATCGCATTTGGGTTTTGCGTTTTTATGCGCGTGAGCAAAGCTTTAAAATCTTTGTCCCCTACCGCAATCCCATCAAAAGAAAGAACTAGACCGCCTTTGTCAATAAATTCCTTTTGGAACTCTTCACACAAGCCTTGACCATAAGGTGTTTTGTCATGGATAATCGCAACAGTTCTTATTTTTAGGTTTTGAATCAGATATTGCGCCGCAAACTGGCCCTGCACGTCATCTGTGGTATTAACTCTAAAAACGTTTTTGTTCCATTTCCAGGAAGGTTCTAACTGTTGCAGGGTCAATTTTGGATTCGTAGCAGCAGGAGTGATCATTAAAAGATTGTTTCTTGCATAAATTTGCGCTGCTGGAATGGAGCAGCCAGAATTTAAATGGCCAACCACCGCCACAATATTTGGATCCGCGCTTATTTGATTGGCTACGTTCACTGCTTCTTTAGGGTCTGCTCTGTCATCAAAACTTCTGAGCTCAATTTTATGTTTAAACCGTCCAGACTGATTTGCTTCTTCTATGGCCAGCTCTGCCCCGCGTTTCATTCCCTGTCCCATGGCTGCAATATCTCCAGTTAAAGGCACAGCTATGGCAACGCGATAGACTTTCTCTTTTGACTTGCAACTAAAAAAGATAGTTAAAATAAAAAGAAGAGTTAGAGATTTTAATTTATTCCGCATGGTTTAAATTGTCCTTTGTCGGGTTTAGATTATATCCTTGCTTGGCGAGGAATCCATTTCGCAATCCAACCGTTTTTTTTGTTTCTTTGGTTTAAAAAACTATATCAAATTTTCTGATCTTATTTCCACTATCTAAACCATTCGGTGGGCTCTATAGATAAAAATTCACTCAAAGGAATTCCTCCGCTGCCCACAAGCAGTTTTTTGTTTATCTTATATTCTTTACTCAAAAATTCCATTCCCGGAAGATTTAATTCACTTCTGCCGCTTTTAACTTCTATTGCAGTGATTATTTTATCTTTTACCAGCAGAAAATCTACTTCTCGATTGAATCCTGCCCAATAAAAAAGCTCGATATTTTTGCCTTTAATCCCATTAGCCATGTGAGCCCCTACGCAGGATTCAAATAAACGTCCCCAATCTTCTCCTCTTTTCAATGTTTCTTTATAGGGTGTTCCCATTTGAGCTGACAAAAGCGCTGTATTCAGCGCTTGGAATTTTGGGCTAGAGGCTCTTTGACGTAACTTTTGGGCGCTATATTTTTGAAGTCCTAACAAGAGACCCGCTTGTCCCAATAGGTGGAGGTAATGCGCCAGGGTTACAGTATTTCCTGCATCTTGTAGCTGACCCAGCATTTTTTGATAAGAGAGAATTTGTCCGGAATATCTGCAACCTAATTCAAATAGCCTTCTCAATAGAATTGGTTTATCTACACGGCTCATAAGTAAGATGTCTCGGGATATAGATGTTTCTACGAGCGACTCTAGGATATAGTTTGACCAGCGTTCATAATCAGCGATCAAGCTGCTGCTTCCTGGATACCCTCCAAAGAATACATATTTGTCAATGTCCCATCCAAATGCTGATCTCATTTCCTGGTATGACCAATGAGGAACATAAATGATTTCAAATCTTCCCGCTAAACTTTCCTTGAGACCTTTCTCTACCAATAAAGGGGATGATCCTAATAATACGACTTGTAGATTGAGTTTGAGAAAGCTATCTTCATCCCAAAGTTTTTTTGTAGTTTCTGACCAATGAGGTATTTTATGAATCTCATCTAAGATCAATAGGGCTTTTTTCTTTGGTCCTTTTACTTTTATTCTAGCCATTTCCCATTGCTGTTCAATCCAGTGCGCCCCTTTTAATAGGGGCTCGTCTGCAGCTGAATAAACATAGGGAAATTCAAGCAAGTGAAGAATCTGTTTGGCGATAGTGGTTTTGCCAGTTTGGCGCGGACCCGCTAACACCTGGATAGTTCTTCTTTTTTCTTGGAGCCTTTTCCGGAGAATTTGAACCATGGGTCTGGTGTACATGGATACCCCTTTATAATAATTTACTCAGTATTATGAGTAAATTTACTCATAATACTGAGTAATCATAATCCAAAATTTTTATTTTGTCAAGTTTCTGGGGGAAATCCCAGAAAATCCGTAATTTAGATCAAATCCATGATTTCTTGCCAAGGGAGAAAGGTGATCATTCCTGCTTTTCTTTTGCGTGTAGTGGAGCAGACGCAAAAGAGTTCAGCTTGAGGGCAGACCTCTACAAAAGATTTGAGTCCCCGCAACTGCGAAATGTCTGGGTTGGGATTTGCCTTTATCTCTAGAGCCAGGGTTTTTCCCTTTGCAGGTTCAATGATCAGGTCAACTTCAGCATGATTCGAACTCTGATAAAAATAAAAAGAATAATCTTTTTCTTTGTATTCCGCGGCGCGTTTGATTTCGCAAATCATAAAATGTTCGAATGCTTTTCCATATTCACTGGTTCCCCTTTCAATGGGAACAGACGCTTTTTTTAAAATAGCGCGTTTTACTCCCGTATCGAAAAAATAGAACTTTGGGTGTTTAACCAGACGGGTACGAATGGACTTGGAATAAGGCAGAAGCGCGAATCCAATTAAAGTGTCTTCCAAAATTTGGAAATATTTTTTAACGGTAACATAGGAGGTGCCGGTCTCTCTAGAAATGTTGGAATAGTTTATGATATTTCCGTTTTCATCCGCGGCCAAAGTCAGAAATCTTAAGAAACATGGCAAATTTCTTACAAGAGCTTCTTGTTCAATTTCTTCCTTCAAATAGGTTTCAACATAGGACCGTAGGGTTCTGATTGAACTCTCCTCTTCTTCTGACAAAATTACACTAGGGAGCGTGCCTAATTGAAGCGCTTTATCCAAAGAAAACCGTTCACCCAATTCCTGACAGGTCAGAGGATGCAGATGATAGGTCCATGCCCTGCCGGCAAGTAGATTAGCATGAGCTTTTTTAAGTTTTCTGGTGCTGGATCCGCTTAAAGCAAAATAGGGCGCTTGCCCTCCTTCCATGAGGGAATGAACCTCATTTAAAAGTTCAGGAACCCTCTGAATTTCATCAACCACAACATGAGTGATATTCTTATGTCTAGAGATTACTTCTTCGCGAAAGAGAGAAGGGTCAGTGATCAGCCTGCGATATTCTTCATAGTGTAGAAGATCATAATAAAGGGTAGTTTTTTGGTTGAATAAGGAATGGAGAAGAGTGCTTTTCCCAGTCTGTCTTGGCCCGAAAAGAAAGAAACTGTGTCGGGAAGGCAGCTTAATTTCTCTTTTTAACATGGTTATATATTACATGGTATTTTATAAGTTGTCAATGAAGCGGACTTCTAGAAGGGATGGGCAGGCAGCTTCAGATTTTAACCCGTGTTTAAAGTTCCCGGGAGGGCTGGTTTCTATCAGGCAGGATTATCTACTTGCCAGAGCAAACTTCGCAGAAACAGGAATAGTTTTAGATTCACCAGATTTGCGAAAACTTCTTTCAAAATTCAACATAGAGAAACCTACAATCTCTTTACTTTTTACATCCACTCTAATAAATAGATCATCCTTAATTTCTCGCGAAATTGCTTTGCGAGGTTCGCCTATAGAAATATCAAGAATATCTCCTTCTTTGTCATAGGAAAATCTTATTTTTTTTGCCATATGGTCTCCCCTGTTTTTATTTTGTCCGTAATATAAAAAGTAACTATAAAACTCTGTATCGAATGTTTAACGATTACCAACAAGTACTTTCCAGAATATACGTCTTTATAGTAACGGTAATATAACCAAATGGATGGATTACTTTTGCTTTTTTTAATGTAATCAGGTTTTTGAAGAGTATTAGAAATTTCATCAAAATAATCTTCAACCTCGGGATGTTCATTAATAACATTGTACTGTCCAGTCTAAAATGAAACATCCGAGGAGTCAGATGTGTTGACACTTTTAGCGCCTCTAGGCACCTCTAAGTACTCGTAATAAAGACCCCATTTTTGAAGCAATATGCGTATTGCTTTACGTTGTAATCGTTCGCCGGAATAATGGATTAACTGGCATTT
>JACPBF010000008.1 GCA_016180425.1 Elusimicrobiota bacterium
GTTATCCTTATACTTATACTGCGTCACCATCTCCTGCTTGTTCCAGCTCCCATCACTATTCTTCTCTCCATCGCTGGGCGGCGTGGTTAAGGAATTCCATTGCGTATCGAGCCATGCTGCTGTTCTATCTGTATTCCATCCGCTTACGCTGCTTGATGTGCCAGTCCATGTGCGGCTTACGCTTTGCGACACCTTAAACTGTTTTCCAATTTTTCCATTGTTCGTTAAATTTTTTGGAACATATTCTTGTTTAACTGTTCCAACCGTGTAATTATTGAATCCATCGTTCGAGAGAGTCACCCCGTATCCAGATTGTCCTATCTGCTTCCAGTTGCTTGCGTCGTATTCATACATTGTGATAAGCTCTTGTTTGCTCCAGCTTGAATCGCTCCCTCCTTTGGGATCGTCATAGCTCCCTGTGCCGGCATAAGAGGTGAACAGTCCGTCATCGCTCCAATCTCCTCCGCCGTTTGAGGCGCTGGACCAACTGCGGTTGATTGATTTCATCAACTTGAACTGCTGGGAATTGTTGCTTGCCGTTTTCAATTCATAAATTTGCTCTATGCTTCCCGCCGTATAATTATTAAATCCATCGTTGCTTCTAGAAAATCCGCGCCCCACTTGGCCGATTTGCTGGCCTTTATGCACGCCGCTTCTCCTATATTCATAAATCGTTTTAATTTCTTGATGGCTTGTGGAACCGTCTGAATTTTCTAAAACCACTGCGAGTTCACTGTTTGCGTCCAATGTCGTGCCGTCTAAAACTCTCGCTGCATCTGTGGCGCTTTTAGATTCCTTTAGCTTTGCCTGGCCGTTCACAAGCTCAAATGTCTGCTCGATTCTTCCTGAGGTAAGATTTCCAAACCCATCGTCGCTTCTAGTGTACCCTGAGCCAAAGGTTCTATAATCGGCGCCATCGCCGCCCTTTGTTCCTCCGCTGATCACTAAAGCGCCGTCATCGTTGTAAGCGTAGAATGTGTCAACATTTTGCTTGCTCCAAGAATCGTCGCTGTATTTCGATGGACTTGCAAAATTTCCACCGTTTGCCGTGCCGGTATAGACCCAATCGTAACTCTCGCTTAAACTCCATTCTCCCGGGCCGTCGTCGTTGCTGCTCCACGATTTCGAATTGCTTTGGAAAATCTTTGCCTGTCCGTGAATCAGTCCATAGGTCTGCTCAATTTTGCCGGAGGTTACATTGCCTAGCCCATCGTCGCTCTTTGAGACTCCTTTTCCTTCCACGCTTGCGGTCTGCCCAATTTTGCTATCGCCCGAAGGAACCAATGCCGGGATCGGGTTTTCATCCTTGTCTTTTTCTCCATAGTATCTGTAAACCATCGTCATGACTTGGCGGGAATAAGAGCCATCCGTATTCTTACCGTCTGCCGTGGTGGCGCTGTCGCTTGTGGTTCTAGAGACTTTCAATTTCGCCTGGCCGTTTAGCAAAATGTAATCTTGATGGGTAACGCTTTTGGTCCAGTTGCCAAAACCATCGTCTGCGGCGGAAACCGCATCCACGGCAGTTGCGCCATTGCCGTTTAATTTTCCGGTCGTCAAATCGTAAGTATAGGTAATCTCGCTCGCTATGGTTTGAATGCCGTTATGCGTCGTGCCGTCTTGCCAACTTAAACTTCCATCCACATTTTCGGTGCGGCTCATGGTCTTTGAAGTTTCAATTTTCGCCTGGCCGTTGATAATAAAATAGGTCTGCTCTATCGCTGAATAAGTTGCGTTTCCAGCCCCGTCATTTGAATAACTCTTTCCACTCCCAAAAGCATATCCCACAGACCCAAAGTAACGTTTTTGGCCCGCATCCACAGCAAGCGGCTGATTATCTTTATCCACCGCCAAATTCCCGCCCGCATCTCTCTCGCCATAATAGCGATAGGTTACCGTCATAGCGCTGTTTTTAGATGCATCGGCAGGGACGCTGCCTAAAATATCTTCATTGGCAATTCCCAGCGCCTCCACATCGCGCCTGCTCATCCCAATTACGCTCCACGATCCATCCGTATTTTTTGTGAAAGAGCGGCTGATAGACTCTTTCAGTTTCGCCTGGTTCCCCATGATGATGTAATTTTGATCTATGTTGGAAATGGTAAGATTGTCGAAACCGTCGTTCGAATACGATTGGCCGGAACCATGCGCACCGACGAGCCGTCCTACCTCATCGTAAAGACTGGTGATGACGATGCTTGAGTCCTCGGTCACTTCCTGAATAGATTCAATCAATTGATCATTTTCACGATCTAAAGTGATAGAAATGCCAACTCCATCGTCTCTTAAAAGGGTTAGAGTTGCATTCCCCTGCTCACCCGATAAATCCACAAGCGCAGTGTGCAAGACGCCGTCCGCAAGATATGTTGCAGTTAAGCCTCCCTCTCCTTGTAAAATCGTGTACTCCACACCCTCGATTGGAATGGCTCTGGAAACGAATTCACCGCCTGCCAGAGTCTCTTCCAACGCGCGAGTCTCTTCGCTAAGGCCGATCCTTCTTGTTTCGACAACAGTTGGCTCTACTTTCCCGCGGGCGATCTCCGCCCGTTTACCTGCCACGTTATATTGGTATGCCACCACCATTGCTTTGCCGCCGATTCTTTCCGAATTAATTCCAACCGTGCGAGAACGATCCAGCGCGGTCGCCTGGGCATCGGCAAGGGTCCAGCCCAAGGAATTCCACGAACCGTCCGCATTTTCTGTAAGCGAGCGGGTTTCTGATCTAGAAAGTTTAGCCTGACCGTTGATAAAAATATAATCTTGGGTCAGCCTGCCCACGGTTTTATTTTCGAAGCCGTCGTTCGAGAATGTGTTCCCGGAACCATTTTGACCAATCAATTTTCCTAATGCCGTGTATTGGTATGTGGTTGTAACATCTTGCCTATTCCAAGAGTCGTCGAGATTGCCTTCGGAAGTCTGAGATTCTATATTCCAAACGATGTTGTTAAAATTCTTTGACGCTTCATTCCATACCACTGCCGGCACATCCGCTGATTCTCCATTAGAATCCGTGCTCCAAGAAAAATTTCTAGCCTCAGCGACCTTAAATTGCGTCCCTTTTTGTTCGTATCTTTGGATATTTTTTCCTGCTGTAAAATTCCCAAAACCATCGGAGCTAAATGAATCTCCTTCCCCATACTGAGCTTCCAGTTTGCCTCCCGCTGCGTATTGATAATGGTTGGTCATGATCTGCCTGCTGGTGGAACCATCTGAATTTTGTATTGGATCGTCGTAAGTCCCACCGCCAGACGCTGCATTGAAAGTCCAATCCCCATTCACAAATGCCCAACTTCCAGCTCCAGCAACTTTAGAGCTCCAAGTTTTGCTTTCGGAACTCATCAACTTAAACTGAATCGCCCCGCTGCTCAATGTTGTCTTTACATATGTCTGTTCAATTTTCCCTGCAGTATAGTTATCAAATCCATCGAAACTTAATACGGTACCTCGTCCGCTCTGAAATTCCTGTTTGCCTTTTTCATTCCCGGAAGCAGAATATTTGTATGTAGTCTCCATCCTTTGCTTGTTCCAAGAGCCATCGCTTCCAGCAATCCCATTGCCGGCATACGTCCCTCCTCCCAACGCATTGCTCGTCCAACTCTCAGAACGTGTTCCCATCCCCATCCTGCCCATTCACATCCAACTGCTTCCCGTTCCCATCATAATGGTAGTTCGTCGTCATCTCCTGCCGGCTCCAGCTCCCATCCCCGCTCCTCGCACCCACCACAGGATCGCCTGTTAAACTCCAATTCGTGGTCAACTCATTCGATGATCTCTGCCTTGTTGCCGTCACGCTCCCTGCTCCGCCTGCTACACTTAAACTGCTCGTCCAACTATAACTCTGCGATCTCGCCACCTTGAAATTCGTCCCCTGCAACTCGTACTTCTGCGCCACTTTCCCCTTCGTATAGTTGTGGAACCCATCGTCGCTAAACGTATCCCCAACCCCATACTGTCCATCCTGCTTCCCGTTATCTCCGTACTCATACGTCGTCACCATTGACTGCTTGTTCCAACTCTCATCGCTCCCAGGATTTAAAGGCGCCCCAGTTAAACTCCACAACGCAGCTGTCATTACACCCGCAAATGTATAGCTCCCCAACCCCTCATTCTTCGTCCCATCCCACACCGCATCAGGAATCGCCATCTCCACTTCCGTCCCACTCGACGTCCAGCTTAAACTCCGCGAATTCAATACCTTAAACTGTTTCCCTCCTCCTGCTCTCCCCTTTAACCCATACTCCTGCAATACCGCCCCTCGCGTGTAATTCTCAAATCCATCGTTCGATATAGGTAGTAACCATCTCTTGTTTTGACCACGTGGCATCGCTCGCGGTAACGCCGTTCCCATCGTAACTGCCGCCATTGGCGCTTGCAGTAAACACCCAATTGTTATCTCCATCAATGTTCCAGGAACCTGCGCCGCTAGAGCTGCTCGACCAGCTTTTGCTGGTTGAATTAAACACCTTCCAACTTTGACCTTTGTTCGCTTCCCCAACCAACGCATAAACCTGTTCTATGATTCCGGCAGTGTAATTGCCGAATCCATCATCAGATACAGTGTTTCCTCTTCCGCTTTGACCAGTCTGTTTTCCATCCGCATCATAATCATATTTTGTCCACATCTCTTGACTGTTGGTGGAGCCGTCGCTGCTGCCAGCCTGAAGAACCTCTGCGCCGTCCACAGTTTCATAATGTTTAGCAACCGAGACACTTTTTGAACTTGCCAGCTTCGCCTGGCCTTTGATCATGCGGTAAACTTGGTCAACCGTTCCATCGCTTATGTTGCCAAAGCCGTCGTCGTTTAAAGATGTCCCTCTGCCATACGTTCTTCCATCCCTCTTTACTTTTCCATTGACCATAATTGGCTTTCCATCTTCTCCAATCACAGGCGCTCCTCCAAAAACTCCGCCTGTTAAAACCGCAGACCCATTGGAATCGTAGGCATAGTAGGTCGTCATATCCTGGCGGCTCCAAGAATCGTCGTCATTTCTTGAAGGACGTTCATAGTTTCCGCCGCTTGCCGGCTCGAACGCCCACGAGTTATTTTTAAGATTATATTTGTAGGATCCCGCTCCGCTTGAATTTGAGCTCCACGACTTAGAATTGCTGCTCATAATTTTCGCTTGACCTTTTATAATTTCATAAGTTTGTTCTATGATGCCGGCAGTCCAGTTCCCAAACCCGTCTTCGCTTAATGTGGTTCCTTTTCCATCCGCGCTTGCAAGTTGGCCCAACACTTTTTGATCTGCCAGCGCTTTAAGCGCCACTTGATCTGTGATCCCTTCTCCTTTATATGTGTAGGAAACCGTCATCACTTGATGCGATGAAGATCCGTCCGCATTCCATCCTTTTTCTTTTTTAGAATCATAGCTCGTAAAACTGTCTGTATTGCTGATAGACCTCTTCAATTTCGCCTGGCCGTTAATGAGAACATAGGTTTGATCCACTTCGCTTTTGGTCCAATTGCCGAAGCCATCGTCCGACATCATCACAGATTTGTCCGCACGCGCTCCTTCGTTTATAAGAACGCCGTTTTTGTTATAGAGGTAGTGGATCACGCTCGCTTGAGTTTGAATGCCGTTATAGACCGCATTGCTCTCTGCTGTCTCCTTCCACCCCTGCCAACTGCGGGAGCCATCTATATTTTCCGTGCGAGTTCTCGTTTCATTCCTGATCATTTTCGCTTGACCGTTGAAAACCTCGTAGCTCTGTGTAATGAATGCGTATGTTTTGTTGTCGAAACCGTCGTTCGAATAGCTTAAGCCATTCCCTTCAGCAGCCGCAACGGTTCCAAGGTAACGCTTCAATGCGCGGTCCACTTGGGTCTTATAATTATTTCCCTTGGAATTTGAGCGGTCTTCGCCAAAGTAATAATAAGTCACCCTCATTTCTTCGCCGCCATGCATCCCTTTGCTTCTATCCGCAGACTTATTATCTAAATCTTTCCAACCCATTACGCTCCAAGAGCCATCTGCATTTCTAGTCAAAGAGCGCGTTACAGTATCTTTCAATTTCGCTTGCCCGTTGATCAATGTATAAATTTGGTTGACTCGGCTTACGGTATAGTTTCCAAACCCATCGTCGTTCACAGTAATTCCTTCCGACGCGGTTGCGCCTTCGCCATTCAAGTGACCCTTTTCATCATAACGATATGTGATCACGCTCGCCTCGGTGGTCACGCCATTATGCTCCGACCCATCCTGCCAAGATTCGCTTCCATCTACGTTAGTCGTATGCGATTTAGATGTGGACGTTAAAAGTTTCGCCTGACCGCCGCTTTCCCAAGGGTTTGTAAATTCTTGATCGAGTGTCCCCTCACTAATGTTTCCAAATCCGTCGTTCGAATTGAAAGTTCCGCGCCCCTCTGCATGCGCCATTTGTCCAAGCCTATGTTTGCCGCGAACAACAGGATAGGCGATGATTCCTTTTTCATCTTCTTCTCCAAAATATTTATAATCCACGGTTAAATCTTGATAAGAAGTTGAGAGGTCTAGGTTGGTTGTATTCGACACCGTGCGGCTGGAGGAAAGTTTTGCTTGTCCGTTGATAAGCTTATAGGTCTGCTGAATTTCCGTCTTTGTCCAGTTGTCAAAACCGTCGTTGGTTATGGATACACCAAGGGAAGCGTTCGCCCCGTTTCCTCTTAACAAACCTGTCTGCGGATCTAACTCGTAAGCAAGGATGGCGCTTTGAGTTTTTATCCCGTTATGAACCGATCCATCCTGCCAGCTCATGCTTCCATCCATGTTCACGGTATAGCTGGGTGTAATTGCCTTCCAAAGCCTTGCCTGGCCTCGAATAATCTTGAATTCGTTTGTGATGTCTTTGTTATACGTGACATTCCCAAACCCATCATTTGTTACAGACCACCCTTTTGCCTTCGCCCCAATTAAATAGCCCTGCTTATCGTATTCATAAATTGTGGTCATCTCTTGATGAGTGCTGGTTCCAAAACCTGCAACAGGGGTTTCTGAGCGGTCAATGTTTAGTCTCCATGCGGTCGTGCTTGTGCCA
The DNA here is from genome assembly GCA_016180425.1 of Elusimicrobiota bacterium. Taxonomy (GTDB): domain Bacteria; phylum Elusimicrobiota; class Elusimicrobia; order 2-02-FULL-39-32; family 2-02-FULL-39-32; genus 2-02-FULL-39-32. The sequence continues at coordinate 7,012 of JACPBF010000008.1, forward strand.
TCTGTGTTTTTCTCTTTTGCAGGCGGCAAGATTGTTCCTCTGACTTCTGTTGCCCCTTCCTTATATATAATCTTAACGCTCCCATTCGTTTGAGAGACTAAAGAGACTTTGCTTAAATCAATCCCCTCTAAACCCGGGAAATTTGCGATTTGAGCGAGAAGCTCTTGTGAGGTGGAGGGGACGGCAGTTTTGGGAGCGGTTTCAGGAATGATTTTTACATCGCTTTCAGGCATGATCTCAAATTTAGTTTCAAGCCCTGAAAACAATTTGGATACCTTGCTCATTGCCAACCCTGCGGCGGAGAAAAGTTTTTCCGCGTACAACTTCGCTTGAGCGCCGAATCCGATACCAGCGACTTTAAGCAAAGCGCCCATATCGAAAAATCCTTTAAGGGACGAAACAAACATGCCTCCGGAAAAACCTGACTTTCCTTCGTTATAGGCGTTTGAATCATCTTTTGAGGTGCCGCCCGCCTTGATCTCTCCGCCAATGTTTGCGATATGGGCGAAGAAACTGTTTGAATCGCCCGTGTTAATCGTAAAAGTGCCATCGCCATTTTTCACAAACTGGAATTTGCCGACCTCTCTCCCTTTATCCCAAACCGCGTAATTAATGGCGCTGCCGCTTCCGGTCAAAATATCATCACGGGAATCTTCGTCGCTGAGGATTCTTGTAAAAATATCCCCGCTATCATTGACTCTCACCGTTGCTTTCACTGGATTTTCAGACGACCCTTTCACCACTGTAATCACAGGCTCCATAACGCCTTGGTCGTTTTTCTTATACCCGCTAAAGACCTTAACCAATGAATTAGGATCCGCTATATCTTTGGTAAAAAACGCAAAGCTCGTTTTCCAATTATTTGTCCCTGGAGCTTCAAGGTATTTATTCGTGTCGTAACGGCTAATGCGCCCTTCGTTTGAGCCAAGTCCGATCCTTTCCATTTTGCTTGCGCTCACCACTTCTGTGGTGTCTTTCATGCCGGCGTAAGCCGAAACATCGTTTGATTTGTTCTCTTCGTTTTTAATATTTTCTACGTGCTTATGCGCTTCCAAGCTGGTATTTAATTCCCATTTTTTTCCGTTGGAATCGCTGAATGTGCCATCAGCATTTTTCGTCCATTGGTTATTGTCTTTGTCGCGGTAAGTAGTGCCCGACACCAAAGTAAAATCGCTTAAATCCGCGTAATCATAGACCGTTTTTTCGCTTGGAGTTCCGGCATTTTCTACCTTTGCTAAACGGTAGAGCTTATCGGTATAGAAAAACTTATTGCTCGCGTCTCTGTGATAGTATTTATTGTCGGTCTGCTTAAATCGGTCCCGGTCATTGGAGGCGGTAGAATCCACGATATCCAGAGGGTTATGATATTCCGCGCTCCACTCCTGGTCGCCGTTCTCTTTGCTCCGCCACTGGTAAATCGAAAAACCATCGTCCGCGGTTTTCAATGGATTGAAGTAGGAGACCCCGTCGTTTGCAACAAACTTCTTTCCCAAATCCTGAGGGCTGATAGGATCAGTTCCCGTATAGTCGTCGCCCGCCTTTTTGCCGTCTGCATCAACGAGATAACGGAATTGGTATACGGTAATCGCTTTTTTCTTTGAGTTGTAAAATTTTGCGACGTCGGTATTTGCCCTATCAAGAACCGATTGGGGTATGCTCCCCAAATTCTGCTCCCTATAAATAATTTTCAAACTCTTTTCGTCAGCAAACCTAAATTGGAACAGCGTGGTCTGGCCGTTTCCTTTGACCGTGTTGACGTACTGTCTAATCCCGGCCGTGACTGCACTGTTTTCATGATTCGCAATATTGTTCAGCTCGTCCGGATCCTGAATTCCATTCTCGTTTCTATCCGTGTACATGGAAGAGGTGTCTGTTCCTGCTTTCGAGTTCTTAAAGTCTCTCTCCAGCTTGTAGGGCGAGTCTGTAAATTCATGGGTAGCAGTATTGTAGTAGCGTTTTGTGACAGTAAATTCAGCAAGGTTAAGAATGGTGTCCTGTGGCGGGGTATCGGAGCTTTGACCAAATCTAACTTCTATATTTGCTGCGTTGTTAACTGGTAGAGACTCGTTCGCATCGTTGGCGAGATTGGTGAGCGCTGTGCTTTCTATATTAGCGACCCCATTGCTGGAAGCCTCGTTTGTTGGCTCGCCCGACGCAGTGTGATATCTCATGAAAGTAGTCACTTCATCTATACTGCTACCGCTGACTATAGTAAATCTATATGCCTTAGCAGTTGTCGCCTCATTCGTCTCAGTTCCATCGAACCTGCGGTATTGATAGGTGGTTGCTTTTCCTGTTTGAACGTTAAAATACATCGCCGACGTAGAATCGTTTGTTCCGGTTCCATCCGCTGATCTATATTGGAAAGGAACAAACTTTTGAGAGGCAGGGTCATAGAATATTTTTGTCACGAGCATGTTCGGTTTTGTCTGCTGCCCCACGGTTCTTGTCGCGCTTGCGCTAAAAACTTTTTTATCCGGATCCCAATATTGACCGATTAAACTTTTTAAACCAGTAATGTCGGCAGAAGAAAAATTCGGAGTGTAGGTTTTCCATTGAATTGCTTCCCTGCTTGGATCGCGGAAACCGTACGAAGTCTTTTCTGTAGCAATCACGTCCTTGCCGTTCAAAGCGCCAATCTTTTTAATCTTTACCTCATGGTTATACCCCAACCCTTGAGAGTAGGCGGTATCGCCTGCCTTAAAGATGGGGCGGTTCTTAAAATACCAAAAATTTGAATCCGGCGTGTATTTAAGGTAATGTGGATCTTTCAAATATTTAGTTCCAAAAACCGCAGCGTAATCAAATGATGTTAATATGGAATGGTTCTTGATAAAAGCTGCAATATCTGTGGAAGGAGCACTGCCAAAATTAGCAGGAAGGTTATCCGCGCTGGGGTTATCAATTTTATAAATATTATAAGCCTGAATAAAAGCAGCTATTTCCTCTGAGGTAAAAGAAGTCTTAGATTGCGCTGAAAGCGCCGGGGTATAACCTATGGGTGCAGTGCTGCCGACTTCATAATCTTTGTCGTATTTGTCGAAGTTGGAGGCAATGTTGAAGCGGGCAAAATCGAACTTGCTCGGTTTTGTAAAGAGCCTATGCTCTACATTGTTTGTGTCCTTATAATAGACTCCGCTGTTTTTTTCTATGAGGGCGTCTTTAACCGCTTGGGAATCTGCCTTTAAAACAATTTGGGTTGCTGGATCTTCATTCGGATTATTTGGATCTCTGTCGTATAAATAGGAAGAGCCCAGGCTGATTTCACTTTTGCTCCTAACGTCTGTGCGCCCGCCCTGATCTGCTCCCTTCAAATCCAAGCCAATGCTCGATCGGCTCTTGGTCAAACGGTCTTTTAAGTTGCCTCCCGGCCGAAACTCAAGGATCATAAATGTGGCGTCTTTGCCGCTGCCGTAGCGGATATATCTTACGACACTGCCATCGGGTAAAGTTTTCTCATCTTTTTTAAAATCGTTCTCGTTTTTATTTTCTCCTCTCGCCTTTGCCGCATCGGTCATGCCCCACCCTTCCGGCAGTTCCCTTTTGAATTCCCCCTTCGCCGCGTCCCACAAAGGATCGTTAAACTCTATTGGTTCTCCCACTTGCTCCTTAACCATTTCTTTCTTTTTTCCACCATTGCCGTCATCCACTTCTCTTTCTACATAGCGGTATTTAATGAATCTTGTCCCCACAAGCTGGTAACCGCCGTTTAAGTCATCAGAAAAATCTCCGACTCGCGCAATCGCTTGAGATAAATCAATTCCAATCCGCGCTCCGTTGGCAGATTCACCTTGATCAGTGACATTTTCAATCGTAAAGTTTGAGCTGATGTTCAAATTGCTTAAAGGCTTAAGGATGGGCGCCCAATCTGCCAAACCTTTCAAAGATGAAACTGCAGCCACAACGCCGGTAAGGTCATAATTGGATTCAACGCCTTCAACGTAATAACCCAACCCCCCTTCCTCTTTGCTCTCCGCTTTGCGGCTCCACGTTTCAAGATCCGCCGTAGTTACAACTTCTCCCTTGCTCATCTTCTCTTTGGAATGGGCATATTCATAGTTTTCATGCAGGAATGTTTTCTCAATGGCATTCCTGACTTTAAATTTGTCTTCTTCCTTAATATTCGGATCATTCTTTTCTTTCTCTTCCCGTTCCTTCCATGATTTGAGCACATCATAATTGATATGGCCGATTCCGTTTGAGTCCCAATAGATCACGCTGTCGGTTTTAAACCCTTCAGGAAGCTTGGCCCCTTCTACGGTCTTATCCACAACAAAGCCGGTTAAAACAATTCCGCCGGTTTCATCATTAGGATTCATATATTTGTCAGGATTTTGCGCCATATCCTGAAATATGCTGCCCGCCAGCTGAATGAGCTCGTCTTGGCCGGACAAGTCTCCGGTTAACGAGATAAAGTTAAAAAGCAGGTTGCCCGTCAATTGATCCGCAATGCTTCCCAAAGCCTCGCCCACCAAATTGAAAAGCATGGAAAACATTTCTGTGGTAAAAACGTTTAACGTCGCGCGAGCTTGGTTGATTCCATAGACGATGGCGGACAAAAATTCCTTTGGCGTGAGTTTAGCTTTTTCCATGAGCTCAGGGATTTTTATCTCCCGTTTAATAATCGAATTCATCAGCTTTATAAAGTTCGTCTTATCTTTGATTTCAAGTTTTGTAAGTCCATAAGCTTCGGCGATTTTTACAAGCACCGCTTCCGCCATGGCGTTTCTTGCGGAAATCATGCCCTCGCCGCTGTCAGATTTTTCGACGCTTGCAAGAAGCTCTGCGCGCTTGCCTCTTGCCGTAACGCCGTTTTCTTCAAACATATACTCTCCCACAAAATAAATGTCGTCATTAACCTTATTAACCGGATCTTCAAAAAAAGAATAGGTAAGCGATCTGGTTTGTCCCTGAACATCCCTGATATTGCCCGCTTCGTCGTAGCTGTTCAGGACAACGGTTTCTACTTCACTGTCGGAAACGCTGTCGCTTTCAATGGTCCCTTTCTCTAAATTCTCGTTAAAAAGTTTTCCAGAAACATCGTTTAGGATCATCCCTTCTAATTCAAGGGAAGTGATGCTTCTAAAAAAATGTTTAGAGGTTGAGCGGGTGGTTATTTTTGTGGATTTTGCTTGGCCGTTTATGAGTTCGTAAGGTTGGATGGAGTTTTGTTCTGTGACGTCGTTGGAGGAGGTTTGCCAGTTGCCGGAGAGAGTGCGTTCCTCTCCGTACGCTCCCCCCATACGCCCCGATTTATCATAGATATATTTAATGGTCGCAACTTTTTGAGACCATGGACCAGTCTCATCAAAGCTGTTCGTCAAGGTCACGGACTCAACCATTTTGGCTTGACCTAGCACAATCGCGTAGGCTTGGTGGATCATGCCGAATGTTTTCACTTTCAAATCTTTCTTAATCTCCTTTGTCTCTTCGTCCCTAAATATATTCACCTGCACGAACGTCCCTTCTCCAAACGTTTCTTTATAAATCTTGATTTCTCCCTTCTCATCCCTTTCGTAGTCAAAAACAATGTTTCCTTCTTCATCCTTTTCATAAACTACATTCCCAAATTTATCCTTGAGAACGTTTCCGTCCTTATCTTTCTTGGCAACAGGGATAAGTTTAGGGCCGCCGCCAGCTGCGCCGCCGTTTCTGACCAAGCGGTTTCTTCTGTCATAGCTGTAATAAACGTGCAAGACTTGAATCTGCTCAGATTTGCTCGACTTTGTTTTCGACGTTGTTTTTGTATGGTGCAGTTTCGCCTGGCTGTCCAATATGATGAAGTATTGCTCAATATCGCTGGTGGTAATGCTGGCATCGGAATTAGCGGCAATGGATTGCCCAGAACCAAAAGCGCTTACCAGCTCTCCTTCCTTATTATATTGGTATTCAACAGTCATTGCTTTTCCAACTGGCTTGCCGCTGTTTTGTCCTTGAACCACCCAGCCCATAGCGCTCCAAGAACCATCATAATTCTGCGTAAAAGATTTTGTCTCTGAAACTTTCATCTTCGCCTGACCCCGATAGAGCTCATATTTCTGATCAATAAGGCTGTTGGTCACGTTCTTAAATCCGTCGTCCGCTTGAGAAACGCCCGAACCATGCGCATATTCCAAAAGCCCAAAAACGGAATATTTGTAGGTTACGACAACTTCTTGATGCTGCTGCCCGCGCCCGGTTTTTACATCCGAAATAGTCCACTCTTCTGTTTTCTCCGAAGCCGTCAAAAGCATTCCTCTCGCTTTATCGTAGGTGGCAAGAAGTTCTTTCTTCTCGCTCGTTCCCTCGCCCACAACAAGATACATGGGGATTTCATCCCGGCTCTCATCCCCAATTTCAGCCCTTCCCACCTCTAGCCACTCTCCTTTCGCTCCACGCTCATAAACTTTCAACACATTAGATGCCGGATCCAAGCCAATCAGATAAGATTTTCCGTTAACATTTAAGGATGCCCCAACTACTTTATTTCCTTCATCCACCCGCAGAGATTGTTTTGGAACATCTTTTTCCAAAGATTGCGGCTCAGGAATTACAGCGGCTTCCTCGGGCTTAGGGCTTTCAACCATTGAATCAGGAACAGCTTCCTGTGTTTGAGTCTCGAGATCTAAAAGTTCTTTTAATCCTGATATAATTTTTTTCGGGTCTTTCTCTCCTTTAACCGCCTCTATCAACTCATTAATTTTAGCGTCCAGAGGCTCTTGAATTTTCCCAACTACTTCCTGATCCCTCGCGCTTTCACGATTGCCGCCTTCAATTGTCGGAAGCTCATCCATCCCGCCAATCCTAATTCCTTTAGAAGAAAGCAGACCGATTAATTTTTCTAAGCCGTCTATTACTTTTTCTCTAGGAGTTTTTTCAGCCATTACTTCTAGAGTCCTGATCCTTTTGGATTGATAAAGACTGATCAGGGATAAAATGGGTCCCCATACGGATTTCGAGATTTGGCCGGACGTTTCAGAATCGGACCCGTCCAAAAAATTTTCAACGCCCAGCTGGGTCAAGAAATTTAGCAGTGTTTTCACGCCGGCTATAATATCCATGCTTCCGTCCTGAATTCCTTTAGTAATTTTTTCAAGTTCATGGTTGAATTGCTCTCTCTTTGCCGCCGCAATCTCTTCCTGAGTCAGCGTTAGCTGTTTTTCCTGAGCCGTCCCTTTAGGTTGAACTGACTTTTTAAAAGTAATCTCTCTGGTCAACTGATCGCTTTGGTCTGTAATAGTATAATTATAAAGCATTTGCGCTTGGCCCATAATAACCGCCATGCCTTGAATAATCTTGCCCAATGTTTTTGCTCCGGCTTCATCGCGAAAAACTGAAAATCCTGTAATCAGTTTAAAAATTTTGCTCTTTGCCGTTTCCTCCGGGTAAAGAGCCTGCAAAATCGCCTTGTTCAGAATCCGCACCGCCTTTTGATCCTCAAACCCAAACCGGTTCCCTTTTTCTAGTTCGCCTTTTTCCACCAGCTCTTTGATTTTTTCATACCTCTCAGCCATTTCAGGTGAAAGGTTCAACGATTGAATGTTGACCTGTCTGTAAAAATCAGGAACTGTAAGAAGGAAATTAAACGCGGCGCGAAGCACCTCAACTGCTTCATCATTTCCCAACGCCAAAAATTGTTCTATACTGACACCAAATTTATCCTGCAGAACTTTCCGGATCATCAGTTCCGCTTCGCGGTTGCTTGAAAGAATTTTTTTGAAAGCCTGGATGTCCAAATCTTCCGGACCAAAAAAATTAAGCTCTGGATGGTCGTCTAACCCCATGTCACCCACCACCCCCAAAAGCCTCCCTTCATCATCGTTCAAATATCTCTGCCTTGTAATCTGGGAGCTAAACGTGCCGTCTTTATTTCCTTCCACCCATTCATTGCTCTCTTCATCGTAATGCATTGACTTCGACTCATTCTCCTGCGCTTCCAGAGCCGCCTGATCCCTGATAATTTGATACCGTTGAATAAATGATCCAAACGTGGGATCGTTTGGAACGAGATTTCCTTGGCTGTCTTTAATGTAGTTCCCTTGCGCGTCCTTAACATATCCGTTAAAACTAATCGAACTTCCCGAACCGGTTGCGCTAATCAATCTGCCATCATTATTATAAAGGTATGCCGTTGAAGAAATTGTTTTGGTCAATGGGCCGTCCGGCGCAGGGGTCAAAGAATTGGTCAAGGTCAATGCGAGTTTCGATTGGTTGCCGTAAGGGGCATAAATTTGGCGCGTTATGCTGGAGGAGACAACAGAAGAATTTTTACCTTTAACTACAGAAGTTGTTCCATCAGGATTAATGAGCGTATATGCGCTGCGCGAAGAGGTAAAAGTAATACCGCTGGCGGATAGGAGTTTGCCGGTTTGATCATCATTTTCATAAAAAAGATTTTGCGTGGATTCGGTATTGTTGCCGTTGAGGTAGGTTGTATTAGAATAATTCCCTTGAGCAAAAATCTTAGGCAGTCCATTAATCACACCATAAATCATCCCTACCGTACTAAAAGATTCACTGATAGAGCTGACTGGATTCGCTTTTTCCACATCGTCAATCACTCCATCCATATTGGAATCATTGTAAACCGAATCGGTGGAGGTGTTGGGTTTTCCTTCCGGTGTTACCGCAGTCGCTCCTACCATCTTTCCTCCCGGAACTTCATACTCATTGGTCGTAACCAAAGAACTTTTCTCCACACTGCCATTAGTACGAATGGTTTCAGATTCAACCGCGCTGGTTTGAATCTGCTCAAAATCATTGTAGCTATTCTGCACCTTGGATGTGGTGAGTTTAATTCCGGTCGCCTTTCCCATTGATTCATCCCACGACACCTCTGTATAGCCGGCAACGTTGTTGGTTTGGGGAGTGTAGGAGACTCCTAATCTGCGGGTAAAAGATTTTTCAAGGGAGTGGACATCTACCTCTTTTGCTTGGATAATCTTCAAGTCTCCGCTGAATAAATCGTAAAAATTTTTCCCGCCTTCAGAGACTAAAGCCTTTGCAATTCTTCCATCCAAGACTACGATATCCTTTCTCCCTTCAAGCGCCAGATCAAGCGCTGCCAGAAGATCAATTTCGCTCTGGGTCCATTTCTTTGAATCATTCTGATCAATTTTTTCCAACTCATCCCTTAACTTTTCCAAAGCCTGCACCAATTTTTCATTTCCCGTGGAGTAAAGGGATTTTGCGTTCAACACATGCACGATCATCTTTCCTATAAAAGACTCCTGCGTGTTCAAGAAACCGGAAACCCTTCCTAGAGGATCATACTCCATACCACTCATTCTATTTGTGTTGATAGAGCCGTCTGCTGATGTCACCTGATCCATGTACTCTATGGCTTGATTCAAATCATTGTAGAGCATCCCGTATCTTAAGGAAGAAACCTTTTCATTAACTTCTTTATCCTCCCATTTTTTCTGAATTACTCCCTCTTCCACGAGCCGTTTTAAAAGCACATCCGCCCTTTTTTCACCGACAGGAATCAGCAAACCTTGAACTTTCTCACCCTTTTCTTCCGCGATCTTTGCCGCTTCTTTTTCTAGATCTTCGGCTCTTTTCTCCAAAAGCAGGCTTAACTCAACCGGTGACAATCTTTTTTCTTTTCCATCTACCATTTGAGTATAACTAAACCGTTTTTCCCTGCCAGTTTTTATCGTCTCCGTTTCTTGTCCCAGGGACCTGCCAATAAGATCATATTTCATGCCGCTCACATTCATTTCAACATTTAACCCATTCTCCAGATATTTCTGTTGGTAACCATCAAGCTGACCCATGAGATTATACCCTCGCGCTTCCCAATCAGTCTCTTCTGCTTTTTTCGATCCGGGTTTGGTGGTGCGGTCATGATAGTTGGTCATATCGCTCAAAAAATTGTAATAGATTTTGGACCGATCCAGAACAGTTTGAAAAGATTCATCCTTATATTCTTGAGTTGTCTCACGAGAAAATGAAGTCGCCTGACCCAAGGAATTATAGAGGCTGTTTCTCAAAATCGTGGTGGTCTTAGCCCCCTTCTTGTCAGTACTGACTTCAATAGATCCGACCAGTTGGTTCTGCAGGTCGTAAGAGATAGTTGACAGTTCCCGATGCACTTCCAGTTCAGGATTGAGCCAGACTCTTTTGCTTACCGGATCATAGGTAGAGGAAGTTATATTTTCCTTATAAGAAGCTAAACGACCAAACCCATCTAGAACCATATCTTTTCTTTCAGTAGTACTAATGGAGTCTAATTTAGCAACCCCATCTTGGGAAGTGGTATGCACAGTTTCGTTATAGCTAGTTAAAGTAATGCTGTCCTTAATTTTTTCTACTGATAGATCTCGTTTTAAATTTCCTTCTCCATCCCAGCCTTTTGTATCCACACGCTCTTTATAACCTACAATCTTCCCATCAGAATCATCCTGGGTAGATAATCTTGTGGTCGTTACAAGCAAACGTCCATCAATATTTTTCCCGTCCTCGTTTTTTCCAAGAGTAGAAGTGTCCTCTATAGATCCGGATTGTTTGCCTGATTTATCATAAGTAATATCAGAAACATATTTTTTAATTTCAATATCTCTTTCTCCTTCCTTAATACCCTTCCTATAAATACCGCTAATTTCTCTATACCCTATGAGTTGACCACGCTCATTATAACCTTCATTTTTTCCATAAGCAGACCAGTCCTTAATAATTTGTGTCTGAATAGGAGCTGGAACAGGCAAGGCTTCTTGTTTAAAATATCCGACTTTACCCTTGACTTCTTTATATCCTTTTATTTTATCCCCTTCTTTTTCAGCAACAGACCATGTTTTACCGATTTGAGTCATATCTGGTAAAGTTTCTAACTCAAAATAACCAATTTGCAAACGTTTATCGTTATAGACAATATTAGTTCTGGTTCTTTCTAATTTCCTGCCTTGATTATCAATAATAATTTCATTGTAAGAAAGAGTATCTCCTATTTTTGTATATCTAACATCCCTCCTTTGCATGAGTTGTATGTTCTTTTTCTTCTTATCAGCTCTGTCCTCATCTTCAATAGTTTGATCAAAGCTGATCATCTGTCCATACTGATTATATTTTGAATCTGAAACTTTAGTCTCAGTTACAAATCCTAAAAAATCAGTGCGCGTAGTGGTATGAGAGACCAACTCGTTATATTCATTATATTGAACGTCATGCCAACGTTCTTTGCTCACTGCGCCGCTAGGATCTGTAACAGTTTGAGTGTACTCTTCTAAAAGATATTTATTATGAACTCGATCGCTAACCCCATTCCACTGAGAATTAATAATATACTTGGCATCTCCCCAATGCTTCGAACTCTTGTTGCCAAAAGAATCTATTGTATTTTCATCATAACTCATCAGATTGTCATTAGTATCATATTTTGCATTGGTCCAAATTTTATTAGAGTGGTTGCCAAAAGTATCTATCTGTTCTTCATCAAAATGAGTAATTCTACTTTCATCGTCATACTTCATATTTTTACGAAAGATGGTGCTGGCATTGCCTAAAGGATCCACACGGTTTTCTTCAAAGCTGGTAATTTGTTGTTTCGCCACAGTATCTTTGCCAGCGTAATACACAGAGTCATCAGTGTAGGTAATATCTTTACGCCGGGTGGTCGTAATATTCCCTTGAGGGTCTGTTTCATCCGCAATGTAAGAAGTCATCAAGCGCTTATTATTATATTGCATCTGGTAAGTATTCCTTAAAGTGAGATTCCCGCGCGCGTCTAATACTCTTTCATTAAGAATTCTTGTGGTAAGACCATCTTTAAAAAATACTTGCTTGCCATCATTGTAAAGAATATAGTTCGCTTCTGTGCCCGCAGCCACATCTTGTTTAGATTGTTGTCTAACTTTAGCAATGTCTCCTTGAATGCCTTTCATGGTTTCTAAATTTTGCCAGAACTGTTCAGCTGTCATCTTCTCTTTGCCATTATACTGCTCCTGGCCCTTAGGCATTTGTAAGCCCCTGTCTTTTAAAAGCTGCTGAGGGGTTTCAATCCTCTCAAGCTGTTGTTTTTCTCTTTCCATCAATCTTTCCGGGCTCATGTAGCCTGAGCGGTCTCTATCTTCTCTTAACTTGTCATATCCTGGAAGAGCATGAAACACAATTCTTCCAGCCGTCCAATAAAGATTAATTTTTATTTTTAAATCATGGAAAAAGTTTGGCAGCGCATTTTTAGGCATGGCCATCATCACATTCTGCGCAAACGCAATCTGCGTGGTAAAATAAATAAAGACAGTTGTGAGAGCAACTGTCTTTTTAAAAAATTGAGTGGATGGAAATAATTTAGTTATTAAAAATGTAAAGGGTGAGGTGCGCGGGATTGGACAAAAAAATGCCCTCCAGAAGTTTCTTTTGGTTTTTCTGTAGAGTCGTCTAATTTTTATTTTGATCATTATGCCAATTGGATCAAACAACCAACATGAACAATAATCTTTTCTTTAGAACTTTCTCCATTGATTCTTGTTTGGAACATTGAATAAATTATATTAAATGGCCAATAGTAACAATGTTTTTCTCTCTAGAATTTTCTCCATGAATAAAAATAAATTGATAATGATTAGATTGAACCGTAGGTGTAGATAAAATATAGCAGATACTGCCGAAACTTTTCTTAAACTTTTTGTAACATTTTTGTAACATTTTTCACCCTCTCCCCTACCCCCATTTTTAGGAAATTTCCAACCTCCTTTGAAACTATTTCCTAAAATTAATTTTTTTTAAAGCTAATGTTTAATTTTGATCCTAAAATTTCAGATTAAATCCCACATCCAGTCAATTTTTTTTGTAAATACATTTAAAAAGTCTCCGAATCTGTTCAGAACATCAGGGGAATATCATGCTCCTCTCATTCAACACGCAAGATTGCAAAATACGGGCTAAAGTTCCTATTTAATTAGTAGCAAAAAGAATGCCACATCAAACAGTTTATTTATTCTCTTTATTATAAAAAAGTAGTGTGTTTAACTCCACAAAGGTATGGAAAAAATTCCACATTTCCATATATTATTATATTTTATCTTTTAGTTTCTTCCTTAACCTTTTGCTATATTATATCACATAAGTCTAATATCTCTTACCTTTGGTCTTACTGTTTTCCCATCCATTTCCCTTTTTCCTAACCTGAAAGATTTTTCACTACTTGTTTATTAAATCAGTTTACTTGCAAGCCTAAGGCTCATTAAATTATAATGAATACCATCAATGCCAATAAATAAAATAAAATGAAATACACGACTGTTTTCCATTTAATTGGTAAGCTAACAAAAAATGAACATATCTCTTGTGTTCTCATAGGTGGTTTTGCAATTAATTACTATAAGGTAACTCGCCAAACACTGGATGTAGATTTTTTAATTACGAAAACTGATTTTGAAAGAATAGAAAATCTCTTGAACCAAGAGGGGTACAAAAAAGATTTTATCGAAAAAGTTTTTATTAGGCTTAAAAATAGTGGGAAACAGCTAAACCTTATGGATATTAATTTCATGTTTGTGGAAAAGGAAACTTTAGATAAAATTATCCAAGAAGGAAAGGAAATAGTGATTGGGGGTCAAAAATTTTTTATTCCATCCCTGTCTCACTTAATAGCGCTAAAATTACATTCAATTAAATATAACCCGCATCTTAGAGAACTGAAAGATCTGCCAGACATTGTCAATCTTATTCGAATGAATAATATCAATACAAAAGACAAAAAATTTAAAGAGCTCTGTTTAAAATATGGGACAGAGGATCTATACCAAAAAATTTTAAATTACTTTTAAAAAATAAATGAAAAAATTAGAGCTTCCAATTATTAAAAGAAAAACTCTCATCGAGAGACATCTCAATATGGAGGACTACTTAGAATTTGTTACTTTAAACTTAAAATTATTTCCATTCGCAGCCAAGCAAAAAAAATTCTATGTAAACAAAACTTTCTTTATAAAATAAGTTGATGGGGGCTTCCCCCAAAGAGCTATAAAATATTGTAACCCATGCCAGTTTCTCCAATTTTAATGTTCTACCATTTGTTTCCTGCCTAAATTGACAAAATTTACTTATTGGGCTTTATCTTGAATTTTTTATACTTTAATCAGACCATGTAATGGCAAAATGATAATGTCCCCTAAAAGAGGTGCTATACTTCCTGGATTTAAGGGAGGAAGCAATGGCAAAGGGGGACATATTGATGATGAGCCGAGAGGAAATAAAGCGACTAAGTGTGATACAACACTTCTACTTTGCTAGAAAGGTGACATTTCTATTTTAGCTTGAAAAAAATTTTATTAAACCTTGACAAAGTAATGGTAAACCATTATAATTCTTTTAATGTCTGTAAAAATGTATTAAAAATGAGTACATCTATAAGGAGGATCTAAAGATAATGAACGACACAAACAAAATTGCAAATAAGCTGCGTTTCGTATTTCAAATCTTCGCCTGGATCTCCGCTGTATTGGGATTGGTTTTTTTCGTTATTATTTTAATTGGCGGCGGCACCCCAGAAGCTCCAAGAGCTACATCCATCTTGGCTTTAGTGTTAGGATTTTTCTATCTCGTATTCTTCTTCCTAGTGTCTGAAGTCTTAAGACTCTTAATCGCGATTGAATCCAACACCAGAAAAAAAGTTGGATCTCTTCCAGAATAAGTAATTCTTTAATATAAAACTTTTTTATTATTAAATCTCATGGGAGTATATGATGAGTGAAGAATGCGCTTGTACCCGTAAACAGATAGGAATTGCTGCTTCAATTATATTAATTGTATCCGGCTTAATTGCATGGAGCTTAATTTCCTTATATAGCACAACTCCTGCATTAGAGGAAACAGTGGCTGAGGAAGAATTGGAAGAGGAGCTTCCTGAAGAAGAAGTGACTCCTCCTCAAGCAACTAAAGAAGAAAAAGTAAAACCAGCTCCTGCTCCGGCAAAGCCTAAAGCAGAATCAAAAGAAGAAACAAAAGAAGAGTAAAAGCCTTTATGTCGTTTAAAAAACCTATTACAATAACTGTCGTAAGTTTAGGCAGTATTCTTGTAATAGGTTTTTTTTATCTCTGGTTTTTTCAAAAAGATGCTTTAAAGATTCTTGTTGCCAAAATTCCTTTTTTAAAAAATAAAACTTCTTTCTCCAGAAGCAAGGGAGCTGTAGAAAAGGACGAAAAGAGCCGATTAAAGAATGCGCAAGAAAGGCAAGAGAAAACAGCTAACCAAATGGCTCAAATGCAGGAATTGCAAAACCAAATTCAAAAAGGCACCCAGCAATCTATCATGCAAACCCAGCAAACCATACAAACCATTAATGAAATCAATCGCATCAACCGCATGAACCAGCAGCTCCAACAAGAAATCCAAAGACAACAAAGACAAAAATAAATTTCTTCTGAATTTTTTTATTCAGCCAAATCTTATTAACCTTAAAAAATTTCTTCTGAATTGTCTTACTTTTTTGTAAATAAAAATCCCTCTGATTAAGAGGGATTTTTTACAATATAAGCGCTAAAAAATTTTAAGCTAGTTTTTTGGATTCAACCACAGTCCTACCCATTTCCCCTTTAACAGGCATGGTAAAAAAGAAAGTGGTGCCTTTACCTTCTTCGCTTTCAAAGCCAATTTTTCCGCCATGGGCTTCTACTATGCCTTTGGCAATGACCAATCCTAAACCAGTTCCCTTAGGTCCTTGAATCTTATCCTTAGAACCCGGCACCTGCTGGAACCTTCCAAAAACAAGATGTTGATGCTGCTTTGGTATGCCTATGCCATTATCTTTTATGGAAACTTTTATAAATTCATTTTTATCAAACTCTTCCGCAATTAAAATAATGGTGCCGCCTTCAGATGTAAATTTGTAAGCATTAGAAAGAAAATTGGTTATGACCTGCCGCACCTTTTCCCCATCCCCAGGAACTATTGGAATATTTTCCGCAATTTGTATTTTGCCTGTAAGTTTCTTTTTATCAAACAAGGGTTGGAATAAACCCATAACGCTTTCTCCAGTGGCTCGAATATCAAAAGGAGATTTATGAATTTCCATCTTGCCAGCTTTAATTTTTGCCGCGTCTAAAACATCGTTTACAAACTGAGTTAAACGAGTGGTGCTCTCCTGAATAATATTAAGAGCTTTCTTTACTTTATCTGGATTCAGTTCATTTACAGGCTTCATGGTCAAGAGCTCTACATAACCGGAAATAGCTGTTAAAGGGCTGCGCAGCTCATGGGACACGCTGGAAACAAACGCGTCTTTCAGTTGATCCAACTCCTTTAACTTAACCGCCATGATATTAAACTCATCCGCTAAAACCCCAATTTCATCTTTTCTTTTAATATCAATCTGTGTTTCTAAATTTCCTTCGCCAATAGCTTGGGCTCCTTTAGCCAGTCTGATAATAGGACGGCTTAACTGGATGGCGAAAATAAGCGAGATGATGAATCCAACGATAAAAGCTCCTGAGGCCACATAGACAATGATTTTTTTAATTCTGGAAACAGATTCCTCTATATTTTCTTCAATTTTATTTTCATAAAAGCCAAGATAAACAGATCCTACTCTGCCTTGAGGCGAATCCACGCCGGCAGAAAAATTTAAGATTTTTCTGTTGTCTTTAAGAGATAAGTTTTCAAATGCGGCTGGATTTTGAGCTTTTTTTAAAATTTCTGGATCACTGCCCATCAGCTCAGCGAAAGGATTATTCTTGCCTAAAATCAGCTGCCGCTTATTATGCACAAAAACAACGTATGCGATTCCTTTTACGGTTTTCTCTAAAGAAGCCACGTAATTAAAAGCAAAAATATCATCCCGGCTAATTTGGGACTCTTCGCAAACTTTTTTTAAATTTTGTAAAACACTCTTTTGGTTGGATTCAATTTCCTGCAGAACTAATTTTTTTAAAAAATATAAAGTTGTGTAGCTGGTGCCTGCCACAACAATGCCGGTTAAAAATAGGGAGAATAGTATGAAGCGTGTGCGTAATTTCACTTATAGATATTAGTTAATGTATGGGTTGTTCCTGAGTTTCTTCATGGCCTTGAGCGCCGTCTTCTTGACCCCCTTCAACTTTAGATACTGACTTTTCTACCTCAACAATCTTTAATGGTGAGCCCTCTTTTAATTCTTGCGGCCTTTGTATTATAACTTGTTCTCCAGCTTGAAGTCCAGAGGCGACCACGCTATGGGTCAGTGAAACATAACTAACCTCAACTGACCTAACCTCGGCTTTATTCTCCTTGCCTACAATAAAGATGCGGTAACCCTCTGCTGTTTTTTCTAACGCATCGTTGGGTAGAGCAATCACATTATCTTTTTCATAAATAATAATGCGCGTGCGCGCGAACATCCCAGGCAAAAGAAGCTTGCCTGTATTTGGCATGCGCGCTTCCACCATCAATGTTTTAGACTGCCCCTGCACTAGAGGTGAAATATTTTCTACCTTTCCTTTAAATTCCACGTTGGGATATGTTTCTACAGTGGCTAAAACCATCTGTCCGGGGAAAATTTTATCAATCTCTTTTTCTATGACTCCAATCCGCACAAGCACGGTATGCAGGCTAACCAATGTTCCAACCTTTTTTTGAGGCGTAACAAATTCGCCTACTTCCACACCCTTATCTCCAAAAATGCCGTCTTGGGTAGCTCTTAAAATAGTTTTAGATAATTCGCTCTGGGCAAAATCCAATTGCACTTTAGCTTCATCCAAGCGGTCTTTGGAAACACCGCCTAAAGCGTACAATTTTTCATAACGATAGTATTCAGATTTTGCTCTTTCTAATTTAATTGAAACTTGCGTCTGATCTAATTGCGCAATCACCTGGCCAGAATGAACGCTATCCCCTTCTTTAAAGTTAAGTGAGCGCAAATTTCCTTCTGTTTGAAACCGAAGCTCAATCTCTGACCCCCCCGCCACAGTGCCCACAGCGCTTAAAATATCTTGAAATGGAGCAGGGGCAGCCTGCATCACATTCACAGAAACTTCTGTAAGCTCTCCGGATTCAGCTGTTTTGGATTTATCTTTTTTAGAACCTAAAAATTTTTTATAAAGCATGAAACTTCCATAAGTTGACCCAACCAGCAAACTAAATGAAACTCCAATAGAAATAATTTTATTTTTCTTGCTCTTAAAAGCCCATGTTTTAAAAGCTAAAATTTTAGAGGGTTTCTCTTCTTTTTTACCAGCAAAGGATTCAAATGTCTTTAATTCTTTGACTGGCCCCTGCGCAGTTTCATCTTTTTTTAGCTCTGAAATAGGCGCGCTAGGAGCCTCGCTCTGTGCTTGTGGTTTACTAGGAGCGCTAGGGGGCAGGGAAGAAGCACTTTGGGTTGTAGGAGGAGCTAGAGGTTTTGAAACTTCTTTTGCAGCAGAGTCTCCAGCAGAATCCTTTAATTGTGAAGGGAGACGGGGCATGACCCAATCTTCTTTTTGAGCTGCCAGTAAATTTTCAACTTCTTTTAAGAGTACGCTTCTGCGAAAAGGTTTAGTAATATATTGATTCGCTCCTAAACTCATGGCTGTTTTTTTGTCAAAATCTGAATCCCGGACCGTCAAAAAAACCACTGGAATATCTTTAGTTTTTGGATGCGCCCTAAGATTTTGGCAGAGTACAAACCCGCCCATTTTAGGGACCTCAAGATCTAGGATAAAAAGATCTGGAGTATTGGAAAGCCCTTTTTCTAACCCTTCTTCCGCTGTTTGCACAAAATTAACGTCATAACCGCGCTCTTTTAGTATATCCACAATCACCTGGCACAATTCCAGGTCATCATCCACTACCAAAATTCTGTATAAATTTGCCATAAAGAGTTAGAATACTAAAAAATTACATCTTATTTCAAATATATTACACAGTTTCTCTCCCATAGAGTAAAAGGGAACGTCCCGGGAGAGGGTTACAGAGCGCTAAACGGTTACATCCCGTCTAGTATAATTGAAACAATAAAGGATTTGGGCATGGATTCTCGGCGTTTGCGATATCAGGGCGGGGTAATGATGGAGTAATGATTGGAGCATTGAACTTATTTTTCTATGATTACGTCTTGGCCAATTTTCCATATATTCTTTTCTAAAAAAGCTTCAATGGTTTGCCGACTGGCTTTATTGATAAGATTTGAATGAGAAAGTTTATTATGTTTTGCATATTCAACAAGAGTAATAATTTTTTTACCCTCTAAATATGCCAACCGTTTATGGTAGCTATTTGTAAGCGCCCTGCCTACTATACCCTCCATAATAGCAGCTATTCCTTTTTCATCAAACTCTTTGAATGCTTCATAATATTTTTTTCTATCAATAAATTTTATATTTATTGGAACAAACCCTTCTCTTATCAATAAATAATTATTTATAACTCTGCCTATACGGCCATTGCCATCTATAAATGGATGCGTATATTCAAAAGTAAGATGTAATCTTGCAATACGCTTGATGATATTTTCATAACTACTAGCATGATATTCTATAAGCATTTTTTCCAATCTTTCTATGATTTCTTTTGGAGCTGGAGCAATATGGCTTCCAACTCGAACATATTCATTATCTTTTCTAAATCTTCCAGCGATATCATCTTGTATGTTAGAGATAAGCATTTTGTGGAGCGATAAAATAACATCCAGACCAAGTTCTTGTTCTTTGGCTCTTTTATCTATGTACGATACTACTCGCGCAAGATTTTTTGTCTCAAAAATTTCCCGCTCAGTAACAAAACGATCCAAATTAATTTGCAGGAGTATCTTTTCAGTTTCTTCAAGCGTAAGAGTGCTATTTTCAATGGCGTTTGAGTTATAGACTTGCTCAGCAATTTCTGCTTCACTGATAAGATTAATAAGCGCATCCTTGCTCATAGACGCTTTATAATATCTCTCGCGGAGCGAATTTATTTTATTGAAGAAATTAGATATTTTTGCCATAGAGTAAGTATAGCTATTTTAACGTTTTTGTCAACATAACCGTGAAAAACTGCTAAAAAAAGTTATTTTTCACGCTTTTAGCTGCAATTTCACTCTAAAGGTCTTCTTCAAAATATAGCCGTTTAGTATAATTTAAACAATAAAGGATTAAGAGATTTGTTGACACTTAAAGCCCCTTTAGGAAAAGAGAAGATAATGTCAAAGATTTTTGACATTACGGAATAGAAAATAGAGGATATTAAGATGAGTGTTTTAAATTATTGATTAATCACTAAGACTTGATGTTCTAAGGCTCTTTCTGAAACATCATTCACAAGACCTTGAACAAGTTTCATTCCGCTGGCAGTCATTAATACAGTTTGGATCATGTTGGCATAGGCGAAACTCTCATTCAGGCGATTTAGGTCATTGGTTAAGAAGTCCACGCTAACCCCTTTCCAGCCCCAACGCATTGTCTCTCTATAAATTGAGTCTAAAGCAATGCCATTCTTCACATTTTCATAGGCAAGCAAACGGACTTTGCCATTTTTGACAGCTTGATTTAGAATCAGCCGATGTTTTTCATCTAAGACTTTTAAAAGTTCTGCTTGAGATTTGCCAAGCAACAAAAGTCCGCGTAACTCTTCTTTTTCAATTTGTTCTAAAGAATCTTGAACATCATTTTTAACAAATGAAAGCTGGATGTCTTGAACATCTATCCATCTTACCCCATGTCCTAAATTTGGAGCCTGTTTTCCAGGTTTAATTCTGGTATCTCTGGCCACTTGTACTACTGCGCCTTTACCATAGCCATAACTATAATTTTTAATAAATCTCTGATAGGTTAATTCTTTCTTTTTTTCCAGCCCAAGTTTATCTTTAATATTTTTTAAGAATTCTGTTTGATCCATAGTCACTTCCATCCTCTTAAACTCAATCCAATCTTGAAGATAGGTGGAGCGAACCTCAGGGAATAAACGATCTAAAGGTAAGGATGAGACTTCCACATTTTTTGCCTTAAAATATCTATTAATATCCTCACTTATCTCTACTCCCATGGAGCCTGCTATTCCATAAGCCTCGGCAATAATATCTTTATTGCCAAATTCTTTCTTTATGCCCTGATCTTGATAAATTGTTTTTAAATCATTTTCTAAGGGTTTAAGAGCTTCATCCCTTTCTGTTTGAGTCATATAAGGAAGGGTTCGGCTTAAAATCGCTAGCTGATCATTTACTTTTGCTAAAGTCTTAGTCATTTTAACTGAAGGGGTAGTAAGCCATGTGTAAGCTATGACAGCTAAAGCCAAAGGAACTACAATCGCCAACACTGGCAGTAGAATAGAGCCAAAACCAGCAGGAGCTGTTGGTAAAGATTGAATAGCTATAGACGCAGAAGCATCTGTAGGTAAAGCATGGGATACAAGGTTCTTTAAAGTATCTATCACAACTGCGCCCACACCAGCCAAAATTGCTAAAGTTTTATGTAAGCTCTGTCTATCTTTTAAAGAAGATTGTGAAATTCTCGAAGATTCTGAGCTTTGCAAACTTTGATCCTGGACCGTATGATTCAATAATAGCTCTTCAGTTTCTTGATCCCCGGGTTTAGTGTCTGTATATAGAGCAGGAACAGATGGTTTATAATCTACCGACACTGAATTTGAGTTGAATCTAACATGGTCAATTGAGAAAATTTTTCTTTCTTTGCTATCCAGATTAAACCGTCTTAATTCATTTCCATTAGGTTCAAGTAAAACTAACATCTGATCATTGCCTGCATGCGCTCTTACCCAAAGAGTTTTTCCATCAGGGCTAAAAGCCACATGGTCAGCTTGTGCCCCTGCTAAAGAAGAGAATAGATTAATTTCTATTGCAGTAGTATCATTAGGACTCCCAATCTTTTCATATTGAATCTTTAAATGGTCCTGATCTAATAGAGTAGCTCTGATGAGTTTGGCTCCACCATCATAATAATAATCAGTCTTTAGAGTTCCTGCAGTGATGCCTAACCATTTTAAATTTCCATCTGTTTCCAACTCATGACCAATTTCTAAAAGACTATCATTATATTGTCCATTGGCAAAAATAAAATCTTTTCCGGCTTTTGTTTCTAAAGCAACTGTTTCAACGCCTGTAAATAGATTCATATAACCCACATTAATACTGATATTTTTAATTTGAGTTCTATCTTCAAGACGAACTACTCTTAAGTCACTGGCAGTATAAACCATTGCGTATTTGCCATTTGAACTCAAGACAAATCCTTTAAGATCCGTAAATGGAGAGTATTTTTGTTGAATATCAATCACTTTCTCTGCATTGCCTTCTATAGGATCAATCACCCACAAGAAATTTCTCACAACAAAACTACTGGGCGTTGCCCCATCCTTACTGATAATGACTAACCTGTTTCCAGTTTTATTAAATTCTGAATATTTTAAAGCTCCATCAATAGGAACAATTGTCTCTTTTCCAATTTGATTGTCTCTTAATGTGACAATAGTCTGATAATAAGGTACTCCTATATTAGCCTGCTTTACTTCAAACTTAACAGTAAATTTATCGCTGATCATATCCCAACCTGTAGGAGCTGTTGGGGACACTGCGGGTTGAGGCGTAGGCTGAATAGCAGTTTGTGTTTGCGGATCCGGGGTTTGAACAATTGCTACAGGAACATTTGTCTCTGTCTTTGTTTCAATAACTGGGATAACCTTGCCCTCGCTATCTAATGGTGCATTAGTTGGAGAGACTATTGCAGGAACATTGATTGGAGCTGATATTGCAACCTGAGGCGTTGTTACCGGATTCCCTGAAATATTGCATGCTGCTAAGATCGCTAGCGCCATGGTTCCAAAAACTAATTTAAATTTCTGAAGAGCTTTTAGTATCTTTTTTTGAAAATAAGTTCCAGCCACAATCGCAGCCATTAATACTGGAGCCATACCTAATAAATTTGGAATATTTGGTAAAGCAAATGCCATGCTTCCAGATAATAGTATGATTGCGCTAAAAATTGCTGAAACCCCGGCTAAACGAGTTAGGGCTTGATCCATCTCTTTTTTTTGCGCATCATCCTTTGTTGCGTATAAAATCATTCCAACCACAAAAACAACAGCTGCTACTGCCGCAGCTAAAACAAGCGTATTAGCAACAAAATAATTTAAAGGAGCCGCCGCATTGGTCCCGCTGAACAATTGCGCTTTGCTTACTGACGCACTGCCTGAAAGAAGAACAGCCGCATGAGCAACAGGAGCGCACATCCATAAAAGGGCTGTAGTTATGATTGCAAGGATGGCAAGAATTAAGCTAGACTCAATTCTCGCCTGACCATCCTCATTTTTAATTAAACTCATAATCATAAGTGATAGACCAGATTTCTCATTAGAAGATGTATCCTGATTCTTTGTAGAAAGAGAGGTTTGTTGAGAAATTTCATCTTTTGAAAAAATAGGGAATTGTAATTTGGTTCTCTCATTTGTCCTGAAATTTTGAGAAGCAGTTGCTTCAGTTAAAGGTATTTCTACACTAGCTGGATCACCTGCTTTATAGGTGTCCGCAGGAGGATAGTTTGTTCCCCATTTTTCTTTAGTTGCAATAGCAGGCTTAAAGGCGATAATGACAGAATTTTTTGTTACTCTTGTTCGGTCAATGGAGAAGATTGGGCTGCTATTTGTATCACTGTCAAATCGAGCTGCTCTATTCCCTTTATAATCAAATACATCCAATGTCCAGAGCTGTTTTCTAATGATAGTTCCATGTGTCCAGTATCTCTTCACCCACACATATTTTCCATCAGGGCTAAACGCGATATGATCCACATCCTCATATCCTAACCAATCCATTAAAAACACTTTTGTCTCTGTGTTCTTATACATATTTTTTAAAACTAAACTAATTTTATTAGTATCTCGATTATGTTCCTTATAAGCTGAAACCACTCCATCAGGGGTAAGCCATACAGCTACCTGTTGAGATCCGCCAGTCACGCCCAAAGCCTCTAGTTTGCCATCTGATTTTAATTCAAAACCTGCTTCAATGGCTCGATCACTCAACTTGCCTTGCACAAAAATTAGATCCTTGCCAGATTTAGATTCTAAAACAACATTTTCAATATTTTCTAAATTAGATGCATAACCAACTGTAGCATTGGAAGCGCTGATTTTAACTCCATCCAATAACCTAATACTCAAGAATTCACCTTTAGAAGTATAAGCAACCGCATGCCTTCCATCTGAACTAAGCACAAAGCCGTTGATAGTGGTAAAGGGAGAATATTTCTCTGAATAGGAGATCGCTTTCATTGCTGTTCCATCCAAAGGATTAACTACCCATAAAAAATTTCTCACGACAAAACTGCTGGAAGATGCGCCGTCACCAGTAATTACAACTAAACGATTTCCATTTTTATTAAAATCTGAATATTTAATAGCGCCATCAATCTTCACAGTTTTTACTTCCCCGGTTTGGCTGTCAGTGATGGTTATGATAGTTTGGGCAAATGGCCCGCCAACGTACGTTGTTTCAAACTTAGCAGTGAACCTTCCACTCATCATCTCCCAACTTGGTTCCGCAGAAGCTGTAGGAACAGGGCTAGGAGAAACTGCTGGCGAAGGAGATGCTGAAACTGTAGGAACAGGACTAGGAGTAACATTCCCAAACGTATCGTTACTGATAGAAGGAGTTCTTGTAGGTTCCGGTGTAGGAGAAACTGTTAGAGAAGGAGAGTCTGAAACTAAGGGCTCTGGAGTAGAACCTAATACAGATTCTATGACTTGAGACTGACCCGTTCCCATGGATGTTGGAATCACTTTTGATGGTAATCCTATTGCTGTACATGACAAAATCGCTGCTAAAGTTACGAGCCCTATGAACCCTACAATAAAACTATATAAGGTAGAGCCACCGTTCCTAAGTATGCTTAAAATGTTTATTTGTTGAGGAGGAGCTTTGCGTTGTAAAACAAAAATCAACATTTCCAGAGCTTTTCTATATTGAGAATTCTGTTCTATAGCAACTTGACTTAAACCCGAAGTTTCATATCCAGGGAAAAATTTCTTAAGCACCCTTTTATATATCTGGACAATCTTTTCACGAACTTCTGGATGTTCTGAAATAATTAAATCAAGAATGGATTGAAATCCAAAACGTAATTGCTCGTTCTCTCTTTTTCCACTCAAAAACTTCGTTAATCTAGTTATAAATTGATGCACAACACTATATTCATCCTGCGTAAACTGCTCATTAAAGATCATTAATTCACGTTTCAGGAAATTAACAAAATCTTCATCTCTTTCTTGCTGATTCACAAATGCTAAAGCCTCTGCCAACTGATCCAAATCTTTAAAATCATGAATAGCCTCATTTCTAAAGAAAAACAGAGGGTTAGATCTTGGATCTTGAGAAATATCCCCGGTAATAATATCTACAGTGAAATGACCATCTTTATACCGTACATTTGCCCTTAAAGCTGGGGGTGAAAAAGAATCTCCTTCCAGAATCGGCCAAATCTCTTTCATGCTCATGCCAAGGGTAAACTTATTGTAAGGAGCTCCAGATTCACTCAACTCAGTAACCAATTTATTTAATTCTTTTGATCCATTGGAATTCACAGTCTCTATCAGCATGGGTTTTCCTGTGTTTGTGTTAAAAATAGCATTGCCGCCCTTTTGTTTGTCAGAGTTTGTGACCAATTCTCCTACAAAATGATGCCCATGCTCCAATTGGTAGAGGACAAAAGCCAGCCAGTGTAAATCTATGGCTCCTCCATTTATCATGGTTAAATCATTCAAACGATGATAAACCGCCATATCTACTCCCTGATTTCCAAGAATAGTAGATACACTCTCATCCACTAACTTTTCTTCTCCACTCCAGTTTAATTGAAATGCCCAGCCCTTTTGATAGTAAAGAGACAAAGTTGCAGACCCATGTCCAAATGGCAGTTCCTCTTCTCCCGGGTATTGTTCTAATTTTCCAGTTTTATATTGATAGAGCGGGTAATAAGGCTGTCTGATAAAATAAATTTTTTCTGGGTTTAACCCATAAAAATTGTTTTGTATAAAATCATTTTTAACCTCTTCCCAATGATTTTCATCAATATAAAGAACCATGGGCAAATTAAATATGATCGTTTGAATTTGATCCTGAGAGTAACCTTTTAATTTACCTATCTTTTCCAAAAGATACCTATATTGCCACAACTGTCTTTGAGCTAAGGTCAGTTTCTGCGTCTCTTCAGGAAGAGAATTTTTAGCATGTTGAACAGCCATGCGTAACTCTGTAAGTTTTTCTGCCACTTTTTCTTGTGTCTTTTCTGTCTCACTTTTTTTCTTTCTCAAAACCATTTCTCTGATAGCTTTTAAAATTAGAGTGAGATTGCGGTCATTCGTATTTCCAGTCCCAGAAGAATCGCTAGTCTTTAAAACCCCATCTGCAACATCAATAAGGTCTAAACCAAACATGGATCCAACCCCAAGCCGCGTAGCTGCGCCGCCAAACATTAAATGAAAAGAGATTTCTCCTCTTAATAAAAGATCCTCTACTTTTTGCACATAAATAGCAT
The DNA here is from genome assembly GCA_016180425.1 of Elusimicrobiota bacterium. Classification (GTDB taxonomy): domain Bacteria; phylum Elusimicrobiota; class Elusimicrobia; order 2-02-FULL-39-32; family 2-02-FULL-39-32; genus 2-02-FULL-39-32. Next base: position 33,409 of record JACPBF010000008.1, read on the forward strand.
GATCTTCAGAATCTATAAACTTTTGATATAATGCTTCCGGATTAAGCTCATCTGGCAAAGCAGTATAATCCCCTTCTTTAACATCAACAAATTCAGAAGCATTAATTTTATCCACAATTTTTTGTATTCTCTTGTCAATCTCTTGCTTAGTTAATGTACTCTCAGGATTTTGGCGTTGATCAAGTAATCCTTTAATCTGATCATGATAAGGCTCTAGTTTCTGATAAAGAAGCTCCAGACATCTGTTGACAAAACCATTCTGAATAGAATTATTGCGCGATGCGCGATTTTCATCAGTCTGCTCATCCTTACTCGAACCACGATGAGAAACTTCTGGTCCAGCCAATGGACCTGGGGTCTGAGGAGACAAAGGTTCATTTGGTTTTGGATTTGAATTTGGGTTTATTGGCGGCTCAAGTGGAGCAGCCTCAGTAGGAATACCCACAAAACCAAGAAGAAATTCTCCTAAACTATTCTTAAGCCAAGGATTAGATGTTTGTAGCCCAATGCCAAAAATTTTGCTTAAATTCTTAAAACTAAAAAAAGAAGATGAGGAAGCTGATTTCTTATTTTTTACATTTGCTTGAACTTTGTTTCTAGATTCAGAAGAGGTTAAAGTGACGTTAATACCCAGACTAGTATCTGGACTGCCAGAAGTTTGTGGAACCCCAGCCACTGCTATACCAGCGGTGTAACCTAAACTTCCAACAATATAACTTCCCTGATTATTAATCGCATTCATATCCTTGGTGAAAATTCCAATAGTGTCGAACTCATCTCGATTTGCAGTTTCCGGCAGATTGTTCAAATTAATCTCCACCCCATAAACCTTTCCATCTTGAGATACCACTAGACGGTCTGGAATTGGAAATAAGCGAGAGCCAAATTTTCCAATCTCTATGTCAATATTCTGAATTCCATCTGCTTTAATAGGAAACACAACTAATGGATTTGTGCGATCCGCTCTAGAAAATTCACCTGCTGCAAAAGTCCATAGGGTTCCGCCAAACCCGCCGCTATCCCTGGCTGCTCCTCTTAATACCTGCACTTTTAAAGCGTCAATTTCAGATCCGGACTCAAGTGTGAATTTAGTTGCTGTTGTTTTTATAAAATCTTGTCCGCCTTGCGAAATCCTTCTAATAATGGGATTACTAAAGAATGCGCCCGCCACTGAAATACTATTACTCGGTATAACGCGCGCAATCACTGGCACATTAGGCGTGGGCTGTGGAGTTGGGGTTGGGCTGGGTGTGGCTGTGGGAGAGGGTGAAGGCTGCGGTGTAGGACGAATAACATTTGCATCCAGCTCAAAAAGCACTGGTTTATTAGAAACATAAGTAATTTCGTCAATAGGACCATACTGGGGTAAATTTTCAATCAGTTCAGTAAAATAATCGCTCTCATCTAACCGTCCCAATATATTCTCAGTATAGACTACTCTGCCAAATCTTTTTAATTCCAGGTTTATAAAATCGTCCTTTGCCCTTACAGAGCCAGCAGGAAAAACTGGTTTAACAGCAACCCCATAACTATTGCTTGCGTTAGTAATGGGATTTACGAATAATAAAGAAAACCCGCCTCCCAAAACATCTTTAACATCAAGCACTGTGGTTGTTCTTCCATTGCGTACAGGTCCATTAAAATTACGGATCGTTTGACGGCCAATCACTACAACTTCACTTGCCACAGGTTCTAAAGAAGGGGTTCCACCTTTAGTCACCTGAATAAGAGGAGCAATAGAAGCGCTTGCGTCTGGTGTGGCTGAAGGGCTGGCGGATGCTGTAGTTGAAGAGCTGGGACGCTTAATGTTCGCATCCACTTCAAACAGCATTGGTTTATTGGAAACATAAGTAATTTCGTCAATAGGGCCATACTGGGGTAAATTTTCAATGAATGTGGTGAAAAAATCAGCTTCATTTAATCTTTCTAACAAATTCTCATCATACACAACTCTGCCAAATCTTTTTAATTCCACTCTTACATAATCATTCTTTTCTTTTACGAAACCAGCAGGGAAAACTGGCTTTACAACTACTCCATAACTATTGCTTGCATTTGTAATGGCATCTGCGAACACTAAAGAAAAACCGCCTCCCAAAACATCTTTAACATCCACTACAGTGGTTGTTCTTCCATTGCGCAGAGTGCCATTAAAATTAATAATGGTTTGACGGCCAATACGCGCCATTTCTTTTGCCACAGGTTCTGCGGTAGGATCTCCCCCCTTAGTGACTTTAATTAAAGGTGAAATAGAAGCGCTTGCGTCTGGCGTGGTTGAAGGGCTAAAAGGCTTATTGATCAACACTTTTTTATCTTTTGGATTTATTCTAACTCTAAATGATCCTTCATTTTCCCAAGCGGCTGTATATCGTTTATTGAAAAATATCCCTATTCCATCCACACGATCCGTAAGAATCGCATATTGAGCTATATCTTTATGCCCAAAATTAATTTTAGGATCCTTCATTTTCCCTTTTTCAAAACCTTGCACAGACTTTTCAAAATATTTATTGCCTGAACCTCCATTCGCCGGGGTGGCATCTTCAATTTCCATTGAAGGCTGGCTAGGGCCATTAATTATTTCCAGAGAAAATGGCGTTATGTTTTGATTCTGTAAATCAAGCCCTTGGTTCGGTTTACCTAATTTAAGGAAAACTCCAGCTACTTCATCTTGAGATTCTGGCTCGCTATATTTCCAGTCAACTACAAAAGTAGTTTCACTTTCTGGTTTTATTTTTACAAATGAACCAACCCGCACCACATCCGTAATATCTAGTTCAGATAAATCGCCTTCATTAAAATCTGAAACATCCAAAACAGACTGAATGCCAACAGCTTTTAATAGTTGAGGCGGTAAAGGACACCCGCCTAAAGGAAAGGATAAGAGCGCTGCGGCTAAAATAGAGACAAACCTAGTTGTTGGTTTACTAAAAAAACGAGAGGTTCTATCACCCCCTGGAAAAATAGCCGGTTTTTCTACTTGCTCTATAATGGTTGATTTCCTGCCTTCTAAAAGAGCTAGACCGATAAAAGCTAACGCAATAATAACAGCAACTAAAATAACTCCGGGAACTGTTAAAGCTAAACCGTTAGGGGAATAGAAAGCATTTGTCATTATAAGAACGGGTATGCCAACTATGAGAGCAGCTGCGCCTTGCATATATTGAGTTGGAATCTTTCGAACAAACTGCGCGGCTCTAGCTAAAATGTGGGCTGGCTTTACTCCGCTTACCAGAACCCGTCCTTGTTCAGAGCCAATTTCCGCTGCAACGCCCGCGTCTAGTTCATCCACTCCATCCAAAAGATTTAATTCAGTTAATGTCTCTTTTGGATTTTCTAACAATTTTTTGTTTAGAGCTTTGTCCTCACTTTTAATTGGAGTCCATACTTTAATTACCTTACCATTGCGATTAATTTCCGCTTTATAAATTGATCCTGTTTGTTGAGCATGAATAACTTTTTCCATGCTGCCGGAAATCTTTTTGCCTTTTAATTTGCTTAAAATAGGAGTAAATGTATCCAATGCGCCTTGCGCGCCAATGCCTTTTGCAGTATCTGGATACTCGCTTGCAAGCAAAGATGCTAAAGAAACTTTTTCCGGCAAAAACATTTTTTCTAAGGGAATCAGCCCTCTTTTAAAACCATTTAAAGGATGATATTCTTTGTCAACTTTTGCCACATCCATTCTAGGTCTTACAGTAATAAAAGAAACTCCCTTTGCCTTTAAAGACTCCTCAATTCCTGAACTATGATAACCCCCGGCAATTAAAACACTGATCTTTTGCTCTTTTTGTTTCATCCTTTCTGCTAATTGGCTGGTAAAGATTCCATTTCTTTCTTCAGAAAGACGGCTGAATTTCTCTACGTTTTTAAGCACCTCTTTTACCTGTTGAAATTCTGCTTGATCTTCTGATTGACTATTTTTTCCTTCTAATTTGGCGATTTTTTCTGGAATCTTTGTTAGTTCTTTTTCTCTCTTTAAATAATCCTGCCATTCCTCAACATTCAAACTAAAATTTAAACCCTTATTCATCAAACTAAAATCTTTATCCAGTTCATAAACTTCGGCCATTAAAGGATTGGCGCTGATCTTCTCTTTAAAAACTTTGTCGCTAAAATTTTTAAGCTCTTCAAACAATTTTTCCCGATCAATCCCTTCTACTTTTACAAGATACTGAATGTATTTTTTAATTTCAGGAGTCAGCTTAAGATCCACAAGACTTGCGCGCTCAATTAAATGATTATAAAACTCCGCATATCCTATGCTGCCTAAACGGTAAAGCAAACTCTCTTGCAGCAACTCCACCAACTTACCTTGAGATAATTTCTGTGTAAGTTTTTCCAGTAATTCTCTTTGTTTTTTCTCAACTATTTTAAAATCTATCTCTTTTTCAATATGGTAGGCATTTAAATATTGTGCCAGATTAGAAAAATTTCTATCTTCTTCCCCAAAAGTTTTAGAAGTTGCTTCCTGCAAAGCTCCTGCCCAATCTCCTAACTTTATTTCACCATTCTCATATTTTTGTTTAGTTTGATCTAATCTTTTTAAATCCTCGCTATAAATTCTTGCTTTAAGGCTGGCAATCTTTAAATGAGTGGAGTCTTGCCAATGCTTTATTTCATTATTCTTTCCTAAAGTCTCTTTAAAACTTTTAACTTGATCTAAATATTTTTCTTTCTTTTCCACGCCATAAAATTCTACCTGACCTTTTCCTTTGCTTAAACCAGCCACCTCCACTCCAGTTAAAATTCCTTTCCTTAATAAATAGCCTGCCACTTCCCTTAAGCTCTCTTGATCTGGATTATTTCTCCATTTTTCTATCCCTTGCATAACTCCTTCTGCGCCTTCCACTCCCACTACATTCACTCCCAACCCCATAAATTCCTTTATTAGGAAAGCGATATTTTTCTGCACGCTATAGATTTCATGGGCATCTTGGACATGGATTACAAGAGGCATTTTTGCATCTAAATTAAACTCCTTGATTCTGTTTGTATCAGACTCAATATTTACTTTCTGACCCTCTGCTAAATAAACTCTTTCTATTTCGCCAAACTGCTCGATTCTATTTACTAAATAGGAAGGCAATTTAAGCTTTTGAGATTTTGCATTGGATTTATGTTGTAAAGAGGGACTTATGGTTTTAGACAAGCTTTCTAATAACTCTGGACTCACTCCTTTAGGCATTAACATCCCATTGCCAATCACGGTTTGAAAATTAGCAGCAGAGGCGATCTGAGTATAATTATTTTCTTGATCCTCAGAGCTTTTTTTCAGCTGTTCTACCGCAGTCTTCCTTTCTTGCCAAATAGAGGCCTGGGCAAAAGGCGCGGCCACTATGGTAAAAAGAAAACTAACTGCCACTGCTGCGCCAGTTGTTTGCAGCCAATTTTTATTGTTCTTTTCCGTCCAGAACTTAATCATTTTAAATCACCACCTTTTTTATACCTTTGATTGTTTGTTTCATCTTAAGATACATATACAACTAAATCTGATAACTTTTCTTAAACTTTTTGTAACATTTTTGTAACATTTTTGTATGTTTTCATAGATTTTTTTACTTGATTTAAATGCGCTATTTTTGCCATTTTCATATTTTCCTTAAATAACCCTATTAAAATTCGTTTATTTTTCAACTTTTACCTTTAATTCAGCTTCTATGATGCCGCAAAGCTCATCTGATGTGACCTTAAGGGGTGATTTAATCTTAAAATAGTTCCTCATGGTTTCTCCGCACTCTTGGATAACCCTAAGGGCAAGTTTTCTATCCCCCTGGCAGAACTTTTTAATCGCCTCATATTCCACTTGAATTATTTCTGATTCACTCATTTGATTTCACCTTTTTTGATTTTAAACATTTCCATCTTACAATCCAAGTGTAACAGACCCTTTATAAATTTTCTTAAACAAATTGCAACATTTTTGTAACATTTTTTCCCACCATTTTACCTTCAAAAATCTCTATTTAAAAAAACCTTTACCTAATTAAATTATGGTTTAAACCCAATTCTAATTGGAGATTTTTTTGAAGAAATCATTAGTCTTTTTATAGCCTCAATAATTTTTTGAAATTTCCCGTCCTGCTCTTTTAATTTCAATCTAACTTCTGTTTCCAAATCCTCAATTTTCTTTGCAAGTTCCTTATTAATAATTGCGCTTTGCCTTAGCTTAATAAAAGCGCGCATGATAAGAATGTTAACCTGAATAGCTCTCCTACTATTCAATACCGAAGACAACATCGCCACGCCATGTTCAGAAAATACAAGAGGCAGATATTTTGAGTGTTTTCCACGACCATCCTCTTTTAAGATCACAAAATGTGATCTTAAAAATTTCAATTCTTTTAGTGAACATTTAAACATAAAGTCCTCTGGAAATCTTTCCTTATTTCTTCTTACAGCTTGATTCAGCACCCTTGTAGTAACTCCATAAAGTTCTGCAAGATCTCTATCCAACATTACCCTCTGCCCGCGAATTAAAAAAATCTTGTTTTCCACTGATTCAATAGAGAATGACATTTTTGATTGTTCTCCTTTTATATTTGAAGCAATTGGTTTATAGAAAGTATAAATTTCATCTTTTAAAACTACAATATTAAATTATTTCCATCTAGGCAGGAAAACTTTTTAAAAGAATCTTTAAGATAAAAATAGTTCTGGCATCTGCTGATCTAACTTTTGATTCCAAACCACTACTTGATTACGTCCTTTGGCTTTAGCCAAATATAAAGCCTTATCCGCTTTATTTATCAGATCCTCTACACTGGAAACATCTTGAGGAACTCCTGCAACTCCAATTGAAATTGTAAAAGTAAGAGGTTCAGGAATGCCGATATGGATTAAAGATGCGCTGACTTGAGAACTGATTTTATCCGCTACAGCCACAGCAGCATCTAAATCTGTATTAGGTAAAACAACCAAAAATTCTTCCCCGCCAAACCTGCCAGTATGTTCTCCTACTCTTCTAGAACCGCTTAAAATTCTGGAAAATTCTTTAATCACCTTATCTCCAACTAAATGTCCAAAAGTGTCATTGATCTTCTTAAAATGATCAATGTCTGCCAAAAGAATATAAAGAGAACTATTTCTCCTTTGAGCCATTAAAAATTCTTTATGGATCGCTTCCATAATGTTTTGACGGTTCAATAAGCCGGTCATGGAATCATGTCTAGAAAGTCTTTCTTTTTCAGAAAAAAGCAATACGTTTTCAAAGAAGACCCCCACAGTTTTCATTCCCCCTTTAAGACGAAGGAGTTCATCTTCATCAAATTGCGATTCTCCTGTCATGGCCAAAAAAAGAACGCCTAAACTTTCCCTGTTAGGACTAAGTATGGGCATAAGCACAGAAGAACGTATCAAAGGATCAAACTTCTCTCTATAAATTAAAGAAGTGGCGTCTGGAATCATTTCCATTTCTCCTTTACGCAAGACCGCCTGAATCAAATTAAGGGAAACGTTCGGTTCTTTTTTAACTCCAGCGGCGCTAGGTATTTGTCTGATGTGTTCTTGATTCTCTTTATCCTTTAAAAAAATAAAAGCCTCATTGCAATAAACAAGCTGTTTAGCTGTTTCAATTAACTCTCTTGCCAGCCCGTCTAAATCTAAAACCCGGCTTAAACGGTTGGATAGGTCTAACACCGCTTTCATTTCACCCTTAGTTTTTTCCAAACTTTTTGTTTTTTCTTTAATTGTCTCTTTCATGGAAAGTTCATAGTGCCTAGTTTTTGAAATGTAGTTTTGCAAGCTTAAAGAGAGTATTTCTACTTCTCTTGTGCCGCTAACCAGGAGCTGATCCCAATGGTCTGTCTCCTTAAAGCTAGAGATTCTCTTAGCTAGTTCAAGCACAGGAGCTGTAGCAATACGGCTTAATGTCCAGGAAAGAGCAACAGAAATTCCTAATAAAATGAAAAGCAGGGTCATGGTTGTAATCATGCTTTTTCTGAACGCGGTTTGAATTGGTTTTTTGCTAACTCCTAAAACGCAATAGCCAAGGATTCTATTTTTCTCTACGATTCCAAAAAGACCTTCAATCACGGACCCTACATCTGGATAGTGAGCTTCTTGAATCAAAATATTTTGACCCAGAGCCAAACTTCCCCAAGGGCCATTTTTAATGGTATTACTGCGAGTAGAAATGGTATTTAAACCTAATGGATCATATGGCACAATCACTTTTCCTTTTGGTTCCACAATCTCCACAAAAGCAAAATTTCCTTGAGACACATTCTGGTGAACAATTTGAGTGGCATTTAATAAAGAGGATTCTTGCGGCTGCTTTAAAAGGATATAAGCCTGCTGCACCAAAAAACTTGAAGTTTTAATAATTTCCGATTTAAGCCCTTCAATCCGGATATTTCTTTCCTTATATAGGAAATAAGTTCCTGTGCTAAAACCAAAGACAAAAATAGAAAAAATAGAGGCTAAGCTAACTTTAAACCTCAAACTTCTCTGGGAAACATCGCTGTTTTTCATATGATTAACCAAAAACATTTATTTAGAATCCATCTCTTTGGGAGAAAACTCTGCGGTCTTTAACATCTCCTCTGTATTTCTGTAAAATGTTTTTAATCGTTCATTAAAAGGGTCAATCTTTAATCCTTCTAATATATCTTTCATCGCCTCATCATATTGCCGATTTGCATAATACTGAACCACTCGCGCTTCTAGACAGGAAACCAATTTTTTAGAAACCTTTTCAAATGTTTTCTCCTGAACGTAGATATTCCTTAATAGTTTTATAGCCTCATTCAGATTGCGCTGATTCATGCACTTTAAAGCTCTATCATATTCTGTTCTTAAATCTGCAAGACCCTTAGAATGCGAGGGAGATTTAATTCTAGTTTTATCATCTCTGATGATCTTCTTAGGTTGTTGCAATAATGAATCTGTGGGTTTTAGTTTATTAGTCCCCCTCCCTTGAAGAATCGCTAACTCATTGGGAAAGGGTAAATTCGCTTGGGGATCAAACCCATTGCGAATATCAAAGTTTTCCTGAGATAGATCAGGTGTGTTGCTTTTGAACGCATGAAAAGTTGAATCAGGTAAATTTCTTTTTTGAGTTAGAATGGTTGAATTTTGCTCATCCCCATCTGCTTTTTGCATAATGTTTTTTTCAATCTTTCTCGAAAATAATGTTTTTAAATTCCCAAGTTTGCCGCTAAAACGCAGTTTTAATGAAATCAGATGTTTTGTTCCAAGACCGCCTAAAGGGGAGGCGGCATAATTTAACTGAAGGTCTTGGCTGCCTATGCCAAAACCATAGCGAAAACGATTTTGAAAACCTTCTTCACCCGCATAACCTATCTGAAAATTTATTAATTTAAGTAAAGTCAGCTCAGTCCCCAGCAAACTATAAGCGCTTCCATCCCTTTCCAAAACCTCATCTACAAAACACTTGAGCTTTGCGGAGAATGTAGATAATTCCCAGCCAGAAAAGCCTAAACCAAAACGAAGAGTTCTAGGAAGCGCTAGCTCTTCCCTATCATATTTTAAAGATGACCCAAAATGATTCATGGCGAATCCTAAATTTAAACCCTCAAAAACGGTTTTATAAATTGCTCCTAAACTTAAACTAAAAGCGTTTGCTTTCTTTATTCCTAAATCGGAATGAATTGTTTTTAGAGAAAATCCTAAATCTAATTCTTCTAAATAAAAATTTTTTCCATTCGCTGACCAGCCAAAACCAATGGAAAAATCTTTAGGAGATTGTGTCCCTATTTTTTCTCTATCCTCATTAGTTGAATCAAATTCTCCGTATTTCAAAAAGAAAGTATCCATATTCGCGTTTCCCCATTTTGTGGGATGGCAATAGGAAAGAAAAGAGAATTTAACATTCTCAAATAAAAACCCTTGACTAAAAAAAAGTTCTTTGGATTTTAATTGAGAACTTGTTGCTGGATTTATGGACAGATTGGATAGCTCTTGGCTTTCGGCTGCGCCTGCTCCCGCCAAAGATTCTAACCTTGCGCTGGTTTTTAACTTTAAAAATTGAGCTCCTTCTACAGCCAAACCAACTCTCGCCTGAGCGCCAATGCCAGAACAAAGCGCTCCAAAAATGAGAATGACTTTTTTGTAAGGTGTCATCGAATTAAAGTAAGAGGAATCCTCTTTTTTGATCCTTCATGCCTCACTTCCAAAAAATAGACCCCGCTGCCTAAAGGCTCACCATCTTCATTTGTCCCATTCCACTTAAAGATTCCACTACTCTCATTCGCTTTTAGAGAAGCTGCTTTTTGACCTGTAACCCTATAGACATCAATCTCGCTTCCAAAAGGAAGATAATCTAACGTAAGCTGAGAATGTTTAGAAACTTCCCAAGGGTTTGGACCTATACGGACTTGACTAATTTCAGCTTGAATTGAACTCATCACAGCAAAGATTGAGAAATGATTTACAGCGATACTCACTGTTTTTTGTATAGGATCTATCCTGGTTCCCGCCAACCTTACAAATTCGCCTCTTGTCTCATCCAAACGGTAAAACTCTAAACTATTAGCTTTAATTTGCGGGTTTGATCCATCAATCACCCCATCATTGTCCTGATCCAAATACACAATTGAAAAAATAACGCTGTTTCCTAATTCCCCTTTTAATATTTGCCCAAGGCTGTTTTCCGCAAAGATTTCAAACATCATGGAACTTAAAGGGTAGTGGTGTTCCGCTCCTAACCCAGACCCTTTTCTTTTTTCCAGATCAATCGCTTTTAATAAAATAGTTTTTTCCGCTTGTTCTCCATTTTGAACAGGATCTAAATTTACAGTAACCCCCATATCTTCAGAAAATGTTCCAGGATTTATAATTACTTTTAGACGATCCTCTGGAAAAAGTATATTCTGCTTAAAGCGATCCAGAGCTATTTTAAATTCCCAAAAAATTTCTTTATCCGCGCTAAATCCATAAAAATCTAATACAGATGTAGAAACTGTAACACGATAGGCAGCTCCTCTCTCAAGCGGCTCATCTGGAACCAATTTAGATTCTTTAATTCCAGGTGAAAAAGAAACGCGACCAGCAACAGTCTGATTTTTAAGTTTTCCTGTGCTGTCTTTAATCATCCTTAAACTTAAACCAGAGGATAAGGTATTTGGATCCATCTCTCTATCAAAATAAACAGTAACCGGCGCACTTGGATTAACTGCTCTGCCATAAGGTTTACGTCCTCCATTAGCAGCGCTAGAATCTAAAGAAAAAGCGCCTAACATGGAAGGAGCTGTAACAAAAGTAGCGGAACTCTTATTTCCTTTTAAATCTTGCAGATTCAGACCTTGAACCAAAATAGAATTGGATTTAGGCAAAGAGATGGGAAGGATTAATTTTACCTCTGTTGAGTTTTTCTCGTAATGGATGGCGCTGGGCTTAATATTTAAAACTTTATCAACTGGGGATTCTATCCTCCAATAACTTACGTTTGTGGCTTGGTTTTCTGGTATCGCTTCAGATAAAGTTACCTGAACCACTGTTTGATTAGAATTTTCAAGTGTGGCAGCTTTAACTTTGTTTAATCTGGGAGCTAAGCGATCTAGAGCAGTATAAATCCTTTTTTCAAGAGCAATGTATTTCCCATCATGTCTAGGCAAGCTGTTCCCAATAAACTGAACTTTAGGCTCTATGGAGGAACTAAAACTGCTTTGAGTCAGAATATAAAAAATTCTGGCATCTCCAGAATTTTGAGGGCTATTTATGAGTTTAACCGCTGGTTGAGACGGACTAGCTGTAACTATAAATTCTAAAGGGTTAATTAAAGAAGAATCTAAAGGAAGATTGCAGATAATCTTGATCGCATCCCCCCATCCATCATTATCAGAATCATAAGTTTCAACGCCTAAAATAAGTAGCGTTTCTTCATTGGGGTTTAGATTTTCATGAGGCTGTCCTTCAGAGTCAGTATAAAAAAAATAAATTGCAGGCTTCCCCACAAGATTTTCATTTGACCTTGCCACAATGGAATATTGGTAAGTCGTGTTAGGAGAAAGATTCATATCTGTAAAGGATTGCGCTGCGGTAGAACTTAAAAAAAGATTGTTTCTAAAAATACCATACTCCCTGATTACAGGAGTTACCTGAGAGGCTCCAAGAGCAATCATGCTTTTTTCTCCAGAACGGTTAAAATTGTCAACTGCAGTCACTCGATAATACCGGGGTTCACTTGCAGAGATTAAAGGAGCAGCCCAAGATAAAAACAGTTGCGCGGTAGAAACTTTAACCAAGTTTATTGTAGGCGGGTCAGGAGCGCTTCCATCTAGGTCATCATTAAAAGTTGTAGCTGAAGGGGTAATAGTGCCAATATGGAGATATTGAGAAGAAGAGGCTCTAGCCCAGGTTGCAGAATAGACCCAATACTTATCAGCTCCAGTCACAGGATCAATGGAGATTTCTAATGAGCTGTCAGCAATTTCCATTACCTTAAGGTTCAAAGGAGATTCAGGCGGGGTCAAGACACTAACAGGAGGAGAAGGACTGCTATTCAGGGTTTGGTCAAAATTTTTTGCATAAACCTGATAACGATAAAGAGCTAAACCACTTAACACTCCTTCCGCGTTAGAAATCAAACTAGATTCCCAATCTTTTTTTGTTTTCCAAACTGGAAAAATATCTGTAGTTCCATTGCCTTGAAGATATTGGCCTGTTTCCAAATTTTGAATAGCTAACTCTGTTTGCGGATGATTATTGCCAAAAGATGGAAACACCCTTACAAAATAACCTAATGAACTTAATTCATCGTAGCCAGCGTCTAGTTGAGGCGCTGGCGGTGATTCAGTCAAAGTTACGGTAGGTTTTAAAATTAAAAAATCTGTTTCTAAACCCATTTGATTTCTAGCTTTAATTCTAAACCAATAGGTCGTGTTTGGCTGCAAAGAAACGCTCTTAAGATTTGCTTCTTTTGTCCAAAGGCTAGATTGCGCAAGAAAATCAAAATTATTTTTAGTTGAAAGTTCCACTAAATATTCTGTTTCTTCAGGATTATTAGTTGTATTCCATTGTAGATTTAAAACATTCATGCCAACTAAATTTAAAACTGGCAGAGCTGGAAGGTTAGGCAATGTGACAAAAAAAGTTGTTGTGGAAAAATTTTCTACTCCGTTCCAATTCCTTCCCGCCACTCTTAGATAGTATCTATTATTAGGAAAAAGGCGATCATAGAATACAGAAAATTCATTGGTAGTTGAGCTCAAAGCATTGCTAAAGTCGCTGAAACTAGAAATTTGCGCAACATAGGAAGTCCCTTGCGGGTTATCTCTATTTTGCCATGATACCCTTACAGAACTAGAAGTCAGTAAAGATAAAGTAATACTGTTGGGCGGTAAAGCCAGAGTAACCGTATCCTTAATCAATGAGCATAATTCAGACCCATCGGAAAGAAGCGCGCAGGCTTTGCCAAAATAGGTTGTATTTGGAAGAAGATTGCTCACCACAACATTCCCAAAATTTTTTGGAACTTCTTTACTAAAAAACGCATTATCAAAATTCAGTTTTGATGAAACCAATATTTTATAGGGTGTTTCCGCAGCATTCTTATCTAAATTATTAAGGCCAAAACTTAAAGTAAAACTAGAACTAGATACTCTATCCAGGGAAATGCCAGTAGGCGTGGAAACAGACACAAACATCCTTGAATCTGACCAGTCTGAAAATGACTGTTGGTCAAAAGATCGAACCCGCCAATAATAATTTATTCCTTCTTCAAAAAATGTTTCTGAATCCAAAATAGAATCAGAAGGTCTAGCGCCAGTTAGGACAGAATTAAATATTGGGTCCGTTGAAACTTCCATTTCATAAGAAATGGGATTTGCTTTGTTATCCAAATCTGAACTAATCATCCATTGAAAAGAGGGAGACTTTTTTACAAATGATTTGGTAAATGGTTTTTGAAGGATTGGAATCGTTGGCTTTCTATTTGTGTAAAAAGAGCCAGAAGATCCTGCTTGACCGCTTCTGCAATTGGAACAATAGGTATTTTGTATTCCTCCATTTCCTCCACTAACATCGGAATGACTGATTTCTAATAAATTGTAAAAAATCTTAATCCTTCCACCGCTACCTCCGCCTGCATTAGCATATTCGCTCCTTGCGGCATAACCCCCATTCCCGCCTTTAACAGAAATATTTTTTATCTGGATAAAATGCGCGTCAATCAGAATCGCGCCTCCTGAGCCGCCGCCTCCCGGGTAACCATAATCATTGTAATTTAGGTTACCGCCGTCTCCAGCATTGGATTCTATTGTATTGATCGTAATTGAAGATGCGGATAAAAAAATAGCTCCTCCCCCTCTTCCTGGGGCTGAGGCTCCAGACCCTCCCTCTGATCCGCCTTCAAGGGTTTGAGAAAAATTAAAGTAAGATTCATCCTCTTTGCCATAAGAACTGCCACCCATATCCTTCCCATAAGAATTAGAACCCCCAAAACCCGCATGGCCAGCCCCATTGCTAGCGAATTTTCCTCCGCCTTCTCCACCTCCCCTTGGATAACCGCCCACACCGGGTCCGCTAGAATTAGCAGAAAGTTTTCCATCAATCTTAATGGAGCTTGCATGAAGTTCAAGTTTGCCAAATCTTGCCCCATGCCAAGGGCTGCTAGTCACTGTGCTTGGCCAAACCATAACTTTAACACCTGATTGGATAATGAAATTTTTTAAATTTCTATGTTTTCCCGCAATCACTGTATCTATCTCAATCACCCAGTCTGTTCCAAAATGATCTGTATCTTCTAAATTAGAGAGAGGCTGTAAAGAAAAAGCTAAAGTCGCTTGAAAGATAAAAAAAAGTAAAAGAACCCCTAATGACTGAAACAGCTTGAGAAAGCAACTAATCTTATTTATGTTATCCTGAATCATAACTTTAGAGAATTTTCCTTTCCTAAGAGAAAAAAATATTTTGATCTTTAACTTCAACCCGAATATTGAACTTAGAAAATGAGAACCAAAATGGAAAAGTGTCCATTTTTTAATGCAATATTCGGGTTCAATAAGCAAAAAGTTGGTATGCCAAAATTTAGTTTTAAGGTTTTATTCCAATATCATTGGCAAACAAAGACTGACTCTTAATTTGATTATTATGCTTTTTAGAGATAGGTTAAACTATATGTTTTTATTTTGCGGGGAACTCTTTTTGAGAAAGGACGTTAAATAAACTTTCTAATCGTCTGTAAATCAGGTTCTGTTTTGCGGAAAATTCCTGTAGAACTTGCAGGGTCGTGCCTTCTGGCTGCTCGAAAATTTTTATTGTCTCATTTTGTTTTGCGGTAATTTTCAAATTTTGGTAACTTTGTTGCCTCCTTAAATTGTCCCGTTCCACGTATTCCGGATGTCTCTTTCTCCAAAATTTCCAGTAATCAGGATAGTCCTTTGCCCAATTTTTAATTTTTATTTTTCTGGATTCATGGTAGTCTGGATGGCGTAAAAACCACTTTAGTTGAGCCTTGGCTTTTCTTTTTTTCCTGCAGCTCTCCTTAAAACAGGTTCTCTGCTGTCGCCAAGCCCGCGCATCTGGAAGAAAGGTACAGTGACAAAAATCGCACTGTTTTTTGCTGATTCTTTTCATAAGGCCCTCATTGTCGGCGATAGAACATTAAGCCAAGCAGTCCAACTGCTCTATCCTTCTAAAACCTTATCTCCAAAACTTAAAACTTTTCTTAAACTTTTTGTAACAAAGATGCAACACTTTTTTTGCCCTTTACTAACTCAGCCCCCGATCCTCTTCCTAGTAAAAGGACAATTCCTTCCATCAATATTTAAAATTAATTCAAAAACTGTAGAAAAAATATTAATAGAACTGTCTTAATATTTCTTTACTAAGCGCCTCTATTTGAAAAAGGAAAATTTATTAAGAACTTTGATAAAATATGTTATGTATTGCAAATACATAGGATTCATCTATAAAATCCCTAGGATTCCCCTACGTAAAAAATTTTAAAAGAATAAAAATTGCATCGAATTGTCGTTGGAACGGGCGGGTGGCGGAAGCGGTTACGCACAGGACTTAAAAAGCTTTTTTAGCAGTTTCAAGATTTGGTAAAATTGCCGATGACGGGCAACTTTTCAGACGGGAAAAAGGGTCTTTGAGACATTCTACCAAGTTGTACCAATTACGATGACTTGCGGCCATTTTTGGCACAAATTTTGCACAATTCAAACTCTCAAATTACAATTTTTTAGATCACTTCACAACGTCGTAAAAAAATTATATAACTATTAAAATATTTTGGTAAACTCATGCTAATGACTTGAAAAAATGCTAATATTTGAAACCAACTACATAAGAATACTACTACAAACTTAATCTTCATATATTAATAATATGATAAACCAAATGAAATATGAGATATATGAGAAATCTCCTTTAATCGAAGTTGTTTTTGAGATGAGGTTTCCCTGTGAACCTGCAGTCGAATGTAATAGGGATAAATTTTATCAGGAAATAAGAGAGAACTACCCGGAAGTCTTTGTGCCAAGATCATTTCCATCCGGTGCAGTTGCACTCGAACCTTATAATTTTCGCAAAGCAGATGGTTCTTTTTCCGTTATGATTTCTCTTAATAAACTGGGAATTTCCTGTCTTAAATATTATAGTTTTGAGTCGTTTAAAAAGGAAACGATCTCAATTTGTAGGATTTTTGAAAAATTATTTAAAATCGAAAAACTCAATCGTGTTGGCTTACGTTACCTTAATATGATTCCTTTTACACGAGAGAAAGGAATCATACCAATTGGAAGATATTTAAATGTAGGATTAAATTTGCCTGATATCATTCCTGCGGAATATCAAAATCTTTCTATTGTTTTTGTCTCTCAAATAGAGAAAGGATCAATAACTACAAGAATTGAACCTTTCCTTTCGCAAAGTAGAGCAGAGTTTATAGTCCTTGATTTTGATTATGTTATTACTGAAAATATTATACTTAGAAATTGTGAAAATTATATTAACGATAGTCATCAACACACGAAACAGCTTTTTGAGAAATTAATAACGAACGATTACAGAAACCTTATGCGAGGGGAAGTCGTTTAATGAATCTTGTTTGTCCTGTCAACGAAACTTATGAAGAGATCCGCGAACGACAGAGAAGCATTCCTTCTGGATATCAACGAGAGAACATTGAATCAAGCACTTCCACTATTGATTTCAGCTCTAGTTATGCTATCGAATCAAATTTCAATTTACCTCCCCTCCCAGTGTGGAGAGTATATACAGCTTCAAAAATTTATGAAACTCAGAAACCTATTTCTATAAAATTAAGACGTGATGGTGAGTTTTTCTTTGCCGAAAATGAACAATTGTGTGTTATAGGAACTGGAGAATCTCCCGACGAAGCAGTAAATGATTTATGTATTCATATTGTTCATTTTTATAATCACTATAACAAACTATCCGACAAAGATTTGACGGTTGAAGCCAAACAGCTTAAAAATATTTATAAAAATATATTTATTAAAAAATAAATGGCTCAAATTAATAGAAGTGAAATTGAATCTAGTCTAAAACGGAAAGGATTTGAGGAAGAAAATACTCATCATAGATATTTTTATTATTATTCAAATGGAAAACGTACACAAATCTCTACTTATACATCACATGGTTCTAAGTATAAAGTGTATGGAGATCCACTTCTAGACATGGTTAAAAAACAATTAAAACTCACCAAATCTCAACTTATTAATTTAATTGAATGTCCGTTAACACAAGCAGAATATGATAAGTTTCTTCGAGAACAAGGGTATATTAAAGCGTCTGAATAACTTGTTTTTTTAAGTAGTACTGCATACGTAGTCTCGTATCCTATCCTAAAAAATTATGGAAAGAAAAATCATAAAATCGAATACATATGAAGATATTAAACATTTGACAAAAAATAAATCTACCGTATAATCTTTGTAGATACGTATGAAGGCATGCTTATGACCACAGTGATTCAAAAATGGGGAAATAGTTTAGCGGTGCGAATTCCGAGCCCCTTGGCGAAGGATAGTCACATTCATCAAGGAACAGAAGTAGATATTTTGCTGATCAATGGTAAGATAATGTTAAGCCCTAAAACCCGCACGAGGTTTTCCTTGGTTCAACTGCTTAAAAAAATCAATAAAAAGAACCTTCATTCGGAATATGACTGGGAAGGTTCTAAAGGCAGAGGGGTCTGGTAATGGTGGCTCAACCGCCCACTTGAGACATATGCAGAGATTGGCTTTGAAAATGGTTTGGACGGATAAAATGTTCCTCGGGTTTAAACAAGAGAGCCTGTTGAATGAGGCTGGATATTTCTTGATCAGAAGCGCCTGCTTTTAAAGGAGTTCTTAAATCTATTAAATCTGATCCATGTAAGCAGCTCTTTAATTCCCCCCTTGCAGTCAAGCGAATGCGATTACAAGATTCAC
Source organism: Elusimicrobiota bacterium (assembly GCA_016180425.1). Taxonomy (GTDB): domain Bacteria; phylum Elusimicrobiota; class Elusimicrobia; order 2-02-FULL-39-32; family 2-02-FULL-39-32; genus 2-02-FULL-39-32. The sequence goes on from JACPBF010000008.1 coordinate 51,774, forward strand.
AAAAATGATTGGATACTGGACTAATAAATCCAATTTTGCCTTTTCCATTTAAAAGAGGAAAAACTTTTGCAACCCCTAAAGTTCCTTCTTCTTTGCTAAGAATAACAACCTTTTCTACGCAATTTTTTATCTCGGCTATTGGAACAAAAGAATCTAAACTAACTCCTGCAGTGCCTTCAAAATTATTGGCTGTAGGCATCAACTCTAAAAAACGAACTTCCAGAGGAAATTCTAGAGCTAACCTCACAAAATCTGGAATTTCATCCAAATTCCATTCTCTCATGACTACCATGTTAATCTTTACTGGATTTAACCCAAACTCTAAAGATTTATAAATCCCCTCTAATACAAAATCTAAACCTTGAGCTCCTGTAATTTTTAAAAAACGATCTTGTTTTAGAGTATCTAGACTGATATTAATTCTCTTTAAGCCCGCAGAAACTAATTTTTCCAGTTGAGAACAAAGCAACAGACCATTGGTAGTCAGAGATAGTTCTTCCACTCCTAACAAAACCGCTTCTCTAATAATTTCAGGTAAATCCGTGCGTAAAAGAGGTTCTCCCCCAGTGAACCGTATTTTAGTAACGCCTAGACTTCTAAATATTTTTAGCAGCCTTTTTAATTCGTTCAAAGAAAGAATTTCTTCCTTTTTAAAAAATTCAATTCCATTTAAAGGCATGCAGTAACGGCAGCGCAGATTACACCGATCCGTTAAAGAAACGCGCAAATAAGAAACGCGCCTTTTAAAACCATCTAGGGTTGTTGGGGCAGGAGGTGAAAAACTCAGTGAGTTCATATTTTTATGCATCATTTAGATTTAACCTGAAATTTACATGAACCTAAATAATTTTATTATGCAAGTTTCGGTTTCAAAGAAACTTTTTGGATTCGTTCGTAATCAGAAGGGGTATCTATGTCCTCAAAAGAAAGCCCTTTAGGATCATAAGGAAAAATTTCTTTTTCTTTTATAAAACGAGTGGGAATTTTTTCAAACAAGAGATTTAGTTTATAGGATTTTTTTTCAATCATCATTTTTAAAATTTTTAAGCAATCTTTAGAATAAAATGCGCAGAGCGGCTGAAAAAAACCTTTCCACATAGGAACAACTGCCTTATAACCTTTTCTGGACTCCCAAAGAAACCGGATTAAATCTGGCTGAATCAAAGGCATATCGCAAGCTGAGACAAACGCATAGGAAGTTTTAACCTGCATTAAGCCAGAATAAATTCCTCCCATGGCAAAAAAAGATGAGGTTTGATCTTTCACTAAACTAACTTCCTTATCTTCTAAAAATTTATAGAGTTCTGGGGTCTTAGTCACTAAGAATATCTTTGGAAATAAAAATTTTAATTTTTTTACTTGAACAGTAATCAGTCTTTCTCCCTGCCAGTCTGCAAAAGCCTTATTTGCCTGAAAACGTTCGCTCTTCCCGCCAGACAGGATGATCCCTGTGGATTCAAATTTTATCTGAGGGTTTTGTTTCACTCCTCCTCCCCTCCTTCCCAATGTTCAATCCTACGCACATTCACAGCGCAGGCCTTATAAGAAGGTTGGCGAGAATATGGATCAAAAGAGGGGTTGGTCAGGCGATTGGTGGTGTGATAGTGCATGGGGATAAAGATCTGGCCAGGTTGTATGGTAGGGGTCAAATAAGCCTTAGCTTTAATTTTGCCCCTGCGCGACTCTACATAAACCCAAGAATTAGGTTTAATCCCTTGGCTTTGGCCATCTTCTGGATTCATCTCCATGTAAATTTGTTGCGGGTAGAGTTTTTTTAACACTTCTGATTTCTTGGTTCTGGTTTGTGTATGCCATTGGGATGAGCTGCCCCGTCCTGTTAAAAGTAAAAATGGATATTCTTGGGAAGGAGTCTCGCTCATGGGCTGTGGATCTGAAAAAATAAATTTAGCTCTATAGTCATTTGTATAGTAACGCCCGTCCTCAAATAAACGCCTCTCTTTTTCTCTTGTTTCAAACCCTTCAGGATAAGGCCACTGAATCCCGCCAGCCTCATCTATCCTAGCGTAATCTTTAATTCCAGAAATATCAGCTGGGGTTCCTTTAGAAATTCTTTTTAATATTTGAAAAACATGCTCTGGAGAAATCCATTCCTTAAAAAGCTCTCCACATCCCCAATGCTCTGCAATTAATCTAAAGATATTAAAATCAGACAAAGCCTGTCCCGGAGCTTTAGCCACTTTTTTTACCCTGCCAATTCTCCTCTCAGAATTAATAAAACATCCCTCTTTTTCTCCCCAGCCAGCCGCAGGCAATAAGAGATCCGCAGCTTGCGCTGTCTCGGTCGTGTAATACATATCCTGAACCACTAAAAAATCCAATTCTTTTAAACATTCATTGACAAAAGATTGATGAATCCAGGAATGAGATGTATTGGTAGCGATCACCCACAACCCTTTAATTTTACCTGCTCCAATCCCTTCAATAATCTGGTCATAAGCCCAACTATTCACTTGAGGTATCCTAGAAACATCTAATCCCAAAATTTGAGCTACTTTTTCACGATCCAAAGCATTCAAAAAATCATGGCATCCTAAAAGATTCGTGGTGTTACTATAAAGCCTAGATCCCATTGCATTGCATTGCCCTGTAATAGAATTAGCTCCTGTGCCTGGCCTTCCCATATTCCCTGTCATTAAAGCTAGATTAATTAAAGATTGAGCCAAGCGCACTCCTTCATGGCTCTGATTTACTCCCATGGTCCACCAGAAAGAGACCTTTTGACCTTTATGAATGGTTTCAGCCATTTGATAAAGTTTGTCTTTAGAAATTCCAGTTTCTTTGCTAACTCGTTCAGGTAAGAAAGATTCAAGATGTTTTGAAAATTCATTAAATCCATTGGTATGGTTTTCAATATAGGAGTGATCCACCCATCCTTTTTCAATTAAAATGCGCGCGATTCCATAAAAAAAAGTAAGATCTGATTTTGGAAGTAAGGAATAGTGTTGTGTGGCTGCCATTGCAGTTTCAGTCATGCGGGGATCCACCACAATAATTTCCGGATGATTAGGATTTTTGCATATCCGTTCCCAGAGAATAGGATGAGCAATGCAAAGATTAGATCCCACTAAAATAATCACATCTGAATCTTCAAAATCTTTATAAGTGTAAGGAGGCGCGTCAAAACCAAAAGATTGTTTATAGGCCACAACCGCTGTTGCCATGCATTGACGAGTATTCCCATCTCCATGAACCATCCCTAAGCCAAACTTAGCTAAAGCTCCTAAAAATGCCATCTCCTCCATTACAATCTGGCCTGTGCTTAAAAAAGCAACTGATTCTGTTCCATATTTTTCCTGAATCGCTTTAAAACGTTGGGTGAAAATATTAAGAGCAGTGTTCCAATCAATAGGTTTTAATTGTTTGTCAGGGGCGCGCAAATAAGGTGTTGTGGCGCGGTCCGCTGCTTTTAAAGGGGTAAGAGCCTCCCACCCTTTTGGACAAGCAAACCCGAGATTCACTGGATAATCTGTATCCGGTGAAAGATTCACAGCCTCATTGTTTTTAAGATGTATGCGCAAACCGCAGCCCACAGAACAATAGCCGCAGACCATGGTTGTGGTCCCATCAGGAGAAGACTTAGCTGGAACCATGCCTAAACCAAATTTTCCAGGATCTAAAAGCAGTTCCCTTGTTAAAGGACCAGACTCCTGATGAAAAAACTTCTTTAAAATTCCCATATTTATTTTAACCCGAATATTGGCTTGACATTCACATATCCAATATTCGGGTTTAAGAAAACCCTCCAGGCATTTTGTCCGAACCTTCAGAAGTAAAGAATAAATAACGCTCTAAAAGTTCGCCTGCAAGGATAAGAACAAAAGATACTGATCCAAGCAAAAGAATAAAAATTCGAATAGAATCCTCCATTAAAAAAAGAATTCCAGGAATCCCAATGCCACCAACTAAACCGCAGCAAATCCTTGCTTTAAAAACGTTTTTCAATTCACCAATAAGTAAAAGCGCGCTTCTTTTTAAAGGATTTAAGTGACGATTCTTAAGATGACTTAAAATTGAAGATTCTATGCTTAATTTTAACAAGATTCCGCTTAATATTGCGAGCAATAAAAATTTTCTAGTTTGCATAAGATTAAAAAATATTTCGCTATTATAAAAACTAAAAAAATCTAAAAGCAAAAGAAAAAAAGAGCTGCCAGTAACAAAGGCTGAGAGATAAAATTTCCAGATGGTAAGGCTTGTGTTCCAAGAGTCTCGTTTGGTAGCCCGATAGACCATAACTGAAGTTCCAAGCGCGGCTAATCCGCAAATAACCGTCAATGTTTCTAAATGATTAAAGACTGATTTAGGAATGAAAAAACTTGTCCATTGATTTAAACAAAAACAAAAAGCATAAGAAAAAGTTAGAAAACTAAAAATCGCCATGGCCACAATTTCCCTGCTTAGCCAAGAAGTTCTTAATCCAATCACAGCTCTAAAAGCGTAGTAAGGTCGGCCAAGGTGAAATAAGCTCGCAGCCATAGCCAGCTGCCCTAAAAAAAAAGTAAGAGCTGTAAATAAAAGAGAATATTTTTCTGATAAAGAGTTTTGTAAAAGAAAATTAGAAATCCATTTTATGGTAAAAACGCCGATAGAGAGTTGAGTTAATACTAACATGAAAACTAAAGGCAAATGAGAATGAGATTTTTTAATGGAATAATAATCTTGAGGCAGCAAATTCTTTGGGAACGGAGATTTGGTTTTATAATTCGTGGTGGGATAAGTTTTTTGCGGGTCTGGAGCTAAAGGCAAAAAGGATTTACTTTCAGCGTTTTCCATAACCTCTTTTTGTTTAACGATCTTAATCTCTATGGCCTGATTTGGGCAGGCTTGCACGCAAGATGGAGCTTCCCCTAAATTTAAACGATCTTGGCACATATCGCATTTTCGCACAATGCCTAAGCTAGGATTGTATTGCGGAACTTCATAAGGGCAGGTTAAAGTGCAATATTTGCAGCCAAAGCATTGATCGTCCAAATGTTTAACAATGCCTGTTTTTGGATCCTTAAAATAAGCTTGGGTTGGACAACCGCTTAAACAAGCTGGATCCAAACAATGATGGCAGGCGGTTGTAACTGTAAAAATTTTAGGGTTTTTTTCGCTTCCCCCGGTTAAATGACCAACACTTCTCCAAGTTTCTTTTTCATCTAATCCATTGAGGTTATGACAGGCTGACACGCAAGCCTTGCATCCTGTGCAAGCATCTAAGTCAACTTCAAATCCATATTGTTCTCCTTTATCTGGAGTTGAGAGAGGAATAAGATCTTGATAATATTTTGCCTGGTCAGGTAGAGCTCCTGCTTCTTTGCTTTTAGAAAAACGCTCAACCGCAGTTAAATCATTTTGTTGTTTAAGCAAATCCTGCAATAAAGAGGATGTTTCTAAACTCTGTTTTTGTTTCTGTGGGGTCATGATTCTCTATCTGCCTCAACCGATTCCACAGGCAAGATTGCAAAATACGGGTTAAATCCCAACTTTCCCTGTGCGAATAGTGACCACAGAGTCAACCGGTGAAACAAAAATCTTGCCGTCGCCAAAATTCCCTGTTTTACATGTTTCTCTAATGCTCGCGCTCGCTTTTTCTACCATGGAATCCTCTACCACAACCATGATCATTGTTTTAGCAAGTTCATCATAAACAGCATTTCCCACCTGAATTCCTTTTTGTTTACCTCGTCCAAACACATCCATTTTTGTTAAGGATGGGCAGCCTGCTAGCTCTAAACCTTTGATCACATCCTCCTCTTTTTCTGGCCGAATAATGGCTCGTATCATTTTCATAACTTAAACCTCCTTTTTAACCTGACGTAATGTCAAAAATTTTTGATATTATCTTAACCCCAAATATTGAACCAAAAACATTTAGTCCAAATAATTCACTTTTAGTATCTGCCACTACATTAAAACTCACCACTGGCAGGAACCATCACCACTCTTGCTTCAGCCGCGATATCCCGCCTCACATTCTTTAGCAAACTCAAATTTTTAATGATCAGCTCTAAAACATCCGGCAAAAGATCACAAGGAACCAGTTCCATAATTTTTTCCGCTGCTCTAGCATCCTTTCCTGTTTTTCCTCCCACAAAAATATGGACCGCATCCACAATTTTGCCGTTAATATTAGCTTTAATGCCTTGAAATCCAATGTCCGCAGTATGATGGTTGCCGCAGCCAGCAGCGCAGCCAGACCATCTCATCTTGATCTGGTTCAAAGCATCTTTTCCCATCCGTTTTTCAAGCTCTTTTGTTACTTTAAGAGAGATTCCTTTACTCTCAATCAAAGCTAAATTGCAATAGTCAATTCCTACACAAGACACTAAACCTTTTATGCCAGGGGTTGGATGAGGTGAAAGTTGAGATAGCAATGGCTCTTCCAATAAAGCATTTAATTTAATTTTAGGCACATTCACCAAAATCATATTTTGCTGAGGCGTTATTCTAATTTCAGAGCTTCCATAAACCTCAGAAATTCTAGCTAATTCTTTTAACTGCTTTGAGAAAATCCTGCCAACAGGCACGCACAACCCTACAGAATAAAGTTCCATTCCCTTTTGTTCAGTAATTCCTAAATGGTCTGTTTCTATCTCTGTCCTTAAGTCTTTTCCTTTTGTTAAAAATTTTTTTCTGTACTTTTCAAAAAAACTATTTTCTAATTCAGCTCTAAATTTTTCAATCCCCCAAAGCTCCAAAAGAAACGCTAACCTGCATTTTGTTCTTTCTCCTCTTAAACCATGATCTCTAAAAACTAAAGCGATTTGGGCGCATAAATGTGCCGCATCTTCGGGCAAAACAAAGAGATCCAGATCTTGAGCATTGTAAAAACCCCCGGAACCCATCTTCCCCCCGACAAACAGATTAAATCCCTTATGATAAAATCCATCTACATTTTTTAAAGCTGGAACTAAGCCAATATCTTGGGATTCTGGGTGAGTGCAGTTTTCTAAACAGCCAGTGATCGTTACATTCATTTTTCTGGGAAGATTGGTAAATTCTTTATTTCTTAAAAAAAGATTTGTGAATTCAACTGTATAAGGATAGGCGTCTAAATGCTCATTGGGAATTAACCCGGAAAGAGGGCAGGTATTTACATTGCGAATATTGTCCATGCCTGTTTGCAAACTATTTAAATCTAACCTCTCTAAAGCTTTCAAGATTTGCGGGACAGATTCAATTTTAATAGATCTTAACTCAATCTGCTGGCGCGTGGTCACATCTAGCACTCCATTGCCCAATCTTTCTGCAATTTCCGCTAGAGCGATCAATTGTTTAGCAGACGACCTTCCACCAGTGATACGTATCCGCATCATAAAATAACCCGGGGTTCTTTTTCTTAAAAAAGTGCCTACCCACTTTAATCGTTCCGCATCTCCAGGAGAAATTTTTTCATAACCTTTTGAAGCGATACTTTCAATCTCATTTAAAATATCAAACCCATCTTTTTCCGCTTTAACTTTTTCTATAGGATTTGTGCCAATAGTGAACATTAATAGATCTCCATTGCCGGCGCCATTTGCACGCGCGCAGCGGTTTGGCTCTGAAATGATAAGAATTTTCCTGTGCTATCTATCCATTCCCCAACCCATTCTTTTTCCATTTTTCTTAAAAAGATATGCGCAATCACAATCACAACCGCAAAGGTGATAAATCCAAATGCGAAGTTGCCTGTAAATTGTTTAGAAAGTCCCATGGCATTGGGAATAATCGCGCCTCCCAAAGCTCCAATTTCACCCACCATGCTAGAGGCCACTGCTGTCACTGTCGGAAAACGAAACGGCACCAATTGAAAGACTGAACCATTCCCTATTCCTAAGGCTGCAAAAATTAAAAGTAAAAGTGCTGTGGCAAGATAAAGGGTGGGTAAAAGGCTGCTCAAAAGCACCCCTATAAAAAGAACTAAAAAAATAACTTTAAGAACTCTGATCCCTCCCCAAAGGTCAGAGAGGTATCCGCCCACTACTCTTGCAACACTTCCAATAATGACCACCAGCGCGGTAAACTGTCCAGATTTAATCTTTGTAATTGCGAACTGTTCATGAAAAAAAGTAGGCAGAAAATTAGCCAGCCCAATAAAACCGCCAAAAGTCACCACATAAATCATATTTAAAACCCAGGAATCTTTTTCAGTTAATACTTTTAAATAGTCTTTTAATTTTTTCTGCTCTCTATCCGGCGGCTCTTTCGCAAAAATTAAAAGAATCAGAATAGCTAATGCCATAGGAATAAGAGAAAAACCATAAACCGCTTTTAAGCCAAACTTCCCAGCCAAAGGCGGAGCAAATAAAGTAGCTAAAATAGTGCCGCTATTGCCTAAGCCAACAATGCCCATGACTAATCCCTTATATTCCGCTGGATACCAGCCAGAGCCTAAAGATAAAGCCACTCCAAAACTCGCCCCAGCTATTCCTAAAAGAACGCCCATAAAAAGAACTTCGCTGTAGCTATTTACAAAAAACCAGCCATAAAAAAGCGCGGCTGTGATCATCCCCATTTCTATCATGGCCGCGGACTTTCTGCCAATCTGTTGAGCCAGTATCCCTAAAGGAAAGCGCAAGAGCGCTCCTGAAATAATTGGCACTGAAATCATCCAGCCTTTTTGTGAAGGAGACAGTCCAAATTGTTCGCTGATAAAAGGAGCCATTGCGCCATTTAATGCCCAGACCGCAAAACAAAAATCAAAATATAAAAATGAACTAAATAAAGTCGGGCTATGACCAGATTTAAGAAAGGCTTTCATGTTCATTGGATCTCCTATTTATAGGGCAGAATCGCCATTTTCGCCAGTGCGCACTCTCACCGCTTCTTCTAATGGCAATACGAAAATTTTTCCGTCCCCAATTGAACCTGTTTTATTAATCCGTTCAATAATTTTTAAAACAGGCTCCACTTCCAGATCATTGACGAAAATAGTAACCATTCTCTTTGGCAGAAATACAATTCCTTCTTCAAGGCTGCCGGATTTAGATAAATAGCGAAGCCCTTTTTGCTTGCCCCGCCCATAGACGCGATGGACCGTAATAGAGTTAAACCCGCCTAAAAAAAGCTCGGATTTAGTTTTTTGCCATTGATTGGGACGGATGACAGCGATAATTTCTTTCATTTTTGTCCTCTCATAGAAAAAATTTTCCAAAACTACTTTTGCATTATAACAGGAAATTTAATATAAGTATAATGAAATCTTCTAATGGTAACTATTAGAAAATCTAATATAGTTTCTGCACTGAAAGTGCTTTCGTTACGCGAGTCAAATGACTTTCAGTGCAGAAACTAATATATGCATATTGAATCCATAAAAATATTCTGTGATATTTTTGATTTAAAAAGCTTCTCTAAAGCCGCTGAATCCAATTTTATCACCCAGTCTGCCGTCAGCCAGCAAATAAGGCAATTAGAGAGGCTTTGGAAAACCAAATTGCTCATAAGAAACAAAAATGATCTGGCCTTAACTCAAGAAGGTGAAATCCTATATAAGGAAGGAAAAATGATCCTAGAGCGTTTTGAAGCCTTGTGTCAAAATCTCAATAAAACAAAACAACTGATTCAAGGCAATGTGCGGGTGGCTTCCATCCATGGAGTTGGGCTGCATGAGCTGCCCCCATATATTAAAAAATTTATAAAACAGGTTCCTAAAGTGAACGTAAAATTAGAATACATGCGGGATAGCCAAGTCTATAATGAGGTGATTCAAAGACGGGCAGATTTAGGGATCGTGGCTTTCCCTAGGATTTTGCCTCAAATTGAGGTGATTGCGTTCCGCAGGGATAAGCTAGTTATTATCTGTCACCCGAAGCACCGATTAGCTAAATTTAAAAGAATAAATATTAAAAAAATAAATGGAACACATTTTGTCTCTTTTGAAAAAGGGATCCCAACAAGAAGAATTGTGGATCAGTTTCTGCATGAGCATAGGGTTGGAATTAAGCTCACCATGGAATTTGACAATATTGAAACATTAAAAAAAGCTGTGGAAGTGGATGCGGGAATTTCCATACTGCCATTGGTCACAATAAAAAATGAATTGATCCATAAAACTTTGCATGCCATTGAAATTTCTGGAAAACCCTTAACCAGACCCTTAGGAATTATCACTTCTAAAGGCAGAGCCCTGCCCCCTCAAGTCAACAAATTTATCAATGTTCTATTAGAAAGCGGGGAGTAATTTAACCCGAACAGAGAACTTTTAGGTCAAACTCCAATTTTAGCGGCGTTCCACCAAAAGGAGAGGAGAAGTAGAGTGTTTTGCTTTTTGCTAGATAAAATGAATGAGCCAGCCACTCACGTGATTATTTGATATCGTGGGTTTGTAAATGTTCTTTTTTTAAAACTTGAGAGATTTTTTTATCAAGAGTTAAAAGAGGTAGATCCAGCGCTTTGGCGCAAGCCAGATAGGTTGAATCATAAAATGTAAGATCATAATTTTGCGCAATTTCTACAGATTTTTCCCACCACACGTCTTTTTGAATCGTCCGTATTGGAAATTCAAAAATAAAATTTAAAAGTTCTTCTAAAGGCACGCTCTTAAAAGCTGTTCGTTCACCTCTTTTTGCAAATAAAATTCCATTGGCTGCCTCATAATAAATTAATTCCGGCGCCAATAAAGAGTGTTCTCCCAACAAATACTCTATTTGGTTAGATTCTTCTTCTTTTAGTAGAACTGCCAACCATGCGCTCGCATCTAAAATAATAGGATTAGCCACGATCTCTAATCTGACGAATAATTCTAGCCGCAGTCCCTTTTTTAGAGTTGGGACTATTTTGAGCTAAATTGTGAAGTTTCTTAAACAAGTTTCGCTTCTTTTGTGATTCTAGCGCTTCACTAATAGAACTTCTCAAATAATCTGACCAATTAAGAGGAATCTTAGACATTTCTTTTTTCATAGGTTCTGGGATTCTTAGCGCAAACATGCTCATAGTATAGACCTCCTTATAATGTGATAGAATAGCAGACGTATTACATATTGTCAATACGGATAAAGATTCGGTAAAATCTCCGTTGATACATCGCCGATAAAATTATCCATAATAAAAAAATTGTAAATGCTTAATAAACACATTTATTCTCTGTTTTTGAACTTATCGAAATATTGATCTATTTCAGTTCTCAGTTCTATACCAACCCTTTCAAAACAGCCCAATAAATCTTGATAAGCACCTTTACCGCCAAGGAAATCCCAGAATTCATCAGCGACCTTCAGTTCATGCTTCAAATCGAGCATCCCTCTCATAGTCCAACGATTATAAAGTTGGGGCTCATATGGATTATAGGGGATAGCTATCATTGCATTAACTTTTGCATCTGGATTAGTTGCTAATACCACTGCTGTCCATTCCAATAAAGTTCTTTTGAATTCCTTAAAACCGCCTGCATTAGGCTTGGCCGTTTTAATATCGAATAAATAAAGTTCACCATTTTTGTCTTCTAGCATTACATCTACCATTGTGGTTTTAACTTTTCTCAAAATTCCTTTCTAGCAAACTTTTCTAATTTTTTCTGTTGCTTCAGGTTTATTTGGAGTTGATACTGCGGTGGAAAGATCATCCATAATTTTTTGAATCTGAAACTGTGCCCCTTCACTTATTGAATCACCAGCTTTTGCGTGAGATAGGGCAACTTTAAAATTACCCTTTGCCAATTCCAATGCCACCGGTTCAAATATGTTACTGCCAAAATTTGTATTCAACGAATGGATAAATGAAAACAATGCTAATCTGTCCTTCCCTAAAAGCCTCGTATGAAATGGCATCGAAGCTGGTTCAGGTTTATAACTTTTGAATTTATTTCTTAACCTTTCCTTTAAAACTTCCTCTACTGATTTGATTTTATCTTTTGGTAGCCCCATTGTTCCCTTGTTTTTCCTTTAGGTGAAATATGCTTTCACAATAGGCCGATTTATCTTTTTCTGTCCTATTTAACACCGGTCTTTTGTACTGGTTGACTATTTTCATGCCAGACGCTTCTGCTATTTTGGGATAAATATTATATTTATCGTTTGCAACTAAAAAAACATTGTAGTCAGCTGCTAAAAATCTTCTGCAATTTTTTAACACTTCAGATATTCCCGTAATATAAGAAGCCCTTGCCTCGCTTCCCTGACCTTTGGAAAGAGGACCAATCTCAAATTCATCCTGTCTTTTAAAACCAAACAACTCATAGGCGTAGGCATGTTGTTCATGATAGTCGATCAGACCCACATAGGGAGGACTTGAAAATATACCATTGAACTTCTGTTTGGTTAAGATTTTCCCGAAGTCAGGATTTTCCTTGTCTACTTCTTTTAAAATATTTATAGTTCTGGAATCTCCAGTTAAACAGATTTGATGTGTGTTACTTCTGAGTTTATTGAATGCTTCCAGGCGTTCAACGGTATCTGTGCTGTATCGTTCCCACCAACCCATAATAGAAAATAAAGGTTTGCAAATTTTTCCATGTTTTGAACAATAATAAGTTTGTGTCACTGGATCTTTCAGCGTCGCTAAATCAGCATGGGTAGTTGCCCGGCAAGAGCGAATAGTTCGACTTAGGATAATATTGATAATCTCTTTTGTTTTTTGGTTTTTAATTTCACTGGTTAAAGTCGCGGCAAAATTAATCTCTTTTCTTATGTGCGGTAAATACCATCTATCCAAAAATTGATTGGTTGCGTTGTTTTGGTGCGGTTCTATTTTGTACTTTTTAACAAGCTGTAAAAATATCGGAAAAAATTCTTTTTCTTTTTCCATACCATATTTAAATTCATCGATAAGGCGCTTATTTACTTTATATCTAAACTCCGGGGATGGAAAATATTTATTGTTAAATTTCCATAGTTGACCCAGAAGCTCATTTTCGAATTTAACTGTTTCAGAATCTAAAATAAAATTTCTCAACTTAACTGTAATGCTTCGCAAAGCATCTTCCAAATCCTTCTGGCCATATTTGCTAATTTTTATATTGCTGATCAAACTATTAAAAATAGAGACATCTACACCTACTGCATGAATCCCTAATTCACTCGCTTGAACCAGCGTCGTTCCACTCCCGCAAAAAGGATCTAAAACTATATCGCCCTTCTGAAAATACACCTCCTTCTTGAAATTATCTGTATGAGAATCTAAAAAATATTCAACTAGTTGGGGTATGAATTTACCTTTGTAAGGATGTAAACGATGAACATGTTTAGTTGTTTCTGCTTCCTTAACATGCTCAAATGACAATGTCCAATTTAAATCCTGTCCTAGTCGTTCCTTCCAGCTCGCTTCCCTGGTTCCATTAAATGAATGATAATATTTAATGAGATCCTCTTTATTCACTAAAACCGTTCCGTTGCTCCCGATTTTTTTAATTCTTCCATACTGAACAAGGTAAGAAATATTTGAAGGGGTAACATTTTTCTTTAAATATTGGCTTGCCCACTCACTGGCTTGTTTTATATCTAATAAATTTGGTTCTGTGACGGCGATCATCTTTATTCTCCAAAAAGTTTTGCATTAGCAATGTAGGGAATCAAAATGGCCTCTGCCCACATTATATCTAAAATAAACATCGAGTAAATTTAAAACAGAGCTTTTACTCTACTGATATTTTTGAATCTATGTTTTTAAAAGTTGGTAAGATTCTCTGGCAATTTGCAGCTCTTCATTGGAAGGGATCACTAAGGTTGTCACCTCTGAATCAGGAGTGGAGATAATGGTTTCGTTGGCTTTATTTTTTCGAGAATCTAGTTTTAAAGATAAATAGCCAAATGGTTCACAAACCCTTTTTCTTAAATAATAGGCTTTTTCCCCAACTCCTCCGGTAAAGATCAAAATTTCCAAACCGCCTAAAACCGCGCTGTAAGAACCAATAAATCGTTGAATTCTATAAACAAACATCTCAAACGCGAGCTCGCTTTTAAGATTACCAGACAGTTCATCTTCTCTTAATTCTCTGACATCATTAGAAGTTTGAGAAATCCCCTTTAATCCCCCTTTCTTCTGAATCATCTCCTCTACCTCTTCTAATTTATAACCTTTGCGCAATAAGTAGATAATGATCTCAGGGTCAAATGATCCAGCGCGAGTCCCCATCATCAACCCTTCTAATGGGGTAAAACCCATGGAAATTTCCACGCTTTTACCTTTCAGAATAGCGCATATGCTTGCTCCTGCCCCAAGATGGCAGGAAAGAATTTTAAAATCTTTAATGTTTTCCTTTAAAACTTTCATCGCTTCCCGGCTCACATATTGGTGAGAAATTCCATGAAACCCATATTTTCTAATACGAAATTTCTCATATAATTCGTAAGGAAGTCCATAAAGATAGGCTTTCGCTGGAAGGGTCTGATGAAAAGCTGTGTCAAAAACCGCAATATTGGGAATGTTGGGAAAAAACTTTTTGCAGCCATAAATTCCGGAAAGGTTTGCCGGATTGTGCAGGGGAGCAAGATCAGACAACTCCTGAATATCTGTTAGAACTTTATCTGAAACTAGAGTTGCTGTTTTGTACATCTCCCCTCCATGAACAACCCTATGGCCTATGGCATTAATTTTATCTAGCTGATCATTTTTAAGCTGTGCCAGAACAAGCGCTAAAGCCTCTTCATGATTTGGAACTTTATTATCTAAAACTTGAGATTTACCGTCTTTATGCTCAATCTTTAAAAAACATTCTTCTTGACCAATTCCATCCACTATCCCTTTAAGAAGCGCTTCCTCTTTAGGCATTTCAAGCGCCTGAAATTTTAAAGAGCTGGAACCAGAATTCAAAATTAAAAAAAACATATTTTTATTTAACCAAGGGTAAATGAATGAAAAAAATCGCGCCATCTCCAAGCTTGCTTTTAACCTGAATGGTTCCTCCATGGTCTTCAACAATTCCATAAGAAACAGAAAGTCCTAGCCCTGTTCCACTCTGTTTAGTAGTGTAAAAAGGATCAAAAATCTTATCTAAGGAGTGCGGGTGAATCCCTGCCCCTGTGTCTTTTAAAGTTATCAGCGCTTTCTGTTTTACATTGGAAGATAGAGCGGTATGAATTTCTATTTTACCGCCATGAGGCATGGCATCCCGGGCATTGGTTAGGAGATTTAAAAGCACTTGCACCAGCTGATTATGCTGCCCAAAAATAATTAAAGCCTGTGGAAAAAGAGTTTTAACTATCACGATTTTCAGCTTACTAAATTGCTGCTCAATTAAGGAAACTGCCTCATTCACCACCTCATTCAAATTAATTCTTGTTTTGTCCACTGGATTCCTTTTGGAAAAAAGAAGAAGGCTCCTTGTGATTTGCGTGATTCGATCCGCCTGATTTTTAATCACATCCAAATCTTTTTTGTCCTGATCAGAAAAACGCGATGACTCTAAAAACATGGTTTCCACTCTGCCGGAAATAATAGAAGCCGGGGTATTCACTTCATGAGCCACCCCGCCGGCTAATTGTCCCACAGTGGCTAATTTTTCAGCTTGAATGATTTGCCTTTCCATCTCTGCTCCGCAATTTGAGCAGCGCACCCTGCTTTGAATCATGAAATAAACTGTTATGCCGGCAAAGATAATGGAAATCAAAATCCCGCCCAACAAGGTATAAAATTTTGTGCTGTTAGACAAAAGATTGCTTAAGGCTTCCACATCCACCACCCACCAAACCCAGAGCAGCATGCTTAAAGGGGTGCAAGTACCCATTAAACCTAAATAAAGCAGATATTTATTTTTCATTTGAGTTCATGTCTGTAAAGGTTGATAGTGCGCCTAGAAATCTTAAGCCGGTAGCGCTTATTCAAGATTTCTTTTAAAAAATTATCGCTTATTTTCTTTTTTGGCTCAACTTTAAACTCATTAATAAGCTTTTGTAAAAATAAAAGAGCCGCCTTTTTTCTATTTAAAAAAAATTCAGTTAATGGTTTTTCCTCCCCCCAAGGGAGAAAGATAGTTTTATTGCTCACTGCCCTAGAAACCGTAGAGGGAGCAACCCCAATTCTCCTTGCCGTTTCCCTTTGAGTTAAAGAAAGGAGTTTTGAAGAATCCTGAGCAGTAAAATACAAGGACTGCCTTTCAAGAATTTCTTTAAAAATTTTTTGAAGCGTATCCTGCCTTAAATTAATCCATTCCAATTTTTTTAAAAGCTCTGGCATGGATTTTCTATCTTTCAAGTCCATCTTCTTCCTTAATTCAGACAGCCTTTCTCGATTAATCACATATCTTCCCGCGGCAAGGTGAGGAGAAAGATAAGAAACAAAAAATTCCCCATTTTTTTCAATTTCAATTTTAGCGATCGGGGTATAGTGATGGGGCTCTTGAGGCAGGGTCGTTGGACAAAAAAACTCTGAATGAATAGAAAATTCTAAAAGAAAATTTTGAATTCGATCCACCTCTTCCAGATTAAGGTTTAAAATTTTAGAGATCTCTTCAGGCGCATAAGCGCTCTCTCTATAAAGAAAATAATTCTCAAAAGAGTTCTTGCCAATCCTTTGGATCAATTCTTGAACGCCCTTGTGGTTTCCTAGCAGGCGCTCCACATCCACTGCTTTGTCGCCGCTTTTTATTTCCTCATTAATTTCATAAAAATTCTGATGGATCCTGGTATGCGGAAAACGTTTTCTAAATACTGCTCTTGGGCCAGAATCTTTTGGAAAAGTAAGTTGTAGAAAAACAGGGTCTTTTTCAATTTCAGCGATGAGCTTGGCAAAAGCAGGCTCAGGCAAATGAAGAATTTCACTGAATTTAAGCCTTGCAATCAGTTTATTTTGTAATTTTGTCTTAGGGCGAAGAGAAATTTTAATATTAGATTCCATTTAAATCTATTGTATCAAAATTTCCTTACAGCCAAGATATTGAATAGAATGTTTAGAGAGGCAAAGGGGTGGGTTCATAGTGGCAATAGGGCTCTTCAGCCATTTCATTGCCATGCGTATAAAAAGCTCTAGCTCTGCAGCCGCCGCATACTTCCTTAAAAAGACATTGTCCGCATTTACCGGTCAACCGGTTAGAATCGCGCAGCCTTTGAAAAAGAACAGAGTCATTCCAAATTTTAGAAAGCGGCTCATCTTTTATGTTTCCAGCTGTTATGGGCAAATATCCGCAGGGGAAAACCTCTCCTGTATGGGAGATAAAACAAATATTGATTCCAGCTAAACATCCCATTCTTCTATTATTTTTGCTTGGATCCTGATTTAAACTTTGAGCTTTTATCCTATAAAATTGAGGCGCGCAAATAGCTCTAACTTCAAGCTTTGATGCTTCTTCCTTTTTATAAACCCACTTCAAATGTTCCTCTACTTCTTCTTTATTGAGCATGTCGCTCTCTGCTATTTTTACACCGCAACCCACTGGCACTAAAAGAAAAAGATATAGAGCGTTCGCATTCAGGTTTAGAGCTAAATCATAGATTTTTTCTAGCTCCCGCACATTTTTTTTAGTCACGGTAAAATTAATCTGCAATTTTATGCCAGCCTCTCTTAAATGAGCTATGCCATTCAAGGCTCGCTCAAAATTCCCTTTTCCCCGAAAATAGTCATGCGTTTCAGCCACGGCTCCGTCTAAAGAAACAGAACTATAATAAACCCCGGAATCTTTAATTTTTTCAGCTATGGTTTTGGTAACTAATGTTCCATTTGTGGACAAAGCAACCGGCAAACCCTTTTTTGCGGCATAGGAAGCGATCTCAAAAATATCTTTTCTAAAAAGAGGCTCTCCTCCGGAAAGAATCAAAACAGGTTTTCCATTTGCAGCGCAATCATCAATCAAAGCAAAAGATTGAGATGTGGATATTTCATTGGAAGAAACATGGTCTAGGAGTTCTATGCGCCTGCAATGCAGGCATCTTAAATTACATCCCGCAGTGGTTTCCCAATAGACACGCCTTAATGACAACTCCGAGTTAAACATGTTATTTTTTCTCCATAAATTATTTTTTTCTAATCCAAATCATAATATTTTCAGGCATCTCTTCCATCTTACTCGTCTCTTTAATTTTTTCAGTTCGTAAAAGATGATGCCCTAATTTTTTAACTTCCAGGCTAATGCATCCTAAAGGCTCTCCCCCTTCAAGCAGGACCTCTAAAATTTCACCGGAATTTATCTCATCTAAAGCGCGCAACACCTTTAGACGATGAAAAGGGCAAATCAACCATCTTACATCCAACGATTTAACAGGTTCTAAAGAATGTTCCATTATTTTTTAAACCGAAGCCTCCATTTTCTAATTCAAATTTCCTAATTTAAGCGCGAGAAAACTTTGTTTTAAGCGACAAAAGAAAATCTTTTTTTTGAAAATCTCCGCTTAAACAAACAGCCAGTGAGTGCAGCGTATATTTATTAAAAATATTTTCTAAACAGTTTTGAGCTTCTATCCACATGGAGTAAAAAGGACAAACCCTAGAAACAGAGCAAGAGCCTTCGTACTCTAAACAATGATTTAGCTTTACCTGCCCTTTCATGGCTTCCATTACATTTAATGCGGTAATTTGAGAAGAGGATTTAGCAAGAAAATAACCCCCTCTTCTTCCCCTAGAAGAACAAACCAGCTTGGCCTTAGATAGATCATTCATAATCTTTGACAAAAAATTTAAAGGAATTCCAGTGTTTTTAGATATTTCCTCTGCAGCCAATATGGTCTCTGAATTTTTAGAATTCTGATTCATAGCTAAATAGATCATTGCTAAAAGCGCGTACTCATTCATCATGGAATTGATTAACATCTTATCTCTCCACTCCTAATCTCAAGCAAAAGTTCTTTAACTAACTCTTCGTAATTAATTCCATGCGCTTTTGAGGCATCGTCAATCCGATGGGTTCCTCCACAACAAGAATCAATTCCAAATTTTTTAAACACGCTAAGAGCGCAAGGATGGAGCGCAATAATTTGATTAATAGTTTGGCTTGCCTGTATGTAAAGAAGCTCAGAACTTAAATGAATCTTAGATTCTTGAATCTTTTTCAAACATTCCTGAGAAAAAAGAATTGGATCGCACTTATGCATGGAACAGGCAAAAGCAATATCCTCCATGCCAAAACCTGGGCAGGAAAAACAGCCATCTCCAAAAAACTTCACAAATACTGATTTTAACTGAGGCCAGCGTTCAATTAAAACGCGGATATTAGTATTTAAAATATTATTTACTTGCATGAGCTCTTCTGGGGAAAGGTGCGGCGAAGAAGGGTCAGCGCCCTTACTTTCCAGAGCTTCAACAGTTTCTGTCAAAGCGCTATTTAAAGATAATAAAAATTCTTCTAACTTTACTTTATGCAGAAAACAGGCTCTCTCAATGCTTGTAACTTTACCAAATGTTTTTCTTAAGATAGGATTCAACAATGCTCCAAATCCAAACTTTTTAAAAATCCCTTGTGTTTGAGGAAAAGTTTCAAAAACTTCTGATACTTTCATCTCTTTACTGATCTGCTTCATCTTCCAGTCCCCCTTAAACCCGACTGACAAAAAGTGTTTTTAACATGTTAAAAATAAAGAGGAGTATGGAAAGCCATTGAATGCTTCCAAAAAAAAATAAAGCCTCTTTCCATCTGCCAGGTTCTAAACGATTTAAAAAGAAAAATAGAGCTAAACCCAATAAACTGATTTGCGCAAGATAAAAATGAAGCCAAGCGAGTTTTTTAGAATAAAGCTCTTTCCCTGAAAAACGGGGTAGAATATGGTATAAAACACCATAAATCATCATTGAAATCCACCCTAATAAATTTAGGTGAACATGGGTTGGAATCATCCTATAGATTAATGCGCCTGAATCAGCAAAAGGAAGAGTCATGATCCATCCTAAAAAAGTTCCTACCCCTAAGTATATCAATGCCATTACTACAAAATATCTTGCAAAAGCATCCATAAAATTTATCCCCCTATCATTTCTAGTATATGCAACAAATTTGCCAGAAAATCAGACTAAAATGATGATATTTATATGAGTTTGGGATTTTTAAAAATAGGGCGGGATTAGATTTCCCCAGTTTAACCATCTAACACCTTTCTATTGATATTTAGGTTAGCCCGAATAATTCACTTGGATTGTCGAATTCCACAATCCAAGTGAATTATTCGGGCTAGCACTCGCTTGGTTTAACTTTTAGTTGAAAATCCGTATCCTCACCCCAGTCATGGAATTCTTCAGGAGCAAGAGGCGAATGTTCTAGATCTATCAGGGATTCAAGAATATCCTTAAATGAATGAACCCCTTTACGGCAAATAAAATTTTCCAGAGTTTCCTCCTCTTGTTTTTCCCTTCTATACCAATGAAGGATGCGAGAAATTGCGGAAACCACTCTTTTTGACGGTATTTTACAAGCTGATTCAGCGAACTTTAAAAAACCATCCTTGATTTGTCCCCCTAAAACCAGCTCATAGGAAGGCACCTGTTTATCTTTAAATATCTGCATTCTTCCGGAAAGTCCAAGCGCGGCGGTATGATGCTGCCCGCAAGAATTTGGACAACCGCATACTTTTATGGATGCTTGTATCTCTTGAAAAGATTTACCTCCATTTTGAAAAAAACGTATCAGCTCAGCGGTAAGAGCTTTAGAATTTGTAATTGCAGATGGGCAGGTGCTAGCTCCGGGGCAGCTTGTGACATCGCACAAACGGCTGCTGCAAGGCATGGCAAGACCAGCTTTTAAAAGCAGATCATAAAGCGATTTTAAATCAAACGATTTTATCCCAAAAATAACAAGATTCTGATTATTGGTAGTGCGAATTTTGCCTAAAGAATAGTGATCCGATATCTTAGCTATTTTACGCAGGGCTTCTGAACTGATCTCTCCTAAAGGCACTATAATATTAATTGAAAAAGTTCCGTTCTTTTTTTCTAAAACGCAATTACTAAAAAACCAACGGTTAAATTCAGGAGATTCCTCTTTAATAGAATAGGAACCATCATTGACTGAAGGCGAAAGAGCCTCTTCCTCATAGTCTAAAACAGGAAGGTATTCTGTTTTTATTAGATGATCTCTCACCCGAAATACAGATTTTCTAAATTCTTCAATCCCTATTTCTTCCACTAAAAATTTAAGGCGCGCTCTTAAGCGATTGTTTCTTATCCCTCTTTGGTTAAAAACAGATAGGATCCCTAGAACTGTTGGGATTAAAAGTTCAAGACCCATAAATTCTTCTAAAACCTGAGCGGTCTTTGGAACAGTACCCAACCCCCCTCCTACAACCACTTTAAAACCTTTATTCCCCTTTTGAACCACTGCAATTAATCCTAGATCTTGTATCGCTGTTAATCCGCAATCCATTTGGCAGGCTGAAAAAGAAATTTTAAATTTTCTAGGTAAATTTTGAAACTCGGAACGCCTAATTAAAAATCTAGTTAAGAAATCAGCATAAGGAGTCACATCAAAACATTCCTTTTGACACACACCAGACAAATGGCAAGAGACAATATTTCTAACCACGTTTCCAGAAGCTTCTCTGGAAGTGATGCCTACTTCTGAAAGATAAGTGATCATTTCACAAACCTGTTTTAAATTCATATTATAAAATTGAAGATTTTGGCGGGTGGTAATATGACATGAACTATCCGAGTAAATATCTGTAAGGTCTGCAATCCGTTCCAACTGTTGAGAGTTTAGCCCGCCCCAGGGTATTCTAACCCTCAACATGTAGCGATTGGTTTCTCTTTGAACATAAACCCCTTGAATCAACCGAATTTTTTTAAAGGTCTCCTGATCCATCTCCCCTTTTAAAAATAGTTCTGCTGATTCACGAAAAGAAAATATCTCATTTTTATCCACTAATGAAGTTGCCGTATTCATAATTTTTTACCCCAAATCTTTTTTAAATAAAATCCAACAGCCAATAGCTATAAAAAGTATCCCTCCAATAATTCGTAAAGTTTTTGGATGGATGAACTTTGAAAACAAAGTGCCAAATAAAACTCCTATAAAACTTGCTAAGGTTAAAGCGCAGGATGCGGCTAAAAAAATTGTAAGAGGGGAACGAGAGGTCGCAGAAAAAGAAAGAACCCCTAATTGAGTTTTATCCCCTAATTCAGATAAAAAAATAGTTGCAAAAGTCAGCCAGAACAATTTCCAGTCCATTTTTATCCAAAAACCTCTAAACGATTTATAAAAAACATGAAATCCGCTTAAATATAATTATTCTCTTATTTAAGAATTTTTGTTTTCTGGATCATTTTTTATTTCTTTCTCCACATCTTTTAAGCCTTCTTTAAATGCGCTCAAACTTCTGCCAACGCTTCTGCCAAGTTCTGGCAATCTTTTTGCTCCAAAAAGTAGAAGCACAATTCCCACAATAATAATCCAATCCCAAACTCCAATATTAGGCATTAGAACCACCTCCTCTATTATTTATCCATCCCATCCCAAACCCATTGTTACAACTTTATGCATATTCTTATTTCCACTCTTCTACACTAGTCTGAAGACTAAAAAGATATTCCATTAAGTCATGAACTTCCTCCTGACTCATAACACTTCCCCACCCATTCATTTTAAATGGAGGAGGTCCTGCCCTGGGATCAGCTTTTTCCGGTTCTCTGCCATTAAAAATTACTTTTTGCAGCTCCTCTTGAGTAAAAGTCTCTTTCACTTGATTTAATGAGGGTATTGGATCTAGTTGAGAGTTAGGATTATGAATTCCGCCTAAAGCTCCTTTTCCATGGCACGTTCCGCATCCATAGCGGAGATAAACCATCTCTCCTTTTGAAACTTGTGAACTCTTATTCTTAGGGTTCTTCCCATCTAAAACAAGCCGATACCAGATAGAAAAAGATTTTATTCCATCTCTTTCTTGGTTTTGTCCATCCCAGACAGCAACTGCAAAAGGAATTTCAGATTCCAGCCAATGTTTAATAGGTTCATCCAATTTTTTTTCTAAAACAACATGCCAACGCTCATTCCGCCAAACGCCTTTACCCTTTACAGAAGAATCATCCAGAATCGTCAAAGTGCCAAATCCTTTAGCAGCTAAAGTCTCAATCGGAGTTTCCCTCTTACGTTTTGAAATAATATTTCCCGCGTTTTCACCTGCTCTAAAGGTAATTTCTCCATCAAAAGGGTAAATGTCCGCTGTTTTATTTGGATGAGTGATCTCCCCAGACTGAAACCCTTGATCTAAATCTTTTTGCGCGCTTGCAGACCATCTCCAAATCAAAATTGGATTTTCTAAATCCCCCATAAATGGAGAAGGCCAAGACCCGGAATTCTCTGGAAACTCCAAGGCAACCGCATCTGTAAAAGATTCAGCAGCAGTTGGATTCTCATTAAGAGTTGGATCCTCCCATTCCAAACGGAAAAAAATCTCATTTTTATTCTGTAGAGCTTTGATCCAGATCTTTGCAACGCTCCCGCCTCCTCCAGGAGGCGCAATGACTTGCGGCATCAAAGGAATTTCAACGCTTTTAACTTTATTCCAAATAGAATCAAATGGATCTAAAGAAACTTTTTTTCCAATTTTTTTAGTTTTTAGCTCTAAATCAGCAGAATTTGCCGCTCTAATAAAAATAAAAATTAAACAAAGAAGCCATTTTAATTTCTTCATTCCTTAAATTCCTCCAAGGCAGGATGAACAATAATCTTCAGGATCCTCTTTTCTAACTGTCTCTGATTCATTGACGTTAAGTTCAATTCCCAAAGATTTTGCGTCCCATAAAATAAATGCCAATAAACTTTTTGATAGACCGGCATAATAACTTCCAGACGCTTTTTGACATAAAGACTCTGTAAAAAAAGGAATCCACTGACAAAGATGTTCAGATAAAAATTTTGAGCGAGCGTTTCTAGAAATTTCCGAATTTTCCAGTTCTTCTCGTTCTAGGGCAAGCGCTTCTTTTAAACAAAGAAAAGAGATAAATTCTAATTCTATCGGGAGATGGTCAGGCCTTCTATCTCCTGCCTGTGGCTCTAAACCAAATGCTCTATAAAATCCAGAGAGGTTCGCTAATTTTTGCGTGGAACGGAATACGTCTAACCTGCCGTAATGGGTTTCATAAGGAGGGACATCCGGTGAAAGATTGTGTCCAAACACTGAATGGATTTCAGTGCTTGGGTCAGATGCGGGGATTGGAGGCAAAGGGATCTCTCCAATATTAGAAAGTTCAGCTAAGAGCATCTCTAATTCGCGATGCATTACAAAAATAGGATTCGGCTCTCTAAAAGATTCAGCGAAGAGGCGATAGATAACGCCTCTGACTTTGATCTCTTTTAATTTCACCTTCTCTTTATTTTCTCTAATCATAGTTCCTCCTGATATGATTCTACCTGAACATTCTATTTTCTATCGAATTCTGATAATCTTTGATTTACGCTAAACCGCATTGGTCCTTTCTTTTCCTCTGATATAAAAAGGTTCTTCCACCTTAACTTTAAACAATTCCTGATTCTCTTTTCCATAAGCTGTAATGGTATCGTCATAGATAGTTCTTTTTTTACCTCTTAAACTGATTTCATGCGCTTTTTCTCCCTGTTCTATGCCGTAATGAAAAATAATCCTTCGATCTTTGCGAAAAAGCTGCAAAACAGCAAGCAATTCACGGCTTGGATTTTGATAAGTTTCAATCGCTTGGTCCACTCCAGGGCCAAACATCTGATGCAAATAGTCCCTTGGCACCCAACGCGGAGGAATATAATAGATATTTGGTTCTGTTCCAAACTGAGGATAAAGCGGCAAAGCTACTTTTGCGATTCGAACTAAATAATATAAAGGATTCTTAGGATCAGACTTCCAATCTTTTGTTTTAGGATCAACTGGAACTAATCCTTGTAAACGAATCTGGCCAACACAGGAAGCCATGCAGCGAGTTTCAGTGGGAACGCCTCCTGTAAGGGGCTCCTGTCCTTGTACTCTAGGGTAACAACCAATACATTTTTCAGTAATTCTGGTTTCAATATTGTGCATGGTCTTTTTGTAAGGACAGGCTTCCATGCACTTGCGATATCCACGGCAGCGGCTTTGATCCACCAATACAATTCCATCTTCTTTACGTTTATAGATCGCTTTACGCGGACATGCGGCTAAACAAGCGGGATAGGTGCAATGATTGCAGATTCTTTGCAGATAAAAAAACCAAGCCTTATGCTCCGGCAGAGAGGCGCCTGTTTTTGAAATTCCAAGACTATCACCCGCATATTTTGTTGAGGTATCTTCATGAATATTAGGAAAACGCCAATCCTGATCTTTAGGAAGATAACCTAAAACAGGATTTCTGCCCGGAGCTGCTTCAAAAATTGTTTTTCCCTCATATTCTCCGTAAGGAGCTTTCCCTCCTTTTTCCTGAGCTTCCCAAATCTGTTTGCCCGGATTAGCTTCTTCCAATAGTTTTAGAGTTTTAACATCCCAGCCTTGGGGGTATCCGCCATAAGGTTTTGTCTCAACATTGTTCCACCACATATGTTCCTGTCCTCTGGAAAATGTCCAGGTTGACTTGCATGCCATGGTGCAGGTTTGGCAGGCGATGCAGCGGTTAATATTAAAAACTGCTGCGAACTGCCACTCGGGATGAGCCTCTTCATAAGGATAGTGCATCTCCCTGCCCAACTGCCAATTATAAACTTTAGCCATTACGCTCCTCCTTCGCCGTTTAAAACTTTATAAACCATTTTTTGCACATAAAGTTCCCCGCGAGTCTGAAAAATCTCGTAAGGCGCTTGATAAAATGGATCTTTAAATATTTCTAAAATCTGTTGCGCGCTAAACCCCATGCAAAAATATTCTTCAATGAAACATGAAACCATGGTTTCTTCAGCCTTAAGCCCCTCTTCCTTAGAAAGAGGTAAGACCATTCCTGTAAGAGACATGGGATCATCTTGTTCAAATTCTTTTTTTTCCATTTTAAGATTTGACCACTCGAACTAAATTTCCAAGAAGATATTGATTCATAAAAGCATCTTCATTTCCCGGAGACCTGTTAGCTTCAGATGGATTCCACACTCCCTCTTTATTGATTCCTCCAGCTTCTGCTTTAACAATACGAACCAAGGTTTCTTTGGGCACAGTATTAATCATGTGGTTATCTGCTTCGCCGCCAGATATAAATTTCATCGCTATCTTTGATTTATGAAATAGATGGTCGGTTTGATGCATGGGCATTTGCCATTCCCTGGTAATGGATTGCTGCGAACCATAACGAAAATTCGCCTGATAACCTGAATTGGAAATAGCCTGGCCATCAGATCTAGTTTCATGACCTTTCACTGTTTTTTCCGTAGCGATCCATGTTCCGTGCTTCATCATCACCACATGATAAGGATAGGCTGGGTTGTATTTAACTCTTAACATAAGACGCGCTACTTTAAAAAAAGGATCTTTTGGATTGGCTCCTATGTAAGGACGATCCGCAGGGTTAGAATCCACATAAACATAATCTCCCTCATGAATGCCTAAATCCTTAGCTGCTTGGGGGTTCATATGAACTTGATGATCTCCTAAACCAGGGTTTCTTTTATCGCTTCTCCAAGGATCCCCAAAATTAGAAGACCATAAAAGGTGCCAATCCACGCTTGACCACTGAGAATGGACTGTATGACGACTCTTGGGCGTTAAACAATAAAAATGAAAACCATTTTCCCAAAGAAAATTTTTTGTGTTTTTAACCTCTGCCCAAGCCATCCGCACATTTCTTACGGTGCGAGCATCCGCATCTTCTTCATTCAAGGAAATTCCATAATCTTCAGGCCGCACATAAGGATTCGTGCTCACAATCACATTTGGCAAATAGGGAGTTGCTTCCGGCCCTTCTCTATGAACAATAAAGTTCTCCCCATACTCAATCGCTTCCGGAATGTCGCAATACGCATTTAATCTTCCGGTATCTGTAAAAAATGGGATACTCTCATGGATCTGTTCGTAAAAGGGGATTCGCGGATAGGTTCTAAAAAGAACTAAGGCTGCGCCCGGTTCTCCAAATTTACCATTTAAAATATCCTCAGTTTTGTATCCGCGCAAAGTTACAGAAGCATCTAAAAGACGCTGAATATAAACTTTGGACTGCTTAGCATAAATAAATTTCCAATAATCTTCAAAACGAGAATCTTTAAGATGTTCGCCTAACTTCTTAGCCATTTCAGCTAAAATTACAGCATCGTCTTTTGTATCATAAATTGGAGGAATGCCCCCTTTCCAAACTTGCAAAAAAGGGTTAGAACAAGAAGCGGTAATTTCATAATCTTCAAACTCTAGCCAGGAATTAGCTGGCAGAGCGATATCCGCATACTCCACTGAACCAGTCAACTCAATATCAGTTGTAATAATTAATTCTGTTTTAGGAAGGGAATGTTTAATCACATTGTAAGCCCATTTTGCGTTGTTTACATGATTCACATTCGTGTACCAAAGCACTTTTGACGGGGTTGGCATGTGAGATTTTCCTGTAAAAACTTTGCGTCCATATTTAGGAGTTTTTACAACTAAAGGACGATCCACATGAGCCCAATAAGCAGCGGACTCATCAGAAGCATAATTTTTTACAGGGATTTGAGCTCCATCTTTCTTTTCATCCAACTCTGGATGAAAAGGGTCTTCTGCGACCCAGCAGCCAAGCCCTTTCCCAGCTTCCTTCCCAGCCTGAAAAATAGCTGACTTATAATTCCCAGCCCAGGTAAAGGATCCAGCCCCTTTTTTTCCAATATTCCCTGTTAAGATCAATGGCAAATAAGTAGCGCGATTTACCTGAGTTGCATGAAACCAATGATTGATCCCTTCCCCAATATGAATCGCAACTGGTTTAATTGCAGCTATATCCTCCGCTAAATTTTTTAGTAAATCTTTAGGAGCATGTGTGATTTCACACACGGACTCTAAATCATAATCCTTTAAATGCAGCTTATACATTTCAAAAAGAGTCATCACTTCTATTTTTTTACCGTCCGTCAATGTGATGGTCCATTTTCCCTCTAACGCGGGATCTAAATTAACTGACTCCAATGTTTCGCCAACCTGATCTCTGGTTAAAGCTTTAAAAGAATTGCTCTTTAAGTCAAAAATAACAAAATCTCCAATCTTTTGACGTTGTTCTTGAGTCATATTTTGCAGTTTCATGCTTGGCCCGAGCTTAAGATCAGGCAAAACATAATCTTTAAAACATTCATCTGCTTTTAGTCTTTGCAAAGTATCGGTTCTAACCAGCAAGGGCATGTCTGTAAATCTTTTTAAAAAAACCTCATCATATTGTTTCTGGTCAATGATTATTTTTGATATGGCTAAAAAAATAGCGGCATCGCTTCCCGGACGGACTCCAATCCAATAATCCGCCTTAGTTGCCGGAGGGCTGTACTCTGGGGTAATCGCCACAATTTTTCCGCCTCTTTCCATTGACTCAATAAACCAATGAGAATCCGGCATCTTATTTTCAACCAAATTCTTGCCAACCTGAATATGCAGTTTGGTGCTGCGCAAATCGCAAAAATCAGTGTCTGAGGTCTGCAATCCATGAACAAAAGGATGTCCCGGAGCTTGATCTCCATGCTCGGTATAGTTATCCCAGCTGCGTCCTCCTTGCGCATCCTTTTCGCTCACGCCTCTCACATGGCTGTCTAAAAGAGCCATCATGTTGCTAAAACGATACATCCCAAATTTTCCAACCACTCCCAAAAGTCCCATACCTCCTCTAAATTTCATGGTTCTAGTCCCAGCTCCTTGCACATGCTCCACAACTTCTGGTTCATAACCCTGTTCCAACAAACGTTTTTTACCCTCTTCGCCAGAATAAATTTTAGCGATCGCAATCATCCCTTTAGCCGCATAATCATAAACCTCATCCCAGGAAGCAGCCATAAGGTCATCAGTTCCACGGCTGTCAAACTTATATTTTTTTATATTCTCTGGGTTTAAATAAGGGAAACCTGCATCAGCCCACTCTTTCCAACCTTTACGAATTAAAGGATAGCGCAGACGATGCGGACCATAAATACGCCGATGAATCGTATATCCCTTTGAACACATGCGCGGATTCCAGTTATTGGTAGCTTTGTTCCCATAAAGATCACTGTAACGTCCCACATCATAATTCTGCTCAGTGCGGATCACAATCCCATTGCGTAAAAATCCCCTTACACGGCAAGCATGCGTATCGTTTGGGGAACAGACATAAGTAAAGGAACTATCGTATTTGTATTGATCTAAATAAATTTTCTCCCAATCTCTATTAGGATAAAAATCTAAAGGATTATTTACATCCAAGATAGGTTTAAGAAGGCCAAATCCCATTTCCTTAAGCAAGAGAAGGCTGGCAGTTGTTCCAGAAGCCTTTAAAAAATCTCTGCGGCTTAAATTGTGATTCAATAAATCCTTAAAATGGCCCATATCTATTGTTCCTCCCCTTCAACCCAAAGTTTAATTTGACTTTAACAGCGCTGCTGTTTGCCATTAACTAAATCTAAAAGAGTCCAGTCTTCAAGTAATTTTTCAATCTCTTTTTCTGTAGTCTTTACCACCCCATGTATGGGACAGTGCGCAACCTCTCCACAAGCTCCCAAACCAAAAAGGCATTCTCTTTCTTCCCCATCATAACTCATTAAACTATTTGCCACTTCTAAAAGGTGTACCTCTTCCGGCCTTTTTAAAAGAATATAGCCTCCGCCTGGCCCTCTTTTAGAATCTAAAATATTAGAAAGCACTAAACGCTGAAAAATTTTTCCCAAAAAATGAGACGGCAAATTTTCTATTTCAGCTATGTCCTGAACATTAATGATTTTCCCCGCAGAATTTTTAGCAATAAAAACCAAGCCTTTAAAGGCGTACTGGAGGGTCAAAGGAAAAGCGATCATGCTATGATTCATAAATATAGTTTCAGAGTTGAAATTCCGAAATTTAATTAATTTACAAATATGCAATAGATTTGCCAAAAATAGATTTTTAAACCAGCCTTTTGAGAAAGGAATGAGACAAAGAGAACTAAAAGTGGGTCAAATTTGTCCAAAAACTAACTGAATGATTCGGTTTAACACACCCGCTACAATCAGGCAAGATAAATTTTATGAGCTAAAAAGCTCCTTTTATCAGGAACTTTGGATCAAACCTAGATTTTGGCTATGTGAAAGTCAAGCAATGCGGGTTAAAAAGAGATGTAAAATAATTTAAAAGCAGCGATCAGAAGCACAAATCCTAATAATCGTCTTAAAGTTAAATGAGACCATTGATATGCGCCAAATCTAGATCCTAAAAGACCGCCCAAAAAAGCAGAAATAATCAATGGCAAAAGGCCGGCATAAACAATAGGACTTATATGAGATAACCTGCCAAGAATCCCAGCTGTTGAGTTCACCCAAATAAAAAGCGCGGAGATGGCGGCTGCTTCTTTTACATCTGCCCAACCAGACAAAATTAGAATGGGGCTTAAAAATATGCCCCCGCCAATACCAATCAATCCGGAGAGAAAGCCAATGATCCCTCCTAAAACAAGAGCTAAAAAAACAAAAAATTCCTTTTTCTTTTCAGGCTGATTTATTTTTCCATTGAACTTTATTAAGCGATAAGCTGCAAAAATAAGAATGGAAGAAAGCAGGATATTATAAACTTTGTCAGAAACAGGCAATAAACTGCCTAGGAATGAGAATGGAATGGAACTAAGAGCAAAAGGCCAAAAAAGATTAAATCTAAAACTGCCAGAAGATCTAAATGCGATAAAGGAAACAGCAGAAACTAATAGGTTTAAAATCAACGCGCTCAATGCCATTTCTGAAGGAATAAAACCAAAAATAGAGAGCACTGCCAAATATCCAGATGCTCCTCCATGCCCAACAGAAGAATAAAGCAAGGCTACAAAAAAAATAGCCAAATAGATTAAACAGTGCTCAAGCATAAATTTTCACACTCTTGAAAAAAAATTGTTGAATTTTTCGTTAAATTCCATTTTCCAATGCAAAATCCGGGTTTAATCTAAAGGGTTACTTAAGCCATCGAAAAAAAAGAGTTTCTCCAACTTTAATCTTGTCTAATCCTACTGGGCCAAGGGCTAAAGCATTGGCGCTGGAAGCCATGCCCATCATGGCTGAACCTTGGGGTTGAATAATTTCTAATTCATAAGAGCCATTATTTTCTCTAGCCTTACAAAAAATATATTGCTGTCTATCCTTAGGCTTAAAATAAGAGTTCACTGTTTTACCCTGTAAATGGTAACTTGGGTGTTTGGGCGAGAAACCAGACATTTTTTCAATAGCCGGGCGGACAAATTCTTCTAAACAAACTAAGGCTGAAATGGGATTCCCCGGCAAACCAAAAACAGCTTTTTCAGTTTTATATTTTTCATGGGCGAGTATGCCAAAAAAAAGAGGTTTTCCGGGTTTAATCGCTACTTTCCAAAAAATAGTTTTGATTCCTACTTTTTCTAAAACTGTTTTTGTAAAATCAAAATCCCCAACAGAGACTCCTCCTGAAATAATAATAAGATCGCTTACCAAAAGAGATTTCCTTAAAATTTTCTCAATTTTTTTAGGATCATCTTTTACAATCCCACAATCTTTTACTCTAACGCTCCATCGAGTGAGAGCAGCGTCAATGCTTGGCCCATTGCTATTTCTAATTTTTCCAAAAGTTAAGGGAGATGAAACTTTAACCAGTTCATCCCCTGTAGAAAAAACAGTTGCTCTTACCTGACGGACTACAGGAACCCGGGTCACTCCTTGGGATGCAAGCAGAGCGATTTCATAAGGACGAATTAAAATTCCTTTTTTTAAAAAAAGATCCCCTTTATGCACATCTTCCCCCTTGGAACGAATATGATCCCCTGCCTTTGGAGCAAAATAAATTTTAACCTGATCACACTTACAGGGTTCTGTAAATTCTTTCATAACTACAGCATCGCAGCCAAAAGGAATGGGAGAACCAGTCATTATTTTTATGGCTTGACCCTTTTTGATTTTCTTTTTTAATGAACTTCCTGCTTTTTGCACACCAACAACTTGCATCACTAGAGGTTTTGCATGACTAGCATCCTGAAGATACTGGGTTTGAACCGCATAACCATCCATGGCGGAATTATTATAAGGAGGAAGATCGCAAACCGCAAACATGTCCACGGCTGTAACCCTTCCCAAAGACTTTTCCAAAGGAACCCCTTCAGAGGGCAATGTAAAAATATTTTTAAATATTTTTTCTAAAGCTGTTTTTGAATCATCCATTTTTTTTATGAAATTTTACTTTCCAAATTGGAACTTTAGACTTAATTTGATGAATAACGAATTGCGAGGCTTTAAAAGTTTCCTGACGGTGTTTTCCAGAACAAACCACAATTAAACTGTTTTCCCCCACAAGAATTTTTCCTAAGCGGTGAAACACCTTAATTGTGACATCCCATTTTTTCCTGGCAATCTCAACAATCTTAAATATCTCTTTTTCCGCCATCTTAAGATAAGCTTCATAGGTAATGGCTCTAATTTCCACTCCATTCTCCTTATTGCGCACAACTCCGCAAAAAAGCGCGATTGCGCCATGCTTTGGATTGGAAAAATGTCTTATGGCTTTTTTTATAGAAAGAGGATTGCGGGTAATAAAAACGGATTTAACCGCCGCTAACCGGCGGGAGGAAAGCGATTTCATCTGAGTCCTGAATCTCCGTTTGAAAATTTATAAATTCCTGATTTTTTGAAACTTTAATGATTTTTTTGTGTTTAAGAATGGGATCGAGCTTAGGGATTTTTTTAATAAATTCTTCCAAACTTAAAGGGCTCTTAAGATGAATTTCCAACTTTTTGGTTCCAACCCAATCCGCAGCCTGCGCAAAAAATAAAAGCTTCATTGTTAAAAATTATACTACTTTCTTCTATAAATTATTCTGTTTAGCTTTTACAGCTGTTTCAAAAAGCATTTCAAAAAAATCAGCGTACCCTTTTGCCTCCACCCAATCCTTTCCCCAAAAATAGGCTCCGTGTCCTTCCACTAAAAGAGCATGAATATTCCTATTCTTTTTGAAAGATTCTTGGATATTTTCAATCAGTTTTTCCTCATTGGAACTATTTTCAACAATAGGAACTCTGCAAGCATCTAGTTCCGTTAAACCCGGAAAATAAAGAGACATGAGTTCATTGGAAAGCATAAAATCCTTTTGATAGAGCCATGTGACCAGCATGGCATTCATGGAATGAGTATGGATGACTGATCCCGCATTAAATAAATTATAGAATAAAATCATTAAAGATTTTTGTTCTAAAAATTCAAAATCCTTAATTTTTGTTTCTAGAAATTTCCCTTTATCCTCAAAAAGAAAAAACTCCAATGGGCAAGACTGTTCTACTTTAGTGCCAATGGGTCCCATGTATATCTTATTTCCATCACGAATGGATATGCTCCCTCCAATGGCATTCAACCAGCCCTCTAAATATAGAACCCTGCAAAGATCGCATAAAGTTTTTTGCGTCTCATTCTGTTTTTCTGAAAAATTTTTATTTAAAGGACAATCGTACATGTGAATGAAATAAAAACTTCTTTACAAAATTTTCTTAAGCTTTAAGCCGCAAAGCGCATCTTTTTCTGAAGAGCTTGCTCCCGCAAGCTCTTTTAGGACATCATTATCAATACTTTTTATTTTGCACTAAGATTGCCATATTATTTGAATAGGGTAGGATAAAGTGGGACAAATTGTAATAAACGGGACTTCTTTGCCGTTTTAAGTTAATCCTAATTTTCTAAAAAACAGGAGTTAAATTTAACCTGGATTTTGCAATCTTGACGTTGGATCCGACACGCAAGATTACAAAATACGGTTTGGAATCCTACCATACTCATAAGGCAGGCTTTTAATTTCAGGCAATTGTTCAAAATTCTCTTTGGGCGGCGGAGAAGGTATCTGCCATTCTAAAGAATGAGCTTGCCAAGGATTAGATTCTGCAGTAGTTCCTTTAATTGAGGATTGGACCATGTTATATAGAAAAGTGATAACCCCGCACATGATGAGTATTGCGGCTAGACTAACCCACAATTGAACATTCCCAAGTTCTGGAGGATAGTCTGCCACTCGCCGCCTCATTCCTCTTGTTCCCAGCCAAAACATTGGCAGAAAAGTGGAATTGAAACCAATGAAGATCAGCCAAAAATGAATTTTTCCAAGAGTCTCATTGAACATTTTGCCTGTTATTTTTGGAAACCAGTGATAGATGCCGGCAAAAAGCGCGAAAATGACCCCTCCAAAAAGGGTGTAGTGAAAATGAGCCACAACAAAATAGGTGTCGTGCAAGTGCAGGTCAGTGGGAACATCCGCGTTAAAAATTCCAGTAAGCCCTCCAATCAAAAAATTAAAAATAAAGCCAAGGGCGAATAACATGGGCGCTTTTAGTCTGATCTGTCCCATCCATAAAGTGCCTAAAGCGCTTAAAAAAACAACGCCTGTAGGAACAGAAATGAGTTCGGTTGTAATCATAAAGGGGATGGTCAACAAATCCCACATGCCGCTGGTAAAAATATGATGAGCCCAAACCACAAAACTTAAAATCACAATTCCAATAAAAGAAAAAGCTGTAATTTTATAAGCGAATAAAGGTTTTCTGGAAAAAACAGGCAATATTTCAAGGATAATGCCAAACCCGGGAAGAATCATGATATAAACAGCTGGATGGGAATAAAACCAAAAAAGATGTTGGTACAGCAAAGCGTTCCCTCCCCTGGAAGGATCAAAAAATGAAGTTCCCATGGCCCTGTCAAAAACCACAAGAATCAGAGAACTCGCTACAACAGATGTGGCTAAAAGCACAATAATGCCAGCGGAAAAAACAGACCAAACAAAAATTGGCAATTTAAAAAAATCCATGCCCTTAGCTCTTAAACGTAAAATAGTAGTCATGAAGTTTACCCCGCCAAAAATTGAAGAAAATCCAACAGTAATAAATGCTAAAAGAAAGGAGAGTTTGCCTAAAGGACCCTGTACGCTTAAAGGAGGATAAGCAGTCCAGCCAAAGTCAAAACCTCCAAAAAACAGACTTGAAACTAAAAGAATCACAGCTGGAGGAAGAATCCAATAACTTAAAGCATTTAGCCGTGGAAAAGCCATATCCTTTGCGCCAATCATAATTGGAACAAAATAGTTGCCTAAACCTCCTAGAATAGCGATTAAGGCCACTACAATCATGCTGATTCCATGCATACCCATAATAGTGTGATATTGCTCAAAACTTAAAAATTGCATTTCCGGACGAGCAAGCTCTAACCTCATGATTGAAGCCATTGTTACAGCGATGATAAAAATCACAAAACTGGTAACTAAATATTGAACTCCAATGACCTTGTGGTCCAAAGTAAATTGAAAATATCGTTTCCAGCCTATTTCCTCTTTGTGAGTCTCTGCATCTTTTTCTCCATACAGCCATTGTTTAAAACAACGATATGCTCCAATCCCAACCAAAAACGCTACAATTCCAGAAAAATATGCCAAAGCCATGGCCGCTTGCGTTGTTATTTTAAAACTCAAACAAAACATAATAATGGAAAAAGTCGCTGATGCAAAAATTAAGCCTCTTAAAAAATAAAACATTTTTAAAGTCCCCCCTAAATTTTAAGTTCTACCAAGATTCTTCTTTAATGCTTTCTTCAAATTGTCCTTTTTCAACCACTCTCACAGGAGCGGTCATGGTGGTATGGCCTGTTCCGCATAACTCTGAACATAAAAGCGTATATTTCCCCAGTTTGTTTGGCGTAAATAGGAGTTTAACCACCTTGCCTGGCAACAAATCCTGTTTTAATCGGAATTCAGGAACCCAAAAAGAATGCACCACATCTTCAGAACTTAAAAGCAGCCGCACTCTTTTGCCTTCCGGAAGAATAAGTTCAGGAGAAAATATATTTTGTTCCGGATAATAAAATTCCCAAGAAAATTGCGAGGCTTTAACTTGAATATTTAAATCCGCTTGGTCATTTCCCCTAATCGCAAACAATTCTTTGGTTCCTAAAGCCGCTAATCCTAAGGTAAGAATTAAACTTAAAAAAATCCATGCAGCCTCCACAATTCCATTTCCTGAACCATAAAATTTAATTCCCTCAGATTGCTCCTTCCCCGCTGAATATCGAAAAAGAGTATAGACGACAAATGTGATCACCAAAGCAAAAATAGGAACTGTAACCGCTAACATGGCATTAAAAGCTCCATCCACATGCTCTGCTTCATAAGATGCGGCCAGAGGCATAATCTTTGTATAACTTATAAGAACCCAGAGGATTAACGTTAAAACCATTGAAAAAAAAGTAAGGTATAAAAAATCTTTATATTTCATAAATGCTTTTCCTCCAAAATTTTTAAAACATCTTTTTTCACTTTTTTTAAAGAAGCAGGATCAGTGCCGTCATAAAAACCTCGAATCATCCCATCTTTATCCACAAGCGCTAACTTAGTTGTGTGAGTAATACGAAACTCTGGTTTATTTTTAGGCTCCTCTAAAATTGGCAATTTAAATCCTTCATATAAAAGATCATAAATCTCCTTTTTAGCGCCTGTAAGAAAAAACCATTGGTTTAAATCAGCATGGATATTCTTAGCGTATCGCGCTAATACTTCGGGTGTATCCCAATCCGGATCAACTGTAAAAGTAACCAAAAAAATTCCAGGAGGCAATTGTTTTTGTAATCGAGACATGTTTAAACTGATGATTGGGCAAGGGCCTGAGCAGCGAGTAAAAATAAAACCAGCGATCCAGACTTTTCCCAATAAATCCGCTTTCCTCATGGGTTTTCCAGAATGCGCATTAATCATTGAAAAAGAAGGAAGCGAGCTGATTCTCTCTAAATCATTTGGTTTATGCACTGTTCTTATAAACCAAAACCAATAGGCGAAAAACAAAAAAAGAGCAAGGGACAAAAGCAATAAATCTCTATTTATTTTCATGAATCATGCGCTTTAAAAATAATTTTCACTTTTAGAATGCCAGACTAAACTCCAATTTCATTCATCTAAAATTTAATTTATAATCCTATTGCAATGTCTGGAAAAATCCCAACTGCGAGGATGAATACAGTCACGATTCCTATTAAAACAATAAAATAAATAAGCGGCTTTTCAGTGCGCAAATGCATATAATAAAGCGCGATCAGACTGGATTTAATCAATGCGATTGAGAGAGCGATGAGTATGGTTAAACTTCTCGCAAAATCCATCTGGGCAGAAAGAACCGTTAAAACAGTAAGCGCTATTAAAACTAGATAAATAATTCCATAAAATTTATCACAAATTTTCTCCATAAAACCCTCCTATTTTGGACGCTAAATTAAATAAAACAGAGGAAAAAGAAAGACCCAAATAATATCCACAAAGTGCCAGTAGATCCCAGCATATTCCAATTTAGAAGTTAACTGGCCGCTAAAACCAGAAACTTTAAAGGATCGAAATAAAAAAGAGTTCCAACATACTCCGATCATCACATGCAGAGCATGCAGTCCAGTTAACATAAAATAAAAAGAAAAAAAGATGGTAAGTCCTGGATTTGTTTCAAGAAATGAGCTTCCGGGGAAATAGCCATGATGAATTTTTAGAGCATACTCAAAAGATTTAATCAATAAAAAAAGAATGCCTAAAAGAATGGTTGCCAAAAGGTACTTCTTAAAAAAACTTTCGTCTCTATTGCCAGAACCCGCATAGGCTCTTACCATGGTAAAAGAGCTTGTGATCAGAATCACTGTATTGAGTAAAGCCAGAATTAAACCTTGTTTAAAACCTGTTTGAGGCCAGGCTGTTCTTCCCAAAGCGCAAACAGAGCTTCCCCAGCGAATCATCACGTAACTTGAAAAAAAAGCTCCAAAAAGCATAATTTCTGTTAGAATAAAAAACCAAATTCCAATCTTGCCAATTTCTACATTATCCCAGGAATCGCTAGAATTAACTTCTTCCATAAACTTAGTCTCCTCTTATAATCAATTAGGCTGCAACGAGTCAGTAAGAAATTATAGTCGCAGCCATATTTTTCTTAAAATTCGCTTACCCCCTCCGGGGATGCGCCTTTAGAGAACACGCTAATTCTTCTAAAGAAATATTTTTTAGTTCCAATCTCAACTTTTCTTCGATTTTTCTTAAAGGACAAAATAAGGAACATTTTTTTCCTGCGCAGGGGGTTTCAGGATAAAAAATACAATTGGACCGCTCGTAACTTCCTTCACAAGTTTCTACAATCTCTAAAGTTGAAATATCCTCTGGATGACGATTTAATCTTACTCCTCCATTTTTTCCTTTTTTAGAAAGAATCAGACCTTTTTTAACAAGGGGTTGTATGATTTTTGCCAAAAAAGGCGCGGGGATATGCTGTTCTTCCGCAAGATCACCTAAACAAAAGAAAGGAATAGTTTTTTTTTCTGATTTAGGAAATTTCCAAACCAGGGCCACAGCAAAGGAGAGAGCATACCTTCCAGCTAAACTTAGTTTTAAGCAGCCATCCATCAATATAAAAAGATAAAAGAGACCATTTTTGTCATATAAGCTTTCTATAGCAATGAATTTGCCAAAATAAAAAATTTTGTTATTGGATTTCTTCTCTTGGTGGGATAATTAAATTAAAAGATGGGGTCTATTTGTCTCAATCGTAACCGTTTAGATGAGGGATGTGAATTTTTTTCCCAACCTATCAACCCCAGCCGTAATCCCTCGTCTAAACGGTTACTCTCAATCTAACCAAGAGTTCGGTTGGATTTTTAGATCATCTATATTTTGGTTAAATCTTTTGCACAACAACAAGACGGATAATATCTTTATATAGAAATTGGTCTGTCTCCAATTTCCACATATTGCTTAACTTTAAAAAATCCATTGTGATGCGGTTAAATCCAGCTTTATAAACTAGCGCCAGATAAGGGGAAAGAATTTTCATCCACAGTTTCCTAAAAAAATTATTAGAATAAGTGTACTCTAGCAAAATAAGCCGTCCTCCTGTTTTTAGAACTCTGCAACACTCATGCAGCGCTTGTAATTGGTATTCATTAGGCAGCACGCAAAACATGAAAGTGGAAACAATGGAATCAAAAGAATTGTCTGAAAAGTTTAAGGCGGTTGCATCCATCTGATAAAACTCCACAGATTTCCCAGATAGGGACGCTCTTTTTTTGGCGCGAAGAATCATGCCCTCACTTAAATCCACACCCACAGTCTTAGCAAAATGGTTGGGGTAATAAGGTATGTTCTGTCCAGTTCCCACGCCTAAATCCAGTGTTTTTCCTCGCGCGTGGGACCAAACAATTGGACGAATCTGCTTGTAACGAAATTTTTCAAAAAACCAATCAGAGAGATCGTAAAATCTGGAAAGAAAATTATAATGAGTTTTAAGTAAATGAAGCTGATTCATTCTTCTCCTTTAACCTACTACTAACATTCAGTTTAGACCTAATAGGATGAGACTTTATCTCATCATCCGCCTAAAGAACACATAAAAATTTCGCGCGCATTTGCATTTTTCGATTCCATGCAGTGGCGCTCTGGTTTAATTAAAACCGCCTGTTGAATCAAATTACAAAGTTCCCCATCGCTGCCTCCAGACCTAATTAGATTTTTAAGATCCACTCCCTTTTCAGAAGCTAAACAAGGAACTAAAATCCCTTTTGCAGTTAAGCGCAACCGGTTGCATCGCCTGCAAAAATTAGAAGACAATGCGCTAATAAAACCAATGGTTCCCAAAGCCCCTGGGGATTTAAAGTAAGTTGCAGGCCCAAACCCAAGTGGAGACTCGTCTTGAGATAAAGGAACAAGCTCTCCACAAGCCTGCATAATATCTGAAAGTCCCATCCAATGCTCCCTGCTAAAATAACCTGTTTCCCCAATAGGCATAAGTTCTACAAAACGAACATGAATTGGAAATTTATGGGTAAGAGCTACAAAATCTCTAATCTCATTGGAATTAATCCCTTTAATAACAACCATGTTAATTTTAAGAGGATCAAAACCAACAGCTAAACCAGCGCGAATACCTTCTAAAACTTTTTCTAAACTCCCAAAACGGGCAATGGTTTGAAAATGTTCCGGCCGCAGCGTATCTAAACTAACATTTACTCTTTTTAAACCAGCTTGGAATAAATCATTCGCCATTTGAGATAAAAGAAGACCATTAGTGGATAAAGAAATATCTCCGATCCCAGCAAGGCTGGAAACTCTTTTTATCAATGAACAAATCCCTGGACGGACCAAAGGTTCTCCCCCAGTGATCCGAATCTTATTAATTCCTAAACTACAATGCGTTCAATTTCATCATCTGAAAGAATTTCTTCGGGTTTGGAAAATGAGAAACCTTGAATTGGCAAGCAGTAAAGACATCGCAAGTTGCAATGATCTGTTACTGATACACGCAAATAATCAATTCTTCTGCCAAATGAATCGCTTATCATAAAATTATTGTGCCCCTGAATTTTTTAAATAAATCATGCGTTTCCATATGAATAGGAATATCCTTCAATTACAAAATTCAGGTTCTATTTTTTATTTCTTAGCAACAAACTTGCCAAGATTACTCTAGTTTAGTTATTTTATGACTATAGGTGAGACTATTAAACGCCTAAATGAGATATTACTGCCTCAATACGATATTGAAAGCAGGTCGGGCACCTACTAAACTAGGCTGGCAAGGCCTCTTGCATGGACATTTTTGGCAAGAGGGAAAGACTGGTTCCCTGGAAAAATGACAGTGAGTTGGTTAAGCTTTAAATCTTGCATGGCGATATGCATTGATTTAGATAGTTTTGGGGAATCGCTGAATTTAATTTCATAGCCAAGCCTCTTGCCGTCCTTGATAATTAAAAGGTCAAGTTCAGCTTTGTTATGGGTTCCCCAGAAATAGGATTCTTCCGGCGCTGCTTTGGAAAGGCGAACGATCTCTTCTAACGCAAATCCCTCCCACGATGCCCCTAATTTCGGGTGATGCAGAATGTCTGTTTCGTTCTGAATCCCGAGCAGGGCATGAAAAATCCCGGAATCCCGGAAGAAAATTTTAGGTGATTTTATTTGCCTCTTTGCTATGTTTTCCCTCCAAGGATAGAGCTGGCGGATCATAAATGTGCCGCTTAAGATATCGAGATAACGTTTAACGGTTGTATCCGCGATTCCTAACGAACTGCCGATCTCAGAGGCGTTGAAAATCTGCCCATGATAATGAGTGAGCATCATCCAAAACCGTCTCAAAGAGTTAGAAGGAATTTGAATTCCCAATGCGGGGATATCTCGTTCAAGGTAAGAGGCAATAAAGGACTTACGCCATGCGCTGCTCATTGAAGAGGTTCTGGCAAGGAACGATTTGGGGAATCCCCCGCGCAGCCACAATTTACGAATCCCAGAGATTCCTGTTTCGTTTATGTTAAATGGAGTTAGCTCGATGAATTGAATTCTGCCCGCGAGCGATTCGGAGCTTTGTTTGATAAGATCCCGCGAAGCGCTTCCTAAAATAAGAAATTTCGTTTTGATTTTTGGGCGGTCCGGACTAGAAAAATGTTTATGATCCGCAGCGATCATCCGGGCTAATGTTGTTTTACCGCATTGGCGGGGACCTAAGATGCCGACAACGGAATGGATACGAAATGCCTGCCTAATCTCTCTTATAAATTCTGGACGCTCCATGCCAAGATAGTACCATGAAAATTCTTTATTGTCAACCGAAATTTCATGGAATTCGTAATTAAAAAAATCATTAGGATCATGACATTCGACGAAAAATTA
The DNA here is from genome assembly GCA_016180425.1 of Elusimicrobiota bacterium. GTDB lineage: Bacteria > Elusimicrobiota > Elusimicrobia > 2-02-FULL-39-32 > 2-02-FULL-39-32 > 2-02-FULL-39-32. The sequence goes on from JACPBF010000008.1 coordinate 93,294, forward strand.
ACAATCTAAATGAATTGTTCAGGTTGAAATATCTCCAATCCCAGCAAGGCTGGAAACTCTTTTTATCAATGAACAAATCCCTGGACGGACCAAAGGTTCTCCCCCAGTGATCCGAATCTTATTAATTCCTAAACTATTATTAATTCCTAAACTAATGGCTAGAGCTACTTCCTCAATAACTCTTTTTTAAACCCTTATCCCAATGGTCCCAAAGGTAAGATTTTTCTTTTCCATCTGCGATCACTCTAAATGCGTAATGTACCTGCTCCTTATAAAATTCGCAAAAAGCGCCTTTTTTACGCATGCTCCCATTCATTTCATAAACCTCTGCGGGACAGGGTGAACCGCAAAAATTACGAATAACGCAACTCTGGCATGATTCAACATCCTCTACTTTTCTCTTAGTCACTAGATTGAAAGGCTGACTCATCAGAATATTAGAAAGCTCATTCTTAAAAATGTTCCCACCTTTAAACATAGGAAGACCAATGAATTCACTACAAGGGAATATATCCCCGTTTGGCGCTAAAGCAAAAAAACATCTGCCCCCGCCGCAAGGCGAAATATCGCACATCAATCGTCTGGCTGTAGGAGCAATGATTGCAAGAAGGATATTAGCAAAATTAGCTACAAGCAGCTTTCTCCCTGTTTCTTTATAAAGTTCATAAGTACGGTCTAAAGCAGCTAAAAAATATTTTGATGCGATCTGATCTCCAGGCTTTAATTTTCGAGAATATGACATAGTGCAGCGCAAAACATTTAAAAGACAATTCGGAACCTCGTGACTATGAAAAAACTCGACTAGCTCTACAAGATAACGCATATTTTTACTTGTAATGGTTGAGATCACACTCCAGTTCGGATAACCTCTTAAACATTCCATAGAATCTACAATTTTCTTATAAACCCCCTGGCCGCTCCAGTTTTTGCGGGTGAGATCAGCAATTCCCTCAATCGCCGCATCCAGAGAAATCCCAATACTAATATGATGACTGATTAGGAATTCCACTGATCTCTTATCCAATAGGGTGGCATTAGTTTGAATTCCAAAACGAAAATCATTCTTATATCTTTCAATAGCGGCAAAGACCGGTTTTTGATTAAGCATTGGTTCTGCTCCATGAAAAACAATTTCCCCTAACATTCCTTTAGGCAAGGTTTGCTTAAAATATCTTTTCAAAATTTCTAATGCTTCCAGGATGCGTTCCTCACTCATAGAATCACCATTTCTTCGCATCTTTTCAGGAAGGTAACAATAGGAACAGTTTAAATTACATTTTTCAGTAGGATTAAAATAAACAGCAGAAGGTTTTTGGGTAAACCGTAATGCGTCCATTTCCTTTTTAAACTTCCAAGATTTCTTGGCAAAGGATTGAAAAATTCCTCTTTGAGATAAGGTTTTCTCAATCTGATCCTGTTGAACCAAAGCCCAAAAAGCAGTATCAGGCTCTATGAAACAGTTATATTTGGAATGTCCTATGTCTAAAAGCTGAAACATCAAACTGTCTATAAATCTTTAGATCACTTGGTTTTATTATTTATTGATATGTAATGAGTTAGACCTGTGCCTTGAATATTAGATGTTTTCCTAACTGCAATAATTTTTTTTTGATTTCTTACTTTTTTTGATTTTTTCATTGATTTCTCCTTTTAACCTGGCTTTCACATCTAGTTTAACCTCATTTGTAAATAAAAAAGGGTTCTAACAAAGTTTATGTTTGTTAGAACCCTTTTCCATCAGATTCCATCGCGCACTAATTTCTACAGCAAAAACAACTAAAACAAATCTTTCAGCAGGTCTTCTGGCTTTCCTTCTTTTTTAAACCTTCCCATCCAGTTTTAGACTAGACAGTGGCATTCCTTAAAAAAGTTTTCTTTTCATTCTTAAAAAAGAAAAGAACATGGATTACAGCGGCGGGACCGCCACGGACTCTAACCGTGTTCCTTATTGCTGAAAATTTATGATGATATTATATTTCTCTCGTATAACCGTTAAATTTTAAATTTCTCAACTTTTTTAGCATATCTTATACAAATCTTATAAAATTATTAAGCCTGCTCGTAATTATTTTGGAAAAATGGTTTCAATCTTTTGAATGCGTTTTTCATGATCTATAAAATGATTCTCAAGATAGAGCAGACGTTTATCCTGAACAACTGTTTTTCCATCATAAGTTTCTACGCGCCTGGCAAACTCATCAATATGTTCAATAATTTTTTGTCCATCTTCTTTATTTAACATTGTTTCTTTAATGAATTTTACTTCTTCCTTAAGATGCACAACTTCGATGGCAACTTTTTCAATCTTTTGATTAAGCTTATCATGGACAGAATCAATCTTCTGATTTAACTCATCATGAACTGAATCAATCTTTCTATCAAGCGCATCAATCTTCTGGTCAAGTTCATTATGAACTGAATCAATCCGATCAGACAACTTCTTGAAATTATCATCTACTTTTTGATCCAGCGAATCAATCCGATCAGATAACTTCTTGAAATTATCATCTACTTTCCGATCCAACAAATCAATCTGATCAGACAAGTTATTCACTTTCTGATCCAGCGAATGAATGCTAGCAGATAATTCCTTATAAGGAGTGAGCGACTTTTGATTCAATTTTTGAACTTGGTATTCTTTTTTAGGCTTCTTCATTTTAATTCCTTTGATATTAGCAGATTTATTAAAAAAATAAAAATTTATTTTTTTATATTATAGCTGCAAAATAAAAATGGATAACAATTGAATATGTTCAATCCATGCAGGAATTTTATTAACTAAAAAAGAAGCTATTTTAACCTGAACAATTCATTTAGATTGTTAATTTTTCATAGATACCCTAAGGGCAAGCCCGCAGCACGCCCTCCTTCGGGTTCTCGTCGAACGCCATGATCCTAATAATTTGATTAATTTCCTTTTTGCGCGGATAAGTAACGCGCTAAATCTTCTATTTGAACATCAGTTAATTGTCCTTTATAACCGGGCATGTTAGAAGTTGGGTTCAATTTGGAGGGGTCTTCAATATATTTTCTAATATAATTTTTATCCCGAGCTGTTCCAATTAAACTTAAATCTGGACCGACTTCTGCTCCTTCCTTCCCAATCTTATGGCACATGGCGCAATTTTCCGCAAAAACTTTTGGAGCTTCCTCTGTAAAACCTTCTCCACCGCCCAAAGATTTTATAAAAGCAACTAATACCTTAATTTCATCGTCTAAAAGATTCAATTTAGGCATGGCAGAACCGGGAGAAACAGATTGGGGTTCACGGAAATGTTTTTCTAGCCAATCTTCAGTCTCTCCGCTTGCGACCTTATCTAGTTCAGGTCCCACAGTTCCCCCTTTACCCCCAATCTTGTGGCAATAAGAACAATTTAAGCTCACATACAGCCTTTGACCCGCAAACACCAAAGGATCTTTTTCTACAATTGGATTAGTTAAAGGGCTTACAGTTCCCTGATAGGTTAGATAGCCAATCCCTGCTAAAGTTCCAACTCCTAATAAAGTAAAAAAAGGACGTTTTAGGAAATGCCGTTCTGGACCCCTGTCAAGAAATGGCAAAAGAAAAAGAAATGTAACTCCTAAACCAGGCAAAAGAACCGCTGCCACTGATTCCAAATTTCCAGGAAAAAGTTTCAAAGCTTGAAATAAAAAAAGAAAGTACCATTCTGGTCTTGGATTATAATTAGAATCTGTTGGGTCAGCTGGGTCCTCAAGCGCAGCGCCAAAATGATAAGCGAACCAACAAAGCAACCCTAAGATAAAAAATGCCATGATCGTATCTTTTAAAACAGCGTAAGGGAAAAAAGATTTTCCTTGCTCTTTTAATTTTTTATATCGCTCTATATAATCTTGATGCCAATTCATATTTAAGCGCCTTCCTTTTTATCTGATCCTTTATTTTTCTGGGGAGGTTCAGAAATTCCATGCCAAACCACTAAAAATAAATGAATAAGAATCGCAACTAATATTAATCCCGGAAGGACCAAAGTATGGATCGCGTAAAACCTAGTGAGAGTGACAGCGCCCATCTCATCCCCGCCTTTAAGGATTTTTGCAACATAACTGCCTATGATCGGCGTTTGCGAAGCTATATTTGCGCCAACCATTGTGGCCCAGTAAGATTTTTGGTCCCAGGGCAAAAGATACCCTGTAAAACTAAAGCCCATCACTAATAAAAATAAAATCACACCCACGATCCATGTGGCTTCACGTGGATATTTATAAGAGCCCATAAAATAAACCCGCAGCATGTGAAGAGAAACCAGAACCACCATAAAAGTCGCTCCCCAATGGTGCAAAGCTCTAATCCATTTTCCAAAAATCACCTGTTCATTAATAAACCGTATGGAGTCGTAAGCATGATCCGGAGAAGGAACATAATTCATTGCCAAAAGCGAGCCTGTAATCACCTGAATAAAAAAAACAAATAAAGAGGCGCTGCCTAAAGTGTAGAGCCACCCCGCCCAGCCCTCTGCTTCCGGCACATGACGGCTAAAAAGCGCATTCCAAATTTCTTGAAGAGCAAGCCTTGATTTCATCCATTCCCAAATTAAGTTCATTTTTTATACCTCTTTTCCCTTGCCAACTACTTGCGGCAGAATCAACAGATGTCCGCCCACCACCTTGGTTGGATAACGATCCAAAGCTCTGGGCGGAGGGCCTGAAACTACTTTCCCGTCAACAGAAAATGTCGCTGTGTGGCAAGGGCATAAGAACTGCCTTTTCTCCACACTCCAACGATACGGGCACCCTAAGTGAGTGCATTTAGGATCAAACGCTATAAAATCTTTTTGGTTAGCGGTAATGATCCAAGCTGAAGATTTACTTTCAATGGTTGACCAGGCATCTCTCTTCCTTACAGTAAAATCTATCTTTATAGGCTCACCCTCTATAAAATCTTTAACTAAGCCCAAATCAATCCAAGAATCTTCTTTTTTTCTCCAAATCGGAGAGAGAAAATAGCCGCATCCTAAGCCTGTGAGAATCGCTCCCATAAGCCCGCCAAGGGAAACAATGACATAAGTTAAAAAAGAACGTCTTGAAATTTTATTGTTTAGATTTTTTTCTTCCATTTTTTACTCCTTAATCACATGGCCTTTTAACCTAAGTTCATGCATTGCGTTCCGAACTTGATGATTCAATTCTTGCGCAACTTCCAATACTTTTTCCATGTTAAAAGTATGCCAAATTTTAAGCGCTTCCTGATAATTTTTTTCAGACTGGATAAGAGTAGCAGCTTGCGCTTCTGTTTCTATTTTTTTAATCTTAGCCTCCTGAATGCGATTTCGCAATTGGTCAATGGCTTTACGCGAACTCTGCAAACTTAATAAAGCAGCATAAGCTTTTGTAGGACGGCGATGGCACAAGGTGCAGACAGATTCTAGTTCTCGCGGAGTCATCACATGTGAAGCCATGGAGCTGTGACAAGTAACGCAATTTGGCCCCTTGCCTGAACGGTTTAATTCTTTATAGTGATCTGAATTTTTAAAACCTTCTAATTCCTGAGCATGACAGCTGCCGCAAGAGTCTGGAATTTTGTCAAAATAGATGCTGCTGCCAGTATCCATGGAGCGAGAAATATTTTTGTGAGCTAGAGCCGCATCTTTTGAGGATGGGTTTCCCCCATGGCAAGCATCGCAATTAATCCCTTTTTTAGCATGGATTGAATTTTGCCATTCTATAAAACTATGCGCTGGATGGGAAGGATCAGACTTTCCAATCTTGGAATGGCATTCAACGCAACTATTGGATTCTGCTAAAACTAAACCTCTGCTCAAACCAAAAAATAAAAATGTTAAAAGAGCCCAATGCAAAATATCAAACCTGCTGCTTATCTTAACTACCATTGGAACTTTTATGGCGCCTAAACTAAAATCAGTTCTAATCATTTTTTCCCCCTTATAATTCATGGCACGCCTGACAATCCTCAGTTTTAAATTTCATCTTTATCTGTTTATGCGAACCAAATTCATGACATTTAACGCAAGGCATCATTTCCGTATGAGCAATATGCGGCATTTTTTTCCCTTTATAATTCACAAACTCCGGAGGAACCTTAACGCCTACTTTTTGATGGCACATGGTTGCGCAAAAACCACCGCTCATCAAAGGATGTTCTGAAAGGTCAGGAAGAGGAACTCCAATATTTTCCCCTAATCTTGAGAGCACGCTATCCATCTTTCTTAAAATTTGGGCTGCATAATAAATATTGTGCACCGCGTGGCTGTTCTCAATAAAGGCAAGGTTATACTCCACATCGTTTAATTCTTTTTGAACCTTTCTTTTTTCTTCTGGCTTTAAGGACGAGGCAGCAAGCAAAGATTTTGCTTTTAGCCATTTATTGTTAACTTCACTTAATTCTTCGGCAATCACTTTTTTAGCCTGAGCTGTTATGCCCCGAAACTTCTCCCCATGACATTTTACGCAACTTGCCTCATGAGATCCTTTAAAAGTTTTTCCCTTAAAATGAGACTCCATACTCTCCACTGGTTTAGAAATATGGCAGCCCACACAGTCAACATTCGCTAAATACATGGGACTTGGAGATTGGGGAACGTCTTTAGCTCCAATCCCTCTATAAAAATCTTTCTGGCCAGTATGTTGGTCTAAATGACAAACAGAACAATCATAGGAAAGTTCCTTTTTCCCAGGAATGGAGACCTTATGCTGCATTTCAGTATGGCAATGAAAACAGGCCACATTATGTTTTGTAATATGGTTCTCATGTATAAAAGGCAAATCGCCAATCTTCTCTAATTTTTCAGGCTGGTTATGGCAAGTGAAACATCTTTCTTGCGAAGCATTTCCCTTTCCTTGAATAACATCCTGATGACAGTCTGAGCAGGCAACACCGCGCTTTCCAGAAAAATCCTTATGGTTATAATTCATGTTCCCAATCTTAAAATCTTTTTCAGGAAGTTTGTGGCAGGCTGTGCATCCGCCTACAGGATGGAGCTCTCTTCCTTCCACCATTCCCTTAAAGTGACAAAGATAACAAGTGTTCCAAGTAACCTCCATGTGGTTGCCAACCACCATTTGAGCATGACAAGAAGTGCAAACTAATTTTCGATCTTTGCGCGTAGTTGTCAGGTGAACTTTATGATCAAACTGAATTCCTTTTTCCGTTACCAATCTCCCTTCCAGCAAACGAGTTGAATGGCATTGTAAGCAGGATGAATCCTCCACTTCCGCAAATGGTTTTGAGGAATAAGTTCTTGTAACATACTTAGCCACTTGAGACAAAGCCTGAAATTTCTTCCAAAGAATTGTTTTTGGGGAACCTGGAGGATAATGGCATTCAACACAGGCAACATGACTATGTTTGGAACTTTTCCAGGCTTTATAATAAGGCTCCATAATGTGGCAAGAATGGCAAAACCTAGGACTTTCAGAATATTTTGCAAGTCCGATTAAAGATATAAATATAAATAATGCAACGCCTCCAGCGATATAAAAAAATCTCTTCCTAAAATAAATGAGAAACTTTCTTGGGGAGCCGGGAACAATATCAATCCCAGCTTTATATAGAATTTTCCACCACCATTTCCGCTGATAATCTAAATTGTCCATTTTTTTGACCGCACCCTTCCAATGAGCCATGATAAGTTCATTGGGTAAACATCCGAATCAAAAATCGCGCAATAAGCGATCTGATGGCAAATCAAATTTAGGTATGATCTTTTCTGAATCGCGGCATCTGGAAAAAGATTTGAAGAGCGCGAAATTACTTGAGGTTCCACATGGCAAGAAATGCATGGATTCTTGCCATGAATAGAATTTTCAAATAAGTCTCCAGTTATTTTTTTGGAGCAAGTCCCCTGATATATTGAAGAACGGATTTTTGTTGTTCAGCCTTTAACTGTTTGCCATAAGCAGGCATCTTATTTTTTCCTTCGGCAATAATTTTTAAGAGCTCTTCATCTTTTTTATCTGTAATGGTGCTGGAGGTAAGATCTAAAGCCGCAGGCTCTACCTTAAATACCTTTGCCATTGCTTTATTTCCTTTTCCATCCTTTCCATGACAAGAAGCGCACTTCGTATCGTAAATTTTTTTATCAGCGAATGATAAGGAACAAAAAATTGCCATGCTCACAATACTCATCACAAACCATCTTAATTTTCTCATAAACTTTTCCTCCTCGGATATTATCGGAATGCCGCTAAGGCATAGAGAGCCGTGATTACGACCGTTTCTTTCTTTTTTTCTTTATAGGGCTGGCGGTAGATTTACGCAAACAAGGAGGTTGTCTTGAAAACGTTCTTTCCGCCAGCCGCTTTTAAATTGACCAATACCAATCCCTTATTTAGAACATAAACTGCGCTTCCAAAGTAACTGTATTTTGTTTTGTATCTTTATAATTTACCGCAGAAGTATCTTCGTGTTTTGATACGTTGTTATATTCAAGGACAAATCTGCCAAAAGTAAACGGTTTCCAATTGATTCCAACACTTGCCACATCAGTCGCTTGTTTGTCATTCAAAGCGCCTCTGTCCGGATCGTAATTAATCAATTCATACCTCACATAAGGTCCAAGCAAATCCCCTTGCAGGTACCCTTGGAGTTCTACAAACATAGTAGAAGCGCCGTAAGTGGTATCGCTTGTTCCTCCAACTTTCCTATACCCTCCTTCCTGGAAGTAATAGGAAGCTATGATAGCTCCTTTAGGTATCGTATAATTCCCTACCACACCTAAAGAATAAAAGTCGTCTGGCCCAGCGCCCTTTGGAGTTTTCAGCTTTTGTAATGGGAATTTTCCTTTGTAATAGTAAAGACCGAGCATGCTTCCCTGATCTCCCAAAGAGTAATCTCCTGTCAGCCATATATCCTTTTCAGTATCGCCCTCAATCTCAACTGAATTTTCATATTTTCCTGTGCCGTTGACAAGTCCCGCTTCAAAGAAGGCATCTTTTATTCCAGCTCCAGCCGTAACTCCGAACTGACGCGAGAATGGGCGGTATGGATTGTCCCCAAAGTTAGTGCTAATAGCTGTAGGTCTTGAATAGGCAAGTCTGGCTCCAAGATTATGAAAATGAAGCAAGGAGGGAGCAACTCTCCCAAATTTTGTAGTAAAATAGCTATCCTCTCCGGCGCTATTCCATTGCAAATAGGTTTCCGCAAGTTTTGATCTTCCCCAGTCACCCATATCGGATTCGGTTGTTTCATCATTTGCCCCAGGATTTTTCTTCTCGTTTTCATGCAGATACATTTCTGCAAAGTAGGAAAAACCTTTGTCCAAAGGTCCTCCCGCATAAAGAGACAAGGCATGCTCTTCAAAAGAATTTTTGTTTGTGTTTGTTGCAGGTTTTCCTTTTTCATCCACCCTGCTTGTGTCCGACCATACACGAATCTTTGCAGTCAAGGAAAGATGGTCAGATAAATTAGTATCTTTTTCTGTCCCTGACATGGTGTGACCGCGTCTTAAGAACTGTTGTCCTGGACTGGTCAATTTGTAGCCGTTCATATGGCACACATTGCAACTGACACCATATCTCCTACCCCAAGCAGCTATCGCTTGCGCTTCCTGAATGCCGTTCGATCTAACTGGACAAAGATGTCTTATCTTTTGAACCACCGGCGGAACAATCCAGCTCAATAGCAACGTGAGCAGAACAATTCCAACTGAACTTCCATACTTCTTTAACTTACTCATAAATAACACCTCCTTGGATTATTAACCTCAAATTCTTCTTTAAAACCAAATGAAAATTTACGCGTAGCTATGCAGCCCGCTTAAAAGATAGTTCACGCCAAAATAAGTAAAAAGCACGATTATAAAACCAGTAAGTGAAAGCCATGCAAATTTTTCATTTTTCCAATTACGGCTTTTCCTCAAATGAAGCGCTACAGCATAAAAAAACCATGTGACAAGAGACCATGTTTCTTTGGGATCCCAGGACCAGTAAGATCCCCAGGCAGAGTTTGCCCAAACAGAGCCTAAAATAATGCCAATAGTTAAAAATAAAAATCCAAAAATAACAGTTCTTTCCATTAACCCATCAAAAGCATAAGATTTTTCTTCCTCTGGTTTTTTTCGAAAACAAACAAGATAAAGAGCTGCTCCTAAAAAAGAGAGCGCAAAAGAAGCATAGCCAATCATGATGGTTGTGACATGAAATAAAAGCCAGTTGGATTGCAAGGCAGGCATTAGGGATTGGATAGAACGATCATTAAGGCTCGCAATTCCAAGCAAGATTAAAGAAAAAAGAGATACCCAAAACCCAAGACCAAGCAAAGGAAATTTTTTTTCAGAAGAATTTATGGCGTAAAGAAACCAAAAATAAAATAAAGAAACCAGCCAAACTAATAAGGTAAGAGATTCATACATATTCGACATGGGCGCATAACTGCCATGGAACCACCGCCATCCCATATAAAATGCCTGCACAATAAATGCCCAAAGCATAAAAGTTAACCCAATCCATTCAAAGGATTTCTTTTTAATAATGTATCCCAGCCCATAACTTAAGATGGATAGAATATAAACCGCAAAAGAAAAATTAATTGCAAAGGTTTGCATTACGCGCTCCTTTTTACGCCCTTACCATAATAAGAAATCGTCAATCCCAAAGGAAGAAGAAAAAATCCAGTATAAACTAAAAGTACGCCCGGATCCTTTACAACTTGAAAGGATGAGTAAGAAGGATCCTCTGGATTATAGCCAGACTGATAAAATGTGTAACCCCCGTACTTAAAAGGATGATTCACTGATGTTTCAGAAACTGCCAAAATCTGGGATTCCTTTAGAATCTCAATCTTGCTTTTAAACTGTTTAATTCTCCCTGGAACATATTGGTAAAGCAAATCCAAATGTTTTTCCACACTATTGGCTCCATTGGAAAGATGGGAGAGTTCAGGAAACTTTGCAAAGAGCCATACTCGTTTAGTTGGGGAAGCGGTTACCTCCACTTGTAAAGCTGGATTATTAGGGAAGGAAGAAGCAGAGTAAGCTTTCCATCCTCCACTTGCAGGATCTTTTTCAACTCTCAAATCCGGTTCATAGCGCAGCACATTTAGTTTTACGGTTTTCTTAAAATTATAATCTTTTCCTGGCTCTACCTCTACAATTTCACTCCAACCCTCTTTTAAATTTTTAACCTGAATAAAATGTTGTCCTGAGTTATAATAATCAATATTAAAATTTTCCAACCGAACTTGAAATGGAAGATGAATAGTGTTTCCATTGCTAGCGCTAGATGGCACACAACAGTTAGCTTCCTTAACTTTTAGCTCTAAAACTCCTTTTTCAGCCAATAAAGCGCTGGTAACTCCGCCGGCTAAAATAACTAATATGGCTGTGTGGCTAATGAGAGCGCCCCAAGGCAAACTTTTATATTTTTTTTCTTGAATGCGCATCAGTATGCAGGCGGAAGTGTTTAAACCAAGCAAAACTAAAAGTCCTATAAACCATGCTGAATGAAAAAGATTAAAAAATCCAAGATTGGATAAAATTTTATAGGCGCTGGGTGAGAAAATTTGTTGAACTTTTTCTCCAGGCAAATTTTGAGGGACTAAGGTTCCAGAGATCATGGAAACAATTAGTATTAAGGAAAGGACAAAAAAAAGTTGTAGAGAAGCAAATTTTTTAATCATATTTTTCATAACCTTTTTAGTTTGGCAACGCTATCAGGATTTGAACCTGAATTTCCGTTCTTTAGATGAATACGAAATTTATCTCTCCCCATTTCAATATTTTTTCGCATTCTTAAAACAGCGTCCTTGCCGTTAGACGATAGCGTCAAAAAATTTATTATTTCACCCCCACATAAGGCGTTTCTTTTTTTGGCAATCCTAAAGTCTCTTTCTCTTTTAAACTATCTCGCTCTTTTGAAACTTCCTCAAACAGTTTGTTTAGTTCCTGAGCCTTGGCGTCAAACTCATCTTTCTTGTCTATTTTTCTGATTTTAGAATCATAGACCAGAAACTCCACAATTCTTTTTTCCTCTTTTGGGTCCAAGGCATATCCTCTAGTGCCCATTTTTATATGCATCCTTTTTATAAACCGTTTCCAATCATAAGCTTTAATATAAGGAGAATTTAAAGGACGGCTAGAGGTATGGCATGAAGAACAAACTGCTAAAAATAGCTTATAGCTTTCTTGAATATTCAATGGATAACTGGAAACATCCACTGTGGCAGGTCCCAAATCATAAGAAAAATGCGCGGTGAGTTGTGTTGAACTGAATTTTGATTTTAAAGCAGCTGTCTCCTCCTCTTTTTTCTCACAAGAAGTTAAAGATAATAGTATGAATAATCCAGAAATTAGATAAACTAATCTGAATAATTTATTTATTCGCGCACATTTAAAAAACGGGTTTAAATTCATAGGGTTCACCTACCCATTCAAATGCAACAAAATTACCAAAAATGAGAAAATGAGGAAGTTAAAAATGAATTGTTTGAGGTATTATAAGGCTAACGGTGGGTTTAAAATGTCCCTATCTTTCAGCTTCTAATAAGAGATTCAATCTCCGAAGGCAACTCCGGTAGCTTTAGCGGTTTGAACTTCTTCGCTATCAGGTAAGACTAAATGCAATGAGCCAATCGCTTCTTTAATAGGAACACTGCCAATTTTTGTTCCGCGCAAAGATACCATGCTTCCAGTCTCTCCTTTATTAAGGAGTTCAGCAGCTTTTACTCCATAGCGGGTTGCAAGCCACCGGTCAAAAGCAGTAGGCGTACCTCCGCGCTGAAGGTGTCCTAAAATAGTAACCCGTGTCTCTATGCCCAATGCTTCTTCAATCGCTTCCGCAATCTTATAACTAACGCCTCCTAAACGAATGGTATCATGAGACCCTTCTACTTTTCTTTGAATCACAAATTCCCCTCCAACTGCTTTTGCCCCTTCAGAAACAACTAAAATTGTAAATTCCTTTCCCCATCTAATCCTTTGTTCTATGGCTGAAATCACATTTTCAATTTTATAAGGAATTTCTGGAATTAAAATCACATCCCCACCGCCGGCAATTCCTGCTCTTAAAGGAATCCATCCCGCATATCGCCCCATGGTTTCCAGCAAAATAACTCGATGATGAGATTCTGCGGTGGAATGCAAGCGATCCACGGCATCTGTTGCAACTGAAAGCGCGGAATCAAAACCAAAAGTAACATCTGTCCCGCTTAAATCATTGTCTATAGTTTTAGGAACTCCCACTATTGGAACCCCTGCCTCAAAAAATTTCTGAGATATGCTTAAAGTGCCATCTCCGCCAATCGCAATAAAACCATCAATCTGATTTTTTTTCAAATTCAATATCGCGTCTTTGGAACGATCCAGAGGAGCAATTGTTTTACCAGAACTGTCATAAGTATAAGCAAAAGGATTAGCTCGATTATTGGTCCCTAAAATAGTTCCGCCCCGGGTTAAAATGCCGGAGACAGTCTGTTCAGTTAAAGGAATATGCCAATCTTCTACTAAACCGCGAAATCCATCCATAAAACCAATCACTTCCCAGCTGTACTCTCTCACAGCTGATTTTACTACAGCACGGATCACTGCATTGAGCCCAGGACAGTCCCCCCCGCCAGTTAAGATTCCAATCTTTTTTATTTTCATCTCATTTTATTTTTCGATCTCAATTTTATAACGATTCAAAAGACGGTGAATGGTTTTTCGGTCAATCTTAGCTTCTTCTGCTGCCTCTGAAATATTGCCATTATGTTTTTCCAAAAGACGCTTAAAATAATCTCTATAAAAAACTCTTAACGCTTCAGTTTTTGCTCCCCTAAAACTGCTCAATAAAATATTTTCCTTTTCTTTATGGCTCAAACGTATATTGTCTGGGATATCTTCTGATTGGATCATTAAAGAATTTGTTAAAGAAACAGCCCTCTCTATAATATTCTCCAATTCTCTCACATTTCCCGGCCAGCTATAGTTTTTTAAAAGACTAAGCGCTGAGGAAGAAATCCCCTTTACGGAATTATGAGATTTTTGAATAAATTTATGTAAAAAATGATTTGCTAAAAGCTCAACATCCCCTTCCCGCTCTCTTAAAGGCGGGATATTTAAAGTTATCACGTTTAAGCGATAGTATAGATCTTCTCTAAACTTTTTCTCTTGAACTGCTTTGGCTAGATCTCGATTTGTTGCAGCCACGATCCTTACATCCACTACAATCAGCCGGTTAGATCCCAACCTGCGAAACTCTTTTTCCTGTAAAACTCTTAAAAGTTTAGCTTGCAAACTAAGAGGAATTTCTCCAATCTCATCTAAAAAAATAGTTCCGCCGTCCGCGAATTCAAAAATGCCGGGCCTTGAATTTTGAGCATCTGTAAAAGCTCCTTTTTCATGGCCAAAAAGTTCAGACTCAAGCAAATTTTCTGGAAGGCTTGCGCAATCCACAGGAACAAACCTCCCGCCCCCTTGCCCGCGGCTAGAATTGCGATGCACTGCTCTGGCAACCAACTCTTTCCCTGTGCCGGATTCCCCTTGAATTAAAATATTCGCTTCCGTGGAAGCGATTTTTTTTACAGTTGTTAAAATCCCTTTAAGTTGAGGGCTTGAACCAATGAGCTGGTCAAAACCAAAAGCCAGACCTAATTCTTGTTTAAGCCTTTGATTTTCCTCAATCAGCCTCTGTTCTCTTAAAGCTTTTTCAATCAAAGTTAAAAGAAGTTCTGCTGAAATAGGTTTTGCCAAATAATCAAAAGCCCCTTCCTTAATAGCTTGCACAGCGGTTTCCCAAGCAGCATGAGCCGTAAAAAGAATCACTGGAATCCTTGAGTCCACAGATTTAATTTCCCGCAGAACTTCAATTCCATTTTTATGAGCCATTTTTAAATCCGTAAAAACCAAATCTGGTTTTTCCCTTGCCACTAGATCTAATATGGAGTCGGTCTGGCTGGTGGTAAGGCAGCGATAGCCCGCATGCTCTAAAATTCTTTTGCAGTTTTCTAGGATTTCTATTTCATCATCAATGACTAATATGGTTTCTTTAGACATAGCTTTTTTTAGATTGGGAAGGAAAATTTTATTTTACTGATACAAATTTTTTAAAAGTTTGGTGCCGGGGGGCGGCCGATTTCTTATTCCCTTATTTTTAAGGAATCGGCACTTCCCCGGCATTCTTATGAACTTCTAATAAAGTTTGCCGGGGGGCGGAATCGAACCGTCGACACACGGTTTTTCAGACCGTTGCTCTACCGACTGAGCTACCCCGGCACTACTACAGAATAAAAATCGGCACAACATACAAATTTAGAATGAAACGATCTCCATTATACTTTTTTCATTTTAGTTTTTCACAATTTTTTTCTTCTTCGTCTTCTTGATCTCCCCAGTCACTCTATCTACAATCTCTAATCCATCACAATAATCCACAAAAAGTTTCTCACCGCCTCGATGTTCTTGTCTCATACAATAGTGTTGCTTTCCCTTCCAGGCTCGATATAAATTGCAGTATTGCACATACTCATACCCATCACTATATTGCTCTTTATACTCTTGCCATAAAAGTATCAAGGTCACATGTTTGTTTCTCAGCTCCTCTTGTATCTTTGCATACTCCGGTATGGGCTTAATCGCTTTAACATTCACCAACTCTTTACTCAACTTTAATTTCTTCTTTAACTCCTCTTCACTCATTCCCTCTATTTCTGACCAACTTAACACTCCTGCTGCCTCTGCTTTCTTCACATATTCAGATACTGCGGTACGCGAAACTTTACAGCTCCTTGCGATTTGCCTATAACTCAATCCAAAGCTTAATCCCAATCTCAAAATCTCTCGTATCTTTTTCATAATTAGCCTTTCTTTTGCCATAGAACCTCCTTGTTCTTGTTTCTATACACAAAAAAAGATACATCCTTTCTAGTGTAAAAAACTTAAGAAAGATCCTATTTTAGTCTATGTGAATCTGATTTGAAATTCGATTTTAATCCATTCCTGCCACCAATTTAATCACTATCAAAATATGGCAGCAATGGATTAAACGGGTGGCAGGATTGGTTTAAATGGGTGGCAACTTTCGATTAAATCAGTGGCAACTTTGCATTAAATTTCGCATTGTGGCTCGATCCAACCCCTTCTTACGTGTATAAACGCCTTTCCTCGAGGAGATGCTTAAGATTGATGAGCGTTTCGTTTGGCATAGGGTTTGTTTCCTTATCTAACCTGTTTTTAAAACTTGAATCAAAGGACGAAACACAGTTTCAATTTCCAGGTCAACTTTCTTCGGTTCCACTAGAGTGGCTACGTGTTTTTTTAAGGCAACATATCCAGCTCCGCGATTGGTCCCAACGTGCTTCAAAATATTCTTCCTGAAGGCATGGAAATATTCATTGTTTCTAAATTCTTTTACCTTCTCCAATAAATCTTCCAGATTGGGACAAGACCTGAGGATATGAAAAACATAGTACAAGTCTTTGTCTCTTTTTTCCTTATTCGAACGACTTACAAACGTAATTCCTTTGTGGAATAAAAACGTTGCCGGACTCACAATTTTTACTAATAAATTCTTCCCGTCCACTTCAATTGGAATCCTCAATAGATCAGAACGAAGAAGAATATCAAAAGCCTCAATCCTATGACATGCCACCTGTGACCCAAGAAACCTCTGAAGAGTATCGTCAGACACTTCAAACGAGGTGATAAATTCGATTTTCATCTGAACTTTACCTCTGTTATAGATGATTTCGACAGGAAGTTTCTCATCCTTGTAAAATCTTTCTGTTGCGTAGCCCGCATTGATAAGCCGCTCAAAAAGTGTGGGTGAATATCTCTTGCTCCCAGTTTCTGTAATACCGATATCTATATCGGTCGTTCTAGGAAAGGAACCGAAAGGAATTTTCCAGAGGCATTTAGCGTATAGGTAAGGACACCAACCCCCAACAATCACTAAATGGTTTAAATCATTTTTTAGAATACGAAGAACATCTACTAGAGCTTGCGCGTAAGAATCACTTTCAAACAAAGGAGGTTCCCTTCTTCTTAAAAAAACTCGTCAAATGCTTTGCTTCCTCTGAGCCAGCTGGATAAGAAATAAGATCCAAGTACAATTGCAGATTAGACACACAAGGATGTCCCCGAATGACCTGTCTATCACGAAAAATAGAGCTTTTGTAAATTGGCAAAGAAACAGTAACATTTCCGCCCGATTTCAATTCTAAAAGGCCCAACTGGTTTTTTAGATTTTCTACGAAGCCCATAAATTTTTCAGGAGGAACATCCACATATACAAAATGATCTTCAACCAAAACATAAGGGGATATAAGCCGTGATGCGCTAAACAGTGTTAATGCGTATTGGATACGGGAGCGCTGAATGAAAACGTCCCAGTCTTTGTAGAATGACTTGCCTTTATAATGCAACCGAATAGAGAGATTATCAGAAAATGAATAACTCTTACTCCACAGCTTAAGAAGCCCTTTGCGGTCCCTAAGGACAGAAAAACTATTCCGCCCCTTCTTAACTCTAGCAACAAGTCCTAACTCCCAAGCCCGGTTTAAGACACGGTTAGCCAGAGCAAAGGAAACGCCAACCCTCACAAAATCGCGTATTTTCCATTCCCTTCCTGGATTCTCGAGAATGGCTTTAATAACGATAGAGGATTTGTCGCTAAAGATATTCTTAAGATGTTTTCTCATGGCCGCAGTTTATGTTTAAAAATGTATTGTGTATTATAAAGTACACTAATTATTGTGGTACACATAAATTATACAGGCCACTGATCTTTTTGTCAAATCGCGTAAAATATATTTTTAACTTTAGCTATAATCGTGAAAATTTATGTCAGTCATTTGGCATGGAATTTTGAAACAGTTTTTGCTCAGAAGTTCAATCTAAAATTT
Source organism: Elusimicrobiota bacterium (assembly GCA_016180425.1). GTDB lineage: Bacteria > Elusimicrobiota > Elusimicrobia > 2-02-FULL-39-32 > 2-02-FULL-39-32 > 2-02-FULL-39-32. The sequence goes on from JACPBF010000008.1 coordinate 111,085, forward strand.
AAGACAAAAAGTTTGTCCGCTTTTCTGTCCGCTTTTGGGCAAAAAATGGCAATATTCAGCAACGTTCAGCAATCCAAATGGGCTGTGGATAACTTTTATTCTATCGTCGGAAAATGTGGGTTTATGAGGGTGGGGTTATGCACTTACCAAAAAGTGTAGCATCGGTTTTTCAGACCGTTGCTCTAGCCGCCTCGAGCTACCCCGGCACTACTACAGAATAAAAATCGGCACAACATACAAATTTAGAATGAAACGATCTCCATTATACTTTTTTCGTTTTAGTTTTTCACAAATTTTTTTCCTCAACAAAATTTACGCTGATCCACTCCTCTATTTTCGAAACATCAAACTTCGTAGAGCGCCCCAGTTTCAGATGCGGAAAAAATGATATTTTTTTCCCTAGTTTATCTATCCTAAAAAAGCTAAAATTCTGTCTATTGATGATTTATTAATGAGGAAGAGGGGTCAGAAGGTTATATCAACTTAGGGAAAAATCTGTGGCTATGAGTGAAAAAGATTGGAATAAATTTAAAACTCGCAAAGAGTTCATTGACCGACTGTTTTTGGATTCGCAGCGGAAATCTATAAAGTTCCAGAGTTCCAGCGTAAAATGCTAAGTTCAAAAAATAAGTAAGCTGTCCCCGCAATTTTCTTTTGCTTTTGAGAAACAGTCGTTAGTGTCTTTACAGTCTGTCCACTAAAGAGAGGAAGATCAATATAAGAAAGATTGGGGGCGGCAAGGTAAATGTTACTCTGGTTGTTTTAGAGAAGTTCGCCAATGCGCTTGATGTTTCGGTTGATGAGTTATTTGAGTAAATTTATGAAAAAAGGCAAAGACAACCAAAAAGAAGAAAATCATAGAGTTGCTTATAATATTACCGGAGTGGCCGGAGAGTATTTTGTTGCTGCCGAACTTTCAAGGCGTGGATGGATTACCACCATGACGCTAAAAAATACCCCAAACATTGATGTTATCGCAACTACCCCGGACGGTTTAAGAACTCTTAACATACAAGTAAAAACAAGGTCAATCGAAAACAGGCAAGGATGGATTTTGAATAAGAGGATAGAAACGCTTGTGCCAGGCAATAACTTTTTTATTGCATTTGTTGATTTGAAAGATAGGGACGAAAAGCCAGATTATTTTTTAATCCCTAAAAATCTATTTGCAAAATGGGTTACAAAACGCCATCAAGATTGGCTAGTCAGTCCAGGGCGTTTGGGCCGGGCTCATGTAGATAACCCAATAAGAACATTCGATAAACCGCAGTTCGACGTGTTTGAGAAATATCACAATAATTGGGATATCTAAAAAATGAAGTATGGAAAATTTCGGGGGAAAGTTCTGGGGACACCATGAGCTGACCCGTGTTTAACGGACACCAAAATAAGTGTAATATAGAAATGTAGGTGTCCCCAAATCAAATTGCATTATACTCCTGACGGATTGCCTGACAAACTTTGGCCACTAAATCCAAAGATGGCACGACTTTCCTGCTAAGGAGATTATACGTGGTTCTACGAGGAATATGATAATGCTTTTCAAGCTGTGATTTATTCAGGTGACGTAAGCTTGCCGCTAGGACTTCTCGCGCGGATTTAGAATCCCCCTCCTCCAAACATTCCATAAAGGTTTTAAACACTAATCTTGGGTTGCTAAGAGTGACCGACGTATCATGATCCATTAGTTTACGCTTTTTATTATTTTTTGAGTTCATATTCATACCTCGCCTTTAGCCGACGTGCTTTGGATATATCTGTCTTTTGTGTTGCTTTAAAACCACCCCAAAGAACTATCGTGTCTATATCCTTAATTCTTTTTCGAGAGTAGTATCCCCTCATCCCATTCTTCCATTTCAATTCAAAAAGTCCATCTCCTAAACTTCGTGAATCACCAAAAAATCCAGAGATCAAATTATCCAAACGCGCATCCACTCGAGTTTTTTCTGTGGGAGTAATCGAGTCATACCAATCAGCAAACTCTTCCGTTTTCTTTAGTTTAAGTTTCATCTCACCGATACGTTATAATTATGCCATATATGGCACACTCTGTCAAGGGTAACAAACAGGGTGTGCTAGTTTATAACCAATCTATCTCTTGAATTCTCACTTCTCAGGTAAATCTTTGCGGGATAGGGTTTCTACCATCCTAACCTGCCGGCAAGGAAAATCAAGATAAATCAAATTACTCCATAATCCCTTTTAGTGAGACATTTTTGACCTTTTCATTCTTTTTTTGCCTCCATCCTGCTCATGATATGATCTCAAACTAATTTTTGATTATGATTATCTGGCAACCTTGTTGCTATAAAAAATTTAACAAAATAGTCTTAATCGTTCATACAATGGTGTATGAACTTTTTCCGAACATAGGCGTTCGCATGGTTCCATTAAAAAGTGGCGAACGCTTTTTTATTTTTCCGCGTTATCGTTCCCACCTTTTTTAACTTTTTCATCTGGAGGCAAATAATATGAATATTAACACCGGAGATACCGCGTGGATGCTGATAAGTTCAGCCCTTGTATTTTTAATGACGCCTGGACTTGCATTCTTTTATGGAGGATTGGTTAGGAAAAAGAATGTCCTGTCTGTTTTAATGCAATGTTTTATTGTAATTTGTCTGGTAAGCTTACAATGGATTCTTTTTGGTTACTCCCTTGCTTTTGGTCCTGATATTAAAGGATTCATAGGAGACCTTTCTTGGGCAGGCTTAAAAGGAGTTGGATTTGATCCATTCCCTGATTATTCAGCTACAATCCCGCACCAACTCTACATGATTTATCAGGCAATGTTTGCAATCATTACGCCCGCATTAATTCTGGGCGCTTTTGCTGAAAGAATGAAATTTTCTGCTTTCTGCCTGTTTTCAATTCTATGGACTACATTAGTGTACGATCCGGTTGCTCACTGGGTCTGGGGAATTGGAGGATTTCTTAGAACCAGCGGCGCATTAGACTTTGCTGGAGGAACAGTCGTTCATATTAACGCGGGCATTGCCGCATTGGTTACAGCTTTGGTGATAGGTAAACGTACCGGATACCCTGCCCATACTCCTCACCCTCACAATCTTCCTTTTGCTGTGCTGGGAGCAGGGATTTTGTGGTTTGGATGGTTTGGTTTTAATGCCGGCAGCGCCTTAACTGCTGGAAATTTGGCGGTGAGCGCATTCATAGTCACTCACATTTCCGCATCCACAGCTGGTCTTACATGGGCAATCCTTGATTGGATTTTTAATTCTCGACCAACAATGCTTGGAATGATTACGGGTGTGGTTGCTGGACTTGTCGCTATTACCCCTGCATCCGGTTTTGTAACTATTTTTGGAGCGATTTGGATAGGATTGGGAGCCGCTGTTATTTGTTATATTTCAGTGGCAGTCATGAAGTCAAAATTCGGGTATGATGATTCGCTAGATGCTTTTGGCGTGCATGGAATCGGCGGGATTTGGGGCTCAGTAGCAACCGGCATTTGGGCAACAAAAAGCGTGAATTCTCTGGGAGCTGATGGTTGGTGGTATGGCAATCCTCACCAATTCTTTATCCAAGTTAAAGCATCTCTCATCACAATTCTTTATGCTTTTATTGTAACTTACCTTCTACTCAAGATCGTGCATGCAACAATGGCAATCCGCGTCCGCGAACAAGAGGAAAGAATTGGATTGGATTTAACCCAGCACAGAGAAGACGCTTATACTGTAATCGAATAGTAACCTTTAGGAGGAAAAATCATGAAATATATTGTATCCATTATTCAACCTGATCGTTTAGAAGATGTGTTAAAAAAACTGGATGAGAAAGAAATTCATTTGGTTACTGTCTCGAACGTTCTTGGACGCGGCAGGCAGAAAGGCATTTCAGAGGTTTACCGCAGCCATAAAGAGGTTGGCAGCCTTTTAAAAAAAATAAAACTTGAAATTGCGGTGAACGAAGATTACGTCAAAAAAACTATTGAAGCAGTCACCCTTGGAGCAAGAACAGGCCAAATCGGAGATGGAAAAATATTTGTTCTCGACCTTCAAGACTGCATTCGGATAAGAACTGGAGAAAAAGGGAGCATGGCGATCGGATAAAAAATTACAAAACCAATTTTTAACTTCATTTTTTATTATAATGAGATTTAATGAAATCTAAACGTAAAATATCTAAAAGTATTATATGTTTACTCCTTGCGCTGCTTTACATGGATACAACGATCACTTTTCAATTCCCAACCCTAGACACCATAGATATCTCCGATTATTTTTTTAATGTTGATTTAGATGAAAAAAGCATCAATAAGTTTTCTAAATTAAAAAACAATCCATTTGTTTTAAAACATGATTCATACTCAAGCTCTTTTACCAGAGAATTCCTAGCGACTCTTCCGATTTTTCAATTTGCCTTTTTTAGCGTTATCACTAAAAAAGGCTGCAGGTCTCCCCCCTAAAAGTTTTTCTGCTTAATTAGTTACTCAAAAAATAAACTATTCTTGATTAGAATTTATTCTAATCTAAATTAATTCATCTATTTATTAAAGGAGATTCAAAATGAAAAAATATATTTTAGTATTTGCATTTGCTGTAATGCCATTAGTTTCTAGCTTTGCTGAAGAAGCGGCAAAACCCCAAACCACACCAGCACAAACCGGGACTGTTGCGGCTCCTAAAGAAACTGGGAAAAAGGATATGCAAAAAACAGATGCGTCTAAACCAGTAATAAAAAAAGCTAGAAAAAAAGTTAAAAAGATGTAATCTGCAACTCAAATAATTCTACCTAAATTGAATTATAAGGGTTAAGCAAAATAAGTTAGCGGCCTGTTTTTTTTAACAGGCTGCTAACTTTAAAATTTATAACTGTGATAGATTTATTTACAGTAGGTTTGGTTGGAACAAAATTTTTTCATGCAGGGCTTTTTATCTTTTACAGAATTGCGGTTTGGTCTGGCTCTGTATATTTTTATAAAAAATTTAAAAAAACACACAATTTATTCTTTCTTATACTCTCTATCTTTATCTATATCACTTCCTGGGCATTAGTCTTTATACTCTCATCTAAAGTTTGGAAATTCCTAACAGACTATTTCAATAACGGGGTAAAGATGGGTCTATCTCTCTTGCCCACGCATCAATCCCGCCCTTAACATTCTTTACTTTTTTAAACCCAAAAGTTTTTAAAATTCTAACAGCCTGAGCGCTGCGCCCTCCTAACTTACAATGAACATAAATTTCATCCGCAGTATCCAGCTCATTCACCCGGGTTGCTAAGGTTCCTAAAGGAATTAAACGGGACTCTTTTAAATGCACAATCTGATATTCCTCTGGTTCCCTCACATCCACCAGCACAATTTTATTCCCTTTAGAGTCAAGCAAAGATTTTAATTCCTTTACACTCACCTCTTCTAGTCCGCCAGCAGGCTGAGGAGCTTCCTCTGATTTTTTTAATCCGCAAAATTGTTCATAATCTATTAATTGTTTTATGGTTGGATGATCTCCGCAAACAGGGCACTCTGGATCGCGCGCAATTTTTACCTCTCTAAAACGCATCTCCATTGCGTTAAAAAGGAGTAAACGTCCAATTAAAGGCTCCCCTTTCCCTAAAATTAATTTAATCGCCTCAGTTGCCTGCATAACGCCAATAATGCCGGGAAGTATTCCTAAAACTCCTCCTTCAGCGCAAGAAGGCACCATTCCCGGAGGAGGCGGTTCCGGATACAAACAACGGTAGCAGGGTCCCTCAGGAGTTTTAAAAACTGTGGACTGACCATCAAACCTATAAATGCTCCCATAAATTAAAGGCTTTTTAGTAAATACGCAAGCATCATTGACTAAGTAACGGGTTGGAAAATTATCTGTCCCATCAATCACAATGTCATAATTTTCAATAATCTTCATAATATTTTCACTGGTTAGTTTTTCCGTGTAAATATTCACTTTTGTCTCTGGATTAATAGAGAGAATCCGTTCCTTGGCAGACTCTACTTTTGGCCTGCCCACATCTTCTGTGCGGTGAATAATCTGCCTTTGCAAATTAGAAAAATCCACCAGATCAAAATCAACCAGTCCTAAAGTTCCTACACCTGCAGCTGAAAGATAGAGCCCTAAAGGAGATCCTAAACCTCCAGCTCCAATCAAAAGTATGCGGGCTTTGAGGAGTTTTTCCTGGCCATCCACTCCCACCTCTGGCATAATTAAATGCCTGGAATATCTTTGAATTTGTTCGTTAGTTAAAGTCATGAATTTTTTACCTTCCTAAATAATTTTAATGCAAAAGTCGCTTCTACTCCGATTTTGGCTTGCAGCTTAAACTAAACAATAATTTTTTCTAGATCTTGCAATTTATCAATAAAAAAATCTGGTTTAAATTTCTCTAACTCTTTTTTAGGACGATACCCGTAAGTGACGGCGCAAGTCTTCATTCCTGCGGCATGCCCCCCCTCCATATCTGTGGTGCCGTCCCCAATCACTAAAGTGCGGCTTGGAGAAACGCTCATTTTTTTTATAGCTTCCAAAAAAGGCTGGGGGTGAGGTTTTTTTTGTTCAGTGGACTCTGCTCCTAAAACAACGGCAAACACATGTTCTAAAGAAAAATGTTGCAGGGTTTTGATCACCATGGAATAAGGTTTATTGCTCACCATTCCTAACTTTTTTTCTTTATATTTCTTCAAGACCTCTTTAACTCCGGGGTAAAGGGCTGTTCTATCCACGCAATGATGAAGATAATATTCTTTAAAAATTTTAATTGCTTTTTCCAAGATAAGATCATCTTTTTTGCCAATGGCTCTGCCCATTAAAATTCTAACCCCATCGCCCACAATGCTTTGAACTTCTAAAAGTGATTTTTCAGGAAGCCCTAACTGCTTTAAAGCGTAATTTAAAGCAAAGGCGATATCCTCTGAAGAATCTATTAAAGTTCCGTCTAAATCAAAAATTAACCCTTCCATTTTTATCATTATATCACCATTTAATTATTGACTGCAAACCAAGGAATCCTGCCGCAGTAAAACTTTTAGAATGCTTAAGTTGCCCAAACCCTTGACCTATCTTTTTGGTTCCGCATAAAAACGAATCCAGCTTAAAATTTTTTCTTCTAGGATGGAGGGGGTCTCTGGTTTTCCTCTACGGAACATTCCCACCCCATGTCCAAAAATCTCCGTATCAGAAAAAACATAAAGAGAAACTTTATGATTCCCTAAATTACGGTTCTCTATTTGCAGCATCCGAACACTTTGAAAAGCATAGCTGTCCGCAGGGCTTACCGCAATCAATAAAGGACGTCTTCCATAAATAGAAAGTAGTTCGTCAATTTTTATCCCTTGATAATTGATCCCGGGTGAAAGTAAGATTGAAAAAGGGATTTCCGGGTGATGTGCCGCATACTGAAAAGCGATATTAGCTCCAATGCTTGCTCCTCCAACAGCAATCTGAGCAGGTAGAATTCCATATTTTTCATTTAAAAATTGAATGGCAAAACCTAGATCTTTTATCATTTTTCCCCACTCAGACTCCAACCCTTGGTCATTAAACTCTTCAAATCTGATTAACTTTCCAGAAATGGTTTTTATGCTTTTTCCATGTCCCCTTAAATCATAGATCAGAACGCCAAATCCTTTAGCATGCAGAAATTGAGAAAAATTTTTCCACTCCTCTTTTACGCTCGCAACTCCATGAAGAAAAATAAAAGTTAGTTTCTTATTCTTTGGCTTATAGAACTCGCCAACTATTTTTACCCCATCTTGCCCTGTAAAATAAACTTTTTCTTCTATTGCATGAAGAGGAGCAATAAAAAGAAAACTAATAAAAAATAAAAAGTTTTTCCTATAAAATTTCATTGTTTTGAAAATTCCCTCTATAAAACTTGAAACGAATCGCTAAACTCTTTAAAAAAAATAGTCCCACATTAAAAATATTTTAAAATTATTGCCTTAAAAAAAGAAAAAATTAGTTTGCAAAAATATTTTAAAAAATGCGGGCGAAAAATTTCTTTAGATTCCCTGTCTCCCACAAACCGCCAATGCCAAGGCTCATAACCAATATGCTGCCAATTATTTTTAGGGAAAGAGAGTTCAAAGCCAAAGTTTAAAGCATGTTTGATAAGCCAATCAAAAGCTTGAGTAGATTCAAAACTAGGTTCATCATCTGTTTCCGGCTTTTTTTTGTCTGCAAAATCAAAAACAGATCCTGTGTGGTGTTCTGAATAGCCTGCTGGAGCGACCCACTCAATCCCCTGTCCCTTTCCATGCTTCTCTTCTGCTTTTTTAAAAAGCTCTTTCTGTTCTTCATAAGTGCGGTAAGAAGAAAGCACTACAATCTCAACCCCCTCATTTCTTGCAGTTTCAAGCAACTTTTGAAGTTGAGGAAAAACAGTTTTTCTAACCTTACAAATCTGGGAAGGATCGCGCAGCCAATCTGAAGGGAACTTGATTAAAAGTTCATCCTCAGGTTCTGGATAAGGCAGATGAAAAATCAAGCTCATTTAAAAAAGTTGGTTTTTAGATCTTTGGCTGAATTTGTTCCAAAGAAAATAGATGGGTATTCCTAAAAGCACCATGCCTAAACCCCAAAATGAATCTTTGGGCTGTTTAAGAATAGTGCTTACAATAATCCAGGTCATGGCGATCACAAAAAGAATTGGGATCAAAGGATATCCCGCAGTAGAATAAACTGGATGCGTATGATCAGCATGATTTCTTTTACGCAATACAAATAAGCCTAAAACACTTAAAGTTTGAAAAAAAATAGCAGGCACTGTGGCATAATCTAAAAGCTGATCAAAAGTTCCTGAAACTGCTAAGATTGAAGCGAGCATCCCTTGAAAAAAAATCGCTTTAGTAGGGGAGGCAAAAGAAGCATGAACTTCGCTTAAAGCCACTGGAAAAAGCCCATCTTTTGCCATGGCATAAAGTATTCTTGGTCCAGTTAAAATTGTGGCGGATAAACAACCCAAAATAGAAACAGCCACTAACCCGCCAATAACTTGTCCAATCGCATCCCCAAAAAATATTTTAGAAGCTACCGTCACAATCTTTGTTTTATTTTCCGGAGAATTGACCGGCACAGCATAGATATAAAGGGAAGCAAGCGCAAGATAAATTAAAGTTACAAGTAAGGCTCCAAAAAAAAGAGAAACAGGTATGTTTTTAGATGGATTTTTTACTTCCCCTGCAACATAGACTGTTGCATCCCAGCCAGAATAGGTGTAAAGGATTGGAACCATGGCTAAAGGAAGCGCGCCCCAAAAAGAATGTGAAGATTCTTGAGAAACAAAAAAATTAGAAAATGATCCATTGCCAGATAAAAAACCAGCTAAGATCAAGATAAAGATTAATAATAGTTTTAATACCATAAAACCATCTTGTAATCCTGCGCCCCATTTTACTCCTAAATAGTTGATAATAGAGATGGCGCTAATCAAAAGAAGAGCTACTCCTTTTGCGGTCCATGGATCTTGAATGCCGGCATATTTTGTAAATCCAATAGCAAGAAATGCCGATGCTCCGGGCAAAGTAACAAGGCTGGATGAAAAACCAGAAAGAAATCCCATTAAAGGGCCAAAAGCTTCTCTTAAATAAACATACCCTCCGCCAGCGCGAGGGAATCGAGTGCCTAATTCCGCATAGGATAGAGCCCCTGCTAAAGAAAGGAGACCTCCAAAAAACCAGGCCAATAAAATATAAGATGGATTAGGCAGAATGAATGAAATGCGGCCAGCAGTTACAAAAATGCCAATTCCAATCATGTTTCCAGCTACAAGCATGGTGCAGGAAAAAGCGCCAAGTTCTCTTCTTAATTCAGTCAACTCTTATATCACCCCCTTTGAAAAAACAGACAAGCCCGTGTCACTCTACCCTTCGGGTTTTTGTCATCATTGGATTATGGAATTCAACATAGATACAGGCAAGTCCATTAGAACCCTTTCCTTTTTAGTTTCCATCAGTTTTAGATTAATCCTTTTTTTGCGCAAGAATCAGGATGTGCCTTGATCCATATTTTCCTAAAAGCCTGGCTGGCATTCGTAAAATTTTAACAATTGTAATTGAAGAAATCAGTTTCTTTACCCAAAAAAAATTTCGTATCCCTTTAAACCATGATTCAAATTGATACCAGACGCGATCATATAATGGATAAATAAAAACAATTTTAAAATGGCTGCTCTCAATTAATTCAAGGAAACGATTGTAATCCTTGGTCTTTAAATAATCGCTAAAAAGACAAATCCCATCTTTTTTTAAGCTCATATGAATTTCAGCAAGCGCTTTCTTTCTCTTTTCCTTTAGCACAAATTCATGAATCCCATCTGAAACTACAATTAAATCAAATGTCTCTTGCAAAAATGGAAGACCGGGCAAGGCTGCGACTAAAAATTTAGCGTGAGACATTGGACAATTTAAACTGGCAGTCTTTACCGCTAAAGAAGATACGTCAAATCCAACTAATCGTTTACTTAAAGGTAAAAGTTTCCGCGTAAGCTGACCAAGACTTGTGCCAATATCTAGGACATTTTCAAAGGTTCCTTTAAATCCAAAAAGAAGGTCTGGAATTTCCTCATGCCGTAAAATTTCAGCCCCTCTTGCGCGATAATTCCAGGGTTCTTTATGCTCTTGATAAATCTTCTGATAATAAGCCTGCGTGGCCATTTTCTATCCTTTTAAACCGAGATTATGCATTAGAAAATGAAAACAAAATCTCTCTTCTAATTCAGAGTTAATTCCAATTCTTAATAGGCAAAGATGGATTTACTTCCAAGGGTTCCTGATTCTTTGCGTCATAAAATCCTTTTTTAAATTTATAATATCCTGTCAACGCTACCATGGCTCCATTGTCTGTGCTATAAGGCAAGGAAGGAAAATAAACCTTTAATTTATTTTCTTTCCCTTTTTTAATAAGCTCACTCCTTAAAAATGAATTTGCGGAAACACCGCCGCCCACTGCTATTTTTTTTAAACCAAATTTTTTTGCCGCCGAAATAGTTTTTCTAACTAAAACATCCACAACCGCAGACTGAAATGAAGCGCAAATATCCGCGACAGTCTTCAATGGAAGAGGAAGGGATTCTATTTTTAATCCCCCCTTGTTCGTAAGATTTTGTAAAAAATAAAGCACAGCGGTTTTTAATCCAGAAAAAGAAAAATCCCAGGAGCCGGGAAGATGAGCTCTTGGAAAAGGGATCGCTGTTGGATCCCCTTTTTTTGCAAGCCGATCAATGATGGGCCCGCCGGGATAATCTAATCCCAATAATTTTGCCACTTTGTCATAAGCTTCTCCCGCAGAATCATCCCTTGTTCTCCCTAAAACTTTATACTTCCCAAAATCTTCCACTAAAACTAAGTGGGTATGTCCTCCAGAAACAATCGCCCCCATAAATGGGGGTTTAAGTTCTTTGTGCTCTAAAAAAGAAGAATACAAATGCGCTTCTAAATGATTAATGCCAACTACAGGCACATCCCAAACCCAGCCTAGCGCTTCAGCAGTCATCTTGCCAATCAATAAAGATCCCACTAATCCAGGACCAATGGTGACTGCTATGCCATCTATTTTTTGATTTCCTTGAATCATTTGCTCCACAAGTTCATTGATCTTTTCCAAATGGGACCTGGAAGCAATTTCTGGAACAACCCCTTTAAAAGTTTGATGGAGCTCGGTTTGAGAAAATAGCGCCTGCCTTACCAAGCGGCCGCCCTCCTTTATAAGAGCGCAAGAAGTTTCATCGCAGGAAGTTTCAATGCCTAAGATCATCATTTTGATTTTAGAATTAGAGCGAACCAACTACATCTTAAAGAAAAACCATTGGGGGTTTCTCTCTTACTGAATAAGTTTGGATAGATAAACAAATTCAATCCCCTCTTTTTTAAATTCTGGAATGTTATTTTTCAATGTTTCAACCAGAACTTTTCTTTGCACATGCCCTATGGCTATGGCGCTTCCATTTTTTAAAGCTAAATGTTTTAAAACATTTAACTGTTTTTGGATATAGCCGCTTTCATCTTCATTATCTAAAAAAATGTCATTCACCAAAAGTTTTAATTCTATTTCATCCGCAATTTTACCGCTCACTATTTTTTGAGTGGTTCTGGAATCTAAAAAAAATAGTTTAAGCTCTTTTAAAGATTCTAATAGAGCGCGCATGGCCCTGGGATCTCCTGTAAATCTAGAACCCATGTGGTTAGAAACCCCTTTGGCGAAAGGAACAGAGTTAAAATTTTTTTTCATCTTTTCATTAATTTCTCTATTGCTCATCTTATTAAAGAGAGCTGCCGCGCCGGGATCGTTATGAGCTAAGTCCTCAGGCTCCATGGGTTGATGCACAATAATCTCATCCCCTTTTTTATCTATTTTTTTTGAAACTGCTTTAGAAAGTTTTTCTCCGGGCAAAACCGCATAAGTTATAGGAATCCCTAAACTAAAAAAATCTTCTAAACTTTTTAAATCTCTATATCTTCCTCCCACATCATCAATCACAAGCGCTACTTTCGCATATGAAATCTCTTTTGTGAATAGTCGGAGCCTTTGAAAGACTTGTTCTTTTCTGCCGTATTCCAAAATTAATTGATGCGGCAATCGCTTTTGATTCAGCAATTCCATTTTAAATTGAGACCGAGCAGGTTCAATTTTTTGAACTAGATGATTTAAAGAGAGATTGGAGGGGATGTGAAACTCTCTATCAGTTTCAATCCAACTGGTAGAAAGAGGACGAAATTTTTTTTGCTCTTTTCTAATAACTTTATGAATATAACTATCTTTTATCCCAAAATCGCTTAAACTTTTATTTAAAGCGCTCTCAAACTCGCCTGAAAGTTTAGACTGATCGTTTAAAACCCCGGTTTTGTAATAACGCCAACCATAAAAGCTAAAAAGAATTAAAAATAGTAAAAATAGTAAACTGCTGAAGCCGTCTAAAACGCCTTTGCCAGCTTTGGCGTAAATTTTCATTTAGGGAGATGGGTTCAGTAAAGCTCTGGCCTTTAAAAATTCCACCGCGCGCGCTAAAGCAGTATCCTCAACTTGCTCTTCTTTTTTAATAACAGATTTTGGCGCTCGATCCTTTCCATAAATCTCTTCCTGCTGGCGCCTAATCTTTATTTCCATTTCTCTGGGAACTGCCACCAAAATATCCGGCGCAATTCCTCCCTTGCCATTTTTTTCATCTCTTTGAATGGCTCTTCCCGCAGGGGTATAGTACTTTGCAGTGGTTAAACGCAAACCAGAACCATCTGAAAGCGGGATTACAGATTGAACTGAAGCTTTTCCAAAAGTTGTGGTTCCAAGAATTAAAGCCCGATGGTGATCCTGCAATGCTCCAGCCACAATTTCTGAGCCAGAAGCAGAACCGCCATTTACTAACACAACCAGTGGAAGTTTTGCGTAAGGGGACTGGGGATCAGCCTTATATTCCACTCTATTAGCTTTTCTTCCTTCTGTATAGACAATCAACTTTTGGTCCCCAATAAAACTTTTTACTACGTTTACCGCAACATTCAAAAGTCCCCCAGGATTATATCTTAGATCTAAAACCAAAGCCTCCATCCCTTCGTTTAGCAGGTTCTGAATCGCTCTATTCATGTCCTTATCTGTTTTAGCGCTAAATTCAATCAGTTGCAGATAACCTATTTTACCATCCACCATCCGACTCCTTACAGACTCAATCTTAATAATCTCACGAATTAAAGAGATCTCCAGCGGTTCTTTTAGACCTTCATGCACAATGCTGATCTTAACTATGGTGCCAGGCTGACCTCTTAATTTTCTAACAGCATCTTGCAAACTAATCCCCTGCGTGCTCACCCCTTCGATCTTGACGATTTTATCTCCAGGAAGAATGCCTGCTCTATAAGCCGGGGTATCTGGAATAGGGGTCATCACTGTCAGCCACTCATCCCGAATTTCTATCCGAATCCCAAGCCCGCCAAACTGGCCCTCAGTTTCTGTCTGCATCTCTTTATGCGTTTCAGGCTCTAAAAATTGGCTAAAAGGATCTAAAGTTCTCACCATCCCATGAGCAGCTCCATTCAAAAGATCCTTAGCATCCTTTTCCTCTACGTAGTGTTGTTGAATATAATCAAAAACTTCTATTAAAATTTTAAGCTGTTCTAAAGTTTTATCAACATTGGAAGTGGCTGCTTTTAGAGTTGAGATTTTATCGCTGGAAAATAGTCCCAATGAAACAAATAGTAAAACAGTTAAAATTATTTTTCTCCGTCCAAATTTTCTCATTTTTTTTAGCTCCTTGAAAGGTTCATCTTGGTTTTAGCCAAAGCAATGGATCCTGCGCTTCCCCATGGCTTCTTAATTCAAAATAAATTTGAGAATTCGCATACCTAAAAGCCTTACCTACGATTTCCCCAACGCTCACCCTATTCCCTTCTTTCACTAAAATCTCTCCCAATGTCCCATAAATAGAATAAAATTCGCCTCCATGATCTATGACCACTGTTTTTCCATAAGAACGAAAGTTGGAAGCAAAAATAACTTTACCTTTTTCAATGGCTCGAACAAGGGTTGAACTTGCAGTATTTATTTTAATCCCATTGTTAATAATAAGCACATCTAATTCTTTATCTCTCTGCCTACCAAAGGGAGAAACTACACGACCTTCAGCGGGCCAGTTTAAAAATCCTTTTTTTCCTATAAAAGATTTTTTTAAATTTTCATCCTCCTTCTTTTCCGCTAAACTCCTTTCCTTCTTTTTTATAAGATCAAAAATCAATTTTTCTAAGGCAATGGAATTCTCTTCAAGTTGTTCTCTCTCTTTTTCTAAAGCGATCCTTCTTTCTTTTTTAGAAAGAACTATTTTACTTTTCTCTATTTTTAGCTCTTTTTGCTTTTCTATTTGGAGCGCGACTTTTTTTTCAAGCAAAGAAAGATTTGTCTTTTCTACCGCTATCTTTTTTTGCGTTTTAAGGGATAAATCCCTTTCTTTTTCAGCATTTTGCATATTCAAATTGCTCCGATTTACTGAAGCCTTTAGCGCCCAGTTCTCTAATGGACGCATTTTTAGCCGTTGAGGATAGACCATGGTAATATGCATATTCCTTAAATCTGCAAGCAAGAACTCTTCCCATTTTTCTTTTTCTTCCTTAAAAACTAAAGTTTTCTTTTCAAACTTTTTTATCCGAAAAGCCGCATCGTTAATTTTAGCGCCAATCTCCTTCTTGCGTATTGTAGATTTCTTAATCTCAGATTCTAACTTTTTAATTTTAGAAGAAAGCTCTTTTTCTTCTTGCTGAGATTTTTCTCCCTCTTTTTTTAGATCCTCCATTCTGGTTTTTAATTTTTTCAATTCTTCCTGATTCTTATCAATCTTTTTATCCAAACTTTTAAGAGGAACTGCGCCCAATGAGCTTGAAAAGCATGCAAAAAATATTAAAGCCAAAAAAACATTTACTCTAAAGTGTTTAGTTCTGCCCCGCACCCCCCCCAAATGCCGCATTAGAAAATGAGAACTTCCAGCGCTAATCATTTCCTTTCCTTAACGGACAAATTAAAAATAATAAAATAAACCGCGCTGCCAAAAAGAACCTGAAAAAGGAAAGTTTTTTCAACTGCCCCTTTCCAAGCAGCGCTTTCTGGAAAAAAAGAATAGGATAAAACAGTTAAATAAAGCAGGGCGCTTATCATTCCAGCTAAAAAGCCAAAGAGCAGCAATGAAAAACCCTGCTTTATAAAATTGAACTTGTTTTCAGAATTAATTCCTTCAATGTAAAAAAATCTTAAAGAAGCGTACAATAAAAAACCGAGCATAAAAAAACTCCCAATAAAAAATACTTGCTCCATCCATTTTAAATAATTCTGTAAAGCATAAACTAAAGACCACCGCTCCTTATCATAATGAATTTCTGATACAATCCTTTTTTTAGGCTCTCCTAATTCAAGCGATTCTATCTTGGCTATTAAATTCTGTAAAAAAATATGATCCCAGCGCAATAAATGAAGATCATAACTCCAAGGCAAAAAATCTTTTTCTTTTAGCCACGATGGGTCAAAACTTAAATCCGACAAAAGACTAAGTTTGCCTGCTGCCTCTTCAGGGGAAGTGGAAATGACTTCTTTAACCCCATCTAGAGATTTTAATTTCATTTCCAATTCCTTGGCTCCATTTAAATCTAGTTCAGCTTCTGAAAAAACTTCCAAGACCAATGCATTTTTATGAGAAAGGTATATCTCTCTTCCATCCTGTTTTATTTTTAATAACGCTGCCGCAAAAAAGGTAAGAAAAATGGAAAATAGCAGCAATTTCCATTCCAACTTTAAGCGGTTTAAAAAATAACTTTTTTCACTCATTTTAAATGGTTGAGAAACTTCAAAAAAATTCTTTTTCATTTTACAACATTTTCAAATAATTCTGCATATTTTTTGGCGGAAGCGCGCCAAGAAAAATCCTCTTTCATCGCGTTCTTTACAAGTTGTCCCCATTCCTTTTTATTTTTATAAATGGCGGCGGCTCTTAAAACTTCAGTCTCTATCGCTTCATTTGAAATCTCTTTGGCAAGCAGCCCATTCCCCTCTTTGCTGGCAGGATCCCATTCTTTAATAGAATCCAAGAGACCCCCGGTTGGCGTAGCAATGGGTATGGTTCCATATTTCATGGAGATCATCTGGCTTAAACCACAGGGCTCAAATTCTGAAGGCATGAGAAAAAAATCTGATCCAGCGTAAATTTTATGCGCTAACTCGGGGCTAAAATTAAAATGAACAGCAAATTCTTTTGGAAACTTCTTTGCAAGCAGACGAAGGCTTTGCTTAATTTTTTTATCCCCCACCCCTAAAAGCGCCCATTGAAAAGAATCTTTTTTTCGTAAATTGTTCACTATCTTTTCAAGCCGATGCAATCCTTTTTGAGGATCCAGCCTGGAAACAATCCCTATTAAAGGGATTCTTTTTTTTTGAGGCAGCTTTAAGTTTTTTTGCAAATCCTCTTTACATTGCATTTTATGATCTAAAAAATTTCTTATTTTAAAAGAATAGTTTTTGCAAATAAAAGGATCTTTGGCTGGATCCCACAAACTATAATCCAATCCATTTAAAATTCCAACCAGGTCAGAAGCTCTAGTGTTCAAAATCCCTTCCATGCCTCGTCCAAAATGATGGTCTTGTCTGATCTCTTTAGCATAGGTTGGACTAACAGTAGTTACTTTATCAGCATAGACAATTCCTGCTTTTAAAAAACTTACCTTCCCATAATATTCACATTTTTCTGAAACGAATTCTTCCCAATCCAATCCAGTAAGATTAAAAGTTTCTTTTGGGAATAAACCTTGGTAGGCGATGTTGTGAATTGTAAAAATCGCCTTGGTTTTAGAAAAAAATGGATCGTTCGCGTACAAAGTTTTTAAATACGCGGGAACCATGCCCGTTTGCCAATCGTGGCAATGAAGGAGTTCTGGCTTGAAACCAATCTGTTTAGCCAACTCAAACACAGCCTTAGATAAAAATATAAAACGCTCATCGTTGTCTTCAAAATCTCCCAACTCATCCTGATAAAGGCTGGAACGATGAAAATATTTATTATTTTCAATAAAATAATAAAGTATGTTTTTAGAACCTATTTTTTTCTTTTGCTTCAAACGCCAAACCGCCCCTTCCTCAATCTTCTTGCCAACAGGAACTTGAAGTCTTCCCGGCAGAAGTTCCATCGGATATTCTTTTTCAGCGATTTGAGAATATTTAGGTAAGACTTGGGCTATGCTATACGCATTTAAACTTTTAAAACTTGCTAAAGCGCTTGGCAAACTTCCAAAAACATCTGCCAAGCCCCCTGTTTTTACAAAAGGCTCTCCCTCAGAGGCAACTGTTAAAATATTCAATCTGCTTCTTTAAGAAACTGCGCTGCTTCTTCCGGGGGAGTGGGGTTAATATAAAAACCTGTTCCCCATTCAAACCCTGCAATTTTAGAAAGTTTAGGGATCACTTCCATATGCCAGTGATAGTGCGGTAAGGGAGGATCTTTTAAAGGCGAGTTGTGGATAATATAGTTATAAGCCGGGTCATCCAGAACAATTTTAATTTTCTTTAAAATCTTCTTTAAGATCTTTGATAAATCCAGAGCCTCGCTTTTTTGCAAATCTTCAAAATGAGAATCATGCGCTTTTGGCAAAATCCAGGTTTCAAATGGAAACCGCGCAGCATAAGGCTCAAAAGCCACAAAACGGTCGTTTTCCGCAACCACTCTCACATTAGAATCCAGTTCCTGAATAATCATGTCGCAAAAAATACATCTTTCCTTATAATCAAAATACTGTTTGCCTCCCAAAATTTCCTGACGCACCCGCACAGGGACCATGGGAGTTGCAATCAGCTGTGAATGGGGATGGGTTAAGCTCGCCCCAGCAGCAGCTCCTTTATTTTTAAAAATAAGAATATATTCAAAACGCGTATCCCGCCTTAAATCTATGATTCTATCTCTATATGCCCAAAGGACGTCTTCTACTCTATGGTCATCCATCTCACAGAGCTCTTCTTTATGGTTTGGGGTTTCAATCAAAACTTCGTGCGCTCCTATCCCATTCATTTTGTCATACATCCCGTCCCCTTTACGGTCAATGCCGCCTTCAATTTGAAGCACTGGAAATTTATTCGGCACCCCTCTTATTCTCCAGCCTGGCTTATTTTTTTCCCGTCCATGCTCTCCATAAGCGATAATTTCTGGAGGGGTTTTATCTTCATTGCCAACGCAGAACGGACAAAGTCTGGCAATGTCCGGCTCTGGCTCCTTGCTAAAATCAGTAGGTCTTTTTCCTCTTTCTGTGGAAATAATGACCCATCGTCCAATGACAGGATCTTTTCTTAATTCAGGCATTTTGTTCACTTCCTTTCTCTATCTGGGATTGAGATACAGACGCTGGTTGACTCTCTGATGTAATCTCTTCAACAGGTAAATCTTTACCGCTGCTATCACTTTGTTCCTCTCTTTCCTGCTCTTTGGCTAAATCTTCCAAAGAAGGAAGTTCAGATATTTTCCACAAGTTAAAATGGCGCAAAAATTCTGCAGTGGTTCCATAAAGCAAGGGCCTGCCCACGCTCTCTTTTCTGCCTGCAATTTTTACCAATTTTCTTTCTAAAAGGGTTTCTAAAACTCCAATCACTTCTACCCCCCTTATTTCTTCAATTTCAGCTCGGGTAATAGGCTGTTTATAAGCTACAATCGAAAGGGTTTCAAGAGCGGATTGTGAAAGGCGAAATGTGGTTTGTTCTTTAAAAAGTTTTTTAACCCAGTAACTAAAACCCGGACAAGTTCCTAATTGATAACCTTCCGCCGCCTCTACAATTTGAAGCGCGCTTTTACGATTAGCAAAATCATTTTTTATCTCTGCCAACAGCTCTAAAATTTGGTTTTGCGTTTCCCCCACAATGTCGCATAACTCTATCAAGGTTAAAGGCCTGATAGTCACAAATAATAGGGCCTCTAAGACACTCTTAATTTTTTCTTTATCCAATGGTTTCTCCTTCCTCTTTAAACTTTATTCAGAACTTTTTAGTTAGAAAGCGGTTGGTTCTGGCCGCTAACTAACGGATTTTGAGCCGCTGTTTCTTCCAGTTTATAAATTCGGATCTCTCCAAAAAGTTCAGTCTGTTTAGCCACAATTTGTTTTAAACGAATGAGCTCCAACAAGGCCAAAAAAGTAATAATAAATTCTCGTTTGGTTCTGGAGCTCTCAAAAATTTGAATAAAAGCAAGGGACTCTTTCTGTTCTAAAACATCCAAAATCTCCCTGATTTTTTGCTCTAATGGAATCTCCTCATAAAGAAGCTCTTTTAGCTCTTGGCTGGCGTCTTTTAGAACTTTTTTAAACGCGTCTAATAAATCAAAGAGGGTAGAATCCATGCTAAAGTCATCCGGTTCAAAAATCGGCAGACTATTTCTATAGTAAATTTCCTTAACTTCCAATTCTTTTTCAGACAATATTTTGGCTGCTTCTTTAAATTTCTGATATTCTAAAAGTTTAGCCACCAGCTCTGCTCTTGGGTCTGGCCCGTCTTGCAAAGCCTCTAACTTAGCTTCTTCCGGCAAAAGAGTATGGGCCTTAATCTGCATTAAAGTTGAAGCCATGACAATAAATTCCCCTGCTAGTTCCAGATTGAGTTCTTTTAACAAATGGATGGTTGCCAAATATTCCTGAGTAATTTTAGAAATCTGTATATCCCTAATATCCATATCTTCTTTTTTTATAAGAAACAAAAGAAGATCCAAGGGCCCTTCAAAAAATTCTAATTTCACTTCATAAGGCTTCATGATATTGAATTGCTTCCCTCACGGAGGTTAAAGTTTTACCCGCCAAACTTCTAGCGAGATTGCTGCCCTCATTTAATATTTGATTGACCTCTCCTTTTTCTTTGCTAAAAAAACTCCTTTTCTCTCTTAAAGGCTTCAAGGTTTGATTCATTACTTGAAAAAGTTCATTCTTGCATTGCACGCACCCTAAACTGCCCTCTTTGCAGCTCTTTTCTCTTAAATGATTTTTCTCTTTAGTCTCTTCATAAATTTCATGAAAGGAAAAAACAGAGCAGCCTTTGGGATTTTCCTCACAGGCTCTGGGATGGCCTGGATCATTCGCCTTAATCTTTAAAGGATCTGTAAACATGGTTTGAATTTTCTTTTTAAGCAGCCCTTCCTCTTCAGCAATCTCTATGATGTTCCCATAAGATTTAGACATTTTTCTGCCGTCAGTCCCGCTGACCTTTGGGGCATGGGAAAGAAGAGCCTGCGGTTCCACAAAAACAGATTTTTTATATAGATAGTTAAACCTTCTTGCAATTTCTCTAGTCAGTTCTAAATGAGGCAGCTGATCTTCCCCTACTGGCACGTGCGTTGCTCCATAAAGGAGGATATCCGCTGCTTGTAATACAGGATAACCTAAAAACCCATGGGTAGAAAGCGCTTTGCCTTCTAACTCCACAATCTGTTCTTTATAAGTTGGGTTTCTTTCCAGCCAAGACAGAGGCGTGATCATGGAAAGGATAAGAGCAAGTTCTGAATGTTCCTTCACCCAAGATTGCCTAAAAAATATTGTTTTTTTTGGATCTAAGCCCACAGCCAGCCAGTCTAATACCATCTCTTGAATATTGGATTCAATCTTAGATGGTTCTTCATAATCTGTGGTTAAGGCATGCCAGTCTGCAACCATAAAAAGGCACTGATTCTCAGTTTGATTTTGTAGTTTTATCCAATTAGACAAAGCTCCGGCAAAATTGCCCAAGTGCAGTCTGCCGGTTGGCCGCATGCCGGAGAGCACAATTTTTTTAGCCATTAAACCCGATCAAGCTAAACAAAAAAGAATAAGAAAAACTAACCAAGGGAACTAAAACCTTGCCCAAAATTCCAAAAGCAACCAAACCCATCATAATAAAAAAACCATAAGGTTCAATGGCATCGTAACGCCTGGCCAGTTCTGAAGGGAGAATCACTGAAAGGATTTTGCTGCCGTCTAAGGGCGGTATGGGAATCAAATTAAAAATAGCTAAGACCAAATTTAAAAGTATGCCTTGGGACAAAAAAATAGGCAGGGTTGGGAAACGCTGCGCCACCTCACTCTTCATGGCAAAAAAGTAAAAAAAAACTAAAAATAGCAAAGCAAGCAAAAAATTAGAAACTGGGCCCGCTAAAGAAACCTTAATCACTCCGCTCCTGTAATGATGAAACCGGTTAGGATTAATTGGCACTGGCTTTGCCCAGCCAAAAGTAGGCAGGTGGCTTAAATAACAGATCGCTGGAAAAAGGATTGAGCCCACTAAATCAATGTGCGGCGCTGGGTTCAGCGTAAGCCTGCCAGCCAACTGGGCAGTATCGTCCCCTTCATAAAGCGCAACCAATCCATGCGATACCTCATGAAAAATAACAGAAAACAAAAGAAGCGGAATAAATATGAGCCACTCCATACAAAAGTTATCTTATCACTCTCGCACGGAAATTGTCAACCGCAAAACGAATTTCATCCTCTTTAGATTTTAGTTTCCCCTGATATTTTTTTAAGGCAATGGTTTTAAAAATTTTTCCATAGAGAGGCCCGGGAAGAAAACCCAACTTTTTAAGAGCATCTCCATCCAAAAAAACTTTTAAATCGCACCAACGCCTATACTTTTGCCAAAGTTTATAAACTTTTTCTTCTTCAAAAATTTTAGAAAGAGTTTCAAAAAAAGCGATCATTTCGATTTGAAGTTCATGGCGATCCAGAGAAGTGATCGCCTTTTTAGATTTAAGATCCTGGTAGCGCCTTAAAATATTTAATATTTTTTCCTTGCCATTTTTAGAAAATTTCAGTTTTTCTAAAAAATTTTCCAAATCAAAAATTGAATTTTCCTTTAAAAGTAAAGCGAGCCGATAAGCCAACAACGAATCTTTCTCTGTTGCCTGAAGTTGGGATGACCGTTGACGATCCAACAAGAAAGATGATGAATGGGTGTCCTTCTGCGCTAAAAGTAAAGAATACTTTAAACAATCTTCATCAGTCAAACTTTTACAATTCCACTTTATTTTAGCATCCAACTGTTTTAATATCTGCCAATCTAAAAGTAATTTCAATGCTTGAGCTGGCTTCTCATCCAGCGCTATTTTTTCCAGCTCAACCCGAATCCGATCCCAAGAAAGTTTAAGCGCATCTTTATCTTTTATTGATTTCTGCAAGCATTTTTCTGTTGTCTCATCCAATTCAAAATTAAAGCGAGACAAAAATCTAGCTGCTCTAAAAATTCTGGTAGGATCATCTTTAAAACTTTTTGCATGCAGAACCTTTATGATTTTCTTTTTTAGATCATTTAAACCATTCAAAGGATCCGCCAATTCTCCCCAATCTGATTTGCTTAAAGAAACAGCCATGGCATTGATGCTGAAATCTCTTCTTAAAAGATCCTCCTTTAAATTTGAGCTTTTCACCAGTGGTAAAGAGCCGGGAAATGGATAAGTTTCTTTCCTGGTTGTAATAAGATCTATGTGGGATCCATCTTCAAACCTTAAGGTAAAGGTTTTAAACTGAGGATACGAACTAAGTTCAGCGCCCCATGTTTTGGCAAGTCTAGCGCTAAGATTTTTAAGATATCCGCCAGCAATGGTAAGATCGCAATCTTTTTCAATTGCGCGATTTAAAAAAAGATCTCGAACCATGCCCCCCACCAAATAGGGTTTTAGTTTTAATGATTCCGACATTCTTGAAACGATTTTAATCCTTTCTAATAAGAGTGGCGGCAGTTGGGACTTAAGCTGACTGGAAAGATTCATAAATTTTTAAAAGCGTAGCAAAACTCTCATTTAGTTGCAAGAAAAATAAACATCTCCTGAATTCTTGGATTAAAAGGATTAATGCCATTCGCCTCTTTAGCAAGTTTTAAAGCTTCTGGCCAATTCTTAGCAAGGATCATCTCTTCTGCCAGAGCCAAATAAGCAGGGCAATAGTTGGGATTTTCTTTAACGCATTTTCCTAAATATTCTAAGCCCATATTTTTCTTCCCCTGCTCTAAACATAAGCGGGCAGCTCGGGTCAATGCAACTGGATTACTTGGTTCTAGTTTAAGAGCTTTTTCATAAAGGATCAGAGCCGCATCTTGCGACTTATTTAATAACATTCTGTCACCCAACCGAATTAAACCCCTGCTATCAGCGCCTGTTATTTCTTCTAATTCATCTCCAGACGCTTTTATATTTAGCTGATCTCTCAGGGCTCCGGGCGCAACCGCTAGATCTTCTTTTTTTAAGAATTCTTTCCATGCTTCTTCAAATTCTTTAAGGGAGAGTTTAAAAATAGATTTAAAAGCTTCATCCTTAGTTTTAGTCCTGCCAAGTTCTTCCAAAATTTTTGGAATCGCTTTTCTTTTTAAATGTTCCATAAAATAAACCGCATGAGAGGTTTGAGAAAAAGCAAGACGTATCTCATTTTGATCCTTTAAATAAACCAATGAAGGTTCCATTTTAGAAAAAGAGATCAATTTCTCATCTTTTAAAGCCTGAACCAATTCTGTTCTATTTCCCGGGGTGAGATAAGACGGGTTTTTAAACCTCCAGCGCGTCTCCAAATATTTTGCAATTCCCTCATGCAGCCATAAAGGGCAGGAACTCCTGCTTTTTAATTCAATCAAAAAATGAAGATATTCATGGGACAAGGTATCCAGCCAACGGTAACCATAGGGAAGTTGTTCCGGGCTTAAGATCATTAATTTCCCAAATTTACAGACCCCAACCGTGCCGCTTTTTTCAATAATTTCTTTAGCTAAAGTTGTGCCTAAGGAAAAAGTTTCCGGGGTAGCGTAGATTTCAACTGGAATTTTTTCTTTAGGAAAAACCTCCAGAGTCTGGCCAATTTCTTGATAAGCGCTTTCTAAAGTTTCTAAAGCGTATTGCGCTAAAAAAAACTCTTCTTTTCTTGCTTTAAAAACAAAATGTTCTGATTCTTTTGTCTCAAAAGTTAAAGAGAATGGTTCTTCCGCAAAACAGCCATTGACCAGAAAAACAGCATGAATAAAAAAACTAAACTTAAAAAAATTTTTCATATCCTTCTTCAAACAATCGGGAATAAGCAGCAAGATGACTTTAAATCAAATTCCATGGTTAAGGTCTTCTTTACTGAACAATTCTTTTATAATAATCTTTTATAATATTTTCTTCAGATTTAGGATATTTTTCCTTAAGAGATTCTAAAATCTCTTCCCTAAACTCTCTAGGTGGAATATATTCATCAGCTCTTGGAATCCTGACTGCTCCAGACCTAAAGCCTCTCTGCCCCTCTTTTTGTCCTTTTAATCCAATAAAATTTGAAGGATTGCTTTCTGATTGTTTTTGCATCTGTTTCATTTCTTGCCCGCTATTTTCCAACCCTTCTTGAACTTTCCTTAAATGCGAAAGAGCATTTTGTTGATGACCCAAAGAAGATCCGCTCTCCCCTTGTTTTAAAGAGTTTTGACTCTTTTCCATATCCTCTCGCGCTTGCTTCATGGCATTTAAAGAATTTTGAGGCAAGGTTGCGGTACCCTGCCCTAACTTACGAAAATCCTGATGCAGTTTTTTAGCCTCGCGCTTTAAGCGATCCTGCTCATCCGCCAAACTCTTTAATTGAGAGTATTCTTCCTGTCTCCAGGTTTTATCTTCCTTAGGCGGATTTTTAAGCTGGTTTAAAATAAATTCTTCATCTTTATTAATATTTTCTAAATCTTGAGAAGATTTTGGATCTGATTTAAACTTTTCTTGGTTCGCTTGCAGTTGATCCAGAATCTCTTTTAGCCATTTTTGTGAAAAAATAACATTCAGCCCTTCTAATTCCTTTAAAACATTTTCCATTTTTGGGATTAAACCCTTCAACATGGAGTTAAAAATTTCTTTTAAACCATTGGAAAAAATCCTTTTCTCCATCTCCTTTCTTACCACCTCACACTTTTCAATAACCCCTTTCTGTCTTTTTGCTAACTCTAACAATAACTGGCGTTGCCGCTCTAAAATTAAAGCTTTTTGTTTTAAATCTAATTGATTCGTGGCTTGCAAAATTTTCTCCTGATCCCTCACAACCTGATCCAATGCCTTTAATTTCTGCTCCGCCTCTTGATCTAGAAGCTGATCCTGATTGGCCACTGTTTCTTCCGCTGCCTTGGATAAGAGATCTCGAGCTTGACGCGCCAAATCCAGAAGTTTTTGAGCTAAAGAAAGCGCGGACTTCAAATCCCCTTGGGCAAGCGCATCGCTTAATTCCTTGAGCTCTTTGGATAAATTTTCAATATTCATGCTTTTTACAGAAGCTTTGTTTACAAACTCATCTGGAAGTTGTTTTGGAAAATCTTTTATCTTTTGCCGTATCTCTGAAAGTATATTTTGCGCCTCTTTTAAAGTTTGCCGCAGCAATTGTTTAAGGCTATCATCCAAAACTTTTGACTCTTTCAATTTAGAATTTAATAAATTCCCTTTCTCCAATAAATGATCCGCGGAATGAATTAAATCTTTCATCCTGTTTTGGCGATCCACATTTTCAGCTATTGTATTTAATCTTTCCAAATCCTGTATGGCGTTATCCTGTTCTTCCACTCCTTCTTTCCAACTTTTTAGATTAAATTTCTTTTGCGCCTGGGACATGGAACCTTCCCTTAAAGCGCCAAGTTCTTGTTTGATGGAACGGTGTTCCAAGTAGCTCCTATAATCGCTGTAAGGGTCGTTCTCTAAAAGTTCTAAAATTTCTTCCAAGTTATTCTCTAAATTTAAAGTTTTTGCGGCAGCTTGAGACTGCTTCTCCTCTGCTTTCTTCAATTTTTGAAAGTACTCCGGCTCGTTCAACTCCACTTTTTCCCATTCTTTATCCGCAGCTCTCGCCAAGGTTTGCTCTGCTAAAAGCTCTAAAAGATCTGACCTAAATTTTTCCAGTTTTTTCTCTATCTTTTCATGCTCCTTTTGACGGTCTAAAATCTCTATGGTTATGCTTTGAGAAAATGCGGATTTTGGACCTTGCACCAGATCATTATCCTGAACTTCTAATTGCGCTTTAAGAACTTCTTTGGGATTGACTTTAATGGAACTCAAACTAAATAAAAAGCTGTCTATTTTCTGCGCTATTGGCGAATCATATTTCTTCATAAGAACTTTTTCCTCTTGTCCAACCAATCCTTTTTTAATCTTAAGAAAAATTGAACTGACTCCTAAATCATCTTTAAATTCAAAGGTAAAAGGGATTTTAGATTCCATTCCCGCCAAAAGATCCCGAACAGGGGAAAGCAGCCTAACTTCCGGAAAAAGGTCTTTCTTCACTAAGCAGGTATAATACACGGTTTGAACAGGTGAAAAACCCTCTTTATCTTTCAAATCAAAATGAAATTCAAAGGGTTGTTGTACTGTGAAGCTGGTTAAAACTCTATCTTGCAAGATTTGAACTGGAAATTGCATTCCTTGAGAAGTAACCATTTCTATGGATTCCAAATCTTTAGTTGGCCTTGCGGAAATTTGCACTTTAGTGCCGGGATAAACATTCACTTGCGGTTCTCCAGTTGAAATTTCATCTTTAAGCCCTAAATAGGAAGGATAAGAAAACTGCAATCTAAAATCAGTTAAACGGGGCTCTTCCACAGGGAGAATAGTATAAACTCCTGTTTCCAACCGGCCGCATTTTATTTTAAAAAGAATTTCTTCCTTAACCGCAAGGATCTTAAAATTAAACTGTCCCTCTTTAAATTCAGCTTTAATCTCCTGCCAGCGGTCTGCCATTTTCAGATAAAGCTGTGGATTTGCTGAGGACTCTTTCAGAAATTTTACGCCAATATTAAAAGGCTGTCCATAAAGCGCCTTCCCCCCTAAGGGCGCAATATGCAAAACATGAAAAATCTCTTTTTCTCCCCCCAAAAATAAAAGATTCCAAGCAGAAACCCCAGCTCTTGGCAATAAAAAAGTAATTCCTAAGATAAGGCTGGAAGAAAAAGCAAAAAATCTTAAAGCTTTTTTAAAATTCTCTGGCACAATCCAATTTTTAGGATTTTCTTTGTCTAATAAGGTTTTTACTGAACTAATAAAAGCCTCTTTTAAAGCCGGAGAAATTCCCAGAGGGGTTGGACTACTAGAAAGCTCTATGGCGCTAAAGATATCTTTAAACAAAGAAGATTTTTTTGCAAGAGTATCGCAAAGATTCTTAATCTGGCTAAACTTTTTAAATTTTTTTATGAAAAAATAAATAAAAATTAAAATGGAAATGGGTAAAAAACAAAGAATGATTTTTCTAAAGAAAATATTCCAAGGGAAAATCGCGGATAAAAGGAGAATGGAAAGTGAACAGACCATTTGACTAAATAAAACCAGCCCTTCTTCAATCAGGATACAAAAGACAAACCTGTTATAATACGGTTTAAGGCTCGCTAACACGCCTTCAATCATACTTCAATCTAAAAAAAATTTCATCTTTCAGATAAATTCTTATAACGGTGGGTTGATTTAGATGGATACTGGAGCTATAATAAATGTAAATTAAAATAACCTTAAGGAGCGAATATGAAAAGCGTTAGTGTAGCTAAAAATCAATACGAAGTGCTCATACAAAAAGCATCTCTTTACGACGCTTTCTTAAAATCTTCTCCAGAGAGTGTCTGTGGGATAGAGTCTTATACCCCTATGCGCATTAAAAAATTCTTAAAAGCGGATCAGCTTGATAAATCAATAGCCAAACGTCTAAAACGCATATTTAAATCCTAGCCCAGAAAGTGAGACTATTTCTGGATGCAAATGTTTTCTTTGCTGCGGCTGGTTCTCCTCAAGGTGGATCTGCCGTTATTATCAATGGAGCAATCATAAAAAAATGGAAAATTCCTTCCACTTAAAGATGTTCCAATTTTAGCGGGTGCCATCTTAAGCAAAACTAAACATCTCATTACTCTGGATAGGAAGGATTTCATAGATAATAAAAGCCTCAAATCATTGAATCTTGAGTTTTCCATTCTAACACCCGGAGAGTTTCTCCAAAATTACGCTAAGTAATCCCCTAAATTATATTTCAATAAAATAAGGAATTAATTTTAGCCAGAAAACAGACATTTCTATATTGCCTTGATAGAAAATTACACACTCTATGATACATTACCTTAAATCCCACTCATTGACAGAAATAATAATATATGTTATATTCTATAATAATTATATATTATAAACTATGGAACAAATCATCAGAGATTCCCAAATCAAGTTATTATCTGTTTTTGCAAAAGCTACTAAAACTTTTGCTCTAGCAGGAGGCACAGCCTTAGAGCTCTATTATTTAAAGCATCGTTTCTCAAGAGATTTAGATTTTTTTTCAACAACTTTCAATCTGGATGAAATTGAAAAAATTATATGCGCATTTTCCAAAGAGTTAAAGAAACCAATAAAGCTTGAAAATAAATTAACCCGCCCTGATCAGGCTAAAGTTCATTTCTATGCCATCCCATTAGGAAAAATAAATTTAAAAATTGATTTTATTGAGGATCTACTCTTTAAAAAACCTGCGATTCGAACCTTTAATAAGATTCCAGTTTATGATGTAAAAAACATATATTTTCAGAAGATTATTGCTATCACTGGATCAAAAATTAGGACCAATGAGATTGGAATGGATCAAATAGAAGGGCGCAATAAAGCGCGCGATCTCTTTGATATTTATTTTTTATCCCAAAAGATCCACCCTCTGCATCTATTTTTAAAAACTTTAAGCCGTGAATATCAAAGAGGAATGGTTTTATGGTACAGAACTTTTTCCAGACAAGATTTTAGACTTGACTATTTAGATTTGGATGTCTATGACAAAAACCTAGACAGTTCACAAATCATTAAAACTTTGAAAAACGAAATAGAAAAATTTGCAGGAGAACTAAGATGAGCCTTAGCAAATATTTCTGGGACATTAACCATCAGGCGCTAAAAGAAACTAAAAACGTTCTACAAAACCCGCTGCATCCTAAATATCTGCAAAGGGCTTTAACCCTGCTTTCCCGATGTGATGACCCTAAAAAACTATTCAGTTTTTTGAATGAAGAGCAATTTATTAAAAATTGGCCTAGAATTCGGCGTTATTGGAATAAAAATTGGGGGGCTCAAGATTTTAAGGCTTGGTGGGATACAATTTATGAAAGAAAAATAGAAAAACGCGGGTTAGCCATAAAACCCAAAGGGGAGCTAATGGCTATTTTTAAAACCATTGGCAACATCATTAAACAAAGCCGAATGAGCAAGAATTTAAGCCAATTCGATTTAGCGCGAATAGCTGGAATTAGCCAGCCTGATATTTCAGCCATTGAAAAAGGTAAAAAAAACATCACCCTAGAAACTTTATTTCGGATTACTAGAAGTTTAGAGATCAAAAACCTCCCTCTAAAATAAAATCTGACTACTTTACTGGTTTGTTTCTACTAATTTTCTGGAGAGAGAATCTTGGTCAAAAATTGGCGTGAGGGGTTGAACCTTGCTGCTAGAGAGAATCAGCAATATCCTAATCTTTTTTTCAAGATTGGGCCTTATCCTAAACAAACCCTCATTGCTGGTAAAGACTTGCACAAACAGTTCTGAATCTAATCTTTTTAGTTCTAAAAGTTTTGCTTTTAACGCTGAATAAAGAGCCTCTGCCTCAATACCTTTGACTGGATCCATTGCTTGAAATAACAATAAATCCTTTCTTGTGACTACAACTCCTCCAAAGCAAACATTCCCCAGCATTGCATCTGTAAGATTGTACTGATGGATCAGTTCTCTTCTTAACTTAAAAATATCAATCTTATCCTTGTTCGTAAAAAGAGGCACAATGATCTTAGTTTCTGTTTTGTAAGCGATCTCAATCTGTTTGGCTAATGCTGCAAGCTCAAGATCAGAGTAATCTCCGACATCAAAAGCATTGATAATGAGACCATTATTTTTTTCAAACGCCATTTTAAGATAAAGCCCAATATTTGGAATCATGGCTCTCGCTAGATTCATGATAAAATGAGTCGCAAAAGAAAGGAAAACAATAGTTGAAAAGGAAAAAATCAGGAAAGGGAATTGAAAAGGGAGGAAAGGCAATGCAATATTAACTAAAGCAATGAGTACCGAATCCCTGAAATTTGAAGACGGGGCGCGCGAATTAAAAAATTTTGCCGCTAGCGGAGTATGTCCTAATACAAGAATAGGCCACGATCCCAAATAAGAGACCTTAAGCGCGCGGGCAATGTCTCCGGTAAAAATAAATACCGGTAAGCCAAAAAAGAGACTGCTCACAGCAAAAGAGATGAGATTTTCCCACCATGGCGCAATGGCAATATCATAATTCTGGAAAAGAATTTTTCTATATTTATGGGGAAAGATTGGCAGGAGAAATTTTATTGTCTGTTCCTTTAGCCATTCCATGACCCCCCCATTATTTTCTTTCGCAACATTGCCACCATTACTTTGATCCACAATATCTGAGCTGTTTGATTGAGATTCTGTTTGAATCCCGCGCTTGCCGGCTTCTTCCTTGAGCCATCCATATATCAGCAGAACCACTTCCTTGCGTAAACTGCGATGGTTGCGTAAACTGCGATAGTTAGCTTTATCCGCTGTTTCTGGATAAAAAACTTCAAAGCTCAGGTTCTTAATGTGTACTAAAGCGCGAGGTAGTTCACCCCATTTTTCAACCATCCATGCTTTAATATATTCATCTTCTAAATTTTTAAAATATTCCTGCATCATTATTTTTAGAGGTTTCACCCCATCTGGAAAAAATAGTTTCTTCTCTTGATCTAAAGAATTAATCATCAGAATCAATGTCATAATTTTTTCCATGATGCCTTCAATTCCTAAACCATATTCTTTCAACAACTCTTCATCTTCGTTATGATTTGGAGTTTGCTTCAAATGCTCAGTATATTGCTCCAATGTCAGGAGTTCCTCTAAATCCGCTTCCTCACCTGCAAACGTAAAATCTTGCCAATGAATAGACTCTTTAAAGAGCCCAGAATTTTGCTTGATAGCTTCTGTGCGTCCCAATTCTTTTGCGATCCTGTATATGAGTTCTTCTTCAGACAAAACAGTTCCTTTAGAAATAAGACCCATACTGAAAAGAGCCCGCGAGATTCTTTTTCTTAAACCCAATAAATTAGGGTCTCTATTAAGAAGCTGAGAGAACTTAATAAGCCGATGGGGCGTCAATACCCGATAAAAAACCAGGAAGGGATCCACAGGATCTCCATTTGAATCGTCAAGCTGATCTGCATTGTTAAAATCTCCGGATCCATTCGGCAGCTGAAAAATTTGGCGGTGTCCAAGCATCTGAATAAATCCATTTGTTTCCTTTAACAGATGATACCCTTCTATAGCTCTTCTCGCCTCTTCTTGAGTAACAATTCCATCATAATAGGATGCCGACAATATACCTCCATTCAAAAAATAAGGTCTTCTGCCCAGAGTTCGATTCTGACCTGATCCTTTGACAGCCAGCCATGTTCCATCCTTTAATGGAAAATAGGCAGTTCGGCCATTCGCCACATTCCAAGTCCTAGAGCGATAAATCTCATCTCTATTCTTTGGCAAATCTTCTGGCTTCATCACATCATCTGTAACTCCTACAATTATTTTGAATCCTTCCTTTGCCATGCGCTCTGGCGCATCCGCGAATCCCGCCATGCCCGCTAAAAACGCGCTGTGACTATTTAATAATGCTTCCCCGCCAATTTTATCTAGCGCCTTTCGATTCACAATATTCAAAGATCCAACCTGCCCTTTATTTTCTTCTAGAACTACCATAAATACTGGACGGAGAGAACGGTCATCCAACAACGCTTCCAGCACTTCTGGTGTAAATGATTTTTTAAGTTCCGGGTATTGGGCAAAATTATTCTCTTCAAAATATTTATCTAGTTTGAGTTCGTATGCAGATTGGCTTTCGTTTTCCCAAGAATCTCTCTTATTTTTTTGGACTCCAGCGCTTTGAATAGCGCCTAAGATATTATTTTCTAAGGGCGGTGAAAATTTTCCTTCATAATTTTCCGTAAACAACGGCACAAAACCATGAACAGCAAATCCGCTGGCGCTCTGATGTTCAGGAGGTAACGCATAAGTTACTTGCGTTGTCTCTACATGTTTTTCAAAGGCACTCCCATCCACCGGTTTTTCAAACTTTCTAAAATAACCTCCGCCGGGCGCTTTAGTGAGAACTTTAACGCTCCCTCCATTCACAGATACGACCCTTGCAAGAAAACTGGAGCGGCCTAGAAACATAAATCCGATTCCACCCCCGCCCACGGCCCCATAACTGAAATGGTCTTTTCTTATTGGGTAGAGCTTACCTTCTCTATATGACTTTTCATCGAAAATTTGGCCAATATCTTCCACTGGGTTTTCTTGTGGATTCATAACGCCGGGTCCCCAATCAAAAGAACAATATTCACAGCCATTTTCTGTTATGCGCCAAAAAAAGACAAAATTCCCATCTGCATGTTGAAAATTATTATCACGAATACCGGAATAATAAATTTGTCGCATTTTACTATTAATCCCTTTAGGTAATCCGAAAGGTTCTCCGCGTTCATCTTTTTTACCATCAATGGAGTATTCTTCGTAATTTTTCACAATTACCCCATCAAAACCAAGTTTACGCGCTTCGCAAATGAGTTTATCGCGGGAGTCTCTGCCTTCGAGCCAAATCTTATAGAGCTCTTGCAATGAATCATCTGATTTTAAACTATGGTCATCATCACTATCCAAAATAGAAGCGGCGGAAGGTATAGGGATGTGTCTGGAGATGTCAGCGGGAAGCAGGCTCTTAAACCAACTAATAATCTTCTGTATGCTTTCAATGTGCTGATTGTAAAAATTGTGCAATGTAATATTGAGGTTTCTTCCTAATATCCCGCCAATGACCATTGCGCCCGAATATCCAACAAATAGCGTCCACGAAGGAAATAAAACTGCGTAACTAAATACCAAAAACAAAAATAAAATAGCAGGAGTTACCATCGCTCCTGCCAAAATTGCGCCTATAATAAACTTGTCAATCTCTCTATCTTGATGGGCTCTCTGAAATGCAATTCCTGTTGTCACAGACCAAATACCTAAAGCCCACCCCCACTCGCTCCACCAAACACCGGAAATCATGGAAGCTGTTAGCCATGTGAGGATTGCCAAAGAACCAACTCCAGCAAGGATAAGAGAAGTTTTGTCCGTTGGTTCCATCTTTTTAAGATCATCCAATAAACTATGATCTGCCAATCCTTTTCTGACCAAATCAGAGCCGATCTGTTTCATAATCGCTTTTGCAAACACATTTGATATTGGCGCAAAAAATCCCTGCTCCAATTTCCCCGCAATCCCAATCTCCGCCCATTTCAGTCCTAAAATTGAAGCTGTTGGAGGGTCACTCCTTTGGCTGTCTTCCAATTCGAACCCCAAGTTGGATGCTGCATCACTGCTACTTTTTTTGTTTGTCATCAAATAATAACCAATATCATTCCCTAACTCGGTGATCTCAAAACCAGCTTCTTTAAATGCGTTTAAAAAGTCTAAATTTTCATTTGGAACTATGGAATTAAACCCTAGAGCTGTTAAAAACCTGCCTTCTGGCTTAAGAACTCGTCTCACTTCTTTAGCCGCTCCTCTGTAAAATGCAGGCTGATCTTTTGAATTCATCCCCCAATGCAACAGGCGAGCGCTGTACGCTGTATCGAATTCATTTTCAGCAAACGGCATGGATTGGGTTTCGGGTGCATCCAATGCCAAATCAATATTTAAAATCCGGCTATTAAAAATTTCGTCCGCGCTGCCGCCAAAATTCTTTTGAACTAATCTTGCCATAACATTGAATGAATCATTCTCGCGAACTCGATCCATTGCTGTTTCCAGCCTCATGAATTTCTGCTGTTTTAATGCCCCTTCATGTGATAGAGAAATCTCTTGCCGGAGCTCTGTCCCCTCTATTGACTGAGATTCATGCTTAATAAATTCTTTTACTTTCTCATAACCAATGGTAAAACCATCATCAAATATAAAGACTCCTTGATTTGTTCCTGAGGGAACAGACTGCAAAATCCCGCGATGGTCCATCCGATGATCGAGGACATCCCCTGCTCTTAGGCTGGAATGATAATAAATAAAGGTCACATGATCTCCGGGTTTTAAAGCTTCCAAACCTTGCGCAGGCATCATCTGCCATTTACCTAAAACAATTTGTTTTGATTTTTTGGTTTCAACTGAGCCTAAGATATTGCCTTCTGAAATAAAAGAAAATCCCCCCTGATAATCCGTGATTGAAAAAGGAGCGAATCCATGCGCGGCAAATCCTGTAACATTTTTGTGCTCAGCAGGCAAGCGGAACTGCTTTTGTATTGCCGGTAGGATCGTTCCCAATTCCCCTGCAGCTCTTTTATTTGCAATATGAATTTCTCCATTGTTTACGGATACAATTCTTGCAAGAGAACTCGCTTTAGCAAGAGCTCTAAAACCATTTCCATCGCCACTCTTTAACCTATTCAAGCCATTAAACGGTTTTCCTTTTCTATAGGATTTTACGGAAAAAATTCGCCCAATATTTCGAACTGGTTTAGAACGAGCATTGATCACTCCCAGTCCCCAATCGAAATATAAATACTCATATCCTTCCAATGTTTCCCGCCAGAAATAAACACCGTTGCCAGTAGTGTGCTGTTGGTTATTTTCTTTAATCCCAGTCTGATAAATTGAATACGTATTAACATACTTCCTACTTAAAGGAGAGTCGTACTGAGCTTTCTGATTCCCATTCAATGGCTTTTCAATGTCATTTTCAATAATCAAACCATCAAAACCAAGTTTACGCGCTTCACAGATCAGCTCATCTCTGGAATCTTTTCCTTTCAACCAAATTTCGTAAAGTCTTTGCAATGAATCGCCTGATTTAATCTGCTTGTCATGGTCACTATCCAATGCTGAAGCGCTAGAGGCATGAGTAAAATCTTTTGTTCTTCTCATTGCAGTAAATAAAACTCCTGCTTCCTCCAAAGTTTTAGGACACCCTTCATCAAACTTTATCCCATAGGCCTTAAAAAGAAATCGTTGAACCGCAGGTTGTCGGATCAGTTCTAATGCATCTTCTACACGATTAGAAGACGGCGTTAAATAATCTTCTAATCCTTGGAGTAAATGTTCCAACTGAAAAGGAGGATTTTCTTCTAGCTGTTCAAAAGAATCCGACAAAATTTTATCTAATCCTTCTTCCTTTGCTCTGCTTGCGCGTATAATAAGCCACCTTATGATCGCGTAATTAACATAAAGCTGTCGTAAATCAGTTTCTTTAAATAGTTCCTGATTTATCCTAATCAGTTCTTTTAATTCATCTGGGGGCATGGGAGAGAGCCACTGAGCCAGATAGGTAGGAGAACTGCCATAACTAAATTTCACCTTAGGTAAAAGCAGAATGGATGCAAGTCCTTTGATTAAGACATGAACTATTTTTGGATTTTCCTTAGTTTTTAAAATTACCTTTTGTATCCATCTTGCAGAGCCTCTAATGGTTCTTTTGAATTTTTGTCTTACGACTAAATCATCATCAACAATCTTAAGCCAACGCAGCAACTGTTCTTTTTTTAGATCAAACAGATCTATTGATTCTTGAGGAAGGGGTAAACTTCTGATCCATAGTTCTAATTTTGGAAGGTGATATAAAATCAAAGATCTCAAAAATTTTATGTTTGTTGTGCTTTTTGATTGCGACTCTTTAACTCCAAAATAATTCAGCATCAAATGCTGGAGCGCGAACTCAATGACTCCAAACCGAAAAGCTTGTCCATGTTCTGATCTTGCATGGTTGCCTACTGATAGATAAGGCAATGAATCTACTAAATCTTGAAAAAATTGAAGGGAATTAATTTCGCTCTCCTCGGTCTCGGCAATACTTCCCACATCTATTCCACCAGGATACATCTTAACCATCCAGCCGCCTTGTTCAGAGATTAATTGTTCCACTGCTCTTCTTAAACCTTCTGCTGGATCATAGTTCCTTACTTTTACATTTGAATCTAAGAAAGAAATATCCGTACCTTCAGGCGCTAATAGATAGGAATCAGCTGTTAAATGAAAATCGCCTAAAATAAACGTATCGTTTGCAGAGATATTGATTAACTGTGTCTCTAAATCTTTCAGTGGACAGACTACAGCATAGGGTTGCAACTCATGCGCTGCGCGAACTAGTCCTCCTAACGCAAAATGGAGTGTGGGTCTAAAAAATGGTTGATCATCAGATTCCCAATCAGCCAATCCCCTACTCTCTTTCGCTTCCGCCCTTAGAATGCCTCCTTTTGGAAAAATAGAGGTTGCATGCACAGCAAACAATTTTGATTTAATTTCTTCTGCAGTTTTCGGTTTTACATCCTTGGATAGAAAAATTGGGTATTTTTTCACTTCCATTTCAAGCTCTCTAAACATGGTTTCAACTGAACTAGAAAAATATAACCGCTTTTGATCCCTGTCAAATTGGAATCTGCTGGATTGCCAGCCATACCTAACAAAGAGGTTTTCAAGCCCTTTTTTACCGCCCGCATCGCGCGTATAACTAGCTGCATCGGATTGATAATAGATGGTTAAGAGATTAAAAAACTGATTGATAGACAAAATCGTATTGTTTGCCATAGTTCTAATTTTTTCTGCCGCTTCCTCTAAACTAATAAGTTTTTGAAGGTACATCCCAATTGGATCACCCTCAAATAAAACAAGCATTAAAGCGATTTCCTGCTCACTTAAAGGAAGCTTATGCGCAATTTTTTCAATGATCTCTCTGGTATGGAGATGCTGATCGCCCATGCGATCTTTCTTAAAAGCTATAGGCTTTCCAATATCGTGAAGAGCAAGCATCAATTTAAAAGTTCGTTTATCAATTCCGGCCGGTAACTCAATACCGCCAAAATATTTTTCAAACTGTTTTAAAACCATGGCAGTATGTTGTTCTAAGGTATAACCTTCACTGACCCCTGTTTTTGCCTTATATAATTTTGCAAGCATTGGATCTCTTTTTAAAACCCTGATAAGATTTCGAGGTTTAAAGTCTGCTCTTTTCAATACTTTAGATACCGCTTCTTTAAAAAGATTTTGCAGAGGAAAGTAAGGTTTTTTAGCATTTAATTTTTCTTCAAATCTTTTGCTATAAGCTGTTCTAAATACCCGCAAACCTTTAATTTTAAATACAATAGATTCGCTTAAAAAAGTGAGAGTATTGACAGTGAAATGAATCAGGAATGATTGTGGGTCAGAAGGTGAAAAACCAAAATAAAGATTGATGCTGGCAATAAAGATTGAGAGGATTAGATTGGTGACCGCTTCTTTATGTGGGACTAGCCGATGAAGCGCTTGTATTTCAGACAAAGCATTGACGTACTTTGGCATAGAAACCAATGGACTTGCCTGTGGCAAATTGTCCTTTGATTCCTTGTGGTTAGGCACAGGCGGACTGCGCTCGCTATCTTTCCCGATAAAATTAAAAAGGTGCAGGATCATAAATGTTCCCCATCCCCAATTGGCTGAAATTGTTGAAGCCAGATGAATATCGCCACCAGTTATGAGATAGACTAGCCCATAGGTCAATCCGTAAGAAATTAAATTTTCCAGCCAAGGCGCGATCCCTAAATCATAAAAGGTTGGCGAAAGTTTTGGAAACAATCTTAATACAAAATCTTTTATTGCAAAAATGATTCCGCCAAAATCTCTTTGCTCTTTCTTTTTTTTGGTCCTATCTATTTTTGTTTTTACTTTTGAATGGTATGGGAGCTTTAAAACTTGTTTAGAAAAATCTCTATTTTTTTGAATCTCTAAATAATAGTCGTATGGGGTCATTGGTTGAAGCTGAGTTAAATTCCCTTGTGCAATCTCCATATTCAACCTAACTTCATTTTTGAATTCTGACGGCGCTGATTCAAAAACAATTCTCAAATATTCAATTTGTTTTTTTAGTTTGGAAGCTGC
Organism: Elusimicrobiota bacterium; assembly: GCA_016180425.1. Classification (GTDB taxonomy): domain Bacteria; phylum Elusimicrobiota; class Elusimicrobia; order 2-02-FULL-39-32; family 2-02-FULL-39-32; genus 2-02-FULL-39-32. The sequence goes on from JACPBF010000008.1 coordinate 149,404, forward strand.
TGCCAATAAATCAAAAGTATAGTCATACCAGGCAAGAAGAAGACTATAATAATCAGAGTTTGTTAAATCAGTCATTTCTAATGAGCTAATGATTTTAAAAAATTCTCTTTTAAAATCTTCTGATTGCATTAAGGCAACCATTCCTTGAGGAGTAAAACCAGACTTTTCAAGCAGACGATTACATCTCTCTAACTTAAGGATTCTCTGCTCCCAATTTCCAACTCCTCCTTCCAATTTTATCCGAATCTCCTCTTTATTCTCTGCATATCTCTCCTTTGCAGTTTGAGTCATTTGTCTTAAGGATGCATAATCCATTTTATAAGTCTTTGATCTTGAACTTAAACCATGTTTTCTGATCGCTAAATAATAATCAGATGCAATAAACTTAGCCCATAGATACAAAGCTACTTCTGCATGATCCTTTAGCGCTAAAAGATGATTTTTTTCTTCCTCTGAAATTTTTCCAGATTTCAGCAAGCTGTTTCCCAACCCTTTAATTGCATATTCAAATCCATTGTTCTCTCTAAAACCTTCTATCTCGTATAAGGAATATAAAGAACTCCTCACAGCATTCTCTAAATCCAAAGTACTGTGATTATATTCAAAAGGAAAATGATGAAGAGGCCGAACATCGTAATAATCTGTAAAAGCGCAGTCAAACTCTCTATTTAATACAATCAAATTCTCTACATGGGACAATGGGACAAAACCTTCAGCTAGATGTTCTCCAATCTCTCTGCCCATTTCATACGCGATTTTTTTAACCTTTTCATTTTTATCCATAAAATCATAAGCATTGTTATTTTTAAAGCTGGCTCTTACATTACCCGGAGATAATCTCATTAAATAACCTTGTACTTCATGATTTTGATTGATAAAATGCGCATTTGCTAAAGCACGAGGCATAAAACCATTCTGAAACCTAGTCCTAGAACGCATGGCCTCTAAATTTTCGTATTCTAAATCAGACTCTTCTACTACAGCCCCTCCTCTTAAATAACTATCTTTATAGTCAAAACCTCCTTCAGGAGCGCCAACCCCTTTGATCTCAACTACGAATTCCTTGCCTCTAATTTCAAGCACAACTGGCAATCCATCTTTTAATAAAACACCACTCCTTCCAGTAGCTCTGCCTGACATATGATCTTCCCCAACTGCCATCAAAACAGAGTATGGACTTTCAATTTTTGAAGAAGTGTAAAAAATTTTCCCTGCGCTAAAGATATCCCTTAACCAGCTTGGCAGACTCGCCCACTCAAAACTTGTGTTCATCTCTTTAATCTCTACCTCTGCCAGCTTTAATGGCACTCTCTGCATTTCACGATCTCCATCCCACCCTCCAAATGGGGATACAGTTTCTGGATCTATATCCCGCACACTTTCAAACATGGATGATTTTGAAAAGACTGGCTGAATTTTTCCCTGCTCATCTCGCACAAATCCCATCAAAGCTCCTCTATTTAATTTTGCTTTAGAAAATCTCTTTTTTAATTCAGCTTCAAGAATTACAGTTATCTGTGTCTCCCTTAAGCTATCATCTATGGGTTGCGCACCTTTGATAAGCCCGCGCGCTAGCGCCTCTTCCTTTGCTAATGGAAAAAATTCCCCCTCTCCCTTATCATCTTCTTCTCTTAAATCATCTGCAGGATGTTCGCTTCTAAATTCTACAGAATCATGATTTAGTTGTTTAAGCAAGTCTGCGCCGTAAAACTCCATGGCATATTTCATAATTGGGCGCGCATATCTTTTTGGAAGCGGGGTATCAGCTTTATCACTTAAAATTCCCAGATTCATGTGGTCAACTATTTTCATGGGTCTTCGAGCAAGCGTTTTCCTTTTGACAAGGTCTAACTCCTTCCATACTCGTTCAATCTCCTCGCTAATTTCTCTTCGAATTATTAGAGCCTTTTCTAACTGCGCAGGCACATCCACAATATTTAAATGGCTAGCTAAAGCACCTCTTAACTTTATTCTTCCATCCTCATCCAGTGAATTAAAATGACGATATTGTTCAAGAAGTTCCGATAACTTTGTAACTAATTGGGAAGCTAATCCCGCAGGCCGTACGCGGCGTCCCCTCTTAGATTTTCTCGTATTTAGTTGATGAGTTATTCCAAACCTCTTCATCTCAGGGATACTGAAATTCAGTCTAGGATCATCAAAAACTGCTGCCAATGCCTTTCTGAAATCACCCTTAAAACTTGGAACTAATACCGGGTCCAAAATATGACTTAATTCCCAATTAATAAAATCACCGGATGTAATTTTGTAGAGTTCTTCTCTCAACGCCCTAACACTATCCTCATCATCTTGAATGGCATAAAGCCTGTCATAGCGATCAATAATATCCGGGCGCGCTTTGGCGATCGCTTCTCTTATTTCCGCAACTGCTTCAGCTCTTGATATCATTCGGTCATTAGAAGTCCTGGCCGTTAAAGGATGAGATTCTATTCCTTCTATAAAATAGATATTGGAATTATCATTGGCTGAATCATCGCTAACCAGTTTTCCATTTAGCCCGTATTTTTCCAAAAATCTTACTGCCCGGTCCCTGAATTGTTCTATTACTTTTGCTTCCCTTTCCAGTTCAGGTTCTAGCATAGAAACCTGAATAGGTTTTTCATCTACCAAACCATTATCTTTATTTAAAATAATTCGCCAAATTGCTTTTGCATTGGGCTGCATCAATCTCTCTTTTAGTTCGGTCAATATAGAAATAAACTGATCCGAATAAATTCCAAGGGAATTTCTCATTGTTTCTTTATGGGCAGACAAATATTTATCAACTTCTTTTTTACTGCTAATTCCAGGCGTATTCCAAAGATAGAGGTCGTGCAAAGGAAGCGAAACAAAACCATTCCCAATCACCACATTCACTTTTCTCTGTTCTATCGGCTTAATTTGTTTTGTTTCCTGAGCATATTGAAGATTCCACCTAGTAAGCATCACATGGACAGCGGAAATATCAGTGCCCGACACTGAATTTGCTCCCAATCTAAGAGCAACTAGCAGTCCCACGCCTGTTCCAACTCCGATTTCTAAAACACTTTTGTTCTTAAATAGTTCACGACGATTATAGAGAACCCGCTGATAACTTTTGCTTTCTTTATCTGTTGGCAAAAAAACGCGATCCCTATTCAAAACTAACATTGTGAATGGGTCGCCTAAGTTTCGCGGGGCTTTGGCGCTATGATTTAAATAGGGATCGGCTTTAATTGTTTTGATTGACACCTCGCTGTAAGTCCCTATTGGAGTAAAATCACCAGGAAATAAAACATCGGCAGCGGCATTTGCTTGCGCTGTCGCATTAAAATTTATATCTAAACCTTGAAACAACGGATATTCCGTTAAATTTAAAAAGTAGGGATTGTCAGACATAACGATGATTCCATATGGAATCTCTTGTTCCATGCTTTTGGTTCGGTAGCTTAAAAGGTAACAGTCTTTAGGAGCATTTTCTAAACTAAATAGCTCTTTGAAAAATAATACTCCTTCATCATTCAGCGTGAGAGGGATTGCGCTTGATCTTTTCCCAACTGCAATCGTTTGATCAGCTTTTAGTTCTCCCAAAGAATTGAGGAGATAGTTAAATGTTTCAGGAGCGGCTTCTGCCTCATGTCTCTCTAAAAATTTGTTGGATCCATTGGTGAATGAAAGGTAAGCTAAATTCCACCACCCCATCCCCACGCCAAAATTCCAAATAAAGTGTATGGTCCAACTAATAGCAAAACCAATATGAAATGGGAGGAACTGAATGGGAGCAATTAAGAAAATTTCACCAATGGTTCTTTGCCAGAAAGGCTGGGAAAGTTTTTTGAGCGCTCCGGTAAAAGAGGGGCTCTCATTCAAAATCTGTTTATTTGAAAATAAATCTCCATGTAATAGAGCCAAGATGCCGCTTAAAGCCAATAAAAGCGCGCCTTGAGCCAAAACTCTTCCAAGTGGATCTGACAATAATACGAATATCAGAAAGTGGTTAGCACCCAGAACCAATCCTAAAAGAAGCGGAGTTTCAGTATTTGGAGCGCCGGATATAGGACTGGTCGCATAATAGAGAAAATTCCAAAGCCACCACTTTTTCCAATCCCTTCTCCATTCTTGTTTTCTGCCTTTTACCCATTCATGCGCGCCTTGAAGCAAGTTAAGAGGCTTTAAATTTGCTTTTTTTTCGTCCCAAAGGAAAATAACATTTAATTTTTGATCCGACTCATTCAATTGTTCAGATACGGTACGGATGTTCCTCTCAAGTTCTGCTTGAGATGTGCCCGTATATTCATGCTGATTTCCTATATTTAAAAACTTACTGGCAGACCGCAGCTTATGATTTGTAGGAATATTTTTAGAATAGGCGATGGGGGTTAAAAGCGTGGAAATTAAAAGAGAAAATACCACTGCTAAAGCGGTACTTTTTTTAAACCAAGAAAATAAATTTGAGTTGTAACGCGTTCTCAAAAGCATATACAAAAATTATATAAGAAAGCGTTAAAATTTTCTTAAACTTTTTGTAACACTTTTGTAACAGTTTTTCTGCAATGCGTTCTATTGAAATTAACAAAAACTACTGCTATACTAGTATGGTATAAATTGCCATACTATAGGGGTGTGCAAATGAAGATAACGACGCATATCAATGGAGCCTTATTGAAAAAAGCTTTAAAAATGACGCAAGCCCATTCTCAAAGAGAAGTATTGGAAGAAGGATTGCGTAATCTTTTGGCAGAACTACAAAGGAAGAGATTTATTAAAGAATTTGATTCCTTTAGATTGGATCTCTCCTTAAAAGATTTAAGAAAATTACGAATTTGAGCCCCTTAGTTTTAATTGATAGTTCAGCCTGGTTATTCGCATTAGGAGATCATTCTGTCTCTTCAATCCGTAATAAAATCACTTATTTATTAGAACAAAATCTTGCCGCAACAACTTCTCCAATATTATTTGAATTACTTTCTGGGATAAAGAATAAATTTGACGCGCAACGCCTTAAAGAATATCTATTAACTCTTCATATTTTCCCTCTACAACCTGAAGAATGGATAGAAGCTGCGGATTGGACACGTTCCCTTAGAATGGATGGATTAAAAATAAAAACGATTGATTCCCTTATAGCCTATAAAGCAATTAAGCATGATTTAGTATTGCTTCATGCTGACATGGATTTAGACCGAATTGCTCGAAAGATACCTCTTAGGGTGGAAAGTTATGTTTCCCATGTTCGTAAAGAGGTTCGCTAAATTTTTGTGCATGCGTGTTAATCTAGAAATCCAGTTATGATATACTACAACAAAATATGCAAATACAGTCTTATGGGAAAACAAAATGTAACGACTAAATCTGTAAGTCGCACGCGAAATCCAAAACAAGAAATAGTGGAATCCTATGGTGATTTGTTAAAACAAGTCCAAGAGCAAAAAACAGAGGATCCTAGAAAAATTAAAAAAGCTGAAGAAGAACAGGCCATTGTCCAAAAAACAGCAGCATTGTCTGGAGAATCTCTACCTGAATCAAGACACCCGTCAAACAGTTAATAGGTATCTTTCAGTCATCCATTTACTAAAGTCGTTTTCCCAGTTCCACGCGGACCAAACAAAAAAAACTTTTCTGAGGTGGTGAGGATATTAATCTGGAATACAGAACTCCATTTTACATATATTTTTGGAGTTGTAAAGGCCTTCTTGCCTGACTTTATTGCGCAAGATTTAAATGAGTAAATAACTCTCTCCAAGGAAGGACTTGAACGCCCTCTATTTTATAGGAACGCGGCGTGGTGCAAACCAAATAAAGTTTAGCCTTAGGAAACTCTTTTCCAAAATTAATTAAGTTCTTAACTTCCCTGCCATGAGGAGCTGACCCGCTTTTAATTTCTATAGCAATTAGATTATCTTCTTCCTCTAAAATAAGATCTATTTCCAACCCAGAATGTAAGCGCAGATATGAAATTTTTATTTCTCGATGAGCATAAGCGATTAATCTAAATAATTCTAAAACAATGAAATGCTCAAATAGTTTACCGTAAAGCTGTGAACCTATGACAAGTTCTGCGGATAAACGTCTAGTAAACGCGTTCGTGACTCCGCAATCAAAAAAATAAATCTTAGGATGTTTAGTCACCCGCTTTCTTATCGTCTTAACAAATGGGGAAACGGTATGAGATAAAAGTGTGTCCTCCAATATTTGATAATATCCTTTGATAGCATTTGAGCTTAGCCCAATCTCCCTTGAAAGTGTGGTGTAGTTAATGATATTCCCACTTTCAAATGATGCTAATTCCAAAAACCGATTAAACTGACCCAAATTTCTTACCAACGCTTCTTGGGCAATTTCTTCTTTCAAGTACATATTCGTATATGCTTCTAAGGTAAACCGCGCTTCCTCTGGAGATTCTTGAAGCACTTGAGGAAGAGAGCCATAGCGCAATACCTTATCCAAATCCAATAAATCTCCTATCTCCACGTGAGTCAATGGGAATAGATGAAACATCCAAGCTCGGCCTGCCAATAAATTGACTCCTTGCCGTTTTAATTTTCTAGCGCTCGAACCTGTTAATATAAATTTTATACGTCCTTGGTATTGTTCCAATAAACTGTGTATTTCATCTAAAAGAGCAGGCAATTTTTGAATTTCATCCACTACAACTGTGTTAAATTTAGAGCTCTCTATGCCAGAACTTACTTCTTTGCGAAATTGACCTAAATTCTGCGCATAGCGAATAAATTCTTGGTATTGTAATAGATCAATCCTTAGATGGGGAGTATCCTTGAGGCAGACATTTACTAAAGTCGTTTTCCCAGTTTGTCTAGGACCTAGAATAAAGCAGCTTTTTGAAAGGTTTTTAATGCTTAAAATACGATTAAACAATATCATACATAAATATAACATGTATGATCTGAATTGTCAATTCATTTTTTCCTTATTTTAAGACATAATTATGACCTGCTGCGCCTTAACTGATTTTCTCTCGCTAACAGCCCTTTTTTAAAAAAGGTGATGCCTTAAAAAAACTCCATGCTCTCCATGGGGTTTATCAAACTAAAAATTGATTAAAAAATTGTGGTTGGAATTATCTTGGAATTGGAAAAACGCTTGAAAAAGCTAAACTATTACAATTTAGATTGACAAAGTAATTATATCCAGATATAATTACCATATGAGAAAAATTATCCGAAGACATTTCCAGCTTAAACTCCCTCCCCATCAATCCGCTTTCCTCTGGGGGCCGCGCCGCGTGGGCAAAAGTTATTGGATACATCAGCATTTGCCAGAGGCGAAACTCATTGATCTTCTTCAAACCGATGTATTTGCCGAATATGCTTCTAAGCCTTCTTTGCTGCGAGAACGTTTTCAAGATCACAGAGGGCTTCTCATTATTGACGAAGTCCAAAAAATTCCCGCGCTCCTAGATGAAGTTCATTGGCTCATTGAGAATAAAAAACTCTCCTTTCTTTTAACAGGTTCAAGCGCAAGGAAACTGCGCAGGGGGCATGCCAATCTATTAGCTGGGCGCGCATGGAAGAGAACTATGTCACCGCTCAGTTATCTTGAAGTGGAAGGATTTGATTTGGAAAAAGTCATGACCTCGGGTCTCCTTCCACCTCATTTTCTATCCTCAAATCCCATAGAAGAACTTCGAGCTTACGTTGCAGATTATCTTAAGGAAGAAATTGTAGCCGAAGCTTCCATTCAAAACATTCCATCTTTCTCAGAATTCTTGAGAGTGGCTGCCATTACCTCTAGCGAATTGCTTAATTATGTTAATCTTGCTCGAGAAGTTGGCATATCGCAGAAAATAATCAGGACATATTTTGATATTTTAGAAGACACTTATTTAGGATTTCGTGTCCCTCCTTGGAAAAAATCTAAGAATCGCAGAATGATTTTAACAGAAAAGTTTTATCTGTTCGATGTGGGTGTGGCAAATTACTTGGCTCGGCGTCAGGTTCGTTTAGGAAGCTTTGAATTTGGCAAATCTTTTGAACATTACCTGTTGATGGAACTCAAATCTTACCAAGCTTATAAGAATCCGGACTTACCCATCACTTATTGGAGAACCAGTACCGGTCAAGAAGTTGATTTTATTCTTGGGGAGAAAGATTTAGCGGTTGAAATCAAGGGATACTCTCGCGTTCACGAGGAGACCATTCGTTCCCTTTTGGCGCTCCTTGAAGACGGCCCGGTTAAAAAATGTGTTGTGGTTTGTTTGGAAAAGGAAATTCGTAAAATCCATCCCAAAATTGAAATTATTCCCTGGTCTATTTTTCTTCAGAGACTATGGAACGATGAATTTTTTTAGCCCCTGATTCACACTGCGAGCAAACAAAATTAGAATATTTGGCGCTGGCTACTGGAGAAAAGGAGGTAAGTATTACAATGAAAAAAGATACTAATATGCCGATTGGAAAATTAACAGAGGTGAAAGATTTTCTTCCACCGCCGAGTAAATTGGTGTTCCCTACCGATACCGTAAAAATTACAATCGCTTTAAGCAGGACCAGCGTTGATTTTATTAAGAGAGAAGCAAGGAAACACCACGTTAAATATCAGAAAATGATCAGAAGAGTGTTATATCTCTACGTAACTCAGCACGCAGCTCACTAGGTTCGTCCTATTGCGATTTTATTATTAGGCGCGGCTTCAAAAGAGGATAGAGATGAGAGTAACTTATGGCAGAATTTATGGGAAAATTAACTTTAAACTAATTCTTCTATTATTTCCATCTCCTTTTGGATCAGATGTTGAACCATTTCTCCTACTTCTCTATGCTTTTTATGTGCAATTTTTTCAATATGATCTTGCAATTTATCATCAAGATAAATAGGAATGCGCAATTTTGCATGTTCTCGATAAAACTTGCCTCTTTCTGCTTTTGAAAAATCGTACTCTCGTCTCATAAATTAACACCTCCTATATTGTTTAATTTCATTCTTAGTTGCTTTTCTTGAAGAAAAAATGCGAATACGGAATTTCGTTGGCCCTTGCTCTAGAAAAGTGTGACAGGCAACTAATGGTGTTCCAGTATGATCAATCCCCAAAGTGATCCATCGCTCTTCATCTTGACTGTGATCTACATCAAATTGGGATAAGACTCTGGGATCTTTAAAAACCGTTGCGGCACGTTCAAACGTAATCTGATGCTTTCTAGCATTTATACCAGCTTTCACAGAATCCCACTCAAATATATATTCAAAGTGTTTCAATGTTGTCTCCAATTACAATTGCAAGCTCCATATTAGTCATTATATCATGCCTTGAGATCTATTAAGCGCAACTTTTACTCTGGATAGAAACACTCCTAGAAAAAAGGTCCTATCTAAAACCCATTCCTCAAGGAATTTCTTGTGAAACTTTTCATTTTTGTCACAAAAATTTTACAAATAGTTGAAGACAGACTTGCCCTGTTTGAGATATACTTTTACTAAAGCACGAGAGTGCTTCGTCCCTCCTCTTAAAAGATTCTTTTGTAGGAAGGGACAGTCCCTTTGGGACGCCTCCTGTAAAGGAAAATTCTGTAAAGAGTTCTAGGGACTGAATTCCAACTGAAGTCAGAGGGATAAGTTCTCTTTAGAAGTCTTAAAAGAATCTATTTATTGGGCTTGAGATGTAATCGTTTTCAGTCTCATTAAGGATTCATTGAATAAAGTAAAATCGTTTTATGAAACTAAATACTAAAGCAGTTAATTATTGGAAGAAAATCACTTCTCTTGCAGTGGTGGGATCATTATTGTTTGGAGTTGTAGTTCCCCAAATCTCATTTGCATCTAGTTTTCCCCTAAAGAAGGATTATTTAAGAGAACCTCTAACTTTTCAATTAGAGAAGAGAAAATCAAATATTTATAGAACGGATGAAAACCATCGGTTAAGAAAAGACAGCGGATTGAGGGAGGGTGGGAGGTTTGCATCAGAAGCTCAAGTATTAGCGATGGCAGCTCCGTATATCCCTGTAGATCAATTTTCCAAAGTTTCTAAAGAATTTTCTAAGAGTATCAAAGAACAAATCCATAGAGATTCTCTTTCATCAAATCAATCTTTGTCAAAGCATATTCCAACAGAACACTTTCCTCATACTTCTAATCAGTTGCTCAGCCAGACAGCAACACAAGGAAATAATGATTTTCCATATACATCTAATGAGTCACTTAGCCAGAGAGGGACAGAATCAAATAAGGACTTCCCATCCACAATTCAGTCTTTAGCAAATCAGGTGTCAGATTTTGTCTCTCGCGTTTCAGCGTTGCATGGGGGAACAGAGCATGATCTTTCTGGTTTAATAGTAAGAAAGCGAGCAGAACATGGATTAAATATAACTGAGGAGGAATGGCGGAGGAGCGAGAAGTTTGATTTAAAACCATTCAACCAATTTTTATCAAACTATCTTGAAATATACTTTGACAAATACAGAGTTAAAGAGTTTGAGGAGATGACGACGGAGGAATTGAAAGAGGGGAAAAAGCCTTTGACAGGAGAAGAGAAGGAGATGATAAGAGAGATAGAATTAGAGTTTGAAGAGCAGGCGAACAATGCTTTTAGGTATGTAGGGGTCACACGGGTGAAAGTAGGATTGTGGGAAGGACCTGGGATGGTAGAGAGCGAGGATGCATGGATAATAGCGCCTGTATTTATTACAGACAGATCTGAAACACTAGATAGTAAGTATGTCCATTATCAAAGGGTTAGGAATGAGACTGGAAAATCTTTTATTCATAGAGGATTAATTAAGCAATGGTTGGAGATTAAAAAGAAGTACGGCGAAGAAAGCATGATGGAATAAGGACTTAAGAGAAGGTTTTGATTTAGCGCATTTAGTGGTACAAGGTGGAAGTATAGAGGCATTAAGACTTATGCTAGGTTATCTGGACATTGGTTTTACTTCGAATTCTGGTAGTGAGAGAAACTATACGTTAAGATGGGCCGAAGATAGATGGCATAAATATGCCACTTTATCTTTAGCGATCATGGAAAATTGGTCTTTAGATCACAAAGGGTTAATGGAATTAGGGAAGCGAGTAGCGAATGATATTCGGTTAGGAGATTTTAAGGATTATGTTTATGTGCGGGATTTGGTAGATGGGATGTTTGATAGCGAATCAATGATTCCTACTAATCCATTAGGATTATTTGGTGAGTTCTTAAGAGAACTATATCAGAATGTAAAAGAAGGAAAAAATGGAGTAGGAGATTATGCCAAAGCATTGAACGATATTTTTAATTTAATCAAAAGAAATCAAGAGTTTTATATGCAGTATAAAGAGCTGATGGAAAAAGCGCTAGTTCTATTAAATAAACAGGGTAAAAGCTGGAAAGAGATAGGGTTACATAAGATAATTCCAATACCAACTGATCAAGACTCTCTTAAACCTTTAATAGAACTAATTGAGAAACTAGAAAAAGGGAATGACAATAGACAGGGGATTATTAAAGTGGTAGGTACTATTCTCGTAGTTATTAGCAGTGTACTGGCGGGTCAAGAGGTACTGGCAAATGGGTTAGTTCCAGCTATTACAAATGGACTTTCTTTTATAGATTTAGTTCCTTTAATAACTGGCGGAGCTGGGTTTCAAGCGCAAATCTTAGGAGACTCAGAACTAGTTAAAGGTTTATTCTCTTTTTATCAAAAGGTCATGGGAAAGATTGAAGATCCTGGGATAAGATTCCTTGCGAATATAAAAGATTTAAAAGAGAATCCATCTAAACTCAATGAACTAAAAAGTTTTGCAGAGGAAGCAGCAAGAGTTGCTTTAAGTCAGGATAGTTCAGGAGAAGGAGTTGCTTCAACTAATGACCCTAGTCCCTTTGACTTAACTCAAGGCAAGCAAGATAGCTTAGCAGAAGGAACCAGACCTTATGAATTCGTGATTGTTACAGATGAAAACAAGCTATTAAGCAAAGAAGAAGTAATCGCTTTCCTAAAAGAATATCAGGT
>JACPBF010000030.1 GCA_016180425.1 Elusimicrobiota bacterium
ATCCTGAAATGTTTTTTCCCAAATATCCAGGAGTTGTTTAGAGTAGCTATATTTTTTGTAATGCCTAAAATATCTAAGATCCCACAAGCCAAATCTTTTTAGGAAATTTATGATGCCTCTTAAGTCAACATCCTCTAACGCAGTATCTATTTCGCGGCTTTGGATCAGTTGTAAAATTTCATTCAAATATTCTGAGTTTTCCAAAAGGATTTGATCATAAAAATTCAAGTGTTTGATTATATCTGCATTTTGATCTTTTAAAAATTTCAAATGCTTCTCATCAAATATCATGGAAACAACATTCTTCCAATTATTACTATTATTATGAGATTTAATTTTAAGTAAAAATTCTTTTAATTTTGGCCAGTTATCATGAAACCATTCAGCTCCAAAAATTTCCACCAAATTTAAAAATATTTTTTTAGTGGGAGAATCACTTTGGGAATAGTTATAACTTCCCTCCACTACCTCCCATAGCTCTAAGAGATCTAATCCTAAAGATTGTAAATTTTTAGGGGTGGCTACTTCTACTTCTTTCAAAATATCAAGAAAGAAAGATTTAAAGAAATGTTCTTTATATTCTTCCACTGTATCATTAACTGCTTTCTCTAGCTCTATTAGATCCAAGCCTATAGATTTCAAATTTTCAGGAGTAATTATTTTCTTTAATTCATAAAAGCCATCAATAGCATAACGATCTGCTCTATTCCCTGCTATCTTTCTTAGTTCTATTAGATCCAAACCTATAGATTTCAAATTGTCGGAAGTAATAAGTTCCCTTAACAAAGGTAATTCCTTAGTAAAAAGCGCTTGAGCGTGTTCTCCAGCTTCTTTTTCCAGCTCTAATAAAACTAAATAGTGTTCTTCAATAAATTTAAGTTGTAATTTTTCTTCCACCCCGTCATAACGATCTACAAATGACCCAGCATGAGTAGAATATTCCCATTTAAAAATAAGATTAAAAATAGCAAAAAGTGTGTGGATTACAATGAACGATCCAATCCCAAATATGTTCGAGCCCAGCAAAAACTGTTCTGGACTGAATTCTGTATAAGTTGAATAATCCTCAGGAGAGAGCATAGACATTGCTAAAGTAACTAAAAACATCCATGCCATTAAAATAGGAATCATTACAACCCCTGCTAGGATTAGCCCAAGCTTATATAAAACTTCTCTTTGAGCAGATGTTCTTCCCAAATGAGCATCACTAAAAAGCTCAGCTCCCAGCCATATCCACCAAAAGGTAAAGAAAGGTGATAACATTGCTATAAATATATTACTTGGGGGTAGAAGCGAAAAAATAAAAATTACAGGAAACCCTTTCAACCACCAATTTAGTAAATGATCATCCTTATCTTCCTTGACAATCCCTGCTTTCATTAATATCCAATGCACAATGCCATTCAGGACTGGTATAAAATAAACTACCTCCCAATTTGACAGAAATACAGTGTAAATAACATAAAGAATGGGATGACGTTTATGAAAATCATTTTCTCTTAATTTATGATCCAGTAAGGATGCTGGGGTGAGGTTTTCTGTTATCTTTTTGCGAGCTTCTGTTAGTAGATTTTGCTCCACCACATCTGACTTTGGTTTGGTTGCGGTCATGGTCGGAGTTGGCCGAAGAGCGATGAACCCCTTTACAGTGTTGTATGCTTTTGGAGCGCTCTTAATGAAATCTGCCTGGTTTGTTCCTTCCAAAAAATAGTATTCATACGGCTCTACCTGAAAACCAGCTGCCTCAAACCTGCCAACAGATTTCAAAAGATAAGCTTCATGCAAAGAATAATTAGCAGCATGTCCACAGCTGATAAAAAATTTCATCTCGGATAGTTGTAGTATAAGATCAATCACATTCTGATCTGCATTCGCATAAGCATCCGGCGAAGCAAGATTGGCTGCGCCAATTCGCACATTTTTAATTCTTACGTCATTCTTAAATTTTTCCACAAAATGAGGGCTCGTTAAATCCTCTGCCAAAATACGATAATCACCATCGCTTGAACCGTTAGCCTCCACTCGGCCTTCCTCCTTAAAAAAAACTCTAGCCCTTTTAAATTCCACAGGATCCAGTTCAAACAGAATCGCTTGAGACGCTCCTAAGCGCAATGCCACTCTTGAAAGCAAACCATCCCCTGCCCCATAATCTGGAAATATTTCATTCTCAATCTGTTCAGGATAAGCCAGCATCGCTGCAATCGCAAGCATGGTATGGGAACTCAACTGCAATAGATTAGCAATAGGCGACTGGTCACTATATTCAGTTTCAGACACCTTTGCAACGCTGTAGCGGGAGGGCCTTGTAAAGAAAATGTTATCTTGATGTTCAAAATAATAGTTGCCTAAGTGGCTCTTTAGAAATTGAATCCTGTCATCTAAAGTTTGAGTATCCATATTCATTTCTTTGTATGGATGGCCAGGCGCTTCAATAAAGATGAGAGGCCCGATTCGCAAAATTCGCATCAAATACTTATCCGAATAATAGGATTCAACTTCAAAAGTACGATTGCCAATTTTGATTGGAGCAAATTTTAGAGTATCCTTCATTTCTAAAGCCTGACCTAATCTTGCAATAATATTGCTCGCATCTTGATCAGACAAGTTCTTAACCCTAAGATCTCTACCCTGCTTTTGGATCCCTGCGGAAGGAAAAGATGGGTTAATCGCAGGTTCTTGAGAGACTCTTGTCTGTTCGCTAATCAGCGCAAGAGGAGCTGGCAGTTCAGCTGCAGGTCTTGCAGCCATTCTTGATTGTTCCATAAAAAATGCGATCTTATTTTCATAGAACCGAAGCGTTGTCCATATCTCTATAAGCAAAAAAATAGGAGATTGATTTTGGATCTTGTCTAAATACGAATTTAACTTAAACTGGAGATGTCCATACATTTCTCTCATATCAAACAGTTCAGGAATTTGCCCAGCGCGAATATTTGCCATGATGTTGTTCAGAATCTCGCCGTTTTCAATGCCTTTCTGAATCTCGCTCACTGCCTGAGGCAATGAATAAGATTCTAAGTATGCCAGATTTATTATTTGAGTAAAGAGCGCATCTCCAACTAAAAAATTCGCAAAATCCTCTTCTTGCAGCGTGGGTTCGTCTTCCTTAAGAATTTGATCATAAACCGAATCCATGGTTTGAAGATACTCATAATTAAATTTAGGTTCAACATCGCTCATCTCTTCCCGTAATCTCACGCCTAACTCATTTTTTAAATCTCGCAGAGAGATTGAATAAGATACCGGACCATACGGCTCATTCCGGTCAAAACCTTCCATTGCTTGCAGAGCTTGTACCTTGCTATCTTTATCCCAAAAATGTCTTAAGATAAGATCAAACCTCTTATGCAGCAAGATAGGAGTCATCCACAGCTTGATCTTTGTATGCGCTAAGGCATGGTTTAGCGCTTCTCCGCTTGCCTTGCCTGCAGCTAAAGCAGCGTGAAGAAGATTTTCTATATTCCTCATTTCTATAAAAAGTGAGGAGGGAACTACGCCCTGAACATCTTCGAAATGAGATTCCCCATATTCGTCTCTGGCATGAATTCCTATACGGTCTATAATCTCACTTGTCTTTGCCATTTCCTCCATTAACTTATCTAGGATAGATTGAGGATCCAACAAACCCGAAGCTATTCTTGATAGCTCTTGAACTCTTTTGTAAAGATAGGATGCTGTGTATAATGCCGCGCGATCAGCAGTAAAATAGAGTTCTGCGGTCTCAGCATCCAGATCCCTGTGTGCAGACACAACCTGATGCACTGTGGAATTTTCGTATAAGAGACGATTAAATTGAATGTTCAAAACATCCCTTAGAACAGGAATGTCACTCATCCTTGGATCTTCTTTAAACTCTTTAGCTGCCCGAAATGAAAGCATGGCGTGGAATGCCCTATGGAACGCGCGAAGAGCCAAAACAGTTAACGGTTGTATAGAATGGCGCATATCTATCTGAACTTCTCTTAAATAATCTTCCATGGTCTGCTTCGACTCTAAATGTTCACCTGCGCGAGGTTTTGTAAAAACAAATGTATCCAGGGACATTTGACTTAAGCTTTTGTGATAGACTCCAACCTTATATTCAAAACCCCAGCCTTCTTTTTCAATAAGGTCTCGATAGAGGCGATCCACCATGGAAAAATTTCTATCGCGGACAAGTGCTGTAGGATCCACCTGAAAAATAATCTGGCCGCCCTCTTCTAACCATAGAGAAACCCGATTCCAAAACACTGAACTGCCGATAAAAAAATTGCCAAGATTCTGAACATGGATCGTTCCTACGCTGCCCGGCTTATATTCCAAGAGAGCGATATCTTCCTGGACCACAGTCACATTCTTTTTTCCCAAAAGTTCTACCATTTTATTTAAAAAGACTGTAACGAAAAATGAGGAATCTACCAGATGATAATTTAAATCGTCCCTTAAACTATCCATATAAACAAGGAACCTGCTTCCGGAAGTTAGATCAACGTACAGGTTTGAACCTTCTTTTTCAGAATCAGACGGATTTGGGGAGCTGGGGCGATGAGGCAGTTGTTGGTTTTCTCGTGTACTCTCATAGTAGAGTTCAGCCGCTTTCTCTGCCGCGATTTCTGTGAACCTGCGCGCAAAAAGATTGGACTCGCTCTCCTTTGAAAATTCAACCACATTTTTTAAAGCTTTTCGGTAACGAACAGAATCTATGGTTAAACTTTTTTCAAGCGGAACTCTTTCCATAAACCGAGCCACGCATTCATTTACATCTCCAATCATAATAGCTCTTTCAATAAGAATACCAAGATGTTCTAAAGAAGGGAGAGCGGTTTTTAATAGACCGACCGCTTCCACATCAATACCGCCATTTAGCAAACATTCCTCGATTTCTGTCAGCACAGTTTGTCTTTGCGCGACCGCCCCACTCTTTTGTCCTGTCTTCTTTGCTCCTCGCGCTGAGAATAACCTTGCAATATTAGGATCCTGCAGGAGCATTTTCAAAAGCGCTGGCTTAGACTTCAGCTCTTCTATATAAAACTTAGGAATATCAATATCCACTAAAAATTCCTCAAAATCCGGCGGAAGTGTTTGCGGTTGAATATCTGCTGGAATCGCTTGTCTGTGAATAGCGCTTGGAACTATCTGCCTTTGAATACTCAGCGCAGGTGTTTGTCTTTGAATAAGTCCAGCGGATTGGAGTCTTTGGGTTTCCAGCCTTCTATTTCTTTCCTTTCTTCTGGCATTTAATTTTTCTCTAAACTTGTCCGGTTGGATTTTCATCCCTTTGAATTCTTCAAAATGTTTCTCTACAAATTCTGCAACCCTCCCTACTATATCATTCGTTAAATCTCCAGCAATTTGAACTGATTGAGCTATCTCAAGAAATTCGTTTTCTGCTCCTTCTGGCAATCCCAGTTCTAACTGTGGCAAACTTGCAACCCCTGAGCTTTGCGCAGTTTCCATTGCTTCCAGAATATCCCCGATCCTTTTTATAAAATCTTTCTGATCAGGCCGTTTAGGAAAAGAACCGCTGCTGCCGCCACCGCCACCGCCTAAACCCACAAATCCCATTGCAGCGAGAGATCCCATAATAACCATGGAACTAAACCTTTTCCATTTAACTGGGATAGAATATCCAAACCAACTAGGGACAACAAAACGAGAAAGTAAATCAAAAAGCAGAATTCGCGAAAAATAAAGCATGACAAGCCAACAGATTGGATTTGTCAGGATCGCTGCGCCCAACGGATTCTGTATCATCAGCACTATACCTACTGCGATCAGTCCAACGATTAACCCAAACTCAATCCTTGCTGAGCCTTCTTCATCAGAGACGAATCTTTGATTCCGACCAATGCCTCGTTTCAGTCTCCCATGCAAATCCCTTTTGAGGTCATTCGCTCTCAGCCGTTGTTTTCTATTATGCTCTCCTTCTCGGCTATAAAGATTAAAATCTCTAAAAATATCAACCCATATCGGTATTTCATCTCCCCCTGTAAGGTATCCTGGAGCGCTATATAATCGCTGAACCGCCCTATCCACACCCAATACAAAACGAACATTTTTCATTCGTTCAGAATGTTGGAGAAAAAGATATAGGAGAAGGGAATATTTTGTTTCTAACTGATCTCCCATAAAAAAGAATATTGGCTGCTCTAACTCTATTGGGATCGAATCAAAAAACTCTAATACCTTCTCGACATTTTTTTTCGTAATCCTCCTACTAGTACGGAAACGATCTATCTTCTTTCTAGAAAGTTTAGAGACAAGCACAAGAGCATCCATGACATACCGCGGAAATGATAATTCAATCACTACCCCACCTTTCGTTTCTGTTTTTAGAACATCTTCCAAGAAATCATAGATGGTGATTGAATGTTTTCTTATAAGATCAATAGCTTCATGGGAAAGCCCTGTTTTAGATAACTCTTGCTCAAGATCAATGGGTTTCAAAAGAGGAGATGTGTCCGGTATTTGTTCCAATTTTTTTGGCTCATCTATCCGCAATTTATATCTACTTCTTCTTAAATCCCCAATAAACCGCTCCATGCTGTCCAATTCAGTTTGAGTTTCGTCTTTCGGTTTAAGAGCGCCCGTCACCAACTCCAAAATATCTTCCGCTGTGACTCCTCTCTGCGCTGAAGTTTCTTCGCTTGCTGTCTGTGAAGGTACCGGTTCTGGCACAGGATTAGCGCTCTGAATTGGAGGCGCGGGGTCTATAACCCCCTCTAGGTTTTCCATTAGAGTCGCACGTGCAGGCGGTATCTTCATACCTTCCTTAAGTTCCACCTCAACTCTTTTCTCCTTTTCTTCCGGAACCAACTCTTTTAGAACTTCGAGCAATATTTGCGCTGATTCATATGAGATCGGCGACCTTCCTGAACTTTTACTGATTATAAAACTATATTTAAATCGAGTATGCTGAGATATTTGATCGAGCTCAATCCCATGCAAAAAATATGCAACATCGAACCAATTGTTTAATATTGCTACAAATTGATGAATTCTAGGAATTTGCTCGTCTGTTTCCCTTAAGCTAAACTGAGCCTGTCTTGTTCGAGTTTTTGCCTTACCCCTCCTTTTCTTTGCCACTTTAAGAATATCTTCAAATTGATAAAGTTGAACAGATTGCATATGTGACGGGACATTCACCATGCGGGCGCGAAGCTCTTGAACTTCTTTAAGTTTCTTCACTTTTTTTTCAGCACTGCTTAAAACAGAAGCAGACGTTTGAGAACCAGTGCTACCGCGTTCTGCAACTCGAGCTGAAAGTTGAGAAGAGTAACCTAATTGATTAGGCTCTTCAATTTTCCATAAGGTATCCCATTTTAGCGCATCACTTATGTATGAATCTAAACCAAATTTCTTTTTTAAAATTTGTTTAATATATTCCCTGACTGATTCTTCAAATAGAGTCACATTTTCTAACTGCTCTTTTTTAAGGATCCCTGACTTAATTAAAGGTAAAAAGAAGTTGTCTTTATTCTTAGCTAGGGTTCTATAGAATCTATGCAGCCCTCTATTTTCATAGAACAGCTCTGCAAGTTGAATAGCTTCTTGTATCTCCTCGAGCTGTTGTTTTAGGAACGGCAGCTGTTCAATTGAAGTAATATTCTCTTTTGCTAACTGATTAATCCATGCAAGAATATGGTAGAGACGCTGCGAAGATGATCCCTTGGGTAAATTTAATTTTTCTTTCCAGTAAATCTCATAGAGCTCATGACGCATGGCAAAGTCGCTGTTTTCAAAATCTTCTTGCACAAAAACATATATTTTTCCAGTAAGTGGATGAATATAATGGTAAGCTCCTTCGATCTGGTAAGATTTCAAAATCTCATAAATTCGATCTTCGGAAACAGCATGACATTTAACAAGATTGTAAGGGATCACTTTACCATTGACTTCTTCTGGCTCATGTTCCACAATCCTGCCAGATTCAGCAAGCCTGACTAACTCCTGCTGATCTTCTAATTTTAATGAAGGATGTGTTCCTATAGAAATTCTCTTTAATCCCCCTCCATCTCCCTCCTCATCTGAAGGCGGATAAAATAAATCTTGATACCGGCCTGCTGTGTAAAAAATAACATAAGGAACAGCATGCGCCACCAATGTGTAAAAACTAAAAATTTTTGGGAAGGTTCGGTATATTAAGTCAAGATCCGAAGGCGATATACTCAAAACTAGCGCCAACAACACTACAGCGCCAAAAGCATTTACAACAAAAGAAACTAAATGGGCTCTCCATGGAAGAACCTTAAGAATCGTCTCGTTACCCTTTTGTGCCCGTGAATAAATTTTGTTAAACACTAAATAACCAAAACCATACAAGCTTGCAAAAAATGTAACAACTTCTATTAAAATAGATTCAGATAGAGAATCAATTGTTATCTCTTGCAGTAATGCAACTATCCCGTTTGCAGATAGAAGCGCCAATATTGAAACAGCAGAGCTCACTACCACCATCTTCCATATTTTGGGAAGAATATTCACTATAAAATGAACAAAGTAAGATATCATCAAAACTGCAGGTATGCTTATTAAAAATAAATATGGATAGGAGTGAAGGGTAGAGGGGAAAAGACCGAATCCAACATAAATTGAAATTAGACTAATGATAGAGGCGCGCCAAAAGTTTCCCGGAGGAGCTCTGGACCCAAAAATTCCTGCAACCATAGGAGTGTGCCCCAAAAGAAACGCGCTCCATGTGATCAAGTTTGCAGTTCGGAACGCAAATAATAAGTCATGTCCGGTAAATAGATAAAAAAGGATAAAACTTGGGACGCCTAAGAATAAAATAAATAAGCTATTCTCAATCCGCCATGCGTTCCTTTCGTATTTTTCAGGGTCAGTGTATTTATAAAGAAAAGAGAGCCCCCAGAGTTGAGCTAAGCGCGGCAAAACCCAATCCCTTACCCAAAACATAAACCCGCCTAACGCTCCGCTTTCATCTAAAAGCTGGGGTTGCTTTTGATCGAAATCGCCATAATGATCCGGAAACTTTAATTTCAAGAAACTCAATGGCAGATCAAAACGATTAAAACGCATCCCAGAATCAAGACGCACTCCTTCACGCTGATTGATGATTGCAAAAAGCCCCAATTCTTTAATAAAAACCTTATTCCAACGAACCGTTACATAGGCGGAAGTTCCTTCCACAGGGATGAATTGAACATCTTCCACAGCGCGAGTCTCAAGAAGCTTCCAGCGATTTTTATTGCTGCGGCCAAAGATTTTAAGTTTGACTTCTTGCTCATTTTTCTGAACTTCAATTTTAAGTTTGCCCTCTAAAGAGACTGCGGAAACGCTCCTGTTCATTGGTAATTTGCCCACAGCAATTACTGTGCTGGGAACATTGCCTATACCAAGCCCTACAGTACCAAATGGAATTTCATACCCTGTGACCTCCTGCCAAATCAAGTCATCACGATTTTTATCCAAAATTTCAATGATCAGCTTTACCCAACGGTTTATATTGCTTGTAACCACATCCAGAATATCCGTATGCCACCCCGCATTCCCAATAGGATACTCCTGCGCCCAACTTTTTATTTGATTTGTTTCTTTAATTCTATCTTCTGCAGCGTAAGCTCCTTTTAAATAGTTTAAATATCGCTTTATGGCAGCGGTTGCTTCCCATCTGCGCTTTGATTTTTCGCTTCTCCAGACTTCAAACACCTCTTCTATAGGATAGGGTTGAGGAATGTGGTTCCATTCAATTGGAAAAACTAATTTTTTTATCTTCCCCTTATGACGTTTAAGAACTTCCTTATAAATTTCTGGCCGGTTGGAAAGCATGCTTTCCTCTTTAGCAAAATAAAGAGCATCATACTCTCCCTCTTGTGCGATACCAAGAAGCGCTTTTTCAATTAAGGGATACAAGTCTCGCGAATTTACTTCAGATAAAAATTCAACTGAGGGATTGATCTCTGGCACAACCAAGACCTTCTCCCCATCAACTTCTGCCTTTAGCAAATTCATAAAACCAACCACTTGGCCAGAAACTTTATCGCTCATGGCAACAAGTAAAAAGTTGGGATTTTTCCACAATTCTAGATCATCCGCATTGCAAACTCCGGCATTTAATCCCCACAATCCATAAGGGATCCCTTTGACTACGCGAAATTCTAAAACCACCTTTTTATCTGTTTCTTTTTTTATGAACTTTCTTTTTTCAGCTTGAATGAGACTTAAAGGCAGGCGGAATAAATTTTTTCTCCAAAGATGGTCAACAAAATTTGATATTTGTTCAGACGATTGACCGCGAGTAAATTCTGGATTTTCTTTAAGGACTTCTTCAATCACTGGTACAATAAAGCTAGCAAGATTATCTTTGTCTCCGAAAAGCTGCTCTAAGAGATAGAGCCCGGCGTAATCATCTGGCTGGATACGGTCCACTTTTTCACCCACCTGGTCATTATGGCTGGCAAAAGCGTAAAATGCATCCAGCACTTTTTGTTTCTCCGCAGGGCTTCTTTCCTTTTGGGACAAAAATTCTATGAGCGCTTCCTTTAATTTTTTTCTATCTTGATCTTGCTTTTCCTTTTTTACATCTTCTGCAATTTCTCTTTCTTTAAAGCGCAATTGGTTTAAGGTCTGCGCTATCCTTCCATCAGGATCAAACTGCTCACTGCTTTTAAGTACCCATTCTTCAATTTTAAGAGCATCGGATTCTCCTCCACCAAAATCTTTATCTCTTAAATTTTCTGGAATATGAGCTCCTCTTAAATCCCCGATCTCTAGAAAACTCTCTAATAGATCTCTGATTTCATCCCGACTTACAAAGGATGCGCCGGAACTAGGAATGACCATTTGAATGGCTGCCATTAATATCTCTGTCCCATGAAATCCACGGGAATTAAATTTCTCTATAAATTCCTCTACCTCTCTTTTACCAACGCTGTCTGTCAATATCATCTGAGAAAATTGTATAACCTCCTTAAGAGCAGATTTCCCTTCAGCTTTATAAAGGCCATAGAGATATGGACTAAAGACTCTAGTTTCATTAATAAACTCTAAAATCCTCTTTTTTTCCTCTTCTGGAAGTGAGAGTTCAACTGCTCCAATCATGGGTCTCATCCCTTCAACTATTCCATCTAAGAGCTGGTATCCTAATCTTTTTTCTTGTTTAAGGATCGAGCTGTAAAAATCGAGATGGTTCCACAAATCCACCCCATTATTTTTTAAAAGTTCAAGGTGAGAATAAGAAAATAATAGATGGACCACTGCGACGCGATTATAGTCGCTGGTACAGGAAAAAATTTTAAATAGATGTGTTTTAAGCAAGGGCCAGTGTTCATAAACCCAATCTTTCCCATAAACTTTATCTAATGAAGGAAAAATAAACATCAAAATATTTCCAGCAGATTCCTCAGCTCTATTTGCAAAATCCGCTAAATCATTGCCAATGATTTTAAGGTCATTGAGAGACTGAATTTTTTCATAAAAAGCGCGAAATCCAAATTCAAAAACAATATTGGCATTTTTCCCGGATTTTTTAGCAATTTCATTTAGAATTTCTCCAAGCTCTCTTAAAGATTTTTTAGAGACGACGAGATGTTTAAAGAAAAAAAGACCAAATTCAAAAATAATAGGGGTGAGCGCAGCCGCAGATTTAATTATTTCAACTAAAATAGAAGAAACTGATTTAATATCTTGAACTTTTAAAATTAAATGGGCTATGTTTGGGATTCCATGTTTGAAAAAATCACCCTGATCTACTTTTTTCAATAACTCACTCGCTTGAGTTAAATGACTACCTGCAATTTTAAGTTGACCGCGGTTTTTTATGATTGGTTGAAGCGCTGAGAGCGCATCTTGAAATAAGAATGCATTTTTTACCTCTTGATCAAACCCAGCCAATAGAATCAAAACAGTTCGCAATGTTCTAAGAGAGGTGATAAGGGTTCTAAAATTTGGGAGTCCATGTTTTAAGATCGCTTCAAAAGAAGATACGCGAACAGGAAAAAAAGTTTTTGGACCAAAGACATGAATAATATAAATTCCAACTTTATATATATCAGGAATTGTATGAATTGCCCTCCCAAACAAACTAGGCAAAGCAGATTGAAGGAGTGATTTTCTTAGAGATGGCCCTGCTTTGATATTCAAATTTTTCAAAATAAGCGCCGTTACTTTAAAATCCTCAAGGGATTTAATTATCGGCTTATAATAGACAATGGTCTCAAAAAGAAAAATATTGGGATCACTATAATATCGTGGAGAGACATTGTCTGCAAGTGGCCTTAAATAAATTACAAAAGTTTCTAGATCTTCTGTTGTTTGTATAAGCTCTTTAAAAGCCGTCAATAAAGTTCTAAAAATAATTCCAGAATGTTCTTTAAATTCATCATGGATCATCCTTAATGTTTTTAAATTTTTGAAAACCCAGGCGTCTCCAAACGCCTCTGCCAAAGGCTGAATTTTGCTCCAAAACGAATCTTCTATATCTCCCCATTCTTGTTCTACTTCGGAAAGAGCCAAGGTTACAGCCCATTTTAAATTTTGAGGTGTTAGGGACTCGATCAATGCAGGTAAAATTCCAAGATACATGTACCAAGAATAGTGATCTGCCTTTATGCCAAGGTCAATTAAATCTGAACCCACTGATTCCAATTCTTCAATTGTGCTGATCTTGGGTTCAAGAGTTAGCAGTCCGAGAGTAAAGAGATAATCCGTATTTGCTCCTGCAGAAAAGGCGAAACGAGCTAAGATTGAACCAACTTTTTGCAAACTTTCAGGATTGGATATTAATTTTTTGAACGTGGGAAGCCCATATTTATAAACATACCAGACTTTATCCCCAGCAGATTCTTGAAAAGATGAGAGAATCCTCCAATGCTCTAAAATATAGGCTCGCCCAAAAGCCTGCTCCATTTCTGGGTACTTCTTAAGAAAATCATCTATTTCTTTTATCAAAGATTCTGCTTGAGGATTGATTCCAACTCCTCCAGAACCTCCGCCTCCTTCTCCTGCTCCACCGATTTCCACGCCTCCGACTCCTGCGTTAGATCCCATCCCCACAATCCCCATAACAGCAAGCGAGCTCGCAACTACCATCAAACCAAACCTTTTCCATTTATCTGGGATAGAATATCCAAACCGACCAGGGACAAACAAACGAAAAATTAAACCAAAAACATGATGAGCTTGACTTTGAAGATTACCTATGGTATTTTTAAAATAGTTATTTTTGCTGATAATAGGAGGATTTGATGGATGAACTTCTTCAGAAGTATATAAGTGTGGATTCAAATGTTCATCATGGAAAACCTTGTTTCCGTGGAACACGAATTCCAGTTTATGTAGTTTTAGAACTTCTTGAAGGCGGCGTAAAATCTGAAGATATTTTTGGGAAAAATTATTATCCTGAACTTTCTTCTGATCATATTCGAGCGGCATTGCATTTCGCTGCAGAATCCGCGAAAAATCAAGAATACGTTTATTTCTAAATAAGTTCCGTCCGGCTAAACGCCAAGTGAAATTTCTGATCGATGAAAATGTGCCTATCCAACTGCTTAAAGAGCTTAAAACAATGGGCCATGATGCTGTGCGGGTTACACTTTCATCTTCTGATTCAGAAATAGCTGAACGTGCCAGAAAAGAAAAACGAATTCTTCTTACTTTAGATAAAGATTTTGCCAATCGCTCCCTATATCCGCCAGATATCTTTAACATTGTCCATATCCACATCCACCCACCATACCAAGATATAATCATCAATTCTTTCAAGAAACTTCTTGCAATGGTCCCTCCTGAAAAATTCAAAGGATTAATTATCTTAAATAAATCATTCCACGTGAAAATTACAGGATAATCATTCCCTAAAAGAGTAGCAGCATCCGCGGGTGAAGACACTAGTCCAAAAGCTGAAAATAATAAAAGAGCTCCAATTCCTAAGAAAAGAACATGCGCAAATGTTTTCTTTTTTGCTAATATTGAAATTATTCGATCCTTCTTATCTTGAATGGAATTAAAATCTTTTTCTTTTTTACGAATAGTTACGTTCCATCCATAATCACAGGAATTATGGCGTTTAATAAATCTAATCCAGGATCGCATCTCCTCCGTAAGAATTGTCCTGCTAAACTCTGATCCACTCATCATTAACCATTCCCTTGGGTAAGTTAAATGACCGCTATTAGGAGTATCATCTGTAACTAGATAACCCCCTACTCTTAAAGCAGTTCCTATGCGTGCCAAAAATTCAGAATATGCTTTAGCAATACTCATTCCAGCTCTCTGATAATAAATATCAATTCCGCTTTCCAATACTTTATGAAGATATCTATAGATTCCTTTCTCTTTGATCAACGTAATATCCGCGTTGATATAAGTAACAGTATATTTTCGTTTAACACCCGAGCCCGGATAAGACCAAAGGAAAATGATCGTTGTTTCTCCTTCATCTTCAGAAATTTTGATTGTCTCTTTTTGAACTCCCAACCCTTTTAGTTCCTGTACAATTCTTTTATGAATATCCGGCATTGTACTAGCTGCAGCAAAACCAGACTTCTTTTTATAATTAGTATAGGGATCATCAAAGGATATTTTATCCCATTCAATTTCTATGGCTCTCAATAACTTATTTGCATCTACTCTGCTAAGATCAACAAAATAAGCTCTTTGAATATTTGTGGACAACAAGAATGAAGAAAAATCTGCGCCTGCGCCCGCATAAAGACCAACTAACGAAGAATCATTGATTGGATTTATAACTTCCTTAATCGCTTTTGCATGTTGTTCATAAGGTACGGATAAAACTTGACTATCCCCTGATAGATCGAATAGACTCCATTTAGCAGGTTTAGAAAATTTGTCTATAAACGAATACAACCCTGCGCCATATATTCCCGTATCAAACAAATACTGCTGAGTAGGAAATAATTTATATTTTTTTAAAATAGTTTCAATATAATTTTTTGAGTGATCCCCAATTCCTCCAGCGCCTCCGCTTCCTCCCCCCACCCCCACAATCCCCATAGCAGCAAGCGAGCTCGCAACTACCATCAAACCAAACCTTTTTAATCTTGGGCCCAAATCATGAATGACAAATTTAAAGAATCTCTGACCTCTAATTTTAAGGAACAAGGAAGATTCCTGGGCTGACCCTTTCAGAACTTTGCTTACAGGAATCAATACTCTCTCAGCTACTCCCCGCTTCTCTAATGCAAATGCAAACCCTCTTTTTTTGTCGCTCTTATCAAAAATATTCCATATCTCGCCAGATTCAATTCTTTCTATCTTTCTCTTTTTAAATGATTTTAGAGCTTCAAGAGCTTCTTCTGGATTTTTTACTATTACTTGGTTTAATGCCTTGTCATCTTTCTTTGGAGTCCAAAATTTATATGTTCTATTTTTATGCATTACCTTAACACTATAAATAGAAGATGAATCCTCTTGATTCCCCTTTTTTTCTTCTAGTTTACTTCCCTCTAATTCTTCAAACCTCTCCAGTTCTCCTTTCTCTATCCCTTCCATCTTTTTGATCTCTTTCAACCCTTCTGTCATCACTGCCAATGCAGATTCCACTATCGCTTCTCCATTGGTTACTAAAGGATTGATTCCACCTAAATTCGGTTCCGGAGCTAAACTCACTTTTTCTGGTAAAAACATCTTTTCTAAAGGGAGAACATTTTTCCTAAATACATTCAGCGGATGATACTCTTGCTTTAGCTGACCTCTTATGCCTGCTCTATTTTCCACTCCAGTCTCATTCAACTCTTGCAGGTTCATGTGTGGACGGATGATGATATAAGAAATGTTTTTATCTCTTAAGATTTGCTCTATGCCTTTGCTATGGTAGCCCCCAGCTACTAGCAGACTGATATTGTTATCGCTCATCAGAGCTTGATTCTTGAGGTTCGCAATCTGAGATTTGCGCATCTGTGGAGGAGGAAGGAAGTTCTGTTCCAGATGTTCGTTAAATTTAGAAAGTATCTTATCCACAAAAATATGGTTTCTCTCATGTGAGAGACGATTGAATTTACTCGCGTTCTTTAATAACTCCTCTACTGCTTGAGATAATCCAGTTAGACCTTCATTTTTAATGCCATCCTTAAACCCAATTTTAGTTTCCCGATTAATCTGGCTCCCACTATTACTCCACTCATCTATCCTCTGCCCTATCCTTTTAATCTCTCCTTCTCTTTTACTATATTCCTCCCACTCCTCAGGACTTAAGCGAAAATCCAAAGCTTTTTCTAATAAATGGAAATCTTTATCCAGCTCCACTAGCTGCCGCAAATCAATATTTTGCCTGATGGTTTGGTTGCGCTCATCATTGGTCAATCGGGCAATGACCTTTTCCTCTAATTCTTTACCCTCTATAAATAATTTCCCTTGATCAATTCCCTCGACCCCAACCACATACTGGATATATTTGCTTAGCTCAGGCGTAATCTGAACTTTTGCGTTTTTGCATCTTTCCTGAATTCCTTCGTAAAAATCCCTGTACTCAATCCTTCCTAGGCGATATAACAAACTTTCTTCTAATAAACCCATTAGTTCTTCTTTACTCAATCGCTTTGAAAGCTCTTCTAAAAGCTGTTTTTGTTCCTCGCTAACCTTTTTAAAATTAATCTCTTTCTCCAGATGGTACGCATTGAGGTATTTGCTAATATTGGGAAATTGTAAATTCGTCTCTCCATATTTATTAGATAAGAATTCGATCCACTGCCCTAATTTTTTTTCTCCTTTTTCATATCCCTCTTTATTTTCATCCAATTCTTTTAACTCTACTGTATAGAACAGTTGCTTTAACTCTTTTATTTTTTTCCCAATACCCAATACCCAATCTTGAACCCTATTCTCATTCTTCAAGGTATCCTTAAATGATTTCACTTGCTCTAAATATTTTTCTTTGTCTTCCACCCCATAGTATTCCACACCTGTTCTATTGACTGCGGATCCCGCATTGTCCCCATGTCCGCTTTCAATCCCCCTTAACTCCGTGTATTGATATTCCACATTTTTGGAAGATAACCCTGCAACTTCCATTCCTGTAAGCAGTCCCTTCTCCAGTAAATAGCCAGCAGCTCCCATTAAACTTTCTTTGTCCTGATAACTTCTCCATTTCTCTAACCCCTCCAACTTCCCTGAAGATCCTTCAACTCCAACCAACCCTACTCCCATCTCTGTGAGCTCTTTTAATAAATGAGCTATATTTTTCTGAACTGTTGAAATTCCGTGCGCATCTTGAATAAAGATCACCAATGGCGAGGAGTGAGAAACGATTTGAAGTTTTCCTGCTTTAATCTTTAGATGATCCCCTTTCACTAAATGTACTTTCTCTATAGACCCGTAAGAGTCTATGCGAGCTAGTAATTCTGAAGGAAGAGTTAATTGAATTTGAGATTTTTTTCTAGATTTGTTTTGTTGACGAGTTTTTATTTTACTCATCACCTGCTTTATGATTTCTGGTGAAAGTTGAGGTTTCATCCCTAAAAGCGATGGAGACTGACCCATGGGTAGTCCTACACTAGATGCAAGCTCCATCCATGGTTCTAACTTATCCTTTATTCTGTCATCAGAATATTTTTGGGAAGGTATCCCAGAATTGCGAACCTTAAGTTCTTCCGCAGCCTTTTTGCGTTCAGACCAGAGGTTTGCCTGAGCAAAAGGGGCGCTGATCGTAGTAAAGATAAAGCTAAGCGCAACCAACCATCCGGTTAGAGCCAGCCATCTTCTGTTATATTTTTGGATCCAAAATTGAATCATAATTGATCTATGTCTTCCCTTGTACCCGCGCTCATTGCGCGCGTACGAGCATAGACGCACACTATATCATAGAGCTGTTCAAATAGTCTTAAACTTTTTGTAAATTTTTTGTGACAAAAATGAAAAGTTTCATGCTCTTTTTTTGCTGATCTTTTTTTGCGCTGTTTTATGATTTGTAGGGTAATTCGAAATTGGCACTGTGGACCTATTGACTTTGTTCATATAGTATGGTATATAAATGTCGGACATTTATATAGTATGTTTAATAGACTTTTAAAATTTCCCAAAAAATCCAGTTTTTTTTTGTTTGGCCCTCGTGGATCAGGGAAAACTCACCTTTTAAAATCATGGTTCAGCAAGTCCCACATTTTATATGTGGACTTGCTTGACCCGGATATTTTTCAGACTTTAAGCCTCAGACCTAAAAGCCTTTTAGATCAGTTAGCTGCCTTGCCAAAATCCACCCATTGGGTCGTGATTGATGAAATACAAAAACTCCCTTTATTACTTGATCTAGTTCATCAACAAATTGAATCTAGTCGCTTTCAGTTCGCTCTCACTGGTTCTAGCGCACGTAAACTAAAACATGGGAGCGCCAATCTATTAGCGGGTCGGGCCATGGTGTATCATCTGTTTGCGCTTACGGCAAATGAAATTGGAGAAAAGTTTTCTCTTTCGAGCGCATTACGATGGGGAACATTGCCCCGCTTGTATTCTCTAACCACCAATGAGGAGAAGAAAGACTATCTTCGAAGTTATACACACACCTATTTGCAAGAAGAAATTACACAAGAACAAGTGATTCGCAGATTAGACCCTTTCCGACGTTTCCTTTTCATTGCTGCGCAAATGAGTGGTCAAATTATTAACTTCGCTAAAATCGCTCGCGAAACAGGATCGTCAGTGCCTACAGTGCAAACCTACTTTCAAATTTTGGAAGATACGCTCATTGGATTTTTGCTTGATCCTTTTCATGAATCCATTCGAAAGAGACAACGTGAAAATCCAAAATTTTATTTCTTTGATACTGGTATCTTGAGAAGTTTAACTCAAACACTAACAGTAGATCTTGTTCCACAGACTTATGCTTTTGGAATCGCTTTTGAGCATTTCCTGATAAATGAAATCCATCGTCTGGCAAACTATAGAAAAAAAGACTATCGCTTCTCTTATTTAAGAACAAAAGATGGGGTTGAAATTGATTTAATTATTGAAAGACCCGCGCTAAAGCGAGCATTGGTGGAGATTAAATCTACTGATCGGATTATGCCTGAAGATGTCCGATCACTTAAAACCATAGCGAGCGATATCCCTAACAGTGAAGCATTTTGTTTATCCTTAGATCCAATCGCTAAAAAAATAGAAAAAGTCCATTGTCTGCCTTGGTTTCGCGGGCTTGAAGAGCTTGGCCTTTAAGCTAAAAAATTTTTTACAAAAAATTGAAGACTATATGAGGTAAATTCAATGGGAGCTGTTGCGAGACTTAAAGCAATCAGAGAGTGGAAAAGATGATTCTTAGTGGGGAAATATCTGAAAGTGTCTTCCTTTCGAGCGGTAAATACTAAAATGGCGGTCAAATGTAAAAACATTCCAAATTTTCAATCGCTCCATAAGAATAAAAGAAATAGAATCCACAAGACTAAATTTCTGGTCAGGATACTTCTTTAATATTCTATAGCTAGCAAATAAATCTTCGCTTGTAGGAATAATAGCTTCAATTCCGCTTTCTCCAGAAAGAATGGCATGTAAAAATTCTCTAGCTGGTTTGCTTCCCAAGTGATACTGAATGTTAGAAAAAGTTTCCACTAAAACAGATTCGGAAGTGAAAATCTTTGTTTGAATTTCGAGACTTTTTGAAAAATCCTTTCCTCTTTTGTGAAAAGTGTCATTTTTGTCAGATAGCGCAAAGAAACCAGCTGTATCAATAAAAAGCTTATCTATCATGAGGTTCGTGGGGGAAGGGGGGGTAGAAGTTCGCGCAAATATCTCATTATGATGAAGGGATGCATTTCTTACTTTACTTTTACCTCGAGCGGTAATAGCGCTCAAGTTTGGTTTTGATTTACTTGAAACTGTGTTTAGATAATGATCTACAAAATCGCGAAAAAGTTCAGTCATGGATCTGTTTTTTTGCTTAGCTGTGCGCTTTAGTAACAGGTGTTGATCTTCTTTTAAGTAAATCTGTGTTCGATGTATAAGCACTCCTTTATAATGTTATTTAATAACATTATAATAGAAATAAAAATTTTTTCTAGTATCCTTTTTGTAACATTTTTTATCACCCCTTTAAGGGATTGTGAGTCCATTTTTTTGTAAATTTTAGTTGTAAGCGCAACAGCCTCGTGAAACTTTTCATTTTTGTCACAAAAAATTTACAAATAGTTGAAGACAGCATGAACTAAATTCTTTATACTTAGGGTACGCATTATGCGTACTTAAAAGTATGATTGAATACACTCAGAGACAGAAAAACCAATTCTTTAAGAAAAGCGCTGCCATTCTTGTGGCAGGCGCTCTTCTTTGTTCTATGATCCTGCCCCCCTATGCTTTCACTTACCAGAGAGGTTACCTTTCCTTTGTAGAAAAAAAATCTGCTGAAAATCACAATATGAGAGAAAGAAGTAACTTGATTGGGAATTCAAGGGAAGCAAGTAGGGTTCTACTTAAAGATTCTATACCACATGGGGGCGCAGAGGTCATATCGGATGCGATGGAAGAACTTTTTGTTGCTCCTTACAGAGAATTCCTAGATACATTTAATCCTGTACAGTTCTTTAAGAGCCACAGGGAACAGACTTTAGGTCAGGCGATAGGGATTGTAATGATCTGGGGCGCAATGGTAGCAACTATGATCGGAGCTCCATTTGGGATAGATTTTCTTTTGTCAGGGAGCCCTACTAACCATCTAGGGTTTACCCTCATTAGTTCATTCATTGGTTCTCTCTCCATAGTTGCAGGAATAAGACTAAACCATCTGAAGGAAAATGAAGATCAATTAAACCAACTCAAGAAAACCAGTGGCTCACATAGTGAACTCAAACAGCAAAGATCAGCTCTTAATGTAGTTGTACAGGAACTTATCCATTTCGACCAACTCATTCAGACAGGTTATAAGCCAAATCGCACAGAAAAACTTATTCTTTCAATCGCATATTTTACTTATCCAGTTAATGTCTTAACTCATCATTTATTTAATCTTATATCTAATCTTACTCGTCCTTTAGGCAAATGGAGATTAGCTCCATTGACAAAAGTAAGGGTAGGAGAAGATCCATACCAATGGGCTACAAGAGAACAGGGGATACAAAATGTCATAGACGGAATTAGACGTAACAGGCCGGACATTATAAAACGCTATGAAAATTTAAAGCATCTTAAGGATGAAGAGAAAACATACGAACAACAATTACTAGAAATAGAGTTCTATAGGATCAGCAAGGGACACTTCTCAATATGGGGATTAGAAAGCGCCACAAGATTTAGAAGAGCTCCTTATTTTAATGGGAGCTATATTGATGCCCTTATACTTGCGTTCCCTTCTTTAAATCTTATTCCTCAGGGTTTTAAGTTATACTGGTCCACTCCAGAGGAAGGAATTGAGTCCATAAAATATATCTTTAGTAAAGAAATTCCGGACATCATGCAAAAATATGAGGGGTTCGAGAAACTAAGCGAGAAAGAAGTCGAATGGGTAAAGGAAAAAGTTTACAAAATTACCTCTGGGCACTTTTATGCTTGGGGATTGTCCAGTGCAATACACATTGAAAAAACGCCTTATTTTAACGGAAACTATATAGATGTATTGATAGCTGTGTTCCCAAAATTAAATCTTGACCCTCTAGGATTTAAGCTTGATTGGACAACTAAACAAATGGGGATTGACTCAGTAAAGTATGTGCTTAGCAGAAAAATTCCAGAAATCATGCGTCAATACGACAGAATCAATGAACTAACACCCAGAGAAATCCAATCTCTAAGGAATAGTATTTATAGAATTACACAGGGGATGTTTAAATCTTGGGGATTAAGCGCTGCAACAAATTCAGCTTCAACCCCATACTTTAATGGAAGTTATATGAATCCTCTTATATTTGTATTTGATGATCCAAGATTAGCATTAAGCATAAAAGGGTTCAAGGATTACAGAAAATCTACCCGTCAAGAAATATATAGTTGGAGAACCTATGAATCTGGCATTTGGAGCGTAACAGAAGCAATTAGGAGCCATATGCCATATCTTTTAGAGAGCTATGAAAACAGAAGAAATCTTTCAAAGGATGCAATTGAGCAATTAAAAGAAGAAATTTATAAGCTCACCTCTAACGATTTTCAAGCATGGGGATTAAACGCTGCATTGAGTATCCATAGGGCACCATATTTCCATGGAAGTCATATAAATGCTCTAAGTATCATCTTCACCGATCTAAATTTGAATCCTTTAGGATTTCATCTGGATTGGTCAAATCAAGAAAAAGGGATTGAATCTATCCACTTTGTGTTGTCAAAAGTGAGACCTCACTTGCTTGAAGCATATAAAAATCGCAATTCTATTCACTCAAAAAAGGTTGAACTTGCCAAAAAAGAAATCTATAAAATTTCACATGGCCATTTTATGATGTGGAGACTGGGTGGAGCAACCAATAGAAAAATCGCACCTTATTTCAAAGGTAGTTTTATTGAAGCGTTAATGGCGCTCTTTCCGGAATTTCACTTGAACCCACTAGAGTTTCGACTGGACTGGTCTACCCCTAAAAAAGGGATCGAATCCGTGAGGTTTACACTTTATAAGGAGTCCCCATACATTATGAAACAGTATGAAATGATAGAGGAACTCCCCGATAAGGAAATCCAAAAATTAAGGGACAAAATTTATGAAATTGACAGTGGATTTTTCAAGGTATGGGGATTAAGCGCTGTGACCAGCGTTGGACAAACTCCCTACTTTCATGGGAGTTATATCGCCGCCTTGCTAGCAGTCTTCTCTCATCCTAAACTTGGTCTCACTCGTGAAGGGTTTGCAGAGAGAACAGGGAATGCAGGTTCAGCTGCTACTCAAATGGCAGAGACTACTGGAGATGAAGATTCAGATTCTAGCGTAATGACAGAGTCTCCT
>JACPBF010000025.1 GCA_016180425.1 Elusimicrobiota bacterium
CCTTTCTAAAATGGATGTAAAGATTGCCTTAAAATTTTTCCTCCAAAAATAATATATGAATGCCATAAAATTTATACTGATTTTATTTGTCTTTATTTCCGGCTGCGCTAAGAAAATGACTAAATCTTCTGAAGGCAAAGCTCATTTTCTTGGTTACGGATGCAATACCTGCCACAAAGTTGGCGAAGTGGGCGGCATTCTAGGGCCTGACCTTACAACCATAGGATTTAGAAAAAAGGAAGAATGGTTCGACTGTTGAAACTCCACCGCCTCCAGAAACTGTAACTGAACCGCCTGCTACAATAACACCCTCTTCCAACGATGGTATAGATCATAGTTGGGGAGATAATAGTGAGTGGCGTAGAGAAAAATAAAAAAATAAAGGTTATTGGGCTGGTTTGATATTCACCACTTCCACGTCATAAAGAAGTGTTCTTCCGGCCAAGGGATGGTTAAAATCTAAAATTACAGAATAAGAATCAATATATTTGATCGTTGCGTTGATCTTTCTTCCTTTTCTATTTCCTTGGATCACCTGCCCTACTTGAAGCTTATCCGACTCTTTAAATGATTTTATAGGAACGATCTCCACTGCCCGCGTGTTAATCTCCCCATAGCCATCTTTGGGCTGAACTTTAATTTTCTTCTTGCTCCCCGCTTTCAAACCAACGAGCTGTTTTTCAAGCCCAAGAACCAGCTGTTTTTTTCCATGCACATAAGTATAAGGATCCTTCCCAGTAGTTGTCTCCACCTCTTTCCCATCTACCATTAAAGTATAGTGGATGGAAACAGTCGAACCATTCTTGATTTTCACTTTATCAGCCGCTATTAGAGAACTATTTGATAAGACAACAAAAAAAGACAACAGGGCAGCGGTTGTTCTAATCATTTTGATATTCCTCCGTATCGGCTAGTATTGCCAGCTAAGACCGAGGTAGTAGTGTTGAGAGTCATAAGTGTAAAGGTAGGTCTTTTCATATTCCATATTGGAAGTAGTCTTGCGGTATATCCCTTGAGCTGTTGCGCTTAAACCATAAACAAGAGGATATTTCAAAGAATAACTGATAGTGTGATTATTTTGATGAAGGGATTCTGTTTTATAAGTTCCAGTTTTAGATTGAATCACTCGATCTGAATAGTTTCTTCTGCTATAACTATAGGAAAAAGATACATCCAACTTAGTCAACATTCTGGCTGAAATTTTTGGGGTGATAGTGTATTCACTATAATCATAATAATTACTATTAAATTTGTTTCTGGAAGCATCATAATTGTCTTGGTTTGAATCATTCATCGCATAGCTGAAATCAAGGCTGGATATGGATTGAACTTTAAAATTTTTGAATGCAAAATTTGGCAGACGGTAAGAAGCCCCTAGCGCAGTTAGATTATAAAGATCTTTTCTTAAATTATCCTCATAAACCCCTGTTTTAGAAACTGTATTCTGGTCCGTATAAGATCTAAAAGAAAAAAGGTTTGAACCGCTTAGAGCTAGTTTGGGTAAAAGGACCACATCCGCGCCAATCAAAGTATCATAACCATTATAATCCAAAACATTTACCCCGCTTTTTATCTCTTTACCGAACTTGCTACCCGAAGATAAACTTTTGTAATGAATAAAACGAAGGAGATAAGGATCAAAACTTACCTTCAGAGATTTTAAACGACCCCTGCCGGCTCTTTCCATTTCAATGCCAAAACCAAGTTTATTATTGTCAAAAAGACCTTTACCTATATCTTCATCTTTACTTTCTACAAGCATCTGGTTTCTAAAAGAGGTCTTTAGTTTCCCGGTCCAGCTTTGATTTAAGACATATCTTAAATTAACAGCAACAGCATTTTCAAAGGTCTGTTTAGTTAAAAATCCACCGCCGATCAGCTCCTGAACCTCCCGCATTCTTCTATATTTCCCTGAGTAAAGAGGTAGAACATAGACTTTATCTGAATATTTCATGCCCGGAGCAAATAACCAATTTCCATGCCCTGTAAAAGAAGTGTTTTTGCCTTCAAAAAATAACTGCCCTCCTAAAAGATCTATTTTCGCTGTTGGAGTCCATCTAACAGGGGTCCATCTAAACTGGGCAAAAACCGTACCCATTGATAACAAACAAATGAAAAAAAATGCGCCTAAAAATTTTAAATAATATTTACCGTTGGTCAATGGATTCACTCGCCTCTATTTTTAATTCAATTAAATCTGCATCCAGATATCTTCTTGGAGTAATAAATGTATCTATGCTACGACTTCCAAATTTAGAACTTGTAAACACGCGCTCCATATCAAACTTTTCAAAAAGGTTTGAAACTTGAGAACGATCCGTTGGATTTACAGTTGGGAACGCATCCACACGAAACACAAGATCATCTTTTATAAGAAATCTTTCCTCTTTTAAGTACGCGTAACGATTAGAGGATGCCCAGGATAGTGCAGCGCTTGTTGGCAAATTAGATGCAGTGATATCCACGCTTGTGGAATTTCCATCATCATTTAAACCATTATCATTAATATCAGAAAAAAGAGTTGAATCTCCTGTAGATTGAAAAGAATAAGCTGTGTCTTTAGTTCCACTAAATCCTAACTGAACCTTATCTAAAATATTATCAGTACCTGCGGTATAAACACCGTCCCCATTATTGTCTTCATAGAATTCCCCTGTGCTAAATTTACCATCATTTTGTGTATCCGCATAATTTATATAATGAGTTATTTTGGAACTATCCTTGTATTCAGTAAATTCCATTTTACCTGTATTGTTTGTGTTATCTGTGTTTACAAAAGCATATTCCCAAATTGATTTTATAACTGTTGCGCTCCCAGCCAAACGGGTTTCAACTAATAAAGGCCGCAAATGCCACATGAGCCCGCTAACAGTTTGTCCGCCATTACTATCCCCATTATTTGTTGGTCTAAAGGAGGTATCATAGACCCTATCTATAGCCCCGCTACTCCCATTAATAAATTCATAAATATGATCAAAGAATGTTTTATATATTTGAGTATTTGTGATAATATATTCTCCATTCAAATAATAGTTGTCTGTGGTTAGTTTTGGCTCACCATCTAAATAAACTCGTTCAATCGTATCTTGACCATTGGTAATGATTAATCTTTGCTTAACTGCATAGTAAAGATCACTTACACTCTTACTAGTATCTTTATCCAGCCATAAATTGGGCAAAGGGCTCACATTATCTATCTGTTTATTAGCTTTGACCTCCAAAACTATCTCATCCAATGCTCCGCCAATCTCTTTTGTAAGTGAAACCAATTTATAGGTATCTGGAGCTGGGAAAGAAACATTCTCCTCAAAGCGAACAAAATTACCACGGCTATTCCTTGCCACTTTTCCATCCTGAAAAAGAAAACTAATCGCATCATCCAATCCAATATCCTGATTATTCTCAACAATAAAATAGTTAGTGAGTTCAGACAATATCCACACTTTCAATAGGAAATCAAGTATTTTTATATCTTGCCCATCTTGACCAAATCCATAACCAGGAATTTCACCAAAATAAGGAGCAGGTACTTCTCCAAAATATGGAGCATCTACATACCCCCAACCAGTTCTAGGATTCCCTTGCGCATCTTCCAATGACACCATTCCCCAACCAATGACTGGTTTACCTTCGCTGTCTGTATGAACAGGGACCATTCCATAAGTTCTGAGCGATTCCTTTTCATCTACTTTTACTTCATACGTTCCTGGTTTGTTATCTGATTCTGGTAACTTATATTCACCATCAGACTTTGGCAGTTTATAACTTGTAAATCCTTCTTCAGCCTTCTCTTTACAATGATCAATCATCCTTTGAGGAATCTTCTGCCCTTCTTCATCCTTATTTAAATAGGAAGGATCTCCATAGATACCATACTTAGTTCTAATCACTCTACCATAAGCTCTTCCTAGTTGATCAACAAAAGCTCTCTCTAATTCATCTACAAACCAATGCCACAATGAGCCACTTTCCCAATTAATGGTTGCTTCAATTTTAGGTACAGAATATATAGATTCTGACTGTTTTGGAGCTTCCACACTAGAAGAAGTTTCTCTCTTTGGTTCTCGATCAACAAACACCTTTCCCACATCTCTGGCGGTAATGCCGCTATTAAGATATTCCCTTATATCTGAACGGTTAATCTTATCTTCAGGGATATCTTTACCATCAATAGTTTTATTTAAAGTAGAAGGATCTCCATAAAATCTAGCTCCTTCTTTATCTTCCATTGTTAGAGTCTTATAGTCACTATAGCTAATTTTTTTCCCATTTTTTATTACTATATAATAGTCACCATATAAATTTCCATTCTTTGTTAATTGTGCCAAATATCCCTTTGCAGGAGAAAACGGTGACACTAATTCAGTTTCAGGATCAGGTATAAAAGATCCTTTTTTCTCAGATCTTTGCTCTGATTCTGGAAGTTCCTTTGGTGGTTCAGACTGCTTAGGAAGCTCAGGTGGTCTTGGAGTTACCTTAGGAGGTTGGGGAGGAACTTCAGGTGGTGGTGGAGTTTCTACTTTAGGAGGCGCCGGTGGTTTAGGTCTAGGATTTACAGCTGCTGAATTTATATAGGATGGTAAAAGTAGAAAAACAATAAGTGAAATTAAAAAAAAGTTCCGTGAGAAGGTTTTCAACTTCAACATGGGGTTAATATAACATGAATTTAAAATTTTGTCAAGTGCAAAAAAACTCTTTTTAATTTCTGTCCATCCATAATGGGACAAAAAATAAATTTCCTTCATTCCTATTTTAAGGTTGACCGGGGAGTACCTTTTCATTACTCTGTTGCAAATTTACTAATCTCTACAGCAACATCAGGAAATATCTTAGCTATTTTCTTATCCGCGGTAACTAAAGATACGCTTAAA
>JACPBF010000037.1 GCA_016180425.1 Elusimicrobiota bacterium
ACTCAAGAAAACCAGTGGCTCACATAGTGAACTCAAACAGCAAAGATCAGCTCTTAATGTAGTTGTACAGGAAGTTATCCATATCAACAAAGTTATTCAAATTAATCACAACTCAAATCGTATAGAAAAATTTATTCTTTCAATCGCATATCTTAGTTATCCTATTAATGTTTTAACTCACCATTTATTTAACCTTACATCTAATTTTACCCGTCCTCTAGGCAAATGGAGATTAGATCCATTGACAAAATCAGGAGTAGGAGTAGATCAATATGACTGGGCAACTAGAGAACAGGGAATAGCGAATATAAGAGATGGAATCAAGAAGAATCGTCCTGACCTGTTAGAGAGATATGAGAGTTTAAATCAGCTTTCTCTTAAAGAAAGAGAGCAGGAAGAAGAATCATTGAGGAACGAACTCTATAGAATCACATTGGGACATTTTCAGGTATGGGGATTGAGTGTGGCAATGGATAGTCGAAAGTTCCCTTATTTTAATGGAAGTTATATTGATGCTTTGATGGTAGTGTTTCCTGATCTAAATCTGAATCCCTTAAGATTTAAGTTAGAGTGGTCTAGTAAAGAGAAAGGGGTAGAATCAGTCAGATATATTCTATCCAGAGAAATACCACATATAATGGAACGATATGAAAGGATCGCCCAGTTAGATGATCGAGATGTGCACGATTTAAGGAACGCAATTTATGGGATCACACAAGCACATTTTAATGTATGGGGATTGGGCTCTGCAATGACTCAAGAATCAGCTCCATATTTTCATAGGAGTTATATTAATGCATTAATGGCAGTGTTCCCTGATCTAAATTTGAATCCATTAGGATTTCAATTAGATTGGTCTAGTGAAGAAAGAGGAATTGAATCAGTAAAATTTGTTCTTTCCAGAGAAGTCTCACATATCATGCAGCAGTATGAAAGGATCGTGGAATTAAGTGATAGAGAAATTCATGACTTAAGAAATCAAATCTATGGGATCAAGCAAGCTCATTTTAAGGTATGGGGATTGAGTAGAGCGATAAGTCAGAAATCAGTTCCATACTTTCATGGGAGTTATAAGGATGTCCTTATTTCTGTATTCAATCATCCAAAATTAGAATTGACTCTGCAAGGATTTAAAGATTTTAGAAGAGCTACTTTTGAAAGAAAGTATGTGTGGAAGACTCTTGAGTCAGGGATATGGAGTGTAAGAGAAACTATTAGAAGTAATCGTCCGGATATAATCGCTCGTTATGAGAATTTAGGACAACTTGAAAAGGATGAGATTGAGAGATTAAAGAGAGCTATTTATGGAATCAGTTCTGGATATTTCCAGGTCTGGGCATTGGGTGGGGCGATGAATCAGAAATCAGCTCCATACTTTTATGGGAGTCATATCGTTGCATTGATGGCTGTATTTCCTGATCTAAATTTGAATCCATTAGGATTCCAATTAGATTGGTCAATTGAAGAGAGAGGAATAGCGTCAGTTAAATATGTGCTCTCCAAAGAAGTTCCGCACGTCATGGAACGATATGAAAAGATCATCAAATTAAGTGATGGAGAGATTCATGAGTTAATAAATGAAATCTATGGGATCACTTCAAGCCATTTTCAGGTATGGGGATTGGGCCGGGCGATGAATCAGGAATTAGCTCCTTACTTTCATGGGACTTATATGAATGCCTTGATGGCAGTATTTCCTGATTTAAATTTGAATCCATTAGGGTTTCGATTAGATTGGTCAGGTGAGGAGAGAGGGATTGAGTCGGTGAGATATGTATTATCCAAAGAAGGGCCGCACATCATGCAACAGTATGAAAGGATCGCCCATTTAAATGAGAGAGATATCCATGACCTAAGAAATGAAATCTATGGGATTAAACAAGGTCATTTTCAGGTATGGGGATTGAGTGCGGCTATGGACCACCAAAAATCTCCATACTTTCAAGGGAGTTATATCACCGCCTTATTAGCGGTTTTCTCTGACCCTAAACTTGGTCTCACTCGTGAGGGATTTGTAGAGAGATCTGAGAATAGAAGTTCAGGTGCTGGTCTAGGAACAGGAACTAGTGAAAATGAAAATTCAGGTGTTAGTGTAATGGCAGAGACTACTGGGAATGAGGGCTCGGGTTCTAATCTGACGATAGA
The DNA here is from genome assembly GCA_016180425.1 of Elusimicrobiota bacterium. Lineage (GTDB taxonomy): Bacteria > Elusimicrobiota > Elusimicrobia > 2-02-FULL-39-32 > 2-02-FULL-39-32 > 2-02-FULL-39-32. Next base: position 2,146 of record JACPBF010000037.1, read on the forward strand.
AGATAGAGCAATTGGGGATTCAGCTTCTCCTCTGATGACAGAAGATACACGAAGTGAAGCTTTAAAGCAAGGGATTAATCCCACTGGTTGGATCGCTCAACTCTTCTTTGCTCCACATTATGAATTCTTAGATACCTTTAATCCTGTTCAGTTCTTTAAGAGTCACAGGGAACAAACAGTGGGTCAAGCCATAGGGATTGTTTTGATCTGGGGTGCAATGGTAGCAGCCATGATCGGCGCTCCATTTGGGATAGATTTTCTTTTGTCTGGAAGTTCTACTAACCATTTAAGTATTACCCTCCTTAGTTCATTCATTGGTTTTCTTTCTATTGTTGCAGGGATTAGACTCAACCAACTAAAACAAATCAGTGGTCAACTTAGCGGAATTAAACAGCAGAGATCAGTTCTTAATGTAGTTGTACAGGAAGTTATCCATATCAACAAAGTTATTCAAATTAATCACAACTCAAATCGTATAGAAAAATTCATTCTTTCAATTGCATATTTTAGTTATCCTATTAATGTTTTAACTCACCATTTATTTAACCTTACATCTAATTTTACCCGTCTTCTGGGCAAGTGGAGACTAGCACCATTGACAAAAGTTAGGGTAGGAGAAGATCAATACGACTGGACTACAAGAGAGCAGGGGATAGAGAATGTAAGAGATGCTATTAGAAAGAATCGTCCTGACCTGTTTGAGAGATATGAGGATTTAAATCGTCTTTCACCTAAAGAAAGAGAGCAGGAAAAAGAATCATTGAGGAAGGAGATATATAGAATCACATCTGGCCATTTTACGGTATGGGGATTGAGTGGGGCGATGGATGTTCGAAAGTTCCCTTATTTTAATGGGAGTTATATAAATGCCTTGATCGCAGTGTTTCCTGATTTAAATTTGAATCCCTTGGGATTCCAGTTAGATTGGTCTAGTGAAGAAAAAGGGATTGAATCAGTAAGATACGTTCTTTCTAAAGAAGTTCCACATATCATGCAAGAGTATAAAAGGTTAGATCAGTTAAGTGAAAGAGATACCCATGATTTAAGGAATAAAATTTATGGGATCACATCTGGCCATATTAAGGTATGGGGATTGAGTGGGGTGATGAGGCAGGAATCAGCTCCCTATTTTCATGGGAGTCATATAAATGCATTGATCGCAGTGTTTCCTAATTTAAATTTGAATTCATTGGGATTTCGATTAGATTGGTCTAATGAGGAGAGAGGGATTGAATCAGTGAGATACGTTCTTTCTAAAGAAGTACCGCATATCATGCAACGATATGAAAGGATCGCGGAATTAAGTGATAGAGAGATTCATAACTTAAGGAACGAAATCTATGGGATCACACAAGGCAATTTTCAGATCTGGGGATTGAGTGGGGCGATGAATCAACAGGTAGCTCCATACTTTCATGGGAGTTATATAAATGTCCTTATTTCTATATTCAATCAGCCAAGATTAGGACTGACTCTGCAAGGATTTAAAAATTATAGGAAAGCTGCTCATGAAAGAAAGTATAGTTGGGGGACTCGTGAGTCAGGAATATGGAGTGTTAGAGAAGCTATTAGAAGTAACAGTATGGATATTATCGAGCGTTATGAGAATATAGGACAACTTAAAAAGGGTGAGATTGAAAAATTAAAGAGAGATATTTATAGGATCACCTCTGGCCATTTTAAGATATGGGGATTAAGCGCAGCAATAAATTATTTGCATGCTCCTTACTTTCTTGGTAGTTATGTCATTGCATTGATGGCAGTCTTCCCTGATTTAAATCTCAATCCCTTAGTATTTCGATTAGATTGGTCAAGTAAAGAGATCGGGATTGAATCAGTGAGATATGTTTTATCCAAAGAAGTGCCGCACATCATGCATGAATATGAAAGATTAAATAAGTTAAGTGAAAGAGAAATAGATAATTTAAGAAGTAAAGTTTATGAGATTACAAATGGTCATTTCAATGTCTGGGGATTGGGTGGGGCGATGGTTCAACGACAAGTTCCTTATTTTAATGGGAGTCATATAAATGCCTTGATGGCAGTGTTTCCTGATTTAAATTTGAATCCATTATGGTTCCAGTTAGATTGGTCTAGTGAGGAGAGAGGGATTGAATCAGTGAGATACGTTCTTTCTAAAGAAGTTCCACATATCATGCAAGAGTATAAAAGGTTAGATCAGTTAAGTGAAAGAGATACCCATGATTTAAGGAATAAAATCTATGGGATTACATCTGGCCATATTAATGTATGGGGATTGGGCACTGCTATGAATCAAAAATTAGCTCCATACTTTCATGGGAGTTATATGAATGCGTTGTTAGTGGTCTTTTCTCACCCTACACTTGGTCTCACTCGTGAAGGGTTTGTAGAGAGAGCTGAGAATGGAAGTTCAGATGCTAGTCAAATGACAGAGATTAGTGAAAATGAAAATTTAGCATCTAGCGTAATGATTGAGACTGCTGGAAATGAGGATTCAGGCTCTAATCTGACGAGAGAAGATAGTGGAACTTGGGATCCAGCTTCTCCTCTAATGACATTCTTAGATACATTTAATCCTGTACAGTTCTTTAAGAGCCACAAGGAACAAACAGTGGGTCAAGCCATTGGGATTGTTTTGATCTGGGGTGCGATGGTAGCAGCCATGATTGGAGCTCCATTTGGGATAGATTTTCTTTTGTCTGGGAGTCCTACTGCACATCTTGGATATGACCTGATAGGGAGTCTCGCTGGTTCTATCTCCATTGTTGCAGGAATAAGACTTAATCAGTTATCTGGTTACAAATCAAATCACACAGAAAAAGTTATTCTTTCAATCGCATATCTTAGTTATCCTATTAATGTTTTAACTCACCATTTATTTAATTTTATTTCTAATCTTACTCGTCCTCTAGGCAAGAGGAGATTAGCTCCTTTGACAAAAATTAGAGTAGGAGAAGATCAATACGACTGGGCAACTAGAGAGCAGGGAATAGAGAATGTAAGAGATGCTATTAGAAAGAATCGTCCTGACCTGTTTGAGAGATATGAGAATTTAAATCAGCTTTCACTAAAAGAAAGAGAACAGGAAGAAGAATCATTGAGGAAGGAGATATATAGAATCACATTTGGACATTTTCAAATATGGGGATTGAGTGTGGCAATGGATAGTCGAAAGTTCCCTTATTTTAATGGGAGCTATATTGATGCATTGATGGCAGTCTTTCCTGATCTAAATTTGAATCCACTAGGATTCCAGGTAGATTGGTCTAGTGAGGCTAAAGGGATTGAGTCAGTTAAGTATGTACTTTCCAAAGAAGCGCCGCACATCATGCAACAGTATGAAAGGATCGCGGAATTAAATGATAGAGAGATTCATGATTTAAGAAACGAAATCTATGGGATAAAAAAAGGGCATTTTGAAGTATGGGGATTGGGTGGGGCGATGAAGCAGGAATCAGTTCCTTACTTTAATGGAAGTTATATGTATGTCCTTATTTCTGTATTCAATCATCCAAGATTAGGATTGAGTCTGCAAGGATTTAAAGATTATAGAAAAGCTACTTATGAAAGAAAATATAGTTGGGGTACTCGTGAGTCAGGGATATGGAGTGTAAGAGAAGGAATCAGAAGTAATCGTTCGGATATTATTGATCGTTATGAGAATTTAGAACTACTTAAAGAAGATGAGATTGAGAGGTTAATGAGAGATATTTATGGGATTACCTTTGGTCATTTCAAGGTATGGGGATTGGGTGGTGCTATGAATCGAAAAGTAGCTTCTTACTTTCATGGGAGTTATATAAATGCATTGATGGCAGTGTTTCCTGATCTAAATTTGAATCCATTAGGGTTTAATTTAGATTGGTCTAGTGAGGCTAAAGGGATTGAGTCAGTCAAATATGTGTTTACTAAAGAAGTCCCACACATCATGCACCAGTATGAAAGTATTGCGGAATTAAGTGATAGAGAGATTCATGATTTAAGAAACGAAATCTATAAGATCACCTATGGTCATTTCAAGGTATGGGGATTGGGTGGGGCAATGAATCAGGAATCAGCTCCCTACTTTCATGGGAGTTATATTGATGCGTTGATGGCAGTGTTTCCTGATCTAAATTTGAATCCATTGGGATTTCAATTAGATTGGTCTAGTGAGGCTAAAGGGATTGAGTCAGTCAAATATGTGCTTACTAAAGAAGTTCCACAGATCATGCAGCAGTATGAAAGGATCGCCCAGTTAAATGATAGAGAGATTCATGACTTAAGAAATAAAATC
>JACPBF010000031.1 GCA_016180425.1 Elusimicrobiota bacterium
TTTAAGCGTATCTTTAGTTACCGCGGATAAGAAAATAGCTAAGATATTTCCTGATGTTGCTGTAGAGATTAGTAAATTTGCAACAGAGTAATGAAAAGGCGCTCCTCTGTCAGCAATTCTTCAACTTTTTGTAAAAATTTTGTAACATTTATTCGTGACAACTAAAGAATCTATAAAAGTTAAACGAAATGAAATTCTTAAGATTGCCGCGCATCATGGCGCAAAAAATTTAAGAATATTTGGTTCTGTGGTTAGGGGCGATGCAAAGCCTACCAGTGATATTGATTTTCTAGTTGAAGTAGATAAAGATCATAGTCCCTTTTTCCCGGGGGGGTTCGTTGCTGATCTTGAGGAGTTGCTGGGATGTAAAATAGATGTTGTAACGGAACAATCTCTTCATTGGTATATACGTGATCGGATCATTCAGGAAGCAATCCCACTATGAAAGATGACAAACTCTATCTCATTCATATTCTTGAAAGTATAGAACGAATCGAAAAATATACCTGTGATGGAAAGGGTAAATTTCTTTCCGACCTAAAAACACAAGATGCGGTTCTCCGCAATCTACAGACCTTAGCAGAATCCACCCAAAAATTATCTGATTCATTAAAATCCAAACATTCCGAAATAGATTGGCGTGCGCTTGCTGGATTTAGAAATGTTCTGGCACATGATTATCTTGGAATTGACATTGGTCAAATCTGGGATATTGTTCATCAAGACATACCTGTCCTTAAAAAGAAAGTTCAGGGTTTCATAAGTTTTTAGGGACCATATATTGACACCTAAAATAGAATGTTGTAAATTTAAACTTAATTAAACATAATTTTTGAACATTTATATTATTTTGAAGATCATTTGAAAACAAGGCTAAATGAAAAAATATTTTAATTTTCAGTTTAGGAAAAGTTCGTGGTTAGTTTCTATTTTGTTCTGCCTTCCGATGTCCTTGTCTTTTGCGGAAATTCCAAAACCAAAAATCAATGGTTTTTTTGATTCCTCTTATAATTATGATTTCAACCGCCCATTGAGCGGTAGAAGCAACTACCGGCTTTTTGATTCTAGAACCAATAATTTTCTTTTGAATGTCATCCAAGTAAATATTGATGGTTCTTCCCAAGAGGGATTGGGATACCGGGGCGAACTTGGATTTGGCACGGATCCTTCTGCCTACAAAGCTGCTGGAACTAATAATATAGGAGAGACCCCAATTACAGCCGCAGGACCCAGCAACGCGGCTTATAACTTTGAAATTCAAGAGATGTATATAACTTACAATTGGACGGTTTATCCTATTATGGTAAAGGCGGGAAAATTTGAATCTTTAGGCGGTTTAGAGACCATTGAATCCATGAATAATTTTAATGTTTCCAGGGGATTCATATTTACTTGGGCAAGACCATTAACTTATGTTGGCGCTATTGTTGGTTATCGCACTCCTTTATTTATAGATTTTTGGATTGGTTTGGTGAATGGGTGGGACTTGCATGTGGACAATAATACGGATAAAACTTTGCTTGTCAATGTTGACATTGGTCTGAGCGAAAATCTCTATGGCGCCTTGTCTTTTTCTAGAGGCGCTGAACAAAATGCAAATAATGATAATAAGCGTACCACAATAGATACCACATGGTATTTTAAACCTCTTTTGAATGCAGTTCTTGCAGGGCAGATTCTTTATGGACAGGAGAATGGAGTGAGCCGTATAGACGAAAACAGCAATGGAGTTGTGGATACTCCCTTTGGAACTGCTAAGTGGTATGGATTTAATTTACAGGCAAAGTACGATTACAGTAAACTTTTTTCTCTAGGAACCCGTTTTGAAATTTTAAATGATGTGGGCGGCGCAAGGACATTAGTTCCTTACATCAATGCTGGAATTATTCCAGCGGGAGTTTTTAGAGGAGAGGTTCTGAAAAATTTTACCATTACTCCCACTTTCAATATCTCCAATTCATTATTAGTCCGAACAGAATACCGTTATGACTGGGCGATCGAGCAGGTTTTTGAAGATTCAAGGGGAAATACCAGAGCAGGCGCTTTGCCTACAGAACGCTCGCTTTCCTCTCTTAGTCTTGAGGTAATTTATAAATTTTAGAATGAAAGTTTTTTTTGATTTTAGAAACAACATTTTTTTAAAAAAGAGTGAGGAAAAAATAATGAGAGAAATAAAATCTGGAAAATGTTTTTTTAATTTAGCGATCCTGCTCGGCCTAATCTCATTTGGTTTTTTAAGCGCGCTCTCTGCTCAAATTCCAAAGCCAAAAATAGATGGATTTATAGATACCACCTACAACTATGATTTCAATCAGCCTTTAAGCGGCCGCAGCAATTACCGTTTTTTTGATCAAAGAACCAATAATTTTCTTCTAAATGCGGTTCAAATCAATGTGGATGGCTCTGGGCAGGAAGGGATAGGTTACCATGGAGAATTTGCTTTTGGCACAGACCCTTCTGCCTATAAAGCTGCAGGAACTAATGTCTTAGCTGAATCTCCCAATAGCGCTGGGGGTCCAAGCAATGTTGCCTATAATTTTGAAATTCAAGAAGCCTTTTTAACTTATAATTGGAATGCTTATCCGATTGGAGTAAAGCTTGGAAAATTTGCTTCTTTAGGTGGGTTAGAAGTCATAGAGAGTATGAACAATTTTACAATTACTAGAGGGTATCTTTTCTTTGGCGCTAAACCCTATACTCATGTGGGCGCAATCGTTGGCTATAATTTTCCTTATAATATAGATTTCTGGATTGGGCTAGTGAATGGATGGGATCTGCATGTAGATAACAACACAGATAAAACTTTAGTAATGAAGGTAGGAATCAATTTAAGCGAAAATTTAAATGGTTCTTTTTCTTTTTATCGCGGGGCTGAACAAAATGCTGACAACAGCAATAAGCGCACCACCTTAGATACCACATGGTTTGTTAAACCTTTACAGAACACCTCCCTTGGTTTACAGCTTCTTTACGGGCAAGAAAATGGGGTCAGCCATATTGATAGTAATAGTAATGGGTTTGAAGATTTGCCTAGTGGAACCGCAAAGTGGTATGGATTTAATTTGCAGGGTAAATATGATTTTACGGAAAAAATTTCTTTGGGCAGCCGCTTTGAAATATTTCAAGATCTTGGGGGCGGAAGAATTTTACAACCTTACATGAATGCCGGGATTTTTCCTGCCGGCACATTTAGAGGAGATGTTCTGCACAATTTTACTCTTACACCTGCCTATAAGTTTTCAGATGCATTATTGCTTAGAACAGAATTCCGTTACGACTGGGCCATAGAAGAATTATTTGAAGGAACCAGCGGCTATTCCAATGGACTACTACCTTCAGAACGAAAAATGGCCACTGTCAGTCTGGAAGTTGTCTATAAATTCTAATATGAAATTAAAACGCATAAAATTTTTAATTTTAAATTTATTAGTAGCATGCTTTATGCTTGGGAATGTTTCTTCAAGTTATGCATTTGTTGCAGGTCAATACCGTTGTTTGAAACATTATTATAAGGCAACAGAACTAACTAGTGATACTTTTGTTAGATTTGAGAGTGGGAAGGACAAGGAGGGAAGTGCAGTTTTAAAAGTTTTTTTTGAGGATACTCTAGTATGTCGGATTGAGCCACCCTTTTTAATTCATATAGATGGATCTTATTCAAAATCTTCTGAGCAGGGAACTTTTAAAATTAATGGAGGTTTTATTACATTTTCTGAATCTAAGATAAGAGGACCTGGCAAGATTGATGAAACAAATAATCAGATTGTGTTTAACTATTTATATGGTGGGAACGAACATGTACACAAATATTATCTTATTGCAGGGACAGAAGAAGGTACGGTTACTGGCACAGGAACAGGAACAGGCTCAAAAACCCTTAAAGCAGAGGTGAAGGTTGACTATAGTGTTGTGCGCGCGGATGGCACTGTTAGAGCTGATGGGGGTTTTGATCCAGAAAAGGGGGATGTAGCCACTTTTACTTTTACTCCTAACGATTCTGAAAAGGTCTCCATAAAAATATTTAGCCGTCATTCAGAGCAACTTGATTCAGGTGAATTGGACGTAACTGCTGGAACTGCAGCGGCATTTACCTGGGATGGAAGAACTAAAGATTCTAAAAACCCTGTTGCAAGCGGAGTTTATATTGTGCGCATTGAAGGATCTGGGGTGCAAGAAACAAGGAAAATAGTTGTTGTAAAATAAAATGTCATTTAAAAGTTATTTTTTCTTTAAGCCTAAATTTCAGTTTATCTTCAAATCGTTTAATCCTACTGGTGTGAAAATTTTCCAATTCATCGCAGGTTTTGTAATTTACTGTTTAATATTTTCTCTCCCAGCTTTTGCAGAAGGGACCAATGCTGGGGATATTCTTATTCAAAGTTTAAGCGCAAAAGCTCAAGGTATGGCAGAAGCCTTTGCCTCTATCCCAGCCAATGAAGGGGGAGTGACTGCTTTGCAATATAATCCGGCTTCAATCGGTTTTTTAAATCAAAGGGAAATTTCAGTGACCTACAAAGGGGGTGTTTTTGGGGATAACACTGGGATCATTTCTTTTGGCAGTCCGCTCGATTTTTGGGCAGGCAAAAGCGGTTTAGGAAATTTTGCAGGAACCTTACTCTATGAGTCTGCCGGAGATGTGGATTTTGTGGATGGAGCTGGAACTAAAAAAACAGTGAATGCCCAAAAAGATTTAGGTTTTATATTATCTTATAGCCGGCCTTTTTTTTGGGAAAATCTTACCTTGGGCGCTAATGGGAAAATTTTGAATTCCAAGCTGGTAGAAAATTTTTCAGCAACAGCTTTTGCATTGGATCTGGGCGCAATGTTAAAAATGGGAACATTTGCTTTTGGCGGATCAGTGCAAAATATGGGGACAGCGCTCAAATATAATCGCACTAATGAGTACATTCCTTTTGCGTTTAGGATTGGGGCTTCGAACCGCATGAAATGGTTTAAACAGCCTACTCTGTTTTCTATGGATCTGATTAAACAAAGAGATTCAAATATAAAAGCTAATTTTGGTTTAGAATATATTTATGCGGATTCTAAATTCCCAATCGCTTTTCGTTCAGGATATAAATTAGGAGAGGATACTGGCAAGATCAATTTTGGTTTAGGGTTTACTCTTGCAAAGCTCAAAATAGATTACAGTATGCAAGTCGTAGCAGGAAGCGAAAACGGCCATTTTGTCACATTAGGATTTTTATTTGGCGGCAGCGGGGAAGAATCTTCAAGCCGGCTCGAAAAAAATTCCCCTCAAACTCAAACCATCCAACCTAAAGCTATACCGCGCCCAGCCGTTAAACCTGCTTCCAAATCAACTCCAATCCCCTCCAAACAATCCCCATCCCAGAAAACCAAGAACCGTTAAAATTTTTGTCCCTTGATAAACTTTTTTATATAGTATATACTGTATATACGAATGAAATTTACTTCCTTTGAGTGGGATGAACATAATATTTACCATGCTATTCGGCATGGAATCAGCAGAGAGGAAATTGAAGAAACAATTATTAATGCTGACATCATACGGAAGGGAAGAACCTCTGTCTATGTTGCTTATGGACAAACCTTAGATGGACGTTACGTCATTGTGGTATTTGAATACAAAGGAGAGGGTCTAGTACGACCTTTTAGCGCAAGGCCTATGACTATAAATGAGAAAAAAAGAGTTAAGAGGTGGATAAAATGAAACTATTGCCGAAATTTAAAACAAAACAGGAAGAGGCAAATTTTTGGATGCAACACGACACTGTAGATTTCTGGAACAGTTTTGAGAATATTAGAGAGCCTATTGAAATTGCGCCAAATTTAAGAGAAGATGTTAAAAAGCGCCATGAAAAGACTAAGGCGATTAGCATTCGGCTTTATCCAAGCCAACTCCGTATGGCAAAAGCAATCGCCTATAAACAACATATCCCTTATCAAACCATTCTAAGAGATATGATAGAACAGGGGTTATCTCAAGTTGTTGCAAAACATCATTCACTATAAAATAATCCTATAGTGGTTATGTCGTAGAGTGATCGCTTTGAAGGTTACTACCAGAATTTTCTGGACTACGTTTAGATTTTGAGGAATCTAGTTTTGTTAGGGTTATTTTTTGACTCCCATGCCAAAATTAAAGACCAGTTCTCCTCCGTGAAAAGCTGTAGCGATTAAAACTGAAATCGCTCCTAGCCATAGTAAAACAAAACCCCATCTCCAAATTTTTTTACTTGTGCGCCATTGGTTTCTAAAGAAAAAGCGTAAAATAGAAAGAGCTGAAAATAAGCCTGCTGTCCAGAAACCAAGAGTTTCGTGCTCTGCTAAAACTTCCCATGCTGCTGGCACATGAGGAGCAGTTTCTTCAGCTAAAAGCCCTAAACCAACCGCACTCCATACAGAAATTGTGCCAAGCCATAATATCCACTCTGCTGCAGGGAGAAGCCAGTTCCATTTTTCTTCTCTATTCTCCTTTATTTGAATTCCTTTCTCTTCTGGTAGTGTATTATTATTCTTTTTAAGAATTAAAGAGAATATTTCTGCTATAAACCCAAAGATGAGGAGCGCAATGGGAAAATGAACAGCTATTGGATGAAGAAGATAGAGTTTCATGATCCTTTAAAAAAGAATAAAATCAGCAGTTTTTTATTTAATTCAGAATATTGCACAATTCTATATAAATTTTTTATTTTAAATGTTGGAAATTTATCGTAACCTATTCATATTTAGCTTTTAAAAGTGTAAGCGTGTTTATTTTACTTTCTCTGAAGATTTAACTATGATCGCTTGAACCCCGCCACGAGCCTCTACCTGACCTTTTACCATCACTTGTTCTGCTGCCCATGTTTTAATTTGATTGTAGGGATTGGGAGCATTGTGATCCTCAACTAAAAGGTAAACTTGGGATTCTTTTGTTAAGAGCCCTAAGGGCGCGCCTCCTTTAATGCATTGCTCCGCGCATTTTTTATGTTTTGCTCCTTTTCCCTCATGCGCCATGTAACAGGCCATATCTAAAATTTCACCTTGAATGTTTTGGTATCCTGTTTTCCCTTGAAGGTGATCTCCATGTTTTTCAGCAGAGATTAGGTTGTTAGCTGTCAATAGTCCAATTAATCCCATGAATGTTAAATATATTTTTTTATTCATCGTTAACCTCCTGTTTTTTACCTTACATCTTTTTCGTCTCTGTTCTCATTTCCTGTTATGAAAATAAGTAAAAGATGTGGTATATTCTTCATTTTCATCCTTCAGGATGTGCTCAGCTCATGACAACTAATGCATAATCTCGGTTAAAGTATAGAGCTGTGCGCTCATTACATTTTCCTTTATTCGGGTCAAACTCCATGCCCTTTGATTTCTGGAAGTGAGAGATGGCTCACATCTACAGTTCCATGTTTCATTTCATACTGCCATTTCCAAATAGCATAAATTGGAGGATAGACTAAGAGTTCCAGTATAAAACTTGTAAAAAGACCGCCTACCATAGGCGCTGCAATGCGTTTCATCATGTCAGCTCCAGTTCCAATGGACCACATAATTGGAATAAGACCTAAGGCAGCAGCGCAAACAGTCATCATTTTAGGTCTGATTCTTTTAACCGCGCCATGGATAATGGCGCTGTGCAGGTCATCATAGCTTTTCATTTTTCCTTTTCTTATTGCTTCATAATAAGAAAGGTCTAAGAATAAAAGCATGAAAACACCGGTTTCCGCATCCAAGCCCATTAACGCGATCATTCCCACCCAGACTGCAATTGAGATATTGTAATTTAAAATATAGAGCAGCCAAACCGCCCCAATCAGGGAAAATGGAACAGCCAGCATCACAATCCCTGCTTTTACAGCTGATTTTGTATTCATAAAAAGTAAAACAAAGATGAGAAAAATGGTAATCGGCACGACAATTTTTAACCGTTCACGCACCCGCAGCATGTTTTCATATTGACCGCTCCAAAGCAGGGTGTAGCCTGTAGGGGTTTTAACTTTATCCTGAACTATTTTTTTAGCTTCTTCCACATAACTTCCTATGTCTCGTCCAGAAATATCCACATAAACATAACCTGCAAGCATTCCATTTTCATCCCGAATCATGGCAGGGCCGTAGGAAAGAGTGATTTCCGCTAGTTGTTCTAAAGGAATTTGCGCTCCTCCCATGGTCGGAACCAGCACTCTTTTTAATTTAGGCAAACTGTCCCTTAGTTCTGGAGCGTAACGCACATTTACAGTGTAACGCTCCCTGCCTTCAATAGTGGTAGTAATGGGTTCACCGCCAATCGCAGACATGATCACCATCTCTGCTTCTTTAATGGTTAAACCATATCTTGCCAGCTCTTCTCTTTTAAGATTAAAATCCAGAAAATAACCGCCAGCGGTCCGTTCTGCAAACACACTGCGAGTCCCTTTAACATCTTTTAGAACCATTTCCAGATGAGTTCCAATTTTTTCAATCTCTTTTAGGTTAGAGCCCATGATCTTAATCCCTATGGGAGTGCGAATTCCAGTTGAGAGCATGTCAATGCGGTTTTTTATGGGCATGGTCCAGGCATTGACTGCTCCGGGAAAATTCATTTTACTGTCCAGTTCATTAATTAGATCTTCTTTGGAGATATGGTCAGGCCAGATATGTTTAAAAGGTTTCTGGAAAATTTCAGGCATCCAAGCATACCAGCGCTCTATTTTTCTCCACTCACTCTCTGGTTTTAGGAGAACTGTTGTTTCCATCATGGAAAAGGGAGCTGGGTCTGTGGAGCTTTCTGCTCTGCCTGCTTTGCCAAAAACTCTTTCTATTTCTGGAAAACTTTTTAATATTTTGTCCTGAGTTTGCAAAAGTTTTTGAGTTTGAGTGACAGAGATGCCAGGAAGCGTGGTAGGCATATAGAGCAAAGAGCCTTCATAAAGAGGGGGCATAAATTCTGAACCAAGCTTTAAATAAACTGGGATAGTGGTTATTACTAAAATTAGAGCTGTAGCAATGGTTGCTTTTGGCCAGCGTAATACAAAATGGCAGGCTGGTTCATAGATGCGAAATAGTATTTTACTAATTGGATGTTTTTCTTCCGGGTAGTATTTTCCCACAGTGATTTGGTTCCACAGCCAAGAAAGCCATTTTGGTTTAAAATGAAGAAAATCCATTCTTGTGAACATCATTCTCATGGCAGGGTCTAGGGTAATGGCTAAAAAAGCTGCTATGGCCATGGCTAAATTTTTCGTGTAAGCCAGAGGTTTAAAGAGTCTTCCTTCCTGATCCACTAAAGTAAAAACCGGCATAAAAGCAACAGCAATCACTAAGAGAGAAAAAAATACAGAAGGTCCTACCTCTTTTAATGCGTTTAAACGGACTTGATGATAGTCTCCCACCCTTCCTCCTTCTTCCCAAAGCTGCAATTTTTTGTACGCATTTTCCACCTCTACAATTGCGCCATCCACTAAAACACCAATAGAGATCGCAATGCCAGCCAAAGACATAATATTGGAAGTTACTCCCAAAAAATACATGGGGATAAAAGCTAAGATCACAGAGATAGGTATGGTTAAAATCGGGATAATGGCTGAAGGGATATGCCAAAGAAAAATTAAAATAACAAAACTTACAATAATCAGTTCTTCCACCAGAGTGCTTTTTAAAGTATCAATCGCTTTTTTAATTAATTCAGAACGATCATAAGTTGTAATAAGTTCTGTCCCTTTGGGCAGAGAGGATTTGATCTCTTCAATTTTTGTTTTTACCCTGTCAATCACATTTAATGCGTTTTCGCCATGACGCATAATAGCTATGCCGCCTACTGTATCTCCTTCACCGTCTAAATCCGAAACGCCTCGTCTAATTTCTGGACCGAGATGTGTGGTACCTATATTTTTGACTAAAATCGGGGTGCCGTTCATGTCAGCGCCTACAACAATGTTCTCAATATCTTCAATGGTTTTTATATATCCTTTTCCTCTGACCATGTACTCTGCTCCAGCAAACTCAACCAGTCTTCCTCCAACTTCATTGTTGCCGTCGCGAATCGCATCAATCACTTTCATTAAAGGGATGTTGTAGGCAAGCAAGGCATTAGGATTCAGATTGACCTGATATTGTTTTTGAAAACCGCCAATAGAAGCCACTTCCGCTACTCCGGGAACGCTCTGTATCCAATACCTTAAATACCAATCTTGAAAGGTTCTAAGATCCGCTAAATCATTTTCTCCGGATTTATCTACTAAAGCGTATTGATAAACCCATCCTACGCCGGTTGCGTCTGGCCCTAATTCTGTTTGAACCCCTTGCGGAAGTTTAGGAAGAATCTTGGAAAGATATTCCAGCACCCGGCTTCTTGCCCAATAAAGATCAGTGCCATCTTGAAAAATAATATAGACATAGGAGAAACCAAAATCTGAAAAACCCCGGACTGCTTTAATTTTAGGAGCTCCTAAGAGAGCTGTCACAATGGGATAAGTCACTTGATCTTCAATAATATCTGGCGAGCGGTCCCATCTGGAATAAACAATGACTTGGGTATCGGAAAGATCAGGAATCGCATCTAAAGGAACGCGCTTCATGGCGTAAATAGAACCGCCAAGCGCGCAGGCTGTGAGGATGAGCACAATGAATTTGTTATGCGCAGACCATTCAATTATTTTTTCAATCATAGCGATATTAATAGCTCAAATGGGATATTTTTTTAAATACTTTCAACTATTCCCTTACTTTTTTGTTTCGAAAAAATATCTATCTTTATTGTCTTGGTTCTCATAACCAACTGAATAATTTGGGTCAATGCTGATGACCCATGCCTGAAACAGCTGCTTTTAGTTTGGATTCTGAGTCTATTAAGAAATTTGCGGAAGTCACCACTTTTTCTCCTTTAGAAACGCCTGAAATCAGCTCATAATACCCCTCTGCTTCCTGCCCTAAAACAACTTCCCTTGGTTCATATTTCCCTTGGCCAAGACTGACGAAGACAAGGTTTCTTTCTCCAGTATGGAGAACCGCTTCTTCAGGCAATGCCAGTTTGTTCCCTAAAGGAACCTGAATTTTTACTTCCACAAACATTTCTGGCTTAAGCAAATTTTCTGGGTTTAGAACCTCTGCTCTTATGCGTAAAGTTCGGGTTTCTTTATTTAAGATAGGATCAATCGCTCTAATTTTTCCTGAGAATTTTTTCCCAGGCAAAGATTTAGCTTTTATTTCTATAGATTGTCCAACTTTTGCAAGGGCTGATTCATATTCATAAATTTGAGCATAGACCCAGACCGGCCCATTTTTTTCAGGCAAAATGAGATTGGTATTATCTTTATTTTCTATTCTTTTAATTTCTTCTTGAGAAAGCCCAAGCTGCCTAAGTCTTAAGATTGAAGCATTCACAAGTGATTCTGCTCTTTCCTGAACATCTGGCCAAGGGCTTTGTTTTGCTTTTTCTTTGGCGCTTTGCGCGGTCTTATATTCACTGATTGCGTTATAAAGTTCAACGTCATAAGCTACCTGTCCTTGGGCTCGAATCTCAATTTTTAATTCCCTTATATTTACCACAGAGCTCTTGACACCAATCAGTTGTTCTCTCTCTGAACTTATTTTAATAGTTGCCTGACCACTGGGTCCAACTGCTTTTTTTTGACTCCTGTTTTCAGGAGCATTCGCTTTTTTTTCATACATTGATTTTTCAGATGTTGTTGGAGGCTTATCTTTTTCGTGTAACGCGTGATCTTGTTCTGTTATTTGATCGTCATCTTTTTTAGACAAGGTCTGCTGCTCGCTATTCTGAATACTTTCCTCATGCTCCTCCTCTTCAATAGGAACTAGCTTCATTTGGCAAATGGGGCAATCTCCGGGTTTGTCTGAAGTGTAAGTAGGATGCATGGGGCAATGGTACATTTGTTTTTTTTCAGTTGAGCTTTTTTTGGGACGATGATCTAAATGTTGTTTATTTCTTGCCCCAAGATAATAAGTAAACCCCCCTATTCCTAAAATAAGAGCTGAGAATAGAATTAAAATTTTTTTATTCATCCTTGTTCCTCCAATAGTTCTTTGCCTGTGATCCTTTCTAATTCACTTATAGATTCTTCATAACCTGCTAAAGCCTGGTAATATTCCAGACGAAACTGTAAAAGATTCCTTTGAATGTCAATCAGATCTAAAAAATTAATTTTATCTGACTGGTAGGCTTGAAGAGATGCTTTTAAAGCGCTTTCAGCCTGCGGAATCACGCTGGTCTGATATAAGTCAACAAGACGCTCTTCAGCTTTTACTTTAACCCATAAATTTTTTATTTCAAATAGAGTCATATTTTTCATGGTTTGAAATTGAGCCCGACTCACTGCCTCTTCACTCGCAGCGCTTTCTATATCAGCTTTTTGTTTCCAAAACCAAAGAGGCAGACTCACCCCCACCATATAATCTTGGGTTTTATCCATGTTAGAGTTCATTGCTGTGCGATAGCGGAATTGAGTCATAAAATCTGGAAGGTATTCCAGCTTAGCTGCTCTTAAGATGTTTTTTGAATGGTGCAAATGATGAAACATGCTTTTTAGTTCAGGCCTATTTTTTAATGCTAAATTTTTTACTTCTTCATACTGTATTTTTATCCTTCTTAAGGAAGGCTGTTTAGGTATCCCAAGAGGCATCTCTGGAGCCTGATTTACTAAAGTATTTAACATGGTTTGCGCAGTCTCTTTTTCCTGTTCCAGAGTGATCAGCATATTCAGCATTTTGGAAAGCTCAATCTGGGTTCTTAAAACATCCACTTGACTACCTTTGTTGGTAGCATATTTTGATTCTGCGACTTTAGAAAAGTGGCGCATGAGCTCAACATTTTCATTTAAAAGTTCAATCGTTTTTAGAGCAAGAAAATATTGGGCATAAGAGCTTTTAACTTTAGCGAATATCTCATTTTCTTTTGCTTTCAGGGTTTCTTCTGCCATTAAAGACTCTTTTAAGGCGATTTTTCCTTTAAGATAAAGTTTTCCAGGAAAAGGAAATTCTTGAGCGATCACAATATTTTTTTCATCTCCTGAGTACATGTTCTCATAGGCAACTGTTGGCTTATCTAAAGTTTTTTCAGAGACAGCTTTAGCTTTTAGTTTTTTCCACTCATTTTTT
Source organism: Elusimicrobiota bacterium (assembly GCA_016180425.1). Taxonomy (GTDB): domain Bacteria; phylum Elusimicrobiota; class Elusimicrobia; order 2-02-FULL-39-32; family 2-02-FULL-39-32; genus 2-02-FULL-39-32. The sequence goes on from JACPBF010000031.1 coordinate 13,063, forward strand.
GCCGCCAAAATTTCAGGGTTATTCTTTTCTGCTAGGCTGAGCATTTCTTCAAGACTAAGGAATGCGGGGGTTTCTGATTCTGCAAGGATAAGTGCGGGGGTGAGGATAAAACAGACCGCTAAAAATAGATAAATTTCAAATTTTGTTTTCTTCATATATCAAATTTTAGAAAGTAAGATAAGATGGAATTACTCATCTTTCCCTTTCACTTCTAGCTCCATTAGAATTATTTTGGTTAGGATCATAGGTTTTGATTACGCACTCATCTAATACTTGGGCTCAACTCTCTTTTCTCTATAGTTTTTTGATGTCACTTAAGTTGTAAAATTTTGGATTAAGCATGGCTCTCACACATGCCGCAAAGACATTTTTGATTTTTAACCGCTTTTTGACACCAAACGCAGGTTTCCTGCATTAATTTATGGGAAAAAGTTTTCCTTTGTTCCGGGGTTAAGAAATTTGATATAGCCGCTAAAGTAGCGGCGATTTTCTCCTGTTTTTTTTGGTAGGTGAGAGCCATCTCTTTTGCTTTTAATTTTAATTTTTCTGGATCGCTCTCATCTTGATGAAGATAGGAACAGAGAGAAATCCTATTTTGAGCATCTTCAACTGTAATTTCTTTTAAGGTGAAATTAAAATCAGACTCTAACTCTAAAAATTTCTTTTCTTGTTCTGGTGTTAAGCGCAGTAACTCTTTCCAAGAAGGTTGCTTAACTTCTCTTTGGGTGAGAACATACCAAGTTGTCAAAGTAGAGGCTAGAGAAACAAAGAGCAGCAATAGTAGATGCAATGCAATTTTTTTCCAGTTAATCATGAAAAATTCCTCCTAAAATCCGAATATTACATAGGAAATCTGGAAAGTGATGAATTCCATTTTCTAATATTCGGGTAGAACAATTAGATGAAACGTTCACTTGCGATACTGCCTTTTGCCCATTGCAAAATAGGGGATTTGTCTTTAGCTAGATTCACTGACTTTTTTGGCAAAAAACTTAAAGTCACTGCAATGGCTACAAATGAGATAAGAATAAAAGAGCAAAAAACAAGGGCTGGCTTCCAAAGCCAAAATTCCATAGGAGTTTTTTGGGATTGAATGCTTTCTAATATTTTAGTTTTTAGATTTTCCGGAGATTCTAACTCAGGCAGGGATTTAAACCATTCTTTTAAAGGGTCATTTTTATTTTCACTCATTTTATTTTCCTTTTATATCTTCTATTAGTTTTCATAAGCTGCGCACATCCTGAAGGATGAAAATGAAGAATCTAAGTGAGTTTTTGGGCTAGGGCAGGAAACACTTTTGAAAAGCATTGCGCTTATCCTATCATCATTTTGCTTTTAGGTTTCCTGCTCTAACCTGATTATTACTCACTTTGGTGTCTATTAGTTAAGCTCTTTTTCCAATGCTTCCAGTTTTACTTTTAATTCCGCGAGTTTTTCTTCATGCCGTTTTATATGTTTTTTGATCTCTTCTTTCTTTGTCACAATGGTTGCTAATTTTTCATTTCCGGTTTTTTTGAGGTCATTTCTGGACAGTTCGATCTGATTTTCCAACTCTTTTATCTCTTTGCTAATTTGTACAGAAGTGCAATGTTTTAGGCAAAAATCAGCGTCATGTTTGTGTTCCGCTGCTTTCAAAGGCCAGGCAGCAAGAAACACGATGCCCACTGCAAGTGCAATTATGTTTTTCATGATTAGTCTCCTCCTTATATATATACTGTATGTTAGACTGAATAAAGCTAAAAGATTCGTTGTCACAGCTTTCTGTCTTTTTTAATTTAGTTGTTTAATTTAACGAATCAGGGCTGCTGTCTTCCAGTATAGTTAAACAGCCCAACCTTAAAAACCTTGCGGTTAGCTAGAAAAAATATTTAGTTGAAGAGCATTAAGATGAAGAATCTAAGTAAGTTTTTGGGCTAGAGCTCAAAAAATAAAAGTCTAACCTAAGGCAAGAACTATTTTTGATGCATACTCTACATTCGCTTACAGAATAGGTTATGCTTGGAATTTAAAATGTAAGGTTTGTCTGTGATATTCTTCTGTTTTGTTTAATTCTAACCCCAGTGTTTCTTTTTGCAGAATAAGTTCATTATTTTTAAACAGAATCTTTCCATTTTTCCCTGATAGTTTTCCTTGAAGGATATTTTTTAACATTTTTAATTCTTTGCCTCTTATTTTTAGTTCATCTCCAGAGCTTAAAGTTATAGCCCACTTCAGCACAGTCTGTTTCCAATACTCATTTTCAGGCCGATCTGTAAATAGAGTAACAATGGATGCGTTTTTTTCTATTGCAAGATTGACCGCCTGTTTTGGTGTTTGAACTGTAAAGAGCACCATCTGTTCTGGAATTTTCAACTCAAGCAACATGGTCTGAATGATTTTTTTTGCCTGATTTGATTGCACAATAAATCCGATTTTTGGATTTTGGCTGTTTTCAGAACTAGAGTGAAGAGAGATCAACTTTACTAGACCTAGGATCCAATCCTGATATTTTTGCGGCAGATCAAACCCATTTTCTTCTACTGCCAGATCTTCTGGAAAATCAATGAGATGCAGGGGGAATTGTTTTGTATTAGATTCAGCCTGAATCGCAGCCTGATTAATTTGGTAAGAATCATAAGCAAAAGGCGAGAGCTCCTGTTTTACGATTAACTCAATCTCATTTTCAATATCTTCTTTAGTTTTAGTGATATTATTGTCTGACTCATTGGAATTTTTTAACTGGGAGTTTAAAGAAGGCGTTATCCAATCAGGCAGTAAATTTTTAAGCAGAGCTGCGCTATAAAAACCATGACTTAGAACCACAATCAAGTAGGGGACCAGATGGCTTAAGATAGAAGATGGGAGCGGGAGAAAGTTAAAAGAGACTGTGTAGATAAGACACAATAGCAGCGCAGGGATTAGATATTTAATGAAATTGGGACCATCCTCTTTTTCTTTATAGTTCCAGAGTAGAATACCTTTACCCCAGTTTTGATCATTGGCTCTTATGACCCATTTTACAATGATGTGAGAAAGAGCAAAGCCAATGGTCATCCAACCAATGAGGGAGGAGGTATATAATAATTCTTGATTATTAAAACCTAAACTGCTGATTAAAATGATAGGGAGAACTCTAAACAGAATTTCCTCCCAGATGGGCGCAACTATTTTTGGTTCTCCTAACCAGTAGAGAAGGTTATGGACTCGTTCTCCCAGATGCGAAGGATTGGGAATTCGTCCTTTTAAGTAATAGGGGTAAAAAATTGAAGCTGGGATTCCTCCCTCTTTAAACTCTGCTAAAAATTGAGTTCTTGTATGAGCTTTTGTTTCAGATTCTGCAATATCGTCTGCGCTATAGCGAATGGTCTCTGGCCCATTTCTTCCATGCCGGCCTATGAATCGTTCTAGGACTTGCTGCATTTTGGCAGGCACGTCTCGGGTGGATTCAGCCCATACTCCTTGACCTTTATGATAGAGATCTAGAATCAGTTCAGCTCCACTTCCTATTCCAAGCCCAACCACCACAATATGCGGTTTACTGTTAATCCATTTTCTAAATCTGTCGCGGCTGAACTGGAAGTTAGGATCTCCATCGGAAAAATGAATTACAAGATTTAATGTATTTTTTTCTTTTAAAGGGATTCTTTTAAAAGCATAGTACATGGCTTTTAGATCATTGTTAGACATATATGTGTTAGCCACCTGACTAATCACTTCTATCATTTTTTGCTTGTTGAGTTTTTCTCCATAGTTAAAATAGAATTCCATGGGTTTATTATCATGGAATCCCACGACTTCTAATGTAATTCCTTTTTTCTGGTCCTCTTGGATAGCAAGAAGCATCATCAATACAGCATCTGCTGCTGCTTCAATCTTAGCCCCAGACATACTTCCGCTTTGGTCAATTAAAAGAGATATTCTGACTTTATATTGTTTTGGAACTTTTCTTTGTTTAAAGATCAGATCCTCGCCAGCTACAGCTAAAGGCAGAGCCGCGTCATCCATCATTCCTTTCTCTCTCCACCTCTGCCAATACCCAATCTGCCTTTGATAGAACTTCCTAAACACAGTTTTCATTCGGCTCACATCTGTTTGCACTCTTTCGTAACGCGCATTATAATCAGCCTGTTCTTTTTCTGTGATTCCTTCTCGATCTCTTTCTTCTTTGTCTCTTTTTGCAGTTTCCTCCTCTTCTTCCCTGCGCTTTTGTTCCTGTTCTGCATCATAACGATCCTGTTCTGCTTGCGCGTTTTCAATGGATTCTTTTAGGGATTGGATCGCTTCTTTTAATTTGTCTTTGTCTAATGGATTCCCATCCTCGTCAATCATTATGGGTGGAGCTATTGCTGGCCGATTTTTATCTTTTTCCCCTAATTCTTGTTTAGCTTGCTTAAGTAACTCTAATTTTTCTTCTGGACTTAAGCTGTCCCAAGCTTTTTTTAACTGCTGCAACAACTCCTTTTTTTCTTGGTCGGACAGTTTTTCCCATGGAATTCTATCTCCAGCTTCTTCTCCCGCTCCTCCTGCAATCGCTTTAGATTGAGCTTTGTCTTCTATAGATTTCTGAACCAAATCTTGAAATTCTTTTGTGTGATAGAGTTCTTCCATCTTTTTTTTGTGTTCAGCCACCTCTTTTGTTAAATAAACTTCTTTTGCGCGATCCCGTAAAGCCTCAATCGCATCTAAAACTTGCTGGTTAAGAATCGTTGGATCTTTTTTTCCATAGACCCATTCATAGATAACTCCTAATGTAAACTGAAAATATAAGGGTTGTTGCGCCATAAGAATTTGGTGTTCTTCCAGACTTTTACCATAACGGGTAGGAGAATAGGTTTCATAATATCTTGCCAACAGCCAGTTGCGGCTACCTATAAAATCTTCAATGCCTTTAAGATTGATCCAAACATCTCCAACTCCATTATCTAAGACAGCAGCGCCTGTCTTAGATAAGAATTCCCGGCTGGATGATTCTGGATGGCGATAGAGAAGTTCAAATAGTTCATGATAAAGAACTCCTAAAACACTTTCCTCGCTTCCAGGCTGAATCATATCTTCTGCTACGAAATTCATCTCTCTGGGCTTCATATCTTTTGTATTCCAGATACACCGCCAGGTCTTGATCATGCCTAATTCACCTGCTTCGGGAATAGGGTACCATGCTTTTAAAGGTATGCCCAATCCTGTTGTGATTTGCATTACTCTTTCTAACACCCGTCTCCTTTCTCTAGCTCTTCCTTGATCTTGTAAAGAAGGGTTGCCAACTTCCCACCATCTTTCTGGATTATATTTTTCTTTTCCATCTTCATCCTTATTTCCAGTTGCTAAATTCATGGCAAGAGCTGCTACAGCGCCTATTTTTGTGACTGCTCTAAGCGCGACATTTTTTGCTGAAGGAATAACTTTTTTAAAAGTTTTGCCAAATTCCTTTGCGAGCAACGCTACTGCTAAAGATTCTCTTTCTTCTTTTGGTCTTAATGCCAATCCCATTTTTTGTTCTAAAAGTTCTATAGGATTTTGGTTAGGATAATGCTTGATACTTTCAACAATTCGTTCTAAAGCCCGGAAAGATGGTTTTTTAAGACTTGTTTTCCTCATGTTATTCGCGTAAGAAACCAATGTTTCAATATCTTTTCTTAAAATTTCATTCCCTTTTCCAGCAATTTTCATCAGCAGATCCACTTCTTCTATTTCTGGCAAATACCCTACCTCTACCCCATACATTCTGTCCATAAAGTCTGCCATCATGTCGTTCACTTCCACTCTTCCTCCCGGAGGGTTCATGGTCATCACTAAACT
>JACPBF010000009.1 GCA_016180425.1 Elusimicrobiota bacterium
TATTCAGACTAGCTATAAGCCAAATCGCACAGAAAAGATTATTCTTTCAATCGCATATCTTAGTTATCCTATTAATGTTTTAACTCATCATTTATTTAATCTTATATCTAATCTTACCCGTCCTCTGGGCAAGTGGAGATTAGCTCCATTGACTCAGGCAAATGGAACAGATAATAAAGAACTATACTATTGGGGGACAGAAGAACAAGGCATAAAAAATGTTAAGGATGCAATCAATAAAAATGAGCCAGAACTTTTAGAAAGATATGCAAAGTTAGATTCTTTGGGATCTACAGCAAGAGAACGAGAAAAGAAATCTTTAAGAGTAAAAGTTTATAAAATCACTTCTGCGCATTTTCAGCATTGGGGAATTCAGAGAGCTTTGGATAAACGGAGCGCTCCTTATTTTCAGGGGAGTTATATTCGCGCTTTAATGGTTATTTTCCCAGAATTAGAACTGGAGCCTTTGGACATTCAATTGAATTGGTCAAGCAAAGAAAAAGCGATTGAGTCAATTCTCTATGTGCTTTTGCGTGAAATTCCTCATGTTGTTCAGCAGTACAATGACCTTGATAATTTTGATCCAGCAAAAATAGAAGCTCTTAAAAACGAAATCTATCAAATTACCTCTGCGCATTTTGATGTTTGGGGGTTGGGAAATGTAACGAGTAAAAAGCATGTTCCATATTTTAATGGAAGCTATATCCATGCTTTGATAGCCCTATTCCCAAATCTAAATCTTGACCCATTAGGATTTGAATTAGACTGGTCATCACTTGAGAGTGGTATTAAATCTGTGCTTTACATATTTAAGAGGCAAGTTCCCTACTTAATACAGGACTATGAAAGATTCGATGAATTAACAGGGTTAGAATTGAGTAATCTTAAAAAAGAGATTTGTAGTATCACTAAAGCCCACTTCACTTCTTGGGGATTAGGGTCAGCCATGGTTCAACGCGGTGCGCCTTATTTCTATGGAAGCTACAAAAATGTTCTTATATCTTTGTTTCCTAAGATTAATCTGAATTCTTTAGAATTTCAATTAGATTGGTCGAGTGAAGAAAGAGCTATTGATTCCATGCGGTTTGTATTCTCTAGTGAAATCCCCAATATTCTTCGTCAATATGACCAGCTTGAAGATTTAAGTCCAATACTAATCGAAAGGTTAAAAGATGAAATTTATCAAATCAGTTCTGCGCATTTTGATGTTTGGGGGCTGTCAAATGCAACGATGAAAAAGAATGTTCCATATTTTAATGGAAGCTATATCCAAGCTTTGATGGCAGTATTTCCTGATCTAAATCTGAATCCTTTAGGATTTCAATTAGACTGGTCTTCCAAACAAAGAGCTATTGATTCCATGAGATTTGTTATTTCTAGAGGGATGCCTACCTTTATTGAAAGATATGAAAATATTGATGGTCTAAGCGCAGGTGAAGTTCAAAGATTAAAGAATGAAATTTATAGTATTACTCAGGGACATTTTGTTCTTTTGGGATTAGCCAAAGCTCTGCATAGAGATACTGTTCCTGATTTTGAAGGGAGCTATATGAAAGCTCTTGTAGAGCTGTTTAATCATCCACGGTTAGGTTTATCAGTAGAAGGGTTTATAAATTTTAGGAGAACTAATTGGCAAATAAAGTATAGCTGGAGAACGCGTGACTCTGGAATTTTTAATATTAGAGATGCTTTAGCGGCTTATCAGCCTGCACTTCTTGCAAAATATGATCGCTTGGATAGTTTAAGAGAAGAAGAGAAAAATGAATTAAGGAATGATGTTTATAAAATTACTCAAGCACATTTTAAGGTATGGGGTTTAAGCAGTGCAGTGGATAGAGAGAAATCTCCATATTTTAATGGATCTTATATCGTCGCTCTTATGGCTGTTTTTTCAAATTTGAATTTGAATCGTTTAGGATTTGAACTGGATTGGTCTTCAAAAGAAAAAGCAATTGAATCTGTGCGCTATGTACTGTCGCATGTAATGCCAGATTTAATTGAGCAGTATGATCATCTTTCTAATATAAATCCTCATAAGATTCGTGCTTTTAGAAATGAAATCTATAGAATTACTTATGGTCATTTTGGATTGTGGGGATTGAATGGGGCAATGAATCAAAAATTAGTTCCATACTTTCATGGGAGTCATATAAATGTCTTGATAGCGCTGTTCCCTAAACTGAATTTGAATCCATTGGGTTTTAAACTAGAGTGGTCCACAAAAGAGAAAGGAATTGAGACGATTCAATTTATTTTTGATCGTGAGATTCCTTCCATTGTTCAGCAGTATGAGCGCGTAGATCAAATTAGTGAGGATGAAGTTGAAGAATTAAAAAATCGCATTTATGCGCTTAGTGAAGCAGAGCTTAAAATGTGGGGATTGAGCAGAGCCATGCATAGAGAATCAGCCCCTTATTTTCATGGCAGCTATATTGAAGCGCTGATGGCTGTGTTTCCAAAACTTGATCTTGATCCTTTAGGATTTCAGTTAGATTGGTCCACTAAAGAAAGAGCGTTGGATTCTATTCGATTTGTACTCACACATAAAGTCCCGCATATTATGCAGCGTTATCAAAATATAGAGAACTTGAATGATTTGGAACTTACATTGTTGAGAGAAGGAATTTATCGAATCAAGCGGGCACATCTACTTTTATGGAAACTTGGGGCTGTGTTTAGTAATACCTATTTTAATGATTTTATTGAGCTATTTATCAATCTTTTTTCTCATTCTAAACTTGGTCTTACTCGTGAAGGGTTCTTGGAAAAAGGCAATGGTTCTGATGATAGCTCTGGGAAACGAGTTGAAAATAATTCACTGGACAATGTTGGGAATAGCTCTTCAGATACATCACTTAATGATTCTACAGATATTCTTGAACCCTTAGTTCAGCCTCTACAGCGATTTAAAAACTGGCAGTCATTAAGAGCCTATTATCTTTTTGTAGGGAGTTGGGAGGAGGGTATATATAGGTGGGGAGGATTGGTTGGTCTGCCTTTTCTTTTTTCCTATTTTGGATTAGATTTTAATTCAGGTCAGGTATTAGGAGTTGTTTGGAGTAGCGCTGGATTCCTGTTCTCTCACACTATTGTGCGTTGGCTGGCAAAAAGGAACAGCATAGGTTGGGATGGATGGAGGATGGAATTAAAGAAAGATTTCCTCTCTCTTCGCTCTTTTAACGCCTTACTTTATAATCTCTTATTTATCTCTATTATCTCTTTTCAGCCTACTTTAGTTTCCTTTGCCCTTTTGTCAGTTAGTTCTTTTCACTTTACAATTGATATGTTAGATGCTTACAAGAAGAAAAGCTTAACTTCTCAAGAACTCTTATCCCAGGAGATACAGTTAATAGCGGATAAATTAGGAACATCCCAGCCAGAACTACAATCTTTAAGTTTTGATCTTAATCTAAACTTCTCAAATTTAGTTCAAACTCTTTTTGGCGTATGGTCAAAGGATACAAAAGGTTCAGAACTATATTTAGTTGACTTAACTGGATCAAGAGATCAATCCAGTCAAATAGCGATGTTAAGGACGATCCATGAGATCTATGGTTTGAATCAGAACGCTCGATTTATTTTAGTGATGGATGAACCAAAGCCAATAGAAGAATTAGAGAGTATATTGGGTATTAAAGGCATTCTTTCTACAGGCTATCTTAAAGCAAAGCTCCTACGCAGTTCGGCTGATAGCAGGCTCTGATAAGATAGGGATTTGGTCAAACCTGATGGATGAGTTAGGTAAAACAGTAAGAGACATTCGCATATTAGTTTTACAGATACTAGATGTGGGGGTATCTATTACGATAGTCTTGCCCAAAGATAAGATTTTTAATGCAGGGATTGATCAGTGGATCAGGGATTTAGAAGGGAGAGGAAGAATTGAGAGAAACGGAAGAGAACTGACCATTCAAGGTGTTGAGCTAGAACCTCCTTCCCTTAAAGAAGATCACCAAATCCATTCACTGTTTAGCTCGCAAGCTTAAAATTGTAACCTTGACAGTTAATTCCATATAATCTAGACTACATGTAATGAATTCCACATTGTCCAGAATCCAAAGGATTCTAAAAATTGACCTTAACGGCAATAATTCCGCCTTTCTCTGGGGCCCGCGCAAGGTTGGGAAAACGACTCTCCTTCATCAAAAATTTCCAAACGCAAAGTATTATGATCTATTAAATACAGAACTTAAAACCCGTCTGCTCCTCATGCCCTCTTTGCTTCGCGAAGAATGTTTGGCGGAAAAATCAGATATTGTTATTATAGACGAAATTCAAAAGGTCCCCGCTCTTTTGGATGAAGTTCACTGGTGCCTTGAAAACACAAGAACTAAATTTATCTTATGCGGTTCAAGCGCTCGAAAGTTGAAACGGGGCGCGGCAAATCTTTTAGGAGGAAGAGCATGGCGTTATGAACTATTCCCCCTAACCACAAAAGAATTAGGAGAATACGATCTTAGCCGTATTTTAAACCATGGCTTAATTCCAAAACATTATATTGAAAAAATTCCGGACCGCAGTTTAAAAAGTTATGTCTTAGATTATATTGAGGAAGAAATTCATACAGAAGCATTGGTGCGTAATATCCCTTCATTTGCCAGATTCCTTGATGCCGTATCTCTCACTCACGGACAGCTTATCAATTACGCGAACATTGCCCGAGATTGCGGCGTTTCACCTAAAACAGTGCGAGAATATTATCAAATATTGCAGGATACTCTTCTTGGGCATGAGCTTCCTCCCTGGAGAAAAAGCAAGAACAGACGCCTGATTGAAACAGCGAAATTTTATCTTTTTGATTTAGGGATTGTGAGGGAACTAACCGGCTTAAAGATTATTCAAGAAAGGACAGAAGAATTTGGCCGTTATTTTGAGCATTTTTTAATTGAGGAAATAAGAGCATTTATATCGTATCGTGAGAAAAATGTGAATCTTTCCTATTGGAGAACCAGCACGGGGATGGAAGTTGATCTTATCGTAGGAAATATGGAATTAGCAATAGAATTCAAAGCTACAGCCCACGCAGATGAAAGGCACTTAAAAGGATTGTGCTCTCTAATGGATGATCAAAAAGTAATAAGACCCATCCTAGTTAGTTTGGATATGAAGCCGCGCAAATTGTCATCCGGCATTGAAATTTTTCCTTGGCAGAAATTCTGTGAGAAATTATGGAATGGTGATCTTATTTGATCCCTTGGGAGCCAGAAATCTAAAATCGGATATCCATTTTAATTTTTTGAGATGTTCTAGTAGATCAACAGTAATTATGAATGAACCAATGTTTGTTTTACTAAATTCCTGTAAAAAGGGGAATTTTATCTACATATTTAGGTAAATTTTCCTTACTTTTCAAATTACCGCATTAAAAAATCATTTATATTGTTTTATTTTGGCACTTTAATTGCTACTTATTTAGATAAAGATATGATTCATTTAAACCCGAATATTGCATTAGGACGTTGGATTCGACGAGCGATGGCGGACTTTTTTGTCCTCAAAAAGCTCGACCGTAGCGAACGCTACGCTCTCACTTTTTTCGTCAAAAAAGTCTCGCCCTCACTCGTCTCCTCCGACACGCCTAATGCAATATTCGGGTTAAAGTTGGCGTATAGATATCTAATGAGTGGGACAGGTAGTCAATAATACTTAGAAAGTCAGCTAAGCTCTACAGATGCTCGTAACATTTTTCACCCAACAAGGAATTAGGCTAGAAGAGGAAGGTTTATAAGTGATTTTTTAGGATAATAGATAGAAAGTTTTAAACTAGTTAGAAACTTTTGCAAAAATAATGTTACAAAAATGTTACAAAAAGTTTAAGAAAAGTTTCGGCAATACCTGTTATAAATGACCTACAAATATGAAAATAGATAAGACGCTGAAATTGAACTGTTTTTGGAATGAAACAAAAATGTTACAAAGGGCAGTTAATTTAGCAGTAAAGAGAAAGTTCGATAAAAAGAGTAAGTAAAAATTTAGAAGTTTAGTTCTTTAAAAAAGTTAGCAACACGCACAAGGCAAATCCGTTGAAAAACGGAGACGCAAAGCTACAAGACTAAGTTCCGAAGATTAAATCGGAATAAGTTGGTTGAGCCGCCGAAGGTTGAAGAATCTTTAAAGAGAAGTTCTAACTGGATTCTCCATAAGTGGCCAACAGTCTTGTAGAAATTACAGAAACTGTTGGCTTTTTTATTAAAGATTTATGGAGAAAAAAGAGATTAAAAAATATCCTTTCTGGACCCGCCTCACTTCCTGCGGTATGGCGGTTATTTTCTTTTACGTGCAAGTGGCTTATGGCGTCATTGAACCCAGCTCAAAACTTTGGGAAGAACGAAGAAAAGCAGCGGAAGAGCTAAAAAGGGGAAAACATAAGGGAATACCAAACTCTAACCAAACAGGTAGTAACTCTGAAGAAAATCAAATTTTGCTGGCAAAAGTGCCTTCACCTGAATCTGACAAAGGTCTTGTGGCTCAACTTCCATCCTTGGAATTGAATGTCCTTTCTCAGCAGGTTCCTCAAAAACTAGGTTCTGACATTCTTGGATTAGGTTCTCAAAGGGAAAATCTTCAATCTCAAGATGCCAGGCTCCAATCCGAAATCAAGTGGCTGGAAACTATTCCAGCTAGTTTTGCCAATCTTAAAGAACTTTACCTTCCTTCTCAATGGAAGCCACAAGACCTTATGGTCATCCACATACAGGATGTGCATGAAAACTATGAAGCTCAAAAAAATATCGCTCGGATTATTCAAGCTCTTAAAAAACCAGAAATCCAAAGTTCCTTGCAAAGTCCTTCTTCCAACCCGCAAGTTCAGTTGGTGGTGGGTTTAGAGGGAGCAAAAGGATCCTTTGCTTTTGATTCTTACAGATCCTTACCTGAAAAAGAACATGTAAAAAAGATCGCTGAGTATTTCTTAAAAGAATCTTTAATTTCCGGAGCAGAATATGTTGGCATGACTTTAGATTCTAAAAATTCTAAAGAGTCTCCAATTCTATTTTGGGGAGTGGAAAATGAAAGACTCTATTTAGAGCATGTCAGAGCTTTTAAAGATTCTATTCCGCAAGAAAAAGAGGCAAAGAAAATTGTTTTAGATCTGCAAAACTCTTTAAACCTGCTTAAAACCAAAATATTAAATTCAGATTTAAAAGAGTTAGATGAAAATATGACTTTGCACCATAAGGGTCAGATCAAACTGAGCCAATACCTTAAAGTCCTTACTCAGGATGGAATCCCTTCTTATTCAGAGATGATTCGCAAATTTATGAGCGCTTTAAACTTAGAAGAAACCTTAAACTATGAGCAAGTGGAAAAAGAAAGAAGAGCTCTAACCAATAGTTTAGTTGAGAGACTGCCAAAAGCGGAACTAAAGAATTTAGTTTCATCTGGTCTTTCTTATAGGTTAGGAAATATCAGTTATGGCGCTTTTTATCAATATTTAAAAGATTTGTGTCAGGCTTATGGGGTGGTTTTAGCCAAATACCCAGAAATGGACAAATATGTTCGATATGTTTTAATTGCGGATAAAATTAAAAGTGAGGCGCTATTTAAAGAGGTAGAGAGTTTAGAAAAAAGCAGAGTTCAATCTTTTATTGTGACTAAAGAAGAAAAAGAGATTGTGGAGTGTTCTAAAGATTTGGTTTTAATGGAAAAGATGGTGGGCTATCGTTTTAGTCCTGAAGATTGGAAAGAGTATCTAAGCAGGAAGAATGAGATAGTGGATGTGAGCCAAAGAATTAAAAGATTAGAAAAATATTCTGGAAAAACTGGAAGTTTTGGCAAAACAGGGATCAGCATGGTAAACCCAGAAATTGTAGTGGATCCTTTAATCGCGGGAAAAAAGAAAAAACAAAAATCATCTCAAGGACAAGAGTCAGGAGAGAAGAGCGTTTTAGTTAAAGCGCTTAAACCTTTTGAAAAATTCAATGAGGCTGCAATTAAAAGAGATAAAGCTTTAGTAGAAAATCTTCTTCATAAGGTAAGAGAAAAGAGGAAACTTCAAGTAGGAAACCTGGCGCTATTAGTTTCTGGAGGTTTTCACACGCAAGGCATGACAGATCTTTTAAGGCAAAAACAGATTGCTTATGCGGTTTTAACTCCCCGTTTAGGCAAGGTAGAAGGTACTGGGACAGATTATTTAGAGATTTTCCGCAGAGATAAAACCCCTTTAGAAAAACTTTTTACAGGGGAGCGTATTACCCTTAAATCAGAAATGGGAACAGCTTCTAGTTCCATGAAAGAGACTTTACCAATTGTAGGTTTGATTAACCGCTCTTTGATTAATTTGTATGCCATGCTCACTATTTTTAGCGCGGCAAAATCAGTGACTAATTTAACTCCGGAGCAAAAGGAAGAGATGGCAGAATCTTTAGAGATGGGTTTATCAAAACAGTTTAGAACTGTGGATAAAGTGAAGATTGATGAGAATATTCAAACTGCGGGAGATGGAAGAAAAGTGGAAGGGGTGGCTGCTGGCATAGAAATTTTTGGAAAAATTAATGATCAAAGAAGCGATGTCTATTTTTGGAGCGAACTTTTTGAAAAAAATTCTAGAAAGAAAAAAATCAGTGATTCTTTAGATCCAGAAATTCAACCAGAAGAGATGGTTTTAGATGATTTTGTGAATCGTCTCTATCCAAGTCACCCTGGATTGACCAATCAAGTTTTAAATGCGCTTTCTGACACTTTAAAATCCGCTTTTGACAGAGCAAGAAATACCTTTAGTAATATTGATACCCTTCTGGTTGGAGTAAGAGCGCCTACTCCTCAAATCCCCGCAAAAGGAGAAGTTGTTCAGTTTGCGGAGGAAAGAGTTACTTCTCAGGAAACTATAAGCCAGGAAGGCAAAATTGTTCAGTTTGCTGACAAAAAGGTAGAAAGAATAAATAGATTAAAAGCAGCTTCAATCCTCGATGCAATCTTAAGATGGCCGCTGGATAAGTTATCTGAGCTGGATGATCAATCTAAGAATAAAATATTTGAAAACAGAATTTTTCGTTTTCTTATAAATATCTATAAGGTTTTTTATGCAGTTGTAACAGGTGTGGTTATGCCATTAGTAGAAACCCATGGGCTTGCCTACGCGGTTACAGTAATTTTTGGCGGGAATGTTTTTTTGGCAGCAGCAGTGATCGCTTTGGTTTTTCCCATAGCGCACACAGATCTTTGGGCATTCAAAGGATATGAGGGGGGTAAGTTTAGCTGGAAGGAATTTGCCTATCGTTTTACTTTAAGGTTTATTGGAGGCGGGGTTTTTACCTTACTTTTAGCTTTGCCTAATGGTTTTGAAATCAGTTTTGCTTTTCATATGTTTTGGAACATCGCTTCTGTAATAGGAGAACTTACAGGTCTTTGGAAAATCCTTCCTTTTGCAGTCACTTCCCAACTTCCCAGAACCATTTTAGCTCCCAGGGGAAAAATAGAAACTGAAAGAATGGTTCCTCCTATCCCTATTAAATTACCTCTTTCTATGGGCGCTAGAAGTATTAAATCAGCAGACCGAACTCGCAACGAAAATAATCAAGATTCCTATTTTGCAGAAAAGTTAAGCAATGGCATTCAAATCGCCGCTGTATTTGACGGAATGGGAGGTCATCTTGCAGGAGAGAGGGCTAGCGCTGCTGCGCGCAATGCTATTCAATCTGAATTACGCAAAATCACTGGTCAGGAATCTGAAGAAGAACTCATTAAACTTTTAGAACAGGCGATGTTGTTGAGCGTTAAAGCAGTAAGAAAAGAATTGAAAAAAATAAATGGCGGGACCACTGCTACAGTCGCTATTATTTTGCCGCAAATAGACGGTTCTTCCCGCATATTAATTGCAAATGCAGGGGATTCGCGGGCTTATCTTCGGGGCGTTGATGGCGGATTTGAACCATTAACTGTTGACAATGTTGCGCCCAGAACTGCTCAAATTATTAAACAGTCAGAGTTATCTAAACATCCAGATAGAAAAAATCAGGAATTTTTATCCTCTGTTCAGAGCTATAGCGATCTTGATCAAAAGAGTGAGGAACTTTTTAATGACCGTCATGTTGTAAACAATGTTTTATCTTCTAAGAGTAGATATGTGCCTGTGATTATAGTTGCGCGTGCGCCAAAAGGATCGCGTCTCTTACTTACTTCTGACGGCATTCACGATAATCTTACAGACATGGAAATTAAGGATATTCTTGACCAAATGACTGACGACACTTTAGCTCCTCAGAAAATCGCGGAAAAACTCATTGCCTCTTCTCAAAGAAGAGCAGAGGATGGGTTGAGTTTGCGCAGTAAACCAGATGACATGACTGCTGTGGTTATGGATTTAGAAGGTCTGGCAGCAGTCAGTCAGGAATATGCAGTGTTAGATTCCATGAGAAAAGAGGCTGCTAAAAAGGCAGGAACTGAAGGTGCGGTTAAACTTTCTTTACAAGCAAATACAATGAGTTCTAGTGAAATATACAGCGCTCCAATGCTTCTTACCTTAAGCAATGAAAAAAATAAAAGGAGCGCTGAACTTAGAATTTATCATTATAAAGATTTGCCAGAAGATCGGCAGGTCTTAGTGCAAGAGCTTTATGATCAGGGAACTGAATATTTTATTGTGGATATAACCCGATATAACCCAAGAGAAGGGTTTGTAGGGTTAAAGGAGGGAGAGAGTCTTTCTTTAGATAAAAATAGCAAAATTTTAATTGCAAAATTGCCTGCTCTAGCCTCTTTTTTTGATTTTAAAGAAGATGAGGTTAAGGCTGGAAAGATAGGAAAGATCACTCTGCGTAAAGTCAAGGGGAAAGATTTAATTATTATAGAGAATTTAGATGAGCTGAAAAATGGTTTGGGCTTTGAAATGATCGTAAGACAAGGCGAAAGAACAATAAGTAATTTTAAGCTGGCTTTAAGAAATTTTCAGGTTGATTTAAAGTATATTTATTTAGCGAAAGTTTTTAATATTGAGAGAAAATTTTATCCTTTATTAAACATATTAAAGGATTTAAGAAGTTCCGAGGTTTATAAACTGCATCGTTCCTTTGCCATACCCACTATAGAAAACCTTAGTCTTATGTTGTTTTCTGAAACTTTAAAAAATATCTATTGGGTTGCTCATTTTTCCGACCCTACCGGCGCTTCCAATTTAATTTGGCTGGCAACTACAGCGCTTCTTATGTCTTACCATTTGGTAATTCCCGCAATTTATTTAATCTTTAAGTTTTTATGGAAATTTATTTCAGGAAGAATCGCGTTTGAAGATATTGAAAGAGAATTTAACCGTATATTTACAGAGGAATATCCAAGAGAAGAATTGTCGCTTTTTGTGCTTTCCCAGAGATTGGTTTTTGGCGGATTTTTCGTAACTGCTCCTCTTATTTTCTTTCCTTTAGGGGATGGTCCTTTCCAGACCAGCGGCCCATTTTTTAGTTTAGTCATGCACATGTTTTTAAACAATCTATTTTTTGTATTGCATCAAAGAGGGTTAGCCACAGAGATGGTTTTAAAACCATTGGATGCTTTAACTCCTCCTCCTGGAAAAGGTTCAAAGACAGGTTCAGGAAAACTAAAAGGCAGAGCCACAGAGCCTTATACCCCGGCGGATTTATTACAAGGTCTTTTTTATTTTGTGCTTTACCCCGCAGGGTATCAATATATGCAATACAGGCGAAACGAAGCGCTGCATGTCATAAAAAGAGTGAAGCGTAAGATTGAGACTATTCAACAGCTTCACTTAGAAACCAAAGAACTTTTAGGCAAAGAAATTGCGGCAAGATTTTTATCGGACTATGAAAATAGAATAGGAACTTTAGAAAGATATGTTCAGATTGAGTTGAAAAGGATAATAGAGGAAGGTGAAACAACAGAGTCCATAGATGGCGAAGAAATAAAAAAGAAAGCAACTCCTAAATATGTGGATACGATCTTAAAACCAATTAAAGATAGTTTAGGTTCTATTGAGGGACATGTAGATGAAAATCTTGATTATATTCAGTCCTTAATCAATCTTGTGGATAGAGACGGGGAACTTTTAGAGGCTAACTTATTGTCCGTACAAAAAAAGGCTATGGAATATGCGATGCGTATGAAATGGAAAATGTTAGTTTTTGCTAAACCTTCGATAGGAGATATAGTTTATGGAACTACTCTTTCTGCTGTGCAAAGAATGATTGAAACCAAACCTGAAGTTCTGAATTCAGAGAGCATTCTGAAAGGCAATTATGGCTGGGTTGGATCCAAAGTAGAATTTAAAGATTGGGATTTAAAAGATCCTAAAAAAGATTTAAGCATGGAGAACTGGGCAACCAATGTTGCTATGGCAGGAGAGAATCCTATTTTAATGCGCATGCAGCTTAAAGATGATCTGGATTACATGCAGATTTATGGGTTTCGGGTATATGAAGTTGAGATTTTTGATCCTATAGATTTAGTTTGGGTAAGACTGGAGAATTTTCGAGAAGAGTGGAGTGAAAGAAATCAAAGAATAAAGGATGAATGGGAACAATTTGTAATGAAAGACGCTCCAAAACTAAAAGTAAAAGCTAGGGAGCCTGTAGTAGTTAAGAGTAAGAAATTTAAGAAAAAACAAAAAAAGGTTGCGCAGAAAAAGCCTTTAGAATCGTTGCGTAATTTTTTAATGGATCGCACAAGATTACAAAGACCCTTAGCAGAAACTCTTGTTTTTCAATGGTTTGGCATGGCAGTCCTGCCAGTTCTTTTAACAACATTTTTTGGAGTGGACCCTGAATTAGCAAAAAACATAGGGATTGCATGGGCTACAGCAGGATTTACTCTGTTTCATTTTGCTTCCAAAATTGTTCAATGGATTGTTAAAGCAGAGAAAAATGGCTGGACCAGTAAAGATGCAGTAAATTTTGCAATCTTGCTTGTTGTTTCTGCTTTCTTCACCGCCCCCTTTCTAGTTTTAGATCAAGTTAGTTCCTCACTTATCACGATAGGACTCCATTCTTTTTATAATTCAATTATTCTTTGGGCAAGAGCCAGAGTCAAAGAACTCTCTTCCTTAAGAAAACCCATTCCTGGCTGGATAAAATTCATATCTATTCTTCCTTTAGCTCAAATTGCTGCTCCACAGCTCCCTAGAGGTATTAGCATTTTGGAAGTTAAAAAGGATCATTTAAAAGATGCTACTCGAGATGCAGAAGATTTAGCCAAAATTTTATTTAGCGATCCAACTGTAGAAACAGTAGATATGCTCCGTGAAGTAACAGGGATCAATTTTGAACTTTCTGATCTTACTGAAAATTATCAGGTTAACTTTTTAGGCTCTGGCAGTCACAAGTGGATGTTTATGATCGAGTTAAGCTTAAAAGATGGACGGAGTGTTATTTTTAATTTGGGGTTGAGTAATAATGATTCTCCCAATGCTATTGGGCCACAAGAACTAGAAGATTTAGAGATTTTATCTACAAGTGGGTATGTGCCACGAATTGGAAAAATAGGTGAATACAATTCTAGAAAATATTTTGTAGGACAGTTTATAAAAGGTTCAACTCCTAAAAAATTAAAAGAAAAAGGGCCTCTAAATTTGGATAAACGTAAATTAATTGTTCAAACCCTTTTAACCATTACTTTTTTACTTGGCAATAATATGCCTAAAGATATCCATGCTGGAAATTTCATCCTTACAGGTAGGAACAATCAAGATTCTGCTGTAATAATAGATTTAGGAGAAAGAAGACAACCCATTGAAGTAGGTCTGATCAGGATCATTAGTCATTATGGATATTTTGGAAAGGACAAAGGGAGCAATAGCTTTATTTTTCAAGCATTTGCAGATCGTTTAGGGGAGAATGGCGTAGATGTTTTAAAAGAGAATTTAAAGCTTTTAAATAGAGTTAGAGAGGATGAAAAAAGAACTGGAAAAGGGCTAACTCTAACACCATTGGATAAAGAGATTTTAAGGCAGGAAAGAGGTGAACCAGCTTTACAACCAGAAGATGTGGACAGGGTCATTCAAGAGTTAGAGGAATTTCTTGCTCAGTTTGAACGTTCTCCTGCTCAAACTTTTACTGACCAAACTGTAACTCCTGTTTCAGCGCAGGATCGCATTATTGAAGCAATTGAAAAAGCGTTTCTAGAAGCAGCTAAATCTGAGGATGCATGGCCTGACTTTAAAAATCTTAAAAGTGTTGTTGAGGAATTTTATTTAACTAAAGATAAAATTCCTCAAGAGATAGACCAAATTGTCTATGAAATGGTGAAGAAGTTTAATGAATCGTTTAAATCCTGGAAAGAGACGAGTAAAGCTGCTAAAGAGCGTGAGATTGTGGCTCTTGTAAAAAATGAGTTCATGGATGTCTTAAGGAGTCTACAGCAGGATCCTCTAATGCCGCAAATAAAAGGCAGAGATTCTTTTTTAAAATTACTTCAGAACACTCCGATAGAAAAGTGGGATAAAATTTGGTATGTGATGGGGGATTTAGATCTTATAGGCACAATCAATAAAATTTTAGGAAAATCAATTGTGGGTAGTTTAAATTATAGTGATTCCCCGGATTTAGAATTTGCCAAAAGATCTTTATTTAGGGAAATTCGCGCAGTATTGGCGAAGGAAGCTAAAGATTTAGGATTTCTTTTAATTTATAAAGGTGTGGGAGCAGATGAGTTTAACCTTGTTTTTGTAGGAGAGCAAGAGCTTGTGGAGCAAAGAGTGAGTGAATTAGTCAAACGCGTGAATAATCATTTCTTGAGTGTAAAAAATAGTTCACGCAATAGTTATGATGTTTTTGAGATTAAGTCGGCTGATCTTACTTCAGAACAAAAAGCTAAGTTAGAAGAGATGAAAGGTTCGCTTGTTTTAGCAAGATATGGCTCAGGATATACGCTTTTGGTGGATAGAAAAATAACTTCTAAAAATCAGATTGAGCAGGAACTGAATACCATTATTGGTAAAGAAAATTATGAAGCTATTAAATATGATGATGAAACAACTGGACTTTTTACTATTTCTGCTAGCGCAGTTTCTGCAAAACAGGTTTTGGATCATATGGGGGAACTAGCGCCATCCCTTAAAAATATATATGAGAAAAAGAAAGATGTAGTTATTTCTGAAGAAGAATTCAGCAGCCAGTGGATAGTGGAGGAAAAGCCAACCCCTCTTTTTTTAAATTTAATGATGTGGATCAATAATGATTTCTTATCCATGGCTAAGGAAAACGGAAGGAATCGCGCAGTTATTTCTCTTAATTTAAGAAAGGAGCTTGAAAATTCAAAGAATCCCATCACTCTAGAGGTCATAGAAGAGCTAGAAAAACAGGCTCCAGAAAAATATTCCACCCCATCCCAAGAGAATTTTAACTATCAGATTAGTGAGGGAGAATTCCAACATATCTATTACTTTAGCGTGCATCAATTTTTTGATGAAGAAGCTTTTGAACAGTTGAAAAAAGATGGGAAGATTAAGGAAAAAAGCGCAGTTCCTCATATGCGCGCATTTCATTGGCTGCAAACCATCATTAATTATTTTGGCGGAAATAGAGCTATTAAGCTTTTTGAAGATCAGGTTGTGGCTCTGATAGGTCAAGCTTACAAAGACAAGAGAGGTAAATCCTCTGAAAAATTAACAGATCAAGGGAGCGGAAAAGAAAGAGAAGAGGGTTCTGAGAAGTTAGTTTACACGCGATTCCAGCCGGAAAATATCATGGTTGCTGCAAATGTGGATATTCGCGGTCCTCCTTTAGATCAAATGGCAGAGGCCTATGAGCAAGGGATGAAAAATATAAAAGATAAAGATGATAAGGAATTATCAATTAGCCCCACCTATCTTGTTTTTGATGTTCCTTTAGTTGAGTTAGAAAATCTTAAACAAACCAATCCAGAACTATACGAAAAATTACAAAATCAATTTAGACTTGTAGATATGATTAAAAGTATTGTGGATATGATGAGCGCAGTATCCACTAATCTTGATAAGTTAGAGGAGGTTGTAGATTTTTCAATAGAGGGTAAATTTAAAATTTTACGCTTTAATCATAAAAAGGTAGATCAGCTTTTAAAAGAATATCGTTCTTCTCAAGATAGCGCTAAAAATTCTGGCAAAGATGAGATGAAAGAGAAGCGTAAAAAGATGCGTAAAAATATGTCAGCTGCTGCTACAACAGAGGGAACTTACGATCTAGTTTATAACGTATTAGACTTTTTATCATTTTTAAATAAAAAATTAGGATTAGAACGTTTAGGGTTGCATTTCCCAGATGCTAGCAAAAGAAGTTTTGCGATAGACCAATGGATACAAGAGAAATTTGCTCGTTGGTGGGAATCTCCAGAATTTATGTGGATATCATTGCCTTGGAATCAGATGGGCAGGGAAAGGTTTTTAGCAAAACATGAGAATGATACTCCAGAAAAATTAGAGGTTCGTAGAGCTGGAATTAAAAACATTGTGGAAGCAACTCAAAAGGCATTTATCGCGGGAGTTATAGCCGGGTTAATAGTTGCTTTATTTTTTGTCATTCCATTTTTTAGCGCACAAGTTGTGGATTTAAATGTTTTGCTTCGTTTTAGTTGGAAAGTTGTAGGAGCTATTTTTGTCGCAGGATTGGTGCCATCTTATATTACAAATGTTTGGCAGCATGGAAAATTTAATCTGCAAAATCCTTTTGCTCCTTTAACAGCAGGAACAGCGGTTTTTCAAGAAAGGCTGAATATTGTTACCCGCTCTCCTCAGATGAGCGGGGATCAGAGAGAGGGTGGAAGAGATGTGCCTTTAGGAATTGTTCAGCTTGTAGAAGAAAAAGAAAAGGCTGAAGAGACAGAATTAGTAGGCAGAATGGCGCAAGATCAAGCGCAATTAAGTTCTGGCTGGCAAGCAGCAGTATCGCAATATATGGGTGGGAGGAGTCAAGAGAGTAAAGTTGCTGGAGTTAAAGAAGCTTATTCAGAATTAGATACAGTTTTAGATCAGCTCATTGAAAAATATAGTTCTATTCTTATGATTGGCAGCATGGCTTTGGCTGGAATAGGACTGATTGTTTCATTTTTTAATCTTTGGATTGGAGTTCCTTTATTAACTTTAGGCAGTGGTATTGCGGTTGGTGTCCTATTGAAGTCTTCTGATTTAAAAGTAGAAAAAGATCGTTTAGCTAAAAAAGAGGCTTTAAGAAAAGGTATAGAGAAAAAGCAAAAAGAGCTTCAGAGTTTGTACAGAAGCAATCTTGCGATTGCTCAGATCCTATCTAATGCAGAGGCCATTGGCTATAAATTTACAGATGATTTTAAACTGAGATTATTGCGAGGAGCTAGAGTTGTTAGAAATACAATAGTGGATGAAAAAGGGAGTATGATTGGCAGTGTTATTTATCAAAATGGAAAATTAATTCCTGCTTTTAAGGCAGTAAGACAATTGAAAGGGGTATCTGGGAATGAGTGGAGTAAGGGAGAGATTATAAAAGCGCTTGCAACCAACATGATGCAAAAAGGTTGGGATAAAAAATATATTGTTGAACTCCTTCAATCCACTATTAATGAGAAGGGAGAGATTATTAATAAAGAAGGAGTTAAGATCGGAACTTTTCAATACAAAAATGGAAGGTTTATTCCTTTTATTTTTGATCGCTATGCTCCTCCTTTAAAAACAGACAGCTTAATTAAAAAAGTTTTAGCAGCCAGGGGACATACAACCAGTAACCTAGCACTTGTCACAGGATCATGGGGCGTGTGGGCTCTTTTACCTCAAGATTATAGATTTTTTGGATTTAGAAGACTCTCCATAGGAGGTTTTCTGGAAGATATCTTTATCATCCTTGCTGGAGTAGTTATCCTGATTAACACAGGCTTAATGCCAGTTGTGCCTCCTACAGATTTCTTAAGTTATAGCCATGTAGTTTTATCTTTAATAATAAATCCTTTGATTATTTATGGCGGTCTATTTTTAGGCCATCTCTTATTTGGAGTGGTTGACCCTAAAACTAAAAAAGTGGTTTGGGATTTAGAAAAGATTTTTGCCGCGACACAAACTGCTCGTTCCCCTTTAGTTGCCATACCCATCATTCATTTAATTTTATTATTCACAAGCGGACCCCTTTCCATTCTTGCTGTTTTAGTCACTGTATTTGTTTCAGCAGTTTATCATGGGAATAAGAATTTAGGTATAGAAGAGCAGGATGAGTTAAAAGGAAAGGCTAGAAAAAAATCTCCTACGAAATTTGTTCAAGGCACAGATCAACAGGCCAGGCAAAGAAATTGGGAGAAAAGTCTTAAGATATTAGATGAATCTTTTGATAAAGGAGACTATTTGCAAAGGATGCCTCCTGAATTTAGATACTTAAAAGCCATTGAAATAAAAAGAATCGTTACAAGCATTGCCAATATTAGAATTTTAGGCTTAGAAAGAGCAATCGCTCCGAATGAAGTAGAAGATGAAGATGAAGTTATTTTGAATCAGATATTAAGAATTTTCTGGATGATAGATCTAAGGAATTTAAGTGATCATCAAACTCCAGAAATCGCTTTAGAGCTGCTTAGGAAAATAGCAGAAGACGCGGTTAAAATCAAAAAGAATCTTAATTTAAAAGATGGTTTGCTCCTGTATTTTACTAAAAAGATTTCAGAGGACACGCTTGTTCTTACCGCTTTAAAGGCACGAGAAAATCCAATAGAATCTTTTAATTCCTATTTAAAAATATTGAACAGGGATCATCCATATTTAAATAGCCAATGGCACCGTACCTATACCTATACTGGCAAAGATAAAGAACCAGAGCGCCAGGCTCTTTTACAGGCGATAAGCGCTATTTATCAAGTGGATCCTCTTTTAAAACCAGAACATGTTGCAAGAATATTAAATTTTGTGGATGAGCACCCCAGATTACTAAGAGATAATCCGCATAAGCTTTGCTACGAAGCTTTAAGAGGCATAGCTATTACCATGAGATATTTGTCATCTGTTGAAGTTGGCTCTCATTCTTTTGGTTCCCAAGAGATTATGCAAAATTTCTTGTATAGAATTTCTGGGCTTGTTCCATCAGGATTAAGAGATAGAACCCAAGAAGGATGGGCTCAAAGGGAAACAGAAGACACTTATTCTAATTTTTTAGCCATGGTAAAAATTTCTCAAGCTGCTCCCTCTGCTTCCTTAAAAGATTCCATTCAGTCCCCTCGCGTTCAATCCTTAGTTTTACAAGCAGATCCGAAGAAAATTTTAATTGCCCAGGCGCTTTTAGATCAAGCTCGTTTAGAACTAAAGCTGGCCAATGATTTTATTGAACATTTAAACGGTTACTTAGATCTGAATCTAAATCCATTTGATCTGGAAGAGAATAAAGAAGATATTCTACAGGAACTTAATCAAGAAAGGATCGTAGAACTTGCGCGAACCATTGCAAGGTTACGAGGCGCGTTTAATTATGATGAGATGTTTATTTTACTTACATTAGTTTATGCCCCTTCCTTAAAATCTTTAGGCGTTAGAAAGGTGTTTAACACTTTAGAAAAAGTTGCGCAAGAGAAAGAAGCTCAAGGATTGGGGATTATGGTTAACCAGCGCGCAAAAGTTGATTTAGCCGGGATATTTGAAAGACTGATAAAAGAAGAATTGGCAAAAGAGAATAGAGCGCTTTCACAAGCTGGAGCTGCTCCTCTGGGAACTCCTTCTAAAGCAGCGTCTAAACCAGTGTTAGGAAACGCGATTGACAAATTTAGAGAACTGCAAGCTAGTAAAAAATTAGCGATCATTGAGGGGGTGGATGATCAAGAGATGATTGGGCTTATTGAAATTTTAGTGGAATTAGGAAATACAGACCGTTTTGAGGCAGACTTATTACCTGTGCTTGAACTGATAAATAGCGATTTAAGATTTAAAGAAGAAAATTTAAGTCCTAGACAATCTTTTGAAGTGTTAAGAGAGATCGCTATAAAGAAAAGAGATTTAGTAAGGGATGGAAAGTTAATCTTAGAAAAAAAAGCAGCGAGACAAACCCAAGAGCTGCTCGTAAATAAATTCAGTCGCTGGATTGGGGAATGGAAAAACGAAAGAGAGGGAGAGAAAGAAAAAATAAAACAGAGACCAAAACAAGATAGAATTAGATCCATTACTTTTGAGCCAGCAGTAAAGAGAGCAGCTTTTGCTCAGCCAAAAGTTAAGGATCCTTTGGAGACCATAGCCAGAACTTTATTAAATCCTAAATCAAGATACTCTAATTCTCAAATTGCTGATTTAGTTAAGAATGAAGAAAGTTTGGAAGCTAAAGTGAGTTCGCTCAAAAACATTCTTCAACCTTATATCGCTCCTATTTTAAGCTTAAAGGGAGATATAAATACATTATTGGATGTGGAGAAATTAAATTATGCGGAGGAGATCGTCAATATCGTGAATTTAGTCTCTATTATTACTTTACGTTCTCGTGGTTCTAAATCGGTTCTAGAAGCTTTAAGTGAATTAAAAAAGATTGGGGAGGCTTTGCAAAACGCGATTAGACAAGGGGATCAAACTTTTAGTGTGCTTAGACTAAAAGATTTTTCCATACCCAATAAAAATTTAAAAGCATCTTTAAATTTATGGAGACTTTACGAAGCGGTCATTGATAAAAATTATCCTTCTACAAGCGTGTTGGTGCAAGCCACCCAGCCTAAAACCTATAAAGCAGTAGAGAATTTTTTTGCAACGTTTGGAGTGCAAGTTCCTAAAGAGTGGTGGGTGACCTCCACATTTTTTTCTGGATTTTTAGAATCTAACCAAACATTGCCTGCCATGCTCAGCAGAAATGCTTTAGATCAATTCATCCAAACTCATAACCCAACAACAGAGCAAAGAGCCTGGCTAGAAACAACTCTAAATTTTATGAAGGTTTCAACTTTGGTTGGCTTAGGAGTTGGTTTAAGCTTTAGCGCTCATGCATTTGGTTTTAGTGGAATTGAAGCAATAGGTAAAATAATTCTAACCACCTCCTCCAGCGCTTATCTTTTTCATGTGGCAAGCCATTCTTTAAGAAATGTGCAGCAGAGGTTTGGCGATGGCATGGCTATAGGAATTACCGCTATTTTAGTTGGTCTTTTTTCTGCTGGTTCTGGCTATGCAATAACTTTGACTGGAAGTGAGATTCTTGGCTCTGGCTTAATGGCTGCTGGCTGGCCAGTAGTGATTGTAGTATCTGTTATTCTTGTGCTTGCCTCTATTCTTGGGCCAGGAAGAAAACCAGAAGCAGTTCCTTACGGCGTTTCTCAAGCTGATTCTTTAGTTCCAGAGATTCATGCTCCACTGCCCTTAGTTGATGCGTTTACACTGGAAGGAAGTGGAATTGATCAGGGGACTCTAGACTCTGGAGAAAAACAAGAAATTTATAAAATTGTTTTTATTTCAGATGCGAAAACCATAGCTGATAAGTTTAATAAGGTCTGGTTTACTGAGCAAGTTGGAGAAGGTGTGGATATTAGGCAACTGATGAATATGTTAGATGCTCTTAAAGGCAGTAACCCTTTGATGTTGAAGCTTATAGGAAAAACTATTGAACAGAATGTAAATCTTAAAAAATTGTTGGTAGATCCTTTAGTAGATTTAGTTTTACATTTACATTTAGAAGATGAAATTAAAAAAGATGAAGTTGCTAGAAAAGACCAGTACATAGAGCAATTAAAATCGCATATTTCAAGAGCAGCAGCCCTGCATGCTTTAAAAGGTTTAATGCCAGAAGCTGCGGATATAGAATTAACAAATGCTTTTAATAGTTTAATGGATAGCATGGAGAGAGCAAAGATATTTCAACATCTTTCCATTAATTCTAGAACAGCGCAAAATCATATTTTGATAGTGGAAATCGCTAAAGCAATTCATGATTTTGAAAGACAAACTCAAACAAAACTGCCAATCACCGTGCATACAGCTTCAGACATTTTTACCACCTTTTTAAGCCGCTTAAATTTGGATAAAAGGTTGTTTGCAGTTCCAGCTGCAGCTGCGGAAAAAATTAAAACTCCCACCACAGGCTCTTTAAGGCGTGGTCTAGCGACTGGCACACTTCCGGAAACTTATCTTGCAGGAAGAAAATTTTTTAAGGATAAGTTTGGCTGGGAAAACGCTCCT
The DNA here is from genome assembly GCA_016180425.1 of Elusimicrobiota bacterium. Classification (GTDB taxonomy): domain Bacteria; phylum Elusimicrobiota; class Elusimicrobia; order 2-02-FULL-39-32; family 2-02-FULL-39-32; genus 2-02-FULL-39-32. The sequence continues at coordinate 22,004 of JACPBF010000009.1, forward strand.
AATACAGTGATTAATATCTTTTTTGCCGGGGCGTATGAATCGCTAAAATCATTCAGAAGCTTTAAATTATTTCAAGAACACCAAGAAAAACTAAATCTTACCCCTTTTCAACAGATTCAATTGGGAGTCACATTCCTATTTATTTCAGCAGCCATGATTGGCACAGCCATAGGGCTTCCTTTTGGCTTAGATTTTTTAAATTCTGGCGGAGCTTTAAAACATATGGGGGGCGATTTAGCAGCCTCTTTCTTAGGAATAGTAACTTATGCTCTGGGATTAAGATTAAGTTATGCGCCTGAAAGTCAAGGGAAGGTTTTTGATTTAGTAAAACGGTTATTTCCTGTTTTGGCTTTTCCCATGATTTTTATTGGCGCCATTGTTCATGGTTTGTTTAATCTGCTTTCCCTTATTATTAATTTTGTGATGGATGAAGTTCAATTAGTCATAGATTTTTACAAGTCAGAAACAACTTTAAGCAAAGAATATAAAAAAGTAGAGGTTAAAGCTAAAGTAAGTCTGCCTCATCTGATTCAACCACTGAGTCAAATAGAAAAAGAGTATGATGCTCTATTAACTAATAATCAAAATCCAGATAAACGAAGACTTTTTTTAAGAAGCCTTAAGGTCTTAGCTTTAGCTGCTGCTTTAGGAGCTGCCAGCGCACAGGCGATGCCCCAAGCAACGACCATTGATCTTTACTCCCTTCCTACTGTTCTTGGCCATTTAACAGCGCAAGAGCTGGCAGGTCAAATTAATTCTCTAGAAGATTATAAAAAAATATTGGATGAAGCTAAAAATCAAGAAGAGAAAGATTCATTTGAGGTGGAAGTTATAAGATTACTGATGCATGGGGGAGAGGCTGAATATTTGGGTCTAAATTTAGATGGCGTAAACATTTCATTTAATGATCTTTACGCAGCCATAGAGCAAACTTTTTCAAAATATAAAATTTCTAGAAAAGCCGCTTTAAAGATTTGGAATTTAGGCAAAAAAAGAGCTGAAATAAATTCAACTTCTAAGCTCCTTTCTATGGATGAAATTGAGCAGCTGCCAAATATTCCTTCAGATAAAAACAAGATTCCCGGAGAACTATTTTATGGCTCTGGACTTTCAGCCAATGGCTACGTTCATTTAGTCAATAAAATTACGCGCATACAGCTAGAAGAGGGTAAAAAGAAAAGAGCGCATTTCCTTTTAGTGGAAACTAGAGAGGAGCTTGAAGTTCTTAATGTTCATGGAATTAGCCCTGCATTATTAGCCTTCAAAGGGGTTCATATTATTGTTAGGGAAGAGGCGGAAGAATTAAACAAGATTAAAGGCAGCGCCATTGATTTAGATCTTTTATTTAAAGTAATTCATAAACTAGACAAAGAAGTCGGCTCATTAGACATCTATACGGAAAAAAGGGTGTTTAAGAAAGGAAAAAGAAAAGAGCTGCAGATTAGAATTTTAAAGATTGTTTCCCAGACCCAAGTGATTGAAATCACCAGTGATCTTGAGCTCTTTGCCAAAGCCAAACAGCTCCTCTCCAGACAACAATAACCTTTTGCTCTTGTTTTAAAAGCTAAAACTACTCCCGATTGTCTGCAGTGTTTGCAAAATAGAAATTTAATTTCTAAAATGTACGCATGAACTATATCCCTCGTTCAAAGGCTCAGGAGCTTAGACATTTCCTTAGACTCTTTCCAGTTGTGGTTGTTAGCGGTCCTCGTCAATGTGGAAAAACGACCTTTGCTCAAATGGAACTCTCTCAATGGAGATATTTGGATTTAGAGAAGAGTTCTGATTATAATAGGGTCCAAGGAGATATTAATTTTTTTTTAAAAGAGTATGGCAAGCATACTATTATTGACGAAGCTCAAAGTTTGCCTGAGCTGTTTCCTGCTTTGCGCAGCGCCATAGATCAAAATAGAGAAGAAAAAGGGCAGATCGTTCTCTTGGGATCCGTGAATCCAATTTTAGCTCAAAATATTTCTGAATCCTTGGCCGGGCGGGTAGGATTTATAGAACTCACACCATTTAGCTATTCCGAGATAGCTAAAAAAACTTCTCTTTCAATGGAAAATGTTTGGTTGCGAGGGGGATATCCCGAGCCGATCCATTGGATAGAGTCAGATTTTTGGGTATGGATGGAGAACTATGTCAAAAGCTTTGTCACTCGGGACGTATTGAGGATTATTAAAACAACCTTTTCACCTCAAAAACAAATTCAATTGCTGACAATGGTTGCTCATTGTCATGGAAAATTGTGGAACTCTTCTCAAATTGCAGGAGCTTTTGGCTCTACCTACCATACGATCAATCAATACCTAGATGTGATGGAACAGTTTTTTTTAATTCGGAGGCTCCAGCCTTATCATGCCAATATAAAAAAGAGATTAGTGAAAAGTTCAAAGTGCTATTTTCGGGATACTGGACTGCTCCACTTTTTTTTGAATATTCAAAATAAGGAAGCTTTAAGAACTTCTCCTTATCGTGGTTTTAGTTTGGAAGGGTTTGCCATTGAGGAATTAATTCGCCTCTATGCAAAAGGTGGAGTAGGAAGAAAACAATTCTATTTTTATAGGACTGCTACTGGAGAAGAGATTGACCTGCTCGTTGAGAATGGGAGTAGATTGGATGCATACGAAATTAAAGCCTCTACAAGCGTTGGATTAAAAGACCTTTCAGGGTTCATAAAAGCACTGGAGCAGCTAAAACTTGATAGGGGAACTATTCTTTATCTTGGGAATGAGGAATATAACCTGAATTCACAGATTAAGGTGAAGCCATTAATCTCTGCTCTCACTTCTTCTAATTTGAGAGTGTCTTCATGACTGCTGGATTTTATTTTCCAATAGAATAACCTTCATGTCCCATTAGTTTTTTAGATCCTCTATGGTTTCCTTTAATGGGATATCACCCTGATGTTCTCTTATTGCAACAATCCCTATGAAACTTTACAAAAGAGTCACAATAATTTTACAAAAAGTCGAAGACAGAAAGGCAAAATTTTTATATATTGTATCTTATGGATAGGGCTATAACTATTTTGTATATTAACACAAAAAAGTTTGATTTTTTTTGTAGTTTCATGTAAAATAGTGTTATTGTGAAAAGAATCCAAGATCTTTATTTGTTTGATGAAAAACTTCAAGGTGGAAAAATGGTTTTTCTCTCTGGCCCGCGGCAAGTCGGTAAAACTACTTTCGCTCAAAACAACCTAAAAAAATTTGGGGATACAAAATTATATTTCAACTGGGACGATCCTTTTATACGCAGGGAATATGTTCGGAACCCACATTTTTTAGATGTAGTTTTGTCAGGGTCCAGTCACCCAATGCCCTGGATTGTTTTCGATGAGATCCATAAACATAAAAATTGGAAAAATATACTCAAAGGGCTTTATGATCATTATCATTCAAAAGCGCGATTTTTAATCACTGGCAGCGCGCGGCTGGATTATTTTCGATCGTCCGGAGATAGTTTGGTGGGAAGGTATTTCTCCTATAAAATGTTGCCTCTAAGTTTGGCTGAAGGAGCTCAGAATTTTGATTTTTTGTTGTCACAGGACAATGTTCTATCTCATCCAGTTGAAAATAAACTTGTCCATCTATTGGATAGAATTCCTATTGCCAAGTTTAAAAATGCGTTAAAAAAACTGTATGAATTTGGCGGATTTCCAGAACCATTTTTAAAGGCGAGCGCAAATTTCTCCGTAAAGTGGCGCCGCGATTATCAATCGCTTTTGAGCAAAGAGGACGTGCGGGATTTAAGCCGAATCCAAGATTTAAAGGGGCTTGAGCAATTACTGCTTTTGCTGCCCGAGCGTGTTGGCTCGCCTCTCAGCATTAATTCGCTCAGAGAAGACTTACAGGTGAATCATCGGACCATTAGCAATTGGCTTGAGGTATTAAAAAAAGTTTATCTTCTGTTTTCTATTTTGCCTTGGTCAAAGAATCTAGCGCGCGCTATTCGAAAGGAAAATAAATTTTATTTCTATGATTGGACATTTGTGGAGGATCCCGGCGCCAGGTTTGAGAACATGGCGGCTGTTCATTTGTTACGCTTAGTCAGCCGATGGAATGAACTGGGTTTGGGAAATTTTGATTTACGTTATGTGCGGACAAAACAGAAACAAGAGATTGATTTTTTGATAATTAAAAATCAAAAACCTTTAGCGTTATTTGAGGCTAAAGTGAGCGATACTCAAGTTCAGCCATCGAGCCTATATTTAAGCTGCATCCTATCCGTTCCTTTTTATCAAGTGGTTTTAAATACAGATAAAGTTGTATCCAACTCGCAAAATATTTTTACTATTCCTGCTGTTCAATTTTTTGCAATCAGCGGATAAATTGGTCAAAATATTCAGTAGCCAATATAATAACTTTCCTTGCCCATTAGTTTTTTTGACCCTCCAAGGCAAATCGCCTTTTGTGAAACTTTTCATTTTTGTCACAAAAAATTTACAAAAAGTTGAAGACAAAAGTGCAAAATTCTTCTATAGTGTATCTTATGGATTGGACTATTTTTGTCAATCGTTTAGACCTAATATTTGATTTAAAAATAAAGGCATTCATTTAGGGTATATTTTTTTATTTATTATGAAATCGTTTACATATCAATTAAAACAAATCATAGTGGTTATCCTCATTCAGTCCTTGTTATTTACAACAGTGATCTGTCCTATAGCCCAAGCTAAATCACAAGAGACGATGATATCCAACCAAGGTGAGTCTTCCAAAGTAAATCCTGACACATATAAATATAAGATAAAGAGCGCGGGAGATAAATTAAGGAGAGAGAGTAAATTAGCTCATGGGAATGGTTTTTTCTTGGCAGAAGCGGCAAAACATATAGCTTTAAATTCCCCAAAGTTGACTCCTCAACAATCCCAAGCATTGATTAACATTTATGAATCAGAGATTGAGAAAGAGGGATTAAGAGGGATAGAGGAGATGGAGAGATCAAAAGATAAAAGAAGAGAAATAGTTCAGAGGGTTTTTAATCTTTTTGATTTGCCAGGAAAGGGTAGAAGGATTAAGGGTGAGGGGGATGAATCGCCTCAGATAAAGGGTGTAGGCGGGAATAAGATTGTAAATATAGGGAGTAGGATGAGGGGTCAGTGGTATAAGAGGATGAGAGGATTAAAAGAGATAAAAGGGATGGTGGGAGCAGTAGGTACAGTATTGTTAGCAGGATGTTCAGTAGGAGGGGAAAAGAAAGGGATAGGGTTGGGCGTGGGAGATACAGGTGTAAGAGGATGGATAGGAGGAGAATGGAACGGGATAGATTTGACAGGGGTGATGGAATTGTTAAGAGGTCATCCTTTAGAGATAGCGGTGGTGGTGGGGATAGTGGTGGTGGGAGTTATGTGGATAGTAATAGTGGAGGAATTGTGGAAGAAGTGGAGGAGAAATGAGATATTGAGGGAACTGAAGGAAACGAAAGAGTATATAGTGAAGGAGGTAAGTGAGGCAAAGGGGATGAGGGAGAAGGTAAAGAAGTTGGTGGAAGCATTGAAGTGGAGAAAACACTTTTTGTTGCAGAAGAGTAAGTTATATTTCAGGATAACATGGAATATGAATCATAAGGTGTTTGGTGTCAGGTTTAACAAGTGGAGAAGGCTGGCGATATTTGGTGAGTTGTGGGGGCTAACGCATACAAGAAAATATATAGTGAGTGTGATAAAGTCGCAGAAAGATTGGAGGGAGAAGATAAAGGATATTGGGTGGGAGTTAAAGAGGGTAATAGGATTTAGTTGGGATATTCTGCGTACGCAGGAGGGAATTGAGTATGCAAATGAAAAGAAAAGTGCGCTTGGCATACGCACAGAGTCTAGACCACCAGCCAGATCGCCTAGGATCTGTTTGATACAAGTAGGGGATATAGCAGATGTGGTTAAAGTATTAAATACATATGCTTCTAAACATGAGTTATCAAAATCATTTAAGACTATATTTTATTGGACATCTATTGATGTAGATCAGAAAGGTAGGAAGGCAAAAAATGAGAGAGAAGACGGAGGTTATAAGAAATCAGTTATTCATAGTATCTCTGAATCTAGTGAAAAGGTGAATGATTTTGACGATTTTATGCAATTTTTATCCAATTATTTTAAGGGTTATGTAGATATATGGAAGAGAGAGGAAAAGAGAGAAGCGTTAAATAAGGTAGGAGAAATATTTAGGAGGGAGGCAGAGAAGAATTATAAGGTGTTGGGGATAAAGAGTTATGAGGTCATAGGGTATGAGGGGAAAGGAGTAATAGAGATAGATGGCACAGGGGTGTTAGGTAATTTGCGAGTGATCAATAAGATTGAGGGGGTGTTAGTAGAGGGAGACTATTTTACGGATAAAGATTATCGAGAGAATTTGAAGGGGTTAAGTAAAAGGAAGGAATCAAGGTTCTATAAGAAGTTGGATAGAGGGGAAATAAGAGAGAGGGTAGGCGTGTTATCAATAGATATGGATTTAGTGGGATACATTGCAAGGTTAGATGTATCAGAACAAGAAAGAGTGATAGAGGAGATGGTGTCAGGGTTATTGATGAAACAAGTGATTGGAGCAGCATGGGAGAGCATGGATGTAGCAGGTATTTATAAGAGAGAGACAGTATCCATATCCCCAGAGACAATTGAATATAGGAGGAATCTTAATTTTGATCGAGAGCCGGTATTTAAATATAGGAGGAAATTTAATTTTAATCGAGCGCAGGAGGCAGTATTACATTCAAGTAATGAGGAACAGCAGGCAATGATGGTAGAAGCGTTCACTAGATTGGGGGTAAAAGAGGTAAAGGCAAGAGAGATTGTAGGTAGGTTCCCTAGTCAGGGTAGATTCCAGAGGGTAGTAGAGCAGGTGATAAAGGATAAGATAGCTAGATTTATAGAGATGGAGAAGGGGGAAGGGAAGATTGAGGAAGGGAGTGGTAAAAAAAGAGGGGTGAAAGTGGAAGGAGAGAAGATAGAAGTAAGTGACGTGGGGGATAAAGGTAGGGAGAGTGAAGGAGATAAGCGTAATGAAGATGGAAGTGATGAGAAAGGAGGTAAAAATGCAGGGGAGGAAATGAAGATATTAGTACAACATGGAGGACAGTCCGCAGCAGATAAATCCCCAGTATTTGCAACTGTGGTTGCGGAAGAAAAAGAGATAAATAGCAATCAGGATCGCAGGCAAAATTATTTGGTAAGAAGCGCTAGAGAGGATATAGAAAAGAAGATCATGTCCACACCGCAGGAGGAGATTGTGGAGATGATTAATCGGGTTACAGGGGAACGTTTAAAGCCCACAGATTTTTCTGGATTGGTGAAGGTCAAGTATCATAGGGAGGGAACTCATAAGTTAGTATTTATAGTTTCATTTGACTTAAGGAATAGCTCATTTTCTCCCGAGTTGATATTTAAAAAGGAGATTCAGCCTGGAGACATAACAGAAAGAGAGATTAAGGATTTAATGATGTTAGATAGGGATGGGAATCCATATACTCCTAAATTTGGGATGGAGTGGAAAGAGGATGGGCGGCAATATTATTTAGAGCAGTATATTAAAGGGGATACCGTAGAGGAGCTAAAGAATTGGGAGGGTGAATCTGCCCAGGAATATCGGCGGCTAGGAATGATCCATCCTCCTGAGATTATAGGAGTTTATGATGAGGAACATCGGAAAGCAGTTGTAGAGTCCTTGCTTGGCACCACATTATTATTGGGAGGACAGATGCCTAAGGACATGCATGATAAGAATTTTGTTAGATCAGTGATGGTGGATATAGGTGAGAGAAGGCAGCCTATAGACAAATCTTTATTAAGGGTGATAGGATTTTATGGATATTTTGGTGAGATATATGTCAGTAATCGTTTTGTATTTCAAGCCTATATTGATCAGTTTGGCAAGATTGGGAAAGAGAGCGGGATAGAGATATTAAAAAGGAACTTAGCGCATATAAAAGAGATGAGAGTTTATGATAAGAGGACCGGTAATCTGGTAGGACAGACCTCATTAGAAAAAGGAAAGGTAAGGGAAGAAAGAGGGGAACCAGCTTTACAGCCAAAAGATGTGGATCGTATTTTAGGAGAATTAGAACAATTTATAGCAGAGTATGAGAGTAGTCATTTGAGTATAATTGATGTGGAGAAGGAAGGAAAAGAGGAGACGAGTCAGGGGGAAGAAAAGAAAGGAAAAGAAGAAGGAGATAGCGGGAGTGGATTTAAAACAGTGGGTGTAATTATTACAGCATTGATAGGAGTTGCAGCTTATGAAGCAATGGCACAAGCCATTCCATTAGGGAGTTTGATAGGAGGTGGAACATTAGAAGGTATCAAGGAATTATTCCCTATGATAGGAATAGTTTTAGCAGGTTCAGTGATAACAGCGCATGGTAGAGAAAATATATTTTGGAGGAATGCATTCAGAGAGAAAAGGAAAGATGTTTTAGGGGATAATGAAAGTAAAAATATAATTCCTAATAGAATTGAAAAGAATTTAGAGCGTCATGCAACTGATAAGGGGAATGAGATAGAGAACGCGGTAAAGATGGTTGCCAAGAGGTTAGGAGAATATAAGATAGTAAAGAGGATGGTAAGTCCTTTACTTTGGGATGTATTATCCCAGAATGTAAGAGGAGCTTCTACAAAGGTGGTGGTGAATTTTGTAGATTTACCCTCATTGATTAGCACAGTGAAGCGCTATATGGAAGAGAAAGAAGAAGGGAAGAATTTGGAGTTGGTGGTAGTGACAGATGAGGCATGGATGAGCAGGAAAGAGCTGAAAAGAGAATTAGGGAAAGCTGGAATATATTTTAAAGGAAGTCAGATAAAGATCATTAGCGATAAACTAGAGGATGGAAAATTTAATTTAGATAGGATATTTAAGAATCATAGAAGATACTTTAATGGCAGTTCAGTGATACTTTTAGATGGGTTTGGGTTGTGGAGATGGGAAGGGGAGATTGAGGATGTTTTAAGGATAGTGTTAAGTGTGGATGGGAATGAACTTGCAGAGTGGGTGAGGAGGAACGTTCAGGGGCTATCCCCAGAAGAGGTGAGCCAAATAGAAAGAAGCAGATTGTTTGAGAAGTATAGCGTTTTGATTGAAGAATCAAGAGAAGATGTGGAAGTGCTAGATGTTCAGCAGTAGTTTCTTATAGGAACAGCTAAATGCGAACTATGCAATTTTAAATTATAACTTGCAATTTGCATAGAATTGCGTTATACTATTCAAGTGATCAAACGAGAGATATCCAATAGATTAAAAGAGTTAGCCCGTCAATATCCTGTCGTTTTAGTGACAGGTCCCAGACAATCAGGCAAAACCACTCTTTGTAAATTCGTTTTTTCGAAAAAAGATTATGTGCTTTTCGAAACTCCAGCGGTAAAGGAATATGCTGTTTCAGACCCGCAGGGTTTTTTGGCAAAGTATCCGAATGGCGCAATTTTCGATGAAATACAGAAAGTCCCAGATTTAATAGCTTATATTCAAGGCATTGTTGATGAGAAAAATAGGAATGGCCTGTATATTTTGACTGGCAGCCAAAATCTATTGCTCTCCAGCAAGATAAACCAGTCTCTTGCAGGCAGAGTTGCTGTGGTTAAACTGCTGCCGTTTTCATTTAGGGAACTTAGGAATCAATCCTTATCGGCAAACGCAATGATGCTAAAAGGTTTTTATCCTAGAATTTATGATAAAAATCTGAATCCTTTTGAAGCGATGAGTTTTTATTTTCAAACTTATGTGGAACGAGATATTCGAGATTTAATCCATTTAAAAGATGCGCTAAAATTTCAAAATTTTGTAAAGCTCTGCGCAGGACGGATAGGACAGTTATTGAACCTTTCTTCATTGGGCAATGAGGCAGGGATATCTCATCAAACAGCGCATGAATGGATTTCATTATTAGAGGTTAGTTATATTATTTTTCGTTTGCCGCCTTATCATAAGAATTTTAGCAAACGGATTATTAAAATGTCTAAACTGTACTTTTACGATGTTGGTCTGGCATCTTACTTGTTGGGAATTGAGAATATTTCTCAAGTGGAGAGGGACCCTTTGAAAGGAGCCCTGTTTGAGAACATGATTGTTGCCGATATTTTGAAAGGAAGATTTAACAAAGTCCGTGAAAGCAATTTATCGTTCTTCAGGGATAGTAATGGAAATGAGGTGGATATTATAGCGCAAACCCCCAGGGGTTTAGTTGCGATTGAAATCAAATCTGGAGAAACCATTGTGCCTGACTTTTTTAGGGGATTAGATTATTTCGAAAGAATCGCCGCACACAATTTAATAAAAAAATATATAGTTTACGGGGGAGAAGATAAACAGCTGCGTTCCAAAGCGCAGGTGCTTTCATATAAAAATTGTCATGAAATTAAGGAAATATAAGAAGAATTGAAATTACCAATTATTAAGGGAAAAATTCCTGCCGCAAAAAAATTAGATATGAATGACTATCTGGAATTTGTTAGTTTTAATTTAAGATTTTTTCCTAAAAATGAAAAATTAAGAAGATCTTCTTATGTGAAAGTCCCATTTGTTCTTAAACCCTGATTGACCATGTTAATTTTTTCAGGCAATTATTCCAAGAGCAGGTGAGCCAGATAGAAAGAAGCAGATTATTTGAGAAGTACAGCGTTCTGATTGAAGAATCAAGAGAAGATGTGGAAGCGCTAGACATTCAGCAGTAGTTTCTTACAGGGATATTTCAAAAATTTACATTTGCTTGCAAATATAATCTTTTTCTGCTATATTTACATATATTGGAGGTGAGCTTATGGCTAAAACAACTTTTGCAGTAAGAATTGATTCAAAACTGGCAGAATTAATTAGAAGTTTTTGCAATTCACATGGAATTAAACAAAATTTTTTTGTAGAAAAAGCCCTTCAAGATAGAATTGAAGAAGAAGAACTAAAAGAAGATTTATTAGACTTTAAAAAACAGAGAGCAGACGAAAAAAAAGCGATCAGCTTTGAAGAATATTTACATTTAAGGAAGAGTGTATCAGCTTAAAGTTCTTCCTTCCGCGCAAAGGGATCTGGATTCGCTAGACTCACTTCTTTTTGAACGAATTAAATCTAAACTTTTAGAATTAAGGCAGGACCCAAGACCCATTGGGATCGTTAAACTAATAAATGAAGAGGGTTATAGAGTTCGAATAGGAAATTACAGAGCTCTTTATAGAATTGATGATCGCAACAAACTGATTTATCTTTACCGCATCAAACACCGCAAGGAAGTTTACCGTTAAGCTCATTTAAAGAACCATCCTGAAAAATTCAAAGGCTCTATTGATTATTTCGCAGCAGACCTTAATTCCATTTCCACTTCCTTTTCCACATAAGATCTTAATAAAGATTGATAGGAAGTATGATGTCTATTCGCTAAAAATTTAAGGCTTTCTATCAACCAAGTTGGAAGTTTGATTGGAACCGCGCGTGAAGTTGGTTTGAGGTTAGGAAAAATTGTTCTTTTGGCTTTTCCCCAATCAATATATTCAGTAGTATCATGGCTACTCCAAAATTCTGCCTCTTCTTTTTCTGATTTAAATTTCGGAATCTTTTTAAGCTTCATATTTTCTCCTTTCTTTTTTATTCGCTTCTCTAGTAGTAATAATTCGAATCTTTCGATTTCTTATTGTGAAAATAACAACCAAAATTCTATTTCTATTGGTTTTACCCAAAGCAAAATATCTTTTTTCCTGCTTTGAATGAATAATATCCGGTTCGATTGTAAAAGGAATGTTAAAAAATACTCGCTCACATTCACTAGGCTCTACTTTATGTAAACGAACGTGTTCCATATTATATTGATCCCATTCAAATTCAAAAGGCAGGACAAGGAGTTCCATTGGTATAAATAAATTATACCTTTAGAATGGTTTTTGTCAAGGGAAAATGTATCAGGGAAGATTAATTGATGAAACTTTACAAAATTGTTACAAATTTTTTACAAAAAGTTTGAGACCAGACTAGGCAAAATCATCTATACTATAGGTGTCTTTTAGGAGCTTATTCTACGAGAACCCGAAGGCAGCGTGCCTAGGGGCTTGCCCTTAGGGTATCTATTAAAATTCCTAAAGAGATATTTTTTTAATTTAATCTGTATTCGTTTACAAGAAATCAATAGAGGAAGGGAATCTTTAAGTAAATTTAGAGTTGACTGATGACCATAAATGTTTAGTTTTTGGATAAAAAGAAAAAATCAAAACTGTTTAAAAATTGCGGCAGTCACTGTTGTAAGCTCACTGCTTTTTAGCGCGCTTCTGCCTCCTTTTGCCGATGCCAGGAGACTCAACTCTTCTTATTTAGATCAAGGCCCAACTAAAGCAAAATTTAGAAAAGAGCAAACCAGCGGTTCCTTATCTAGCAATCAATTTTTCTCAAATAGAGTTGCCAAATCCAAGATTAATCTGGACTCCCTGAATCGGATAAAATCAGAAAGAGCGGAATCTCTGGATTTTGACACAGATTCAGGGCTTGATTCTCAGAAATTTTTCCATACTTTGGATCAATACGTAGAAAGGCTTGAAGATTTTAAAATTGGAAATAAGGATAAAGAGATTGAAGAACAAATCAATAAGATCATTAAAGAAATAAAGAAGAGTTTGTCTTTTAGCAAACCTTTTGTGAAAAATGACAAAGAATATAAAATTGGAGTTTATCAAGGAGAAAAAAAGAAAGCGCTTGAGTTTATAGTTCAAAACACAATGAGGGAGTTGGATCAGCTTATGGCTGGTCAAGGCAATCTTGGAATGCTTCTCTCAACTTTAAAGCTGGAAACTCCTTTGGCAGAAGACCAAAGCAAACTACAGGAGTTTTCGATAAGCCCAAGAAATAAAATAAGACGAGCAAAGTCTTCAACAGTTTTTTTTCGGATCAGCCATAAAATTAGAGTGATAAAGAATGAGTTTGGACAATTAGTAAAGAGTCTGGAAAGCGAAAGAGAGGTAAATTTAGAACATACTATATTTAAACAGGCACGTCTGATTGGAGTCAAACTGCCTTCAATTAAAGCGCGTTTACACTGGCCAAAATTGCGAAGAGGCAGAGAAGTTGTTAGAGATAAACAGTTTTTGCATGGAATTCCATTTTCCTTAAAGAAATCATTAGAAGCAAAAAATTTTCTTTCAAGGTTAAAGATCGAGCGCAATAGGGTTGCAGCTATTCGCTTCTTGACCCTTAAAGAAAAGTTTGGGGAAAAATCAGAAGAATTTAAGGCTGCTGTGACTGAAAAAGAGCCGATTTGGGAGACAAAAGCGTTTCCTCTTATTGGATTTCTCATTATGGGAGCAGCTCTTATTTTAGGGGATTGGGATTTGGTCAAAGTAGGTTTTATTTGGGCTACTGGTTTTTTCGCCTTAGCTCACCCTCTATACTCTTTTAGCTTTTTAATTGTTGGATGGACTCTGAAAGCAATCAGATCTGGTGAAGATTGGCAAGTAAAAATAGCAGCGTTAAGAGAAGAAACTATTAATTTTTTAAAGGAAACAGCTCAATCCTTTCTCTCCCCTCTCCAACTAGAACCTATTGCTTTAGCCATTACAACCCGGGGCGAAAGAGGAATTTTTTATCAAAAACCTCTAACTTCAAATTTTAAAGTTAGAGTCACCCAGCCGTTAGATGCTCTATCTCAACCTTTTATTAGTTTACAGACTATAAAGTCAATTTTTAGTTCTTTAAAAACAGTTGTAAAAGTTTTAATCATTGATTTGCCTATATTGACATTTCTATCCTTTTTCTTTTTAGCGCCCTATTTGCTCCCTTTTGCTCCAATTTTTGCGCTTAGTTTTGTTCCTGACCTCTTCTTAAGGATCATTATTTTATTAATTTTCTTTAAACCCATGCTGCATCTTGTTAAAATTGCAACTTCCGCAACTATTAAGTTGCATCAAAAATATAATCTTTGGGTTTATGAAAACAATTTGTCTCTTCCTTACGCGCGTATTTTTCAGGGGTTAGGCGGGGCTGGAGTTTCAACTGGAGTTGGAGAAAATTTGCAAGAGAATTTGCGTGAACACGCCGCGCTTGCTTTAGCAGAGGTTAAAAAATCACTTAAGCGCCATTATAAAAAAATTGCAGACAATGAACGTCGGCGAGAACAGGGGTTATACATTACTATGGATATGGCAGGCAAGCAGGATTTACTTAAAGAACCTCCTAAGGGAATCAATGAGATTATTAAATATTTAGAGAAAAAAGGGCATCCAGAACCACTGCATCATCTTGAATCTTTGATTAAAGCTTCCTTAGAACAGAATGATTTTTCTAAGTACCTCAATTATATAGAGACCATGGATCGTTATCTACCATTAGTCTATTGGATGAATTTGTTGCGAAGATTAAAACCAATGATGGAGATGCCAGAGATAGTTGATTTGGCGTATTCTTTAGAAGTATTGCCTCAATCAGCTCCTTTTTTGTCATTGCCTGAGGATGGGTCAACACCAGAGGTTGAATCCATTCAGGGAGAGGATGAGGTTGGGAATCCAGAGGAGCTGCTTGAGAATAGAAAAAGAAGAATTGAGGAACTCAATCTTCATTGGGAAGAGATCAAGCAGGAGGCAGAGACTGGGAGCTCTAAAATTTTTAAAGAGCTGGCAAACATATTTTACGAGAAAAAAGAGGATCAAGACCAAGCGAGCGAGCTTAGCATCTCGCTTTTCCGTTGGGGAGCTTCTGCAAATACGATTTTTGCAGCCCTGCTGCACAAACATTTTCCAGAAGACAGCTCTGTGACCGCTAAACAAATAGAGGATTTATTGAATTCGCATTTTAAAGAAAAAGCGGTTTCATTAACTACAGAAAAACTCCCCCAGAGGATCATCAAAAAGATTAAAGAGCTGTTACAGTCAAAAGTCACACTGGAAGATGGTAAAAAAGAAGAAGAGGTAATTAGAGAGTTAATTAAAGATCTTGTTCAAGAAAAACCAGTTAAATCCAGTGAAAGGATTAGCGGTTTATTGGAAAAGCATGGCATTCAATTTAAAGATGAAAGATCAAAAGAGGAGATCGCTGAAAGCATAAAACGTTTAATTAATCGGGAAATGAAAGGCGTGGATTTTTTTGAACTAAAAGACCGTGATCTAAATGAGATTGTAGAACGCTTAAATCGTTTGCGATCTGTTCATCAGATTCCTTATGATTTTCCAATTGACGTTAAAGGCCC
Organism: Elusimicrobiota bacterium; assembly: GCA_016180425.1. Lineage (GTDB taxonomy): Bacteria > Elusimicrobiota > Elusimicrobia > 2-02-FULL-39-32 > 2-02-FULL-39-32 > 2-02-FULL-39-32. Next base: position 37,139 of record JACPBF010000009.1, read on the forward strand.
TCCTGACGCTCTAATGAATCAGATTGATCTTAGCTTGAAGATGGTTGGAGATCCAGAGTCTTTACTTTTGGTTTTGGCAGATCGTTACTATGCGTTAGAAACAGCGCCGGAAGAAGAAAGCGAGAGAATCACTAGTAATATACAGATGCAGATTCGTCTGATCTGGGCAACGCTTGCGGATAGAGTTCTAAGAGAAGATATCGCTTCAGAGCTTTTAACCGCATCTTTAATTAAGATCATTGGCAAGGAGGATTATGAAAAGTTTTTAAGAGCTATGCAAGTTGCAGACGCCGAGATCATGAAGAAGAATGTTGAGAATTATTTAAAAGAGAATGAAATTCCCTATCTTCAGGTTTTAGTGCGTCCTAAAGGAGCTCCTCAAACCATTAATAAAGTGATTCGTAAAGGGGGATTGCCCAAAGATCCTGTAAAAGGAGTTTTAGTGAGCGACCTTCTTGGGGTTGCGATTGTGTTTCCAGATCAGGAATCTTTGGATAAAGCCTGGTCAAGCAGTGAATATAAGATCAATTTAAGAGAGAATAGAAAAGAGCCTCAAGTTAAAGAGTGGAAGCACACTTTAGATCCTAATCATGCTCACATAGGATTGGCTGTAGATAAAGATAGAGCATGGGAAGTGAAAAGAAAAGAAAAGGAAGATGGAAATTTTGTTTATACCAATATCAAGTTTGGCGGAATAGAAATCAAGTTAATGACTCAACCAGATTTTTTAAGGGGAGAAAGCGGAGAAAACGCGCATTGGCTTTATAAATTGCTGCAGCGTTTGGAAGAGATTAAAATGGAATTAAGGACCAGGCAAGAGTTTAGCTATGTTGGAGTCCAAATGAGCAATGATTTTAAGAGTAATTTTCAAGCGGTGCTTCAGTCCATTGAAAATAAGGATTTCTTGCTTAAATTTGATGAGAGAACCGGCTCTATTTGGCCCATAGATCGGAATAGTCTGCCACCTGAAGATCCGTTCAAGCGTTCCAGCGCTCAACTTTATTTTACTAAACCAGAAATGAACCTTCAGCCCAACTCTCATCTTTATAATGTAAATCAAAGGATTAAGGATCTAAAAGTTGAACAGCCAATAGAAGTAATGAATTACAATATTTCTTACGATAAATCTTCCGAGAACCACAGGATAAAATTAGTGATAAAAGTGCATTATAGTATTCCCGGCATCTTACATCAAATTGCCGGAATCAGCTGGTCCTGCGGAAATATTGTGGATATTCATACTAAGACAACTAATCAAGGCCATGAGATTATCACTCTTCAATTAACTGGGGAGCATCTCCGTGGGACGCATGTTACTCAAGCGCTTATTTCAGAAATGATTCAGAATTTAGCGAATATTAAAGTAACTCAAGAGCAGTGGTTAAAATATAGAGCCTTGAATAAACAAAGAGGAAAGTTAAATGTGATTGCTTCCGATCGCAATGGTTTAGTTTATGACATTACTGACAAAACTAGAGAAGTGGGCGTAAATGTTAAAGGGCTTAGTTTTACAACGATCATAGAAAAGAGTCTTCAGAACCATGAAGGAGAAGATGGTGATCTGGAAAATCCAAGCAGGGAAGATACAGAAAGAATAGAAAGGGAAGAGCTTGTTTTTAGAATTAGGATGAAAATGGTTCGAAGCGGGCTTAGAAAAGCGAGCGGTGAAAAACTTCAATTCAGCATGGATGTGGAGGTTCCTGAAGGCGTGGATGTTAAAAAATTGGAAAATTCCATAGAGGCTCTGCCAGGAGTGGAGGCGGCAAAAATTGAATTAAGAGAACGGTTTTTGCCTGGAATAGCAGATTTAGATGTAGAAACAGATCATAATTTAGGAGCAGGATCAGGAGCAGCAGCAGCAGTAGAAGCTGATCCTAAAAACCTGCAAAGGAATCGAGGTACAGGCAAGCTGGTGGGAACTCAAGGAACACAGCCGTTATTGATAAGTGGCACTCAGCCTTTAAGAACTCATTTTGATGAACTATTGGGCGGGGTGAGGCATGTGAACTTAGTGCTGGAAGGCGGCGGCGTAAGAGGTTTAGCTCACATTGGCGCAATTCAGGAGTTAGAAAAGCAAGGATTCAAATTTAAATCTTTTGCTGGAACCTCTGTAGGAGCCATAGGCGCAGCTTTTTTGGCTGTGGGATATACTGGCAAGCAATTAGAAAAAATTATGGAACAGACTGACCCTCGTATTTTTACAGATGGAAAGTCTCGTCCCACATGGTTTACAGGTCTTTTAAGTAAATTAAAGCTTAGCACTCAAGCTGGACTTTATGAAGGCAATCATTTTGAAGAGTGGGTTAGAAACATAATATTTGAAAGATATGTAGAATCTACAGGTCAAATTAAAGATCCAACTTTTCAAGATTTATTAGATCAAGGGGTTGATTTAAACATTGTGGCTACTGATCTTACCACACGGGATCGTTTTATTTTTAATGCAAAGAACAGTCCACAAGTTGAGGTTTATAAAGCAGTAAGAGCCAGCGCAAGTTTCCCTTATTTCTACCGCCCGCCCACAATACGAATCAATGGAGATTTACACTATTTTTCTGACGGCGGGATTGTAAGCAATCGTCCTATAGATATTTTTAAAGGAGAGGAGGAGGATACCATTGTTTTGGGTTTATCGAATGCTGATCTGGTAGATGAGGTGGCAAAAATTTTCTTAGGGGATACTCACTGGATGGTTAAATTAAATGATACAGGTTCTACTATTTTAGACATGCTGGCTGCCAGAGTTAAAAGCCATGATCTCAATGCGCAAAGGCAGTCTCAAGATTGGAATGAAATTTCTATTGAAACCCAGGATGTAAGAATTATGGAGGTCAATTTAAATAAAAGCAAGAGGAAAGAGTTAATTGATCGCGGGGCACAGGCTGTTCCGGAAAATTTTAGATTGCTTTTTGAACAAAAAAAGATAAAAAAAGGGGAACCGGTTGCGATAGAAAATACTTTTAAAATGATCAGCCAACAGTTAAAAGCAAAAGACCCCCGCGCCATTCAATTTTTGCGAGCAGTTGCAGGGGATTTAGGAAAAGCTCTTAGGGCTTTTGTGGATGGTTACTCTAATCCAGACAAAGAATTTAAGAATAATATTTATTTGTTTGCAGGGGGAGAAGAATTTGCGCTTGGAGATCTGGTAAATGAAGATTTTTTAGTGAGCGGGGTTCAAAAGACTATGATCCCTAGAAAAATTAAAGTCAGCAGAATTTATGAAAACAAAGAGAATCGTTTATTGGCTTTTACCCCTGAACAGCAGGAAATTCAGATCGCTCTTAGCATCGGCAGCAAAGAAATAGAGATCGCTCTTTTAGATCAAAATGGTTTTTTACGTGAGAAGGATTTTTTTGGAAGGAAATCTATCTTATGGTCTGAAATAGAAAAGGATATTTTAAAAAAGAGAATTAAAAATTCAGAGGCTGCTAGAACCCTCATCTATTATTATTTAATGAGAGAAATTAATTCTTTAGTAGAAGAGTTTGCCAAAGCTAGGAACATGGATAAGACTAGAGCTAAGAATCAAATACATAATTTAAAGATCGCGTGGTCAGGACACGTTAAAAGTAAAAGAAAAGTGTTTAGCCATAATATTAAATATTTCAGGCCTCAAGATTTTGAAGATCCTTCTTACGTGCAGGAAGGAGGAGTGGATTTAAGTTCAAAATTGTCCGGTATCCTTAAAGATAGCTATGGTTTCAACGCGATCATTTCCATTGAAGTTGTAAACAGTTTATTGGCTGAAGTTTTTGGATACAGAAAAAATAAAAGTACAAAAAAAATGACTCGAGAAGCTACTTTTGTCAAAATCGGATTGCAAGGCATTGGAGCTGCCATGTTTGGAAAGTCTGTTGGCAGGAGAGACCATTATGTTGGAGAGTTAGGGCATCGAATTATTTGGGGGAGAAAGCCAGACGGCAGTTTTGGTTATGAATTGCGCTTGCCGCCTAAAGGACGAGCTTATCCTATAGTTAGAGATGGGGAAGAAAGATTAGAGCAGCGTTTAAGCATGCAGGCCATTGCCTTGCGCTATCTTGATTTTATTGTAGGAGGCAGTTTAAAAGATTCAAATGATCCAATCGTAACCTCATTGCATCAGGGAGAAGCGGAGCATTTAATTTGGATGCTTTTGCAGGGCGATTTTTCTAATGAAGCAAAGGCCGCGTTCAATTCTGTTTTGCCTCTTGTCAGGGGAGTTAATGATGAAATCTCTGTTCCTATCACAGAATTTTATGAAAATTTTACATTTGATGTTGTTCAAACTGTGGTTTCCCTATACCCCAAATTTGTTCCTTATTTTTTAAACGCTTTTTTTGAAAAAACTTTTTCTCAGTTAAGAATGAAAGCGAGCGCTGTGCCTCTAAGCGCGCAAAAAATAGGCAGGCAGCTTCAGAATGAGTTTGCAATGCAGCTAAAGTTCTATCCAACTTTAGGCATGAAAAGTATTTGGCCAGTGGCAATGGATCAATATTGGGCTGCCAAGAAAGAGGATGATTCCTATCATTATTATCTAGCATTTTTAACCCGCTTAATGATTGGAGAAAGCGACCATGCGCTTTTTCTATTGTCTAAAAAATGTTCGCTGGGGTTAGCCAGTTTAGATAGAAAGATTAGAAAAAAAATGATTCAGGCCCTTGCTGCCAGGGAACTGATGCTGCATGCCTTGATGAGGTCTGGATTGAGTTTTCAAGAGGCTCATAAAAAGATCGAAGAGCTTGCTCAATTGCTTGGGGAAGAAGAGCAACACAGAATAAAATCTGAAATAAAGCTTTGGGAAAAAACCAGAAGTCAGAGAATGGAACTGCAAATAAAATTAATGAATTTCTTGACCCAGCCCGCAGTTGGATTAACAAAGGATGAAGCCTGGAAAGCAGTGGATCATTTTATATACACGGATCAAGCTGGACTGCTCTTTTTTGCGGAAAAAGACATAGCGCAGTATGATGAGATTATGAATACCATTGTTCCCAAGCATGATAGTGAAGCTGAGGAACTTCTAAAACATTTGCAAAGTATTGAGGAGCGATACAAAAATGAGTCCTATTATAAGAAAATAAAGCAGGAGCTGGCTCTTAAAGATTTAACAGAGGCAAAGAAATTTAAAAAGATACTGGATGAACTAGATGAAGATTATAGGTTAGCGCAGGCTCTATTCTCTAATGCTTTTAGCGGCAACCCTGTTGAATATGAATGGAGCAAAGGTTTTCCAACTGATTTTGAAGAGTTTCTTTACTTTTTAGATTATGCGGGACGGGGAAAATTTAACGTTAATGTGAATAAAACTGCACTCATAGAAGAGTTGTTTAATATTGCGATTCTGATTGATAAAAATCCGCAAGTTTATCTTGAATTTAAGCAGTTAGTGAATCGTCTATTGCCCACCATGAGCGTCTTTTCCCAAGATTCAATGGATTTCAGCGATTCAATTAAAATGATCTTAGAGCTCAATGTCCCTACGCCTGAGGATCCATCTTCAATAGAGGTTTTAAGAGAGTTGTTGAGCCAAGTTGAGGCCATGAAAGAGGTTGTAGAGCCAGTAAAGAAAGAGCCCCTAGATTTAAGACATTCTGCTTTTGCATTAGCAGTTTCTCTAGCTTTTATTTTAATTTGGCCAGATTCTATTTTCCCTTTGATCTGGTTTGTTCCGTTTTTAGCTCTTGGGCTTTCAAATCTGATGGTTTATTTAATAGGGAATGAAAATAATGAAGATAAGGCAGATCCTTTCTGGCTGGACATTATAAGGTCTTATTATCCACAGGCGGCAGTGGAAGTTAAAAGTTCTCGAGAAATGGGTTGGAGACTCGCTTACTATGATCCGAACAAAAATAGAATTACCCTGAATTTAGGGTGGGTCAGAGGTTTTGAAAACAGAATTCTCAATTCTTTCTGGGATGCAATTCGAATTTTTACTCTTCCTTGGATGCTGACGCAGGAAGGGGGACGAGTTTGGCTCAATCGTCATCAAATTGCGCGTCTCACGCCTCCTATTTTAAAAGATTTTTTGCTCTATTTTTTAAAACCAGTTCAGTATCTTTACGGGATTTCTAAATTAGTCTTTATTTTAAGTCGGGTCGTTCGATTTCATTTTTCAACCTTCTTTTTAAACCCCAATGATATTTTTAGGTTTAGTCTCTTAAGAAAAATTCCAATGTTCTTACGCCAGCTCGCTACCACAGGTCATTTAGAAACAGAACTTTTTGGAAAATTTTCATTTTTTAAAGATGATTTAAAGGAAGAGTCTGAAAGTTTTGAGAAAAGGACTCAAACTATTATTGAGCAGGTTTCAAAAGGCATGGGGTACTCTTATGAACAGATTCCTCCTGAAATATTAAAACCAGACTGGGTTCAAACTGTAAAAGAGAATATTGGAGATAGAAATTTAAGGATCGTGATCAGTGTCTTTGACTTGCCTTTACTGGCGGATAAACTAAATGAGTTTATTCAATCCTTTGAAAAAATTGAGGATGCAAATGAAAAAAGCGAGGCATCGCTTCAGAAGAAAAAGATGGAAGAAAATAATAGTGGTTTTGGTTCAAAAGAAAGAAGGATGATAGAGCTGGTATTGGTTCAAGATCAAGGAACTTTAAATGAGGCAGAAGTGGAAGGTTTTTTGAGAAAATATAGAATCGCTTCTCAATCTTTAAAGATTAAGCAGCTTCAGCAGAAACTGACGCAAGGGAAATTTAATTTTAGTTCTTTAGTTGAAAAAAATGGTCTAAGAGAGGATTCCTTTGATCTTTTATTGTTCCGAGTAAAATCTAAAAATTGGGAAGGGTGGTGGAGCGAGGATTCGCTTAAGGGCGGCTGGGACATCTTATTTAAAGCAAATGGAAAAGAGCTGGCAGATTTCTTAAAGCTGGTAAAAGGGCTTAGCTCAATGGATCTAAATGAGATTAGACAGATGCAATTAAGAGATAGTTTTACCCGTCTAGTAGAAAAAGTTGAAAAAACAGGCATAGAGTTAGAACTTTATCACGTCCAACAGTGAGCGCGCCAGCGCCTTGCTTTTTTGTATAATCAAATAATGGAAAATAACAACCTTATTATTGAAGGAATAAAGAAAAAAAAATCTGAATTGATTAAGAAATATAATATCGAAAAGATAGGATTATTCGGATCTTACGCCAAAAATACGCAAAGAAAGGATAGTGATATTGATATTGTCATTCAACTTAAAAGACAGGATCTATTTGACATGATTGGAATTAAACAAGAATTAGAAGAAGAATTTCGTCGGAAAGTAGATATTGTTAGTTATAGAAATAAGATGAACCCCTTTTTAAGAAACCGAATTGACAAAGAAGCAATTTATGTTTGATAAGCTATTAACAAAGGAAATTTTAAATCAGATTCTTCATTCGATTGAAACTGTTTTACAACGTTTTGAACATATCAAAAAGGAGGGCGATTTTACAAACAGTCCAGAGGGTATGGAAAAACTAGATTCTATTTGTATGCAACTGATTGTCATTGGCGAAGGGTTGAAAAATTTTGACAAGGTAACAGAAAATTCAATTCTAGCCCAATACCCTCAAGTGGAATGGAAGAAAGCCATGGGTTTAAGAGATATTATCACCCACCATTATTCAGATATTAATGCTGAGGCAATTTACAATGTATGCCTGACTAAGATTCCAGCTCTAGCAGATACTATCAAAAAAATAATTAAAGATATCAACTAACCCTGCTTAAAAACTTAAACAAACCTTCTTTTTTTTTCTGGGCAAATTTAGCGGTTCTTGTTTTTCCTTTTTTTATCTATCTCAATTCCCTTAACGCGCCTTTTATCTTTGATGATTGGAGCAATATTGTCCAGAATCCAGATATTAGAAACTGGGATCATCTTCCTCAAAAACTTTTTTATCAAACAGATCAACTTCTTGCTAACCGTAACGTTCCACATCGCCCAATTCTATTTTTAACCTTTACTTTGAATTATGCCATAGGCGCGCTTAATCCATTCAGCTACCGTCTTTTCAATGTTTTGCTCCATAGCGCGACCGCTCTTTTGATATTTATTCTTACAAAAAGAATATTTTTCTATTCCGGTACTGAGAACATTTTTTCTTTAAGCGCTGCTTTAATTTTTGCGCTCCATCCCTTTCAAACAGAAGTAGTCACTTATATCAGTAACCGTTCGGACGGTTTAGCTGCCTTTTTCTATCTGCTTGCTATTTTCTTTTTTGTCAAAGCTTTTGAAAAGAATCGTTTATTTTACTTATGCTCTTATTTTTCTTTTTTTCTGGCGCTCTTTTCAAAAGAGATTGCGGCGACCCTGCCAGCTCTTATTTTTTTATACGATTATTTTTTCTTAAGCAATTCTGATTTTAAAAAGATCATAAATCGTTGGCGTCCTCATTTATTTTACTGGGTCATTTTACTACTCACCATTCTATTTAGACACTATTATTTTGGAAAAATTGGCTTTATGGGAGGGGGAATAGAAAAAAGCTGGTCAGCTTATTCTTACTTTTTAACTCAGACGGTTGTAGTTATAAACTATCTTAAACTATTTTTATTGCCGCAAGGCCAATGTATAGATCATTTTATTCTGCCTATAAAAAACCTGCTGGATTTAAAAGTCATTTATTCTTTATTTTTTTATTTATTTTTAGGGACCGCAGCATTGACTATTTTTAAGAAGAACAAAATTTTCCTATTTTCTCTTTTGTGGTTTGTAATTACACTGCTTCCCACTTCAAGTTTTTTTCCTATCTATGATGCCATGGTAGAAAGAAGGCTCTATTTACCTTCATGGGGACTTTGTTTGGGGCTAGTCTCTTTTCTTTTACATTTTAGATCAAGGATTGAAGAGAGAAATTTCCAAGGGCGCTCCCAGATATTCCATTTCTTGGCTGGGATGTTCAGACCAAAACATATAAGTGTTGAATGTAGGTTAAATTTAAGAGCAATCTTTGCAGGCCTCTTAATGCTTTATATTTTTGTACTTTCAGGATTAACTTGGAAAAGGAATCAGTTGTACAGATATCCATTAAAAATTTGGGAAGAGTCCGTAAGGCTTTACCCAAACAATAACAGGGCATTAAATAATCTTGGGATGCTTTATGCGGAAAATAAAGAAGTGGAAAAGGCAAAGTTGGCTTTTGAGATGGCATTGCAATTAAATCCAAATGTCAGCGGTGTATATTATAATCTTGGGAAACTTTTAAGTGAAAAAAATGATCTTAAGGCAGAAAGTTTTTATTTAAAAGCGATTGAGTTAGAGCCAAAAAATAAAGAGGCTCTTAAAGCGCTAGCCTTTTTTTACTTTCAAAATAGATTTTTTTCCAAAGCGCAGATTTTTTATGAAAGAGCTCTTAAAATCATGCCAAATTCTAAGACGGACTACTCACTTTATAACAATTTGGGCATACTTTATGGAAATTTAAGGAAATTTGAGGAAGCTGAAAAATCTTTTCAACAAGCGATTGAACTAGAACCTCTTAATTCCGAAGCTTATCTTAATTTGGCTTATCTCTATACTCAACAAAAAAGATTTAGCCAAGCGATTTCAGCCTATCAAACAGTTCTTAATCTTGATCCAACAGCTCCTGTAAAAGATAAACTCAACATCTTAAAGGCAAAGTTAATCAAAGGAAAATAGTTCTAAAAATGAAAATAAGAATTTTTTATTCCTCATTTCTTGCTAAGGTTATTACTTCCAGATATGACGAAATGGTAATTTTTTAGAGCTGGTGGTATCTCAAGATGACAAGATGCACCCACTTGACAAGGTTCGCCACTTCTGATAACCTTTCACTTAGATTTATTTAATTTAAAAATAGGAGAAAATATGCCTACTAAAAATCCAAGAATACATGTTGTTTTGGAAACTCCTCTTTACAAAAATTTAAAGGGACTAGCAGAAAGGAGAGGTTGTTCCATGAGTTTAGAAGCTAGAGAACTTATTCGAGATGCGTTATGTTCAGCAGGCAGGCGAACGCTTCGTATTTATACAGGCAAGCAGATGAAGAATTTAATTGGTTCTTTTAGGTTTGGAAAATTAGATTTAGATAAAGAATTAGGAAGACAGGTCCATGGCTAGTATTTTGTTAGATAGTAGCGCAATTTTTGCTCTGATTAATTTAGAAGATAGTCACCATGAAAATGCGCTTATCATCAACGATTCTCTAATTCATCGTCATGTTACATTGATTTTACCTAACTTTTTGCTTGCAGAGTCACACACCATACTTAATAAGCGTTTAGGTCCAAACGTAGCGCGGGATTTTTTAAATGCAGCGTTACAGGACTTTGAAATTGAAAGAGTTACTATTGAAGATGAATGGGCTGCTCACGCCATCTTGCAGCAGGTTACGAAAAAAAAAGATATTAGTTATTTTGACGCTATTTTAGTTGCTGTGGCTGAAAGACTTGGAATTGATGAGGTTTTTACTTTTGACCACCATTTTAGACTTCTTGGTCTTAAGATGGTTGGAGTTAAGTAGTCTAGTGATTGTTCAAATAATTTTTTTCTTTGCGCTATTCTTGGCGCCTTCCTTAATTGGTTGCGCGACTGCTGTTAAAGTTCCTGTGCAAATCATGCATCCCGCAGAAGTAAATATGTCCCCATATAAACAGGTGGTAATTGGTGAAATGACTGGGGATATGTCGCAAAGATTTTTAGGCGGTTTAAAAGAAACGCTTGTGGAAGCTAAACAGTTTAAGGTAGTAGATCGCAGCCAGCTTCGTCAAATATTAGGAGAATTAACCCTTTCTCATTCAGATCTAGCAGATTCATCTAAAAGGTTACGGATAGGAAAACTTCTTTCTAGCGCGGTTATTTTTACAGGCCATGTAGAGGGAAAATATAATGAAGAGTTGACCTCAGAAAATACGAGATGCAAAAGGGCTAAAGGAAAAGATTCTGAGGGGAAAACAATTTATGAGGAATATGATTGTAAATATTATAAGAGATTAGGACAAGGAACAGTGACTGGCAGCATGGATGTGGTTTCTGTGGAAACAGGGGAAATTATTAAGAGTAAAAAAATTTCAGGGGTTTGCGCCAATAAAACCACAGCTAAAGACGCTACTCCTGAACCTTTAGATAAAGAGGCGATCCTATCCTGTGCTTTAAAAGAAGGTCTTAATATCTTTACTAAAGCGATTATTCCTTGGAGCGAAACCATCTATCTTGCTTTTGCTAAAGATGGAGCTCTTCCTGCCTTAGAGCAAGGGATTCGCTACGTTCAAATTAATGATTATCCGAATGCCGCAAAAGTTTTCAAAGATACAGCTAAGTCCGCAGAGATGAATCCTGAAATAAAAGCAGGAACCATTGCAAAAGCTTATTGGAATTTGGGATTAGCCTATCAATGCCAAAATCAGCATGATCAAGCTTTGGAGGCGATGAAAAAAGCCTATGTTTTTAAGCCGGATCCCGTTTATTTAAAGGGACAGGAGAACATTAAAAAAATGCAGGCTGACCTTAAAGAATTGAAAAATCAAGGGGTGGTTAAATAGTTAAAATTTTTAATTTTTCATCGTCTTTCACAATTCAATCTCAGTTCTGGGGTTTCATTTTAACTCTTTTTTTTATTCTTCCTTCTTGCGCTCCCAAATCCCAGCTGATTCGCGAATCTTCTTCAAAAATAAAACCTGCATGGATAGAAAAACCACCCCAATCTCAAGAATTTCTTTATTTTGTCGGACTCTGTTCCAGCTGCGATTCTCTGCAAGCTGCGCAAGAATCAGCCATAAAAGACGCTCTATCTAAAATTTCTCAATTTGTAGGGGTTCAGATACGCTCTGAATTTCAGGAAAAGACAACAGAACTAGAAAAACATCTTTCCAGGCAGCTGCGCTCTAAGAGTGAATCTAATTTGCTTGGAGTCCAATTAGTGGATTGGTATTTTGAGAAAAAGACTCGTTTGGATAAAAATTTTTCTTTGGAAAAATATGATGTGTATGTATTAACCAGCTATTCTAAAGGTTCTGCTTGGGAAGAAAGAGAAAGACAATTAAAAAATAAGAAATCTCAAAGTTTAAGCGCTCTGGAGCTTTATGGAAGAGGGAAAAGAGTCTGTGCCGATGGAAAAATATGGTTAGGAATCAGAATGTTTAAACAGGCAAGTAAAATTTTGGAGAGCGTAGGAGAAGATGTGGAATTTTTTGAAGGGCAAATTAAGGATACCAATGAACTAAGAACGCTTCTTAAAAATGAGATCCAAAAAACCATGGAGCTTTTAAAAGGCTTTACTCTTTCCGTGAAAGTGTCAGGTTTGGAAAATGGAGCTTTGGCTTTTAATTCTAGTTTTATGGGGGCTCTTTCTCCCTTCGGCTATGTGTTGCAAAAGGAAAATCCAAGTTTGGAGATTGTGGGTGAAATTTATTTAATGAAAGGCGGCTTGGTGCTTAGCAATCGTGTTTATACTGCTGAAGGCAATGTCTCTGTGCAGAAAAAGGGGGATGGCAAAACCATTGCTTCCGCGCATGTGAATGCCAAAGGATTCCATAGAGAGTTAAACCAATCTGCCTTAAACGCTTTAGAGGAAGCTGGCAAGAGCGCTGCAGAAGCTCTAAAGGATCAATTAATCTTGCACGAGCAACAATTTTTAGAGGAAGCGCTGCCATAATTAGTGTGCTGTATCCGAAAAAACATTGCAGAAGGTCGTCAACGATGACCATTGTAAAGCCGTTACTGTTACACCACATTAGTAGTTCATGCTGATAAACTGTTTTTTGTAGTGAAATGATTTTAGCGGCAGAAATTAATTAAGAGGAGGACGTATTAAATCTACAATACAAGAAAATTTATGAGAACTTTGAAAAAGTCTGGTTGGAATTTTAGTTGCAAATTTATAATAGTGGGAATTTCATTTTTAATTGTGAGCGGCTGCGCAGCAAAACAACATACCATTGCCCCTAAGAGCGCTCCTGAATGGGTGAATAAGGGAGGAGGGTGGATTACAACTCAAAATGCAGGCAAAAGAATTTTTGCCGGAGTTGGTTTTATGTCCGGCATTTCCGACAGGTCTTTAGCTGTAGAAGCTGCGGATAATCATGCCCGAGCTGAGATTGCGAAAATTTTTGGTGTTTTTACAACGACTATTTTTAAAGATTATCAAGACTCTTCCGGGAAAAAAGATATTGCCCGTTCTCAAACCACAGTTTCCGAGGCAAGCCTTCTTGGGGTTTTAATTACAGAACACTGGATAGACCCAGATACAAACACTTATTATTCCCTGGCTCAATTAGATCTTAATTGGGTTTTAGAGAATCTTGGGGGAATGCAAATCGCTCCAGAACTAAAAGATTTTGTCCGTCAAAAATCTTTTTCTCAATTCGACTCCCTTCCTAAATAAAAAATCGGGGCAAATACAGACTAAACAGGTTATTTTTCTTTAGGTAAGTGATTAAGGGTGGAAAATTAAACTTTCGCGCATATTCACTTAACCTTTGCAGGTTTAAGCGCCACTTTCTTCCTCTCTTGTGAACTAACTCAATAGGCGAGCGAGGAACTAAAGCCAGATAGACCATATCTAAAAACGCTTTCTCAGGGTCTGCCATAGGAAAAGATCCCTGCCCCATCTGTTTAATTTCATACCCCCACATAAGATGCTTTGGAAGATGATGAATATGAAACTCTCCCAACTCTGTTTGATAATTTTTAGGGCTAGCGGATGTAACCGCATAGATAACATGAGGGATTTCTTCTATCAATCCATGATCCGCAAGCGCGCTATGAAGTGAAACATAAGATGGCCATGGGTTTCTAAGAAAAGGGACGATTTCAAAAGGATTATGATTCTCAATTAACTTATTGACCCAAACCCCTCGTTTAACTCTACTTAAGAGCTGTTGCTTTTTCAAACGGCAGAGAGCCTGAGTTACTGCCGGGCGATTCATTCCAGTCAAGGTTAAGATATCTAGGGTTGTGAAGACACGAAGTTGGTGTGAATGCAGTAATTTTAATAATTCCACAGCGGATTTTCTCATGACAATCGTCCAATCAGGAACTCTTCAACTTTTGACCTCAGCTCTTCATAAATATTCTTGTCTTTGTAAAGAGAGATCATAGTTTCTGTGAGAAAAGGAAGGACCTGTTCTTTAAAGTCGTTATATGAAAATTTAGATATTTTTTCATAAGCATGTTCGATCTCTTCCTTTGCCTCAATTTTGAGGAGGTTCATCTTTTCCGGTTGAACAGGAATATTGAAAAAAAGGTGGTGAAGGTCAAATAAATCCCTGACCGCATTGCGCGAGGGAGAAGAAAGCGCAAGAATTTTTTGCTCTGCCATAGAACCAGAATCGTAATACTGCGATGCGAAGGGAGAGAACTGATATTGGGCTAGAATTTCAGAATTGGGTATCCCTTTACAGTAAATGATATCTTTTCTTCTGCGGCTAAATTCTAGCTTTGTCGGCAAAGCGATTTGTTTACTTAAAATTAGTAAAAATTTCCATCTTTGAGTGGTTTCTGTTTGTTTTGGCTTGCGTATTTTAATATCAATCAGGCCTCTTGGAATCAAAGGGCTAAGAAAGGAACGGCTGTGGATAATGGAATCCACGGCATTTTCTAACGTTTCTTTTCTTACCCGTGATGAAATATCTAAATCCATATCTTCTGATAGTCTGGGGGAATGGTGAAAGAAACGAAGACAGATCCCTCCTTTTAGCGCATAGGCGCGCCCAGAAAGACGGACTCCCAAATGGCGCAGCAAATTTAAGTGAAACAATTCTCGCAGTTTAAAGGATAACGTTAGCATATTCTAATATTATAACTAATTGATTTATTTGTCAATTAAGTATTTTATATAATATTAGCCAAGCGCTTTAATCCTCTCTTAAAAGAGAGGATTAAGTAAAGAACCAAAAAATGTAAGATGCAAAAATGAATAAATCCCGGATTAAACTCCTAAAATCGTTTTTATTCCCTGTTCCAATTGAGTCATATCATTATTATCTAAACGATCGCATTGTTGAATGAAGCGTGATTTGTCAACTGCTCGGATTTGATCAATGACCGCCACAGCTTTCTTATTCATACAGTTTATGCCAATCGCAAGCGGTGGATATTCCTTGCCAGAAGTAGAAAGCGGGATCACAACCACAGTTCTACGAGCCATATTGACAGGATCAACACCGATCACAACGCAAGGCCTTTTCTTTTTAATTTCAGATCCAATAGTAGGGTCTAGGTTAACCCAGTAAACATTACTTCTTTTTATTTCCATTCAGTCTCACCCAGTCCATCATGAATGGTCGTATTCCAATCTTTCATTTCCGCATTCAGAGCAGAATCTTTTTCAACAGACTTTGCTATTTTGAAAAGTTCTTGTTCTCTCTTACGTATCTCGCTCTGTAGGAGATTGGTAACGATTTGACTCCTCTTTCTTTCTGGTATTAAAGATTTTAATGCAGAGTAAACATCTCTTGGAAGCATAAAATTAACTCTAACGTAATTAGATTTAAACATAATGTCCTCCTTGCAAATTAGGTTGGATGTATGAATGCTTATGTAATACATACAACGTTAAGCATACACCACATTAAATCTATTGTCAATAGTTTTGATTTGCCTATAAAAAGGGAAGGTCAAATTTTATGAAAATGTACATTTTTGTTACAAAAATGTTACAAAAAATTGAAGAAAAGTTTCTTTATTTTTTTATATCTTTCATTTAGGAGCCTGAGCCTTAGTTGTTTGGGTTTCTTAGGGAAATGACCTAGAGAAGTCCGTTTGTATTAGCATTTATTTTGAAATGGTTGAATCCAGTAAAAATCTATGAAAGGGCAATGATGTTCTAAAGTGGAAAAAATGATCAAGCTCTGGGCTTCTAAACAACGCAAATTTTATATGAAAGCAACCGCAATCGTGGTTGCTTTTTCATTTTTGTTTAGCTCTTTAAGCGCTCCATATGCAGATGCCTCTTTTTGGCAAGAGCGTAAAAAAAATGTGGATGAGTTTAAAAAGAAAATAGAGCCCATGCAATTAGCTTCTCTACCTCTAAACTTGGGAGGCAGTGGGGAAATAAATTTAGATCAGAAAAATTTTTCGTCTTTTTCTTTAAATTTGGCAGGTAGAGATGGGGTAGATCTAAATCTGGATGAATCGCTTCCTAAAATTCAAAGGGAAGCTATTAATAAAATTTCTCAAGAACATCTAGGGTATCTTTTAGAGAAAATAGAAGAAAAGCGTCATGGTAAAAAGAGCTTAAGGGAGTTTTCAACCATTCCTCATAAGCTAAGAGATGAAATCCAGCGTTATGGCGAAATTGTCAGGGTTCATTTTGCCCAAGGAAAAATTTCCAATGATCTTGAGGGTAAAATAGAAGTTGAAGCGCCTTTAGTCATCCACATCCAAGATGCTCATGAGATTTATTCTGTACAGAAAAATATCGCATCTTTGCTTAAAGGGTTGATGGATTCCGGAGTGGATCTCGTAGGGGTAGAAGGCTCTGAAGGAAAATTAAAGGGAATTGAAAAATATCGCCGCTATCCAGATCAAGTAACTTTGCTGGGACTTGCAGACTATCTTTTAAAACAAGGGCTTTTAACTGGCGTGGAATTAGCAGGTTTAGGCAGGGAAAGGGCGGAAGTTGAATTTTATGGAGTAGAAGAGAAAAGTAAATATTTAGAACAGGTAAATAGTTTTAAAAAGAATTTAAGAAAGGCTAATGAAATAGAGAAATGGCTCAAAGATTTAGAGTTAGAAATTTCATTTTTGAAAGAGAAACTTTATAGTTCTCAGATGAAGGAGCTTGATGTTTGGAAAATGCAATTTAAAAACGGGGAGAGAAATCTTGGTGAATGGGTCAGATATTTAGAATCTCATTCTACCTTCCATGGTTCTCAAGGGCGAAAAGCATTAGGACGCATCCTAGAAGATCATAGGAGTCATCAGAAATCTAAAGATCCAAAAGATAAGAGATTGCAGGTCGAGCAGGGTTCATCCTTTTTTTCTAATGTTCAGAAATTTTTAAAAGCATGGAGTCAAGAAAAAAAATTAGATTTTAAAAAGGTAGAGAAAGAGCAGCAAGTTTTATTAATGGCCTTATCTCAAAAACTTTCAGATCAAGAGATTACTGAACTGTTAGAGGTTAGCTTGCTCACTAGACTAGGGAAAATAGAACAGAGTGAGTTTTACAGCTTTTTAAATGAAAAATTGGATCAGGCAAATTTAAAAATTAATCCTGAATTAGAAAAATATATTAAGTATCTCGTAGTCGTAGAAAGCATAGATAAAGAACAACTTTTTAAAGAGCTTAAAAAATTAGAAGAGTCGTTTCTTAAAAGAGCAGTGTCTGATCGGAATCCAGTTCAGTCTCTCCTTCTTAATCTAGATCAAGATTTCCAATTATTAGAAACAGCATTGGAATATAAGTTAAGCCCAGAAGATTACGAGCAATATAAAAAAAGAGAAAAAGAGATAACTAAAATTGATGAACGAATCCATGAGATTTTTGTTAAAGCGAATCTTCTGGAAGATTCATTTTTTAAAGAAACTAGAAATCTCTCCCCAGAGCTTCCTTACTATGATCATCATGGAAGAAAGATGCAAAAGCCATTCTCGGCTCAACCCGCTTGGCATATGAAAAAATTGATGCCTTTTTTAAAAAATGCCGCTCGATTTAGTCTTTGTTCAGACCAGAGAAATAATATCTTTGTCCAAAAACTCATGCAGAGAATGGAGGAAAAAAAATGTAAGGTTACTGTTTTAGTTGCTGGCGGCTATCATAGCTTGGGTATAGAAAATGAGTTAAAAGAAAAAGGCATATCTTATCTTACCATCCGCCCAAGAATGGATATCAGTGGTTCGGAAAGAGAGGCGCATCCGCTTTATAGTTTCAAAAGAGAGCTTCTCCCTTTAGAGAAATTATTCTTGCCTGAAAAAATTTCTATTCCCCGTTCTCAAGGATTAGGTAGTGGAGCAGATTTTGGTTTCCGAGAGGTTAGAGATGCGATTAAAGGTATTTTTGAAGTTGTGGGAGGGGTATTAAGTTCTTCAAAAGAGAATCATACAGAAAACAGAGAAAAGATAGAGCCCCAATGGAATAGCTGGATAAGAAGAAGTGGACAAAAGGCAGAACAAATGGAGTATTGGAAAGAAAAAAGTATGCCAAAGATAAGACAGATGGGGAACTGGAAAAGGAGAGATGTGCTAAAAGTAGAGGAACAAGGGAATTGGCAAGGAGAAATCTATAGCGCGCAAGTTAGATATAGAGGAAAAATTTATAGAGTCTGGACCCCTCGCAAAGAAAATGATTTCCTAAAAAAAGATCTCGTTCAAAATCCAAAAGCAACCTTGAAAAGCCTTAAGCTATTTAAACAAAAGTACAAAAATCTGCAATCTGGAGAAACAGAGATTGGAGATTCTTTTGCCATAGCAGAAGTTGAACCTAATTCAAATTTAATTCTTTTTCTTGAAGCAAGAAAATTTGTTAAAAAAGGGGCTGTTAGATTTTTAAAAATTGCTAAAACCGCTTTACTTTCCGCTGCTTTTTTCACAGGGGCTTTTGGTATGGGCGGTGGAGCTTCCGGAGGTAGCGGGAGTGGAGGTGACTCTGGAGGGAGTGGAGGTAGTAGTGGCAGTGGAACTGGGGATGGAACCGAAAACAAAGAAGGCGCTGTTAGGTTATTTATCAATCAAGCATTAGAGAATCTTTCAAAGTTAGCAGTTCTTTATGGGCTGAGCGATAGTCAAGTAATGGAACTCTGCCTTGAGCTTAGTCAATTCGAATCAAGGCGTAAATGGAAAAATATCCCTACCTTAGAGGAAAGATTAATTGAGATGAAACAGTTATCAGAAAAATATGGGCTGACCATTTCCCAAATGTATGCAAGATTAAAATTAGTAAAACAGATGATAGAAAGATATAAATTATTTTATGAAGGAGTAGTCAAAACATATGATCATTTTCCCTATACCTATAGTTTTAATTATGAGGATTTGGATTATTGGGCTGATCCAGAGTTTAGCGTTGCACAGTTAGAAAGAGAATTCAATGCCCGTTCCACTATCCGACATTGGGCCAATGAGATAAGGTATCACATTGATTCTCCAACCAATCTAAGTCCACGAGATCAGTTAACTTACTGGGCAGATCAACTGACACTAGGTGAAAGAACAAGCGAACAATTAAAAAAATATTTTAGTGATATCAGGGAAGGAGAGTCAAGTAGATACGAATATAGATTAGTATTTGCGTTGAAATTGAAATCAATGAAAGGTCAGTATGGAATTTCCGATACAAGCAGGATTCGTTCAATAGCTGAAGAGTATGCTCTTTTTGAACCCAATCCCTATGCCTATTCTTTAACAGATAAGGATATTACTATTTATATTGGTATGGGATTAAGTGAATATGCTCTCAGAAGAAAGTTTGAAGCAATGCAAAAGGTAAGAGAAATCGCTAGGGATAAGAGATACAGTATTAAAGATGAGAACGGTTTATCATTCCTTGATTTAAATTATTGGGCACATCGTTTAAATGAAGGAGATTATAGAGATGATACATTGGCAGATAAATTTACGGAATTAGCTCTGCTTGAAGATAAAGCTAATAATTTCGATTTAGAGTGGGGTATCAAATATTGGATGGGAGAGTTAAGAACTACCCCCATTTCCAGGGATTTTAGACCTAGCAGAAAAGAGGATGTTTTAGATATTAATGAACTTTCTGATCAGGAAAGATTAGAATTAGAAAGATTAGGGGTAGAATCTTTATTAAAAGGTGAGGGAACCATTTCCATGTTAGCTGGAGGAGCTAGTTCCAGAATGAATCCAGCGGAAGTCCCGCGGGAAGTTCAATCTTTAATTAATGAAATGAACTATAGTAGAACTAATCCTATCGTTACAATTAGAGTTCCCGAAATAAGATCTAAAGCTGCAGTACCTATTGGGAAAGATCAAGATGGAAGAGTCCTGACTTATTTGGACATTTTTGGTTTTAACCTATTTCGTTTATTTGAAGGTTTAGAAAGAGAGGCGCGTGGATATGAAAACCAAGAGTTAGCTTATGGCGCTGGGGCTGTATGGAAAAATGATATTGCTTTGATCAATAATTGGGGTTATCGAGCTGAACATATCAGATTAATAAAGGCTAATCAAGGATATGGTCTGAAACAAAAAATACGTTTTTTTTATGCCCCTTTAAGAATTAAATTTTTTGCGCCTGTAGAGGATGTACAAAAAGCAAAGGGAAAATTTTCCGAAGATACAAGTCATCAAAGGGCTCTGGATCATGCAAAAGCAGTTCAAGAAAGATTTAGAGCAGGGGATGAAGATGCAATCATTTTTAAAGGTGAACGGGATCCTTGGGGGCATGGAGACTATTTTCATGAATTGGTCAGAAGCGGGGAGCTGCTCCACATGATTGATAGTAAAAAAAGATGGGCTTTTGTAAGGAATGTGGATAATTCTGCGGCTAAGTTTGATAAAGTTTGGCTTGAACTATTAGGTCTTTTTTTAAAAAGAGAATTAGATTTTCAGCCAGAGGTTTCACCTCGATCTCCAGGCCAAAAAGGTGGGGATCTTATTGTAATGACTGACACTCCTAATCAAGACCACCAGCTAGCTGAACATCCTAATATTGAGGCAACTTATCGTGAAAAAAGAATTACTAATCCAGAGAGTTCTTATTGGTTTAATGATGCAGTAGCTTTTTTCACTCCCATGTATGTAATCAATATTTATAAAAGACCAGAACAGAATGATCAGGAGTTTACTGAAGAGCTTAGGGCAGCTTTGCAACAAAGCAAAAAAGGGCATAAACAGCTGATAGACCAAATTGTGGAACGAGGACGTAAAAAATATCCAATGATTTGGGATGCAAAAGTTGCAAAAAGAATGAATGCTTTGACTGTTAGACCGGAAAACAACATGTGGCAGTCAACTGGAATTGTGGAACCCCATATCAGGATACAGGCAGTGGGAGTAAGAGGGGCTAGAAATATCCCCATTGTTCAATATCCACATTTAAGTAAACCAGAAAAATGGCAAGTTCTTAGCTCGTTAAGGTTTCTTTCTACAAAGGGTTGGACAAAAACTCCTGCTGAATTTTTGGATGCAAAGAAAAAACTTACAGCAGCCAAGCTAGGTAAGAACGTGGAAGAATTAACAGAAGATGAGATTGAACATATATTGACTAATGAAGAGGTTTGGATCACTCTTGAGACTTATGAGGGAAATAAAATTTTGATTAATGATCTTTTAGAATATATTTTAACCGCAGATTTAGTGACTCCAGGCATTTTAAAACTAAAGGAAGAGATCACTTCAAATCCACCTTCAGGTACTCCAACCCTACTCCCAAATCCACCTCCAACATCTACTCCACCCTCGCCCCCAACTCCGACCCCAGATCCAGCTCCGCCCCTGACACCAACTCTTAAACCACCCTTACCTTCTCCTCCTGCTAGAATTTCGACTCAACCTGATTTAGGGAAAAAATCAAATTTGCCATCTTTAGGTCTAGGAATCTATTTTAGATCGTTAGCAGGAGTTTTGATCGCATGGATCAAAAAAATAAAAAATTCTAATAGAACTTCTTCATTTATAGGATTCTTTGCTCCATTTGCTGCTTTCGGAACCATATTGGGCTTTGCTCCTCATGGATATGCTATGAATCTTTCTGAAACTCTTCCTCAATTTATTTTAAAACCAGCGCAAATTTCTCCTTTTCCCATAGATATTTTAGTTCCTTTGTTGATTGTTATAGGAGTTGCAGTTCTGGGATTAGCTCTAACATTCTATTTTTTAAAACAGATTCCTCAAAATCAAATTAAAGAGGTTGTAACTTTCTCTCAAGAATTTTTAGTAAGAGAAGTCCGGTATTCTCAAGATCCTAAAATTTTAAATGAATTAAAAGAATTTTTAAAATCAGAAAAAACTGAAAAAGCAGTTTTTCCTGAGACTCCTAGCGATCGCATCTCCATTGCCCAAATTGCTGGGATATTAGAACTTCTTAGTCATAAGGATGCCAAGGGTCAAGCAATGGTTCTTAGCTCTTTAAAGAGAGCATTGCCCAATGCTCAATTTAAAATTTTGCCTGCAATAAAAAAGAGTTATCTTTTGGAAAAGATGGATAGAAGGATTGTTATGGATGTAGAGGAAAAATCAAATTTGCTTAATTTTATTCAATGGGTTCAACTCTTCCGCGCACAGGCTAGTCAAGCTGAGCAGGAAAAAATTAGGGATGCTTTTATAAAGGGATATGGACTAGCTCGTTGGGCCACGCTTTCTAAAGAAGAGAGGTTGGGTGAAAAAAAGAGTATTTTTGATCTTAAAGGGATTTTTCTTCTGGATGTCAGTGAGCCTGATTCTTTGTGGATTCAGTCTGTTTTGGAGTGGTTGGCGCTTGGCTTAAAACAAGGGGGATTAAATGAGCTAGCTTTATCTGCAAATTCTCAAAAGAGTTTGGATAAAGTTAAAACATTCTTGAGCAGCCGTTTAGAAAAAGAGCAGTTGGATCGTTTAATTTGGATATTGGATGAAGAGGGAATGGATGGGCGCATCCGCGCAGATTATGTGTTACAGGAGCTTGAAAAACATGGGTTGGGCGGAAGAGCTGTAAAGATTGTAACGGATAATTTTGATCGTTGGATTGAAAGTTTTAATCACCAGACTTTGATTAAGATCATTGAATTGGTATCTGCTACAGAGGGTAGAGTTGCCAGAAATTTACAGGAGATTACGGATGATGTGAAAGAGTCTCTAGTGCTTTTAATTCAGCAGTAAGCTAAAGGCGCAGGGGATTTTTTAAGTTCAGCTTGGATAATGGGGTCATTCTTTTCGGGAGGCCCTCTTAGTGTAGTGTAACAGTAACGGCTTTACAATGGTCATCGTTGACGACATTCTGCAATGTTTTTTTTGATACACCACACTAGGGGGGCTTGAAATCTGTTACATTTCTGTTACAAATTTGTTACAAAAAGTTTAAGAAAAGTTTTGGGTTTGTCAGCTAAACTTTCATTGGGTTAGAGTTTTAGTATGAAAATAGAATTTAAAAGCATGATAAAACTTATGAAACAACGAATGAAAAAGCAGAAGAAAAGAACTGAGTTTTTGAATAAGGCGTTTCGTTTTTTAACGCTTCTATCTTTTTTTCATTTTAGCGGTTTAAATAACGGATTCACGCAAATTGTGGTGGTCTCAGGTTCCATTCAGCAAACCAATTTCGCGCCTGTAGCAATTTCCAAGATGGCCTATATCCTAAATCCTGGAATTTGGAAAAAATGTTTAAAAGCCAATCATTGGCAGAAACTTTTCTTTAGCTCCAGTAAAGTGATTGAGGTGGCAAGCAAAGGCGCAGTTGAGCGGATGTTGTCAGAAGGCAACTTGCTGCAGATGTGGGTACAGGAAACTCTAAAAAAGAATTTAGAAAAATCCAAAGAGTCTTTAATGCCAGAAGGCAAAAGCATACAAGAATTAGGCGGTATCAATGCAAAGCAGATCAAAACTTCTGCTTTTTTTAATTTTAAGTTGGGGGTTTACGATTTAAGAACCTGGGTCTGGGAGAAGTTTTTACAGGCCAATGGTTTTCATAAGCTGCGCTTTTTCCCATGGAAGAATTCTCTTGCCAGCTGGGTCAATAAAAAATTTATATTTGAGTTTAAAGCAATAATGATTTTAGTCCAATTTAAGCAAAGTCAGTCGCAGCTGCCAGTTGAAACTTTTAAAGAGATGAAGAGCCATCAGTTTAATTTCTCTGAGGAAGATCCAGCTAGCATTATCATAAACGCGCTGAGCCAGGTTGAACTGAAAGTCACTCCAAAGAGTACCCTTGGGGTGATTTTCTTTTTAATAGAGGGAAAATAATGATTCGTTTTTGGATAGAAAAGAAAAATAGAAGTTGGTTAGAGAGCACAGCGCTCTTGGTGCTGGGGGCGCTTTTGTTTTCTATTGTTGCGCCTCCCTATGCTGAGGCTTCTATCTGGGATGAAAGAAAAAAAGCAGTAGATGTAATGACAGAGAAAAAAGAAAAGGTGGCAGAGGCTCTTAAAAAAACAGATAAAAGTCTGGAAGAAAAAGAAAGAATTAAAGAATTAGGCATAGCTTCTGGCATTGAAATTCCAGAGGATTTAGGAACTGTGGTTGAAGCTTGGGGAGGAATTCCAAATTTGGCTGAACAGCCGCCCTTGGTGATTCATATTCAAGATGCTCACGGCGTTTATGACGCTCAAAAAAATGCGAGTGAAATATTAAAAATTATTCGTTCCGGAAACCAGGAGGATAAAGAAGCAGCTTCTGTTCAGCCGCTTTTAGTTTGCGTGGAAGGAGCATGGGGAAGGGTAAGCCCTGAATGGATTAGTGTATTCCCTGATGAAAACTTGAAAAAGGAAATGGCGGAGCGTTTACTTCAGGAGGGAGAGATTACAGGCGAAGAATATCTGGCTATTATGATGGGGCCTGGCAAGCTAAAGATTTATGGCGTGGAAGAAAAAGAGCTTTATGAAGCGAATGCCAAAGCCAGAGAGGTGATTGATAGGGATAGAAAAAATTTATTAGAAGAGTTGGAAAAATTAAGTTTCAGGTTGGATGCGATTAAGAGAAAGATTTATCCTAGAAAACTTTTAGAATTAGACCATGTCAGCGGAAATTTTGAAACACAGAAAATTCCTTTAAAAGAATATTTTTCTTATTTACTAAAGGCCGATCCTCAAAGCTGGAAGAATCAAGATTATCCAAATTTAACCAGCTTAGAGGATATGGTTAAACTAGAAGCGCAATTTACAAAAGAAGGAATAGAAGAAGAAAGAAAGAAATTGCTTATTTTTCTAGAAGATAAGTTAGATAAATCCAGCCTAGCTCAGTTAGGACAGGTAAGTTTAAGCTATCGTCTGGGAAAGATCAGCGGGGAGCGTTTCTATGAGGGGATTATTCATCTTGCCGAAGCGCATAACAAGGAGCTGCCTCAAATAAAGATTTATGTGAATTATCTTAAAAAATATAGCGCAATTAAAACAGAAAAACTCAGCGATGAGATCATAAAATTAGAGAAAAATGTATTTTTAAGTTTTGCGGGTAAGGATGAAAAACTAAAAAAATTAGTGGAGGTGGACAGGGGCTTAAGAATAGAAACCAAGTTTTGGGATGAAAAACTTTCCCCTACAGATTGGGAAGATTACAGGCAAACAGTTAAAAAAGGGGATTTAAAAAATTTTAGCGGTAAAGTCTTAGGTTGGAAAGAGATTGAAAAATTTGTTTTCCAGAAGGAAAAAGATTTAAGGCTGGAAGTAAGCCAAGCGCATCAACCCTCTAAAATTAGCCGAGCTCAAACACCCACTTATGCCCAGATGAGATATTTACAAGAAGGCTATTACAGACTTGCTTTTAAAAGAGACCAAACCATGGTGGAGAAGACCCTGGAAAAAGCAAAGGAATTGAATGAGGAAAGAGTGGTATTGATTGCAGGAGGTTTTCATACTGCTGGCATGATGAAGTTTTTAAGAGATAAAGGGGTGCCTTATATTGTGATTCGTCCAAAACTTTCTTTTGAAAGAGCCCAGAAGCAGGAGAAAAAAGATAAGAGCGATAAGAGGAAAGGAATAGAAAAAGTAAAGTACGCTTCCTTGATAGGAGCTTACACAAAAAAATTAGAAGAGTTAAAAAGCGATTTGGAAACCAATGTTCAGGGACAGGATCAAGAGCTGGCAGAAGCAGTGGAAAAAGTAATGGACATTATTAAGAACAAATTGTTTTTTGTTGGCCCTGTTGAAGATAAAGGTAATAATATCCTTTTAGGCGCTTATCAGGGAGAATTTTCCAGAGTTAATTTTTTAATTGAAAGTTCAGATTTTGAACCCGCGCCTCCTGTAGTTTCTGTGGAATTTGAGAATGCCATTGAACAAGCTATGGGAACTTTACGATCTAAACCCGGAAGTTTTGGCGAAGAAGGGGTTGTGCGCATTTTTTCTGGATTAAGTTTTTGGCTGCAAACCGGGATGGAGAGAGCAGGCCATCTTAGTTTTAGGAAAGCAAAAAAAGAAGATAGCGAAAGATTAGAGCCTTATTCTAAAGAAGTTTGGCCATACTCTAATATTCAAAGGAAAGTTCCTCCAGAAAGGGCAGGACCAAAACAATTAAGTAAAGCCTCTCCTCAGCCGCTTAAAAAAGAAGTTGCGGCTCTCCCCACCTTAAAACAAAAAATATTTTCTCATATTGCGGCAGCAAGCGGTATTGCAGCTCTTTTTGTGATTGCAGTTTTAGCTTCCATGTTCCCTCCCATTGCTAAAGTTTCAGAGCAAACTTCATTGCAATCTTTAGAAATTCAAACTGGGATGATAGGGATGGGATTTATTTTTAGCCGTTTACAGATGAATCCCAAACAAATTATTTTATTTTTGTTAGGAATAGTTACTCTTTTTTCTGTATTTTCTCAGCCGCCTCAAGTCCAAAAAAAGAACAGCCGTTTTATAGCGCCATCTGTTGAGGCTAGCGCAATGCAAACCCCTCCGCCATTATCTAATTTTGGTTTTTTTAGTTTTCAAGCGCCTACTAGACAACCTGAGAGTCAAGTTCCTACTCAACAACCAGCTCCAGCTCCTTCAGTTGTGGTAAGTCCAAGTCAAGCTCTTAACTCGTTGGATCAGATTTTACCTCAAGCATCTGGCAGCGAAGTCATTGACGCCATGGTGAAAGCCGCGCATGATTTAGAAACAGAAAAAGTAAAACTTTTAGATGACCTTATCCGAAATTCCAGATTTTCTTATAACGTTGAAGATGTTTTAGTTATTAGAAATTTAATTTCCAGCGGTCGTTTTCCTTTTAATGTGCCTCCTTCAAACATTCGCATGAATCAGGGCTATAATGTAGCCTCCATCACTAAGGTTCAGGTTGCTTATAATGCGGATTTTGATCCTGGGAGCTGGGGTATTGCGGATGCGGCGCACAATGGTTTACATGAAGGAATTGATATTTTTTCCGCTTCAGATGCTCCGGTCGTTGCCCTGATGAGCGGGCGCATAAGCAAAGTGGTGAGCGTGCCTAATTCCGGCATTCATGTTACAGTTGATCTTGGCGCAAGCTATTCTCATTATCAAACAGTTTATCGTCATCTAGCAAATCCAGTGGTTATGGAAAATGATTCAGTTCAGACTGGCTTGCTTATTTCTCACAATCTTTACCCTAATCCAGAGAATACAGCCCCGCACATTCATTTTGAATTAAGAAGGGCTGATTCTACTCCTATTGATCCTTATCCGCTTTTACAAGTGTTATCTGTGACCAATGACCCTCGCATTGGGCTTTCCCGTATGGTCATAGAAATTGAAAATTTAAGAATGCAGATTAAGAATGCAGCCAAAGGTTCTAAAGAAAATTTGGATAAGGTTAAAGCAAAAAATAAACAGTATCAGGAAGAAGTTAAAATTTTGCAAGGGCTTTGGAGTTCTGTTCAGTCCGGAAAATTTCCGCAAATAAAAGCTTTAAAAAATAAGATTAAAGATTTGGCGCAGCTTGAAATAGAGTTGCAGAAAGAGATAGAGAAACTTCGCTCTAATTTAACAACTGCGGCGCAAGTTAAGAATGATGCGGATCAAAAAATTAAAAACAAGTTTCCTCCTGAAATTGCAAAAACTCCGGAAGGGGATGAAACCTTAACCTTAATGAAAAGAGAAACTGAAAATGCTCTCAGTCATTTAACAGCAGAAAATCGTTCATTGGAACTTGGCATAAACGATCTAGAGACTACTCTTGCATCTGTAGAAATCGCAAAAAAAGAGTCTGATAAGCTGTTCAAAGCCCAGCTTGAGATTCAAAAAATAGCTCCGGATTTAGCGGATTATTTAAGAGGAATAGCGCTTACGCGAATTGTGCACAATCGTGTGTCAGCTTTAGCATACCAGATGCATGAAACCAAAGATTTGTGGGCTATGGATATTGGAGATTTCGTTGACCGAATGCGAGTAATTCAAGATGAGACTAGGTTAAGAATTCAGGAATTGGAAATGATTGTGAATAGTTCAAAGCTGCTTGCAAAAAGAATTAATTTACAAACTATTGAAAATCAAAGTTTAAGATCCGAACTTTCTTCCTTATTAATAGAGACCGGGTCTCAATTAGATAGAAATCTAAAAAGTTCTAAGTGGCGGGCAGAGATCATATTAAAACCTACTTTAAAGGAATTAACCTGGAATTTAAAAATTTCTCGACTGCGTAATATCGGAATGTGGATTTTCTTTGGCTTTTTACCCATACTAGGCGCGCTTCTTCTTAATTTTTTAAGAAGAGAAAGAAGCAATTCATTGGATGAAGAGGAGTTTGAGGATGCGGGTGATATTGATGAAGCAGGAGGTAGAGAAGAAATTGGAGCGCCAACAAATGGAGCAACTCCAGCAGCGCCTGGGGGCAGGGCAGCTGCAACAGTTACAGGGGTAGCTGGAGAAGCAGGAAAGGCAGCAATAACAGTTTCAGGAAGAAGTGGGGCAGGAGTAGTATTAGATATTGAAGATAAAGGAAAAGAGGATCAAGCAGTAGGAGAGAAGAAATTAGTTATAGTGGGAGGGAGTCAGGGGAGAGTAGATAGATCAGATGAAAATGTAAATAAAGGAGCAGCAGCTCCATCCCCATCCCCATCCCCATCCTCGAACTCAGAAGGAGTGGAGCCAGCAGTTTCAGTAACAGAAGCTCTTAATAATTTGTATGGTTTTAGCCAAGCAACTGATTCAGAAGAAGTAGGAGCAGTTCCAGCAGTATCAGGATCAGGGAGTATATTTAGCAGATTTGCGGATAGAGTTAAGAATTTATTTGGAGGTGGGACAGTAACCCCAGCGCCAGCGCCTTCAGTAGTAGTAACTCCAAGAGTAGTTGGATGGGAGAGGAATGAGGAAGGTTTGAAGAGAGCGTTAGAGGCGGGAGATGGAGCGATTTTTGGGATGGGGAGTTTGAATGAAGGGATCATGCAAAGGATTATTGGTTTAGGAGGAGATCGGTATGAGAATTTAAAGAGGATGGGGAGAGCAGAGTTAGAGATTCCTGGTGTGGAGAGGGAGTATCAAGAAGATGCTCGGGCTGAGTTACTGAGCAGAATCAATCAGCGTTTTAATCTAGATTTGTTAGAAGAGTTAAAAGTTAATGCTCCTCAGGATGTTTTATCTCAAGTTCAGATTAATAGAAATAGGAAAGAAAAATTTATTCAAGATTTAAATGAAATGAACCCTGCTTTCTTAGCTTTATTTCCAGAGTCAGGATTCAGAAATCAGATTTTGCAATCTATAAGATCAGAAGGAGATCGGTTTAAATATTTGTCTTCTATTTTTAGCATGCAGGAGCCCAAGCTCATTAATGGAAGCGCGAATGTTCAAGAATTAGAAGAATATTTTTATGTTGTTACTTTAAGAATAGAGAATCAATATGGTCTTTTAATTCCAGGCAGCCGTAGAGCTTTAGACAAATTATTAAATTTGTTGCATAGAGGTCATCCTAGAGAAATTGGCATAGACAGCGCTCTGGATGTAAGAGTTTTAAAAGCTGTGAGAGAGGGAGGGATTCACAATGAATTTAAAACTTTGGGGAAGATTATCAATGGTGAAAAAGAATTGCCAGATCTTGGAAATATTGAAATCACTCCACATCAATTAAAATTATATATTACCGCATTATCTCAACACTTAGAAAATATATATGGTTTTAAAGCAGAGAAGAAAAAATCCAGCGGGATCATCACAGGCGGAGGGTTAGGAGGTCTTTTAGGGTCAGTGATAGCAGGATTAATATTGATACCGATATCATTATTAACGCAAGGGTTTGTGCCATTAGTGGTAGATCCTGTGATGGGGAACACTATATTATTGACGTTATTTGGGGGATTTGTAGGAGGAATAGGTTTATGGATATATAAGGAGAAGAAAGCTAAAGGAGGCGCAGGGACTGCAACGACTGCATCAGGTAGTTCAGCGACTGCAGCAGCAGCACCAGCACCAGCAGCTTCAGCGCCAGTAGCAACACCGCAAGCCGCGCCAGCAGCGAGTGGAGGAATTCCAGCAGCAAGTCCAGCTGCACCCGCAGCAGGAGTAACTCCAACTGCAACAGTAACTCCAGCAGCAACACCGGCTGTGCCATCAGCATCAGCAGGAGGAACAAGCGCAGGAGGTACAGTAACACCCACACAATCAGCGGTTCCAGCAACACCAGCTCCAGGAGGAGTTCCAGCAACGCCAACTTCAGCGACTTCAGCAGGAACTCCAGCCGCAGGGTCAGCAGTAGCAGCAGTTCCAGTAACACCAGCAGTATCAGGATCAGGGAGTATATTTAGCAGATTTGCGGATAGAGTTAAGAATTTATTTGGAGGAGGGAAAGTAACCCCAGCGCCAGCAGCAGTAGCAACTCCCAAAATCATTGGATGGGAGAGGAGCGAGGAGGGTTTGAGGAGAGCGTTAGAGGCAGGGGATAAAGAGATATTTGGGATGGGGAGTTTAAATGAAGGGATCATGCAAGGGCTTATTGGTTTAGGTGGGGATCGGTATGAGAATTTAAAGAGGATGGGGAGAGGGGAGATAGAGGTTATAGGAGTAGAGAATGAATATCAGGCAGAGGCGAGAGAGGAGTTATTGAGTAAGATACGAGGACGTTTTGGAATTGACTTATTAAAGGAGCCAGAAGTAGTGAAGGCAGAAGATATGGTTATGAAGGGGAATAAAGGGGAATGGGAGCGGAATGAAAAAGGATTAAGAGGAGCTTTAGCAGCAGAGGATGAAGTGATATTTGGATTTGAGCCATTGGTAAATGAATTAATAATGACAACAATTATAAATAGTGGAGTAGATCGGTTGCAGAGTTTAGAAGAGATAATAAGAGGGGATAGAGATATAGTTGGTTTGGATATTAAATACATGAAGGCAGTGAGGAATGATTTAGGCAGGGTGGTGCACAAGAATTTTAATTATGAGATAAGGGAGATAGAATATTTTATAAGGGAGATGAAGGGAGGGAGGAATGTATTGAGGGTAGGGAGTCCAGTGGATGAGGGGGTGATGGAGTTATTAAGGAAAGGGAGAGATGGGGAGGAGAAGAGGATATTGAGCAGGGTGATGAGTGGTAGGGTGAAGATACCTGGTGTAAGGGAAGAGGAGCAGGTAGAGGCACGGAATGAGGTGAGGAAGGTATTAAGAGAGAACTATGGATTTAAAGGAATAGATACTGGCGGAGGGTTAGGGATATTTGGAACAACTTTAGGAATGGTGTTAATACCTGTATCGCAATTACTAGGAGGAGCATGGGGAGATTCAACAGTAGGAAATGCGATATTTCTTGCTTTATTGGGAATTGCAGCTGGAGGAATTGGTATAGCTTTTATTTTAAGGAAAAAGGAGATGATAGTTTTAGAAGATGGAAAAAAGACAATAAAAGATATAGCAGATTTAATTAAGGAATTAAGAAATGGAAATGCTAAAGCTCTTGGTATTGGAACTCCAGTAGATGAAGGTGTAATGAATTTAATACAAAATTCAAAGGAAGGTAAAGAGAATAATATTTTGGAAAAGATTATTTTTGGAAAAATTAGAATTCCTGGAGTTAGCCAAGATCGTCAACAAGAGGCTAGAGATTATTTAGCTAGAAGATTAGAGGCAGATTTTAATTTTAAGGTAGATTTAAAGCATGGACAATTAATGGAAGATAGAGAAAAAATAGGCGTGGAGAAGTTAGAAGAGGAATTGTTAAGAAAAAATTGGTCAGTTTTTGGTTTAGACGATAAGATAGGCCAAGCTATTTATGAAGAGATAGGCAAGAGCGGTTACATGCTGCTTAATTTAGAAAATATTTTGAGCGGCAAGATATCTCTTCCAGGAGTTGAAATTGAGAGACAAGCAGAAGCTTTAAAAGATCTTTCCAGAAAATTAAAATTAGATTTTGGATTTGAAATTGGCAGTTTTGAAAAATACAAAAAGCCTTTTTTTGTTACATTAGAACAAAGAAGAATGAGCGATCCATCTGGAATAGTAAAACCAGTTAGAGTTACTCGTACTGAACGGATGTTTGGCATGGGCATTATTAAACCTGCAGCTGCCCAATTTACACATGGTCAACGGAGTCCGATCATTGAGTTTCCGGATGTAAGAGAGAGAATGGGTTATATAGCCAGAGAAATAAACCAAACAAGTTTTAGTTCTTTATTTTTAATTATTTTAGGGAGATTCCTTTCAATACTGGAACGGCCTTTTAGAGAAGTTGAAGAGATAGATTTAGGTTTTAAAGCTCCTCAAGGACTGCCAGCAAGAGGGTTAAAAGGTTCAACCTCTAAATTATCTTCTTTAGGAACAGGAGCATTAAAACCAGCGATTCTTGAGAGAGTAATTCCACGCGCAGCTAAAACCACAGTTTTAACTTTTGCAGCGCCAGAGACTAAAATTCCAGAATCAACAAAAACATCTGTTTTAAAACCTGTAGTAGAAAGAGGAGCAGTAACTGCAGCTAAGACAGGAGTGTTTGAAAGAGACAGAGCTTGTAAAATTTCAAGGCACATCAAAATTGCAAGCAGTAAAAGAAGCGCGGGTTGTTGCTAGAGCTGGGGTTACTGGAAAGCTGGAACTTTCAGAGACAATTCATTCAGTTCCTCAAGGGACTGCCAGATTACAACCTTTGAAAGAAACCGAACCTGTAAGAGTTGTTGGCACATCTCGATTGCAAAGAGTAGGAGAAGCAGAACCTGTAAGGGTTCATGGAACATCTAGATTTCAAACAGTAGAAGAAGCTAGAAAGATACCTAAAGCATTTGGGACTGGTAAATTAGACGCTTCTAAAACTAGAATTTTGATTTTTCAAATAACCGCAAGAAGAGTTGTGCGGGCAGCTTTAAATCTTGTAAACCCAGGGAGGGTGGAACAAGTAGAAGAAATAAGAGCAATTCCACGTGCAGCTAAAACCACAGTTTTAACTTCTGCAGCGCCAGAGACTAAAATTCCAGAATCAACAAAAACATCTGTTTTAAAACCTGTAGTAGAAAGAGGAGCAGTAACTGCAGCTAAGACAGGAGTGTTAGAGACAGAATCTGTACAACCTCGTGGGACATCACGATTGCAAAACGTAAAAGAGGCACAGGTTATTGCTAGAGCTGGAGTTACTGGAAAGCTGGAACTTTCAGAGACAATTCATTCAGTTCCTCAAGGGACTGCTAAACTACAATCTTTGAAAGAAACAGAATCTGTACAACCTCGTGGGACATCACGATTGCAAAACGTAAAAGAGGCAGAGGTTATTGCTAGAGTTGGGGTTACTGGAAAGTTAGAACTTTCAGAGACAATTCATTCAGTTCCTCAAAGTACTGCCAGATTACAACCTTTGAAAGAAACAAAATCTGTACAACCTCTCGGCACATCTAGATTGCAAAGAGTAGAGGAAGCAAAGATAACTTCCAGAGCTGCTTTTACTGGAAAGTTAGATGCTTCAAAAACTGGAATTTTACCAGTTTTGTTATTGGAACAAGCAGAATATGTTGCCAGAGAAAAGGCTCAAACTCAATTTAGAGTTCAGTTTCTGATGATTTTGGGATTATTATTTTCAATACTGGAGCGCTCTTTTAAAATATTTATAAAAGATGAAGTTGTAGGTTTAGGATTTAAAGCTCCTCAAGGGCTGCCAGCAAGAGGGTTAAAAGGTTCAACCTCTAAATTGTTTTCTTTAGGAACAGGAGCATTAAAACCAGCAGTTATTGAGAGAGCAATTCCACGCGCAGCTAAGACAAGTGTTTTAAGCCAACCAGAAACAGTTGCCTCAGTTTCTCAAGGGACTGGCAGATTACAACCTTTACAACCTTTACAAGAAACCGAACCTATAAGAGTTGCTGGCACATCTCGATTGCAAAGAGTAGAAGAACCAGAGGCAATTCCAAGAACCTCATTAACAGGTAAGTTGGTTCTTTCAATCACTAGAGTTTTAGTTAGTCCTTTTGTTGAGAGAGAAATGGTTCGCGCAGCAAAGACATCCGCATTAACTTTAGTTGGCACAAGCAGACTTCCATTTTTTCAGATAGAAGAAGTCATAGAAACACCAAAAACATCTGGCGTTGGTAAGGTAGGTTCTTCTAGGAAGGGGAAAGGGAAAAGAGCATTAAAACCAGCTATCCCTGCAAGAAGAATTCTACGCGCGGCGAAAACAACAGTTTTAACTCCTGCAGTAGATGACAGCAGAATTCCAGAAGCTGCAAAGACATCAATTTTATCTCCTCTGATTCTTGAAACTGAAATACCGCAAGCAGCAAAAACAGCTTTATTAAAACCTATAGTTGAAAGAGAAGTTGCGGCTGCAGCTAAGACAGGAGTTTTGGTTCAACCAGAAGTAGTAGCTTCAATTCCTGTAGGGACTGCAAAGCTGCCGCAGATAGAGGAGGCTAAAGAATCTCCTAGAGCTGCTCTTACAGGAAAATTAGATTCTTCAAAGACCGGGATCTTGCCAGTTCTGTTACAAAAACGAGCGGAGTATGTTGCTAGAGAAGCGACCCAAACTATTTTTAGAGTTCCATTTTCTATGATTTTGGGATTATTATTTTCAATACTGGAAAGCTCTTTTAAAACATTTATAAAAGATAAAATTATAGGTTTAGAATTTAAAACTCCTCAAGGACTGCCAGGCAGAGGATTAAAAGGTTCAACCTCTAAATTATCTTCTTTAGGAACAGGAGCATTAAAACCAGCGATTGTTGAGAGAGCAATTCCACGCGCAGCTAAGACAAGTGTTTTAAGCCAACCAGAAACAGTTGCCTCAGTTTCTCAAGGGACTGGCAGATTACAACCTTTACAGATTACAACCTTTACAAGAAACCGAACCTGTAAGAGTTGCTGGCACATCTCGATTGCAAAGAGTAGGAGAAGCAAGGGCAATTCCTAAAGCGTCATTAACAGGAAAATTGGTTCTTTCAATCACTAGAGTTTTAGTTAGTCCTTTTGTTGAAAGAGAAATGGTTCGCGCAGCAAAAACCGCAATTTTAAGAATAGCAAGCCATGAAACTGAAGTGCCACAACCAGCAAAAACATCTGTTTTGAAACCAGTAGTTGAAAGAGAAGTTGCAGCTGCGGCAAAAACAGGAGTTTTAAGTTTGTTTGGCACATCTAAATTAAATCTTATGCAGACAGAAAAAGTTCGAGCGGGGCCTACGGGAAGATTAGAAGCTGTCCCAGACCAAAGAGTAACTGCTCAAGGAACCATTCCTTTAGAGCGTTTTAGAGGAGCCCGTCCAAATATTTCTGATCGCACTTCCTATTTAGCTTTTGACAGAACTGGAAGATTAAGCCCAACCAGAATTGAACCAGTTAGGCAATTTCCTAGAGGCACAGTAAATTTATCACAGAATCGTCAAAACACAGGCAGGTTAGATTTACCGGCAGTGGAAAAAATTAAAAGCGCTTCTCCAACAGCTTTACTGATTCCTGTTCAGGAACCTGAAATAAATCTTTTAGGTCGCATGGTTCAGATTGGGCTCAAACTTGTAAAGGGCTTATTGAATATTCAAGAGGAAGAAAAAACCAAAACCCTTGATCTAGATTGGAATTTTAGAGATGAAGGGATTAGGCAGGAATTAGAAATTTTAAGAGCTGAAGGGGGAAAACATTTTGAAGAAGCTCTGCGTCAAATCGCAAAAGAAAAAGGCATTGAAAATCGCGCAAAAGTTTCTGCAAAGGGGAGTCCTTTGGCTCGGAATATTTTACCACAGGCGAATAAGCCAACTAGACCGGGCACAATTAATCAGAGAACCATAAAAGGTGAAGCAGCTAAAATAGGAAGTTCTGTTATTAAAGTTGGTGTGGTCTTACTTTTAGTGGGGACATTAATTCTTCTGCCAGATTTTTATAGTAGAGCATGGAGCGTTCCTCTAACTACTTTAACTCCCATGCTTGCAGCCGATCCAACTTTAGAATTCGCATATTCTCTTTTTAGCGTTCTAGGCGTGGCTGCAATCCTTTTTATTATCGGCATTGGCGCCATACGGCTCAATGCTTTAAGAGCGAGTTCTCCTTCTACAAGAGTAGTTATAGTTCCAAAAGTCACGAAAATTATCAATAAAAAGCCAGAAGCGGTTGAACCTGAAAACATAGAGGCTCAAGTTCGTTTTAATTCAACCAATAGTCTTTATGAAATTGAAGTAAGACGATGGATCGAAGAGCTTGTGGGTGGGATCGCTCCAAATGAAACTTTAAAGACTCTTCATGACAAAGCTGATGGAGTCATTGCGGATTCTACATTAATCGTTCAAGATGCGGCAACCAGAGGAGAAGTAGATCCCATTCATGAAGGTAAAATTAAAGATGCCGGAGTATTAAAGCAGATACTAGATCGGGAAAGGCTTAGGATCAGTGTGGACCAACTCCTTCGCTCTTCAAGACTCCCTCCTTTTTTACTTAATAATCATTTTATTTATTCTACTTTACATGGATTAGTTCTTCATATTTATGAGCCTCTTTTTGCTCTTTTGGTTTTCTTAAAAATAACAAGAGCTGCGACCATGGGCATAGGAATATTTTTTGTCTCTATTTTTGCAGCAAGCGCAGCCTTTGCGTTTCCTGCCGGGTTTTTACCTTTTAACTTACAAACCCCAATGGCAGATAGTCAGACTTTTAGCTGGTCTCAAATCACTCTTATGTTATCTGATCTAATAGACATGCAAGTAATCTCCAATCTATTTTGGGGATACATCTTTATTGCCATTTTAGGCGTAGCCGCGGTTTCTCTTATTATTGGCTCTAGTGTGAAAATAGTTAGAGATGTTCGGACTAGCAGAAATGTATGGAATGAAACTGATCTTGGAGAGATTCAAAAGGTTTTTTATGGAAAATATTGGCTTTCTAGAATTGTGCGAGGGAGCGCGATAGATAAAGTTGTGGAGCTCTGCAATGCAGATGAAGCAATCAGAGAAGAAGGTAAAAAGATTCTAATAAAATTATTGATAAACGATCGTTTTACTAATGTGCATAGAAAACTAGAACAAGTTTTAGAAAAAGAATTAGGAGTTGAAAGAAAGCAGATCATAGAATCTTATTGGGAACTCTTAAAGAGCAATGAACCAGAGGTTAGAAGAAACGCGGTAAAAAGACTGGTTAAATTAGGAGCGAATTCAGACTTGATGGCTTTGGGGTTTTTAAATGTGGCAGCGGCAGGTGTTAGAGTAGAAAGATATGTGAGGGAAGAAGCACTTGTTACTTTAAGGAAATATTCTAAGGTTAGACCCGAGACAAAAGAAAAAGTAGCGCGAGATTTAGTTGAACTTTCAAAAGATACAAGTTTACTTGATCTTATTTTAGAAACTTTAACTTATTTTAGAACCCCCAATACAGATACTCTAGTTAAAAGGCAATTAGGGTTATTTTTAGGGGATAGCCGCAGCTATATTCGCTCTAAAGCAGTAACTGCTTCAGCTCAATATCAAGATCCAAACACTTTTGAATTGGCTAGCAAAGCCTTAAAAGATCCTGATTCATTAGTTAAAATTTCCGCTATAGATGTTTTAATAAGTTTAAAAGATACTAGAGCAGTTCAAGTTTTAATTAACGCTTTAGAAGAAGAAACCAGAGCTTTAAAAGCAGAAAGAACTAGAGTCTCTAAAAACCTTAAAGAGATGTATCGCATGAAAATTGCAGAAGCTTTAGCTTATTTTTCAGGAGATCTTTCTTTAGAACCAGAACGTTCTTTAAGCGCGTTAAGAAGCCATTTGCCGTATATTCCAGGCAGTACTGAACGACTTGTCTCTCAAGGGTATGATGAAGCCAGAAATGAAACAGTTGAAAAAAGCGAGGTGAGCATAAGTCCTGAAATAGACAAGTTCAACTGGGCAATTAAACATATTGAACAGTCCCGCGCTCAAAAAAGGTCAGGTCCTGCTCTTCCTTTTAGTTTAGGCGGTCATTTCCTTGCAGGAGCTTTATGGTATTTAATCGCATTATGGAACTTGCATTCATTTACAGGAACCCCTCTTTTCTTTTTACCGATTTTACCCAGCCCAATCGCGCTGGTTCTGCTTATTTTTTCTTCTTTTGCCAGCTTCTTTTATTTTTTCAGGGCGATTCGGACCTCTGAACGATTAAAAAAACTTCATCCGCTTTACTATTTCTTTAGTGTCATGGCCATTGTAGGGATTCTTTACATGATCCTTGGGTTTTGGTTTATCCCTCTTGGTTTTGACAATATTTTGATGCAGACGATTTCTACAGGGTTTATGCAGTTCTTTGTTTCCTGGATTGTGAATCCAATGGTTTATGGGATCAATACTGTTCTATCCTTTTTCCATTTAGGCGCTAGAATAGATCTCATAGATTTGTCAACTAAGGGCTCTACTAAAGTGATCTGGGCCTTTATTATTGGAGTGGTTGGAACCATCTTAACTTTTACTCCAGTTAAAATTTTGGCAGATGTTCAATTTGCTCGTTTTAGAGCGCTGGAATTTCAAAAAACAACTGATGAATCTTATGGAGTAGAAAATCCTCAGGGTACCAATAGAACAGATTATTTTGATGACACTGATCCTTTAGTAGCTAAATTAAGAGATGACACTACTTATCTAGATCCAGCCACTGGTTTGCCTTATCCGGGGCCAAGAAGAACTTTTATACGAGAACTCTATTGGACATGGAGATATGCTGTGCTTCCTTTACTTTATATTTTCTTGCAGATCATGATATCTTTAACCTTAACCTTTTTGATTACTTACACTATTTCCACAAAAATTCCCATAGGTGATTTTTCTTCTTGGATTTTCTTGGTTTTACAAACCGTTCCTTTACCTTTAGTTAATCTAACCCCAGCCAGATTAATTACAGGATTTATTGTTCGGGCGCTCAGCCCAACTCCTAAAATTCCTTCTGAAGAGATTGAGGAGGATTTTGAAAATAATGGAATTCCCGATACAGATAGAGCTTTAGCTCTTACTACGGTTAGAGTAGAACCATTTTTAGATAAAGATGGAAATTTGGATGAAACTGTTACAATGGCAACCATTGAAGAGCAGCTAAAATGGTGGTTTGAATCTTTTAAAAATAATTATGATCCAAATGGGAATATTACTTTTGTTTATATGAGCTGCGGCATTGATCCTGTGAATGATCCAAATAACCCGAAAAATATACGTAGAAGAGTCACTGAACTAGAAATTAAGGCTTTTCAAAGATATGTAGGACATGGCGGTGAGCTGGATACTATATTGACAGCTGAAGGTCTTAACCAAGATCAAATTGATGCTTATAGAAGAAATTTTGTATTTGCCAAACGGTGGAGTACCATTGGAAAAAAACTTTTTGCATACCATGACATGCATTTAGTGGCTATGGGAGAAACCAGAGCTAAGACCTATACTAATCCAACTCTCTGGGGTCCAAAAAATCGTTTTTCCCGCAATCCAGATGAACCTCTTTATCTAGGTTTGGATGATCTGGATGCTAACGGGCACTTATTAAATGAATTTACAGAAGATCGGCCGCATACTTATCAAATGTATCAAGAGATTCGCCAAATCATGCAAAATGAAGGATTAATTGGCAGAGATCGTTTTGGAGAATTGGTTGGGGTGCAAATGATTCATGATTCCTATAGTAATCCAAACAAAAATAAATTTAAACATGTGGTGCTTTATGATGGAGCAAACTATTCCAGAGAAGGAGAATTAAGAAGGATTATTGCAAAAAGCGCATTTTTAGATCGTTTTAAAAAAGATACAGCTTTACAAGAGCGGTATTGGAAACTCTATCCTAGTTTAAATGAATCAGCCATGGTCATGCCTCAACTAAGAATTCATTCCATTGCAAGCTGGTACCATTACATGTCTGCACAGGCGCGAAGAATTCTTATTTGGACATTAGAAGATTTTCAGACTGCTTTTGGCAGAACAGGGGATTTTGGCAAAGAAGCGCACCTCTTAGCTCTCTATACCAAGCGTGTCATTGTTGATGGCAGACCTATTCCTAATTATCTTAGCCACGATACTTTTGAAGCTAGACGCGCTAAACCTTTTTTTGATGCTATGGCTGAAATCATGGAAGATATTCCACCTAGCCTTATCGCTTCTTTATATCAGAAAAAACGGTGGGGCTCAGGAGATTTTAGACTTTCCTATGATTTTTTTACCAGAGGCAGTATTCAAGAAAAATGGATCGCTGGCCAGGCTTTATTTTCTCACTATCAAGTCATGGCATTTGGTTTTTGGCTTTTTATCCGGATACTGGGCACAGCTTTAGGGATTTTGCCAGTTGAGCTTCCTTGGATTGCGGAAGGAATTTTTGTTTTTAGCATATTCTCTAACATTATTATTTCTAAATTTTATCTGATCATTATAGAAAATGGTTTAAAAGGGATATTAGGCACTTTAATTCTCACGCTTTTCTCTAGAAGAGATCCTGCTAATCCGCGTCGTACCATCCCTCTTTCTGCAAGAATTTTTGGAATGGTGGCTTTAGCCGCAACAGTTACTTTAAGTTATTTATTTAGTTTAGCTCTTCCTATAACGATTGGCGCTATATTTCTAATTCTTCTGGTCACTTCTATTTTTGCCGGAACTTTTAGAATCGTATGGAGGAATACGGTAGATGCTGGAAAAAATTTTGTGATTGGCATCATGGAACTAGCTTTAGCCAATATCTATTTAATGGATATTATTCTTTTGCCTTGGATCACTTTAATCAGTTATGTGGAAGATATTACAGGTAAAGCAGCTATTTGGATTCCGCAGATTAAAATGGACATGTTTTATGATGATTCTGTTTCTCTTTATCAAAATGCTGGGCACCGTTTTGGCCAAGATGAACAGGGCAGGGGAGGATTCCCATTTTTTATCTTTATCTTTTTGTTGGGCATTGCAATACCTTTAATTTTAGGTCTGCATTTTCCTAATGCGGATTTAATTAAAAGAGCTTTTCCTATTTTTGCAGCGCATATTATTGGCTCTGCTTTAGGCGTTTATTTAAGCGCGCAGCGGCCAAATTTCTGGACAGGTTTTTGGCAAGGCGCTATTGCTTTTGTAACTTGGCTGCCTTTAGCTACTTTTTTTAGCCCAAATAGTGTTTGGTTTTCAATCTCTTTAGGTATCGGGATAGTTTCTTTTTTGGCTAATTTGATTGGCGGCAATCATTGGATTATTCGAAATCTTACAAATTCTACGGTAGATACAAGAGCTCCTTCTCCTGTAAGAGCATCTATTTGGGAACATCTTTTTGTCTTTGGTTTAGGCATCTATTTAACTTGGGCAGGATTGTATGGAATTAACCATTACCAAATGTGGGGAGAAAGAGCTTCCAGCTCTTCACTAATCAGTTTATTTTTATTAATCGTGGGATTGGGATTAATGGCTTTCAGTATTTGGGATGCTACTGTTAGAAGACCTCCCTCTTCTGGCACAGGCACAGGTGGCGGCGCAGGTGGTGGTGCGGCAGGCGGCGCAGGTGGTGGTGCGGCAGGCGGCGCAGGTGGTGGTGCGGCAGGCGGCGCAGGTGGTGCTGGCGGAGGTGCAGGTGGTGGTGCTCCTGGAGGCGGTGCGCCCGGTGCTGGTGGTGCGGGTGGAGGTGGCGCTGGAGGAGCTGGTGGTGGAGGTGGCGCTGGAGGAGCTGGTGGTGGAGGTGCAGGTGGAGCCGGAGGAGCTGGAGGCGCCGGAGGTGGAATAATTATAATACCAGGTCATGTTGCCCCTCCTGGCGGTGGCCGTCAAGTTGCCATTATTAGAGTTACGAGCGCTATCCTTGCTTTAACTATGTTTGGTTCTGTGCTGGCTAAATCTGCAATAGCTCTTCCTACTCCTGTTCCTACCCCCATAACTACTCCTTCTCCTACTCCCAATGTTTTTCGGCGAGCGATTCAAAATATTTTAGTTGCATATGGCAAAGCGCAAAAAAACGTGACTGGAGCCGGGGTATTGGAAGAAGAACAGAAATACCATTTAGATCAGGTGCAAAGAAGAATGTTAACTCGGGCAGATCTATATACAAGGAATAGAGATGATTTAATTTCCCTTATCGCCATGGTAGATGCGCTTCATAGCCCAATTCTCTTAATTCGGGATGGACCTAAAGGAGAAAAAATTGATAAATTAAAAGGTTTGCCTGCAAAAATTTTAACAGAGTTAGAACAACTCGAACCTTTGGAAGAGTTTCCAGTCACCTATCCATTACCTTTAAACCAACAATTTACAGGCACAGAACCAAAACGGGAAAATGTGATGCGCATGGCAGAGTCTTATCCAGAAGAGATTTCAATCTTAGCCAATCATAGAGAACGCGCTTTAATGATGAGAGAGGCCGGCAGAGATTCTCAGAAAAACGCTTTTTTTAATACTGTTTATCAAAGCATTATAGGAGCATTTCAGTTTATTGGCGGTTATTTAAGCCGCATTCAAACCTTATGGCATGTGCCGGATGTGGTGAAGTATAGAGAATATCCTTTTATTTTAAGTTTTGTGGAACTGCCGGAAATGGCTCGGATCAGAATGCTTGCAGACGCTAGAGATACAACTGGCAAAACTCAGGAAGAGACTATGCGCATTGAATATTGGGATAAGATCAATAGAAATTGGAATAAGGTAAAAGCAGCGCAGGATATGTTAGATACAAAACAATTTGAAAATTTAGCTGTTGGCACAAAAGGAACTTTGGAAGAGTGGGGAGAAGAACCTAGCGCGGAAAATGTTCAAACCTTTTTGGAATTTAGCAATAACTTGGAACAGGAATTATCTCAAAACCTCTCTAAACTTCCTGTAAGCCGTTTTCGGGATCCCTATAGCAGGGCTTTAAAAACTGCCAGAGATGTGAGCGCCATACCTTTAATTATTTTAAGAAAAATTCCTTATGTGCCTTCTGTCAGAGTGCAAGGCGCCATGGAAACAGCGGAGCAGGCCGCAACCATTGCCAGCCCTTTTCTCTATGCCATTGACATAGATAAGGAAAGAGCCTATGTCAATCGTTTAACCGGCTATGCTTTAAAAAATCATATGAGCGTGCAAGATGTGATTCGCATGTTAGGGCTGGATTATGCCAATAGTTTTTGGGACAGCGCAGAATTTAAAGGCGATGCTATTGCGCAGGTTTATCAGAATAGAATTAAGCTGCGCAAAGTTGAGGAATTTCAGGTTGGTTTGGAAGCTAATCTTTGGGATCAGGAAAATAAATTTAGGAATGAAGAACAATTAGAAAGACTGCAAACTCAAAATTTTGTTGCGGATCAAATTTTTAGTTCAGCCTTTACAGAGCCTGCTACTTTAGAAGAAAAAAGAATCATCTTACAAATAGTTGAACCAGCTTTACAGGAAATTTTAAATCCTGAAATTGTCCAAGGCGGGAAAGCAGACCAAATGCGAAACTTAGTTCAACAGTTAAGAGTGATGGGCGTGGATTTGCAAGCCATAGCCCAAGGAGATCCTTCTGAAAGAAATCTCTATGCTAACCTTTGGGTACAGGTGAATGCAACTAGAATCGCGCGCTTGGCGCGCGTTATGGCTCAAAACGGACTTTCAACTACAGCTAGCGCTACTCCTTCAGTTACAGCGACTCCATCGCCTCTTCCTGCAACACCATCTTTAACAGCGACCCCTTCTTCTACAGTAACTTCATCTTCTATTGCAAGTCCTGTCAAAGATGAGCGACAAAGAGAGCTTTTAATTAAAGTTGCGGCAAGGCGTTTCCCATCCTATAACAGCGCTACCCCTCAAATCCAATTAGCCTATCAATGGTATGTTTTGATTGACCATTTTGAAACTTTTAGAGAAATGCGGGAAGGAAATAACCAATTTTATCTGGACATGAAGGCTAAAGGAAAAGATAGTCTCCTCCCAGGACTAAAATGGATTCCAGAAATTCCTGAATCAGAATTAACTGATTCCTTATTATATTCTTTCCAAACAGAGAATAATTTAGGTCAACTTGGCCAAGGTTATGTTGCCGGCTATTTATCTCATGCCGCGCATATTTCTGGCAGAAGAACCACAGTTAAGAATGGTCAAAGAATTAGCGGCTTACAAAAATTTAGGTCTGATATTCCGCTTCATTTTAATTTATTGGACTCTAGTTCCAAACTGCCTGCTCCTCCCTTAGTTGAAAAATTTGCGAATGAACGGTATTTTAAAAGAACCGGCATTATCCTGACTAATCCAATAGAAAGAAGAAAAATCGCATGGAACGAAATTGTGCAAAGAACTAGATTTTTGCAGCACAATAAGTACAAAGTCACTCCCACGCAATTAGCTCGTGTTTGGGAAAGGGCTTTACAAACTGTAATCGCGCGTTGGAAAGATTACCCGATAGAAGCAGAAGGAACTGTAGAATCTTTTGTCAATCGCGTGTTTCAGAGAATGGATAAAGATGGATTTTTACATGAAAATTCTAAAGTTTCTAACCAAGAATTAGACCGTGGCATTAATGAGGTATTTAAAGAGTACGAAGATCAATTAGACATGAGCAAGCGCACACAAAAGGTTGCGGTGAATGAATCTTACATTGAAATTATTAATAGA
This sequence comes from Elusimicrobiota bacterium, assembly GCA_016180425.1. Taxonomy (GTDB): domain Bacteria; phylum Elusimicrobiota; class Elusimicrobia; order 2-02-FULL-39-32; family 2-02-FULL-39-32; genus 2-02-FULL-39-32. The sequence goes on from JACPBF010000009.1 coordinate 81,496, forward strand.
AGGTATGAGATTGAAGCGGATCCCTTGTTGCGCACAACAGTTTTAAATGAAACGATCCGCAGAAGAAATGGTCTGGATGCTAGAGCCAGACTTTTGCAAGGGCTTGAAATTAATGAAATACACTATTTTTCTAATCCCAACCGCAATGGCCCTTGGAGTTTGTCTGTTCTCTGGGTAGATACTCACCGCCATTTATCTAAGAGCTACCCTAATCTTTTTTGGGATGGAGAAGGACTGGTGGACTTTCCATTATTGTACGGAATGGTAGAAAATAATGGCACAACCAGAGGAAAATTCGATTTAAGCAGAAAATTAATTGGCCATGAGCTTCAACCAGGAGAGGAAGAACTCGATTTAGATAAGTTGCTTGGAGCGATTAAAACTACGATTTATAAAGATTTCCACTTAGTTTACTCTATTTCAAATCTTTTAGCTAAACAGGGTTGGCTGGATTCTTGGACTGAAATTGTGAAAAAAGGGATAAGAATAGAAAGAGCTAAAGAGAATAAAGTTAGAATCAATGAATTTTTAACCCCAAGAGAGCAAGCGATTTTTTCATTCGTAAATCTAATGAACAAAAGAATTGAAGAAAAAAATGGTTCCCCGGTAAAGAATCCTAGAACCAGAGCTCAAAACGGTTTAAATGGTTTATCCAGCCTGATTATAGGAGACACCAATGAGGAGTTGAGCATTCAGGCATCCAATGCTGGCAGAAGGATCAGTTTAGAGCAGATTGAGTCTCATATTCTTTCACTCATAAATAATAAACATGATTTTAGAAGACAGGCTTTAGAATTGTTGAGTGAAGGGGTTCAAATGTATAGCGCCATGATGCAAGAAAGCGTTGCAAATAATAGTTATAAAGGAAAGCCTTTACCTTTTCACAAAAGCGGCATTATGGATTCTAACCTGATTTTATTTAGAAGAGTTTTGCCGGGTTGGAGTTTGGAAAAGTTCATTAAGAATTTTAGACCTATTTGGAGAGAAGCGGATCTGATCCATAGAAAAATCTATAGGCCAAATGGGATAAGATTGCCCGAAACTTACGTGGAGCTGATTAACAAAGAGTCTGAATTTGAATTAAAGAAAATTCTCGCTAAATCCAGAGGAATTAGAGATCCTAATCAGATCCCAGATTGGGAGGTGAGGGAAAGAGATTCTTACATGCGTGAAATTAAAGCGATCCTTGCTTTGGCAATTAGCAGTTACGATGCGAAAATCAAACATCCCGGCAAAGAGAAAGAGATTCACCCAGTTACTCTTGCCAATAAAATTCTTGCCTACAAAAATGAAGGACCAACACTCTATTCCAATATCCCTTGGCATATTAGAGGCATTCCTGAATCTTTTGCAGTGAACTATTATTTTCATCCTAGCGTTTGGAGTGTAGCTCCTCTGATTTATTTAAAAGATGTAAATGAGCAACTGGCTCACATTAGCTTGGGAGATATTCCCAGAGAAATTCAGGATGAAATCAAAGAAAAAATTAGATTCAAAACAGGCCAAGTTCCAGAAGATGAGGCTGTTCGGTTTCAGGCGGTGCAGGACGGGGTATTTATTTGCAAAGAGTATAGTACCATGCCCATGAATATAGATCCTTTAAGAGATCCTCTTTTAGTTACAACCATTCAAGAGCAAACTATTCCTTTAACTAAAGATAATATTATAAAAGTTCTTCAATTAAGGAATGAGGTTGAAAATCTTAAATTGCCTAATGGGCAGCCCAAATATCCATTTTTACATTTAGATGACGAAGGCAAGCCAGATTATTGGGCTGCAATCGCGTTTTTGCACAACATGACTATTGCGGAATTAGAGCAAAGATTTTTTGTTCACATGCAGGCTACTTATGAGGAAGCAAAAGCTACCTTTAGCAGAGCAGAGCTGGATCTATTTAAGAATAAAAATAAAGAAAATACGAAAATTATTGTAAAAGCGCACGCAAAAAAATATGGTTTAGATGAAAGTCAATTAGTTGAGCCAGAGATTCAAGATGATGATATTATTGTGGAAACTCTGATCTATCATATTCGCAGAACAGAAGTGGTGGTGGATCGGACCAACGCGCAAAGAAATCCCGGAGAACCTTTAGTGGATAAGGATCGCTTTATTCCAGTTCATTTAAAAGAATTTTTTAGAATGTTAAAGATCATGAAAGATCATGCTTTAGACGGGCATCGTCAAAGTATTTTTGAAGAAGAATTAAGCCGTCAGCCCACAGCTGTTAAAAAGTTAGAGTTTGTTAAGAAAAGACGAGGGAAATTAGAAGCGCAGGTAGTGATGCTGCAAAACTTAAAAAGTGTGGTCTATACGGAAAAAAGAAAAGCTGAAGCCATGCCGAATCTTCCAGAGAATATTAAGATATTAGGATCTCTTGAACCTTTTCTGCCAGCAACAGATTCTCTTACAGCTTCTGCATCTCATTTGCCAACACCAACACCAACTCCTTTAGCTTCTGGCTCAGGGCTATCTGCTGCTGGTTCTTCTAGTATGGGAGTCCCTTCCTCTCCTTCAGCTGTTCCTTTAGCTTCCATCTCTTTAGCTCCTGCTGCAGCTTCAGGCGGCGCAAGTTTTAGCGCAGTTCCTTCCCTGCCTTTAACTCCTTCAGCTTCTGCGGGACCTGAGCCATTTGATAATTTTATTCAAATCTTTTTAAAGAGAACAGATCAAGTAAGGAAAATGCCGAAATTTGTTCGTTTCATTCAAGAAGTAGAAAGTTATGATGCTTATGCAGCCTCAGGCTTAGAGTTTTGGCTTGCTATTTTGCAGACCATTAAAAATATTCCTCCAGATAAATATGAAGCGGTCTCAAATCTCTTACAAGAGATTAAACAGGAATATCTTACCATCCAACATGGATTTGAACCTTCCCCGGGCAATCAGCTTAGGGAAGCGATCCTAACAGTCGCTGATTATCAGATTACAAATATGCTGGAAAGTCTGCAGACTGCTGAGGAAAAAGAGGATCGCGCAAGAGCTAAACAGAGCCGGATTGAAGCAAGAAGAAGAGAGATGGTTAACCAATGGCAGATCAATGATCTATTAGTGGACGCATACAAGCTTCTTTATAATGCGGAATTAGATCAGGATGATTGGAGAGTAGAGAGATTTTTAACCACTTATCTTAAAGATTACTTAAGAGATAAACAGACTGGAACCTATAAAAAAGATGATTATGTTCAATGGATGGAGTGGATGATTCAAAATTCTGGGCTGGGCTTTGAGGAATCCACAAAGCCTGATGCTATTCGCATTCAGATTAAACCCGGGAAACATGAAAATCGTTATCAAAAGGTGAAAAAAGCCTATGCGCTCTTAATTGCGGATTTAGAAAAACGAATTGAACTTATGGAAAAAAAGAGAAAGGCATTAGGCGAATTACCAGAAAAAATTCAGGTTGAACTAGAGTCTGACAGAGAACTTTTAGCAACTTATCAAGAACAGCAAACGATTCTTTATCAACAGGTAGAGGGAGCTGCAAGAGGTCTTGTGGCTAGAGCAAAAAAAATTAAACAGATTGCAGCCAAAGCTACTCAAGGACAACTTAATTTATGGTGGTTATGGCTGGCTGGGATTGCAGGGATTGTGGGAGTTTGTTTGGGTATTGTTGGAATTGCAGCTTTGATTGTTAGTCTTAGCGCAGGCGCTATCACAGCGCTTGCCGGCACAATCATTGCAACAATTTTCTTTGGCTTTATTGGAACTGGAGTTTGGATTAATTGGGGCGGGATCAGTCAAATCCCGTTTGTTAAAAATATTTTGCAGCAGGTACACCCTTCTGTTCCAATACCCCCATCTACCCCTAGCGTAGCGCCATCCCCAACAGGAACTCTAACTCCTTCTGGTTCTGCAACTTCTTCTCTTAGCCCTTCTCCAGCTCCAGGAGCTTTAGCAACAGTTTCTCCTACTCCTTTAGTGAGCCCAACGCCAGCAGTAACAGTTACACCTAGTCCAGCGCCTACTCCAACTCCTGCCCCAGGCTCAACACCTGCGCCAAGTAGAACTCCAACTCCTGCTCATGCGCCAACCCCAGGAGCTGTGCCAGCTCCATCTGTTTTGCCGTCAATTTATATTCCAAGACCAGCTCCTGCTTTTGTTCCTCGTCCTAGAACCACGTTTGAGGGTTTAAAAGTCGCGGCTTTAGATATTGAAGAAGGACTTTTTCTCCTAGCGCAAAGCCAAAGAGTTTATTCTTCAGGAAATTTAATTGATCAAATTCCTTTTATTCCTTATGGGGGCATAAGCGCTTATCAAAGACCCGGAACTCTTTTTATAGAGCCTAGTTTAAAGGGACATGTTTCCGGCAAAATTTCTCCACAAGATATTGAGAAAAAATCTCAACTTTATATAACTTTTATCACAGATTCTGACATGCCTTCAGATATTTATTTAGAATTGAAATCTCAAGGAAGACCTCTAGTGGGAAAAATAAGACGCAATGTGCGCAAAGTGATTGTGCCAATTCCACGCTCTAATAAAAAAGAAGTGAGAGTTCAGATAGATTTAAGAGAACATTTAGCAATTATTGATGATTTAATTCCTTGGGCCTATGGATTTTTAACCCAGAAGAAGGTGCAAAGAAATATTGCGGATGAGATTGTTTTTTCAGAAGCAACCAGCAATATTTGGATTCAGGAAATCTCTTTTGAAGAGCCTGTTTCTCCTGTATCCAACCAAGCTTCTATTTTAGCCAGCGCAGCTTCCTTTTCCGCCGCATCTTTAGGATTTATTATTCAGCTTACTTTTCTGATTAATTTTGGCTGGAATGGAGTGATCAATATCTCTAGCGTCATCTTAGTATCTTTAGTTCTGTCCTCTTTAATTTTTTCTAAGGAGAAAAGAAAAGATATTGGTTTTATGGTTTTTGAAGGGGTTTTAAAATCTCTACTTATCTTACATCCTTTAGTTGGTTTTATTTTAATGGGGATCCAAGCGCGTAAAATTGAGCAAGCCTTAAGCAAAGCGAATAAAGAAAGGGATGGGCCAAACAAGAATATGCTGGAAGCTCTGCAAAAAAGATTGGAAAGAGAATTAGATGTAGAGCTTGTGGATGAAGGTAGAAGCGCGGAAGAAATTGCTTATGTTAAAAGCAGGGACCCCATAGAAATTGCAGAGAAAAAAATTCATGTTGATTTACTTGCCCTTTCCTACTTACCAAAATATTTACAGAAATCAATTTTAAGAGACCATGAAGCAGCGCACTTTAGAACTTCTAGCGAAGTTCAAGCTTATGCCAATCAAATTTTAAATTCTCTTACCCTGTTTTTTGATTTTAAGAAACTATCTTCTCAAATCAAAGATTCTCAAAGTTCTGATGTTCCTTATACCCCTTTCCTCTTTTATAAGAAAAGAGCAAAAGTTCTTATTCCTATCTTGATGATGCAGTTGTTCTCTATCTTTACTGCAATTCCCTTTGTTGGGTCATCAGCTCTTGCGCAAACTGATCCGAACTCTCAGCAGCAACAAACTCAAAGCCAAATTCCCAATGTTCGCGTGGTTCCTAATAACCTGCAAGATTTTCAAGGTTATAGCGCCATTTATGGACCCTTCTTAAATCAAGGGTTATATGAAGAGATATTAAACGATGTTTGGGAAAAAGAGTTGGGCGACCCTCCCAGATTTTTTGAGCTTGATTCTTCTAACCCAAAAGTAAAAGGCTGGGTTAGAAAATGGTTGAAAGAAGGCTCTTTAGATAAAAGTGAAGTGTATAAAGGACCTACTGAATTTAGGCTTTTGATCTGGGAACAGATAGATCCAGTCAGTAAATCTCTTAAACGATATGCCATGATCTTGCCTAAATATCGGCAGATTAATACCAATGGACAGGTGTTGGCTTGGTGGGGAAGAGCAGGCAACTCTTTTGACTTTGGCGTAGGCAATGCCAAAACTTTTGGGGATATTCTTTTGCCTAAAGAGCATAAAGATATTCTTACAGAATCTTTTGCAAAACTGCCAGACTTTTTAAAGAATGACCATATTGCTAAAAGTTTAAGTTTAGAAGCTGGAGATGAGGTGATTCCTCTTTTGCGTATTACGCAGCAAGGGGGAAGCAACCCGCAGGATTTAGAAGCTGTTTATAAGTTAACGAATCTTCCCTACAACATGCATGAACATAAAGGATTGCTCCCAGGGATCCCAGTTTCCTTTTTGCGCTATTCATTTTTTGATAAAAAACAAAAAGATAACGAGGAGGTTAAACCCCTTAACACGCCTCTTAAATTATCAGTTGGCATGGTGCCAATTGAAGGACAAAGCTGGCAAAAAATAGAAGAGTTTGAAACAGACGGATATAAAGTGATCATTTGTTATGATGAAAAATCCGCTTATTTCCAAGCTTTCCCTAAAACCATGAATCCTAAATCTTTTACTGGAGATGTTTCCAGTGATTTGGTGCGCTCTCAAGATGTTCATCTTTTTGACCCTGTGGTTGCTGTGGGAAAAAATATGGAGAAATGGTTGAACCAGTTTAAATGGAATGTTGGTTCCATAAAACCTTTGTTTGGCGTGGCTGTGAATAAAGAGGGCGCAGGCATGATTTTCTCCAATGTTTCCAAAGGAACTATTTTTTCTGGACAAGTGAAAATTAGCGATAAAACAAAAGAGGAAATTACTCAACATCTTTCTAAAGCTCAAGGGTTTCTTAAAACTTACGATGATGCCATGCTCGCGTTAAAAAAAGGGGATGTGATGACATATTCTAAGTTTTTAGTAAAGGTGGTTATGCAAACGCATCAAAGCAAAATTGATCCTAGAACCTTAACTGAAGGTCCTTATGCGGATTGGATGAATATAGAAAATGTAAAACACTGGTTTGCCAACCAATGGTTTGGTTCAGATATTGGGGATTGGTTGAGCGCTATCAATGAATATTATATTGCAACTGTGGAACAGGGTCAGCCGGATCAGGAAGCTTTAAAAGCTATTTTAGTTTTGTCAGATTGGGTGCATAAAGAGGGACTAACAAAATCTGGCGGGGTTTATATGAAAAAAGGGTTTGCCATGATGTTAGTGCCAGAATACGATAAAAATACAGGCAGGATAGATGTTTTTATTGATAATTCCCTTATCTCTATTTGCTTTAATCATGTTCGGATTATTATTCGCAGAGGTTATGAAAGAATTCCTGGTGTCACATGGGGAGCTTTTGAAACTGAAATTGAATATTGGAACAAAGAATTTAAAAATTTTAATAAAGGAAAAAAAGAGGCTGTGGATGAGGGGCAATATCACTTTAGCATTGACATGAACACTGTCCCGGAATTTTTCAAGATATTCCAAGATTCATTTTTAGTGGCTAGAGATTGGAATCGGGTAGGCGGCAATGTTTTAATTAAGGATTTTGTAGGGGTGAATAGAGGAGCTCCTGTGGCTAGAATTTATAATGAAGTTCACAACACAGGCCCAGAGCCTTTTAAACTGAAAAAAATAATTATGAACATTGCGGATTATCTGCATTTAAGCGATTCTAGAAACGACATGAAAAAAGCCCAGTATGGCATGAGCCCAGACTATAAACAGATCTCTTTACCCATTGGTTTTTATATGGAAGGTTCACCAGTTTTTTATGGGCATGAGTACGATCAGTTCCCTAAAGGTCAATGGAAAGATTTTACTGACGAATATCTTAAATTAAAAAAACAGGGCAAAGCGCCGCGGTATATGGTTCTTTATGGATTTGATAGAACAGTGATTTACCGTATTCCTGAGGAATTTAAAGAGGGAGACCGCATTCGTCTTTATAATTCTGACCCTGCCAGAACCAATCACAAAGGCTGGGAAAAAGCTCAAATAGAATTTCAAACAAACAAAGTGCTTAATCCGGGTGAGAAAGTAAAAAGTCCGGAGATAGAATCCTATGTGATCTGGAGCTCTTTAGCTTCTAAGAACACTAATCTTTATCCGGATGAGTTAGAGTATTTGGCTCCTAAATGGGTACAGGATGTGATTGGGGATGTAAAAAGTTTTCTCTCCATAGAAACAGACTACGCGGGCGCAGGACAAATTACAGGGCTTATTAAGACCGCAAAAACCATGAAAAAAATTGGCAACACAGAGAAGTATCTTCAGAACCGAGCTGATGCTTTAAAAGGAGTGGACTTTTCTTTAAAGCATTGGAAATTATTAAGTGAAAATACAAACCTCATGCCCTCTTTTGGAATTATGAGATATTATGGTTACCTTGGCTATCTTGCTGATTGGGCCTATGAAGAAACCGGGGACCAAAAATATCTTGACGACCTTATCGCTTTAGGAGATGATATCCTTGCCTTGCAAATTAGAAATCCATCTTTGCCTAACTACGGAGCATTCCTGATTAATAAACCTTCAGAAGAAGCAGGAGCTAACAATTTAGATGACCAAGGGATAAAACTTTGGTTATTAAAGATCGTTTATGATCGAACTGGAGATAAAAGATACAAAGAAGCAGCGGAACTTTTTATTAATAAATGGGTGCAGGTACATCCCCTGAACTATCAATTTTGGGGAATCACAAAATATTTTGATCTTGCTCCGCCGGAAGAACAAATAACTTTGCCGGACGGCAGGAAATTTGATGGTAAAAAACTTCCTAAAAAAGGTTATCGCATGGTGAGTGAAGACCACCAGGTGGGTCCTTATGGCAATGCGATTTTAGGTTTTGGACTAGCTCAGTGGAGAGGAGAAATTCCCAGAGTCTCTGAATTGCTAAAAGCAGCCATGAGATATCATACTGGCAGGTATCGCATGCACATGTTAGGAATTGGCGGCATGAGAAGACACGTGTATCCTTATGTAGATCAGCCAGATACCAATGTGGAAAACCAAGCAGCTTTCCTAAATTTTCTTATGAGTCTGCATAAGCAAGAAACTCAAAAACCAGCTAAGGTTGGAACTAAACCTTTACCCAGACCATTTGTAACTCCTAAGCCAAAACTTTCTCCTTCACCTATGGTTACGCCAGCTCCACATATTGTTCTTACTCCAAAACCAATTGGAAGCCCAAGAGCTTCCATTGCTCCAATTGCTCGCACAGTTCCTATTCAAGCTTCGCCAAAACCTTCTCCTTCTCTAAGGCCAACACCTAGACCAACACCGGGAGTTGCACCAGCGCCATCTTTAAAAGCAGTCAAAGGTTTTTCAATTGTTTTATCAGAAGTTAATAAGGAATTGGCTGGTTCATTCTACCCCGCAGAACTTTCTTTAAAAGTAGATGCGCAGCGTTACGCGGATTATCTCTGGGGAAATATGATCTGGAATAATTATCTGAGAGAGCCTGTGTGGAATAATGCGCTTTTAGGAACCCAAGGTCAAATAGAAAAATTAAGCGCGCCTAAAACAGAAGATGCGGCGCCAAGTGAAGATGCAGCTGCTGAAGAGCCTTCAGATGAACCTACCATGCTTGGGTTTAAGATCACATTTAGCGAAGCGAACGACGGCACACAGAGTTTCAATATTTCTAATCCATTCAACTTTTTCCAGCCAAGAGCCCAAGCAACCAAGAGTGCTGGACTAGATCATCTGAAATTATTTGATCTGCCAGTCAATCCCAGACTGACTTATATTACAGATAGTTATATTCTTCCTCCTTTTATTCCTGCTGAAAGCATAACCCTTGCAAAGATATTGATGTTTGGCAACCAGTATCCGTTCTATTCCCTTGCCGCGCCAACAGTTGCGGATGCTTTAGAAGCAGCTCATGCCTACGCTGGAACAGATCGCAGCACACTAGATGTGGTTTATAGAAGAAATGAAATTTCAAAGATGTGGGACGCGGAATTTGCCTTATATGAAACTACAGATTTAGAGCGCAAAAAAGGAATGAGCAGTGTTCGAGACCGTTATGCAAGATTGCATATTGGCATTAATGAGATGACTTATATAAGAGGAGATGAAATTAATAGAAAGAATGTAAAAGATTCATTAGAGTTTTGGGATCGGAGAGATTTTATTACAGAACTTTACCCAGATTTTCCTACTGGGAACGACAGTTTCCTGCCTTCTAGATTAGGATGGATAACTCCTGCTGAACAGCTGGGTGGGGATATAGCATTTTACCTGCAGCCTATCCTAGGTTTCTTTGGGATTGATCTAGTTGAGAAAGTTGGTTTTAATCCTAAAGCAGTTCTTGGGGATTTAGATACTTCTTTAGGTCTTTTAGACGCTTCCGCTTTTTCTAAGAGAACAAGAATCATCTATCCAATGAATGATATGCTTAAAGCCGGTGTTGAAGCAAAAGATAAAGAGGCTTGGAGAAAATATTTAGACAAAAAAGGATTTGGTTATGTCAGTTGGATTTTTAAGAATATAAAGGCAAAGAGACTCAATTCTGGGGATATGCTTTTTGATTCAGTTTTAAATAATGAGATGTGGAATGTGATGAATAAGGATCATCAAGCTAACCTCGGTCCCTTATTTATTGATAAACCTAGAACTGGAACAGATGTGATCAATACCATTGATGAAGATTCTACTGGGGTTTTAATCAAAAGGGCTCAATCCCAATATCTATGGGCAATAAAGAAATGGGCTGAACTAGGGAATAAAGGATTGCCGCCTTATGAATTTGCATATCGTGTGGGAACTGAAAGAGATCAAGCATTAAAAGATAGATTAGAAATAGAAAAAGATTTTCCAACAGTTCCATTGAGGGTTCTTAAAGAAAAAATTAAGGATAATAAAAGTAAAGAGAAGCCTGAGAATAAAAAGGGACCTGACATTGACCCAAGAACTATTGGTCTTGGAATTCCAGAGACCATAGCCCTGCCATTTAAATTAGGCGATAATCGCTTGGCAGTTGAGGTTTCATATCTTATTGCTGGAATTGGAATAACTGCTTTTGTTTTTGGTTTGCTTGGATTGTTAGGCATTACTCAATTGCCTTTATATCCAGTGATAGAAGCTACCATTTCTGGATTTGGTTTAATACTTGGCGGTTTAGGATTTGTTTCAGCTAGGATTTATGGAAGAAGTTATCATCAAATTCGTTTAATGAAAATTCTTTTTACTAGATATGAGGCTAGGCGTTTTACCTCCCGCTTAAACACTTTGGATAAAGATAAGTCGGAAGCTATTATTTTAAATAGAATCTTGCAATTGGGCGCTGGTTCAAATGTCACGGTAAGCGTGGATTCAGCCTTAGGTCATTGGGAAAATGTTCCTGAAGCTACCGTCAATGATCAGAAATTAAATGTAGCGCCGTGGCTCGCCTGGATTTTTTCTTTAAACAATGAAAGAGCCTTTGATAAATTTTATGAAAAACTCTCTGAAGCGGATAAAAAGTATTTTGCGGATAAAAAGTATTTTTGGGATTATGTGAGTTTTAAAAAGTTAAGAGAAAATATAATAGAACAAATCATTGATCGCCATGAACTCATCAGGCTTAAAATTAATGCTGGTTCTTATCCCCTCCTAAATAGATTCCCTGTTATTCATAATTTACTTAAAAAACCTAATGCGCAAACTCTTTTTATCTGGATTGCGAAATCTAGTTTCAGCTTATTGCGCTCTTCTCTGATAGAGTTAAAAAAGAGTTTTAAAAATCTATCGCTTCGTTTTGCGCCAGCAATGTCTTTGCCTGTAGAGGGTCCAATTAAAACAGTTGTGGATGAAGCTAAAAAAGCAGGATATTCTCCTCAACAGATTAAAAGATTTTTAAAAGTGGAAAATGATTTTGAGTTTGATATTCCAGTCCCTATGGATTCAGGAAGAGTAAAAGTTTTTAAAGGTTACCGCATTCAACATTTTAGAAATGGCTCGGATCAAATTTTTAAAGGTGGAATACGCTGGAGCGAGTTTGTGAAGAAGATTGGGATCGCTATTCTTGCTATGGATATGACATTAAAAACCGCTCTTTTAGATTTGCCTCTGGGCGGAGCTAAAGGCGGAGTGATGGTGGACACTCGTTTATCCGCTAGGGAAGAAGCGCTCTTAATGCGCGGGTATGTCAATGAGCTTTATAAAAGAGAAGCGATTGGTCCAGACATAGATGTTCCTGCAACTGATTATGGAACAAGAACTGAAATGATGTCTTATTATCTAGACCAATATATCCGCAATTGGCTATCTCCGAAAAGGCACATGGGGATTTATCCGCAATTATTTAGCGAGCATCCAAATAAATTCGCTTTAAATGAGGAATTAGAAGAAGAGATAAAAAATGATCCTACTAAAACTCCTTATTTAGATCGTTTTATTTCTTTTAATTATTATGGCGGATTAGATAAAGAACATGCTGCAATTTTTGGAGCTGTTACAGGAAAGCATTTAGATAAAGCTGGAATTGAGGGCAGGGAGGATGCTACAGGACGGGGTGTTATTTTAGCTGCTCTTTCTCTTTTAAATTATTTGAGAACTGCAAAAGGGGTAGAGATTGGCAATAGAGTTGCCATTCAGGGATTTGGCAAGGTTGGCCATCCTACCGCTAAATCTGTTTTAGCTATTGAAGATAGTAATTTAAAGGTTGTGGCGATTGGAGAGTCTGAAAAAAGAGTGGTTCAAGTAGATGGAAAAGCAGTTGAAAAAAGGATTAAAGTTGTTGTTTATAAGGAAAAGGGGAGCTTTAACCCTGAGGAGATTGAGGTATTGCATTCCTATAGGTCAACCAATGGAGCCAGTTGGGTGGGAATAGAGCAGGTTTTAAAGGGGGTAAAGTTTAGAACAGAAGAGGATCCTAATTTTATAAATATTTTAGAGTGGGACGCGGATATTTTAATTCCAGCAGCCATGGAAAATGTGATTACAAAGGAGAATGCTCATCGAATTAAAGCAAAACTGATTGTAGAAGGCGCGAATGGTCCAACCACAGAGGATGCGGATAAAATTCTTGCGGAAAAAGGCGTGTATGTTTTGCCGGATATTTTTGCCAATGCCGGCGGTGTCACAGTCTCTTATTTTGAAATGCTTCAATCTACAGATGAAATGGCTTGGGCAATTAAGAAAACCGAGAAAAAATTAAAAGAATATATGGATAAGTCAGCTCAAAGCTTATTTGAAATGTATTCCTCTCAACCCAATATCACTTTAAGACAGGCTGCCATTCGCTTAGCTTTAAAAAGACGATTAGGTGAACCTGAAGACCCTATACCATTCAATTTTATAAAGAAGTTAAAGGAGTTGTTCGCTAAAAATTCTAAATTATTTGCCAGAGAATCTAGTCCGTTGCCGGTTTTAAGAAAAGCAGCGATCTCAATGGCGCTTTCAGTCGCGCTCTCTTTCCCTGCTAGTTTTCTATCTCATTCAATAGCTTCTGGGATTTTACCAGATCAAAAATTTAAGCAATTAACTTTGGATAATCAGAAAATTATAACGCAAAACGTTTCTGCAGAGTCAGGCGCTCTAATTCGTCCCGCAATCACGAACAATTTTATTGGGGCTCTCATGCCTGTAATTCCCATGGGGCTTACTCAAACTCCGGAGGGACAACTCATGCCTATGGCAGAGGTTCGCGGGGGATTACTTTTCAATGCAGAACTGGGTAAAGGATTAAGCAAACTCTCAGCTAAAACCATTATTCAACAAGATATGGACATTCAAACCGCTTTAATGATCTTAGCCCCTGATTTAAAAAATACGCTTACTATTTTTGCTCACCCTGGAAAATCTTTAGAGAAATCTTCTCAAATTTTGTTTGGCAGAGCTCGAATTACATGGCTTAATTTAGAGAACAGATTATCTCCTTCTGAACCAGAAGAGCAGGAACTTGAGGTAGTGACTAAGAAAATTAATGAGTTGTATGGAGAGACCATGCCTCAAGAAACTCTCGCGCCATTAAAAGAAGGATTCCTCCTTCCTCTAGGAAAAGTTTTTGGAGATTTAGCTCAAAACATAAATCAGTTCCAGAAGACGAATGTGCTTGCGCTTGATTTTACTTCCTTTGTGGAAGTAGAACCCAACACTGGAAAAGTCACAATCTCCAAACTTTCCCAAGAGATTATTCTTGAAGAGATTGAAAAAGTTAAAGAAGATAAAAATGCTTACTTCATTCCTGTATTAAATTTAGCGGAAAAAGGGATTAAAGGAATAAGTAAAGAAGATGAGATTGCATTCCTAGCGCAGGCGAGCGAAGCTCTTGGAATTCCTAAACATAGGATTTTGTCAGCTAAGACCCCGCTAGAAGTTAAAGAAAAAATAAAGGGTCTAGGAGATGTGTCGCTTCAGGTAGTGACCAGCAATCCTAGAAGGTGGGATCATTTAAAAACAATTATTAGTTTAATGATCGGTCTTTTAGAGTCTGAATCACAAGTGGTGTTTGAAGGAGAAAATACCATCATTGATCTTCTCTTTAAACAAATGGGATCAATGGGTGAAGGCATTGAGCGCATTGGCAATAGAATCACCATCCAAGGCAGATCACTCAACCCCTCCCTAGATTTTAAGGAAAGGGTGGTCCTCTTTGCAATCCAAGCTTAATTACTCTTTTAATCTAAATAAAATTAATGGAAAGTTTTATTTTTTGTTTCCTTTTATGAAAACGTTTACACAAGTTGGAGAATTTTAGAGCAACTAAAAATGATTAGATTCTGGATCAATAAAAAAAATAGAAGCACTTTAAAGGCCACAGCTATGGGTGTGGCAGGGTCATTTTTATTGTCTGTGATCAGCCCTTCTTTTATTGCCGCAAAACAATCAGAATCAAAGCAGGCAGGGCATGTCCCTCAACTTCGATCTTCGACTGTGCTCAGGGCAGGCTCGGGGCAAGCTGCGCTCACCACAGGACAATTAAGCCATTACAAAATGGAAAATAGTAAAAAGCTGATCAATCAGTCGGGAACAATCGCCCAAGTTATAGAAAAGTATTTGGAGAATTTAGAAAAGTTGAAAAACTCAACTAAGCAAGATGAGGAATTCTTTTATGAAATTGAGGAAGTGATCGCTATTTTAAAAAATCGCCTGAGATTCAAGGGACCAATTGAAAAAGATGGGAATGTTTCTTTCTTAGGCGTTTATAAGGAAGATGGACATAGGATCAATTTCATAATTGAATATGGAGCTAAGAATAAAGAAAACATGAAAGTTGCTTCAAAAAATTTTATAGATGAGTTAAAAGCGGTTTTAGGAACCTTAAGACAAGAGCCGGGCACGTTCAATACAGGAAAAATTTCAATTTTGGCAAGGATGCCTTTGTTTGCCCTGTTCTATGCAAAAATGGATTCTAGTTTTTTTGGTATTCCTAATATCCGCATTGCTTCAGAAGGAGAGGTTGCAAGCTTTGATAAATTTAAAACAAGCTTGGAACAAGCCCAAGAAAAAAGTTCAAGAGATCGGAGAGTGAATAATCTGGCGATGAGAAAGAGAGGAGAAGCAAGATCATCAGATAGGAAAAAGAAAGTTAAAAGCAATCAGGTAAATATTAAGCATAGGAAAAGCGTTGCACAAGCAGCTGTAGAGGTATTATCTGCTTTGCATGAGGGTACGATTGTTGATCTTTTCATGCTGTTATTAAAAAAAGCAGAGCTTAAGTTAAGCAGCGAAGATTATTATGAGTTTATTACAGATGGTTTTAAAGCTTTGGAAAGGGTTTTAAATTTTAAGACGTCAGAATTAGAGATCAGTTTTGGAACCATGGAAAAAAGAGTTCTAAATCTTACGGATTTAGAAATAAAAAGTCTGCATAAAATAGCTCCTTTAGTTCTTCCTAATTTTTTGGCAAAGTATTTCGCGATTATTCTTAAATCCGATCAGATAACGGATGAAAGTTATTATGAAGAAATAATGAAAGCGATCAGGGAACATTTTAAGGAAAAACTGAAAAATCTTAAAAGTAGCAGCGCCCCAATCGCGGATAAAATTAGATCATTTAAAATTTTTGTTTATGACAGTGAGGATTTAATTGAAAGTGATAAAAGGTTCGTTTTAGCCCATTTTAATATTGACAGGCGCGGTCAAGCTCAAATTTTTTTGCATAGAAGGCTGCTTTGGGAATTGATGCTTCTTGAGGAAAGCGAACAAGAAAGGATGATTCAAGCGCTTGTGAATAGGGAACTAAAAATTCAGTCTGATCTTCTGGATGGCATAGAGTTTGAATTAGCGCACCAGAGAATTCGCGAAGAAAAAGATCAAGAGGCTCTTTTAGAGTTTGCTAAAAAAGTAACGCGAAAAATTTTAGAGGATGAGCCTTATGATGAGCTTGATTTTGGCATAGAGTCTGAAGCTATTCAGGGGGTGCAAGAACCTTGGTTAAGTTCTCCTGCAAGGAGGCCTGAAAGAGAGCTTAAAAAGGAGTTAAAAAAATTATCTCATCTTTTAGGTTATTCCTCGATCTTAATTGATGAAATTACTCAATTTGAGGAGGTAGTTCAATCTCTTGGAGAGTACCCAGACCAGGAGGCAGCGCCCAAGGGAGAGCCTTTGCAGACATTGATTGAGGAAGATCATCTAAACAATGATTATAAAGGTTATTCTACCTCCATTAAATCATACCCCAATATGCTTGGACCCATTGTTTCAGGAGCCATTGCCCCTTCCGAACTTTCTAAAAGGTTAATTCAGAAAATTTTAAAAGAAACAACTTTAAGAAGATCTTTACAAGCCGGGCTTCTTTCTCTCCCATTGAAAAAAAGGATTGGGGCCATAGAGTTATTTTCCAAAGATGGAAGAGTTTTTGAGCCGGATGAAGTGAATAGTTTGCTTTTTGCCTTTCAAAAAGAATTACTGATTAACCGTTTGACTGATTTAGAGCAAAGCTCAAGAGAACTTGGGGAAGGTCTATTTCTTCTAACAGATTATTTTTTAGGCGAGATCGGCAAAAAAGATGAAGTGGATAAAATCGCAATTCGAGGAACAGGAATTTTAGCTCGTTCTGTGGCATCTGCCGCGATCCAAAGAAAGGATAAAGCAAGAGTAGTAGCCATTGATCTTGGTCAGGAAATTCTAGTTAAAGAAAAGGGATTTACAAAGGCTGAAATCGCGAAACTCCAAACAGAAGAGGGGATCGCTAGCCTGAAGAGTTCCAATGCGATTAAAGTTTTAAATAATCAGGATAGGAACAAGATTTTTACTTTAAATGCGGAGTTAGTGGTTTTAGCGGACGAGAATACTCCAATTGACCATTTAACTGATTCCGAAGGCAACACTATCCCCATTAAAACAAGAATGGTTTTAGATTTAAATGATGGGTTAACTCCAGCTGCGGAGGAAATCTTAAAAACCCAAGTCCCTGTTATTCCTCCTTTATTAGCCCGCATTGGAGAGATGAAAGCTCTCTCTTTAAGTTCTTTAGGAAAAATTGAATTTGAAAGGAGAATTAAAATTGGCGCGGCTAAAGTTTTAACCAGCGCCCGAGAGCTTGCCCAAGCTGATGGAAAATCCGTAGAGGATTCAACCCTATATTTAAAAGAGGCCGCTGTTCTTGCTTCGGTTCGAGGAGTTCTAGAATTAAATATGGAAAAGGAAGTTGAATGGATACAGGCTCTTTTAAGCGGTAAAGTTGAGCTTCAAATTCCTCTAAGAAAATCCGCAAAAAATTTTAAAGGAATTGAGCCCATTGATTTTGAAAGATTTTTAAATTCTTTAAAGAAAAAATCTAGAGTTCCAAGAGATTTTAAAGGATTGGTTCAGGCCTTCCAAAAATCAGAGAATAGTTTGGCTTTAAAAAATCTTTTTTCTTTAATGAAAAAAGATCAGCCTTTCTATTACTTAAATTATCGCTTTATTTTAAGCAGGATTTTAGAGAAATTAAATCACCCCTTGCTCAATGCTCATCCAGCGGATTTGGATAAATATCTAAAATCTTTGCACTCATTTCACACCACTTTTTTCCAGAACCCGGAATTTTTCTTAGATGAGCTTAAAGGTTTGGATCAATCTTTAGACCAGTTCATGGAAGAAAAAGGAAAATTAGAAGATTCTGGAATTGTGAAAGCGAGCATTAAAGCTATACAGGCTCTGCATTCCGGTGGAATAGTTGAGCTTGTTTTAATGCTGCTGGAAAAACATAGATTTATAAAAAATAAGGAAGTTTTTAAGCAAACGCTTATTGAATTCTTTCTAGAGATTGATCTTGCCTTTGGAGAAGAAGGCATTCAGGGGAAAGCGCTCCCTAAAAAAGAGTCTGATTCAGATTTACCTTTTGAGTTAGTGGAGCAGTTTATATTAAGTTTAACTCTGGATGATCTTATTTCAATTGACATGCTCAAGAAAACGATTTTATCCAGATTTTTAAAGAACTACTTATGGAATTTACTTTCAGGCTCCCATCGAACAATAGTTCTGCAAAGGAATGAAAAAGATTATCTTGGTTATATTCAAGAAAGATTCAATGAGAATCTTGATCTCTATGGCATTGAGGATATCAAATTGGTTGAAGTCAAGGCGCATGACAATGATGATTTGCTTCAAAATGAATCCACCTTTATTTTAGCGCCATTTTTTAATTTAGAAAACGGCAAAGCTGTTTTCTATATTCACAAAGATTTTTTAAACGCGATTATGAATTTAGAAAAGGATGAACCAGAAAAAATGATTGAAAGAATGGTGCATCGGGAACTGGAGATTTACAGGGTTCTGAACCATCCACAAAACAAAGCTGAAAGAGAATTAAATTTTGATGGCGCGCATTCTTACATTTTAGAATACGCGGAGCAGCTTATTCTATTTGAATTTGCTAGAAATTTTGTGGCAAATTTAGCGCAATCCCGCCCGCTTCCTATCACAGATACAATTGAAAAATATGAATTTTATATTAAGCCTCAGGTTTTAAATGGCATGGAAGAACTCTTAAGCGATCCAGAAGTCATTGGGGGCATTGCTCGGCTGTCTATGGGTAATTTAGGGGGTAAAGAGATTATTAGGATTGAGCATGACCGCGCCTATTTGCGAATTTATTTTAAGGATGGAACTTGGTTTAGTTTGCGTTTAGATTATCATCGTCCGGGTGTTGAAGTTCATTTAGCTGCCGGGGAACCAGCTGAGAGAACGCGAACCTATAAATTTACAAAAATGTTAGTCAATCTCTTGTCTGATGTTTTTTATGTTAGAGAAAAGGAGCGCATGAATCAAGAGGTAAAAGAATTTAAAAAGAGAATTACTCAACAATTTGAACAGGAGCAGCCCTTGAGCGCTCACCCTTGGATAGAAGAAAATCGCAAGCTTCTCTCACGTTTTGGTTTTAGCGATTCTTTGCTTAGGGATATTTTTCAGTTTGGGGATTTAAGTGTTTATCCTATTCTTTTAGGGGACAAGAAAAATCAGAAACGATATCTGGGTTATCATTTGGCTCTGGCAGGCAGTTCTCCTGTTGGAAAAATTATGGCTGGAATGCTTGCGCTGCCAGAATCTGATCCTTTAGTCATAAGAGCCGGGTTAGAAAAAATTCTTATTAAAAGAGCTTTGCAAGTGGGGCTTTTACACAAAGAGATTCAAGGCAATGCCGGCAGGATTGAGTTATCCCCCGATATAAAAGCTGGGGAGATAGATAACGAAGAAGGAATGCCTCAAATGAATTCCACATTTTCTAATGAACTGATGCTTGGGCATAGCGTAAATGGAGATATTGAGAATCGTTCTATTGCCAGGGGAATTGTAAGAATATTAAAGCACCTTTTTGGGGATGAAGGGGTTGAGGAAGATTTGCCCGCAAGCCCAGACCAAAAGGAAGAACCTCGCCATATAGTAATAAGCGAGCTTAGCCCTTTGGCTGAAAGAATAGTGGAAATGGCAATGAACAATGGCTATAAAATTATTGGCATTGGTTTAGGGCAGGGTGTGGTTACAAAAAAAGAAGGATTTACAAAAGAGGAGGTGTCTCGGCTAATCCATTATCGCCAAACAAATACGCTGGAGCAGGCTTTGCAATTTCGTCCTCATGGAATAGTTTATCAAAAAAGGCAGGGCAAAGATCCGCTTTTAGAAATCGCCTGCGATGCTTTAATTTTAGATGGAGAAAAGGGAGAAATAAAATCCAAGGGTAAACAAATCTTGGATCGCCATGGAAATAAAATAAAACTTAAAGCAAAATCAGTCATTGAAGTGACAGATGGCGCGCTTCTGCCTGAAAGCATTGATTTATTAGAAGGAGAGAAGATCCAAGTTGTTCCGCATTTTTTAGCCGCCATTCATCAGGTTTTTCTGGATGTGAATTTAGGAGGAGAACTTGAAGGTGAAAGATTGAGCTTAAATAGAACCGTCAATGAATCTTTAAGAAAAGTTTTAACTCTATATAGGCTTGGCCGAATTTACCCAAAGCCGGGTAAGAGGAGCGCTACCTTAAAAGAAACAGCTGTTTATTTTGCTTTTAAAGGTTTATTAATTTTTCATCTGGAGGATGATCTAAAGTTCGTTCAAAGAGCTAGGGGCAATTTAGGTGGAAAATCTCCACCCAGCTCTCCTAAAAATTTTAAAATATTTGTGCAGCTCCTGCGCACTTTACAGCCAGAAACTGCTGAACTGGCATTAACCAATCTTTTAAATCTTATGAGATTTAAAGATGCGGATTTATATTTTAATTACCGTTTGGCTTTAGGAAATATCCTTGATTTATTGCAGCATCCCCTGATATCAAAAAATGTATCTGCCTATATCATGTATTGGGATACTCTGGTCGTCTATTCCATGGATCCGATTGCCAATGATCCAGAAAATGAGGAAAAGTTTCAGAACGCTAAAAATAAAAAATTATTTCTTTCCCATTTGCTTGTAGAAAGGCTGAATCTTTTAAGATCAGATATAGAAAATTATATAGAAACAGAAGAAAAAAAATCTACAAGTTCTGCTTTGGAAAATGTTACAGCCATCCAAAATCCAGATGCGACCCCGCCCTCTCCCGTATCTATAAGCGGTTCTCTAGTCGCGGGTGTTATGTCCTTAATGGTTGGATTAGCAACTTTTACTTTTCAGGTTTGGTTTATTCAGAATGGAGGCGCGATTCCTTCTACTTTAAGCATTGGAACGGTTTTAGTTCTCTTATACTTAAACGCTAAATTTTCCACCAAACATTATCAGTGGCTGCCTGTTTGGCTGGAAGCAGTTTTAAAATTTTATCTGATAGTTCCTCCAATGATTGGGTTTGCTTTAATGGCGGCGCAAGTAGTCAAAATTCGTCAAGCTAAGATAAAAGCGAACAAAGTCCGGGATGGCCCAGTGGAGGGCAGGCAGGATGTATCACAAGCAGAACTTGCACAAATTCCTTCCTTTAAGAGCCATCGAATTTTGCAACAAACTAGAGAAACAAATATTCCTTTAAAAGAAACAGTTGAAAATTTTAAAAGTAAGATTGAAAGCCAATATAAAATCACTCTCATAGATGATTTAAAAGATTCAAAAAGGATCGCCTTTGTCAATCGAGAAAATCCAGAAGAGCTTGAAAAGAATATCGTTCATATTGATTTAATCGCCTTTTATTATCTGCCTCAATACTTGCAAAAATCTATATTAAGAGATCATGAACTGCTTCACTTAAAGAATAACCTTGGCGAATTCAGCGCTTATTTAAGACAGATATTAAATTCTACTCAGTTAATTTTTGATTTTCTTCAAATACCGAAAACTTTGAGAGCCATTTTGGCAATTCTACTGATCATTGGTTCGTTAGGCACATTGAATGTTCTCCACACAGTTGGGATTCAATCTGAACAGAGATCCATTTCAATTGAAGAGACCCAAGGCAGAAATTTGTTTCTGATTGGCATGCACCATAAATCAGATGAAGATGATTTACTTCAAAAAGCTTTGATTAAAAGGGCAAGTCAAGGAGAAATTGTGCTTGGAATTGAAGGAGTGGAAAGAGATGATGATAGAGAAGAAGAGTTTATCATCAATGCTTATGGAGTTCCAAAAGGTTTAATTTTTGGTTTTGAGGATGATTTTGCAAATACTTATTCAGGGGTGCTTTTAAACTATGGATATTTTATTACAGGTGTTAATGAAGAAATTGCTTTTGCTAAAGCTGAAATCATTTACGATTTAACGCAAAGAGAATCTTTTAAAAGAGCTTGGAAAAATTTAGAAAGTAGAAATTTATCTCAGAAAGTAAAAGATTTATATGATCAAATTAATGACTATTTATCCAAGCACTCTAATTTGAGCCTTAAAGATTTAGCAAACGATTTTTATAGATCCCTTGATCAGTTTGGAGATAACAATTCATGGAGAGAATTATATAGAGCCCTTGGAACTGAACTTACTGAAGAAGCAAGAAAATTACCCAAAGAGCTTCAACCCAACTTTTTTTGGATAAACAAATACTTAAGCGATAAAAGTTTTATGGCCACTTATTATGTGGTAAATAAAATAAGTCTAGACTGGAGAAATAAGTTTATATTTAAAAATATGCAAGAAGTTGCACAGATCGCTCGCAAAAGAGGATTAGATGTTTATTTCTTGATAGGCGCCAATCACATTAAAGAACTATCAAAAATGTTTGGTCATTCTAAAGATGAATTCTTGAGGATCTATCCTACAACAGACCATTTACCAAAGCATTTTTTGTCCAGCGGTAAGGATGAAAAGAATAAGGAAGAAAAGGAGAGAATCTTCTCTTTTGCAGCATTTCCAACAAGGCCGGGTGGGCGGGATCCTAAGGATCAGCATTCATTTGAAAAAATTAGAAATGAGTTTAAACAAAAACTGCAGAATTTAGTGAATTTTATGTCGCAGTCGGATGATTTTTCCTTCAAACCGCCAGATGCTTTTGTAGTGATAGGTTCTCCTTATTTGAATACTTATGTGGAATTTGCCGCAAGCTGGACAGAATTTGAGCAGAAACATGGAAAGAAAATTCCAATTGTGATTGCAGGCGGCAGAGGATCTGGCACTATTCCTTTGATTGAGAAGATGATTAAAAAATATGGAAAAAATGTAAAAATTCCCGTGAAGGGAAAGGATGGACTTTTTTTCACTAAACTGGAAAAGGCAAAGTCTGACCTAGATGTGAATGAAACTGATCTTTTGCGCTTTATTTTAATGGGGGAGGGTGTGGATGGTGATTTTATTATTGATGAGGATATCCCTTCAGTCAATAGTGAAGCAAATTTCGTAAATTCGTTTAGCTCTTTAGAAGAGATAGTTTCATCCATAGAGATTCCTAGAATAGCGGTTGTAACTGCTCCTCCTCTTTTAATGAGAGTTAAACCTACTGCAATGCAGGTCTGGGGTCGTATGGATAGAGCGCATTGGCAGGTATTAAGGTTTAAGGCGCACGATTTTAATGTGGCAGAATTAAACGATCAAGATTTAATTGAATTGGCAAGCAATTTAATAGGCTACCCTGTGAGTTATAAAGAACAATATCCTGATCTTAGATATTCTAATGAATTATTTGGGGTTGAGAAAAGATATGAGGCAATAGGCATGAAGGCTGAAGAAGAAACCCAGTTTAAAGAGGCATCTAGCGCTCTTTTGATGGCTCAAGAATCCTATGCTCGTTTTCTTTCTGGTTTGCAGCTCTACTATGACAAATCTGTTAAAAGATTAATTCCAACAGGGAGCTCTTTAGCGAAAAATAGGGATGAAGGTTTGCATAGATTTGTGGAGAGTTTGGCAAATCCTTCTTTGCATGGAGAACCCATGCCGAATAACGCTCCAGTTGAACGATTAGATATTTCTAATCTTGATTTTCATGCGCTCTATGATACTCTGAACCGTTTGCGCCAGACTCTCAATGCTCCTAAAGCAGAAGGTGATATTGGATTCATTGAATTAAACTTTACAAATTTTGCGGATCTTTGGCAGATTTTTGAGCAATTAGATGTTGTAACTTTATTTGATTTAATCAAAAGCGATCCACAAGCGCATATTGTTATTAATATAAAAAGCAGCGATATTAAAGCGCAGCCTACGCTTTACAACCGTCTTCAAGAGCTTGGAGTTCTTTTCTTCTACATTAAAGATCTGGATGAACTTGGGGAAGATGCGTCAGATGGAGAAGAAGACGATCCTATGGACCATTTATTATTACCTTTTAATTTAGTTCATGCAGGAGCGTGGATGGCTTTTAGCGTAATATTAGCAGGAATTGGGTTTGTCATGCCCTTCTATCTGGAAATGAGTCTGCCCTTAAAGTGGTTGAGTTTTATGATTGGCTTTGTTGGCAGTTGGAGCGGGATTGTCATTGGCAGCCATTTCTTTTTAGCCATTCTTGTTAGAGGACTTTCTAGAACTAAAGAGCCAGTTGTGATCAATCGTAAATTAGAAAAATATATTTATGATGATTTAACTGGAAGAATGAATGGGGAAAATATAACAGTATGGTATAAAAGCCAGAAGGAGATGAATCGTTTAGCGGCTCAGAATAATAAATTAGAAAAAAATGTTTTTAGGAAACTTCCTCTTATAGGGAATATTGAGTTGACTGATTCTGAGAAAAAGGCTGTAACTTTAGCTGATTGGCTGGTTAAAGAATCAAACAATAGAGTTTTTAATTGGTTAAGATCATTATTGCTGCCCATGATCTTAGATCATATTGAGGATAGGTTAAAGAGCCAGAGCCACCTTAAGGATACTCTTATCTATGTTGCCAAACCATTTAATTTAAAAAGAAATAATCCCGTAAGAATTCTTAAAAATTTTAAAGATATCTTAAGCTTATCAAATAGGACATTAACTAAAAATTTAGAGGAAGAAAAGATTCCATCTGCAATTGAGCAGGTCTCCCGGGCATTAGGTCAGGTAGGATCGCTTTTTAAATTTTTGCTGAATGAACTTCAGGAATCAAAAGTTCTTTTTGTTGTGAATATCGGAGACCTGCCTTTTTCAATGGATGGCATCATAAGATTTATGGAGCATGTGGATGGTAAAAAAATGGTTGCTCTTGCAGTGGTTACAGATAACGGGCAGTTAATGAAAAAGAGCGAGGTAGAGAGTTTACTTAAAGGGAGGATAGATGTAAAAAAGCTCTTTATTATTGACCAGCCAACTAAAGGGGATTTAACTAAAGGACCAAAGTTTTCATTAAAAGAAGCGTTGGAAAAAGTTAAAAAACTTGAGATTGCTAAAGATTACACCCTGAAAGTCATTAAGGTCAATGACTTTTGGTCATTTGAAGGAATCAATGCAAAGGAATTGCTTAGGCTTGTGATTCAAGTGGATGTGGTCGGTGATATCTTTGGCCAAGGACTTAAATTTAGATCATTTAGCGAACTTATTAGGTCTGCCATGGACATGGATCATAAGGTTTTATCCATCCGTCCTTTCACAGAATCTCAGTAACCTTAAGATTAGCCCAACAATAATGAGGATTTGCTGAAAGGAGCGTGGCAAGCTTTAATGTTTGGAAAACACCCTCTCATGAATTAGAGTATCCCTTCCTCGATCAAGAGCCATTTCCAAAGAGGGATTAATTGTACAGTATCATTCTGAAGTTTTTCTTCTCCTTCCGCATCTTCTGTAATAATTGTTGCAGTCGTAACGTTTAATTCTTTCATGGCTTTTGACAGACTTCCTAATTCTCTTTTCCTCGTTTTTTCATCCTGCATGTTCCAGCAAACCTGTATCAAATTTTTTGCTTTCAATCCATCCTTGACTACAAAATCAACCTCGCGATGCTGTATATCTTTCCAATAGAACAGCTCTAGTTCTGGGTTTAATATCTGCTTTCTCTTGAGCGCAATAAAAACAACATTCTCCGCAAGTCTCCCCAGATTTTCAGAAAATCTAAAGCCAACGGCATTGCACAAACCAGTGTCAATCGCGTACATTTTTTTGGGACTCTTCTCCTGTTCTTTGACCTTAAAGGAAAATCGTTTTAGGGAGAAAATGAGGTAGGCCTGTTCAAGATAGTTCGTAAAGTTTTTGACCGAAGTGATGGACAGTTCCAGGGAGCGTTCTATGGATTTAAGTGTCATCAGTGAAGCAACATTGGAAAGAATATATTTTACAAGAGCTCTTAAATCTTGCGGTATTCTAATTTTAAATCTTCTGAGCAGGTCTTTTGTGATTACATCCTCAAAATAGTTTAACAAAATCTCTTTTTTTTGATCGGACAATGTAACCTCTGGAAATGAGCCAAACTCCATGTATTTTCTTAAAAGCCTTTTGACTTCCAACTCCTTTGCAATGCAATCATTTTTATTTTGTATCATTACATTGTTGAACGACAGAAATTCACCGAACGATAGCGGAAAAACCGTGAGGTCCAGATGTCTTCCGGTGAGTAAAGAGCCAAGCTCTCTGCTTAAAAGTCTTGCGTTGGATCCGGAGATGATAATTTTTGCTTTGGAAAGTTCGTGAGCCATCCTAACCCATTTTTCAAAGCCTTCAATTTCTTGTATTTCATCCAGAAATAGAACAGGACTATTTTCCGGAGCGATATATTCCTGATATGTCTTGAAAATTTTTTCAAGCAGCAAAACCCCGGATTCAGTAAATCTTGGATCCTCAAGATTTACATGCATAATATTTTTTGGGTTATAACCGTCATGGATGATCTGTTTTGCCATTTGGCGCATAATAAACGATTTGCCAGCGCGTCTTGGACCTGTTATTGTAATTACTTGGTTGGATGAAAACAGGGCATTGAGTCTGGAAATATAGGTTGGACGGAAAATCCCTGCTCTCTGATCCCTGTCCCAAAAATTCCAATCATAAAGAATCTGAATTATCTCATTTTTTTCCATTCTAAATCACAAAATACATTAATCCTGTTATTTACCATATAAATATAAAACAAAATACAGAATCTGTCAAGACCTTTTAGCTTGACACTTCTAAATTTTTTCATTGACAAACTCTAGAATGGTATGTATAACACAGTATATACATGATCATCCATTCAAACATCTTTGAATTCGACTGGGACTTTGGCAACATTGGAAAAAATAAAAAATATCATGTTACAGATTCAGAAAGTGAAGAGGTATTTTCTGATGAAAATAAGATCACCTTTCGGGATGTTTTACATTCATCCAATGAAGTAAGATTTATATTGATTGGTCAAACCAAACAAGAAAGACTGTTATATGTTATCTTTACCTTAAGATCCAACAAATTAAGAATTATATCGGCAAGAGATATCAATAAAAAAGAAAGGATCATTTATGAAAAAAATTTTTAAAATTCCTAAATTTAGAAATGAAGATGATGAGAGAGAGTTCTGGTGGAAGATGGACCTCAGTGAATATTTTGAGCCATCCGACTTTGAAAGAGTTACCTTCCCTAACCTTAAACCTACAACTCGTCCTATATTCCATTAGACTGCCGATTTATCTTTTGAACAGGGTAAAAGAAAAAGTAAACGAATTAAACATTCCCTATCAATCCCTCATCAAGCAATATATACAAAAGGGAATTTTTCAAGGCAGAAATAATTTCTCCATTTATAAAAGAAGATAATGCGTAATTCACTCCAATCCTGCCACTAGTTTATTGAACTAATGCAGAGCGTCGCTTGGCTCCGAAACCAGCAGCCATGATTTAACCCAACTTCCTTTTTTAGCAGTCTAAATTCCTTATTTAATTCGTTATTTTTATAGCCTTTACTCTTCTTCTCGATGGTGAGGCATCCTTCCTATCGCGCATCACTAATCAAGTGGGGCATCTCAGTCTCAAATATGTGACTCCCCCTAAGTCCAGAGTCAACTAAGTTTAGGACATCACCCCGTTTTGCACTAATGAAACTTTACAAAAGTGTCACAAAAAATTTACAAAAAGTTTAAGAAAAGTTTAACTCCTTTTTCATATACTTTCTGTAAACGATTTCATTGATTTTGCGGTTGTTTTAATTTTTTATAAATTCTCGACGATGATTTGGTTTTAAAGAAAACATGAAATTTTTTAAATGAAAATGAAATTAAAGAATAAGAAAAAGAGATTATTGCGTCTTTTGACCCTAGCGGCATTCTTTCATTTTAGCGGACTCAATAATGGCTTTACTCAAATTTTAGTAGTCTCAGGGCAAATCCAACAAATGAACTTTGCTCCTTTTCTCATTACCCATTTTTTGCAAGCAATAAACCCCATCTATCTTAAAAAGCAGGTATCTCCCAAACAATTGAAGAGAGTTTTATTTGGCTCAGGTAAAACAATCCAGACTTTAAGTCAAAGCGCTGCGCAAAGAATCTTAACTGAAGGGAACCTCCTTCAAATCTGGATGGCTGAATCTTTTAAGCAGAAATTTATTGTTTCTGGTTCCTCCATTCAAAAAAAGAGAGGTTGTGTTGAGAGTTCTTCATTGCCAAACACAATTTTGGAAGGATCCTCAGCTCAAATTGAAGATTTACATTCTAGAACCATGCATGTGAATTATCTTAAAGATTGGGTTTGGGAAAAGTGCCTTGAACAGAAACACTTAATAAGGAAGGAAGATGGTGGCGGAGGGATTGGTAGTAGTTGCCAAGATTTTGTTTATAATGAAATTTTTAATCTTAAAAAAGAGAATTTTAATTATTTAAGAGTTCACCCTAATGGTTTTAAAAGCCAAAAATTTGAGGGTGAGAGCTATCTTAGATCAAGTTACAGTGAAGAGGTTGTAAACAATTTAGAGATTAGGAGCGATCCTTTAAAAAAATCATCCCGAAGACTAATGTTCGGGATGATTTTTTTATTGTGGGAAACATTACTTGAACCCGAAGTTTGTATTAGAAATCTGGTAGAACTTAATCTAAAAGAGGAAAGCAAGAAGAGCGCGCGTTACTGGGGAGGGTTAAAAAGAAAAGATGAAAATTTGTGAGAGAGGTGGTGATAAAAAATGGAGATATTAGTAGTAGATGATGAAAAGGCATTGACCTCGCTTTTTCAGGATTATCTGGAATTTACTGGAGGTCATAAGATTACTATTGCTGATTCCGGCTTAAAAGCTTTGGAATTAATTAAGAAGCAAAAGCCAGATTTGATCATCTTAGACCAAATGATGCCGGATATCAACGGAACGGATGTAGTGTTTGAACTTAAAAAAGATTCTCAAACCGCGGACATTCCTATTGTTATTTTTTCAGCTGCGGACGCTCCGCCATTTGAAGAAAAAATAGCTTTAGGGATTATAGATTATTTAAGGAAACCTATAGATTTTGAAAAATTAAAACAAATTATTGAAGATTTGGAAAAACAAAAAAATTAGTTGTACTATTTGAAATGTTTAATTTTTTTAAGGCTGTTTCAAATAGAATTGGCGATCAAATTTAAAGAGATGGTTTATATTAGAGGAAGTTTTAAGATAAAGAGATGATTAAATTTAACGACGTGGATTATATCAGAAGTATTTACTTAGTAGGACAATCAAATTTAAAGATTTTGGTTATATTGAAGGAGGTTATAGTTTGATTAAGTTTTGGACGGATATGAAAAATAGGAGTTGGTTAGAGAGCACAGCCATAATTTTAGTTGGCGCTCTATTATTTACAATGGTTGCTCCTCCTTTTGCTGAGGCTAATCTCTGGAGCGAACGCCGGAAAGCGCTAGAGGAGATGGAGAAAAAGAAAGAGCCAATACAGTTGGCGTCTCTAGCAGGGCTGCCAATTCATCGCCCATCTTCGCTTACATCTTTAGCAGCCGAATTGTCACCAGAAGCTATGAAAGAGGTGATGAGCAAAGTCCAATCTAGGCCAGCCTCATCCCTTGGTAAACGCGCTGCAAAGCACAAATCTATTGCCCTGCCATCAGAATTAGTTTCTCGCATTGAAGGTTATGGAGATATAGAGAGAGTATATCTTACGAACCATAAACATCTAAAGCTTGAAAAAGGAAAACTTCAGATTGATTTTCAACCATCAGTTCTTGGGATTCACCAAGAGCTGAACAGCCCTCAAGTTCCAGATACTAAATCTCAGCCTAACTCTTTAGTTATTTTAGTTCAAGACGCGCATGGTATTTATGGCGCGCAAAAGAATATAGCTCATTTAGTAAAAGAACTCACAGAGATGGGTGTGGGGTTGGTAGGAGTAGAGGGATCCATTGGAAGAATGGAAGGATTAGAGAACTGGCGAAGATATAAGGATAAGAAAATATTGATGGGGATTGCAGGCTGCTTAATGGAGAAGGGTCTGCTTACAGGAGTAGAAGTAGCAGGACTTGCCAGTGAGCCTGTTTTAAATTGCAAAAATAAAATTCATGATGTTTGTCTTAAGAGCCATAGTTCCTTAATAGAGTTTTATGGAGTAGAAGATAAAGATAAATATCTGGAACAGGTAAGATCATTTAAAGAAACATTAAAGATTAATAAGGAAGTAGAAGAATGGCAGGGTAAGATAAGGAAGGAGATATTAAATTTAAAAGAAAAGTTCTATACAGAAGAATTAAAAGAGATAGATAAGTATAAGAATAGATATGAGAGTTCACAGATTCAGTTAGGGGAATGGCTTGAGTTTTTAAATAGTCAAAACTTAAGTTTTAAGTCTCAATTTATAATCCAGCCACAGTTTCAGTCACAGTCTCATTCAGATTCACAGTCTCAGCCTTGGCAAAAGTCGCAGTCTCAAACCCAACCTAATCTACGTAAATACCTTAGCGCATATAGATTAGAGAAGGAGATTGATTTTAAAAAGGTGAGTGAGGAACAAAAAAGAGTTTTAGAGCAGTTATCAGCTAAACTCAATAAGAATGAGTTGATGGGTTTATTGGAAGAGAGTGTGGCTTACAGGTTAGGGAAGATTGGGTATGAAGAGTTTTATAGTGGAATTAAAGGAAGATGTGATAAAGCGGGTATTAATATAACCCCAGAGCTAAACAAATACATAAAGTATGTAGTGGGAGTGGAAGGGATTGATCGGGATCAGTTATTCGTAGAGGTTAAGGATTTGGAGGATGAGGTCTGGAGGAAACGAGGGTTAGAGGGTTCTGAAAGTAAGAATTCCTTTAAAGGTAAATTGCTGGAACTAATCTGGATTGACAAAGACTATTCTTTACTAGAGAAGGCGATTAATTTTAAATTAAGCCCAGAGGAATGGGAAGAGTATGACAGCAGAAAACAAGAACTTGAGAGTATTGCGCAGAGGATAGTTGCGCTTATTAGAGGTGAACAATCTGAGAGTCAAAAGTTGGAGACAAAGAATTTAGGCAAGGGCACTTCAAAGATAGGTTCTGTGAATGAGAAAGAAAATAGATTTTCAAAAGAGATGAATGAGGTATTTGCTTTAGCTAGGAATGAAAGTATAAAGAAAGTGATGAAGAGCGTGGCAGATTTTAATCGTTTGTCGCATGAGAGGAATCATATTTTTGTAGAGAAACTTCTTTCTCGTAGCCCTAAGATCAGCATACTAGTAGCAGGGGGTTATCACTCAAGAGGGGTAGAGGAGCTGTTAAGGAAGAGGAATATCTCTTATATCACGATTCGGCCGCATCTGAACACAGGGGAGATTGCTAAAGATTAT
>JACPBF010000032.1 GCA_016180425.1 Elusimicrobiota bacterium
ATGCAGAAATAACTTCTCCATTCATAAAGTAAGATAAAGAAGAAGCCAATCCAAATTTTAAAGTAAGAAAATCTCCAGAAAGTTGAGCGCCAATAGAGCTAGAGCCAATCCCGCTTGCGCTAGCTAAAAGACCAGGATGAACAGAAGCTAAAACCATTCCATTCTGTAACGAAGATACATTCATGCTCACAAGACTGGAACTAAGAGGCATTGCAGGAAGAGAGAGCCAAGAAGAACGTAAACGAACTTGATCTGCTTGGAATGATTCCAAAGAATTGATAGCTTCTTTTTGGTCGTCTTTGATTAAATCAGTCCATTCAGATTTCTCATACTCTGCAAAAACCTTCAGAATTTTAGAAATACCTGGAAAACTCAAAACAGCTTCATAAACAAAATAAACAATAGAACTAAAAGACTTAGAAGAATTGTGCAGAGCCACCATCAGCATTTGATAAGGGTAGATGATCGCATGCGGCAAGTGATGCAAAGTGACGTTGGGCAAGATCAAAATGGGTAAATGCAACGCTTCGTGGTGTTGGATGATCGAGCGAAGCATAAACTCCTGCTCTTTGGAAGATTTGCCAGCGAGGAGGCTTGAGATTTGTTTGAGGTCAACTATGATTGTTTTGTCTTGCGCGTACCCAAGAGAAAGAAGAAAAGACCAAAGACCATTTTGCGCAAGGGCTTTGCCTTCTACGCGTGCAGGAGTAAGTAACGGAAGATCGGCAGAGATAAAGTGGTATTTGGGAAATGTGTGTTGGATTCTTTTGAATAACGCTTGCTGCTCTGAAGCAGAGGGTGGAGATAGTCCTGCGGAGTTCATCCTCACAAACTCCTTGCTCCACCAACTCGCTCCATAATAAATCCCATAAAATAGAGGAGCAAGAATAAGAATATATTGGGATATAAATAGTGACGCGATAAGAGATCCAACTGTTCCAGCTGCTGACAACTTCCGAGTCCTTGACACGCCTGATAATGACATTTTCCACCGAAAATAGTCTCGATATTCTCCTTCATCTCCTTCTTCTGGATATTCAAATTCTTCTGCTGCAGTGTCAGTAAGACTCTTCGAATCTTCCAGTTTCTCTTTTGCTTGATATCCAAAATTTTGCAATCCTTCCTTACTTTCTTGACTTCCTTGACTGAGTTCTGGTTCAGTTGGTATCGCAGACTTCTGTTGTTCCTTTTTCTCAATTACTTTTCTCAACCCTTGATTTTCTGGTGGTACAGTTTTTGTAGGGTAGGTCATTGTCATTAAAGGTGTTTGTATTTTCCACAAAAGCAATGCACCAGATTCGTGGGAAGTGATAATCCCCTCCCCGTTTGGTAAAAAATCAGCAACCAAAACCGTGTCATACTTCTCTAAGTCAATTGATATTATTATTGAACTATTGTCTGCATCTGTTATAGGTTCTCCTGTCTCGGCATTCCAAAACTGTATTGTCTCCTCATCCCATCCATCAGAACCATAAAGGTCGCCAGAACCGTTAAACCATCGGTAACCTTTGCTCCTGACAATACCCAAAACTGTCTTGCCATCAGGAGAAAACCTTGTGAACATCACTCTCTCATTAGGTTTAAAGGGTTCAAAAATAAGCTCTTTCCCACTCTTCTCCATTCGTTTTCCGGTTTTCGCATCAAACAAATACGCAACCGTTTCTTCATATATGCCGTAAGTATTAATACCAGCACAAACAACAACCTTCTTGCTATCTTGAGAAAAACTGATGTCAATTGCCTCATATCTATCTGGCAAGCTTAAAATGATTGGATCTTTATTAAGGTTGCCTGTTTCAGAATCATATAACTTCACCTTATATCTGTAAGGAACTGCGATTATTTTGCCATTAGGAGAATATACAACCACTCTAACGTCTGCCCCACTAAACACCAAATTGTCTTTTGGACCTCTTACAATTTCTCCTGATTTAACATCTCGAACCTCCCAAGTATAATTATTCCAAACTACAACCCTTTTCCCATCCGGAGAAAAAGCATTCGAATGAGGAGATACACATAAATAATTTTTCAAGTCTATCGGTTGATCCGCAGGAATATCAATCTTTTCCCCTGTTTTAGAACTCCAATAGCGAACAATACTGCCTTCTTTATAACTACTA
This sequence comes from Elusimicrobiota bacterium, assembly GCA_016180425.1. GTDB lineage: Bacteria > Elusimicrobiota > Elusimicrobia > 2-02-FULL-39-32 > 2-02-FULL-39-32 > 2-02-FULL-39-32. The sequence goes on from JACPBF010000032.1 coordinate 2,124, forward strand.
TCACAACCTCCAACCCCGATTATATTCCCGTCTGGTGAATAAGCCACCCAATGGCTGCTCATGCCATCCCGAGTCCATCCTTTTTCATTCTCAGTTAGTCCCATGAGCTCCTTTTTCATTACTTCAATAATCTTTCTTGATCGGGATCGATCTGTTTTCCCTGTTTCTCCACCTGAACTACTTGAGCCTCCACCAGAACCCATTCCCACTACTCCTAAAATAAATAACGGAGCTTTCAACACTGACAGTGTGAAATGTTTAACATTTATCTTTCTCAGTTCTCTTAGAGAATGATTAAAAGATGTCAGAATCATTTGATATGGATAGATAATGATGTGCGGTAACCCTTGCAGATGCAATGCTTCATGGTGTTGGACAATAGAGCGAAGTATGAACTCTTGATCTTTGAGAGACTTGCCAGCAATCAAATCTGAGATTTGTTTAAGGTCAACCACAATTGTTTTGTCTTGCACGCCCGCAGGAGAAAGTAAAGGAAGATCAGCAGAAACAAATTTAAATTTAGGAAAAAATTGTTCAATACGATCTAACAATGCATTTTTCTCTAAGGCGCTGGGCGCAGATTCTCGCTGGAAAAGAACTTTCTGCTCTAGGGTACTAGATGGATATTTTCTTTGAACAAGATCTTTCTGCTCTACTGCGCTAAGTAAAAATTTCCTCTGAAGAAGAAGTTCCTGCTCTGCATCTCTAGGCGGAGATCGTACAGAAGAATTCATCCTTGCAAATTGTTTGCTCCACCAACTCGCTCCATAAAAGATTCCATAAAATATCGGGGTTAGAACTAGAAGATAAGGAGAGATTAAAAAAGCAGCAACCACAGTTCCTAATGTTATAGTCCCTGACAAGCTACGCGTAAACACGATTCCAGATAAAGAGATCGGATGGGGTTTATGTGGTGGACCAGGGGGCATTGGGGCAGGTGGCGTTGGCGGAGGGCCAGGTGGAACAGGAAGTATTCCACGTCTCCAAAAACCTGGTGATGTCGGAGTAGTTCCGAGAGAAACCTGTGGTTTCTGTCCTGCTTGTGGAGAGAGGGGTTGAGACGGGCTAGTTGAGAATTGAAAAGCTTTATTTGGATTCCTGCGAACTTGTAATCTGTGGTTAGTTTTATCTGCCACCCAGAGATTTCCTTCTGAATCAAACGCAATGCCATAAGGAAAATTAAACTCACCCGGCTTTGTTCCTTGCTTTCCTAGTATGATCCATTCACCTATACTTTTATCGCGCATCTGTAAATGATTGTTATCTGAATCAGCTACCCAAAAATTTCCATCAGAATCAAAGGCAATGGTATTAGGAAATTGAAATTCACCTGGGCGATTCCCGATCCCATCTATACTCATCCATTTACCTGTAATTTTATATTTCACTTGTAAGCGTTTGTTGCCTGCATCAGCTACCAAAAGATTTCCATCAGAATCAAATGCTATGCTAATGGGAAATTTAAACTCACCGAGTTGATGCCCCTCTTTCCCAACTATACTCCACTGACCTGTATGTTTGTTCCTAACCTGTAAGCGATGATTATTCTTTTCAGCTACCCAGAGATTTCCTTCTGGATCAAACGCAATAGCCCAAGGGCCGTCAAACTTACCTTGCTCTGTTCCTTTACTTCCTACTACCATCCATTTACCTGTATCTTTGTTCCTAACCTGTAAGCGATGATTATTCTTATCTGCCACCCAGAGATTTCCTTCTGGATCAAATGCAATACCATGAGGTTCATCAAATTTACCTGCATTCGTCCCTTTTCTTCCCACTACACTCCAGTCTCCTGTATCTTTATCTCTCATCTGTAATCTGTGATTATTTGTATCAGCAACCCACATATTTCCTTCAGAATCAAATGCAATGCCGCGAGGATTATTAAACTCACCCAGACCTGCTCCTAGACTTCCCACGACACTCCACTCTCCAACCGTGTCCGCATCTCCTGTTTGAGAACCAGATTCCTCTCCCTTATTTCCAATTTGTGAAGATATTTGACCAACTTTTGTAAGGCTTTCTTTAATTTTAGCTAAACGCTTTTCAAGCTCTTTTTTTGCATTAAATTCCGGAAAAATATCTTCGGCAATCTTTAACACCGCTTGCTTGTGTCCAGGCTCAAGACCAAGTTCCTCCACAACAAAATCCACAATTGAATCAAAACGAAGGCTGGGATCACTATTACCTGTCCATATTACTTTCCCATCCTGTCTTGCGATCTCCTCAATCACAGCCTTCCACTGATTCTGTTCCATTGCATAAGGCAAATTCCCTCTTTTCCATTCTTGTTCCAATTTGATTTTGAATTTGATCAAATTGTCTGCTAACTCTGAAACAGTTTCCTCTTTTAACCCGCTGGAAGAAGACTCGATGATCGCTCTAATCCACATACTTAAACTGGCATTACCAAAACTTTTAGCCCCTTCCCAAAGAGCTTCTCTAACAACTTCTCTGTGCGTTTCGCTGGAAAGCAAATAGCCTTGCAGATATAAAGTGCCCATATCATAATACTTCTCTTGAAAACGACCCACTTGATCAATCACATTCTCTAAAGCTCGCATGGTGGGTTCACGCAAAAGCTGGTTTAGTTTTACCTTTTCCGTTAATTTCAGATGAAAGCCCACCAATGCTTCCAAAAATTCTTTCTTGATCTTGTATCCGCGTTTAACAGAATAACGTCTCAACATCTCCACCATATCTTTTGGAGGAAGCTGGTCCATGATGTAAACGCTTCCCCGGTCTAAAACTTCCCCGCTGATTCTTTGTGAAGAGGTCCCTCCTTTGCCTGCAAGATTGCCAATCATAAATGTAAAAAATCCTGGCTGGGAATCAACCAGAGATCTGTCAGGTAAAATAATCTGCCCAAACTCGCCAATATTATTAAGGCTGGAAAGAGTAGTTTCATCTTTAGGTTTATCTATTTCATCAATGATCACAGGCACACCCGCTTCCATAGATACTGGCAAAGGGCTTCGTTTAAGATGGAATATATTGTTTACGATATTCCAACTGCCCAAAATATCGTCGCCTCTTGAGTCCGTGGTTAGCACCATATAGTTTGAGTCCAATCTTAAAACATGGTTAAGCAAATAACTGGCAAGTTCTGATTTGCCTGTGCCAGGCACACCTAAAACAATAATATTGTTCCCAAGCGAAACATCTTTCATCCATTGCCAGAATAAAACCATATTTGATGGTATATGCCATTCGTCCTTTAATTCTTTTTTTATTTTCTCAACATTTTCTGGTTTTATGGAAGTCAATATTTTTACCTGATCCGTTCCTTTGCCTAAAGCAACATAAACTTTCCCTTTCTCTATTAAATATTCAAATTCTCCTAATTTAAGATTTAAAGGAACTTTTTTATTAAATTCTTTGCCAAGCGCATCTTTAATAAAGGTATCAATCAGAGATTTATCTCCTTCCGCGGTTTCGCTGCAATAGGCTTTTTCAAAAATAGAACGGAAATATTGGATATCATTCGGAAAAGCTCTAAAATGTCTGGCGACCAGGATCACGCCTCGGGTAGAAAGCACTCTGGACAATTTCCTTTGCTTTACCGCGGTGCGGATTCTATTTGCAACAACAATCACAGACTGAACAAACGGTTCAGCCAGCTCTTTCTCAGATTCGCTCGCATCTTCAAACACAGTACTCATCACATAATCTAGTTCGCTTTCTGGATCCATGTAATCCACAAAAACCCATTTCACACGATCCACAAAATCCGCTGCGGAAATAGTTAAATCCTGACCAAGCACATCCCCGCCTTCAGGGGTATTAATATAAACCATGGCGTGAAAATTATCGCCAATCTGGTCAAAGCCTTCAATCTTTTCCTGAATCCGGTTAAAAAGCGCGTTCAAACCAGAAAGATGTCCGGAAAGAATCACCTTATCCGCTTCATCAATAATTGCCAACTGATTCAGCCTTGCAGCCTCAAAAGCTTCTGAAAGCAGCACTTCCACTTTATCCGCAGGCAAACTCATCTCAAATACCTGACCCGTTCCCGGAACCGCAACCTTAATAGTCTGCTCACTGTTGGAAATAATTCTCCGTTCCCTAAGATCCTTTTGATTTGTATGCGCATGTAAGCTCATTAACCTTTGCGGAATTCCAACCAATCCAGCCAAGATATATCCCAACGTATTTTTTCCTGACCCGCGCGGACCCACTAACCCAAGGTTGCTATTCTTTGCGTTTGGATTTGTATAAATTTGAAACATATCTGCAAGAGTTTTAGTATTGGCAGGATTAAATTTAAAATATTTCAGTTTCTCTTTTCCTTTTTGCTGAATACTGTAAGCTATGAGTTCAGGAATATCCACTGCATTTTTACCCGGGTTCATCCGTACCCACTTCCCTTTTTCCTTAATATAGAGTTTTACAACCCTATTGCTTTCCTCGCCGGTTTCATCCTCGCTATCCTCGCTATAGATCGGAACTTCCACAGAATCAAGCATCTCTGGAGTTTTTAGCTGAAAGTAAATTTTCCCTTCCTTTTCCACAAATCTGCGAATGGTTTGACCTTGTATAATTTTCCGCGCAATTGAAAATAGAGGCGCGTATTCTTTAGCATAAATCTTATGGAAAATAAGGTAAGCTTGGTCAGGGTGATATGTAAGAAAAACAATATCTATATCTGTCAGCTGAGAGTACTCTTGTTTTAAACTAGAAAAATCTTTGGAGCCATGCGCCATTTGTACCCGTCTAATAAAAATTTCTTCTTTAATCTCTTTTTCTGCAAGTAGAGCAAATATATTGTCCGAGATAGATGCGTCCGAGGGAGATACTGCCGAAGGAGGAGACCTGTTTCCTACAGCTTTTAAAAAAGCCTCATGTACAACAAAGTTTACCAGAATCTTATCTTTGTGAATATGAATTTCAGTATAGGCGAATGCTCCCTTATCTAAGTGAATAGCGAATGGACTTTTTGTGACTTTAATCTCTATTTCCAGATCTACGCTGGGTCCAACAATACCGCGAACCGCGAATTCTATGCCATCCTCGATTTCAGAGATCATGCTCTGATATCGAGCTGACTCTTCTTCTGAAAGAATGTATTCGTCATCTTCACCTGTAAGAATTGCAATAAAACGTTCGGCAACATCCGAAAGAGTATGCAGGTAATCTTTAAAAATTTTGGGCACAATGCGCAGAGCATCTTCTACAATCTCTTCAATCTTTCCTATTGCTAAAGCCATGAGCGGCCTTTTTTTACGGTAAATTCTCTCCACAAAATCTGCGTTATGAACGGATAGTTCAGCTGAATTTTTAATGTATCCTGAAATAGGCACAAATCCCGGATGCACCGCTTTTCTCACCTCATCGCTCGGTTCATAATCGCGTTTCATCTTTTCCGGATTGTTGCGTTCTGTCTTTGGACCTGTGCCCCAGCTTGCCCACAATATCTTCTTATCTTTATGTTCTAAATAGAACTCCTCCACTTTTGGCTGAAGAGCAGAATCATCAGGATTTCCATCTCCATAATGGAGAACTGTTAAAAGCGTATTCGAATCTGCGCCTTCAGAAATAAACTTTGCCAGTTCTTTCATGGTGTTAATATCTTCTGTGGAGCCATGGCTTTCAGATATCATCTTGACCATCCTATAAATCATTAATTCAGTAATTTGTTCTGCCCGCATTAAGGGAAGAAGCTGCTGAGAAGGGGTATTTCCGTAAACCCATACACCCACTTCCACTCCTTTTAATCCTTTATGAGCTAACAAAAATACCATTGCCGCGCGCACCGCATGATAGATAGAACTATTTGGATCAGCCATGTATCCCATACTACCGCTGTTATCAAACAAAAACATAACCCGGTGTTTGACCCGTCCAGGAAGAAGCGGACGTTTAAATGCTTTACCAAGCCTATATTCCACAAGATTATCTTCATCTAAATCCCCTTCTGTTAAGCCGCCCATATCTTTGTCCAGCTCTGTCTCTTGCAGGTTCTTTTTAAGTTTTAAGTGAAGAGTTTCTGCTTCAGCTCTAATGGCTGTTGTAAACATTTGATTCATTTCTATTGATTCTGCTTGAGTCATGCCCGAGCTTTTGATTTCTTCGCTAAGATCTGTTATTTCTTCTGCGGACTTTCTATGAGGATTCGGAGCGTTTGTTATTTTTTCTCTCAACTTGTTCAGTAAATCTCTTGCCAGATCTGAAAGTGAGGGAGGAGCGTTTGAGGTTGAAGGCGTATCTGTAGCCGGTGACTCACTAGGTTCAGTTTCCGGCGCTTTACCTTTCTTACCTTTCCCGTTTTGCTCTTTAGCTTGTTCAATCTCTGTTTTTACATTCTCTAAATTCTTTGACGCATCCCCTAATAAATCCTTTAGTTGGTTGAGTAAATCCAGCATCTCTTTAGCCTTATCCTGAAGATCGCCTGCCCCTTCTTGAATCTGAGCCGCGCCAGTTCTTGGCTGGGGAGTCCCTTCAGGAGCTTTATGAATTTCTTCCAGCTTCCTTTCTATTTCATTCACCTTCCCATCAAAATTGTTCGCGTTTGCTTTTAAGTCCCCTGTTTTTTCCTGAAGATTTTTCGCGGAACTTTTTAAATCTTCCGCAGAAGAAGAAATCCCCTCATCCATATTCTTAGAATTTTTTGAAAGTTTATCTGATTGGCTCTTTAATGAACCGCTCTCTTCTTTAAGCTTTTGGGCTTTTTCTTTTACCTGTGAGATCATCTCCTTTAATTTCTCTATATCGTCTTCCGTAATTGGAGAAACGCCGGTCTTGTCTCTCATTTTTCCCGCCTCTTGCTCCATACTTTCCGCTCTTTCCTTTGCTCCTTGAACCATCTTTCCCATATCATTTAAATCTGATTTCATCTGATCAATCTTTTCTCCGCAAGAATCAGCAGAAGATCCCATAGAGTTAAGCGAATCCATTTTCCCCTCTTCTTGAGAAGTTTCCTTTGCAGCTTGGCTGTTTGCGTTAGAACCCATTCTTTGCAATAAATCTTCCAGAGCCTTCCGTACTTTTTCTTTGATCTGATCCATAAATTGACGTTTGTCATCTTCATCCATGTTGTTCCACAAATCTTCCATTGCTTTCTCCATGCCATTTCCGCTGCCTGAAGAACTGCTCTCTCCACTGCTTCCTTTTCCCGATGAACCTTTTTTTGATTGCGTTTTTCCGGAAGAACCACTTTGTGCGCCTACTGAAGAATCTTCTCCCGCAGAACCTTCTCCTTGTCCCTCACCTTGTCCCGCAGAACCTTTCCCTTGTCCCTTACCTTTTCCTTCTCTCTCAGAACTTTTCCCTTGTCCCTCTCCTTCTCCCTCGCCCTCGCCTTCTCCCTCAGAACCCTCTCCTCCACCCGCTTGTTCCTTTAGCTCTTTTTCTCTCATCTCTTCCTCAGATTTTTCTGCCAGCTCCTTTAGTTCAGGCCAAATCTCATCGCGGATGGTTCTGTACGCATCGCGCTCCTCCTTAATTTTCATCACTTTAAGACGCGCTTTAGCAGTCTTCCTCAACGCCTTTCTTACATCTTTGTTAGAGACGCGCGGATCCTTTTTCCCGGTTCTCCCTTCAAAAAGCAAAGCCTCAAGGTATTGGATAAATAAAGGCAGCTGGCTCATCCTTTGTTTAGCAGATTCACTTTCCGGATTAGAATAAAGCACATGATTCAGCTTATCGAATTTTTCTAAAATGCCGCGCAACTTTTCCGCTCCTATCGTTCGGGTACGAATCAATTCCGCAGCAGCATATAAAGCTAGAAAACTAGAATTCTTTAATTCTGGTTCCACCCACCCTGGGTTAGAGTAAAGCACAGAGAACAGCTGTTCATAGAAAAGAGCTTCAGCCACTGACGGGTCCGGATGGTCTAACATTTCAGGCACATATTCAATCTGGCTTCTATCCGCAGAAATAGCAAACACCTGCCTGCCGGACTCTGCTGGACTCGGAACCAATTTAAAGTCCGGATTTTCAGTGAGGATTTGCACGTTAGAAGTGATCGCGGCTAAAATACTTTTCCTTCTTTCAGGATCTGCGGCAAATTTTGGAATTTCTTGGGTTATGTTCGCAAGCACTTTATCCGCCCAGCTAAGCGTAAGTTCAACCGCTAATTTTTTTGATTCTTCCTGCTCTCCGCCAGAAATTTCCCAGATCGCGCCGCCTAGAACTGTTCCTGCCCAACGCTGAAAAAATTCCGGATCAAACATTCCAAGTTCCATGGCAAGGGGTAATTGTAGGGCAAACTCTAAAGAAGGAAGTCCTAATTCCTCCCAATTTCTTACAGCTGTTTCATGAGTGATCCGCATTAATTGTTCAAAACCAATTTCTTCTATTGTTTTAATTCCTTGGCTCTTGGCCCATTCTCCTCCGCTTTGGAAAAAAAGCTGAAATTTTCCTAACCCCGGCGTTACATTTTCCCAGTCTTCTTGTGATTCCCCAATCTTGTTATCAGAAGCGATATAGACTGCGCCAATGGCGTGGGTTATGATCTCAACATTGAACGGTATATCCAGCTTGCCTTCGTGCGCTAGATAGTGGATCAGCTCATGCGCATAGGTGGAACGGAACACCGCCTCATTTTCTATCGCATGCAGAAGAATTCGGGACTGCAAAGCAGAATAGGTTAGCCCATAGTTTCCAGTTTCTTCAAAATAAGAGGTCATAGTTAAATGGCTTTCCAGCCACTCTGCCATCTGTTCCAACTCTGTTAGGTCATTGGCTCCTTTGATAAAGTTTGCAATGTAGTCTGGATCAGGAACAGAATGCTCCGCGGAATAGGGAAAAGTATGAGCGATTATTTTTTGACGGATAGGCTGGATATAATGCCTTTGTTTTTGCGGAAAAGCAAGGATAAGTTCATCCACTGTTTCTTCAATCCATTGCCTATGATGATCGTTGAATTCCTCTCCAGCCGCGTGCAAAATTTCGTCCCAAGGTCCAATCAAATATTTCCCCTCATGATTTTTAAGAGTTAAACCTGAGAGACTTCCAGATTTTTTCACCTCTTCAATCAGGGGCTGGAGATGTCCTTCCTTAATAGAAGATTTTACGAACTTGGCAGAAGAAAGAAGATTTTCATAATGTTCTTTATAACCTCTTGTATCGCTATTTCGTATCGCCTCTATCAACCCTTTTCTTGCTTGATAATATGTGATAACAGAATTGCGGATTTGAGATTTATCCCCTATAAATCCAGACTCTGGATCTGGGCTACCTGTTCCGCCAGATAAAACTCCGCCACTAGAACCCATACCCACTACTCCCAAAATAAATAATGGAGCTTTCAATACAGACAGTGTGAAATGTTTAACATTTATCTTTCTCAATTCTCTATTTCCAACTTTTAAAAGTTCTAATCCTGCTATTATTTTTCTCAATTCTCTTAGAGAATGATTAAAAGATGTCCGGATCATTTGATATGGATAGATAATAAGGTGTGGCAACCCTCTCAAATGCAGCGCTTCGTGATGTTGGATGATCGAGCGAAGCATGAACTCCTGCTCTTTGGGAGATTTACCTGAGAGAAGATTTGTGATCTGTTTGAGATCAACGATAATGGCCCTGCCTGATGCGCGTGCAGGAGAAAGTAACGGAAGATCGGCAGAGACAAAGTGGTATTTGGGAAAAGTATGTTTTATTCGGTTAAGAAGCACTTCCTGCTCTGCAACACTAGGCGGAGATCGCCCAGAAGAATTCATCCTTGCAAATTGTTTGATCCACCAACTCGCTCCATAAAAGATTCCATAAAATATCGGGGTTAGAACTAGAAGATAAGGAGAGATTAAAAAAGCAGCAACCACAGTTCCCAATGTTATAGTTCCTGACAAGTTACGCGTAAAGACAATCCCGAATAAAGAGATTGGATGAGTTTGGAGCGGGCTAGTTGGGGATTGGAAATCTTTATTTGGATTCTTGCGAACTTGTAATCTGTTATTATTAGTGTCCGCAACCCACATATTCCCATCAGGATCAAATGCTATGCCATAAGGATGAATAAACTCACCCAGCTCTGTTCCTTCCTCTCCCACTGCGCTCCACTCTCCTGTATCTTTATCCCTCATCTGTAATCTGTGATTACCCTGGGTCACAACCCAGAGATTCCCATCAAGATCAAATGCAATGCCATAAGGCGAATTAAACTCACCCGGCTCTGTTCCTTCCATTCCAATCGCGCTCCACTTCCCTGTATCTTTATCCATCTTCTGTAATCTGTTATTACCCCAGTCCGCAACCCACAGATTCCCATCAGGATCAAATGCTATGTCATAAGGAAAAGTAAACTCACCCGGCTTTGTTCCTTGCTTCCCAATCACGTGCCAGTTTCCAGTATTATTGTCCCTCATCTGTAATCTGTGGTTATAATTATCATCAACCCACAGATTCCCATCAGAATCAAATGCAATACCACGAGGAAAAGTAAACTCACCCAGCTCTGTTCCTTTCTTTCCAATCACACTCCACTTCCCTGTATCTTTATCCATCATCTGTAATCTGTGATTATCACTGTCCGCAACCCATAGATTCCCATCAAGATCAAATGCAATACTAGAAGGACCCTTAAACTTACCCAGCTTTATTCCTTTCTTTCCCACTGCAATCCACTCTCCTGTATCTTTATCTCTCTTCTGTAATCTGTGATTACCCCAGTCCACAACCCACAGATTCCCATCAGAATCAAATGCAATGCCACGAGGCTGATTAAACTCACCCGGCTCTGTTCCTTCCCTTCCCACTGCTCTCCACTCTCCAACCGTGTCCGCATCTCCTGTTTGAGAACCAGGTTCCTCTCCCTTATTCCCAACTTGTGAAGCTTCTATTCCTACTATGCCTGCTATTCCTGCTATGCTCTGTACTCTTGCTTCTGATAATTCAGCCAGCTCTTTTGCTCTCGCCAGATCTTCTTGCGTAATCTCTGGCTTCTGAAGGAGCGCTTCTACTTCCGCCTGGATCGCGAGAATCTCTTGGCGAACTCTTTCAACCTCCGCTGCATCCGCTACAACTAGAGCTGAACTTGCAGGTTGGGCCAAATCCACAACTGGCTCAGCAGGCGAAACCTGCGAATCATCCTCACCTCTCACGATCTGCCATACAGGAAAATATCGAAAATCAATAAAATTTCCACTATCAATTGCGATCCTCTTACCATCTGCTGAAAATCCTATTCCAAGCACCATGTCTAGAACTCGAATAATGACTGGTTCCCCATTTATATCTGTTATAGCTTCCCCAGTCTTAGTGTCCCAAAATTCTACAATTCGATCCACACCTCCGGTTAGGAACATAGTCCCATCCGGCGAGAAAGGATTTGCCCAAATCGGGACCGCTTTGCCTGTTATTTTAATTGGTTTGCCAGCGGAATTAAGGGACGGTGTCCATGTTTTGGTATCCCACAAATATGTGTTGCCTTGTTCATCACTGCTCGCGAATTTACTTCCATCTGCAGAATAACTGATTGCCGTTACATTGTTCTCATGCTCGGTCAAAACTTTATATATCATCCCACTCTTACTGTCCTCTATACGGACTCTACTCCCAACTGCACTTATAATTATACTCCCATCCGGAGAATGCTTAGGTGTTACACTACCTGAGAGTGCAATAGATCCTCTCAAAGTAATGTCCTGACCATGCTCATCTTTTGTTCCCAACTCAATTACTTCAATAATCTTTCTTGATGAAGATTGATCTGTTTTCCCTGTTTCTCCGCCCGAACTGCTTGAGCCGCCACTAGAACCTACTCCCACTACTCCTAAAATAAATAATGGAGCTCTCAACACAGACAGTGCGAAACGCTTAACATTTATCTTTCTCAGTCCTCGTAGAGAATCACGGGATCCCGCTCTTGTTCTTTTTCTTGTCTCTTCTAGAGGTCTTGTATGGTCTCTTCTTGACTTGCCTAATCTTGGCTTTGAGCCGTGAGCGCGAATTGAACTCTCTTTCTTTGTGAAATAAAGATTCCTATCCCGAATTTCAGGATCAATCCCAAAATGTTTACCCCAAAGATTTAAGATACCCTCTTTAGATACCTCTGCTTCTCCAACATCAAAAGGAGATTGTTCTAAAGCAAATCTACGGGCTTCTGTATCCGCATACATCGCCACAACCCTCTGCCCTTGCTCAAACAAAAAGGCTCTAAGAATCTTAAAAAAAGGAAGATGTTTAAAACCGGTTTGTGTCTCTTGAGTCACTCCCAAAAAACCACCAGGAATCTCCCTTAAAGTATCTATCCCTTCTTTAGCTTTAGAACCTTTTAAAACTGTTTCTCTAATCTCATCTACTGGTGAAACTTGAAGAATGAAATTGATTCGCGCTTGATCCCCGCGTTATGAGCCAAAGAGATAAGATTGCCCATTTTTCTTAACAGGTCCTACAAAAGAAAGTCTGTTCTTTAGCGCATCCGCAAGATTAGCGATCTGTTTGCGAGATGCTTTATCTTCAATTTTAAGTTTTTCCAGATTTTGGGCATAGGTTTCAATTGTTTTTGAAAGAGGGTGTTGCTCCCTTGCAGCTCCAAAAAGCCTGGCATTGGCAAACGGAGCAGAGACTGTGGTAAATAAAAAACTAAACGCGACGAACCCCGCGGTTAGCTGTAAATAGTTCCGATTCCGATGATTAGTCCAAAAATAAATCATAATTTTTTATTCTCTATTATTTTTCAATTTTATTCTTACATCTTAAAACAAAATACCGCTTCATTTTATATAGCTGTTAGCGCCTATGTTAGAATTATAAATAAAGTTCCCCAACATTTCTTCAACTTTTTGTAACATTTTTGTAACATTTTTGATATGATATTTGGTCATGGAACAAAACATTATCCCTCCAGAAATTGTAAATGCTATCCTTCCTATTTTAAAGCAGTACCATATTCCAAAAGCGAGCCTATTTGGCTCTTATGCGCGTGGTGAGCAAAAACCCCAAAGTGATGTGGATTTATTAATAAAAGCGCCTAAGGGGATGACACTGTTTGGATTGGGAGGTCTTTATTCCGATTTAAAAGAAGCGCTCAAGCGAGAGGTGGATATTGTGCAGTATGATTACATTAAACCTCGACTAAAAGATCGCATCTTGAAGGACAAAATTGACATTTTATGATTTCAAGAGATCCACTTGATTGTATTGAAGACATTCTTAAATATTGCCGGGATGTTCTTGTCATCCTCAAGAATCTATCAAAGAAAGAATTTGAGTCTAATATCGAAAAACAATATTCTACCCTTCATTGTATAAAAATTATTGGCGAGGCTTCGAAACGATTGTTGAATACGGCTCCTCATTTCAAGAATAAATATCCTGCGATTGATTGGAAAAATATTACTGGTATGCGGGATGTTTTAATTCATCATTATGAAGAAGCTAATTTGGATATCGTCTGGGATACTGTTCAAATTGATATCCCCAAATTAGAAAAAGATTTATCGCAGATTCTTTCTCAAGAAATAAAGAAATGAATTTATGTTGATTTAGAATAACCCTTGTTTTCTAAATCTAAAGAGTCTCCTTAAAAACAACAATCTCAAGAACATTGATTTTAAAAGCAATCGAGGTTATAATTAAATTTATGGCTGATACAAACAAAATTAGATTGCGTAATTATCTGGATACATCTGTGTTTTGCGCCTATTTTGAGCCCCCAGTGATTTAAGGAGGTTTCAAATGCGTTACTTCTATTATGAAAGGGTTGCAGAAGAGGCAAACATACCACAAAATAAGTTGGATGAACTTATGAAAGTTATTCGACAAGAATTCCCGGCGGATGATATGATGTTTGAATTACATCTCTTACGTGTGTGCATGTCTATTCGGGATCATCATGTTAGTATGGATAAAGCTATTCGTTTAGAAAAAGCTGCCTAAATTTTTTCTTCTGGAAATTTTAAACACTGGTTATCTCAAATTTCTGCTAAACGCCACTCACTCTAAAAAGTGGGCTATTTATGTTGGATTTAGCGCCTTAGAACTAAAGCTGGTTTGAAAGGATGGAACATCCTAAAACAATCTTCAACTAAAGACAGATTTACTGCGAATTTTTTTTAACCATCTCATTCTTGTCATTATTCTAAATAAAATCTCTCACTCGCTAACCTATTTTCAAAATCAATCTTATACCAACCTGCTAATTAATTTCGTTGGGTACCACTTCATCCTTATCTTTTAAACCAGACCTGGGACGATGGATAATGAGAACGTTACGCTCGTCTGGATGGGCAAAGCCACCCCGTGTTGGATGAGGAGGCTATTCTTACGTGCATAGACTTGAAATCTAATTTTAATCTGCTATGATGATTCAAGGATAATGATATCTCAAATACAAGAACAAATTCTAAAAGCGCGCTATCGCCTTACACAACATGCACATGTTGAAATGGTAGATGAGACAATTGTATTAGATGAAGTTTTTGACGCAATCCTTGAAGGAAAGATATTAGAAGATTATCCCGAACATAAGCGAGGGCATTGTTGCTTATTGTGTGGGAAAACGAAAAAAGGAAGGTTTCTACATGTTGTTTGTACCACAGGACTATCTGTCCTTGTGCTTATTACTGTGTATGAGCCTAAACCGCCTAAATGGGAAACACCATTTAAAAGAGGAGGTGAAAAATTATGAAATGCAGCATTAAAGGATGTCCTGGAAACTATGAAGATAAGAAAATCACTCATACTGTGCGGTATCATGGTGAAATTGTAGTTATTGATCATGTGCCTGCAGAGGTTTGTGCGGAATGTGGGGATGTGCTTTTAAAACCAGAAACAGTCCGTCATCTTGAGGAACTCTTAAAAAATACCCGCCAGCCAGCTACTACTGTGCCGTTATATGAATTTGCTTAATTCAAAATCTAGCGTATGCCTAAAAACTTTAGTAGCAGGAGATATCAATAAAAAAGCAAATGAATTAAACATTCCCTACCAATCCCTCTATAATACTCCCCTTCTTTTGAAAACTTTACAGTTTGAAACAGTTTAACTGAAATTAATTTCATCGTAGTTTGACGAAACAATCAAGTTATAAAAATCCTTCCTTAAATGTCCATTCATCATATTTTTGCAGAAAAAAATTGGTTTAAAAAAATACTTTGTTGTGCTATAATGGTGTAAGAAAACCACTATAAAAGCGCGCCTCATCTATTGGCATAAAGCACATCTCCAAAAACGGTATGTTTTGGAAATGAAAATTCATGAAATTGAAAATTTTAAAAAGTTGGTACTTGAGCATTTGGAGGTAAAAATATGAAACGATTAGTGATTTCACTAAAAACAGCTGGAGATGCTCTTCAAAACTTCAAAAGCACCTACCATCGGGAAAAAATGCATAAATCAGGAGAGCCTCATTTTGAAATTTCCTTTGATAACCGCAAAGATTTTGATCTATTCACAAGAAACATTCATATTCTCTCAAAAGTTCTAGCATTCAAACCAAAATCTCTTTATGAGCTCGCAAAGATTTGCGGTTTAGATACTTCTAACCTAAACAAGATAATTCTTTTCTTTGAAAAGGTTGGTGCGCTTCGTGTAAAAGAACAAAAGATCGCAGGCAGATATGTTAAAACGCCTATCGTGGACTACCAACGTATTGAGTTTGATTTGGCGGCATAAAAAGTAATCTCAAGGGATGGAACACTCTAAAACAATCTTCAACTAAACTCAGGATTTACTGCGAAGTTTTTGTGGCAAAGCTGGTTTTAAGGTCAAGTTCAAGCAGTTCAATTCTGTTTTTGATCAAGAAACTGTTTAATATCTCGCCTACCAAATCTGCCCAATGATGGGCCATGACCCACAATGAATAGTCTCCTTCCATGATCCATTCATTCTCTTCAATCACTCTCTGGAAACTA
>JACPBF010000033.1 GCA_016180425.1 Elusimicrobiota bacterium
AAAAAATAATTTTTGCTTTTGTTCTATCGTTCTTTCTATCCGTCTTAAGCCATCGGGTATGGAAAGCTTCCCTTAAACATTACTGCTCTGTTTCCAGCTAACAAACGAAACAATAATGAAAAATAATAATAAAATATGACTTTTATGCATACTATTTAGTTTTAGACTTGACTAAAATGCAAAATAGCATATAATATACTTATGAGAAGATACCTTAACGATTTGGTTCTATCCGATCTAAAGAAAAAAATGGTTTTTATTACAGGACCGCGCCAAGTGGGCAAAACATATCTTTCCAAAGAAATCCAAAAAGAATTTAATAATCCAATCTATTTAAACAATGATGATATTGATGACATGAAAATAATTAAACGCCGATCCTGGCCATTAAATACAGATCTAATTGTTCTAGATGAAATACATAAGATGAAAGGGTGGAAGAAATATCTGAAAGGAACCTTCGACACGCATGGTCCGCACCAAACATTCCTTGTAACAGGCAGCGCAAGATTAGATACATTTAGACAAACTGGAGATTCTTTAGCCGGCAGGTATTTTCTTTACCGGCTTAATCCGCTCTCTGTTAAAGAACTAAGCGGCGCAATGTCTCCATATGAAGCAGTTGCGGCTCTAAACAAATTGGGAGGATTCCCTGAACCATTCCTTTCCTCATCGGATGAAGAAGCGAGCCGTTGGAGAAGACTATATTACACTGATCTTGTCCGAGAGGATATCCTAGATTTTAGTCGAATTCACGAAATTCGTTCTATACGGCTTCTCTTGGAAATGTTGCGGTCGCGCATTGGCAAACCGCTCTCTTACACCTCCTTGGCGGAAGATTTACAAATATCCCCTAATACAGTCCGCAAGTACATCACTATTTTAGAAAGCTTATATATTATCTTCACTATACGGCCTTTTCACAAAAACATAGCTAGAACTTTACTGAAAGAACCTAAGGTTTACTTCTATGACAGCGGCTACGTAAACGGAGATGAGGGAGTTCGATTGGAGAACACTGTGGCGCTTTGTCTATTAAAACACGTTCAATTTCTACAAGATACAAAAGGGTTAGATATTTCTTTAACCTATATTCGCACAAAAGATGGGAGAGAGATAGATTTCGCACTCTCTCAGAATGATCGCCTAACCCATTTTATTGAAGTAAAACTTTCTGATTCCTCATTAACTCATCACTTGAAATATTTTGTAGATAGATACACTGATGTGGAAGGTATTCAAATTGTCCACAATCTTCGACATGAACAGAAATCAAATAAGGTTTCTATTGTGCCTGCCGGATTATGGTTAGCAAAATTAGATGCCTAATGGGGTCTGTTTAGAATTGGAACGAAGAACAAACTTTCTTAAAAAAAGAGCGCTTAAGAAAACAAGGATAGAGAAGTTTTGGCCTGGGGTAAGATGAAAAATTTTTTCCTCGTCACCGCGGAAAAAATCTATAAAAAACCTGCCTAAAGAATAAAGGATCAGGTATTGCGCAAAAAGCATGCCGTCTGCACTTTGCAAAATTTTCTTTCTTAAACTTTTCCACCATAAAAAAGAGCCTAAAAAAAATAAAAAAATAAATTCATAAATCTGTGTGGGGTGCAAAGAAACCCAAAGGGGGGCTAGGGATTGGGGATTATCAAAAATAATACCCCAAGCCTTATCCGTAGGCGCTCCAAAACAACAGCCGCTGCTCAAACATCCCAACCTTCCCAAAGCATGGCCAAAACTTAAAGCCGGAGCGCACCAATCCAGCGCTTTTTTCCAAGGCAGAATATTTTTATTTTTTCTTTTCCAAGCTAAAAACCCAAGGCTGGCTCCAAATAAACCGCCAAAAGAAACTAAACCGCCTTGCCAGACTTTGAATATTGAGAGCAGATCTCCTATAAATTCCTTTAGATGGGTAAGGACGAAAAAAAATCTTGCTCCTAAAATGCCGCTAACTAAAAGATAGAAAAAAAGTTCATATAAATTTTCTTTAATCTGAAGAGAACCAAAACCATCTTTTTTCGCAAAATATAGAGTGAGCTGTAAGCTTAAAAAAGTTCCCAAAGCTACCAAAAGCCCATAAGTATGTAAAGTAAAAGGTCCAATGCTAAAAAGATTTGGAAACATGGATAAATTTTAAAGCTTCCTCAATCTAGCTTCCAATTTATTAGGCAAAAAATTGCGGCCGGGAATGATGAAAAATTTTTTAAACAGTTTTAACTGCTTCTTTTACTGAAGAAGGGGTTTTCAAAACAACAGGCGGAAGATTAGTTGGTTGAGGAGAAACGCCATTACTCCAACCCATGGCAGATTTTAAAGCTTGTAAAGGATGATCAAATACGTCCTTGACTGCGGAAGGCTCAAAACCCACATGCACCATGCAATTAGCGCATTTAGGATTTCCGGATTTATGACCATATTTTTTCCAATTTGTGGTTTCTATCAGTTCTTTGTAAGTAACGGCATACCCATCGTCTGCCATTAAATAACAGGGTTTTTGCCAGCCAAAAATATTGCGCAAAGGGTTGCCCCAGGCTGTGCAGTCATAATCTTTTTTTCCTTCAAGGAACTCTATATAAAACGAGCTGTGGTTAAAAGGCCATTTTTTCTCTCTCCAACCTTCTAAAGCTTTGCTAAACCAGGCTTTGGTTTGTTCTCTCTTTAAAAAAATATTCTGTTGCGGAGCTTTCTCATAGGAATAGCCGGGTGAGATCATCATTCCATCCACACCTAATCCTTTTGCTGTTTCAAAAAATTCGCGAAACTCTTCTACATCTTCGCCATTAAAAATCGTGGTATTGGTCATTGCGCAAAAACCTTTGGATTTAGCTAGTTTTATAGCGCGAACCGCTATTGTATAAACGCCCTCTTTACAGACCATGCGATCATGTGTTTTTTCTAACCCATCTAAATGAATGCTAAAAATTAAATAGGGGGAGGGTTTAAAACGATGAATGTTTTGTTCCAGCAAAATTGCATTGGTGCAGAGATAAACGAATTTTTTTCTCTGAATAAGTCCTTCTACAATTTTATCAATCTCTGCATGAGCCAAAGGCTCCCCTCCTGCAATGGAGACAATAGGAGCGCCGCATTCTTCCGCAGACTGCCAGCATTCTTCAGGGCTTAAACGTTTGCGTAAAATATCTGTAGGATACTGAATTTTACCGCAACCAGCGCATTCCAAATTACAGGCAAAAAGCGGTTCCAGCATCATCACCAAGGGATATTTTTGCCGGCCAATTAATTTTTGTTTCAGGAGATAACCTCCCATGGCTACTTTCATTCTTAAGGGAACACCCATTCTTTTTAATAATCTCCTTTATAAATCTATAATCTTACTTTTGCAATAATAGATGAGCATCGTATGCCATGACACTATTGCCAAAATTAAAGTTAAGAAAGACTAATTTTGTTCACTATATCTCTGGTTGGATAAAATTTTTCCCATCCGCCAGCTGCCATCATTTTAGTTTTGTAAGTGGCTAAAGCTAAAAGAGGAAAATAATCTCTATAAAGAGTATATTCCAAATAAAAAACTTTAGGAAAACCAGTGCCTGTAAATTCCTCTTCATCCCAAGTTCCATTCATTTTTTGAGTGATAGTCAGACAATGGATTGCTTTTTCCACGCTTGGATCGTGCAGCAGTCCGCAAGCTAATAAACCCATCGCACCCCAAGCTGTTTGCGAAGGAGTGGAAGGCCCTTTTCCCTTACGAGAGCGATCCTCATAAGTATCGCATCGTTCTCCCCAGCCGCCGTCTAAGTTCTGCATCGCCTTTAACCAATGCGCTGCTTTCTGTATATAAGGTGAACGCATATCTTCCCCAATAGCAGCTAATCCCCGCAATACCTGCCAGGTTCCATAAATATAATTAACTCCCCATCTGCCGTACCAGGAACCATCAGGTTCTTGTTCTTTTTTAATAAATTCTAATGCCTTTTGCACGCAAGGATAGGATTTATCATAACCCACGTACCCTAAAAGTTCTAACACCCTGCCTGTAATATCCACGCTAGGAGGATCAATCATTGCATTGTGATCTGCAAACGGAATTTTCTCAAAAATAAATTTGATGTTATCTCGATCAAACGCTGCCCAACCTCCGTTAGAACACTGCATAGAAAGCATCCAATTTAAACCGCGCAAATAAGCCTTTTCCCTCTCTTGCGCCAGTTCATAGTCTGTTAAATGAACTAGTCTTAAAGCTAAAAGCACCATGGCCGTATCATCCACATCCGGATAAAAAGCATTATTAAATTCAAAAGCCCATCCTCCGGGTTTTGTGGTTGGATTCTTAAATCTCCAATCCCCTTCCCGATCCACCTCTTTTTCAATTAACCAGTTAGTAGCCTTTACTAAAGCAGGATGATCTCTTCTTAAACCAGATTCTGCTAGAGCAATCACAGAAAGAGCCGTATCCCAAATAGGAGCCAAACATGGCTGCATTTCTAGACTATTTTCTTTGGGATGAACAATTTCATACTCTTCTAAAGCTTTAAGCTGGCCCTGGAGATAAGGATGATCTTCAGAATAGCCTAAGCTCTCTAATGCCATAATAGCGTTGACAATGGGCGGGAAAATAGCAGCTAAACCGTCAGAGTCTTGAAAATGTTCAATCATCCATTTTTTTGCCAAACCTAAAGACCAAGTTCTAAAAAAATGAGGACCTCGTCCTTCCATGACTTTAAAAAAACTATCCCATTTTAAGAAAAATTTTCTCCAGGAAAAATAAGGCTCATCCACTGCAGCAATCTTGCCTACTGCTGTCCAACGCGGCTTGCCCGGTTCAAAAAGCTCATCTAACTGAGCATAAGATGGAAGTTTTTTCTCTGGTTTCATGGCCCAGACAATGGAAAGTGGAATTACAATGCCTCTTGTCCAGGAAGACATCTCATAAATATTAAAATAAAACCATTTGGGGAAAAGCATCAGTTCCGGAGGAATTGCAGGCACGCCCTTCCAATCATAAATTCCAAAAAGCGCCATGTAAAATTTAGAATAAGAATTCACCTTATGAATGCCGCCTAACTCAGCTATTCTTTTTCTTGCCTTATGCATATAAAGCGCATCTTGCGAATGACCCGCAATTTTTAATGCCCAGTAAGCTTTAACTGTGGCTGAGATTTCTGCCGGGCCATTTCTATAAATATTCCAACCCCCGCAAGTCAGTTGTTCTGAAAGGATGTAATTGCTAAGTTTTTGGATCTTTTCTTTCTTTTTTTCCAGCCAGCCCATATAAGCATACAAGGTAATGGTATCGGATTCTAAAGTGGTGTCTGCTCTAAGAGGAACAGCCCAAAAGCCAGATTCAGGATCCTGTTTTCTTAATAAAGCTTCCTGAGCCCTAAAAATAACATGATCTAGATGATCTTCTGAATCTAAATAAGAAAAAGAGCCCTTTCCATTGCCATTTTCAGCAGGGTGGACTTTATCATTGCCACTATTGCTATGTTTAAAAAGATTTTCCCAATTTTTAGGTTTTACAAAAAGGTTGGAACGAGAAAAAGCAGGAATTAAACGTGAAGCATTCCTTTCTAAAAGATCAGACTGGACATAAAAAACAATCTCTTCAACCAATTTTCTAATCAGTTGAGCCTTATCAGGTTTAGACCTCTGTTCTTTAAGCATAATTAATGACTATTTTAAGAAAATCTAACTCAGTCTGTCAAAGAAAATTGGCGTATTTTTAAGTTCAAATGGAGATTACCCCTCTTGTTAAACGGGGTTCAACGTTTCTCTGATCTCCCAAAAAATTTAATGGAGGTGACGGGAATTGCACCCGTGTCCAAGAATTTGACATCCAAGCCACTACAGGTTTAGTTTAGAGTTGTTCTCGTAAACAGGTTGTCTCTAAACTGAACCACCTGTTCACAAGCCCTGTTATTTTCTGGCTCTACTCGAGACAAGGCAAGCAGAGTAGAACGAGCCTGCTTTCGACGTTCCATCCCTAATAGCAGGTATCTTAAGGGGAACGTTACTGCTAATTAAGCAGCAAGTGCCAATTGTTCGTTGGCTTGTTTGTTTTGGCCGATTAGTAACGGAGCCTTCGGCCAACTCCGACCTGCAACTTCAGATGCACAAGATCCCTGTCGAACCTAATTCACCCCCAAAAATTATATCTTTTTCTATTCCTCCAGATAATTCCATGTATCATTAAAACTTTTCAGATTAAATTATCTCTTATCTTTAAAAAAATCTTGCAAAAGTTTAGCTGAATCTTTTTCCAAAATGCCGCCTTCACATTGAAAATGATGATTAAACTGCTTTATCTGAGAGAGGTTTACCACTGAACCGCAGGCGCCGGATTTTATGTCCCAACAACCAAACACGACTTTCTTAATTCTAGACCAGATGAAAGCGCCCGCGCACAGCGCGCATGGTTCTACAGTAACATAAAGAATTGTACCAGTAAGACGCACATTTTTCAAGCGTTTTGCCGCTTGTCTTAAGCAAAGAATTTCAGCATGAGCGGTCGGATCATTTTTAGCAATGGTAAGATTATGGGCAGAAGCTATTTTTTTATTATTCTTGACTAAAACCGCCCCAATTGGAACTTCTCCTTTAATACCGGCTTTTTTAGCTTCTTCTAAAGCCTGCTGCATCCAAAAACAATCTTGAGCCATACTGGACACTAAAACCTTATCAGGCAATGGCTTTTGATTGAAAAAATCTTTGCGGACTAAAAGCTTCCGGTTCTTTGGAATTCTTTAAAAAAATATCCGCAAAAATTTTACCGGTAATAGGGGATAGCAAAATTCCATTGCGGAAATGACCGGATGCAGCATAAATATTTTTATAGCCCGGGACCAAACCCATCACAGGCTTGCCGTCCGGACTTTTTGGACGTAATCCCGCCCAAAACCCTTTAAAGGGAAAATGAGATATTTCTGGAAAAACTTTACAAATATACTCCGACATAAACTCTGTAGCTTCTTTGTCTTCAGATTTATCGAATCCCCGATCCACTGCAGTAGCGCCAACAATTAGATGACCGTCTTTTTTAGGAACCGCATAACAGCCAATCTGTTGGGGATTCTCAATCTCTCCTAAATAAATGGGAGTATTCCACTGATTTTTTTGAATCCAGCCAGGACTCATCTGGAAAATAAGAATTTGACCTTTAATAGGATTTACAGGCACTAAACCATTGAATAAATGTCCAGTCCATGCGCCTGCGGCTATAACAAACTTTTCCGCACTGAATTTAGAAAGGTTGGTCTCTATAAAATTTAAGCGCGGCTCTTTTAAAGGTATCTGCTCAAAATTTTCTTCTTCAAAAAATTCAACCCCTAACTTTTTAGCAGCCTCGGAAAAAGCTAAGGTTAAACGGCTGGAAGAAACCTGCCCGTCTTCAGGAACAAAAAAACCTCCGTAAAGATCCGGGCTAAGAAAAGGAAACTTTTTTAAAACTTCTTCTTTTGAAAGCCAAACGCTTTCAAGTCCTATTTTTTTCTGTTCTTGCATGCGATTTTTTAACTCTGTCTCCTGTCTAGCATTAAACGCAACCGAACAGATCCCGCTTTTCATATATTCTATATCCACTCCGGAAAGCTCTTTTAATTCTTGGGAAAGCAAAGGAAAACAATTGCGGCTTGCTATTGCTAACTCTAAAAAAGAGCCTTGAGATTCAGCTTCAATCTGAGCTGCCAGCATCCCTGCTGCGCCAGAAGAAGCCTCTTCCCCTATAGTGGTTCTGTCAATCACCCCAACTTTTAATTTACCCTTGGACTCTTTTGCTAAATAATAGGCGATAGAACAGCCAATCACCCCGGATCCAACTATCACCACATCAAAATGTTTTTCGTAGGAATACATATTTTGCTCAAACCGAATAAATTAAATCGAAAAAAATAAACATTGTGTGGATTTCTATGTAATTCATGCTGATAAAGAATTTTCGCAGGGAAATTTTGGATTCACTACTAAAATCGAATTCATCTCTTTACATTCCCCTGCCCAAGGCGCTGTCAGTTCTAAAGCATCTGTTTCATCCGGAAAATCCTTAAGCCTTCTTAAAATAGAAAGATCAGATAACCCTCCGAACACATAAAGAATAGTTTCCGCTTTTTGAAAAAATTGAATGTTGGAATGCTTGAGATTTAAATGATCCAGAAACTTTTTTTCGTTTCCAATATACTGGATTTTTTTATTTTCAATTTCACAGCCGATCTTCACCATGCTGCTGATCTTTTCTAAATTAGAAAGCGCTGGAAGGATTCTATCTTCCCACATCTCTAATGAAATTGGGACAGCAACTTCTATTTTAAAAAGTTCTACAATTTTTTGGCAAAGAAATTGCAATTTAAACCCACTCTAAAATTTCAAATTTATCTTTAATGACTTTTTTAGAAGGATAGAGAGGCACGACAATTTCTTGAGGGGCAAACCACAGTTTTATTTCTCTTTCAGATTCAGCCGGGGATGAGGAAGCGTGAATCACGTTTTCATAAACTCCTTTAGTCGTAATTCTTCCATAAGAGCCTCGTATGCTGGTAGGATCGGCTTCTTCCGGATTGGTAGCCCCTGCAATAGCTCTTACCTTTTCAATGGCGTTTGCGCCTTGATAGACCAAGGCTAAAACCCGCTCGCATTTGTGGTAGCGACCCTGAATGTAAAGAATAAGATCCTCAAAAAAAGGTTTATCTTTAAGATGATAATAATGTTTTTCAGCCAGCTCCCTAGAAACGCAAACAACCCTGGATCCAATAATGATCAACTTTGTTTCTGAGAGTTTAGTTAATATATTTCCAGTTAAAGACTTCTTTAAACCATCCGGCTTAATTAAAACTAAAGTCTGTTGAATTTGACTCTGACCTAAGCTATTTGGCATTTAATCTCCTTCCCAAAATTTAAAAAAATAGAATATTTGATTTTACGCAAAATGGATTTTGTTGTCAAATTAATGGAGCCCGCCTGGACATTCCTTACAAAAACAGATATTCTCCACCACTTTCTTCCTAAAGGACACCACTCGCTTCGCTCGTCCCTCCTCCTTCCGCGGAAATGACTACTATAATCAATTCCTAAAAATTATTGCGGAAAACTTACTTCACTGGACTAAACTATTACTCATTAAAAGCATCGTGGTTTGTGGTCTTACCACTCGCCGTATCTTTATAAACCTTATAAATCTCAAACCCTCGTTTCTTACAAAAATCCAATAGAGGATTGAGTTGAGTTTCAATTTCTTGTTTATCAGTTGAAACACGAGCGTATATGGCGGCTTTCATTTTAAAAAGAACTATTCTTATTGCCGTTCATTAAGACGTAAATATTCGACAACAGAACGATCCATAATTTCATAGTCTCCTCTGCCCTCCTTTTTAACCACTTTATTGCCAATCAATCTTTGGAGTTGAGCAGGAATAGTTGCTTGTGATACATTACTTCTCTTTGCAATAATTTTCGGTGTTGTGGGGTTAAAAGGATCCATATGAATTAGAATCCTTTTTTGAGTTTCTGAAATACATTCTGATCGTTTAATAACGGATTCATATTCATTTATTTCCAATAGATAGTTTCTAAAGGCTTCCAGCCAAATTTCTTTTGATCCTTTTTTCATCGCCTGAACAGCGTAGTCTCCAAGTATATGGATATGATGTGGATATCCACCAGAAAAATTTGCTATGCGCATCTTAACATCGTTAGATAATTTATGTTTTACTTCCTCCTCAAGTTTATTAATCACGATTAAACATTCCTCTTTAACAAAACGCTTCAGCTGGATTGGAATACAATGACGTTTCAAAGGAGAGTATTGACCTAAATGTTCAACTAGATTTTTTGATCCAGCAAAAAAAAACCCTAGCTGATAACCTCTCTGACATAAACTTGTCCAAACATTACGCAAAATCTGTAAACCAATAATATATTCTTTAAGTCCATCACTTTCGTCTAAAAGAAAAACTAGCGATTTATATCCGCGTTTTTTCATTTTTTCTAAAAGCAAACTTAACCTTGAATCAACTTCTCCCTGTAATGTCCGAGGACGTTTTTCCACACGCACTATGTAATCCCAATCCTTGCTAAACTTCCCCAAAACTACATGCAGTTTTTCCCAGAGTCCAATCTTTTTGAGAGCCGACCCCATTTCCTCAAAGATTGTGTCATAAAATTCCTTTACATTCTCAAATTCATGGAGGGCAATATGTAAAGGAAGTATGTGTCGCTTAAGACACATGTCTTCAGCCTTGTCTAATAGTGATGTTTTGCCAATTCCACGTTCTCCACAAATCATTCCACCTCGAGGCCTACATTCCTTTATCGCATCTAGCGTGTATTCAATCTGGCGTCGCTGGGACTCACGATCTCCAAAGCGGTTAGATGGAACAACTTGGTCAGGATAAAATCGAGGAAATTCTAACATATCATTACACCATCCTTACAAAAATGTTGTGATGTGTTAGAATACAATAAAAATAGGTTTGGGACAACTAAAAAGACAAGCGAGGTATTGGATTTTCGACATTAATCCGGATGTGGGTTTTACACCTTCTGCAATGACAATTTCTACAGGCGGAGCCTTGAAAAATAAAGGTTCAGGGGCTATACTTAAGCTCGTCTTTTAGAAATACCTGTCTTTATTCTTCGGAACCACATTAAGAGTTCTTCAATAAAACAAAAATAAGTTCTAGGCATTACAAACTAGAAAAGTGAGGTGGTTTTATGTACGAAACCATAATCTTAGCCATTGCTTGTCTTTCAGCGCCTTTGTTTGCTAAATATGCGGGCTTTGAAATTAAGAAAAAGCCATTTGATATGGTGGGAGTTGCAGGGCTTTTCTTTCTTTTAGGCGCTGCGTTTTCTTTGGGCCCATCCAAAGTAAACTTTCTACTGCAAATAGCAAGCGCGGGCTCCATCATTTCTCATATACTAGGCTGGCTTTTGGTGATTATTGGCGCTTTTCGCAGCACCTTAGATGTTCTAATGGAAACTGAAGAACATTCTATAAGCCGTTAATCCGAATAATCTGGGTTAAACTTCTATTGCGCAAAAAATCAAATAGCTTAGCAATAGAATCCCTCTAGGTTAGAAATGCCAGTAGGTTGGCCCGATCCGTAAATGGTGCAGCCAAGCTGATGGCAGGCAGTAAAGGGACATCACTGCCAACCAACCGTGCGATAGAGCCAAGACATAAAGGTTCGGCGCTTTTTGAAAGAAATAGGACCAGAAAATTCCACCAATCCCAGTAAGAATCATAAGCGCGGGATTAGGAAAATGAATCAAAGAAAAAATAGAACCAGATGCAACTGCAATTATCAAAGGTTTTGGAAAAACATTTTGCAATCTGCGTGTTAGGAAAACCTGTAAACCTATCTGCTGCAAAAAAGACCAAAAAACATATTCTGAAACACGCAAAGCAAACTGTCCATCATAATTAAAACTATCAAAATAAAAAGCCAGCCCGATAAAAAAAGCTGTAACCGCTAAGGTAAAATAAAAGATCACATAAAAAGAATGAACAAAATGTTTCCAATCCAAACTAAATTCAGGAAATTTTCTTTGCTCTCTTCCAATGCAAATAAATGGAAATCCAACGCAAAAGAGCCAAAAAAAAGAAATTCTAACAATTTCTTCCGCATGGGGTTCTAAAACCCAAATATAAAAAAATATTGCTAAAAGTTCTATAATGATCTCAATTAAACTTTGAGTTCGAATGGATAAAGAATTTAAAATTGCCATTTTTTTAGTTGGATTTCTGCTTTTAATTTCTGCTTTATTGCTCGAATTTTTAGCAGAGATTCATTTTTTGAGCATACCGTTTTTATTAGGGTTTCTTCCATTTAGCGTCTATCTTACCCCTTATATTCTATTGAGCACAGAACAAGGCAGCCTAACTTTGCAAAAATTTATTTTTTCAGCTCCTTGGAAAAAATTCTTATTCCCCCTATTTTTACTATCAATATATAGTATCTTTAGCATGCTCTCGTCAACTTTTAATCACACTCTTTTTATAAAACTTGGTCTCTGGCTCATTCTTCCAACCCTTCTCTTCTCTACAAATATTATATCTTCAGAACTGACATGGTCTTGCGCAACCAATGACGATTCTGAAGATAAATGCTCCTTAAGAGATTGGGTTGGAGTGCTGCTTCTCTGGCTTCCCATTGAATTTGGAGCTCTTTCCGGTTTTGATATTAGCTTTAAACAAGGTTTATCCATTCCTGCTCTTCCTTTTGCAGCAGTGATTCAGGGTTTATATCTTTTTAGAATTCTCAGGAATCTGCCTCAAATAGGATATAGTTTTCTTTGGAATTTTAAGGATCTTAGAATCGCATTTCTTACTTTATTTCTACTTGCATTCAGCTTGATCCCTCTAGGAACTCAAATGGAATTTATTCAGTTTTCTTTTACTCCTCCCTCATTAGGGGAAACCATCAAACTGATATTAGGCATCTACTTTTTAGTTGCCATTCCAGAAGAACTTTTATTTAGAGGCTTGATCCAAAACCTTCTTTTCAAATCTTTCAATGGAAGAATTCCTTGGTTCTTAATTTTAAGCATCGCTTCCTTTATTTTTGGCCTTTCCCATTGGAACAATTTCAGTCCTACGGACCTTCGCTATGTTCTTTTAGCTTCCCTTGCTGGACTAGGCTATGGTTTTGTATATTTTAAAACTGGAAAAACTACTGTTTCTGCTTTAGTCCACTGTGGGGTAAATTTTTTCTGGGCAGTCTGTTTTCCTGGGACTCAAGGATGAAAAATCGAGGGAGTTCACTTGAACCGAGATTATGCATTAGTTTTCATGAGCTGACGCACACCCTGAAGCATGAAAATACGTAATATAAACGACCTATTGTCTATTTTCATAACAGGAAATAGAATGTGTAGAATGATGGAATTATTATTTATTTTTTGCTGTCTTGTTTTTCATAGCTTTCTTGCCATTGCGGATGAGCTTAAGCAAGAAATTGTTTTATTGGCGGGAGCTTCCAAAGAAAAAATCACGCCAACCATTGAAACATTTTCTGATATCAATGAAAACGGAAAATATGATTTAAAAGAGCCTTTCACAGATCTGAATAATAATGGAAGTTGGGATCCGGTCTGGCTAGGTGGAAACCAAAATGGCAGATTTGCTTTAGGAGTGCATGATGATCTTTGGGCAAAAACCCTGATATTAGAGTCAAATCAAACCTCCCTTATATTAATTTCCTTGGATCTGATTGGTTTTTTATTTGATGAGGTGAATTCTATTCAAACAGCGATTTCTGAAAAATGGGGAATACCAGCTGAACAAATTTTTATTGCAAGCACCCACAACCATAGCGGACCAGACGCCATTGGTTTATGGGGAGAGTCTGGCTCTGGGAAAAATAGCGAAACCCTATCTTTTGTAAAAGCGCAGATTCTTAAATCCGTAGAAACAGCAATACAAAATAAGAAAAAAGCAAAAATAGTTTGGGGAAAAACTGAATATTCTAATCCTATTCAGGATGCGCGGCCTCCTACGATTCTCAATGATCTTCTCTTATCTTTTCGTGTGGAAGATGAACAAGGACTTACCCTTGCCACAATCGTAAACTATAGCATGCATGCTGAAGTCTTAAATGAAAAGAACAGGCTCGTTACCGCGGATTATCCTGGAACTTTAACAGAAAAGCTGGAAAAACATTTTGGGGGTGTGGCTCTTTTTTTTGCCGGAGATGTTGGCGGGATGCAAACCCCAAAAGTTTTTTTCCACACCTTCTATATATGTAAAAAAATTGGGGAAAGTTTGGCAAAAGAGGTCATTCTTTCTTTAAAGCAAGGAAAAAGCGTTCCAATTGAAACGCTTCGCGTCAAACAAGAAACTCTACTGCTTCCTATTGAAAATCCTAAATTTCTGGAAGCAATGGAAAAAGGAATTTTTGGTTCTACAAAAAATCTGCTTAAAGAAAGCGATGGAAAACTCTTTATTCCTGCTGATATTGGATTCATACAAATTGGACCTGCGCAATTTGTAACAGTTCCCGGGGAACTATTCCCTGAATTAGGGCAGGTTTTAAGAAATGAAATGAAACTTGAATATAAATTTTTAATTGGACTCTGTAATAATGAAATCGGCTATATTGTTCCGGAAGAAGACTGGAATCCTAATGGATATGAAGAGAGCATGTCCTTAGGCCAAAAAACCGGCACAATGATCATCTCCTCACTCCTTAAACTCATTAAGAACTAGCCCGATAAAGGTTGCGTCTCATATTTTAGTTTTACCTTTAACTCAGATTCAGCTTTCCCACGGAAAGTGCCTTGAATTGGGGCAGCCAAAGCTGCGGAATTTCCAGTTGCCAGAGCAATATGATTTTGAGCGCAAGCGAGCCCAATGGTCGCATCGAACCCGCGCCAGCCTCCTCCAGGAAGGTAAGCTTCCATCCATGCGTGAAGTTCTGGGCTGGATTGCGAAGATTCCTCAAAAAAGTAGCCGCTCACAAACCGACAGGCAATTCCAATGGATTGCGCCACAGCCATGGAGAGCACCACAAAGTCTCGGCAAGATCCACGGCGCGTTTGAAGTGTTTTCTCCGGCGAGTATGGCTCCCCTGTGTGACGCCTTTCATAATTAAAGTCTGCATGTATTTTCTGGCATAGCGCCATTAAAAAAGCGATTGTTTTCCCATTCACTTCCTTCAAAATTTCTAACGCATACTGATGTACAGCGCTGGAAAGCGGGACTGTTGCAAGGTATGGACTTAAACTGCGCGCGATTTCCGGAGGATACTGCATGGGAAAGGACTCGAGAACCGTTGGGTAAAGAATGAAATCAAATGGATTCATTGGTTTAAGATCCATCCATACTTTAGACTCCACTGTCAAGCTCCTGCAGTGCTCTTGAAAACAGACAAAATGGGAGATCGTCCCATCTTGTTCCTTGTTCAAACTGATTCCAACAGGTTCAGGAGAAATGGAAAGGGAATGCTCTATCAGGGTTTGGCTATGGGTTGGGCAAGGTCTAATCCGAAGAATATGCGGTTCTAAAAATACTGGCCGGTCATATTGGTACCTAGTCCAGTGCCTCACATGCAATCGCACTATTTTTTCTTTCTCTGGAACTCGTTTCAAGAGAGAACTTTGGTTACCCATTCATCCGGCATTGCATTGATAGATTGAGCAATGCGTTCCTGCCACCAGGCAGCATAGATTTGCAAATCTTCTCGGTGGAAACGCCGTTCTTCCATTCGAAAACTATTCTTTTTGTAAACCACAACGTCAATGGGGTATCCCACATCGTTTGCGCTGACCTGAGTAGCGTTAAAAGAAAGAAATCCCACTTTTAAAGCAAACTCCAAAGCAGATTCATATTTGAGTACCCGGTCTAAAAGAGGTTTGCCATGTCCTGTATTTCCAATAATAAAATAAGGAGATCCTTCCCCTACTTCCACCCAATTACCCTCTGGATAAAGCATATAAATCATTGGCTCTTTGTCTTCCTCAAGCTGACCTGCCACTAATGCGTGCAAGTTAAAATCTAGTCCGTTTTCAACTAAAGATTTTTTATCTTCAGTGGCAACCCGTTTTACCTGTTCCGCAAACGCGTTCACCATTTTATAAAGTTTAGGATAGGTTACATTCTCTTCCTCAATCACTTCCTGAAAATAAGTGAGCGCTTTATCCCTAACGGAACGTAAGCCTGAGGTCATGATAAAAACAGCATGATGTCCCACCCCTTGGTGCACAGTAACCTTTTTAGCTGTCATGCACTCTTTTCCGCTGGTGATGCGCGTATCGGAAATGCCAACCAATCCATCTTTCACTTTTATGGCTAAACAAAAACTCATTGTAGTTCCTTCACCTCCCGTGGACTTAAAAATACAGCTTTACTATTTTGTTCAACTGCTGTATGCGTAAAAAATGTTTCAGAAATGGCAGCGTCTAAACGATTCAATTTGGTCTGAAACTGGTCTAAATATTCATGCAGTCCAAACTTTAAAATTTCATTTACCTCCATGTAATCTAGTTCTGAACGCAGTTTGCCAATCTCTTTTTCCGCGATAGTCTTAAAAGAAAACATTTCTGACTTCACAATGGCTCGCATAGATTGTTCAGACTGCATTAGGGCATAGCGCATGGCCCGGGGAAAATCCCGGTCTAAAACCAGAAACCGAATAATATTTAAAATGTCCAGCTTGCCAAATCTCTGGCGATACATTTCAAAAGCGCTTGCGGACTTTAAGAGAGCAGACCACTGCAGCAAATCTAAAGGCGTGCCTACATAATCCACATTAGGAAGAAGATAATAATATTTCATGTCCAGGATACGGTCTGTTTTTTCTGCCCTCTCAATGAAACGCCCCATATTGCCAAAATGGTAACTCTCCGTATGAGAGAAGGTGGCGTCCATAATTCCAGAAAAGAGCTGGCTTCCCAATCTCACATCCCAGCAAAATTGCATCAGAGAATGCTGATTCAAATTTTTATCTTTTACCAGATGGCGCACGCTCAAATACATTTCATTAATCTGTCTCCACAACTCACTCGAGATTACCTCTCGCACTGTCCGGGCATTTTCTCTTGCCTGCAATAAGCAGGAGTAGATTGAATTGGGATGCTCCTGGTCAAACGCCATAAACTGAATCACATTTTTCTTTGTGAATTCACCGTAACGCTCCAGAAACTGTGATTCATCCCCGGTCGTAACAATCAGAGGTCGCCATTGCAGCTCTGTAGTTCCAGGCGGAAGATCCATGGCAAGGTTCAAATCCACGCTAATCAATCGGGCATAATTCTCTGCCCGTTCCACATAGCGATTCATCCAATAAATAGAATTGGCTACTCGGCTCAGCATATCCTAAACCTTAAGATCCCCTCGCAGCACCCATGTATCCTTGCTGCCTCCACCCTGGGAGGAGTTCACTACCAAAGAACCTTCCTTAAGAGCTACACGTGTGAGACCACCCGGCATAATGTAAATCTCCTTTCCAAATAGAACATAAGGGCGTAAATCCACGTGACGGCCTTTCAACTGATCCTCCGCAATTGTTGGAATACGGGAGAGCGCCATGGTGGGCTGAGCAATATAATCCCTAGGGAATTTTTTTATTTTTTCCTTAAACGCTTCCTGCTCCTTTTTTGTGGAATGGGGACCCACTAACATTCCGTAACCGCCGGACTGGTTTGCAGTTTTCACAACCATCTTCCCAATCTGGGATAAAACATGTTTCCTATCTTTTGGATCACAACAGAGGTAGGTTGGCACGTTGGGCAGGATCGGTTCCTCCGACAAATAATAGCGGATCATTTTAGGCACATAGGCATAGATCACTTTGTCATCTGAAATTCCTGTTCCCGGAGCATTTGCCAGAGCCACATTACCTTGCCGGTAAACTTCAAAAAGTCCTGGCACGCCAAGCACAGATTTAGGATTAAAGACCGTGGGATCAATATAAGTGTCATCAATGCGACGGTAGATCACATCCACCCGTTTTAGCCCTTGTGTTGTGAGCATATGGACAAACCCGTCTTGTACCAGAAGGTCACGCCCTTCTACGAGAACCCGAAGGGCAGCGTGCCACGGGCTTGCCCGTGGGAGAATGTATAGGCGGCGATACGGTATAATTGATGGGTGCGAATTCGGTTATCAGGGC
>JACPBF010000010.1 GCA_016180425.1 Elusimicrobiota bacterium
AGGACGTAGAAAAGAATGAGTTAAAAGCTCAAAGGCAAAACGGCACGGAATTGTCTTTTCCAAGACATCATCCTTGACTTGTACTTTCAGAAAAGATCACCTTCCCACGAAGCCAAATTGAAATTTTTTCGCCGATCGAAAGAAATATTTTAACCCGGCAACTCGAAGGCAATAAGATTACTGTAACGGTTGACGATTTAGAATTTGCTCGACAATTCAAATATCTGATGGATGCCTTTAGCCTTGGTGATAATGTCGAAAGACATATCGCGGACCGGCTGGAGGAAGCTTTTGCAAGAGGCTATTCATGGATGTGGGCGATGTTGCATGAAAATGACCGCTTTGGCAGAACGTTTCAAGTTTCTGATTTAGGGTCAGAGACGAAGGTATTTGACGTCAGTAACCCTAAGGCTGTACAAGATGCCATTATGCGAATGCTGAATCAAGTTGATCCTGAAGCCCTGGGAAAGAATAGCGGAATTGTATTTGTGGCTAAATCACAGGGCGAGTTGGACAATATGGTGAAGGGATTGAGATATGGATTAAAGTCAAACACCGAAGGTCTCCAAAAATTAAATGAACTCATAGTGGGCCAACAGTTGCGTTTGCTTGTGGATCCAAACTTAGATGGAAAAATTCACGCTGATTTCGTATATCATCAGTTGGAAGATTGGAAATGGGCCAGCCTTGGCGTTCAAATCATGACTGATAGCATGGATCGATGGTTGGAAAGCTTTACAGCCAGAGTCCAAATTCTTTTGATTATGGGAATGCAGATGAGAGAGTACCGCAGCCTTGAGGATATTAATAATAAATTTAGAGAGATACTGACGATTAACATTCAGGCATAGATCTCTGAATCAAGTATTGATACTTTTACCACAAACGATTTCCTGTTTTGTCTCTTAAGGGAAAAATTTACTTAAAAAAAGTTCAATATGATAGAATAATTGAGTTCATGGATATCTTTCAATGGTTTCCTGGGAACACCAATTTAAGTTGGGAAGATTATTCTCTCCTCCTTTTCCTTATCTTCTTTTCTTTATTTATTGGGATTTTTGCCGGTAAAAAAGAAGAGAATACTCAGGATTTCTTTTTAGGTTCAAGAAAAATTCCTTGGTGGGCTGCTTGCCTTTCTTTTGTAGCCACAGAAATTAGCGCGGTCACTATTATTTCTGTGCCGGCAGTAGCCTTTACGGAAAATTGGCAGTATGCTCAATTTTTTATTGGCTCTTTTCTGGCGCGGGTCGTGATCGCCACACTTTTTATTCCAGCCTTTTATCATTATAATTGCTCTTCTATTTATGAGTTCTTGAACTATCGTTTTGGCCCGCACACCCAAACCACAGCTTCTATTTTTTTCTTTATAACGCGCTTGTTGGCTTCTGGGGTTCGTTTAATGGCTGCTTCTTTGGCGGTCAGTGTGTTGATTGGCTGGCATATTCTCCCAACCATTTTATTATTTTCTGTGGTGAGCATGATTTATATTGCCTGGGGCGGAATTAAAGCAGTGATTTGGACCAATGTGATTCAAGCTTTAACTTTTCTTTTAGGCGGGACCATTACAATTTTATTTTTGTTGTATCAGATTGAGGGAGGTTTAAGCAGTGTAATCCAAATTGCAGGAGATGCGGGAAGACTGCATGTTTTTAATTGGGGGCCCAGCGGGAATGAAACCCAAGGAATTGTCCTGATAAAAAAATGGCTGATGGATCCTAATATCTTTTGGATCGCCACTTTAAATGGCCTTTTTGGTTCTATGGCCGCATTTGGCACAGATCAGGAACTAATGCAACGTTTATTAACCGTAGAGACTAGGGAAAAAAGCCAGAAAACTATGATGCTTACCACCTTGGGAAGTTTCGCGGTCTTAATGATTTATCTTTCCATAGGTTCTTGCCTTTTTGCTTTTTATGCTCAGCATAGTTCAATTGTTCTTCCAGAAAAGATGGATAAGATTTTTCCTTTTTTTATAGAACAGAGCATGCCGGCTTTTATGCGAGGGCTAATGCTTTCTGCAATTGTGATGGCAAGCATTGATTCTCCTTTAGGTTCACTTACTACATCTTTTGTAACGGATATTTATCGGCCTTTGGTATATAAAAATGGAACTGAGAAACATTATCTTTTCGTTTCCCGCATGGGAGTGGTTTGTTTTGGAATTGCGCTCGCTGTGATCGCATATTTTTTTAGCCATTTTGATAAAATTCTTTGGCTAGCTTTTAAAATCGGCGGGGTTACCTACGGCTCTTTACTCGGAATCTTTTTGTTGGGCTTATGCACTAAAAGAAGAGTCAATAAGTTAAATATTTTTGCCATGGGTTTTTCAGCTCTGTGCATGTTAGTTTTACTCATTCTTTCAGAAAAAAAGATGATTGCTTTGGGTTGGAGCTGGCTATTAATCATTGGCACTTGTTTGACCTTTGCGATTGGTTGGCTGGGAGGGAAAAAAGAGAGTGAAAGTGTTGTATCATAAGCTTCCTACAGAAAAGAGCAATTCTAAATCAAAGTTTTTGGATACCCTTACGCCTCAACAAATCTTTTCTTTAATGAATCAGGAAAACTTTAGAATCCCTAAAGCGATTGCCAATCAGAAAGAAAAAATAATTAAAGCAATTGATTTAATGGCCATCAGTTTAAAAAATGGAGGCCGCATTTTTTTTGTAGGAGCTGGAACCAGCGGCCGTTTAGGAGTCTTAGAATCCGCAGAGCTTCCTCCTACTTTTGATACTCCGCCAAGTTTAGCGCAAGCCTGGATGGCAGGAGGAAAGAAATCCGTGTTTAGGTCAAAGGAAGGGGCAGAAGATGAACAGATACAAATTAGAGAACTTGTTTCTAGAAAAGTTAAAAAAAATGATCTGGTGATTGGCATTGCAGCCAGCGGGATTACTCCTTTTGTTTTAAGCGCGTTAGAACAGGCAAAAAAAATAAATGCAAATACAATTTTAATCACCTGTAATTCACAAAAATCCATTGCTAATGCAGCTCAGGTGGTGATTGCTTTAGAAGTTGGGTCTGAAATCATTGCTGGCTCTACTA
The DNA here is from genome assembly GCA_016180425.1 of Elusimicrobiota bacterium. GTDB lineage: Bacteria > Elusimicrobiota > Elusimicrobia > 2-02-FULL-39-32 > 2-02-FULL-39-32 > 2-02-FULL-39-32. The sequence goes on from JACPBF010000010.1 coordinate 3,040, forward strand.
GGCTTAAGAGCGGCACAGCGACTAAAATGGTTTTAAACATGTTGACCACTATTAGCATGGTGCGGTTAGGCAAAGTCTATGGAAACCGTATGGTAGATTTGCAAGCTAGATCTAAGAAACTTAAAGAACGCGGAATTCGTTTAGTTCAGGAGATTGCTGGTTTAAATAGATCAAAAGCGCTTACAGCATTAGCCAAAGCTCATTGGAACGTTAAAACAGCGATTGTCATGGTGAAAAAGAATCTTTCTTACGATGCAGCTAAAACAGAACTTAAGCGCCAAGAAGGTTTTTTAACTAAAATTTTACAGGAGAAGTTTTGATGTGTCTCTTGAGGGCTTTGAAGCTGTCCAACGAGGATCAATTTTTCGCAATTTTTTCTCTTGATTGGGTACCTCAATCTACTAAAGAGACATCCCTTGTCTTATTAGACTTATTGTAGTATAATATACAATAAATTGTATATATAAATACAATAATTGTATGAATAAATATAGAGTTGATAAAGAATGGCTGTGGCTTGTCCTTGAGGGCTGGAGTAACTATCTCCCCCGAAAGATACATTTGGTCGCTTGCGGAGGGACAGCATTAACTCTCCAAGATATTAAGCCTTCAACCAAAGATGTTGATTTTTTAGTTCCAATAAAGGAAGAGTATGATAGCTTAATTTATACCATTCGTAAGTTGGGCTATGAAAATACTACAGGGTTTGGGTGGTCTAGAGGAGATTCCCTTGTTTTTGATTTATTCCCTGGGAGCAGGGTCTATATTACAGAATTGCTTGAATCACCATTGAAAAGGGGTAACCATACATTAATCAAAAAATTTAAGAAAATTACGGTATGTCTCTTGAATGACTATGATTTGATTATCACGAAGATGTTTAGAGGATCAGTAGTAGATATAGAGGATTGTCTTAGCTTGATTCGGAATAGGGGTAAGAATATTAATATTCAAAAGTTGGTATCTAGGTATAAAGAAACAGCGCAATATGACGTAAATCCTGAAAGGATGAATCAAAACTTAGATGCTTTATTAAGACATCTGCCAAAATCTTTTTTAAAATGAATCAGGAACCTAAAACTCTTTTAGCAGCATTAAGTCTGTATGGGTATCCATTAATGGAACCAGAGATGAAACCAGATCCTTATCAATTATTGGTATCGTTGGTAAAAAGCAGGGATGCTCGTCTCCTAGAAGGCTTTCCTGTAGTTTTGGCAAATATTTTATCACAAAAAGATACTCTATTTAAGTTAGCGCGAGCAGAGAGTTTATGCCGTTCCACCAAAGATCGTCAGCTTTTAAGGTATCTTTATAGGCTTTCTTTTCAGTTGTTTGACCTTTATGATTTTGAATTTTCACAGCTCAATCGTTCTAATAGTGGATGGTTATTAGATGAACAACTAAAGAACAAATTGGCTAATGATCGCCTGCTAAAATTTAAAGGCATTCAACTCGATCCTAGACGTTTAAAGAGGGTATTTTTGGATTATGTAGTGAATAATCGAAATTTTCAGGGAAGATCTTTAGAGGAAAAATTGAAGTTAAAAGAGGAGTTTAGGCGAGAATACTATCTTTCACTTCTTCTTTCTCCTAAACAGAAAGAACTGTTGAACAAACGATTAGATGGAGAATCTATGACAAAGACAGAGAGAGAATATTTTTCCCGAGTTGTTAGAAAAAAGCTGCAAGCTTTAATAAACCCTAATTTGCATGAGCTAGCTAGACAAGCATTGCAAAAAAATTAAAAATGCAGAAGCATCTAAGAAAAAAATTATTTCCTAAAGATTTTACCCCAGAAATTGGGATTATCTTAGGTTCTGGAATGGGTCAGAGTTTTTCAGGCTTAAAAATTATTGCCCAGATTCCTTACGCAGCTATTCCTGGATTTGTTGTCCCAACCACTCCTGGCCATCCCGGGAAACTCCTTCTTGGAACTTTAGCAGAAAAAAAAGTTGCTATTTTTTTAGGGCGCATTCATTATTATGAAGGGTTCCCCATGGAGAAAGTTGTACAGACAGTGAAACTAGCTGGGGACTTAGGGATAAAAACTTTGATCCTTACCGCAGCAGTGGGTGCCATCAATAAGAGCTATAGGATGGGACAATTGGTTGTTATTAAAGACCATATTAATGCAATGGGAACCAATCCTTTGATTGGAATGCGTTCACTCGTAGATGGGGATCAGTTTGTAGATATGACTGATTGTTATTCTAAACAGTTGCAAAAGATAGCTCTTAAGATCGCTCGGGGATTGCGCATGCGGATCGCTTCTGGCGTCTATTGCGCTGTTAGCGGTCCATCTTATGAGACAAAAAGTGAAATAAGAGCTTATCAAGTTTTGGGAGCAGATGTCATGGGAATGTCTATGGTTCCGGAAGTGATTGCAGCTCGATTTTTAGGGCTGGAAGTTTTAGGTTTAGCTTTAGTGACCAATATGTGCGCTGGCATTTCAAAAGAGAAGTGTTCCCATGAAGAAGTTCTAAAAACAGGAAAGCAATTTCAGATACCGTTAACTCAGATAATTGAACAAATAGTGCGGTCAATCTAATGTACTGTCCCAGTAACGGCTTTACAATCTTTACTTGATGGCAGTCATTGCAAAGTCAGACTTATTTATAAAAAGTAATACTTCTTCTATAATTACATTACTTAGGGGGTTCGATTATTATAATCCAGTAATCGGTGAAATCGAATCCAAAGGTACAGAGCAAATTGCAATGTGGTTTCTAGACACTGATTATGATGAACGCAGTTTGTATCCAGGTCACATTTTCTTTACTGAAGGCGATCCCAAACATGATTGCTCCCGACTTACTAAGGCCTTAAATGGAGAAGTAAACGAGGATTGAATAGATAAATGAACATATCAAAAAATAACTACGCTTTTATAGATAGTCAAAACCTGAATCTTTCCATAAAAGATCAAGATTGGAAATTGGATTTTCGAAGGTTCAGAAAGTATCTCCTAGATAAATATGGTGTTATAAAAGCATTTTTGTTTATTGGATATGTTCCAACACAATAGAGTCTTTATACCTCATTGCAAGAATACGGCTATATTGTTGTTTTTAAACCAACTCTAGTTCTAGGGGGTGGAAGAATTAAGGGAAATGTAGATGCGGAACTTGTATTGCATTCAATGATTGAATTCCCTCAATATGAAAAAGCAATTATTATAACCGGGGACGGTGATTTTCATTGTTTGATAGAATATCTTAAAAAACAGAACAAACTTAAAAAACTAATAGTTCCCAATCGCCATAAATTTTCTTCCCTCTTGAGAAAATTTTCTCCAGACATGGCATTTATGAATGATTTGAGAGGCAAGTTAGAGTACAAATAAAAAGAGGCATTCCGCGGGACGAGCCCTTTGGATAGCCTCTTATCGTGATACGTTTAATTATAGCATGTTTTATTGATTTTTCAAGGAATTATATTTGTTCCCAAAAGATCAGGTAACGCCCATGTCTCGAGAGAGCATTTTTCACCAAGTGGTGAAGGGGTATGGAGACGAAGAAATCTCCTTACGTGAGGATTTGGGATCCAGATGAAACTTCTGGACAGTACACACTTATGAAAATGCAATATTCGGGTTTAAGGGAGTAGGTTTAAAAATTATAGTGTGAGAACATGTTAGCATTAGGCTTGATGTCCGGAACCTCTGGGGATGGGGTTTCTTGTGTTTTGGCAAATTTTAAAAATAGAAAATTTAAAATTTTGGCTTACAGAACATTTTCTTACCCAAAAGATATTCAAGAGAAGCTCAGCAGTCCTCAAATTTTAAAGGTTTCAGAAATCTCCTCTTTAAATTTTGAACTTGCCAAAATTTGGTCAAAAGTTTTGCTTCAATTGTTAAATGACGTTAAAGTTTCTACCAAAAAAGTAAGCGTAATTGGTTCTCATGGTCATACTATTTTCCATGATCCTGATGGAAAAATTCCAAACACATTGCAGATTGGCGAGTCCTCTATTTTAGCTCAAAGCGCTGGAATCCCTGTGGTCTCAGATTTTAGGACCAGCGATATTGCCTTGGGAGGTTGCGGCGCTCCTTTAATTCCTTATTTTGATTTTTATTTTTATGGTCAAGGCCCTGTGCGGGCATTCCAAAATATTGGAGGGATTTCCAATGTTGCGGTAGTTGGGAAAAAAGCAAAGAAGGTTCTTGCCTTTGACACAGGACCGGGCAATGTTTTGATTGATTGGGCAGTTAATAAAATTACAAAGGGAAAGTTAAAGTTTGACCCTGACGGGAAAATGGCAAAAAAGGGAAAAATCCGAATAGAAATAATAAAAAAGATGTTCCAACACTCTTATTTTAAAAGAAACCCGCCTAAATCAACAGGTAAAGAACTATTTAATGAAAATTTTATTCCACGGTTTCTAAAAGCAAATTTAAAAGAATCCCCTTATGATGTTTTACGCACTTTAACTTACTTTACAGCTTACTCCATTGCTCTTTCTTATGAAAAATTTGTTTTGCCGTTTTATTCATTAGAAGAAGTCGTAGTGAGCGGGGGCGGTTCTTTAAACAATACTTTAATGGAACATTTAAAAGTTTTTTTTTACCCCATTCCAGTTTTAACCATAGAGAACTGGAATATTCCTACCCAAGCTAAAGAACCTCTAGCTTTTGCTTTTTTTGCTTTACGAGCTATGCAAGGTAAAATCAATCATTGTCCAGAGGCGACTGGAGCGCGTTCTGCCGCGATTCTTGGGAAAATCACGCCGGTAAAATAAAGGAAATAGTTCATGAACTACAAAAGGGCATTTTTTTGTTTAGAAATAATGAATAGACTTTTTATCCTTTTTCATAAGTCAACCAAGGAATCATCCTATAATTTATTTAAAAGTTAGTTTTTCAATGGATTTTCAAGATTTTTTAGGAAAAAGAAATTTGTTGCAAATGATTGTCTTTGGATTTTTTTTAATTTTATTTACAGGAAATTTTGTTTATTCCGCTTCTACAAAAACAAAAGTTTTGTTGGGAATTGATGTCTTGCAAAAAGAGAATTTTGAATCTGTTAAAAGTAAAAGGATTGGGTTAGTTACAAATCATACGGGTGTGGATAGCAGGGGAAAACGGACTGTAGAAATTTTAAAAAATGCTTCTCAAACAAAACTTGTGGCTTTATTTGCGCCAGAACATGGGTTTCGAGGTCAGCTGGGGCACGGAAGTATAGTTATGGATGAGAGGGATCAAAAAACAGGTATTCTGATTTACAGTTTGTATGGAAAAACAAAAAGGCCAAGCCCAGAAATGTTAGAGTCCCTGGATGCTGTGGTCTTTGATATTCAAGATATTGGAACTCGGTTTTATACTTATACCACAACCTTAGCTTACCTGTTAGAAGAGTGCGCAAAAAAAGATATTGAACTGATTGTGTTGGATCGGCCTAACCCAATTAACGGGACTATTGTTGAAGGAGAAGTCCTTCATCCAGAGATCAATCATTTTACCGCTTATCTTAAAGTGCCTGTTCGGCATGGAATGACAGTAGGAGAGCTTGCGAACTGGTACAATCGAACATCTCATATTAATGCCAGGTTAAAAGTAATTAAAATGGAAGGTTGGAAAAGATATTTGTGGTGGGAAGATACAAATTTGAGATTTGTTCCAACCTCGCCTAACATACGAAATTTTGAGGCAGCGCTGCTTTATTCTGGAATTGGAGCGTTTGAAGCAACTAATGTTTCAGTGGGAAGAGGAACAAAAAAACCATTTAAACTCTTAGGCGCTCCTTGGATGGATGGAGTTCTTATGGCTGAACGGCTTAATTTTTTTAGTTTACCTGGATTTAAAATTAAGCCTGCTAAATTTGTGCCAAAATACGATCTTTATAAGGGTGAAATGTGTAAAGGCATTGAAGTGAGCGTAGAGGATAAAAATAAGGCAAGGCCATTTGACCTTTTTGTGCAATTAGCAGTGATTTTGCGGGACTATTATCCAGATAAATTTATTTTAAGATGGGAAGAAATAGAGCGGGTCACAGGCTCTAAAGAATTTAAAACATGGCTGGAAATGGGCCACTCTGCTGAAACCATTCTTTTTTTAGTGCATGAACGAGCAGCCCAATTTCAAGAAACAGTAAAGCCTTACCTTTTATATTGATCAAAAAATCGTCCCTGTTTGGAGTTTAAAGCGCAAAAAAGGGTGGAGTTAGTATCTGGGACAGTTGCGGGTGATTAGAAGAGTTGTTTCATCGTAGAGTAGATATAGTCGTCATCTAGCTGGCGAAAAATCAGTTCTGGATGTCGGCTTTCGTCAGTATGGTAATTTGGACAATGATTATATGAGTGAACTCAAGAATTTGTCTGCGCTTAGGATTCGTGTATCCTCTTCTTATATTTGTGAATTTCATCATAGATAAACAACGTTTTATCAGCTGGGAATATTCCAGATAAAATAATTTTTCTGTCTTTACGGTAGTCCCAGTTTAGATATGTTGTATTGTCGGAAAAGAAATTTTCTCCAAGTTGTTGGGCAAGGGTTGTTTTTTCAACCTGGCGAGGACCGGAAATAAATACCATTCTCTCCTTTAAATCCTCTAAGATATATTTTTCGAGATATCTCTTTAACATACTCCTTCCCTAGCCGCAGGCATCCAGAAGATTCTACAAAAGTATAAATTGAAGTCAAACTTTTTCTACTAGGGTATAAAATAATGTCCCCTTTTTTATAAGCTAAGAATATTTTTAAGGCTGCCCAATGTCCTATATTTAAAATTTTGCGCATTAGGGTAATGGGGGATTTTTTTGGTTCAATCCTAATTATTTTTTCTGACTTTTACCAGTGGATTTTTGAGAGGCGTTCTAGAGCGATTTGGATTCTTTCTTTAGGGGTGGTTAAAGCAAAACGGATGTAGCCTTCTCCTTCTTTGCCAAAGGCTGTGCCGGGTGTAGTAACCAGACAAGATTCTTCAATTAATTTTTCTACAGTTTGGGCTGAGGAAAATCCTTTTGGGGTTTCTGACCAAAGATAAAAGGTGGCTGTGGGCGTAAAAAGTTTCCAGCCAAGCTTAGCGAGACCTGAAACAAGCAGGTCTCTTCTTTCTTTATAAATTTTTCTCATCTCTTTCACGCAATCTTGGGAAGAAGATAATGCGGTTGTTCCAGCAACCTGTATCGCTTCAAACACTCCAGAATCAAAATTATCTTTTACTTTGCCAATCGCAGAAACTAGATGTTCATTTCCACAAAACCAGCCAATGCGCCAGCCTGTCATGTTATAGGTTTTGGAACAGGAATGAAATTCCAGACCCACTTCTTTTGCTCCCGGGACATTTAGGAAAGAGATCGGAGGCTTTTCAAAATAGATTTCTGAATAAGCAGCGTCATGGGCAATGATAAAATTGTATTTACGAGCAAGATCAATAGCTTTTTCAAAATATTTTTCATCCGCTACGCTGGCAGTAGGGTTATTCGGAGAATTTAAAAAAAGTATTTTTGCTTTGCAAAGAATTTTTTCAGGGATTGCGTTTAAGTCTGGCAAAAAGTTATTTTCTTTTTTTAAAGGAAGAAAGTAAGGAGCGCTGTCTGTAAAGATGGCGCTGGTATTGTAAACCGGATATCCTGGGCTGGGGATTAAAACAACTTCTCCTGGATTTACAAAGGCAAAGTGCATGTGAGAAAGGCCATCTTTAGAGCCTATGCAAGCATGGATTTCTGTTTCTGGGTTTAAAGATACATTAAATCGCTTTAAATACCAGATGCTCACAGCCTTTCTAAAATCTAGGAGACCTGCGCCAAAAGGGTATTGGTGATGTTTGGGGTTTAAGAGAGCCTTTTGCCCTGCTTGAATAATATGTTTGGGCGTGGGAATATCTGGATCCCCGACCCCAAATGAGATAATATCTTTGCCTTCCTCAATCGCTTTTTTCTTTTTTTTGTCTATTTCCGCAAAAGGATAGGGCGGGAGTTTTTGAAGTTTTTGGCTAATCTCAAATTCCATTTTTTTTATTTTCTTCTCTTTCTTTTAATTTTGGTAAATCTTTAAAAACCCACCAGATCCCTACCACTAATGCGATGGTTAAAATAAGAGCTGCCCCATTGCCAATAAATCCTGAAAAAATTCCCATTTCATAAGGGTATCCTAGCCAGCCAAAATCTTGCAAAGTTTTGGAGGTGAAGGCTACTTCTAAAGCTGGTATTATTTTTTGAAAAATGCCTCCTTCAAAGACAAGTAAAGTCCAAAGCAGCCAAAATAAAACCCCTATGACAAATATCACAAGAATAATCATGGAAGCAAAGTGAGCCGGGTCATAAATAGGTTCATTTGGATCTTCTTCATCAGAAAAATAATAGGAAAATTCCTGCCAGAATTTTTTTAACAGTTCTAAAATTTTTATTTTCCAATCCATAGATTTTTATTCTACAAAATTTCGCAAGATTCCAATTCCTTCAATGCGAATGTCAATCATGTCTCCATGTTGCATGGGTCCAATTCCCGGAGGAGTTCCTGTAGAGACAATATCCCCAGGCTCAAGGGTCATGACACTAGATATAAAAGAGATGAGGCGAGGAATATCAAAAATCATGTTGCTTGTTTTGCCATTTTGCTTTAGTTCACCATTTAGATAAGATTCCACTACCAGTTCCGAGGGTTCTAAGTCTGTCACAATCCAAGGGCCAATCGCAGAAAAGGTATCAAAACCTTTAGCCCTTGTCCACTGACCATCTTTTTTTTGTAAATCTCGCGCAGTGACATCGTTAAAACAGGTATAACCCAAAATAACATCTTTGGCTGCTTCTGGTAGAATATTTTTTGTTTTTTTCTTGATAACCACAGCCAGCTCTGCTTCATAATCTACTCTGGAAGAGGTTTTTGGAAGTTGAATTAATTCTTCTGGCCCAATCACACTGCTGGCAGGTTTTAAAAAAATCAGAGGATCCTCTGGAGGAATGTGCCCCATTTCTTTAGCGTGTTCCTTATAATTGACCCCTACAGCAACAATTTTTGTAGGGAGAACAGGGGGGCACAATTTAACTTCGTTAAAAGGGATTTCTTCTTCCCCTATTTCATAGGTGGAAAATGGATTAGGGCTAATTGCTTGGACTTGATGATTTTTTACAATCCCATACTTCCATTCATCAGCAGACTGGTCTTTGAGAATAAAACGACAGAAAATCATTTTTTAGCGCCAACACATTTTTAACGCAGGACTTCTTTCATGGAATAAAGAGACGGTTTCTGACGGCTAATCCATTCTGCGGCATGTAATGCGCCAGTAGCAAAGGCATCTCTGGATGAGGCTCTATGGGTGAGTTCCAGCCTTTCCCCTTGGGAAGCAAAAAGCACCGTGTGATCTCCCACAATATCTCCTGCTCGCACAGAATGAATTCCAATCTCTTTATCTTTTCTTTTGCCCACATTGCCTTTGCGTCCATAGATCAGGTCATCTTCAAAATCTCTTTTTAGTTCCTCTACAAGTTCTTTAGCTAAGGTTAGCGCGGTTCCAGAAGGAGCATCTTTTTTTTGGTTATGATGAGCTTCAATAATTTCAATGTCATAGTTGGGCAATTTGCGACCTATTATTTTTGCGATTTCAAACATGAGATTGACTCCCACGCTCATGTTTGAAGAAATGAGGATCGGCATTTTTTTAGAAATTTTTTGAATAAAGTCAGTTTCTTCTTTGGAAAAACCTGTGGTTCCAATCACTGCCCGAACCCTATTCCAATTTTTAATGATTCTTAAATGAGAAAGCGTAGCTTCTGGAGAGGTAAAATCAATTAAAACATCGAATTCTTCTTTAAAGAGTTCCAGATGAGCTTGAATGGTAATGGTCCCATCTAAAATTTTTTTACCTATGGAAGGGTGATTTTGAGATTCAAGAGCTCCAATAATTTTAAATTTTGGATTTTTAGATGCAAGCTCTAAAATTCTAGAGCCCATTCTTCCCGCAGCGCCGCTCACGATAATTTTAATCATTGGAGGCACCCAACATTTTTTAATTCTTCAATTAATTTTTCCTTATTTTTTTCATCCATTGCGCACAGGGGAAGCCTAAAGTTAGAGCTGCAGATTCCTAAAATTCCCATTGCGGTTTTTATGGGGATAGGATTTGTTTCCAGCAAAAGAGCTTTCATTAAAGGGAACATTTTATAATGAATTTTTTGCGCTTTTTCTAATTGGCCTTGTTTAAAAAATGAGCAGAGGTCATAGGTATCTTTTGGCGCGATATTGGCTAAAACAGAAATTACTCCCTTACCTCCTACGGAAAGGATAGGTAAAGTAAGAGAATCGTCCCCAGAAAGGATTGTAAAGTTTTCCCTATCTTTTAGAGATGCGGCAATTTCACTGACCTGATCCAAATTGCCGGAAGATTCTTTGATGCCAACAATGTTTTTATTTTTTTCAACCAGTTGAATTAAGGTAGAAGGCAGCATATTAATGCCAGTTCTGCCCGGGATATTATAGACGATGATTGGCAAAGAAACTTTTTTACATACAGCTGAAAAGTGCTGAATCACCCCGCTCTGGGTGGGTTTATTGTAATAGGGAACAATCAGCAAGCTCGCGTCCGCCCCTGCCTCTTTTGCATGCTGGGTCAGTTCAATGGTTTCTTGGGTAGAGTTAGAGCCTGTGCCTGCAATGACTGGAATTTTTTTTCCAGCTTCTTTAACCACAATCTCAATCACCCGCGCATGTTCTTTGTGGGTCATGGTGGCGGATTCTCCGGTGCTGCCGCAGGGTACCAGACCTTCGGTTTTATTCTCTATGTGGTAATGAACCAGTTCTTTTAGTTTTTCTTCGTCTATTCCATCATCTTTAAATGGCGTAACTAAAGCTACGCAGGAACCATAAAACATTAAAGTTCAATCTCTCCTTTATAGCACACTTTTACCGGACCTTCTAAAAAGACATCCGTGAATGTGTTATCTTCTTTTTTATGAAAATGAATTTTTAAGGTCTCTCCTCCTTTGGTTAGGCAGGATACCGGCGATTCTACCAAATTTTTAGTGGCGCAAATTAAAGAAGATGCCACCACCCCTGTGCCGCAGGCTAAAGTTTCACCTTCCACGCCTCGTTCATAAGTTCTAACCATAAGACAATGGAGGTCTTTATGTTCAACAAAATTCACATTGGTTCCAGCTGGGGCAAATTCTCTGTGATAGCGGATCGCTCGTCCAAGATCTTCCACTTGAGTTTTGTCTGTATCTGTAACGATCAAAACCACGTGAGGGACCCCTGTATTGATAAAAGAAATATGGAGCTCTTTTGCTTCCTCTAACTTTAGGGGGAAATCTAGTTTTAAATCTTTAGGTTTGGACATTTGCAATTTTACAAAGTCCTGGTCAATCTCCGCGGAAAGGATCCCAGCGTCAGTTAAAAAAGTCATTTTTTCCGGAGCTATGCCCAGAAGAAACGCGAATCTGGCGATACAGCGCGCTCCGTTCCCGCACATTTCTGCTCTGGAACCATCCGCGTTGAAATAGATCATGCGAAAATGAGCCTCTTGGGTTTTTTCTAAGACAAGCATTCCATCTGCGCCTATAGAAAATTTGCGATCACAAACATTTTTTGCGATCAAATTGTAATTTTTGGGAAGGTTCTCTTTACGATTGTCAAAAAGAACAAAATCATTTCCTCCGCCGCTCATCTTATAAAATGAGAGTAGTTTATTGTTCATGGCAGACTAAATCTAAGAAATTTTCTCTTCTTCTAATCACAGAATATTTTTTTCCTTTAACTAAAACTTCAGCAGAGCGGGGTCGGGAGTTGTACTGGGAAGACATTGCAAAGCCGTACGCTCCTGTATTTTTTATTGCCAAGAGATCATTTTGTTCTGGAATTTCTAAATTTCTGTTTCTGGCAAAATAATCTCCAGATTCACAGACCGGTCCTACCACATCCACTGTTTTTTTTGCCCTATTTTTTGATTCTACAGGGACAATTTCGTGATAAGCGTCATAAAGCGCGGGTCTAGCCAAGTCGTTCATGGCAGCATCCACAATGATGAAAGTCTTTGTTCCGCTCTTTTTTCTATAAAGAACTTTTGTCACTAAGATTCCAGCATTCCCCACTAAAAATCTTCCTGGCTCAAACAGTAAAGTTAGGTTTCTACCTTTAAGATGCGGAGTGAATGCTTTTGATAACTCTTGAGGCGAAGGCGGATTTTCTTTATCATAGCAAATGCCAAGGCCCCCGCCTACATCCAGATGAGAAATTTTAATTCCCGCTTTGGCTAGTTCGTCCACGTAATTTAGCAATGTTTTCAGCAAAGTTACAAATGGAGCGGTGGAAGTAATTTGAGAGCCAATGTGAGCCTGGATACCTTGAATTGAGATATTTTTAAGAGATTGAGCGGTTTTATAAGCTTCAAAAATAAACTTTTTATGAATGCCAAATTTGTTTTCCGCTTTGCCGGTGGTAATATGCTGGTGGGTGCCTGCATCCACATCCGGGTTCACTCGAATTGCAATGGGCGCTTTTTTACCCATGGCCTTTGCAACGCTGTTTAAAACTTTTAGCTCTTCTAAAGATTCCACGTTAAAGGCAAGAATATTTTTTTTAAGAGCAATGCGCATCTCGCTTTGAGTTTTTCCTACTCCTGAGAAAACTATTTTTTTTGGGTTAAAACCAGCAAGCAGGGCTCTATAAAGCTCCCCGCCGGAAACAATATCGCTGCCTGCGCCTTCTTGGCGCAAAGTCTTTGCAATAGTCAGATTGCTGTTTGCTTTTAAAGCGTAACAAATGAGGTGGGGAAAAAAAGAAAAAGCAAGATCAAATTTTCTGAAATTTTCAATCATTTGAGTTTGGCTGTATAGGTAGAGCGGGGTGCCGAACTTCTCCGCAATTTCTTCTACCTTTACTCCCTCAATATAAAGAGAATTTTTAATAGTTTTAAACATGGATAACAAATTCAAATTTTAGCATTTTTAGTAACCTATTTTTGACACTGCTTTAAAGTGGTTGGGTAGCGGGCCTGCTGCCTGTTTTATAAATTGTTTCATTTCATTGAATCGTAAAAATCACTGTAATATACAGACTGTAGAATAATCGGGTTAGTTTATTTTAAGAGAGATTTGAGTTTACTGATCTGGGTAGTTAAGGCATTGACTCCTGTGCCGCCATAGGAGTTTTTGAATTGCGCTGCTTTTTGGGGAGACAAAATCTGAAACAGATCTTTCTCAAAGAGCTGAGAGAAAGATTTTAGTTCTGACAGGCTTAAATCTTTGAAATCTTTGTTTTCTGCCAACATACTTTTTACAATTTTGGAAACAATCGCATGAGCTTTTCTAAATGGCATTCCTTTTTTTGCAAGGTAATCCGCAACTTCCGTCGAGAGCAGGAACCCTTTATGACAAGATTCTTCCATTTTTTTGCTATTGACCGTTAATGTCTCAAAAATCTGGCTGGCAAGCAACAGAGATGAAAGAGTAGTATCCGCTGTATCGAAAAGCGGGGGTTTATCTTCCTGAAGATCTCTGTTGTAGGAAAGGGGCTGCCCTTTTATAAGCGTTAGGAGTTCTGTAATGTTGCCAATTGAGCGACTCGCTTTTCCTCTTAAAAGTTCCAGCGCATCTGGGTTCCGTTTTTGGGGCATGATGGAGGATCCGGATGTGAATGGATCCGCCAATGTGATGTAATTAAATTCTTGGCTGGACCAAATAATGAATTCCTCTGCAAGCCGGGAGAGATGAACCATGAGGAGCGCGGAACTAAAATTAAAATCCAGAATAAAATCTCTATCTGAGACGGTATCTATGGAATTTTCAGTGACTCTAGAAAATCCTAGAAGTTTGGCGGTTTCATTCCGGTCTATGGAAAAGGTAGTTCCAGCCATTGCACAGGCTCCAAGAGGACATTCATCCAGTCGTTTCAATAAATCCAGAAATCTGCTTTTATCCCTTTCCAGCATCCAGGCATAGGCTAAAATGTGGTGGGCAAAAAAAATTGGCTGACCGTGCTGCAGATGGGTAAAGCCAGGCATGACAGTTTTTTGATTTTTAATGGCGCAGTTTAAAATTCCATTTTGCGTTTGTTTGATTTGTTCAATGATTTTTTTGGCAATGTCCCGGACGTAAAGTTTAAGATCCAGCGCCACTTGGTCGTTTCTGGAGCGGGCTGTGTGCATTTTTTTCCCCACCTCTCCAATTCTTTTCACCAGTTCATTTTCAATGGCAAAGTGGATATCTTCTGCTTTAGGAATTGTTTTTCCTTTTTCTAAATCCCTTTGAATCGCCTCAAGACCCGCAATGATTTTTTTAGAATCTGAAACCGGAATGATTTTTTGGCTAGCCAGCATTGCGACATGCGCGATAGAGCCTTGAATGTCGTAGGGGGCGAGCCGTTGGTCAAATGAAAAAGAGGAGATATAGTCTTGCGGGATCATTTGGTTTTTAAAAAAAATTTAGAATGTTGGGGATCATTTTCTTAAAATGGATTCAACGGTGTGCGGCAGACCAAAAAGTTTAATGAAACCTTCTGAATCTTTATGGTCATAAATTTCTTCGCCTGAATATCCAAAGGTGGAGAGTTTTTCCCAGTAGAGCGAATGCGGGGAACTTCTTCCGATTATCTTTATATTTCCTTTATAGAGTTCCAGCATTATTTTTCCACTCACAAATTTTTGGGTTTCATCAATAAAGGCAGAGAGGGAACGCCTTAAGGTGGTAAACCATAGTCCGTAATAAATGAGTTCGCCTATTTTTAGAGAGAGGGAATCTTTAAAGTGAAATGTCTCCCGGTCAAGGGCAATAGTCTCTAACTCCCGGTGAGCCTGATAAAGGATGGTTGCAGCTGGACATTCATACACCCCTCTAGATTTCATTCCTACCAAGCGATTTTCCACAATATCTATTCTTCCCACTCCATTTTGTCCGCCGATTTTATTTAATTCTAAAATTAAAGAGACCGCATCCATTTTTTTTCCATTTAAACATACAGGAATCCCCTGCTTAAATTCAATTTCAATTTTGGTCCCTTTGTCAGGCGCTTTTTCCGGAGAAACTGTCATTTGGAACATTTCTTCCTGGTAGGGTTCTTTAAGATTTTCTAAAATCCCACCTTCATAAGAAATATGCCACATATTAGCGTCTGAGGAATAGGGCTTGTCTTTAGTGACTGGTATGGGAATATTATATTTTTGCGCGTAGCGAATAGCATCTTCCCTAGAGTGGATGTCCCATTCTCTCCAAGGCGCTATAATTTTAACCCCAGGCATAAGAGTGCGAAATCCAATTTCAAAACGAACTTGGTCATTACCTTTACCTGTAGCGCCGTGGGATAGAGCATCCGCCTTTACTTCTTTAGCTATCTTTACTATTTCTTTGGCAATGAGGGGTCTAGCCAAGCTGGTGGCTAAAAGATATTTGCCCTCATAAGTAGCTCTGGATTTTAAGGCAGGGAAAATAAAATTTTCAGCAAAATCTTTTCTTCCATCCACAATAAAACATTTTTTAGCCCCTGTGGCAAGAGCTTTTTTTTCTATATCTTCAAAAGACTGAGCTCCACCTTCTTTAGCCCCTAAGTTGATACAAGCGGCAATCACTTCGCAATGGTAAGTTTCTATGAGCCAGCGGATGATGATGGAAGTATCCAACCCTCCAGAGTAGGCAAGCACAACTTTTTTAATCGTCTGCATTCGAGAGATTCTATCAAACCCCCTTCCTTTTAGTCAAACATCCTTGTTGGCAGAATCTTGATCTGGTATAATCAAAAACAAATTTTTAAAGGAGAACTTAAAGTGATTCCTCTTGTAGATCTTAATCGGCAATACAAAACAATTAAAAAACAGGTGAAAAGCGCTGTTCAAAATGTGATTGATCAGACAGACTTTATTTTAGGGAAAGAGGTCAGCGCGTTTGAAGAAGAGTTTGCTAAATTTTGTCAGGTTAAATACGCGGTAGGCGTAGATTCTGGCACTGGGGCTTTGGAGCTTGCAATGCATGCTTTAGGGATTAAACCTGGAGATGAAATAATAGTTCCAGTTTTTACTTTTTATGCCACTGCTTCCAGTGTCGCTTCTTTAGGAGCTAAACCGGTTTTTTTAGATGTTGAAGATGATACAGGAAACATGGACACTGCAAAACTGGAACAAGCGATTACTTCTAAAACGCGCGCGATTATTCCAGTTCATCTTTTTGGACAACCTGTCAACATGCCGGAAATTCTTAAAATCGCAAAACAACATAACCTTCCTATTATTGAAGATGCTTGTCAGGCTCATGGAGCAGAAATCGAGATAATTCCAGGTGAGTGGAAAAGAGCCGGGAGCATAGGGCTTATGGGATGTTTTAGTTTCTATCCCGGTAAAAATTTAGGGGCTTATGGAGATGGCGGCATGGTAGTTACAAATGAAGATTCCTTAGCGCAAAAACTAAAACTCTTAAGAGATTACGGCAGAACAGGCAAATACCAACACGATCTCTTGGGGTTTAACCGCAGATTAGACACTATTCAAGCGGCCATTTTAAGGGTTAAATTAAAAAAACTTGGACATTGGAATGAATGCCGAAGAAAAAATGGGAATTTTTATAACAAACTTTTATCCCAAATAGGAGTTCAAACGTTTAAAACCAGCCCCTTTGTAAAAGAAGTGCGGCACGTATATGCGATACGGGCAAAAAAAAGAGATGAGCTGGCTCAATTTTTAAAAGAGAATGGGATTGCAACAGGGGTGCACTATCCCATACCTCTCCATTTACAAAAAGCTTTTGAATATTTGAATTATAAAGAAGGAGATTTTCCTGTTGCGGAAAAAATCGCAAAAGAGATACTCTCCCTTCCAATTTTTCCAGAATTAAAAAATAGCGAGATTAAAAAAATTGTTGAGTGCATCGCAAAATTTAATTCTAAAATTTAAAGTTAAAACGCTGATTAAACCCGAATATTGCATTCATGAAAATGTAAAGAAAATTTAAGAATAAATAAAAATATGATTCGAGAATTTGGAGGGCATAAACCTAAAATTCACCAAAGCGCGTTTGTGCATGAAACTGCGGAAATCATTGGCAAAGTCACTTTGGAAAAAAATGCGTCAGTTTGGCCCTATTGTGTTTTAAGAGGGGATATTGCTGAGATCCTGATCGGGGAAGACACCAATATCCAAGATAATACTGTGATACACACGAATGAAGGCAAACCCTCAATTTTAGGTAAAGGAATTTCTGTAGGACATTCTGTAGTTTTACATGGCTGCACAGTAAAAGATCATTGTATTATTGGGATGGGGGCGATCTTACTAGACGGGGTCATTGTAGAAGAGGAATGTATTGTGGGGGCAGGAGCTGTGCTTTCTCCCAATACAAAAATAGCTAAAGGCTCTATGGCTTTAGGAGTTCCAGCAAGGGTTGTCAGACCTCTTCGTTCAGATGAAATTGAACATATTCTTTGGAATGCGCAAGAGTATTTGCGTTTGAGCGTCGCTCACAGGAAGACTTCTGCCAAGATTTTTTGATTGTGGCATGAGCATCGAGACCAACAGCATAAAATCAGTTTAGGTTTAATCTAATGCTTCTATAAAGAAGAGCTTGCATCGCCTTTGAATAAAGCTTATAAAACTTATCAAAGCCTCTTAAAGCATTTTGGTCCCCAAGGCTGGTGGCCTTTAACACCTAAAGGAAAATTTCACCCTGCCTATCATCCTGAAGCTAGAACTTCCAATCTTTTAAATCAGGAAATGTTTGAAATCTGTGTAGGGGCTCTTTTGACTCAAAACACAGCTTGGAGCAACGTAGAAAAAGCATTGGTTGAGTTAAATAAGGCGGGAGTTCTTACTCCGCAGAAACTCGTAAAGATTTCTTTTAGTCGTTTGGCGCGTTTAATTCGTTCTTCCGGCTATTTTAGGCAAAAATCTAAAAGATTAAAAATTTTTTCCAAGTACCTCATGGAGCATTACCAGGGAGAAATGAATAAAATTTTTTCTAAGCCTCTTATGGAAGCGAGAAAAGAGCTGCTTGCTTGTCATGGGATTGGCCCAGAAACAGCGGACTCTATTTTACTTTATGCAGGCTCGCATCCTATTTTTGTAGTAGATGCTTATACTAGAAGAATTGGGAATAGAGTTGGCCTTTTTCATAGCCAGGATTATTCTCATATCCAGGAATATTTTCAAGCTAATCTTCATAAATCTTCAAGACTTTTTAATGAGATTCATGCTCTTTTGGTCCAATTGGGAAAAGAGTTTTGCCGGACTAAGCCCTTATGTGAAGGGTGTCCATTAAATAAGGATTGCGCTTATTATTTAGGAGAATCTTTAAAATAGATGAAACTACAGATTTTAAGAACGATCAGAGACAATTTACAGTCTAAAATGGTTCAGGGAGAAAAAATTTCTTATTTTATTCCTAGTTTGTGGTTAGGGACAAGTTTGAAAGAGCAGCCTACAAAAGTTAAAGTAAATCCCTGTCAATTTTTTGTTCAAAAAATAGATGAAATTTTAAATTTTTCATTAAACTCTCATGAGGCAGATTATTTAAAAGGGGAAGAATGGAGCAGAAAAGCTGTAGTTTATAATCTTTTTGCGCGTCATACTACGGCATTTGATCATCATGAAAAAGGTCATCTAGAAAGCGCTTACCCTGCCAGCGGATTTAGAGACACAGGCACATTTTTAAAGGCGATCGCTCTTTTACTTTATATAAAAAGTTTGGGGGTCAATACCCTGCATCTTCTTCCTATTACTGTTATTGGAGAGGATGGGAAAAAAGGGAATTTAGGTTCTCCTTATGCTATCCGCAATCCATTTAAGTTAGATGAAAATTTGTCAGAACCATTTTTAGGGATGAGAGTGGAAGATGAATTTTCTGCTTTAGTTGAGGCTGCTCACCATTTAGGCATGAAAGTAGTGGTAGAGTTTGTATTTCGCACAGCTTCTAAAGACAGCGACTGGGTGAAAGAGCATCCAGATTGGTTTTATTGGATCAAGGAATTTGTGGAGGATAGGGAGCAAGGCAGTAGGGATGAAACAAAGTATGGCTCGCCATTCTTTAGTCGTGAAGATTTAAATCAAATTTTAGAGAAGGTGAATAATGGAAATTTGAACCATCTACTAGCTCCTTCTCCTGTTTATAGAGGACTATTCACCAATCCTCCTTCACCTGAAACGATTGTTAAAGAAAATGGAAAATGGATTGGACAACTTGCAGATGGCGCTCGAGTAAAAATTCCAGGAGCTTTCGCGGATTGGCCTCCGGATGATCCCCAACCCCCTTGGGGAGATGTAACTTATTTAAAATTATTTTCTCATCCAGATTTTAATTATATCGCTTACAATACTGTAAGGATGTATGATGTTGAGCTTGCCCAGAAACCAAATAGGAATAGTTCTTTATGGGAACAACTTATTCAGATTATTCCTTATTATCAAAAAGAATTTAAAATTGACGGAGTCATGATTGACATGGGTCATGCTCTGCCTTATTCTTTGTTAAAAAAAATGGTGGATGAAGCTCGTCAGCTCGATCCTGATTTTGCTTTTTGGGAAGAGAATTTTCACCTTTCCCATGAAAGTAAAAAACAGGGATACAATGCTTCTATAGGTTATATTTGGGCTGATCAGCACCACCCTTATAAATTAAAAGATTTGCTTTATCGTTTTGAAAGAGAAACTTTTCCTCTTCCATTTTTTGGAACAGCAGAAAGCCACAACACGCCTCGTTCTAGTACAAGAGCCGGAGGAATAGGTTATTCTTGCTATTCTTGGGCGATCAATAATTTTTTACCAGTGATCCCTTTTATACATTCAGGCTTTGAATTAGGTGAAGAAATGCCGGTGAATACTGGTTTAGATTTTACAAAAGAAGAGTTAGAAAGAATTTTTTCAGAACCACTTGCGCTTTTTAATAGAGCTGCGCTTGATTGGCTTAATCCAAACCAGCTCTGTGAATGGATCAAAAAAATTGCGGAAATTCGCAAGAAATATCAGGATTTAATCCTAGATTATCATCACCAGACTTTGAAAGTCATTCCTTGCGATGTCTGGGATATTTTTGCTTTTGAAAGAAAAAGTTCCGCCAGAGATATTTTATTTGTGGCGAATTCTAATATGGAGAGGGATTTTTTTATTCATCTTCGACTGCATACTCATAGAAAGGATGTAAAAGATTTAATCAAAGGAGATTCTTTTTCTTTAACTGACCATACTCTTCCTTTACATCTAAAATCAGGAGAAATTAAAATTTTTCGGCTGAAATAAGCTGATTTTCGTCTTGCCTGTCCTTCAAAGCGGAGTGGAAGGAGTTTTTTAGTTCTCAAACTTCGGGGTTATCTTACCCTGGGATTATTTTTTGAAGTTCCTCAATTCCTTTTAAAGCTTTTAAATTTCCTTTTTGTTTTAAGGTTTCAAAGGTTTTATGGGATTTTTCTCCCACTTCAGTCAAAGGATGCCAAAGATGGAACTGAATAGCATGGTGAGTGATCCATTTTAAAGTTAAACCAGATGATTTAATCCTGCGTTCCAAATCCGTATCCTCTCCTAACCCAGGAGTTTCAAAAGATTCATCAAAGCCATTGAGTTGAAAAAGCCAATTTTTATAAATCGAAAAATTGGATCCTAAAATCGTAGGCTCCTCATTTTTTAAAAAAGGAGAGAGAAGTTTTGAAACCCAGCTTGGAAAATAAAATCCTTTTTCACCAAACTCTATCTCTTTTTTAAAAATACCTTGAAGAAGCAAAAGATAAGAGTCCAATTTTCCTTTTTTAATATCCGCCGCTGTTAGACGTTTAGAAATTTTTTCCATAAGATCTACCCTCCTGCCGCAAGCCACCTCATTTTTTTTGCAACTTAAAAGATGAGCTCTTACGAAATGTTTATGCGGCACACAATCCCCATCTGTAAAGACAATTTTTTCACTTTTGGATTCTAAAATTGACCAATTCAGCATTCTTAATTTACCCCAACCCTGATCAGGTTGGTAAAGATAGGTTGTTGGAAAAGGGAATTCTTGAGAGAATTGCTTAAAAAGCTGCTCAATTTCAGGACCAGAGCCGTCATCTGCAAGAATGAGTTCAAAACATCTTTGATCTTGAATTAAAGCGCTTTGTTTTTTATAACCTTCCAAACACATTTCAAATTCTCGAGGTTTGTTATAAGCTGCAACCACAACTGAAATTTCTGGTTTTAATTCAGGTTTCTTGTTCCATTTTTTCATAAGATTACATTTTAACACAATTTACCTTCTTCTTTCCTTTTGACTAAAACTCTTTACCCTTGTTAAGTAAGAATGTAATCATTGAAAGATTCGTTGCGCAAGACGTTGTCTTGAATCCAAGGGGAAAAAGTGTTACATTTAAATTATTATGAGCACGGATGTATTGGTTTTAAATAGAAATTTTTATGCTATTCACATCACCAATTGGAGAAGGGCTCTTTCTCTTCTTTATTTAGATCACGCTCGTGTTGTAGATGAAGAGTACCGTACCTACAATTTTTCTGATTGGAAAGAACTCTCGATCCTAATGAAGGATCACCCAGCCGGCTATGTCCATACTCCTACTTTTAAAATCGCTATTCCAGATGTGATTGCCTTAAGAGCTTACGACCAGGTTCCAGCAGCTGAAATTAAATTTACCCGCAGAAATATTTATGAGCATTACGGCTATCACTGCTGCTATTGTGGAAAAAAGTTTCAAACAAAAGATTTAAATTTGGAACATATTGTTCCTTCTTCACGCGGAGGACAATCCACATGGAACAATGTAGTTACTTCCTGTATCCCTTGCAACATTAAGAAAGGAGACTGTTTGCCTCATGAGGCTGGAATGAAATTATTAATCGAACCTTCTAGACCCAGATGGAAAGGGGCTCAATCTTTAGTATTACCCACTTTTATAAAGTTTAAAGCTTCCTGGCAAAAATTTATTGATAATGTTTATTGGGACAGCGAAATAGAAGAATAGTGGTTCTAGACCCCTCCTTAAAAGAAGAGAGAAAAAAAGCTTCACAAATTGGATTACTGTTAGGCGGGTTCGCTTTAGTCTTAGGAGCCATTATTTGTCTTATCTATATATTTTTATATAAACCCTGGCAGTTTAAATAGCCTATCAATTTTTTGTTCTCTGAATTTTTAAAGAGAGCATGAAGGTTAAAGCGAGATTATGCATTAGGAAATGGCGTGACCCTATTCCAAACTTTTCCTTTCAAGGAGGCGCAAGATGTCTAACCCAAAAAGTGACCTAGTTCCTAATCAAATTCAAATTGAAATAGATGAACAAGTAGCTCAAGGAACTTATGTGAATTTAGCTATTGTCAGCCATTCAGAAACTGAAATTGTGCTTGATTTTATTTTTTTGCCGCCACAAGCTCCTAAAGTAAAAGTTAAAAGCCGAATCGTTACATCCCCTTCACATGCAAAAAAACTTCTCTTGGCTTTAGAAGATAATATCAAGAAATATGAAGCGCGTTTTGGCAAGATTGAAGTTGCTCCTATAACTCAAAATGAGCCCAAAATAGGTTTTTATCACTGAAACTAATAATAGAATGAAAGAGAAACCCTTTGGAGTTGTAACATGGATCGCGTTTCTGCTAATTTCCTTTAATTTTTTTCGCGTATAATCTCGTACTCACACTTACTAGCGTATTCCAAAAATTAAATGAAAATAGAACTGATTTGTTTTGGCTCTGAGCTCTTAAGGGATAAGACCAATACCAATGTTCATCTGATTGCTGAACATCTGCTTTCCATAGGATTATCTCTTACAAGAGCCACAACTGTAGGAGATGATCAAAAAGAGGTTGAGGCTTGTTTAAAAGAGGCTTTAAAACGTTCTCAAATTATTTTAACTTGCGGTGGTTTAGGTCCCACCTTTGATGATCTTACCCGAGAAGCAGTTTCTAAAGTTTTAAATAAGTCTCTTCTTTATTCCAAAGAAATTATGAAAAAGATTGAGCAGAGATTCCAATCTGTTGGAATTTCTATGCCTGAAGAAAATAATCGTCAAGCTTATGTGCTCCAAGGCGCTAAAGTGATTCTGAATAAAGTAGGCACAGCGCCCGGACAAATAATTACTTTAAAAAATCGTCACTTGATTCTTTTACCCGGACCTCCGCAAGAGCTAAGTCCTATGATGAAGGAAGAAGTTCTCCCTTATTTGAGGAAAAAAATTCCTTCTTGTTTTGTAGAAACATCTGTTCTTCATATTTTTGGCAAGCCAGAATCAGAAATTGATGAAAAGATTAGACCTGTGGTTGAAAAGAATTGGAATAAGAGCGGGCTTAAAGTGATTTTTGGAATTTTAGCGCATCATTCTATTGTTGATGTGAAAGTCACAATAGAAGGAAAAAATAAAAAAGCAGTAGGAAATTGCATTTTAGAAATTGAAAAAGAGTTTTACAAAATTTTAGGCGATGAGATATATGGAAAGAATAAAGAGACTCTGGAAAGCGTGGTTGGCCAGCTCTTAAAAAAGAGGGGGCAAACTTTAGCTGTGGCAGAATCCTGTACTGGTGGTTTCATTGTCAATAAAATAACTGATATTGCGGGGAGCTCAGCTTATTTTAAAGAGGGTGTTGTGACTTATTCGGATGAAAGTAAAATTAAATTGCTTGGAGTTAATCAGGAAACACTTAAAAAATTTGGCGCTGTAAGTGAACAAACAGCAGAAGAGTTGGCTAAAGGAATTTTAAAAAAATCAGATTCAGATTGGGGGATTGCTGTTACTGGCATTGCCGGCCCAACTGGAGCCGCAAAATTAAAACCTGTAGGGATGGTCTGTTTTGGCATTGCCTCTAAAAATAATTCCTTAACTTGCACTAAAATTTTTCATGGCACACGTCTTGAAATAAAAGAGAAAGCAGCTCTTATGGTTTTAGAACTTTTAAGGAGACAGCTTTTAAAATAAAATGATTTATTTTTTGTAGGGTTGGTAAGATATAACTGCTTGATTAGCTGTTGAAATAAGCCAGAACGGACTTTTAGATGAGAAAATATTTGGCTTCAGGGTGGTGGACTATGATGGCGCTGGTGGATTGTTCTGGAACTAACTCAAATTCTTCAGTTAAACTCATGCCAATTTTTTCCGCAGGCAATAGTTTAAAAAGTTTTTTTTGATCTTCTAAATTAGGGCAGGCTGGATAACCAAAGCTATAGCGAGAACCCTGATATTTTTGTTTAAATAAATCTCCTGTATTTTGGCTTTCTTGATCCTGAAAACCTAAATCTTTACGGATCATCTTGTGCGCCAGTTCTGCTAGAGCTTCTGCTGATTCTACAGAAATGCCATGAAGATAAAGGTAATCTGTGTATTGGTTAGATTCAAAAAGTTTTTTCTCTATTTTTGAAGCCCGTTCTCCAATAGTCACCACTTGAAACCCAACCACATCTATCTCGCCTTTTTCTTTGGGCCTAAAAAAGTCAGAAATGCACCAGAAAGGGGCTTTTTTTTGTCTGGGGAAAGTAAAGCGCGCAAGCTCTTTTTTTTGGCTTTCGTCAAAAACAATTAAATCATCATTTTCCGAACAACAAGGATAATATCCAACTATTACTTTTGGCTCAAGAATTTTTTCCCGAATACATTTTTCTTGCATGGTTTGGAATAAAGGTTCAACTTTGTTTTTTAAGATTTTTTCATATTCTTCTTTAGAAAGGCTAGCTTGTTTAAATTGCCATTGGCCTTTAAAAAGAGCAGTGGTATTAATGTAAGGGAATATCTCTCTTAAAGATATATTTTTAAGGATTTTGTATCCCCAAAATGGAGGTTTAGGCACAGGGTGATCCAGGCTCACTTTAGAACGTTTAGGGAATGGAAAGGATTCATTCTCCTGAATGATTTTCTTTTTTTGAAGAGCAGGTTTTTCATCTTTTTCTTTTTGGGGCCCAGATTTTCTTAATTCTTCCATTACTTTTAAAGCAGAAAAAGCATCCTGCCCATAGAAAACCCTACCTTGATAAAGATTTTGTAGATCCTCTTCCACATATTTTCTGGTTAAAGCTGCTCCACCGCAAATAACTGGCAGGGAGATTCCGCGCTTATTCATCTCTTCTAAATCTTCTTTCATAATTAAAGTGGATTTTACTAAGAGTCCGGAAAGTCCAATTAAATTTGCTTGGTGTTCAACGGATGCTTGAAGGATGGCGTCAATCGGCTGTTTAATGCCTAAATTAAAAACTTTGTAACCGTTATTAGTGAGAATAATATCCACTAAATTTTTGCCAATATCGTGCACGTCTCCTTTTACAGTGGCCAGCACAATCTTGCCTTTTTCCATTCCGCTCACTTTTTCCATATAGGGTTCTAAATAAGCAACGGCTTTTTTCATGACTTCCGCAGATTGTAAAACAAAGGGAAGCTGCATTTTACCTGAGCCAAAAAGTTCTCCCACCACTTTCATCCCATCCATTAAGAATTCATTGATAATTTGAAGGGGCGGATATTTTTTAAGCGCCTTTTCTAAATCTTGTTCCATGTTTTCTCGATTGCCTTCAATAATTCTATTTTTTAAGGATTCTTCTAAAGAAAGAGAACTCGTTGCTTTTTTTTCTAGGTTTTCGGTTTTTTTATGTTTTTGAAAATAGGCGATTAAATCTCGCAGAGGATCGCTCTTGGCTCTGTCATTAAAAATAAGACGGGTGCAAATTTCTTTTAAGTCTTCCTCAATTTTAAAAAGCGGAATGATTTTGCTGACATGCACAATCGCGGCGTCTAACCCAGCTTCTATCGCATAATGAAGAAAAACACTGTTTAAAACGGTTCTGGATTCAGGGTCTAAACCAAAAGAAATATTGCTGACCCCTAAAATAGTTTTTACTTTAGGAAATTTTTGTTTAATTAGCCTAATGCCTTCAATGGTTTCAATGCCAGCGGTGCGAAATTCTTCATCCCCGCTGCCTAAGGTAAAGGTGAGGGTATCAAAGAAAATATCTTCTTCTTTAATCCCATACTTTTCTGTGGCGCATTTATGAATGCGTTCCGCAATCTCAAGTTTTTTAAAGCGATCTTTAGCCATGCCTTTTTCATCAATGGTTAAAGCAATGAGTCCTGCCCCATATTTTTTTGCTAGAGGGCAGATTTTTTTCATTCGTTCTTCTCCATCTTCTAAATTGATGGAGTTAATAATCACTTTACCGCTAATTCTTTTTAAAGCTTCCTCAATTACTGGACTTTCCGTGGAATCAATCATCAAGGGAATAGTGACTTGCTGATTTAAGCGAAAAATGACTTCATTCATATCTTTAACTTCGTTTCTACCTACATACGCCACACACACGTCTAAAAGATGGGATCCCTCTTTTACAGCGTCTTTTGCCATTTGGCTAATGGCATCATAATCTTCTTTTTCTAAAAGCTTTTTAAATTGGCGGCTGCCATTGGCATTGGTTCTTTCTCCTACCAAAAGCGGGGGTGGTTCTTGCGTATAGGAGACTGCTGTATAAAGACTAGAGGCATTTCTTTCTTTAGTAATTTCTCTTTTTTTAGGAGTACAAGTTCCAATTTTTTTTGCCGCTTTTGCTAAATGTTCAGGAGTTGTGCCGCAGCATCCGCCAATAATGTTTACGCCGAATTCTTGCACAAATCTTTCATGGTAATTGGCAAATTCTTCCGGGGTTAGTTTATAAACAGCTCTGCCCCCCACATTTTCCGGCAATCCCGCGTTGGGGAGAACAGAGATCATTTTTTCCGTAGTTTTAGAGAGGGAACGGATATGTTCAATCATTTCTTTTGGTCCTGTGGCGCAGTTGATGCCAATAATATCAATAGGCAGCATTTCAAGAGTGGTGAGCGCAGAACTAATCTCTGTGCCTAGAAGCATGGTTCCTGTCTGTTCCATTGTGACTTGACAAATGATCGGCGCTCGAAGTCCCATCTTATCCATCATGGCGTTAGCCGCGATCACGCCGATTTTTGCTTGCAAGATATCTTGGCAGGTTTCAATTAAAACAGCATCTACCCCTCCTTGCAGTAACCCTTGAATCTGTTCAGAAAACACAGAAAGCATTTCATCAAAACTAATATGCCCTAAGGTGGGGAGTTTGGTGGTTGGACCCACAGATCCAATTACAAAACGAGGTTTATTTTCTGTTGAAAATTTTTTGGCGACTTTGCGGGCAAGGAGAGCTGCTTTTTCATTCAGTTCTATGGTTTTGTCCGCAAGATCATATTCAGCAAGCACAATTCGGTTGGAACCAAAAGTATCGGTTTCAACCGCGTCGCAGCCGGCTTCAAAGAAACTTTCATGGATTTTTTCTATCGCATCTGGCTTGGTTAAGATTAGATATTCATTGCATCCTTCCTTGCCGTCAAAATCTTCAGCCTTTAGGTTTAGAGTTTGAATATTGGTGCCCATGGCGCCGTCAAAAATAAGCACTTTTCGAGATAGTTCTTGTAAAAATAAGCTCATATTTTAAAAAGAATAAAGCATTTTAAGCTGACGGGTTAATCTGGCAATAGGGATTTGTCCGGGAGCTGTTTTTTGGCTGATAGACCCGTAGGTAAGACAAGATCCAAAACAAAAGCCAGCGATCCTGGAAAAATTTCCTTTTTCTCCCATAGCAATAAAAACTCTGTCAATAGAATTAAGACGGGAGCAGGTGTAAAGAAAGGGAATGGTTTCTTCCAAGTTGCGCGTCATTCCCGCTATTTTAAAAATATCCCCAGAGAGTTGCTTAAATTTTTTAACAAGAAGTAAAATATCTTTTTCTTCGGGCATGGAACGAAAATCATGATAAGAAAGAATTACTTTTTTTTGGAGTTTATGAGCTTTCTGTATTAAAGCCTGATGAATCGAATTTGAGGAAAGCTCTATATCAATAAAATCCACAATCGGTAATAATTTTTCATAAATTTCTTTTCTTTCTTCATCATTCCAATGAGGTTTTAGAGCTTGGCGTCCTTGTTCTTTTGGGCTGCGAAGCGTGGCAATGATTGGCAGGGAAGTTTTTTTACAAACAGTTTCAACTATCTCAAATAGTTTTTCTTTGTTTCTAAAAGGAAAGGTATCACATCTTAACTCTATAATGTCCGCTCCATTTTTGTTTGCTTTCTGAACCATCTTTAGAATTTTTTTTCCCCAAACAATGGAACCTACCGTCAATGGACGATGATTGATTTTTTCAAAGGTTTCAGATTTTGTTTTTTTAAACATTTCAAAACCACCGGACTTCATGCTAAGCGTTCCTCCATCTCTTTTTTGAATGAATTGAATGTTCCATTGAGGATGGCAGATCTAGCTTTTCGAACAAGGTTTAAAATAAAATAAAGATTATGGATGCTGGCTAAGCGCATTCCCAACATCTCTTTTTCTTTAAGCAAATGGTGGATATAAGCGCGGCTATATTTTACGCATACCTCACAATCGCAATTTTCATCCAAAGGAACATTTTCTTTTTTTCCTGCCAAACCTTTTAAGTTATAACGACCGCTAGAGCTAAATAGGGTTCCATGCCGGGCCAGCTGGGTGGGAAAAGCGCTGTCAAAAATATCAATGCCTAAAGCAATAGCGTTGAGCAGCTCTTTGCTGGAACCTACTCCCATCAAATATCTTGGTTTTTCTTGAGGCAGATGCGGGACGCTTAATTCTAAAATTTTCATCATAGCCTCCTTTGATTCGCCAATGGAAAGTCCGCCAATCGCATAACCATCAGGCTTAAAATTTTGAAGAGCTTCTGCGCACCATTGACGCAAGTCAAGCTCCGTTCCTCCTTGTACAATGACAAAAATATGCGGGATTCCAAGTCCGCGGCCATGTTCAATGCCTCGTTTTGCCCAGCCAATGGTTCGTTCAATCGCCTCAACCAGTTTTCTTTTTTTTGCGTCGTGGCGAGGGCAGTCATCTAAAAGCATGGCGATATCTGATCCAATCGCTTTTTGTACCTCCATGCAGAGTTCTGGAGTGTAAAGGCGATGCGCGCCGCTTATAAAGTCTTTAAAATTTAACCCTGAGTCAGTTATTCTAATGTTAAAATTTTTGCGGATAATTTGAAATCCCCCGCTGTCTGTGAAGATCGGTTTGTTCCAACACATAAATTTATGCAGCCCCCCAGTGCGCGCAAGGTGATCTTCTCCCGGCCGAATATGCAGGTGCAGGGCATTGGCAATGATCACTTCCGTGCCCATTGTTTCCAGCTCTTCCACAGACACGGTTTTTACAGTTCCCTTAGTGGCTACTGGCATAAAAGCAGGAGTGTGAAAAATACCATGGGCAGTTTTAAAAATTCCTGCTCGCGCTTGTGTTTGTTTATCAGCTGCTTCTATTGTAAAAGACATTTTTGTTTTTAAAAAAAGGCACTTTTTTTTTCAAGAAAAAGTTTTAGGTTAATGGAGAATAAGCATTGCGTCTCCAAAACTATAAAAACGATACTTTTTAGTGATTGCTTCTTGGTACGCCTCTAACAGTTTTTCCTTTCCCATAAAAGCAGAGGCTAGAAGGATTAAAGATGATTTAGGCAAATGGAAGTTAGTTAAAAGCCCTGCATAAGGAAACTTAAAAACAGCGCCGGGAAAAATAAAAAGATTTGTCCATCCTTCTTTAGCTTCCAAAAATTCTCCATTAAAACAGGATTCTAAGGTTCGCACCGCTGTTGTGCCCACAGCAAAAATTCTTTTTTTTAAGCTGATCGCTTGGTTAATTTTCTGGGCTGCAAATTCACTTACTTTATAATATTCTGGGTGCATCTTCCATTCTTCTAATTTTTCAGCGCGTATGGGAGCAAAGGTTCCTAGGCCAATGTGCAGTGTTAGGAAAACAAATTCCACACCTAACTTTTCTAACTCTTCCATTAGTTTTGCGGTAAAATGAAGACCTGCTGTAGGCGCAGCTAAAGCTCCCTCTTTTTTAGCATAGATAGTTTGGTATCTTTCTGGATCCTCTAGTTTTTTTTTAATGTAAGGGGGAAGAGGAACTATGGCGCATAAAGGGATTAAGCTGGGATCATCAAACGCGATTCGGAAACAAGTTCCTTTTATTTTTTCTATCACAGTGGCATGTAAAACACGCGTCTCCTCTGGGGTCTGGTTTGGGAAAAATTTAAGTTTTGTCCCAACTTTAATTTTTGGTCCTCGAATCAGAGCCTCTTTTTCTTTTGGAGACAGAGACACATGAGTTTCTTTAGAGTAAAAATCAGGCAGTAGGAGGCAGTCAATTTTACCCCCGGTTTCTTTTTGGCCTATGAGTTTGGTCGAAAGTACTCTTGTGTCATTGAGCACAAGCAGGTCGCCTTTTTTAAAAAAACTGGGCAACTCTTTTATAAAATGGTCTTCCCTTTTATTGTCAGGATAAATCACCATTAGTTTTGCGTTTTCACGCTCTTTTAAACCTTCTTGGGCGATCAGTTCTTTGGGAAGAAAATAGTCAAATTCTGATAAATTCATCGGATTATTTTACTAAATCTAAAAGGTAAGATTCCTTTTATTTTTAATTGGATTTGCCTCGAGATTAGGAATATAGTATCTTCATAAAAGAATTTCTTAAAATGAAAAAAGCAGTTGTTTTACTTTCCGGCGGCTTAGATTCAACCACCTCTCTTTATTGGGCAAAAAGTAAGGGGTATCAGACTTTTGTTCTGATTTTTGACTATGGCCAAAGGCATAAAAAAGAGATAGGGAGCGCAATTAAAATTGCGCGCAAGACAAAATCTTTTTACCTTCAAGTTAAATTCTCTCTTCCTTGGAAAGGGAGCGCTCTTTTGGATAAAAGTTTAAAGCTCCCTAAAAAAAGAAAGTTAGAAAAGATGATTTCTAGCGGAATCCCCTCCACTTATGTGCCAGCGCGAAATACCATTTTTTTAAGTTTTGCTCTCTCCTATGCAGATGCGATTCAGGCAGATGCGATTGTGATTGGAGCGAATGCCATTGATTATAGCGGCTATCCGGATTGTCGGCCAGAATATCTGAATGCCATGGAAAAAGCAGCGCTTTTAGGAACAAAAATAGGAACAGAGGGAAAAAAACTTAAGATTCTTGCGCCATTAGTTAAAATGAGCAAGGCTAAGATCATTCAATTAGGCTTAAAACTAAAAGTTCCTTATGAGCTTACCTGGTCCTGTTATCAAGGAGCAAGAAGCCCTTGCAAAGAATGTGATAGTTGTATTTTAAGAGCTAAAGGCTTTAAAGAAGCGGGGGCATTGGATCCATTCTAGGAAATATTAAAACTTATTTTGCAGGGGCTGTGCTTATTCTATGGGCGCTCCTAATTTATTCTCACTCTTTAGATGCGCCTTTTATTTTTGACGATCTATCAAAGATTGCAGATAACAGTGAAATCCGCGCCTTATCAAATTTTAAGAGTTCTTATTTAAATTTTGATCCGCAGGCTAAACGTTTAGCAAACCAAAATGATCCTTCCAGGCCAATAACCTATTTTACTTTTACCTTAAACTATCTTTGGGGAGGCTTGAATCCCATTGGCTATCATTTTTTTAATCTCTTGCTCCATATTCTCTCTTCTTTGCTTGTTTTTGTTTTAATTAGAAAAATAATTTTTTTAAAAGATCAGCGCGATTCTTTTTGGATTCCTTTTTTAGTCTCTATTCTTTTTATTTCTCATCCCATGCAATCCAATGCTGTCACTTATGTTTTTAGCCGAGCCGAACTTCTTGCAGCATTTTTTTATCTTTGTTCCTTGATTTTTTTTCTACATTACTGGAAAATTATTCTTTATTCTCCCCATCCAGAGGGGATGGGCAGCGCCCTTAAAAAAAGTTTTTACTATATTTTTTCAATGCTGTTTTTCATAGCTGCTCTTTTTTCCAAACAAAATGCGGTTACCTTGCCAGTTATTATTCTGATCCTAGTTGCAATTATTTCAGAATGTGATTGGAAAAAAGTAATCATGAGAGTTCGCGCTATTATTCCCTTTTTCTTTGTATTTTTTTTATATCTTTTATTTAGAATGGTTTATTTAGGAGGGGTAGGAGATTTAGAGGCTTATGACACTCTGCCCAGAAGTATTTATATCTTAAATCAGCCTTTTGTGATTTTAAAGTATATAGAGATGAATCTTTTTCCTAAAAACCTTTCCATTGACCACGCTCTTTTGCCCCGGCTCTCTTTTTTTACGCCCAGAATTTTTCTTTCCTGGCTCACCCTAGTGCTCCTAGTTACAATGGGAATCTTTATGATCTGGAAAAAACAGAAAAAAAATATGCTGCACCTTTTTGGGTGCCTTTGGTTTATTGTTACCTTGTCTCCAACCTCAAGTTTTTTTCCAACCACAAGCCTCTTGGTTGAAAATAGAGTTTATCTCCCCAATATTGGATTTTTTTTAGCGTTGGTACTGCTAATTTTTTCTTTGTTTAAAGTTAGGTTAGATGAAGCTCTTTTTTCTAGAAAAAACATAAAAGCCGCTCTCCTATTTGTAAGTTTTATTGGAATTTTATCCTTATTAAGTTGGAAAAGAAACCAGAAATTTAAGAATCCAATTGAGTTATGGCAAGAAGTGATCGCTCAGTACCCACATCACTACAGAGCTTTTAGTCAATTAGGGCTGCATTATCGTCGGGAAGGGAATGGAGAAAAAGCCATTAAATCTTACTTAAAAGCTATTGAAATGAATCCTAATTATATGGAAAGCTATTATAATTTAGGGAATGCGTATTTAGAAAAAAAAGAGTATTCAGCAGCCGCGCTTTATTATTTAAAATCTTTAGAATTGGACCCGGAATTTTTAAGAGCTTATTATAATTTAGGGATTGCATATTTTCAGCTAAAAGAGTATAAAAAAAGTTTAGAGAGTTTTGAGCGGGTTCAAAAACTAGATTCACAGTTTCCAGGAATTAAAGAAATGATTGTTTATTTGAAAAAATCAGTTTAAAAATAATAGATGAAACAATTTTATTTAGAGTTGTCTCTAAAGATGGATAAAGATCTAGCGCTGCAGAGAGCATTTTTTAAATGAAAATTTTATACGCTGGAGATAGTCCTTTAGGCGGAGCAGCCAATTATCTGCTTGGAATTCTAAATTTTTTAAGAGCAGATGTTTTGCATCTAGCTCCAGCAGAAATTTTGTCCAGCCAACACCTTAAAAAACAGTTTGACGTCATTATTTTTAGTGATTATGCGCGAGACTCAGCGCCAGACTCTTCACAAAAAATAGTTATTGAGCAGGCGCAAAATGGCGCTGGTTTTTTAATGATTGGTGGCTGGGGCTCCTTTACAGGATTAAACGGCTCTTGGCGCAATTCTTTAATCGAGGAACTTTTGCCTGTGCGCTGCTTAAAAAAAGATGATAGAAGAAATTTTCCCAGCGGCGCTTTAATGGCGCAAAATCAAAAACACACAATGTTTCAATCAGTCAATTTTAAGAACGCTCCAATCCTGTGCGGGTTAAATGAGGTCAGTTTAAAAAAGAACAGCATGGTTTTGCTGAACGCCAAACCCATCCATTTTTCTAACAGCGGCTTGGTCCTTAAGGGAGAATACCCGTTGCTTGTTGTGGATTCTAATTCGCAAGATAGATGCGCAGCTTTCACATGCGATATC
Organism: Elusimicrobiota bacterium; assembly: GCA_016180425.1. Classification (GTDB taxonomy): domain Bacteria; phylum Elusimicrobiota; class Elusimicrobia; order 2-02-FULL-39-32; family 2-02-FULL-39-32; genus 2-02-FULL-39-32. The sequence continues at coordinate 36,398 of JACPBF010000010.1, forward strand.
GCGCCTCACTGGTGCGGGGGAATGGTGGATTGGGGAAGCAAAAGAATGAAACTTTCTGTGAATGGTAAAATTAAAATTGAAGTGGGCGATCAATATGTGCGGTTTTTTACCGCGCTGATCCATTGGTTGGCAAGGAAAACAAATTAAGAGAAACTAAAAAATCGTCCTTAGGGTAACCGTTTAGCGTGGAGAAGTACACCGTCCATGATCGTCATTCCCGCGAAAGCGGGAATCCAGAATTGTAACGTTGACTAGATTCCAGCTTTCGCGGGAATGACGATTTGGCGCTAAACGGTTACTCCTTAGGAGCACTAATACTCAAGAGATCGTTGGATTTGGATAGGAGCTAAAATATGACAAAAGATGAAAAAAATAAACTTTCAAAAAAGGGATTGGATGTTTCTTTACCGGAGATGGAATCTTTCCCCACACAATTTAAAAATTACAAGATTACCATATGCGTTCCAGAATATACTTCTATCTGTCCAAAAACAGGTTTGCCGGATTTTGGCGTCATTACTCTTACCTATATTCCCAATCAATCTTGCGTAGAGCTAAAATCTTTTAAATATTATGTTCATGCTTATAGGAATATTGGCATTTTTTATGAGAACGCAGTGAACCGAATTTTGAAAGATTTCATTTCAGTCTGCAAACCAAAATGGGCATATATTAAAGGAGAATTTACTCCGCGGGGTGGAATAAAAACCACAATAGAAGCTGAATATGGCAAGATAAAAAGAGATTCTGCAAAGAATTTATGATCTCCCTTTCCATTAATCAGATTTCTCTTTTCCTTTCCTTCCTTGAACCTTTTAATCATCTCTCCACTGATCAAGTCTCGACAATAGCTGAATGCGCCACGGTTGTGGAATACTCGAAGAGCGCTACCCTCTTTCTGGAAGGGGAGAAGAGGGATTATTTTTTAATAGTTTATAGAGGCGCGATCGCGTGTAAAAAAAACAATCTTAATGGAAATCTTTATACCTGCTCTATTTTTGGACCAGGCGAGGTCTTAGGTTTTGAATTTTGTTTGGATAATGATGGGCGCTATTGTGGTACTGCGATTGCTTTAGTCCCTACTGTTTTATTTAAACTACCCTATAAACTTATAGAGCCCTATATTGCAGACAATAATAAATTCATGCAGGGGCTTTGTTCCCTTCAAACCCAGACCATAAAGGAGTTGAGATATATAAAAAATATGGGACAAGAGCCGATTGAATTTAGAATTGTCATGGCTCTTCAAAGGCTCTATGCCATTTTTGGAAACACTATTCCTCTTACAAAAAAAGAGATTGGGCATTTTGCCTGCACAACTACTGAGACTGTATCCAGAGTGATCTCTAAGTTGCAAAAGAAAGGCATCCTGATTTCAAACAGAGGGAATGTTGTCCTTAAAAAAATTCAAAAATAGTCTCTTTCCGTTATTTTTTAGGTATTATCTATCTCTATCCAACCATTCTGTTAAATTTAATATTACATTAAGAATGGCACTCTTTTCCGTCTGAGTTCTCATTTTCTAAGGCAATATTCAGGTTAAAATTTTAGCAATTCTAATTCTTTTTTAAATTTGTCCATGATTTAAATCATGGACAAATTCTAGAAATCCTTTAATACTTATAGCGTAGCTTCACAATAAGAATCAAAAGCGCAGGGTGCTAAGGACTTGCCTCTGGGTTCTAATATAAACAGAAGTAAAATCTATTTGATCAATAGGAGGCGAAGATTATGAATTATTTCACGTTCAATATCGTAAGGTTATTTTTTTTGGCACCCCTATTCATTTTGGCTATTTGTGTTGGAGAATCTTTTGCAGAGGGAGAAGTACTTTCTAATTGCTTTTGTGAGGGGAAAGTGAAGGATCTAGTAGACAAAACAACTAAGATATCCGTTCTAGGTAACTATTACCGAAATAGAAACTCGCGTGGGTTTTCTACTACAGCCCAGGGAATGGTTATAAGTTTAACCGATAATGTAAAATGTTATATCCCAACACAAACGTCCGACCCCAACAAGGGGTGGGAATATAAGGTAAAAATAACAGAATCTAATACTAACCAGGACTATAACAATGGCTCATATGAAGTAAGGGCGAAGAAAGATGATCAGAATGTGATAAGCGGTATAGGGCCAATTGTTTATAGAGTGGAACTTAGGAAGGATAAGAAGCCGATTTATAAGCATATAATTAAGCATGCAATTTATAATTTTGGATTTTTCCAATGGCACATGGGCTGGTTGTGTGACCCTAAACATCAGTAATCACATAGCTGGCGCTGGCGATTTTTGCGTAATCTTCTAAAAAAATAGACAACTTTTCACTTCAGAACGCATTCTGCTAGATATTTAAAGATATTTTAGGAACTTATTGTTTTTGTCTAGCAGCACGTTCTTGGCTGGAATTGGTTTATCTGTAAGCTCAAAACCCATGACAATGATTTCTTCTCCTACCTTAATTCGATGGGCAGCGGCTCCATTCATGCAGATAGTTCCAGAACCTTGTTTTCCTACCATAATATAAGTTTCTAATCTTTGGCCTGTAGTGTTGCTAGAGACCAGCACTCTTTCTCCTGGCCAGAAACCAGCTTTTTCAATTAAATTCTCATCTATGGTAATGCTGCCGATATAGTCTAAGCGCGATTCAGTTACAATCGCTTTATGTAGTTTTGACCTTAAGAGCCATCTCATTGATTAAAAGTCCTTGTTTTTAAAATTTTAAGAGCGTTTATTCTACAACATTTACCTTTTTATTCCAATCGTCCGTCTTTATTGCGTTCTAAAAGAACTCTTTGTCCTTTGCGCACTAAATTGATCGAGTCTGCTAGGATGCGAGCTGCTTCTTGGGGAGCATGAAAACCAGTGGAATTTTCCGCTTCTACAAAATCAAGCCGGAACTGCGCTTTACGTTGATAATCTCTGGCTAAGGCTAATTGCGGATTATTTGCATCTTTGGCTTTAGCGCTTTTTATGTCAAGAATAAATTCAATTAAAGCATCCATAGCTTGGTTCCGTAAACCAAAGGTGCGTTGTTGGATTATCTCTACCCGTTCTTTTAGCTCTTGCTCAGAGGCTTTATGGCAGGTTTGGCAGGAGCGATTAATGTTGAGTAAAGGACTGCGAACATGGTGGTCGCTTATTTTCATTGCCCCTTCTCTTTTATAAGGCATATGGCAATCAGCGCAGGCCACACCCGCTCTTGCATGAATTCCTTGATTCCACATTTCAAATTCCGGATGTTGAGCTTTAAGAACCTCAGCTCCTGTCTCTTTATGAACCCAATCTTTATGCTGGTTCTGGTCATAATATGCCATGATTTCATCCACTTTTAATCCGTTAGCCCAAGGATAGACCAGACGTTTTTCTTTTCCTTTAAAATAATATTCTACATGGCACTGACCACATACAAAAGAACGCATTTCTTGGCGCGTGGCCATGGTATTCACATCATAGTTTTTTATCCCTTGAGCAGCTTTTAGCGCTTTCATGCCTTCTAAAAATCCAGGACGGGTTATCCTTAACTGCATGGTTTTTGGATCATGGCAGTCAATGCAGGAAACTGGATGTTGCACATGTTTTCGCGCTTCAAAGTAAGGCATCTGATTCATTTTTTCAAATCCTTTGATTAGATCTCCATCCCCTAATTTTTTATAGGCAACGTAAAGGGAGGCGTGGCAATGCATGCAAGTTCCTGGTTGCGGGGCTGCGATTTGTCTTTCAGTAAAAGTCTGGTCTTCTAACATGTAAGCATGTCCCCTTTCTTCTCTAAAATCTTTGGAAAAAGCATAGCCAGCCCAGATTATTTTTAAGCGCGGATCTTCTTCTAGTTTGGATTGAGCAACAATGGATCTTGGGTCTGCTTGTGTTGGGGTTCTCGGTATAGCCTCGCTCCCGCCATACTTGGTTCTTACCATATCTACTGTGCGTTTATATCCATCGTATTGTAAAGGAAAATTTTTTCCCCAGATAGAAGCGTCTTCGGTTTCATCTGTAAGTTCTACAACTCGGAAAAATGGATTTTTGCTTTCTTGCTTACGTTCAAATATGTTGATTAATAAAGCTGTGATTCCGAGCGCTGAAATAGAGGCTATGATTCCTACTAAAATTAGCATGCTAAAACGGTTATTTTTCATCTTACCCTGTCTCCTTTATTTAAACTGAATATTGGATTTAAGGATGTCCTACAGAGCCATGGCACTGAACGCAAGAGAGATGATCGGTTTTTTTATGAGGGCCATCCATGGCGATCACAATATCTTGATGGCATCTGCGGCAATTATTTTCAGCAATTTCCTTATTATGCGCCTTGATTCGAATAGGTTCATTAAAATTTCCTGTAGTGAAATAAAATGAATGCCAGAATCCGTTTGCAGCCTTAGTCTTATATTTTCCAAGCGGATTATGCGGCGTATGACAATCATTACAGGTTGCTGCTGTGTGATGGCTGGATTTAATCCATCCATTATATTGATCATTCATGATGTGGCAATTTGCGCATGCTTCTGGATTATTGCTTAAGTAAGAATATCCTTTTGCATAAATAAAAGTATAGATGCTAAGCCCAGCGCCTAGTCCAATGGAACAACTTAATAATATTGGAAGCAGGTGTCTCCATGAAAAATTTTTAAAATTCCATTTCATTATTTGTTTTTATTTTTTGCTTATAATACTAAATCATTTTATCATGAATTAGGTCAAATTAGTTTTTCCGTATAAAAAAATTGGTTCTTTCTTTTATTTTTTGGATCAATGGATGAGGTATAGGGGCATTCAATTTTTAAGTTTTCTTTTGTATTTATAATAAAAAAATATTTTTTAAAACCCTATTGACAAGATTCATTTTATTTTTGCATAATTGTGCCATAGTGAAAAAAATTGTTTTCATTATTGCTTTTTTAGTCCCCACCCTAGCCTTTAGCGAAGGCATTAAAATTTCAGGTATTAGCGGCAATGTGGAAGTTCGTTTAACCCCAACTGCGGAGTGGCAATCCGCAACCCTTGGAGCTGAAGTTCCTCAAGGATCTTCCATCCGCACTTCTGAAAAAAGCAGAGCCTCTCTTCTATTTCCTAATAAATCCATTATATGGCTTAAAGAAAATACCAGCATGGAAATTGAAAAACAAGTTGCTCAAGAAAATCAGATCGCTTTAAATGTTGGTTCTCTTAAAGTGCGTGTGCCTCATTTAAAAAGGAAAGAAAAATTTTATTTAAGGACCGGCCGTTCAGTTGCGGCTGTGCGCGGTACTGTTTTTACATCCGAATGGGATGGAAATAAACCGACCGGGTATCAGGTTGTATTCGGCGAAATTAAGCTTGGGGATGTGGGAAATCTTTTGCAAAGAGCGGCGTCGGTTATGGAAAATAAAGATGACGTAAAATTGACCACTGTTAAAGAATTAGATGAGAAAACTGGCGAGATTAAAGAGGTCGCCTACGGGCTTAAGGTAACTTTAACGCAAGGGCATAGTTATTCGGATGGTAAAATTTCTGTGATGACTCGGGAACAAGAGATCCATGCTCTGGAAAATTGGGATCCAGGGGTTCCTGAGGATAAACGCCAAGATCAGTTGAAGGAAAATGAGAATAAAAGAACGGAGCTTCGTCAGTTTGCTGCAAGCGCTCGGGATATAAACCAAGATGTTAGAGGTCAAGTAGAGACCACAAGGGAAGCAGATTTTGCTTCCGGCAGAACTCTTAAAGATAGACATGGAAATTTGGTCCAAGTGGAGCAGCGTTTGGATCGTCCGGATAGCAAAACCATGCAGGTATTAAATGTTGTGAAAAGAACAGAATATAGTTCCAGAGGATTGCGTACCTATGCTTACAATGGGGGTAACGCGGCCCGGGTAGATGTTGTAATTGGCAAGGTAGAGTTTAATAAAGAGCTGCCTCAACAAATTAATGAAATTCCAGGATTTTTGCAGGAGAATAAAGATACTATTAAGGTAGAAAAAGCGCAATTAATTGTAGCAAACCAAACAGATGTTGACAGCGTGTTTGCTATAGGTTATTTAGGTAAAAGAGATCCTGTTGTCAATGGGAATGATGATATTAAGTCGGATTTATTTGTTGGAACCTTGGGTACAGGCGGAGGAAAAACAGGAAGGGAAAAATTGTTCACTTTGGAATTAGACAACAGTAATAATGTGAGCGGTTTAACGCGTTTTGTACAAGATACAACGATTGACTATATTAGAACTGATGGAGCCGGGGGGGAACTTTACCGATCAGAAGCAAGACGTTGGCAGCAATACGCAGATAGCACACAAAAACTTTGGCTGGCAAGTGAGAATTTTGTGATTGATAATGGAGGAAAAATAAGAAATATTTCGGATTTTACTGGCGGATCCAATAGTTTTGACATTTTTTTTAAGGATACTGCAACTCAGGTAGTTGTTTTTGCTAAGGAGGATTCTTCTAACAAGCCTGGGAGTGTGGATGCCACTAATTTTTCAGGCGGTAACTCGGCAAAAAGAAACGTGGATGTTGTGGTCACTCCGGATATTGCTGTTTCTATTCTTAAGACTCTTGCTACCAGCGCAGATGTTCTTAAAACAACCCAATAATGCGAATATTTAAATTTACATTTTTTTCCTCATTTCTTTTTTTCGGCTTAATATCTTTTTCATTTGCGGAAAATCAATTTCAAAGTTTTGCTATTCAACAAGCTGGTAAATTGTTAGCTAATCCCCCTCTTTTTATCTATGAATTTCAAAGAAATATGGAGTCCACTAATCCTCTCCCCACAGGCAAAAAATTAGGTTTGAATTACCATTTTTTAGGCGGGATTTTAATTGTGCCGTTGCCGGATTTAACTTCTGCCGGGAATCTTTCCGGAAAATTTCGTTTACATCCTGAAGGCCGTCTCTATCCGGGATTGCCGCAATTTGATTTGGTTGGAGGCTATTGGCAATCCCTGTTAACTCCTTTGATAGAGGATAAAAATGCGAAATCTTCCGATGCGGACACCAAACTTAAAAGAGCGGATTTAAAAGGGTATTACGGCGCATTAATAATGACCAGTTCTTTAGAACCACGGGTTCGTCTTTTTTGGGGGTATAAGTATTCTCTATTGGATATTGATATTGATTTGAATAAGTCCGAGAAGATTTTAGGAAGTTCAGTTAGCAGTTTTAAAGGGGGTTTGAAAGAACATACTCTTTCTGCTGGTCTTGAGCATACTTACGGTGAAAATAAGCGGTGGATTTTAGAAGGCGGTTACGGAGTAAAAAATAATTTGATTTCTGCAAAGGTGAGCTGGTATCGCAAATATTTGGAACTTGGTTTGAATATCTATCCTGAATCAGTATTCATTATGCAGCCGCAAGTTAATTTTCATTTTAATTTCTAATGAAAACGTTATCAATATTATTAGCTTTTTTTAGTTTAATTGGGAGTGGGAGCCTTTGGGCAGTTCCTGCGGAAAGTAAAAGATTTACGCCTTATTTTAATATGAACATGTTGCAAGGCGCGTATCTGCCAACAAAGGGTGATTTTTTTTCAGGCGCTAATGTCAACATGAGCGTGGGTTTGCTTTCCAAAATTGCGGATAGTCATTCAATTTTTGCGCTTTATGATCTTGGTTTTACTGGAGAGGGATTTCGTTTTCCTGATACCAAAGAATTTGGCTCTAAGGAACTTTCTCATAACTTTAATGGGGAATACCGCTGGCAAATTTTTGATTGGTTTAGGGTTAGGCCGGGAGCTAACTATGGGTTTACTTATTCTAGAACCGCAGCTAATGAGGTCTGGGGAGAAGGTCTTTACGATAGCAAAACAACTGGCGGACAACTAGCCGTTGACTATTCATTTGATTTTTTTAACAGGAATGCGGTTTTTACGTTTTTGGGAGCCTACAGGGTTGTTAAGCTCCCTAACTACAGCGATATTATCCGTGAGTTTCAGGGACTTAGTTCAAATTCTGAGCTTGCCTGCTGTCTTAAGGATACAAAAGCAATGGAAGGAACATTTTCTTTTACATGGAATAAGGCTTTTGGAAAAATTCGATATTTAATCAATGATTTTGATAAAGAGAAGGTTGTTGAATCAAATGGAAAATATGGAACCACTGCTCAGAAAGATACTCGGGTGATTCTAAACGGAGGGTTTCAAGGAAAACTTTGGATTTTTGAAACCTCGCCAAATATCACATATACGCAGCATCGTTCAAACCAAAATTTTCTTCTTTTTAAATCTGCTACCGATATAGCCCCAACCTTTGCTTCCAGTTACTATAATCACAATGAACTTGGATTTGCTGTGCCACTCTATATGAATTTTACAAAAAAAACAGCGCTAAGCGGAGTTTTTGACTATAAGAGGAGAGAGTACACAAATCGTCAGCCTAGGGATGGAGCAAATAATTTTATTAGCGGCGAAGTGCAAAAAAATAACATGGTTACTTTAACTGCTGGTTTACGCAGAAAATTGAATGAGATATCTGCTATGTCTATTACTTATTCTTCCGTTATAGCAACTTCAAATAATAAGTTCGAGAAGTACCTGCCTTATAACTATTCTGGCCAAAGCGTCGCCATTGGCTACCACCTTACCTATTAAGTCTTAATATTTTTTTTGATCACACAGTTCTATTTGCCGCAAATGTGACATTACTAAAAAATTTCTACACCCTGTAATCTCCCCCTTGACAGACTAGATTATTCCTGTTATACCTGTTATGAAAATACATATGAAAAGATTAATTTTTTTTACAACAATGATTTTTTCCATTTGTTCTTTTCAATTAGTTCTTAGAGCAGAGGAAGCAATTAGGTTATCTCATACTCGGATGCGGTCTGCGGGTCCAATATTAATGGATGGTGGAACATTTCTTTTGCATCCCAATGGCGATGTGTCGTTCCCAAACCGGTCCCCATATCTTTCGAGAACCAATGTTTTTGTTCTTAATACGCGGGAAATCCAGGTTGAGGGCATTGCCCTTACTCTTCCTTACAAATGCAGGGCATTGGAATTTAGAGTTCAAAAATCAGTATCTCAAAATAGCAGTGGTTCAACTGTAGTAACGGATATGTATGTTGCTAAATACGTAAAGGCCATAGGCGGTTTGCCAGCCCAAACAGAAACCATGAGTGATGAGGAGTTTGATAATGAATGCAAGAAAGGTTCAGAAACTATAGCCAGTGAAAACGTATTTAAACTTAAGAATACGTCAGTACATTTTCAGAACAAGTCAGAACGTTTAAGAAGTGAGCTAGGCCGACCAAAATCAGAAGGCGGTACAGGCTATTCAAAACCAAAACAAGGAACAAAAACAAATAGGCCTAATATCTTAGGCAGTGGTAGATGAATCCATAACCAATTTTAAATGATAGGGCTTTTTATAATTAGGAGCTAATGGGGGATACCATGAAAAATTTAATGAGTTATTTGGCTATAACTAGATGCATTCTATTTTCTGCTATGGTTTTATGCATAGGAAATGATTCTTGGGCAGCTGATGTTAAGTTTTTAAGTTTTATTCCATATTCCACTGGCGAATCAAAATTTAAAGCATATGTGAAAGTAGAATTTATGAGAATTAAATATGGGGAGACAGACTATCTGCTTGCAACTAGGGAGGATGGAGCAAGATTCTATGTCCTGTATAATACTATGGTTAACCCTACATGCCTCAATCGCCAGATAGCTATCCCCAACAATAGGTATCCCCTTATATTTAATCTTACTTCTCGAGATACAATTCCTTATATTGGCATGGATAAAAAACCTCACACTATTTATGAATACAATGCAACGTTTTTGGAAGATAAGACCTGCGCGTGTGAAGAGAACAAACTGAATCAGTCGGTCCAAGATGTGAGGATTCAACAAGGATTGCAAAGGCGGCGGACGAGCAATGAGAATTTTTATAATATTAGAACCAAGTACAATCAGGGTACTCAAGGTGCTACATCTGGCGGCGGACAAACTTCTACCCCGTCCGGAGATACATATACACCACCCTCAAGCCCTGGTGGATATACACCGACCACAAGCGGTGGTGGATATACGCCACCTGGATCGGATGCCCGGCGTTCTTCCCGTAGCAAATAAAGGGTCTTTACAGAATTTGTCAAATCGGACACCAGAGATTTTTTTTAGTGAAAAAAAATATTTAGCTTTAGTTTCAGGGAATGGGATATTTTGCGGGATCGAGTGTCCCACGGCTAACTCTTACAAAGTGTTTTCCTTTTTCTTGCAAGTGGATCAGCCAGTAGGGTTCTGAAATAACAAAATCCTTTATGCCAGGGCCATACTCCCTACCATTAATTTGAACATAAGAGCCATTTTTTTTATTGTAAGCAAAACCGAAATTTGTGTTTGTAATTCCTAACATAAGTTCTCCCGTATAATTGACCGTATCATAAGGACCATACTCTTGTCCATCAAAAACAAGGAAAAGTTGGTTCTCCTTCTCCATCTCGAATCCCCAATGAGTGGGGGTGACTTGCAGACGCATAAATCTAAAATCGTCTTCAGAAAAAGGTCCATATTCTTTGCCATTGATCATTACATAATGATGGTCACTGTTTAATTCCTTGGTATAGGAAAAAGCCCAATAGGTGGGAGTAAGGAATGCTTCTTCCTTTATAGTTGCGAATGGCCCATAAGTTATGCCCTTTAGAGCAACGTAATTGTTTTTCTCTTTTGCTATAAGATAGGGTTGAATTGAAATGCTGTAGGAAGGCTCTTGATTTGTTTCTTTAGAAAAACTTTTTGAATAATCTTCTTTTAAAATTTTATATTCTTGATCTTCGTTTTCACCTGCTTTCTTTTCTTTTCCATTGATCTGGTAGTACCATTCATTATTTTTTTTAAAGATAAATCCATAACCATTGTTACTTAAAGTTAAGCTGCCTGGTTGGTAAGATTCTTCTCTAAAAGGGCCAAAGAGTTTGCCATTAATAACAAGATTCCAGGAATAATCTTCATTTAAGTAAGTGACACTCCAGTTTTTTCCAATGACTTCAAAAGTTGGAAGAAAAAGAAATTCTTTTACACCCGGAGCAGGGAAAGGACCAAATTCTTTGCCATTCACATGTACAAAAAAGGTCTTGTCCTTTATATTTAAGAAGCGCCATCCTTCTTGATCAATAGAATAGTATTCTACTTTTTGAAAAGGTCCATATTCATTTTTTCCATCTATCAGGACGTAGCTTTCCTGATTTTTGACAAATAGAACACCCCAATGTTTTTGCGCAATCTGAAAACTTAAATCTGGAGCAAGACCTTCTGGAGGTAAAAAAGGTCCAAATTCTTTATCATTGACAATAATGGAAAACTCTTTTTTATTTTCCTGCATGTAAAGAAAACCCCATAAATCTTTCATTTTAAGTTTATCTCCAAAATGGAGATAATCATAAGGCCCATAATTTTTACCGCCCACATTTAAATATTCTTTTCCATTTTTTTTATAAGTAAAAGCAAATCTAAATAAACCGGTAAGATAACCCACTTCATCATAAGGACCATATTCTTTTTCTTGGGACAGATTGGTCTTCTTTGAGTCTGCTAGAATTTTTGGAAGAGTCAAGGGGAACAACGTCAGATGAATGCCAATAATCAAAATAGGCAGATTAATTTTAATTTTAGCTAACTTCTGTTTAAATAAAACTATTTGCATAGGGTATCTTAAGTTGAATCTTTTATATTGTAGCATGGCAGGTGAGATTTCAATCAAAATCTACAATTTGTGGATCATTATGAAAGCGTTGTAGCGCAAGTCTAAAATATGTCAAAATACGGGTTAAATGACAGATTTTGGGAGGGAGTTATGGAAAAATTGAATTGGCAGGTTTTAGCTGAGAAAAGTCTGGAAGGGGAAATGATTTCAAAAGAAGAAGCGCATAGCATATTAAATTGTGAGGATGATTCTTTATTATTGTTATTAGACGCTGCTTTTAGCCTGCGCAAAAAATATTTTGGTAAGAAGGTGAAACTCAACTTTCTTATGAACGCTAAGTCCGGGCTTTGTCCTGAAGATTGTTCTTATTGTTCGCAGTCAAAAGATTCAGAGGCCAAAATCAATCAATATCCATTTCTTTCCGAAAAAGAAGTTCTTGCAGCTGCTAAAAACGCAGTTGATTCCAAAGCAAAAAGATTTTGCATGGTTAATTCCGGCAGGGGTCCAACTGATGGGGAAATTGAGGAAGTAGCTTCTGCAATAAAAAAAGTAAAAAAGTGTTATCCAGAGCTTGAAATTTGCGTTTGTTTAGGTTTACTTAAAGAGCATCATGCAGAAAAACTTAAAAATGCAGGAGTACACGCCTACAATCACAATTTGAATACCAGTGAGGATTTTTACTCTCAAATTTGTTCCACCCATACCTTTAAAGATCGGGTAGAAACAGTGGAGAGGGTTAAAAATGCCGGGCTTTCTTCTTGCAGCGGCTCTCTTTTTGGCATGGGTGAAAAAGATGAGGATATTATAGAGCTTGCTTTTAATTTAAGAAAAATTGGAGTGGATTCCATTCCCATTAATTTCTTAATGGCGATTCCAGGCACGCCTTTACAAAGCAAAAATGAACTTACCCCTCAAAAGTGTTTAAAAATTTTGTGTTTGTTCCGATTTATTAATCCTCAATCTGAAATTCGGATTGCAGGAGGAAGAGAAGCTCACTTACGCTGGTTACAGCCCTTTGGTCTTTACGCGGCAAATTCAATTTTTATTGGAGATTATCTGACCACCAAAGGACAAAAAATTGAAGCAGATATCGCCATGATACGAGATCTGGGTTTTGAGATTGAAGGCCATGAAAATTGGGAAAATAGTTTAAAAGGCCAAGACCAGGCTTTAGAAGAATTTTCAGTTCGTTTAAAATAAGATGGTTCGATTCTTTTAGCTGAAGGGTTGTTTATCACTTTTTGAATGAAACTCAATTTTTTGCATGAAGCCTTTTAGGAAAGTTGTTTTAGTTACAGGAGCATCCCGCGGCATTGGCCGTGAGATCGCTTTGGCATTTGCAGGTAAAGGATATAGAGTAGGGATTAATTTTAAAGAATCGCTTAAAGAGGCGGAAATTCTAGCCAAAGAGATAGAGAAGTTAGGAGCAGATTCGATTCTTTTAAAAGCAGATATAAGTCATTCAGATCAGGTTAAGACAATGATAAAAAAAGTAATTGACCGTTGGGGTAAAGTGGATGTTTTAGTCAATAATGTTGGTTTGGTACGGGATCGCTCCATTCTTAAAATGACAGATCAGGAGTGGTTAGAGCCTTTACAGGTAAATTTAACAGGCGCTTTTTGGTGTTTGCGCGAATCAGCAAAGGGTATGGTGAAAAAAAAAGAAGGGTCCATTATTAATATTAGCTCAATTGTTGGGGTATTAGGTTCTTTTGGAGGTTCAAATTATGCAGCTTCTAAAGCGGGCCTCATCAATTTAACTAAATCTGCGGCAAAAGAATTAGGAAGGTTTAACATACGAGTGAATGCAATTTTGCCCGGCTTTCATCTAACAGATATGGGAAAAACTCTTTCAGAAGAACTTATTGACAAAATTCGTTCTGCTCATGTTTTAGGAAAATTTACTGATCTTTCACAATTGGCTCAGATGATTGTAACTATCGCAGAGCAAACATCAATCAGCGGCCAGGTTTTTAATTGTGATTCAAGAATCCTTTAAAAAAGAAAGAATTGTTGTTACTGGCATAGGATTAGTTACACCTTTGGGATTGACTAGAGAAGAATCCTGGGAAAAGATTAAACAGGGCAAGTCTTTATTAGAAGAAAAAAATCCACCAGGCTTAGATCAGACATTAAATGATTTTGTTCGTTTCTCTCCATTTCAATATTCAGATGGATCAACCAGTTCTCTATTTTTTTCTCATTGGTTTGCATCCAACAACATAAAAGAAGTTCATCATCGGATATTTCCTTTAGCATTGTCCTGTGTAAAGGAAGCTTTAAATGATGCGGGTTTAGAACTTTTTAGCCAATCTAAAGAAAGAGTTGGTTGTACTGTTTCAGTTTCTAAACCAATTTTTCCTCCATTTTATTCCCCTGATTCTTTAAATCACTATCTTAAAAAAGAGTTAGAATTATTAGGCCCCAGCAGCAACCTTATTGCAGCTTGCGCAACAGGGATCCATTCCTTAAGGCTAGGCTCTTGCTGGTTAAAAGAAAATCTGTGTGATTTAGTTATTGCTGGATCTGTAGAATCTTCACTTAATCCTTTATTTATTTCTGGTTTTAAGAGAATGGGATTGCTTTCAAATTTTCCTTGTCCCTTTGATTTAAGAAGAAATGGTTTTATGATAGGAGAAGGAGCAGGCATATTTATTTTGGAAAGGAGAATAGATGCTCTAAGGAGAGATGCAAAAATTTATGCTGAACTAAAAGGATGCGCCATTGGTTCTGATACCCATCATCCTACTAAATTTGATTCAAGCGGAAATTCCATTGCTTTTGTATTAAAAAAAGTCTTAGGAAACGCAAGTGTGGATGAAGAAGAAATTGACTATATTAATTGTCATGGGACAGGGACATTCTTGAATGATTTAACTGAAACAAGAGCTATAAAAACTGTATTTAAGAAAAAAGCATATGCCCTTTCTCTTTCTTCTACGAAATCTGCTACAGGCCATCTTTTAGGCGCTTCTGGCAGCGTGGAAGCAGGGATTAGTTGTCTTAGCATACGGGATCATTTTATTCCTCCAACTCTTAATTTAGAGAATGCTGATCCTGAATGCGATTTAGATTACACGGCAAAACAAGGAAAACAAAAAGAGATAGATTGCGCTCTTTCTTTATCTTTTGGTTTTGGAGGTCCTATTGGAGCGATTCTTTTTTCAAAAATTTAAATTTTTTGGTCATTTTAAAATTTCATGCAAGATTTTATATTAGAAGAAAACAAAAGATTAAAAGAGGAATTTCTCTGGAGAGAGATGAATTTTTTAGAAAAGTCTTTTTGTCATGAAATTGTCTTAAATGGGAAAAAATATATTAATTTCTCTTCCAATGACTATTTAGGGTATGCGCATCATCCGCAAGTGATAGAAAAAGCTTTAGAAGCGCTTAAAACTTATGGCTCTGGAGGCAGATCTTCTCGCTTAATCTCTGGAACCATAGAACTCCATAGCCAACTGGAATTTAAATTAGCTCAATTTAAGAGAACAGAAAAATCTCTAATTTTTCCAACTGGCTTTATGGCGAATTTAGGAGTGATATCTGCTCTTTTAAGCCAAGGGGATGCTGTCCTTATGGACCGTTTAAACCACGCATCTTTAATTGATGCGGCGCATCTAGCAGGCTGTAGAATTTTTGTTTATGAACACTCAAATGTTCTATCTTTAGAAAAGGTTCTGGAAAGAACTAAATCTTACAAAAAAAGATTAGTAGTGACCGACTCTCTTTTTTCCATGGATGGAGATTTAGCTCCTTTGAAAGAGATAGTAGAGCTCTGTAAAAAAAATAAGGTTTGGCTTATGTTAGATGACGCGCATGCAACAGGAATTTTAGGTAAAAATGGCATTGGCGCAGCAGAACATTTTGGGGTCTTGGGAGAGATTGAAATTGTCATGGGAACTCTTTCCAAGGCGCTTGGATCTCAGGGAGGGTTTGTTTGCGGATCAAAAGATTTAATCTCTTTTTTAGTTAATCGTGCACGTGCTTTTATTTATACCACAGCGCTAGCGCCTGCAGCTTGCGCAGCAGCTCTTCAATCTCTTTCTTTAGTGGAAAAAGATGAGTGGGGAAGGAAAAGAGTCTTAAAACTCTCTTTTGATTTGCAAAAAGAGATAGAAAAACGATTTTCAGATTCAGGAAACTTTAGAGAACAAATGAGCCAAATAGTTCCTTTTATAGTAGGTTCTGCGGAAAAAAGTTTAAAGCTAGCAAATGCTTTAAAGGAAAAAGGTATTTTTGCGCCTGCAATACGTCCTCCCACAGTGCCAAACAATGAATCCAGATTAAGATTTTCAATAACCAGTGAACATAACGAAGGAGATTTAAAAAAATTAGTTGATTGTTTGGAAGAGAATTTAAAACAATGAAAATGTTCCATGTAAAATGGCTTAACCCGAGTTCAATGTGTTAATGCGCCGCTATTATGAAGGTTTCAGATAAAAGTTTGAAAGGACTCTTTGTTACAGCCACTGGAACAGGAATTGGAAAAACTTTTGTTTCTTGTCTCCTTGCCTCAACTTTAAAGAATTTAGGGATAGAAGTGGGCGTGATGAAACCTTTTGCTTCTGGAGGAATTTACAAAAGAGTAGATAAAACTAGGAGGCTAGTTTCAGAGGATGCCTTAAAATTAAAAAAAGCTGCTGCTTCTTTAGATCCACTTTCTTTGATCAATCCTATTTGTTTTAAAGCTCCACTTGCTCCTTATTCTGCCTCAATTTTAGCAGGTAAAAGAGTTCCTTTAAATAAGGTGTTTGATTCTTATCAAAATATTTTAGATTCTCATGGTTTTACAATTGTAGAAGGAATTGGGGGGGTAAGGGTTCCTCTTGCCCCAAACTTTGAACTAGCTGATTTAATCTTAAGAATGAACTTGCCAGCGTTGGTTATAGTCTCATCAAAATTAGGAACATTGAACCATACGCTTTTAACTTTAGATTATTTAAAAAGAAAAAAAATAAGGGTTTTAGGAATTGTTTTAAATTTTTTTAACAAAAGAGATCTTGTAGATCGGCAAAATTTAAATTTTTTTAAAAAAGCAAAGATTCCAATTTTAGCCGCCCTGACTAGGGATCACTCTCCTAGTTTAGATAACAGTAAACTTCTTACAACCATTCTCTCTTTTTGCTCTTGAAATTTTGAGTCAGCGGGGTTAAACTTATAAGGTTATGGGCAGAGATGGTACTTCCTATCTTATTCTTGGCTCAGGGTTTCAAGGAATTGCTGCCAGCTATGATGTTATTTTACATGGAGAACCTCAGAGAGTCATCATAGCTGACCAATCTCCTAAAAATTGTGAGTTTGCCTTAAAAAAAATAAAACATCTTTTAGCTCCTTTTCTTAAAAAAAATAGAATCCAACTTTTGTCTTATGCGTTGAATGCTAGTCACAAGAAACAGCTGCAAAAAGTAATGAAAGGCAACAATGCTGTTTTAAGCGCTTTACCCTATTATTTGAACCCTTTAGTTGCGCAAACTGCTATTGAAGAAAAAGTTCATTATTGCGATTTAGGCGGCTATTTTGAAATGACAGAACGCATTCTTAAGATGGATAAAATGGCAAAGAAAGCTCAGGTTACCTTAATCCCAGATTGCGGAGTTTCACCTGGCATGTGCAATAGTCTTGCGCTTTGCGCCATGGAACAATTAACAAGAACTGAAAGTGTGCGGATTTATTGCGGAGGTCTGCCCGTTAAGCCAAAAGGCCCTTTGGGTTATAAGATTGTTTTTAATTTGGAAGGAGTTTTAGGAAATTATTTTGGAAAATCTTATGTTCTAAGGAATGGTAGAATTAAAAAAATAGCCTCTTTTTCTGAACCAGAACTAATTCAGTTTGAAAAGCCTTTAAAACTTTTAGAAGCTTTTGTTACAGGAGGAGCCACCTCAAGTTGTCCTTGGACTTTTAAAGGGAAAGTTAAAAATTATGAATATAAAACTCTCCGTTATCCGGGCCATTATGAGAAGATCCAATTTTTAAAAGAGTTAGGTCTATTGGATACGGATCCGGTTTTTTTGAATGGCGCTAAAATTGTTCCCAGAAAATTTTTTGTGAAATTAGTTGAACCTGCTTTAAAGTTAGAACAGGAAAAAGATCTTTTAGTGATGAAAGTGATTGTAGCTGGGTGGAAAGATAAAAAGAATTTAGAGATTACCTATGATGTTTTAGAATATGATGATCCAAAAACAGGTTTTAGCTCCATGCAAAGAACCACTGGTTTTTCCGCTGCTATTATTTTAGAACTGCTTGCTAAAAATGAGATTTTTGAGACAGGGGTAGTTCCCCTTGAAAGGGGAGTTCCAGGCAGTTTATTTTTAAAAGAAATTAGAAAGCGAGGAATTAAGGTAAGAGAAACAATCAGACAGATTTGATTGCATAATGAATGGAATTTATAAGAGGTTGAGCTTTGCGTGGAAAAAGAGGAGTCAATTTTTATGAAAAATAAAAAAATAAAAAAGCGATTGAGTAAAAAATTAGAAAGTAAAAATTTAGGCAGACCTTATAATTTTATCAATGGCCAATGGAAAAAAGCTGGTCTTGGCGGCAACCAGTTTGAAAACAGGAATCCTGCCACTGGAGAATTATTAGGAATTTATCCTCAATCCACAGCACATGATCTGGAGGAAGCGGTTGAAGCTGCTCAAAAAGCTTTTAATTCCTGGCGTAAAGTGCCTGTGGCAAAGAGAGGGGAAATACTTTTAAGAGCCATGCGTCTTTTGCAAGAACATAAAGAGGAATTTGCTCAAACCATGACCAGAGAAATGGGAAAAATTTTATCTGAAACACGGGGAGATGTGCAAGAAGCGATTGATACCGCTTTTTATTATGCTGGGGAAGGAAGAAGATTTTTTGGACAAACCACAACTTCTGAGTTGCCAGATAAGTTTGCAATGACTCTACGCATGCCTGTAGGGGTCTGTGGTTTAATTACTCCTTGGAATTTTCCCATGGCTATTCCTTCCTGGAAAATTTTTCCTTCGCTTTTATGCGGAAACAGTATGATTTTAAAACCTGCTTCTTATACGCCGGATTCTGCTCGGAATTTAGTCAAAGTTTTAGAAGAAGCAGGTGTGCCTTCTGGGGTTGTAAATCTTATATATGGTAGGGGGGATCTCATTGGAAGAGCTTTGTTAGAGCATCCAGAAATCTCTTTGATTTCTTTTACTGGTTCTTCTTTTGTCGGCTCAAATATCGCAGAAATTTGCGGTAAGAAAATGAAAAAATGCAGTTTAGAGCTGGGAGGAAAAAACGCTCAAATTGTGATGGAGGATGCGGATTTAGATCTGGCTTTGGAAGGAGCCTTGTGGGGAGCTTTTGGAACGTCCGGGCAAAGGTGTACAGCCACTTCCAGATTAATTGTGCATGAAAAGATTTTTAAACAATTTAGAGATAAATTAGTAGCCCAAGCGCGCAGTTTACGCATAGGGAATGGTTTGAATCCTTTGGTTCAGATGGGGCCATTAGTAAGCCAGACCCAACTAGAAACTGTTCATCAGTATGTAAAAATTGGAAAAATGAAAGATCATGCGAAATTGCTTATAGGTGGTGAGATTTTAAAGGAAGGAGAATATGAAAGAGGATTTTTCTATCCTCCTACGATTTTTGTGGGCACGCCAGAAATGAGAATTGCTCAGGAAGAGATTTTTGGTCCTGTGGTAGTTTTAATTCCAGTAAAATCATTTGAAGAAGCCATGAGCATTGTAAATAACAGCCGTTATGGGCTTTCTGGTTCTATTTATACTCGAGATGTCAATCGGGTGATGCGTGCCATACAAGAGATGGAAACAGGCATTACCTACATTAATGCTCCAACGATTGGGGCTGAAGTTCATTTACCTTTTGGCGGAGTTAAACAAACCGGCAATGGACACAGGGAAGCGGGTGTGACGGTTCTGGATATTTTTTCAGAATGGAAAACAGTTTATATTGATTATTCCGGGAAACTTCAGAAAGCTCAGATAGATGCTTGAGGAAACATAATCTTTTAACCCGAATATTGCAAAATATGGGTGTTAGAAAGGTGAAAAGGAGAGAAACCATGACAGCTTTATATGATCCTCATCTCAATATTCAGGCGCGGGATCAAAAAGAAAAATTTTTGATACATCTTTTTGATACTCTCTGGCAGCGGTATAGGGGAAGAATGGCATATGTGCGCAAGTATGAAGAGATGATACTTAGCTATGGAGCAAAATTCAGAAATGATCATATCGCTTTTAGAACCATCGCTTTAGAAAAACCATCTCTGGGAATTTTTTGTATCTCCAGAATTTTTGAGGCTTTAGGTTACCGTCCAATAGCTTGTTACGAATTTCCAGATAAATGTTTAAGCTCTATTCATTTTGAACATGCTAATCTTGAGTTTCCAAAATTGTTCATTACGCAGTTAAAAAGCTGGGAGCTTTCCTCTCCATCTCAGAAAATAATTCAGAAGGTTTTAGAAAATCATGACAGTATTTTTAGCGATGGAAATATCAGCGCATTGGCTCATCTTAATCAGTTATCTGAGGAAGAAAGAGAAAGGCTTTTAAGATTATGTTCTAAATATTTTGAAAAGCTTCCTTGGAGTTTGCCAAATAAAGAGCAAGTTCTAATCTTGAATCAGGAAACACAATATGGAGCTTGGGTTTTAGTCAATGGATATGATGTCAATCATTTTACAGCTTTAGTAAATTCTCATGAAGTCCCTGCGCTGGATGATATTGAGAAGGTTGTAGCAGAGATGAGGAATTGCGGTATCCCCATGAAAAAGGAAATTGAAGGCGATAGAGGCACAAAACTGCGTCAGAGCTCTACAGAGTCTGTAGTGATTGATACAAAGGTAAAGGAGGGTTCAAAAATAGTCGCACTTCCTTGGAGCTATGCTTATTTTGAAATAGCAGAAAGGCCATTTTTTAAAAATCCCGTTACAGGCAAAATGGAACGTTTTGAAGGTTTTCTTGGAGCTCAAGCTGCAAATTTATTTGATATGACAAAATTATAAGTTGTACAATCTAACCCAACATGAAAAAAATATTTATATTCTTAGTTGCATTTTCTTTTTTTACAGCCTGCGCCAAGCCGCAAATTATTATTAAGCATAGCCCGCCTCCAGGAGAAAAAATTCGAGTAGCAGTGCTGCCATTTAAAGATGCGCCGGGAGCTCCGGGAAGCGGAGGGTCCGCCATGGAAGCGATGACCACCTACCTTTTACAAGTGCCTTCCTATGAAATAATAGAACGGGGCGCTTTAGAACAGATTGTTAAAGAACAAAACCTTGGCATTACCGGAGCTATTGATGCTGAAACTGCTTCCAACCTTGGAAAACTTTTAGGAGCAAACGCGCTGGTTATTGGCGCAGTAACAGAATATAAACAAAGAAATTTTCTTATCTTTCCTCCTGCAAAAGCCACAGTCACTGCCCGCATGGTTCGCACGGACACTGCCACAGTGGATTGGACCGCAACTTATACCTTAGGATGGCATCCGATTAAATGGCCGATGAGTTTTTTTTGGCCTTTAGGAGTTGTTTTAGCCATGACTTCTCCTACGGCTGAAGATCGTTTGAATAAGGCAGTTAAAAGAATAGCTAAATCCATCTCAGAAAAAAGTCAACCACAAAAGTAATTCATTTTTTTCTTAAAGTGTAATCAGTTAACCCAAATCATTCAGTTGGTTGTGTGAACCGAAAAGTTGTAATATCTATCGGTAAGGGAGAGCTGTCTATACGATCATGTAGAGAGTATGTCAGAATGAAATTTAAAGATATCATAAAATGGCAGTTGCGCGAAATAAGTATAAGGATTACGCAGTCTGACAGGAACCAAGCAAATCTCCAGCTTTGAAAAGAATTTGATAATCAAAATTATGCAAAAACCAAAAAGACAAGACTGACACATTGGCTTTATGAGAACATCAACTGCAACCCTCACAAAACAATCTCCGGTGAAACAGCCGATTTATCGAGAAGGTGACTCCTCATACCTTGAGATAGTAAGACGCCACACACTCGGACAGTTTTTGACACCTAACCCCGTGGCTGATTTAATTGCATCCTTTTTTTTCAATTTTCATCGTACCCAGATTGAGTTACTTGACGCGGGAGCGGGAGCTGGTGCTTTAACAGCGGCTCTGGTGAGACGACTCTGCAGAGAACAATTCAAGCCAAAAAGAATTTCTGTCACCGCGTATGAGCTTGACTCAAATCTGATCAAGCCATTAAGAGCAACTCTTTTGGAGTGCCAACGGATCTGTGAGTGTGCTGGTATTGCGTTCTCCGCTAACGTTTTGAATGAAGACTTCATAGCAGCATCTGTTCCTGTAGTTCGCAGAGACATTTTTTCATCTCAGACGCATAATTTTAATATGGCTATTGTAAATCCGCCATACCGAAAAATTAGCAGCGATTCATTAGAACGATCTCTTTTAGAATCTGCGGGTATTGAAACCAGTAACCTTTATACAGGTTTTGTAGCTATTATTAGTAAGCTACTGGCCAAAGGGGGTGAATTAGCTGCAATCACACCTCGTAGCTTTTGCAATGGACCATATTTTAAAGCATTCCGCGTTAATTTTCTCGAAACCATGTCTTTACGCCGCATCCATGGTTTTGAGTCGAGGTCCGCGGCTTTTCGTGATGATGATGTTCTTCAAGAGAATGTTATTTTTCATGCTGTTAAAACAAGATCAAAACCAGAACATGTTATTGTGTCAAGCAGTAGTGGCGAACCTGATAGCCCCATTACTAAACACAAGGTAGCGTATCGAGAGGTTGTTGATCCCGAAGACTCAGATAAATTCATTCACTTGATTGTGGATGATGTTCACACCAGAGTAAAATTAGCTATGAGGCATCTGCATGGAACATTGAATGATCTTGGAATTAACGTTTCTACTGGGCGAGTTGTAGATTTCCGTGTAAGATCATTCCTGCGGCAATATCCCGGTACTGACACTGTTCCTCTTATTTATCCATGCCACTTTAATGGCGGTTCTGTATCCTGGCCTAAAGACAGCTCCCATAAACCTAACGCTATTGTTAAAAATGAACAGACATTTGAGCTGCTTTTACCCGCCGGTGTATACGTTCTGGTGAAGAGGTTTTCTGCAAAGGAAGAGAGACGACGCATCGTTGCATCTATTTATAATCCTCACCGCATAGGTGCATGCCATGTAGGATTTGAGAATCATCTAAACGTTTTTCATAGTAAGGGTCATGGTCTGTCAATGACTTTAGCAAAGGGGCTGGCTGCTTTCTTAAACTCCACGATTGTGGACCTTTGTTTTCGTGAGTTCAGTGGGCACACACAAATAAATGCAACTGACTTACGACACTTAAATTATCCTTCCAGAGCTGCTCTCGAGCGGCTGGGGCGAAGGATAGACGATTCCGGCACACATCAACATGAACTGGATAGTTTAGTCGAAGATGAGTTTTTTTCATCCTGAATATGAAGCACAAAGACCTCACAGCAAAATGCGTTAAAAAACTTAGAGAAGCTATGGAAATTTTACACACATTAGGTTTCGGGCCAAAACAAAGCAATGAGGTCGCCGGATATACGTTACTCGCATTGCTTGACTTGAGACCCACACAAACATGGAAAGAGGTTGCGGCGCCACTTCGTGGTATTACTCCCATTATTAAGTTTGTGAGTAAAGCATATGGCGTTCACTACGCACCGAATACACGAGAGACAATTCGCGACGAGGCGGTTAAATATTTTGTAGAGGCAGGAATGCTTATTAGAAATCCGGATGATTTAAGTCGCCCAACCAACAGCGGTAACACGGTGTATCGGGTTGAGCAAAACGCACTCAAACTTTTTCGTTCGTTTGGTAGCAGGGAGTGGGCTTCTAAGTTAAAATTTTATTTGGCAAGCCATGAACATATTCGTTGTGAACTGGAGCGCGGACGAAATCTCGCACGAATTCCAGTAAGGCTCCTTTCAGGAAAAACAGTGAAGCTGTCACCTGGTGGACAAAATCCACTCATAAAAACAGTGATTGAGGAGTTTTGCCCCCGTTTTGTTCCAGGTGGAATCGTCATCTACATTGGAGATGCGGAAGACAAGTTTCTTCACTTGGATACTGATTATCTTAATAATCTCGGTGTTGTGGTCCCTGCGCCAACAAAGATGCCTGACATAGTTATACACGATGCTCGCCGAAATTGGTTAGTTCTCATCGAAGCAGTAACGAGCGCTGGTCCAGTAGATGGAAAGCGACGAAGAGAGTTGAAGAAGCTATTTTCGGGTTGCAAATCGGGGTTAGTCTTTGTAACAGCTTTTTTAAATCGAGAATCAATGCGCAGTTTTCTAACTCAAATTTCTTGGGAGACTGAGGTTTGGGTTGCAGAGGATCTAGACCATCTGATTCATTTTAACGGCGAGCGTTTTTTGGGCCCCTATCCAGATGTGCTTCCACTGTAATTTTGACAGCCATACTCCATACAGAAAAATGAATGTTAGGACATCTCGAAAATGGCAGCATTTAAAAATTTTTGGGTGGCGACACTTCTATAACTCCAATCCCGACCGCTAACTGATGATTAAAAATTTTTTCTGACTTTCTCAAAACTCGCATAAATTTTTAGTATGAGATAAAAATTGCATTGATAAATCAGTGGGGCAGATTTTAAACCATAGTAGGATTCATGTATAATAATATTTATATGCCTCTTCCAGAAGTAGAAAATTACAAAGAATCCTTAATTTTTCAGGATTTGGGCCTTATTCACTCTAAAGATTTCTATTCCTATCATCGTAGAAAAACCAGAGAAGTTAAAGTAGGAGATGTGGGTGTGGGGGGCTCTAATCCCATACGTTTTCAATCCATGACCACCACGCGCACTTTAGATACTGAAGCTACAGTGGCCCAAGCTGTCCGTTTGGTAAAAGCAGGGTGTGAGATTGTGCGAATTACTGCTCCTACGGTGGAAGACGCAAAAAATCTAAAAAATATAAAAAAACAGTTACTGGAAAAAGGAATCAAAGTTCCTTTGGTAGCGGACATTCATTTTTTACCTGCTGCTGCTATGGAAGCAGCAGAACATGTGGAAAAAGTCAGGATTAATCCAGGCAATTATGTGGATTCTAAAATTTTTAAGGTAAAAGAATATACGGATGAAGAATATCGTAAAGAATTGTCTCGAATAGAAGAAAGATTTACTCCCTTAGTATTAAAACTTAAAAAATTGGGCAGGTCTTTAAGGATCGGAACAAATCATGGTTCTCTTTCAGATCGAATCATGAATCGTTATGGGGATACTCCAGAGGGAATGGTTCAATCTGCTCTGGAGTTTGTTCAAATTTGTGAAAAAAATGGATTTTACGAGATTATTCTTTCCATGAAATCCTCAAACCCAAAAGTAATGATTGCTGCTTATCGCTTGCTCAGCGCTAAAATGCAGGAGCTGGGTATGAGCTATCCATTTCATTTAGGAGTTACAGAAGCAGGGGATGGAGAAGATGGCAGAATAAAATCTGCCATTGGCATTGGCAGCTTGTTAGAAGATGGCATTGGAGATACCATTCGAGTTTCTTTAACAGAAGAACCTGAACTGGAAATTCCAGTATGTAGGCAAATCGCAAGTTTTTATCAGAAACGGCCAGACCAGAATAATGTTTTAAAGCAATCCCATCCTGTTTTTTATCTGGACAATCTTTATCATTATACTAAGAGAAAAACTAAGGTCATTAAAATTGGCCCATTTCGTTTAGGCGGAGAAAATTTAGTAAGAGTGATTTCAGATTTTTCTCCTTATTTAGATTTAGAACAAAGAAGCGGTCATTCAATTTCTGAAAGTTCAATTCATCTCTTGGAAGAACAGTTGGCTAACACTAAAACAGTTTCTCCAGAAATTATCCAATGGACGATTCAGAGCAAACAGGATTTGGAAATATTAGAGAGTTGTAGAAAACATCTTGCAGAGGAAACCAATCGCCTTGCTTTTTTAGGAAGGTTTGAGAATTCTTTAGATTGTGTGGAAAGAGGCTTGGATTTGGTTGAATGCGCAAGTTTTAAATATGGTCTGGGAGATGATCCTCAAACCAGAAAATCTAAATTTATTAATTTTGCTCAAAAACTTAAGAAAAAAAATATTCCTATTTTGTTAGAGGCTGTTCTTTGCAATGATCCGCAAAAACTTCCTGTAACAGGCCATCTAACTCCAGCTCATAACATGCTGAACGGAATTCAATGGTGCGAAGAACTGGGTTTAGAAAATCTTATTCTTTGTTTTAGTTTATCGGATCGTTCACAATTTATTCAAAATGTCCGTTATTTAGCTGCAAAACTTAAAGAAAAAAATAAAGATTATCCCTTACATTTACAAGTGCAGCCTATAAAAGATGAAGTCTTTGATGACTATAGGATTCATTCTTCCATTGCTTTAGGCTCTTTGCTTTGCGATGGAATTGGGGATAGCGTGCAAGCTGGAACAGGCCTTAGTCCCAAACAGGATTTGGAACTTCTTTATAATATTTTGCAAGCCAGCGGTGTGCGCATTACAAAAACAGAATATGTTTCTTGCCCTTCTTGCGGGAGAACTCTTTTTGATCTGCAAACAACTACAGAAAGAATTCGTTCTAAAACAGGCCATTTAAAGGGAGTAAAAATAGCGATTATGGGTTGCATTGTGAATGGTCCCGGGGAAATGGCAGATGCGGATTTTGGTTATGTAGGAGGAGCTCCGGGTAAAATCAATCTTTATGTGGGTAAAGAATGTGTGGAAAAAGGCATAGATTTTGAGATTGCGGATCAAAAATTAATTGAACTGATCAAACAGCACGGTAAATGGCAGGATCCTGTTTAACCCGAATATTGCATTAGAAAATGAGAACCGAGACGGAAAAGATAGCCATTTTTTCGAAACAAAAAAGTGAGAGAATACTTGAAAGTATTCGCGAACTGCTAGATTTTCCGTCAAATTCCATTTTCTAATGCAATATTCGGGTTTAACTAAGCCGCTTAGTTTAAAACCATTTCCACAGTTTTCTGGTTGGATAAAAGCTTTAGGTCCTGGACTTATCTGGATGGCTCTTGCTCAAGGGAGCGGAGAGCTTATTTGGTGGCCTTATATTGTTGCTAAATATGGACTGGGATTTTTATTTTTATTAATTCCTGCCTGCCTTTTACAATTTCCTTTAAATTATGAAATAGGCCGTTATACAGTTTTAACCGGCGAAACCATCTGGCAAGGGTTTATCCGTTTAAACCGTTTTTTTGCGTTTTTTCTGTGGCTGCTCATGATCCTTTCTTTTTTATGGTTTGGAGGTTTTGCTTCTGCCGGAGGAACAGCGCTTGCCGCGCTCACTCATTTTCCTTCTAATTTCTCACCCAGGGGACAATCTCTATTTTGGGGACTTTGCACCATGATTCTTTTCTTTAGCGCGCTTACTTTTAGCAAAGTGGTTTATAATATTGTGGAAAAATTTATGACTTTAGTTGCGTTCATTACTTTGCTTGGACTTACCTTTTCCATAAGTCATCCGCAAGTTTCTCAAAAGATTCCTGAATTTTCTTCAGCTCTTTTTATTCCAGAATGGCCTATGGATAGAATCTGGGAACCTAAAGATGCGACTAAACTTTTAACAGCCATCACTTTTGCAGGGTTAGGAGGTTTCTGGACGCTTTTTTATTCATATTGGCTTAGAGAAAAAGGAACAGGCATGAGCCGCTATTTTGGACGGATTACCAGTCCCATAACAGGAAAACTGGAAGTTATTCCAGAAACTGGTTTTATCCCTGAAGACACTTTAGAAAACCGGCGCAATATAAAACAATGGCTTTCCTTTTTATTTGTGGATTGCAGCATTGGAGTCGTTGGGAATTTAATCACTACTCTTTTTACCTGTTTATTAGCTTACGCGCTTCTTTTTCCAGAGAATATTTTGCCAAAAGAGTGGGAAATAGCTGTGGTTCAGGCAAAATTTTTTGAAATCTCCTGGGGAAGCTTTGGCCGAATCCTTTTCCTTGTGATATCCGCGGCTTTTCTTTCAGACACATGGTTGGCAACAGCGGACGCGGTTTCTAGAGTAAACACAGATATTGTTTATGGGCTTTTTCCTAGAGCAAGGAGCCGCACTCCCAGATTTTGGTATTACTGCTTTTTAGTGATTGCAACAGCGATTACTTCGATTACAATATTTTTAAATCAACCCGGAGCATTAATTATAACTTCAGCAGTCATAGGATTTGCGGGAACAGTTATTTTTTCTGTGGCTGTTTTGATTTTAAATCATTTTTATTTGCCAAAGTTTTGCTCTTTTCTTAAACCAAAAAAAATAGTTTCTTTTTCAATGTTATTTTCTGTAGCAGCTTATTTTATTCTTATGATCCTTTATATTTCATTCCAGAACTCATAACCCGCTATTGAATTTCATGGGAACTAATCAAAATCTAATTATTTTGCCTACCTATAATGAGAAAGATAATATTATTCTTTTTATTTCCCAACTTTTATCTAGTGTTAAGGCTGACGTGTTAGTGATTGATGATAACTCCCCAGACAATACGGGTTTTATTGTAGAACAGATGGCTAAAGAGCGTCCTTCTATTTTTGTACTGCACCGGCCTTATAAAATGGGATTGGGTTCTGCTTATGTTGCGGGATTTAAGTGGGCTTTAGAGAGAAATTATGAAATTATTATTCAGATGGATTCAGATTTTTCTCATGATCCTTCTGACTTAAATAAGTTATTAGAAGCAATGCCGATCTGCGATTTTGCTTTGGGTTCGCGCTATGTGGATGGAGGAACCATACAGAATTGGCCGTGGGTTAGGTTGTGGGTAAGCTCATTTGGCAGTTTCTATGCGCGCACTATTTTAGGCATGGAGATTCAGGATTTTACTACTGGTTTTAAAGTTTTTAAAAAAAAGGTAATCGAATCCTTTAATTTAGAAAAAATACTTTCTGATGGATATGCTTTTCAGATTGAAACAACCTATAAAGCGATTCAAAATGGATTTAAGGTAAAAGAAATACCCATTACTTTTAAGGATCGTACCCGAGGACAATCTAAAATTTCAAGACGAGTGGTTTGGGAGGCTCTTTGGATGGTCTGGAGACTAAAGTTTGCTTTATAGTCTTACGTACTCTTTTTGAGGGTATTTTTTCGCGCGGAAGTTTCTTTTTACCCTATAAACAAGATTGGATTCAGGGAATTCTTTGAATCCAATGCCATTCTGGATCTTTAAGGCTTATCTTTCTATTTTAATGATTTTAAATTCTTTTTTGGCAGCTGGCAACTGCACTGAAACTATTTCTCCAACTTTATGTCCCAGAAGCCCTTGCCCTAAGGGCGAGTGAACAGAAAGTTTCCCTTGAGAAGGATCAGACTCTTCTTGGCCTACGAACATATAAGAGAATTCATCTTTAGAGGGAATGGTTTGCAAGGTAACTTTTGCTCCAATGCGCACCTCATCTTTTGCGATTTTAGTCTCTTCAATCAGGCGCACATTGCTTAACTTTTGTTGTAACTCCATGATTCTCCTCATGACTTCCGCCTGTTTTTCCCGAGCATACTGGTAACCAGCATTTTCTTTTAAATCTCCCTGTTCTCTGGCTTCTCCAATCATATGAGAAAGATGGCGTTTTTCTTCCTGGAGTTTTTCCATATCTTTCCTAAGTTTTTCATACCCTTCTCTGCTTAAATACGTTTCTTGTCCCATGACTTTAGAATTATAAAATTCTTTACTCTTTAAGTCAATCTGCTTAAAGGATATGCTTAAATTGATATAATTTTTAATAAATTTTTTAAGAAATTATTTAGATTATTTCTAAAAAGTTTTAAGACCCTTGAGAAAGTTTGGTTTGTGTGTTAAACTTATTTGTCATTTTCATTTATTTTAGCTAGGGAGGAAGAGCAAGTTACAATATGAAGATAGAGCTTGATCGGAGCAACATTGAAAGAATTTATTCCCAGATGGAAAGGAATCTTTCCATTGCGCGCAATCGTTTAAAAAGGCCCCTGACTTTAGCAGAAAAAAACCTTTTTTCCCATTTAGATAATCCACAATCCCAAGAATTAAAACCAGGAGAGGGAATTTTAAGTTTAAGGCCGGACCGGATCGCTATGCAGGATGCCACTGCTCAGATGGCTCTTTTACAATTCGCTCAAAGCCATATAAAGAGAGTGAGTGTTCCTACCACAGTGCATTGTGACCACTTGATTCGCGCTTATGTGGGCGCCCAGAAGGATATGCAAACTGCAATAAAAGAAAATAAGGAGGTATATGATTTTTTAAGATCAGCCTCTAACAAATATGGCATTGGTTTTTGGCAGCCGGGAGCTGGTATTATTCATCAAGTGGTTTTGGAAAATTATGCTTTTCCTGGCGGACTTATGATTGGAACTGATTCCCACACACCTAATGCTGGCGGTCTGGGGATGATTGCAGTGGGCGTGGGCGGAGCAGATGCGGTAGATGTGATGGCAGGCCTTCCTTGGGAAGTAAAACATCCAACCTTCATTGGAGTAAAACTTACAGGAGAATTAAAGGGTTGGGCTTCTCCTAAAGATGTGATTCTTTTTCTTTGCGGTCTTCTTACTACAAAAGGCGGGACAAACAAAATTATTGAATATTTTGGACCTGGAACCCATTCCATAAGTTGTACCGGCAAGGCCACCATTACTAATATGGGCGCGGAACTGGGCGCTACAACCTCACTATTTCCATATGATGAACGTATGGCTAGTTATTTAAGGGCTACTAAACGATCTGAAATTGCGGATTGCGCAGAAGAAAAAAAGGAATTGCTTAGAGCCGATAAAGAAGTGGAAGAGAATCCAGAAAAATATTATGAAAAGGTTGTTGAGATTAATCTTTCTAAACTCGAGCCGCACATTGTTGGACCGCACACGCCAGATTTAGCCAGGCCTATCTCTTGTTTTGCCAAAGAAGTTAAAGAGAAAAATTATCCGGAAAAAATTTCCGCTGCTCTTATTGGCAGCTGTACTAATTCTTCATACGAAGATTTAAGCCGCGCAGCAGATGTAGCCTTGCAGGCAAAGTCTCAAGGGATTAAAATGGCAGCGCAGTTTTTAGTTGCTCCGGGTTCAGATCAGATTTTTGAAACTGTTAAACGGGATGGACAGGTAAAGGCTTTAGAAGAAGTCGGTGGAAATGTTTTAGCAAATGCCTGCGGCCCATGTATTGGCCAATGGAAAAGAGATGATATTAAATCAGGAGAAAGGAATTCTATCGTCACATCTTTTAATCGAAATTTTCCAAAAAGAAACGATGGGAATTCTGAGACCATGTCTTTTATTGGCAGTCCTGAACTAGTCGTAGCGCTGGCTTTGAGCGGGCGGTTAAGTTTTAATCCGCTGACTGATTTTCTTGAAGGTCAGGATGGAAGAAAAGTAAAGTTGGTCCCTCCAAAAAAAGCAGAGGATATACCTCAAAGAGGTTTTATTTCTCCTATGGAAGGGTATATCGCTCCAGCAGAGAATGGAGAATCAATCCAGATTGAAGTAGATCCTAAAAGTGAGCGGTTACAACTTTTAGATCCTTTTTCTCAATGGGATGGGAAAGATTGGATTGAACTTCCGATTCTTTTAAAAGCTAAAGGCAAATGCACTACAGACCATATTTCTCAAGCAGGCCCATGGCTTAAATATAGAGGACATTTAGATAAAATTAGCGATAACCTTTTTTTAGGAGCTGTCAATGCATTTAGCGGCCAGGCTGGCAAAGGCACAAACGCGCTTACAGGAGAAAAAGAGGTAGAGTTGCCAAAAATTGCCCGCGCTTATAAAACAAAAGGATTAAGGTGGGTAGCGATTGGAGATGAAAATTATGGAGAAGGGTCGAGCCGTGAACATGCAGCGATGTCTCCGCGCTATTTAGGAGCTGCGGCCATCATTGCGCGCAGTTTTGCCCGTATCCATGAGACTAATTTAAAAAAACAGGGAGTTTTAGCTTTAACTTTTGTCAACCCTATAGATTACGATCAAATTGAAGAACATGACCGCATCAGTATTCTTGGTCTTAAAAATTTAGCGCCAAAAAAAGAGATCAGCGCAGTGATCCATCATGCGAATGGCTCCACAGTGAAAATTCAGTTAAAACATAGTTTAACAGAAGAACAGATTGAATGGTTTAAAGCTGGATCTGCTCTTAATCTTTTAAAGCAAAAACAAAATTATTAAATTGAAACCAATTGTTTTAGGCACTCATAACCCTCATAAAGTAGATGAGATTTCTCATTTGCTTTTAGAATTATCTTTTGAGATAAAGACTCTAAAGGATTTTCCAGAACTTACGCCAGTAGAGGAAAACCATAACACCTTAGAAGAAAATGCAGAGAAAAAAGCTAAATTTTACGCAAAAAAAACTGGTCTTTTAACTTTAGCGGACGACACTGGTTTAGAAGTTCTTTCTTTAAATGGAGAACCCGGAGTCTTTTCTGCGCGTTATGCGGGTGAAAACTGTTCTTATGAGGAGAATAACAAAAAATTAATTGAAAAATTATCTGGTAAAAAAGGTAAGGATAGGGAGGCGCGTTTTCGTTCTATTATCGCTTGTCATAACCCTGAAACCGGACGCACACAAATGGTGGAAGGATCCATTGCCGGCCAAATTTTAGATACGATTCAAGGTGTCCATGGTTTTGGTTATGATCCAATTTTTTATATTCCAAAACTTGGGAAAACTTTAGCTGAACTCACCTTGGAAGAAAAAAATAAAATAAGCCATCGGGCCATAGCTCTTATGAAAATAAAGGGAATCCTAAAAAATTATGTCTAGAATTTTGATTTCAAATGATGATGGAATCTATGGGATTGGCTTAAACACTTTAATTAAAGCTATCCGTGCCTTAGGAGAGGTGATTGTGGTGGTGCCGGATAGTGAACGTTCTGCAGCGAGTCATTCCATAACTTTGCATAAGCCTTTTCGTGTTCAGAGAATGCCCATAGAGTTAGGCGTTAAAGATCTGATTTATGTTTATGTAGCGAATGGAACCCCATCTGATTGCGTAAAATTTGGGATTCATCAGGTCTTAAAAGATAAAAAAGTGGATCTTGTCATTGGCGGAATTAATAATGGGCCAAACCTAGGGGAAGATACTATTTATTCTGGAACTGTTGCAGTGGCAAGACAGGGCGCTATGTTAGGAGTGCCTGCTTTTGCCATTTCAGTCACTAAAAATTCTAAGCCTTCTTTTTTAGTGGCAGCTAAAGTTGCCTATAGAATTGCAAAAAAAGTTTTAAAGAATAAGCTGCCAACAAGGGTGTTTTTAAATGTCAATGTGCCTCCAAACTTAAATCACCACTCATCTTTAAAAGTTACTTCATTAGGCAGGAGAGTCTATGGCAAAGCAATTCCTTCTGGGATTGATCCTAGAGGAAACCCTTATTATTGGCTAGCTGGAGATGTGCCCAAAGGCATTCCGGAAAAAGGCACGGATATTGAGGCGATAAAATCTCATTTTGTTTCTATAACCCCGCTTACGCTAGATTCTACCTGCAATTCATTTCTGCCGGAACTTAACTCCTGGAAATTCTAAAGCAACACAAGCCAGAATTCCAATCACAGTTTTTGAATCCTTAATTTTTCCTTTTTTAATTTTTTGCAAAATATTCTGAAAGCTCTCCACTTTTACTCTTAAGAATTCATCCTCATCTGGATTGCTATTCCCTTTTTTAAGGGAATCTGCCCAGTAGATATGGATGACTTCTTGGGAGAAAGCCGGGGTAGGGCAGTAACTGATTAAATGATTGAATCTTTTAGTGGAATATCCAGTTTCCTCTTTAAGTTCTCTAGCTAAACAGCTCTTAGGAGATTCCTTAAAATCAATTTTTCCTGCTGGAAGCTCTTCTGTAATTTTATTTACAGGGTAACGGTATTGTTCTACAAGAACTATTCTACATTTAAGAAGAGGAATTTTTTTAGGGGAATCTAGAAATGGGATGATAGCTACAGCTCCGGGATGGGTTAAATATTCTCGATAAGCTTTATTTTTGTTGGGCAAGAGAATCTCATCGCACTTAAAACCTACCGCATTTCCTTTGTAGGTAATATGATTTCTTAAAAATTTTTCAATCATAAATAAAATTCTATTTATTTTTTAGAATGAATACAATGTTTGGAAAGTTTTAGTTACTTTAAGTTTTAAAAATTCACAGTTTTAATCTATAAAAGGTTTTTGGGTAATCCCCAGAAATTTGGTATATTTTAAATTATGTTTAAATTTAATCAGACTTCTCCTCGAAAATGTTGGTTAATTGGTCACCGCGGGGCTATGGGGCATGCTCCAGAAAATACCCTTGCTTCTTTTATTTGCGGACAAAAGTTAGGAGCAGACATGTTGGAATGCGACATTCACCTTTCTAAAGATAGGAAATGCGTGGTAATGCATGATGAAAGCGTGGAAAGAACTACCAATGGGCATGGACAAATTAGGAATTTGACCGCTTCAAATATTAAGAGGCTGGATGCAGGATCCTGGTATTCTAAAAAGAATGTTGGAGAAAGAGCGCTTTTATTAGAGGAACTTTTAGATTGGATTAAAGAACAAAAATCCTGCCTTGGCCGCCCTTTAGGATTAGCAATAGAAATTAAAAATGAACCCATCCGTTATTTAGATATAGAAAAGGTTGCGATAGAAATTGTAAAAAAGAAAAAGATGGAATCCCGAACCATTTTCATTTCTTTTGACCATGGGGTAGTTAAAAGAGCAAAGTCTTTAGAGCCAAACATACCAACAGGCATTTTATATAGAGAACCTTTAGCGGATACTTTTAAAAGAGCTAAGGAACTTAAGGTGGACGCGATTTTTCCCCGCAGACATTTAATTACAAAAACTTTGGTGCAAAATGCGCATAAGCATAAACTTTTTGTTGCCACATGGACTGTGAATGAAGTTAAGGAAATGAAAAAAATTTTCGGCATCGGCATAGACGCTATTGCCACAAATTTCCCAGACAGGCTAAATCGAGTTTTATCTAATGCGGTTAAAAGATAAAGTTGCGATTATCGCAGGCGCAGGTCCGGGGGTCGGCCGGGCCGCTGCTCTTTTATTTGCCCAGCAAGGAGCAAAAGTTGCACTTATTTCCCGCAAAAAAGATGCGGCACTTGACACGGTTGAAAGAATTAAAGAGCAAGGAGGTCAAGCAGTTTCTTTTATAGCGGATTGTACCAAACAAGATCAAACTCATGCTGTTTTTCATCAGATCATGAAAGAATTTGGTAAATTGGATATTCTTCATTGTAATATGGGACATTTTAGGACAAGCCCAATAGAAAAGATTACGGAAAAAGATTGGGATGAGATGTTATCCTTAAATCTAAAAGCTAAATTTCTCACTGTGCAAGCAGCCCTCCCCTATTTTATTAAAAATGGTTCTGGTTCCATTATCCTCACAGCAGCGGTGTTTGGCTCTATGTTAACTACAAAAAATATGGCGCATTATAATGCTTCGAAAGCAGCGGTTATTTCTCTTACTAAAAGTCTGGCATTGGAATTGGCCCCGCGCCAGATTAGAGTGAATTGTGTTTGTCCCGGGCAAATGTCTCATCAAATGTTTACTAAAGGAAAAGATTCTTTGCGGACAAATCCACTGCTATTCAGGGATGGGCTGCCGGAAGATGCTGCTTTTTCCATTCTATATTTTGCTTCGGATGAATCTGCCTGGGTTACAGGCACAACTTTAGTGGTAGATGGAGGGACAAGTATTGGAATTGGCAAGCCCTAAAAAAGGAAAGAGTCTTCTTTTTTCTGGAATTCTTACCCTTTTACTTTTTTTAGGGCAAAGTTTTAAAACCCCAAACACAGTCAAAGACATTGTTACTGGAACCTATCCTCTAGATTGTTTCCTTTATTTTCCTAAATCATATCTTTTTTTCTCTCCTTTTTTTTCTTTGTTTGATCATTTAACTTTATTAAGTTTAAAACAGCATGCTGCTTTTATTCTATTTAGCGTTTTGATCTGGATTTTTTTTCGTTTTATTTATTTGGTTCATCAAGCGCTAACACTTCAGCTTCTTTTTAAAGAGCTTGTAAAATTTATGCTGTTTGTGATGAGTTATCTTTTAGTGATCGCTTTGGCTGTATTTTTACCCCGTCCCCTGGCAAGCTTAAAAGTTAATAATCCAGATTTAATGGTTGTGGATTTTCATTCGCACACGAACAGCTCCTGGGATGCGCGCAAATCTTTTACGTCAGAAAAAAATATTGACTGGCATTTCAAAGCTGGATTTGATGCCTGTTTCATAACAGATCACAATGTTTTTAACGGTTCACTGCTTTCTTATGCAAGAGCAATGAAGGGAGAAAGCAAAATCCTTTCTTTCTTAGGAGAAGAGGTTAGTTTGCATGAATCGCATTGGGTGGTTTTAGGGCTAAAAGAGTTGATCCCCAATGGCCCTTATGATCAAGGAAAATCCGGGTTGGAAATTTTTTTAAAAGAAATGCGAAAAGATCCAAAAATTTTAGTGATTGCAAGTTTGCCGGAATATTGGAAATACCACTGGAACAGCGATTTAGATGATTTTGTGAACTGGGGACTTAGCGGTTTTGAAATTGTAAATAGCGCGCCATTGGCTTTGGATTTTGATGAATCGTCTAGGAATCGGATCATCCGCTTTTGTGATCATCACAATTTATTTATGACTGGGGTTACGGATAATCATGGTTGGGGGTTTACGAATTATGTATGGAACATTATTGAACTGCCCGGATGGAGAAAGTTGCCCGCTAAAGATATTGAGCCGGCTGTTTTAACTGCTTTAAGAGAAAAGCGTTTTAATGCGGTTAAAGTGATTGTTCGTGTTAAAAGAGAAGCAAAGACTGGTTGGTATTACTTATTGATTGATCCTATTTTAGTTTTATGGACACTGTTTCGCACACTTCCATTCAATCAAATTTTTAGCTGGATATTTTGGAGTTGGCTCCCTTATTTTTTCATAAATTTTAAAAGAAAAAGCTATAATTAACCGAGAAACCATGACCGAGCTTCAGCACCTTTCCTTAAGAAATTTTTTATAGGAAGGTGCAGTCCCTACAATGAAATTTTTAAGAGGAAGGGACAGCGAGGGAATGCTTGTACCTTGGTGTTACAGGAGGGTCGCCTTGGCGACCACTCTCGTCCTTTAGGATAAGAGAAAACCATGAAAATTGCTTTTTTAGAAATAAATGACTGGGAAATAGAATGTATTAAAAATTCTCCCTTAGCCCTTAACAATGAATTTCTTTTTTTTCAAGAAGAACTTTCAGAGCAATACCTTAGCCAAATTAAATCTTGTGACATTCTTTCAGTTTTTATCTATTCTAAAGTATCCAAGGAAGTTATTAGCCAAATTCAAAATTTAAAGTTTATTGCTACCCGCTCTACAGGGTTTGATCATATTGATCTGGAAACCTGCAAAAAAAAAGGGATTGTTGTTGCCAATGTTCCTTTTTATGGAGAAAATACTGTTGCGGAGCATACCTTTGCTTTGATTCTTTCTCTTTCCCGCAATGTGCATAAGGCTTTTGTGCGCACTGTTAAGGGTGATTTTTCTTTAAATGGCTTAAAAGGTTTTGATTTAAAAGGTAAAACTTTAGGAGTTGTTGGCGCAGGACATATTGGTTTACATGTGATAAGAATGGCCAGAGGTTTTGGAATGGAAGTGCTTGCTTTTGATGTGAATAAAAACCATTTTTTGGAAGAGGTCCTTGGGTTTAACTATGCGGATTTGGAATTCTTACTTGCTCATTCAGATATTGTATCCCTGCACGCTCCTTACAATGCGAAAACTCATCATTTGATTAATAGGCAGAATATTAAGAAGATTAAAAGGGGAGCGCTTCTGGTAAACACCGCCCGCGGAGCTTTGATAGATACTCATGCTTTAGTGGAAGCGTTAGACGAAGGCATCCTTGCAGGAGCTGGGTTAGATGCTTTAGAGGATGAAGATTTAATTAAAGAAGAAAAACAGATCCTTTCGCACCAATTCCCTCAGGATAAGTTAGAAACTTTGCTTAAAAATCACATCCTTTTACATAGAGAAAATGTAGTGATTACCCCTCATATCGCTTTTTATAGTCAAGAAGCGATGCAGAGAATTTTAGATACCACGATAAACAATATATCCAGTTTTATTTCAAATAAATCTATAAATACAGTTGCTTAAAACCCCAGAACTAACATTAGTTATGAGAATCGAGAAGAAAAAGCCCATATTTTTTATCGTCTTCCAAAGCCTAATTCTTTGAATATAACTGGATTATTCGGGCCAACCAAAATTCCTTGAGTCCAACTGTTATTTGGTTTAATTATTTTTTATTAAACACAAGATTTTCTATTCCTTCCACTCGTTTGGATGAAACCTCGATGGTATCGCCCTCTTTAAATTCATTGGAAACGATTTTTTGAGCTAAAGGATCTGATAGGAATTTTTGAATTGCTCGTTTGAGAGGTCTTGCTCCAAAAGCAGGATGAAATCCCTCTTTGACTAAGAAGCGTTTAGCAGATTCTGTTAAGGCTAAAGAAATTTTCTTTTCATTTAGACGGTTTTTAAGCTGTTTTAAGGCAATCTCAACGATTTTATTCATTTCATCCGCCTGCAAACGCTGAAATATTAATATCTCATCAATGCGATTTAAGAATTCCGGCCTAAAATGAGCATGAAGAGATTCCATAATTCTTTTTTTCATTTCCTGGTAGTTTGAAGTTTCCTGTATCCAATTGGATCCCACATTAGAGCTCATGATAATCAGACTATTTTTAAAATTTACGGTTCTGCCTTGTCCATCTGTCAAGCGTCCCTCATCCAGAATTTGAAGCATTAAATCAAACACCTCTTTATGAGCTTTTTCAATTTCATCAAAAAGAATGACTGCATAAGGATGTTTACGGATCGCTTCCGTCAGTTGTCCACCTTCATCATAGCCCACATAGCCAGGAGGCGCGCCAATTAAACGGGAACCAGAATGTTTTTCCATATATTCGCTCATGTCAATGCGTATTAAGTTTTTTTCATCGTCAAAAAGATATTCTGTCACTGCTTTGGCTAGTTCAGTTTTTCCCACGCCGGTTGGACCAAGAAACATGAAAGTTCCTATGGGACGATTAGTATCTGTAATTCCTGATCTGGAACGACGGACCGCGTTGCTAATCGCTTGAATAGCTTCTTCTTGTCCCACCACTCTTTTATGCAGCCTTTGTTCCATATGGAAGAGTTTTTGCATTTCAGCTTCCAGCATTCGGGTTACAGGAATGCCTGTCCAGCGGGAGATGACTTGCGCAATATCTTCCTCATCCACCTCTTCTTTTAAGAGCGCTCCTTTTTTACGGCGGGTCTCAACCTGTTGGTTCAAAGCTTCCATCTCTTTTTGTATGTTGGGGAGTTTCCCATAGCGGATTTCAGCAGCCTTGCCTAAGTCCCCAGCTCGTTCCGCATTTTTTTCTTCCAGTTTTAAATTTTCTAGTTTTTCTTTTAAGACCCTTGTCTTTTGAATAATTTCTTTTTCCTTTTCCCACTGATTTTTAAAACCAACGGTCTTAAGATTAAGGTTTTTAAGCTCCTCCTCAATTTTTTGAATTCTTTCTTCTGAAAGGGGATCCGCTTCTTTCTTAAGCGCTGTTTTTTCAATTTCTAATTGCCGTATTTTCCTATCCAGCTCGTCTAATTCTTGAGGCATGGAATCAATTTCCATGCGTAAGCTGGAAGCAGACTCGTCTATTAGATCAATGGCTTTATCTGGCAGGAATCGGTCTGAGATATAACGTGAGGAGAGTTTTGCAGCTGCCACTAAAGCGGAATCTTTAATTCTTACTCCATGGTGCAGCTCATATTTTTCCTTTAGCCCGCGCAAGATAGAGATCGTATCCTCCACACTAGGCTCATTCACTAAAACAGGTTGAAATCTTCTTTCCAAAGCAGCGTCTTTCTCAATATGTTTTCTGTATTCATCAATGGTGGTCGCTCCTATGCAGTGCAACTCACCTCGAGCTAACATGGGTTTCAGCAGGTTAGAAGCATCTAGTGCTCCTTCAGCAGCCCCGGCGCCGATTAAGGTATGCATTTCATCAATAAAAAGAACTATTTGTCCGCCTGAGCTTGTTATTTCTTTTAGAACTGCTTTTAAACGCTCTTCAAAGTCTCCCCTAAATTTTGTCCCGGCAATGAGTGCTCCTAAATCCAGTCCAATGACTTTCTTATTTTTTAAAGTTTCTGGCACATCGCCGGAAACAATTCTCTGAGCCAATCCTTCTGCTATGGCTGTTTTTCCAACCCCAGGATCTCCTATCAGCACAGGGTTATTTTTTGTTCTGCGGGCAAGCACTTGAATCACGCGCCTAATCTCCTGATCCCTTCCAATTACAGGATCTAATTTTTCTAGTTTTGCCATTTCTGTGAGATCTCGCCCATATTTTTCTAAAGGTTTATAGGTATCTTCTGGCGATGGGGAAGTGACTCTTTGGCTGCCTCGGATAAGCTGCAGGGATTTTAAGATTGTCTCTTTTGTGATGCCAGTTTCTAAAAGCAGTTGAGACGCCTTACTCTTGGATTCTTCAGCAATACCTAAGAGCAAATGCTCTGTGGAAATAAATTCGTCTTTTAGATCTTTTGCGATTTTTTCCGCAAGGTTTAGAACCGTCTGCAATTCAGGAGAAATAAAAAGCTGTCCTTGAATCTGAGCGCTTCCTAAAGAAACTTGAGGATTTTTTTCAAAAATTTTCTCAATTTTTTTTAATAAAAGATTAGAAGATATTCCTATTTTTTCTAAAATTTCTAAAACCACCCCATCTTTTTGCTGGATCAAAGCAAAAAGGAGATGTTCTGTAGAAATCATTTGGTGAGAACGTTCTCCTGCTTGGGCGCTTGCTGCAGAAAGAGCTTCCTCAGCTTTAATCGTTAAACGGTCTAGTTTCAATATGTCATTTCCTTAATATTTTATTTAAGTTATATAAAAATAATATTTTATATTATATTTCTTCAGATCACCAAATTAGGATTTGCAGTAGTTTGTATCTCAAATATTGATAGAGTTATTGCATTAATTAAATCCTAAAATTTTTCTCCAATTTTCTACAAAACTGGAAGTCCAATAAAGAAATTTTTTATTAAGCATGTAATAATCATTCTTAAGAAACAGTATCTTAGTATATAATAACCGTTCTAATCTAATTTCAATGGGGTTAGTTGTGCCATAAATATCAATAATACTCTTTTTGTTTAATGCGCCATTGATAAGGATGGTGCAGATAATTTTTATACGCCTTCCCGTTTCGCTCATATTAAATAGATGATAATATGAATAAATAATTCCGCTATAAACTATAAAACTATATATTATTCCCCAATAAATATTTTCGTTTGAAAAAGATGGGTTGTTAAAAAGAAAAAAACATATTAAAGAAAAGACAGGGATTGTTGAAAGAATGCCGGCATTGATAGCAACTATTTGAGGGGATTGATTTTTTGAAGATCGCAATAGAAATTTATGAGTCATAAGGAGTAGAAATGGAGAGAGTAGTAAAATTATTATGAGAGTAATCATTCAATTCAGATTTTAACCTTTTCCGGGTGGCAGGCCTAAGAAAGTGCGATAAAAGATAAAAAATTTAGCCAGAAATTTTCCAAAATATGTTAAGGTAAAATACTCATTTTCATTTTTAATAAATTTATTATCACTTAGGTCCTCAATTCTTTTAATGACAAGATCAGATAGATCAAAGTGATGCAAAATTTCTTGTTTACTTAAACCTTTAGGCATAGAATCCCCAACTATTTTTAAAATTTTTAAAGATGGAGATACTGCTTGAGCTAAAGGATAGCTTTGAATATAAACTGAGGAAAGTGAAAGATGTAAGAGATAAATTGCCAAAAGAGTTTCTAGAGAAATATATGAATTAGGAACTATATTATTTACATAATAAAGTAAGAAGGAGATGAAGTATAATGCTAAAGGAAAAAATAAGAAAATTAAAAATAAAGCTAAAAAATCATTCTTTGGACGGTTTATTTTCCAAACTATAACATGTAGGAATAAACAAAGAAAAAAATTAGAAATTCCTATAATAATTATTGATTTAAACATGAATTTTAAAAAATAATGCAATATCCAGCTCAAATAATACAATACTATTAGTAATTGTTTTACATAAAATAAATTTGTTTAAAGAGTTGAGATATTTCAAATCTTTAATTCAATTCTTAATAAATAAGTTATTTTAACCGAACTTGTAGGAAACTCCAAAACCGCCTCTGGGCATTTCCCAACGGATGTTTTGGAAAGGGCAAATCATTCTGGCAGCGCCGCACTCAATGCAATTCTCATACCCAACCACAATCTTTTTTTGAGATTCGTCCCAGTCATAGACTTTTGCCGGGCAAACTTTAGTGCAGGGTTTATCCTTGCATTGGGTTAGGCATATTTTAGGGTCAGGAATGGAGATGTGCGATTGGTGATCGTTTTTAAAGGCAAGAGTTCCTAATTTTTCTTCAACGGTTGACATAAGAAATCCTTTATTATAAATATTTTGTTTTTTAAAGCGCTGAAATTTTATACCTTATTTAGGGTTAAATCAGCGAAGAATTAAGCGCACCATTAACTTAAATTTTTATAGTTTAACGCGCTTTTTACAGCGCCTTTAAATAAACCTAAAAGATTTTTTAAATTTAGCTCAGATTTAATAATTTTACGCACAGCTTTGTTGCGAAATACTTTTTTTAAGATCGTTGATTGCACGTCTCTTTTAGCCCGTCCGTCCACATTAAAATATTCATAGGCCGCATTGCAGACTAAATCCGGAATGTCTGTTAAGAGTTCAGGTCTTTCTTCAATTTTTTCTTCTAGATCTTTGTGGTCGTAAAGATCTGGAATAATGAATGTTTCCCTTAATTTTTTTTGATATAAAGATAAAAATTTTGATGAGCTGTCACCGGTTTTTTTAGCTTCGATTGCTGTTTCAGCAGCTAATTTCCCAGCGGTCATGGCTAAATTAGAGCCTTCTCTATGGGAAGGGTTCACCATTTGGGCTGCGTCGCCTGCAATTAAAAAACCATCTGTATAAAGCGGAGGCATGGAATAGTAGCCGCCTTCAGGGATTAAGTGGCCGGAATATTCCAGACTTTGGGCGTCTTTAATTAAGGGTTTAAGAATAGGGTGCGCTTTAAGATGATCCAAAAGTTCATAAGGTGGAATTCCTGTTTTTTGGAAGTGAGATACCTTGCATCCAACCCCTAAAGAAAGGCTTTCTTTATTGGTATAAAGGAAAGCATAACCTAACATACCTTCAGTCACTTTCCCAAACATTTCAAAAGTAGCTCCCTCATTCCCTTCTAAGGAAAATCTCTCTTCAATTTTTTCTTTTGGAAGAGCTAAAGTTTCTTTTACAGCTAAGGCTACTTCATCCGGGCGCCATTCATCAATTAAACCTGCTTTTTGAGCTAGTAAGGAATTAACCCCATCGCAGGCGATCACTACATTTGCAAAAAGCTCATCTCCCTCACTGGTCCTTACTCCGCAAATCTTTCCATTTTTTTTAATAAGATCCGAAACCAATACTCCTGTATAGAGTTCTGCGCCTGCTTCCTCTGCTTTTTTTGCATACCAACGGTCAAAAGAAACGCGGATGATGCTGTAACAATTATGCGGTTCTTTTCTCCAATCTGCGGATTTAAAACCAAGATGAATTGCGGATTGATTGGAAAGAAGCATGACTTTTTGTTCTGTAATGTGGCGCTCTACAGGGGGTTTGGGTTCTTTCCAGAAGTCAGGGATAATCTCAGTGAGCATTTTTGTATAGAGAATGCCTCCCTGAACATTTTTAGCTCCCGGATATTCGCCTCTTTCTAATATTACTGTGGACAATCCTGCGCGGGCGCAAGTGATAGCTGCGCTCACCCCTGCGGGGCCAGCGCCAACTATGATTACATCAAATTTTTCATCTGCCATATCAATAAAGATTAGGATTTAACCCGTATTTTGCACTTATGAAAATGTTGCGCAAGATTGCAAAATACGGGTTAAAATTTAAATAAATCCAGAGGGGAGGATGGATTTTATTATTTTAAACTAATACGTATAAAAAATTATTTTTCAAAAAGCTCTTTGAAACGATCTGGGTATTTTGTTTTAAATTCAGCTAATAATTTTTTGCGGTGTTCTGCCCAAACTTTTGCTTGAGCTCCTGTTTTTCTTTTTTTTGAGTCTTCTACTATAAATTTCCAGATTTTTTTGCCTTCTTGAGCGCTGATGTTACATCCTGGCTTTGCCATCATCCGTTTAATGTATCTTTGCCAGATGCCAGTCTCTACTTGCCAGACCAGCTTATCTTTAAAGATTTCAGGATTAGAGCTCTTTACAGCTTGGAGCTCTTCTGGTTTTAAATCTAAAAATTGAGAATTTAAAGGGCGGGAAGGGGCATGGCACTTTGCGCATTTATCTAACATCAGTTTATAGCCTTCTTGCAACTCAGCGCTATATTTAGAAATATCAATTTTGTCCGGACCAAGGTCATTAGGATACGGATTTTTTAAAGCTTTTTCTTTTTCAGCCTCTGCGCTGCTAGCCGCCTCTTTATCCGCGCTAAAAAGCGTGAAGTGTGTGAACAGTAAAGATATAAATAGAGTTAAAAAAAATAATTTTTT
Organism: Elusimicrobiota bacterium; assembly: GCA_016180425.1. Classification (GTDB taxonomy): domain Bacteria; phylum Elusimicrobiota; class Elusimicrobia; order 2-02-FULL-39-32; family 2-02-FULL-39-32; genus 2-02-FULL-39-32. Next base: position 80,583 of record JACPBF010000010.1, read on the forward strand.
CTTCATTTTCAATGGCGCCCCCTTATTCGAATCTAAAAATTTATTTTAGATCTATAAATTTTACCACTCTTCTGTCTTTTCAGCAATACTCAATAAATAGCTTACAAGATGTTCCATTTCTTGTCCTTTAATTTTATCTTTAAAGCTGGGCATATAAACCGGCGGGGTAGGCCCTTTTGGATTTTCCTTTTCCTCAGGGTTAACGCCTGTTTTTATTTTTTCAATTAATTCTTCCCTTGTAAAAGTTCCTACGGTTTTTACTAAATCCGGAGCTCTGCCCCCTTGTTTATTAAAGATCGAGATTCCTTTATCCGCATTTTTTCCATGGCATCCTGTGCAGCCATATTTTTGAAAAATAAATCTTCCGTGTTGAACAGCGCTGGCAAATTTTGGTTCTGCTTCCTTTAGCGCGGGGATATGATAAGTGTAGGGGATTTTTTCTCTTTTTAAAGAACTCACATAAGCGACTAATGCTTCAGATTCATCTTTATTAAATCCAAAATAGGGCATGGCAGTTGGCGCTACAGGCTGTGGATTTTTTGGATCAGGGCTTAAATGTCCTTCAGGATCTCCTGGGGTAATCACAGCTGGATTAGCTGTAAAATGAAGTCTAATCCAATTTTCTAATGTTCTTTCCTCTTTATTAATTAATCCAGCGCTTACCGCAAAACCAAAATCTATTCTAGCTAAGGGTTTTACAGAGGTTTCTTCCGCAAGATCCGGAGCAATGGTTCCGCCTTCTCCTCTCACCTGATGGCAGCCAATACAGCCATTTTCAAAAAAGAGTTTCTTGCCTTTTTTAACAATTTCCACTCCTTTTACAGGAGGATGGGCTTCATGGCACTTAGAGCAGCTAGCATAAATGAGCGGGCCGGCTTTCATAGGATGTTCCCAAAACTCTACTACTTTCCAGTCATGTTTTTTATCCCAAATTTTTTTTTGAGTTTCATCTTTTGGCATGTGGCCAGCGCCTGTAAAGGTGGTCGCGAGGCCTTGACCTTCATGGCAAATGGTACAGCCATATTTTTCAAAGGGATGTTTTTCATGAATGTCATTTTTAGGAGCTGCATAAGGGTGCTCTTTATAATCATTGATCAGAGTGGGATTGGTAAAACTGTCATGGCCTAAATGGCAGGTGATACAGCGATCCACTCGGTTCATGTCAGTCGCCAGTATCTGTTTAATTTCCAGGCGCATCGCCTTTGCTTTTTTTAGCTCATCGTTCAAACCAGATTTAGTTGCAGCATCTCCTTTTTCCATTAAATCTCTAACTCGTTTTTTCTCTTTTAGTTTATATTCTTTTTGATAGGGTTTCCATTCTCTAAAAAAGTCGTGGGCTAAGGCATAGAAGAATAAACCAAGAACAAGAAAATTGGAAATAAAAAAAAGGTTGCGTAAAGTAAAAATTTTGTTAAAGAAGATTTCTCTAAATTTCATAGAGGATCCATTGAATTCGAATATTTTTTAAATTTTCCACTAGAGTTCTCATTTTCTAATATTCGCATTGAACATTTAGTTTAAATATTAAAGTTAAATTGGGGCAAAGTAAAAATATATTTGATGTTAAATCCTAACCGTAAGCCTACTTTCAAAAGCACTGCTATGGTCATTAAGAGGAATAGCATTGCAATCACATATCTTGGCCAGGAAATTGTACGGATATATTGTTGAGGAAGAAGGATCCCTAAAATGTAGTAGAGAATGGCTGCAAAGGCTATCCAAAGAGCTTGAGTCCAGCCCAAATGAAAAATAGGTTTTAATGCCAGGCAAAGAATTAAAATAATGGCTGTTCCAATCCAAGAATATTTTTTAAAAGGAATTTCTTTTTTGATCCATCGCGGTAAAAAGATTCCTCCAAGAAAATACAGAGCTAAAAGCCCCAAGCCTATACTATTAGGCACATTCCAGGCTGAAGGAGGAGGTGGTTTGTGATGCATCCAATCTTCCCATGGCCAATACCAGCCCCAGTTTGGTCCTCTCATATAAGTGCCAATTAAAATTAATATAAACCAGAGGGCAATGCCAAATAAAAAAAACGTATTGGCAAAAGGCCTTTCTTTAAGAGAATAATAGCCTATTCCATTGGGGTTATTGTCCAGATAAGGAATAGCCATGAGGCCAATGATAATTAAAGTTGGAAGAAGAACTCCCGCGATCCAAGGATCAAAATAGACTAAGAGTTCTTGCAATCCTAAAAAATACCAAGGAGCTTTTGCTGGATTAGGAGTGACATTTAAATTAGCTTGTTCTTCTAAAGGAGCTTGAATAAATACAGACCAAGCTATCAATAGAGCTAAGGCGATCATTGCGTATAGATATTCCCTTACAACAAGATTTGGCCAGACATCTAGTTTTTCTTCATTTTTATTTTTTAAATCTAAAGGAGCGGCAGAAAAACCATCTTTTCTTATTCTCCAGAAATGAACAATTAAAAAAACTCCAGTGACAAAGGGAAAAGCTACGCAATGTAGTACGTAGAATCTTAAGAGCGCTGCTTCTCCAACATAGGTTCCTCCTAGCAGCATAAACCGAGCATCATTTTTAATGTTTACGATAGAAAAAGGACCCTCAGCTCCTAATATAGGTGTATTAGAAGCCATATTTGCGCCTACGGTAATAGCCCAAATCGCAATTTGGTCCCAAGGGAGAAGGTATCCGCTAAAAGAAAGGAGAAGAGTTAAAACTAAAAGAAGTGTGCCAACCACCCAGTTAAATTCTCGAGGAGATTTATAGGAACCTGTTAAGAATACTCTGATCATGTGAAAAATTGTAATTAAGACCATTAAGTGAGCAGCCCAGCGGTGAAAATTCCTCCAGAAAGATCCCATGGTGACCACGTATTCCAAATCCTTAATATCTTGATACGCGAGCTGAATAGTGGGGCGGTAATAAAACATTAAAAGAATGCCGGAAACAGTTAAAACAAAGAAGAGCCCAAAAGAAAGACCGCCCAAACCCCAGGTATAAGTAAAGCGAACTGCTCTTTTACGAAGTTTTGCTGGATGCAGATGCAGCCAGACATTGCCAATAATATGTTGAGCTCTGTCCCGCGCTGTATCGTGCCATTTCCCTCCGCGGAACATGGAACGCCAAATGGGATGTTCAATTATTTCTTTTTTTATTTGTTCAAAAGATATTTTCATTGAAGAGAATTTTTTTACGCTTCTTTTAAAGCAATTCTAAATTGTTCTTTTTCACGGAACCCAGGGCGGGTTTCCAGGATGGATTTGTCTATTAAGATTTCTCCTGTAGGAAGCAGGGCAATAGCGCAGCGGTTTAAAGGTTTCGGGGCAGGACCTGCAATCACATCTCCTTCACTGGTGAAATTTGAACCATGACAAGGACATTTAAATCTTTTTTCAGCGTCAAACCAATTTGGGGTGCAGCCTAAATGAGTGCAACGCCCCCAAAGAGCATAAAGTTGGGAAGGGGTTTTTACAATCCATACGCGCTGGTCCTTCATCCATTTTGTAGAAACTCCCAGAGAATAATCTTCTGGTTTACCAGCCTTGAAAATTTGAGGGGATTCATAGAGTACATTAGGAAAAAGAAACTTGCCCATGGCTCCTGCGGAAGCTGCAAGAAAAGTGGCAAAGGATGCCCACGCGGTCCATAAAAAATCTCTGCGCTTCATTCCCTGTTGGGAAGAGACAGGGGGCACATTATTTTTTACACTGTTTGCGGGAATTGCTGTATTGGCTGAGCTATTGATTGGGTTATTTTCTTTTGTTTGTTCCATAAAATTTTAAGTATTTAATAAAAAATTTTTTTTCATGTCAATTATTATTAAGAATTCAAATTGGACACTTTTAAATTCTAGTTAACAATGCCGTTATTTTTGTTATATTGGTTCATTGCAAATTCTAAACCCTGTTTCAGAATGGTTTCAATAGCCAGGATCCCTTGTTCTAGCATCTTTTGAACCATCTCTTTATCTGTTTTAGAAAAAGGACTCAGCACAAACTGAGAAGGATCTTTTCCTTTAGGAAGAGGCCCAATACCTAAGCGGAGCCTGGGGAATTCTTTTGTGCCTAAAGATTCAACGATTGATTTTAAACCATTATGGCTGCCGCCAGAGCCTTTTTTTCGTACGCGCAGGGTTCCTAAAGTCAAATCAAAATCATCAAAGCAAATTAAAAGTTGCGTTGGTTCAACTTTCATTTTTTTAACCAGATGCTCTACAGCAATGCCGGAAGCATTCATATAACTATTTAACCGCACAAAAGAGGGATTGGAAAGAGTAGTGTCATACATTTTTTCTTTTTGCCAATTTAGATTTTTTTCTCTTTTAATTTTTTCCATTAAAGTTCTCCCCAAATTGTGAGGAGTTCCCTCATATTGAGGATCAGGATTTCCTAAACCTATGACAAACTGAATGGGTGTCCCCATCTTTTAGACAAAATTTAGGATTATTTAGCTGGAGTTCCAGCTGTTTTGGGAGCAGCTGCTCCCTTTTCTCCAGGTTTAGCTGCGGTTGCGGCAGCAGCTTCTTCTCCTTCTTCAGGTTTTTTACCTTTGGCAATGACCTCTGGTTCAGCGGCTGTTGCGGTCCCCGGAGCTTGAGGAGTTTCCTCTAAAATAGTTGGGGCAACAACGTTTGCAATCATTTGGTGCGGATCTATCAAAAGCTCTACGCCAGGAATAGCGGGGATTTCGCTTGCAAGCAGGCCATGTCCAATTTCTAAACCGCTAACATCCAGATTAATTGCAGGCGGTAAATCTTTGGGAAGCGCTAGGATTTTTATTTCCCGAACTAAATGTTGCAGAATCCCTCCGGAAAGTTTTACTCCTTTAGCTTCGCCCACTAGGTGTAAAGGCACCATCACTTCTAATTTTTCCGTCATGCTTACTCTTTGAAAATCCACATGAAGCAGCCTTTGGGTAACGACATGCCTTTGGATTTCTTTGATCAGAACAGGATCGCTTTGGTTTCCTACTTTTAGTTCTAATATCGCATTATGGCTGCCAATGGTTTTCTGCAAACTTTTTTCTTTTACTTTTATCAGAATATTTTTGTCGCTTTTTTTTCCAGAATGGACTCCATAGAGTACAGCCGGGATCCAGCCGGATTTACGCAACTCATTTAGTTTTCCATTTGTGACGGATTCTCTTGTTTCTGCTTCTAAGATTATGTTCTGCATTGTTTCATTCTCCTTACACAAAGAGCTCACTGACAGAGGAACCAGAATGAATGCGCTCAATAGCTTCAGCCAAGAGATTGGCTATAGAAAGCACAGTGATATATTCTGGCTTTGATTGTTTTAAAGGAACTGAATTCGTAACTACAATTTCCTCAATTGGAGCTTGGTTTAATCTTTCAATGGCTGGCCCTGCAAAAATTCCATGGGCGCAGCCAGCAAAAATTTTTTTTGCCCCTGCGCGGCGAAGGGCATCACAGGCTTTGCACAAAGTACCTGCGGTATCAATAATATCGTCAATTAGAATTGCGTATTTGTCTTTTACGTCTCCCACAATGGTCATGACCGCTGCTTCTCTGGGAGAAATTCTTCTTTTGTCCACAATCGCCAGTTCTCCGCTTAAACGTTTGGCAAAGGCTCTGGCTCTTTCTACTCCGCCTGCGTCTGGTGAAACAATCACCAAAGTTCCAGGTTCATTATTGATAAAACTTTTTCTTTTAAAATAGTCAATAATTACAGGGTTTGCATAGAGGTGATCTACAGGAATATCAAAAAAACCTTGAATCTGTCCCGCATGCAAATCCATGGTTAAGACTCTGTCCGCGCCTGCGGCTTGAATTAAGTTTGCCACAAGTTTTGCTGAGATGGGTACCCTGGGTTCAGCTTTTCTGTCCTGTCTGCCATAACCATAGTAGGGTAAAACAGCGGTAATTCTATCCGCGCTTGCCCGCCTTAGCGCATCCATGAGAAGCAGCAGTTCCATTAAATTGTCATTTGCCGGATAAGAGGTGGGTTGCACAACAAAACAATCATAGCCTCTTACATTTTCTTCAATTTTTACTTCTACTTCACCGTCAGGGAACCTTCCCACATGAGCGCGTCCTAAAGGAATTCCTAAAATGGAACAAATTTCCTCAGTTAAAGGCAGATTAGAATTGCCAGAAAAAATTTTTAGGGTGTTATTATTATAAGTTCGCATAAGAATTTTCTCCCTTTTTAATCGTTTATTTTCTTTTTTTAACCCAACCTTCTTTGATGACCAAGGATGTTCTTTCAATTGCTAGAGAATCTGGAGGCACGTCCTCCGTAATAGTAGAGCCCGCTGCAAGAACGGATCTAGCCCCAACCTTTACAGGGGCGATCAGATTTACATTGGATCCAACAAAGGATTGAGAACCAATAAATGTTTTATGCTTATTTTTTCCATCGAAATTACAAGTAATCGCTCCTGCGCCAACATTGATTTTTTCTCCTAAGGTAGAATCCCCGATATAAGCTAGATGAGAGACCTTTGTTTCCTTGCCGATATTTGAATTTTTTATCTCTGTAAAATTCCCTATCCTTGCTCCATCCTGAACCACAGAGCCTGTTCTTAAATGGGTATAGGGCCCAATTTCAACTTTATTGCCGATGGTTGAGCCATAAATAAAAGAAGCGCGAACCGCTGTATTCTCGCCAATATTAGAATTTTCTATAAAACTAGAAGGACCAATTTTGCAGCGTTCTCCAATTTTGGTTGTGCCCAGTAGCATGGTTTGAGGCAATAAAAGCGTATCTTTTCCAATGGCGACTTTTTCCTCAATATAGATGGAAGAAGGATTTAACATGGTGACACCCTGCTCCATCCAATAATTTCTGATTTTTTGCTGAAGGAACTCTTCAGCCATGCTCAATTCAACTTTTGTATTGATTCCCATGGTTTCCTTGATGGCTAATCCATTTCTGGCATCGCTTTGGAAAGCATTAACTTTTAATCTTTTATTATAGAAATGCTCAATCACATCGGTTAGATAATATTCTTTTTTGGCGTTATTATTTTTTAAATGCGGCAAAATTTCCAGCAATTTTTTAATTTCAAAACAATAAATGGCTGAATTGACCTCATCAATATTTTTTTCTTCTTCAGTAGCGTCTTTTTCTTCCACAATTTTTTGCACTCTTAAATTTTTATCCCTAACAATTCTTCCGTAGCCAAAAGGTTGGGGAGTTTTAAAAGAAAGAATCGAAGCTCTATTTTCTTGTTTTAAATGAAAGTTACAAAAAGAGAGAAGTGTTTCTGAAGAAATAAGAGGGGTGTCTCCACAGACAACTAGAATATGAGAAGAGGATTTTGAAACGTGTTGAAGCCAGTTTTTTGCAGATTGGATCGCGTTTCCTGAACCCAGCTGTTTTTTTTGCAGGATAAACTGGAACTTCTTTTGTTTTTTTAGCTCTTCTTTTATTTTTTCACTGCCATAACCTACCACAATTCCAATCTTCTCTTGGGAAATCGGCATGCTCGCTTTGATCACCCTTTGGATCAAAGGAAGACCGCAAAGGGCATGCATTACTTTTGGAATTGAGGAGGATCGCATCCTTGTCCCTTCTCCAGCAGCTAAAATTAGTATGGAATAGTTTTTTGACATAGCTCTTTATTTATTTTTTTAAAGTTTTTGAGGTTTATGACTCTGGTTTTTTAGAGATGACTAAAAATCTCTCCGGAGCCTGGACTCGAACCAGGAATGGGAGATCCAAAGTCTCCTGTGTTACCATTACACCACCCCGGAAGAAAGAACTCTAAACCTTTAAGGTTAAAATTTTGTTTATTCTCCCTTGTTCATTTTCCTGTAATTTCTATTTTCTCTTGTGGAACCGGATGCGTTATGGTTGGTTCTTTTTTGGATTCTTCCTCATAAGCGGCAAGAATTTTGGTTTCTAGTTTTTTCCGAAATTCTTGGGTAATGGGATGAGCAATATCTTTGTGAGTGCCATCCGGGAGCTTACGCGACGGCATGGAAACTAAAAGTCCCTTTTCTGTTTTAACAATGCGGATGTGGCGTACAACAAACGCGCTGTCAAAAGTGACTGTTACATAGGCTTTTAATCGTTCTTCATTCCGGCAGCTCACACGAACTTCTGTAATTTCCATGAGAGAAACCTCCTTGACCATCTACTTCTAATGCGGCAGCAAAATTTTTTATCTAAAGCGATTGAACTAACCAAACATTTTGATAAGAATGCAATAATTTCTTTTTTACCTCTTCCCCAACTTTTTTGGAAGAAACAATTCCAAAAAAAGCAGATCCTGAACCTGAGAGACATGCGCTCTCTGCCCCTTGAGAAAGTATTTCCCGTTTACATTTTTTTAGTTCAGGAATTTTGGAAAGAACAATATCCTCAAAGGAGTTTTTTATAGTTAAACTCCATGTCTTTCGGCCCTTTTGTTTTATTAGGGAATTTAACATTATATTAATATTTGAATTTTCAGTCAATTTTAATCCTTTTTTTTGCCGGGTTTCATCCCACCAAGCGTATGCTTCTTTTGTGGAGCATCCAATTTCAGGTTTCACGATCACGCACCAAAATTTTGGGGCTGGGGTAATGGCGCTTATTTTTTCCCCTATGCCCTTACCCAAAGCGCATCCCCCTTTAAGGAAAAATGGCACATCCGCTCCTAATCTAGAAGCGCAACTAAGAAGTTTGGATTGTACTTTGGAAGAAGAATAAGAGGATTTAAGAAATAGTTGAGCCAGCCCTTTAAGCGTGGCTGCCGCGTCTGAAGAGCCTCCGCCCAACCCTGCCTCTATTGGTATTTTTTTCTTTAAAATAATTGCGCAGGATTTGTTTAGATTAAATTCTTTGAAAAAATGTTCGGCAGCCTTCCAAACCAGATTTTTTTGATCTGGAGGGCAGTTTTGGGTTTTTTGAGAGCCATTTTGAATTACTTTTAGAGAGAATCTTGGAACTTTTTGTTTTGTCTCTTTTAATTCCAGCTCATCATATAAGCTGATGGTTTGGAAAATGGTTTCTAGAGAATGATAGCCGTCTTTTCTTTTTTTTAAGATTTGTAAATAAAGATTGATTTTTGCAGGGGCTAAGAGGCGCATCTCTATTCTTTAGCTTTGAATATTTTATTCTCTATGGTGTCTAATGAAAGACGGGAGAATTCAATCTCGACCTCTTTTAAATCAGTTTCATTTTTATTTAATGATTCTATTTTTATTTTTTGCGGAAAAAAATAACGATCTATATTTTGGTATTTTTCTATTTTTAGAACAGTGTTTCCCCAGCGGATCGCTTTCACTAATCCCGTATTCTTTTTTAAAGTTACGGAACGGTCTTGATAGGTAAGGACAAAACTTTTTGATTTTTCTTGAACCTTTGTTTGCCATTGGTCTAGTGGAAGCAGAAGTTTATTGTCAAAAAAGGAAGCGATGAGCTCAAGGAATTTTTTAGTTTCTTGCGGCAGCTGGTCTTTAATTTCCGGAGGAAAAACAGTCCATTGGCTAATTGTGTTACTTTCATAGCGAAGGGTGACAGGCATCTTTGCGCTTAAAGCCAGATCCATGCGCAGTTCAGTAATCGTAGTTGTGGAAGGCAGGTGAGAGGGGTTGGTTTTTCTTAAATAAAAGAAACCGGATGAACTTCCCTTTGCAATAAAATTTTTTTTACCTTTAACTAAAATCATTCCGGAAAGATAGGGAGTTTGGCTTAAAGTTTTTTCAAAATTTTTAAGAAGTTTTCTGGCTGGGGATTCAGGTAAAAGCCATTTTTTATAGCGTTCAAGTTTTTTTCGTATGGTTTTATTTTTTGGGTCAAGCTCCAGCGCTTGCTGATAGCTCAAAGCTGCCTCTAAACTATTCCCTAAAGCATGATAGCAGTCTCCAAGGTGGTCAAAGATCGCTGGATCAGGCATGCTTTCAAGCGCTGATTTTAAATGGGAAATTGCTCTTAAGACGTCTCCTTCTCTAAAATTAAGCCAGCCTAGGGAGTCCGCATACGCAGGATTATCTTGGTCAATTTCCAATGCTTTTTCTATTAATTTTCTTGCTTCAAATAAGTTTTCGTTCCGATCCGCATAGGTATAGCCCAAATAATTGTAAGCAGAAGCGTTGGTTGGCTCAATTTTAATGACATGCTTAAACATTTTTTCAGCTTCCGGCCATTTTTTAATTGAATCTAAAGCGATGCCTAGCTGAAAATAACTAGAACCAAAATCTTTTTTTAATTCAATCGCTTTTTCAAATTCTTTGATCGCTTTTTTTGGTTTTTTTAGATCCAAATAAGCTAATCCCAGAAAATAGTGGAATTGAGCTTCTTGGGGGGATAGCTTTACAGCGGTTTTAAGGGACCTAAGAGCATTTTTACTCTCTCCTAATTGACTGTAAATGCTAGCAGCTCGAATGTGGAGTTCTGGATTATTCATTCCTTTTTGAGCTTGTAAATAATAGAAAAGGGCTTTTTCCCACTGCTTTTTATTTTCATACACTAATGCCAGCCAGAAATTTGCTTCCATTGGAGGGGAAGGATCATTCAGGTAAATTTGCAGCAAATTTTCTATTTTGTCAAATTGTTTGAGCTTAGAGTAAAGAGAGATCAGCTGCATGCGCAGAGAGAAATGTTCCGGCGCTTTTTTTAAAGCTTTTTCAAAGTAAAGAATAGCTGATTCTAGATTGTTTTCTTTTTCATAGGTCTCTCCTAAAAGGAGTAAAGAGGGCACGGATTCCGGGTCTATCTCTATCACTTTCTCAAACATATTTTTAGCTTTTGGAAACTCTTCCATCTTTTGATAGACAAGTCCTAAGGAGTAGTAGGCTTGAATGGAAAAAGGATCAATCTTAAGAATGTTTTCTAAGATTTTTATCGCTTTTGGGGAATCTTCAAAAAGAAGGATATTGCTTAATTCAATCAAACTTAGGACATGTTTAGGATTTTCTTCAATTGACTTTTCCAATATTTGTCTTGCTGTAATTTTTTGGTTCAACATTAAGTGGATCGAGGCTAAAAAAAGAGATGCTTCTGGATCCTCTGGATGAAGCTTGTAAAAGGCTTGAGCATCTGGCAAAGCTTTTTCCGTCTGCCCCATTTTTAAGTAAAGGTTTGCTCTTTGCTGGTAAATCAGAGAGGCTTGGGGCTCAAGAGCAAGAGTGCGATTATATTCTTTTAAAGCGCGTTCCAGTTCCCCGCGCCGTTCTAAAAGCAAAGCGTTTAAAAAATGGGAATAAACCTTGCTCCCTATAGCCTCTTCATTTTTAGAAAAGGAGAATTCGTTTTTTTCTTTTTTTGCCGCAGTCCCAAGGTTTGGGGTCACCCATAGACTGAGCATGAGTAAAAAAAAGAGTTTTTTTATGTCTTGTTTTAAAGAGCGCATTGCATTAAAATCGCATCTTGGTTTCCGTAAAATTTTTTTCTAAAGCCAACTGTTTTAAACCCTAACTTTTTATACAACTTTTTCGCTGCGATATTTCCTTGCTCAAATTCAAGCTCCATTATTTTGCAGCCTTTTTGAGAGCAAATTTTCATTAAATGTTTTACAAGAAAAGTTCCGATTCCCGCCCCTCTTCTATCAGGAATTACAGTAATTTGAATCAGTTGCGCGATCTCTTTCACTTGCCAGACCACTCCAAATGCGATCAGTTCTTTTTCATCTTTTACCGCCGCATGAATTGAAAAAGGAAGTTCTAATTCTTTCTGAAACATCTCTTTTGTCCAAGGGTTTTCCCTTGAGCCATGATCTAAAGCAGTGAGTTCCAAGAGGTCGTCTTTCTCTATGGGACGGATAAGAAATGAATCAGAGGAGAGCTTTCTGGAAGCAGTCGCGTTAAGGTTCATAAAAAATTTAATAATTTATTATACAAAATCTAGTGATTATTTAACTTGAAAAAACATTCATTTGGTTGTGGGATTCTTTGAATCCAGGTGAATATTTTCGAGCTAAAGACCCTTCAAATCTTCTTTTTTGCTACAATTATTTTATGTACGAAGTGCTTATAGAGAAAAAATTTTCCAGCGCCCATTATCTGAGGAATTATCATGGGGCAGATGAACCCTTGCATGGACATAATTGGAAGATTCAGGTTAAATTTAGAGGAAAAAAATTGATAGTTCCGGAAGAGTATCTGTGTGATTTTGTGGAAATGCATTCTTTTCTTGATCAGGTGATAGGTAAAATTAATTATAAAAATTTGAATGATTTGGAATTTTTTAAAAAAATGAATCCTTCCGCGGAAAATATAGCGCGCTGGATTTATGAAGAGTTGGCAAAACTCCTGCCAAGCTATCCTCCTTACTCAGTCACTGTTTGGGAAACAGAGGATGGAGCTGCAAGTTTTATTTCTGAAGAGTAATTTGAAACAATCGCCTAATTTTCATGCCTTACCCAAAAATAGTCCTTAAAAATAATTGTGATCGTAGAATTTTAGCAGGGCATCTTTGGACATTTTCCAATGAAATTGAACAGGTGGATGATGGGATTAAACCCGGAGAGCTTGCTGATCTTTATTCTAAGGAAAACCATTTTTTGGGCAGAGGGTTTTACAATCCTCATTCTTTGATCTCTCTCAGGCTTTTGACTTTTGAAGATCAGGCGATAGATTCTCAATTTTTTTTGAATAGAATTAAAAAGGCGCAGCGTTTTAGAGATTCGCTTTTTTTGGGAGACCATGCCTACCGCCTTATTTTTGGGGAATCGGATTTTTTGCCGGGGTTAATCGTGGACCGGTTTGATAAAACTTTTGTAATCCAATCCAACTGTTTAGGAATGGATCTTATTCTTGAAAAAATTATAGATGCCTTAAAAGAGATTTTTGAGATTGAATGTTTGATTAAAAAAAATGATAGTTCTCTCAGGTCTTTGGAGAATCTTTCTACAACCGTGGAGGTGGTTCAAGGGAAAATCCCTTTAGATTTTAGGATATTTCAAACCTTTAAAGATCAGAAATTAAGTTTTTTAGTTGATCCTTTGGCAGGCCAGAAAACAGGATTCTTTTTTGACCAAAGAGAAAATAGAGAGCGTTTAGGCGAGGTTGTAAAAGGAAAAAGAGTATTGGATTGTTTTTCTTATACGGGCGCCTTTGGAATCTATGCGGCAAAAGCGCAGGCAAAAGAAGTAGTTGCAATAGAATCTTCTCCAAGCGCGTGCGAACTGTTACAAAAAAATGCGCTTTTGAATGAAACGCAAATCAGGAACATTCAAAAAGATGTTTTCCAAGCCCTAGAGGAATTTAAAAAAGAAAATATTAAATTTGATATAATTGTGTTGGATCCGCCGGCATTTGCGAAATCTAAAAAGAATATGTTCGGCGCCTTAAGAAAATATAGGAAGTTGAATCAGGCTGCCCTTTCCCTCTTAAAAGAAGAGGGAATTCTTTTTAGTTCCAGCTGTTCGCATCACATTTCCAAAAGTCAATTTTTAGAAATGTTAAGCGTTGCGGCTTCTTATTCTAATAAGCAAATTCAACTTTTAGAAATGAGAGGACAGGCAAGAGACCATCCTGTTTTGCTTTCCATGCCTGAAACAGATTATTTAAAATGCGCGATTTTAAGGAACATTTAAAAAATGTTTAAAGCAATACAAAAAATTCATTTTGTGGGAATTGGCGGATCTGGCATGTCCGGCATTGCGGAAGTGTTGGTCAATTTAGGCTATAAAGTAACTGGTTCTGATTTAAAGCAGTCGGACGTGACGGACCGTTTGCAAGGGTTGGGAGCAGAGATTTTTTATGGCCACCGCATGCAAAATGTGGGAGAGACCCAAGTGGTTGTTACTTCAACTGCGGTACGCAAAGATAATCCAGAAGTAAAACAGGCTTTAAAGCTGAAAATTCCTGTGATTCCCAGAATAGAGATGCTGGCTGAACTCGCCCGTTTAAAATACACAATAGCGGTTGCGGGAACCCATGGCAAAACTACCACTACTTCCATGGTTGCGACGATTTTACAGGAATCAGGCATGGACCCGACTTTTATTATTGGGGGAAAACTACAGCAATTAGGGAGCGGCGCAAAATTAGGGCGCGGGGACTATTTAGTGGCAGAAGCGGATGAATCAGACGGTTCTTTTTTAAAACTTTCTCCAACCATTGCGATCATTACCAATATTGATAATGATCATTTAGACTATCACGGCTCTATGAAAAATCTGAAATCAGCTTTTATAGAATTTGGCAACTGCGTTCCTTTTTATGGATGCACTATTTGCTGCGCGCAAGATAAAGAAGTAAAATCCATTCTGCCCTATTTAAATCGGCAAGTGGTTACTTATGGATTTGATTCAGGATGCGCTTATTCCGCGCAGAATTTAAGTTTTGATAATCAGCACACGCGTTTTAATCTCTTTAAGAAGAAAGAGAAGGTTGGCGCGATATCTCTTTCTACTTGTGGAAAACATAATGTGTTAAACGCTTTAGCGGCTTCTGTATGCGCTTTAGAATTAAAAATTCCTTTTGAAAAAATTAGTTTTTCTCTGCAAAAATTTCAGTCTGTGGCTAGAAGAATAGAATTAAGAGGGGAAAAAAATGGAGCTCTTTGGATTGATGATTATGGCCATCATCCAACGGAAATTAAAGCCACGCTCTCAGCGCTGCGGGAAAAATATAAGGATAAACGTTTAGTGGTTCTTTTTCAGCCGCATAGATTTAGCCGCACTAAGATTCTTTTAAAAGAGTTTGGCAAAGCATTAAGGGAAGGAAATGAGGTGATTCTGCTTCCTATTTATCCGGCTGGGGAAAAGCCGATACCAGGCCTTTCTTCCAAGAATTTGCTCCATGTTTTAAGGAGAAATGGGGTTCATTCAACCTTATTAAATGGTCATCAGCCCCCTATGTTTTTAGAGCAATATTGTAAGCCAGATACCATTTTTCTAACCCTAGGTGCAGGGGATGTTTGGAAAATGGGTCAGAAAATTTTTGCGCCCGTCGACTAGCGGTTAGGTCACAGCCCTTTCAAGGCTGTAACACGGGTTCAACTCCCGTCGGGCGCGCACCCTTTTCTTGACATTTGTGCCATGTTATGTAACCGTTTAGCCGAGTGATGTAAATTTTTAGCATATTTTATTTGTTCTTTTCAAACCGTTTAAGTTGTGAACCAGTTAAAAATGTTTTATAGTAAATATTGCAATAAGTAGCTATATATGCTATCTTTTGCATGCAATGCATAAAAGAATCAGTTTGGCAAGATGGGTTGATACTCTTCAATCGAATGGGCAATATGCTTTTTCTCGGAGCGAAGCGCTATCCGCGCTTAAAATTTCGAAGACTGCATTTAAATATGCCTTATTAAGACTGGTTGCAAAAAGTCGAATTGTAATTCCTCGTAGAGGTTTTTATATTGTTGTTCCATTGGAATATAAAAACTCTGGTTCTCCGCCTGCCTCATGGTTTATTGATGGACTTATGAAGTTTAGTCAGCATCCTTATTATGTTGGACTTCTTTCTGCTGCCGCTATTCATGGAGCTGCGCATCAACAGCCTCAAGAATTCCATGTTATTACAGATACACCTATGCGACCAGCTAATGCAGGACGTAATAGGATTCGTTTCTTTTTGAAATCCCATCTAGATAAAACACAAGTTTCAGAAGTAAAAACGGAAACGGGAAGTATGCGCGTTTCAACTCCGGAAGCTACTGCATTGGATATTATCCGCTATGCAAAACGCGTAGGTGGGCTTGGAAATGTAACGACGGTTTTAAAGGAGCTTTCCGATCGTATCAATCCACAACTGATCATTTTTGCAGCGGATAAAGAACGAGAATTAGCAGTTGTTCAACGTTTAGGGTATCTTCTGGAACGATTCGGTTCATCAAATAAGAGTTTGGAACATCTAGCACGCTGGTTGAATAAAAAACGCGTGTCACTGGCGCCTCTTCGGCCTGAGCGCAATTCAAATGCGGTGAAGAAGGATATGCGCTGGAAATTAATTATTAATGAGAATGTAGAGGCTGATGAATGATACCAAAAGCACATATTACTGCTTGGCGGTCTTTCGCTCCATGGGCTAGTGATGCTCAGGTGGAGCAAGATTTGGTTATTTCAAGAGCTATTATGGAAATTTATTCTGAACCTTTTCTCCGCGAGAGGCTCGCATTTCGGGGAGGCACTGCTATTCAAAAACTTTTTTTAAATATTCCAGTACGGTATTCAGAAGACATTGACCTGGTGCAGATACAAGGCGAGCCAATTGGAAAAGTGCTTAATGAAATTCGAAGAAAACTGGATCGTTGGCTTGGGAATCCAAAATGGGGCAAATCCAAAGGGAATAATACATTAATCTATAAATTCGATTCAGAAATTGCTCCAATTGAACCGTTACGCTTAAAAGTGGAAATTAACACACGTGAGCATTTTACTGTTCTTGGATTTATACAGAAGTCCTTCACCTTAGAAAATCCCTGGTATCGTGGCACTGTCAGTCTACAGACATACGAGCTTGAAGAATTAATGGGGACTAAGTTACGAGCGTTGTACCAACGTAAAAAAGGCCGAGATCTCTTTGATCTAGATCATTTGCTTAATCAGTTCCCTGAGCTTAACTGCCAAAAATTGATCGAGTGTTTTATGAAATATTTGGAATACGAAGGTTTACGAATTACGCGAGCTCAGTTTGAATCGAATATGTTTGAAAAAATGCGTTCAGCTGTTTTTCGCGCAGATCTGAGTTCTTTACTAAGGACGGACGTTGAATTTGATTTTGAGATTGCTTACAAACACATTCATGATTCGTTGATTGCCAAACTACATGGGGACTCTTGGAAGGGTATAAAAATAAAAAATGGAGGGAAATCCATACCCAAGGATATAGACTAATACTTATGAGAGAGGTTTTGGTATTTGGGTGTCCCAATGCTGAAGTCAAAAGGAAGTGCTGTCCTCTATGTTATTGGTGAACGATTAATAAAGAATAATGTACTGTTCCATTTTGAAAAATTCTTAAAAAAACTTGTGCCAAATTTGTGCCATGTTGCTGCAATAAAGTGAGTGAAAGCGAGAATAAAGCAAGGGAAAGTAAAGTAAGCTGTTTTCCGACGGTAACAAGGGTTTAAATAAGCTTTCAGAGGGGGAAATGGTTTTCCTCTAAAAAGCCCTTTCAAGGCTGAAACACGGGTTCAACTCCCGTCGGGCGCGCCAGTCTTTCTTCCCTAGAAAGTCTTTGGTATTAGAGGGAACCGAAGATTACTTCCAACAAGCCATTCACTTCAAACTGCAAGCCTGAGCACGTACAATTTTGCCTGAAAGCAAAATTTAGCATGTAATTTTTTGCTTTTAGGCAAATATTATTATATGTTACTTCTATGTTAAAAGAACGATATTTAACCGATCCGATCTTGGAGGATATCAAAGAAAAAATGGTTTTTGTGGGTGGCCCTAGGCAAGTTGGGAAAACCACCCTAGCGAAATCTTTTATAGGAAGCCATTTTAGGGAAACCGCTTATTTCAATTGGGATAACCCTCAAGAACGCAGAAAAATAATTTCCTCTGAATGGCCGGGGAATACAGAGCTTATCATCCTAGATGAAATACATAAATACAAAAGATGGAAAAGATTCATAAAGGGCACCTATGATACTTTGAAAGATAGGTATAGATTCCTTGTTACAGGGAGTGCTCGCATGAATGTTTATCGCAAGGGTGGCGATTCGCTCATGGGGAGATATCGCTACTATCTCTTACATCCATTTTCTCTGGCTGAAATGACGGGTTCCAAACTTAAGGTTCAACCGTTTCAAGAACTTCAGACGGGGCATCCAAATAAATATCTGGATGTTTTAGAAAAATTTGGTGGGTTTCCAGAACCGCTATTTTCTCAGAATGAGAGAACGTTGAGACGGTGGCTCACCGAACGCAACGAACGGCTTTTTCGGGAAGACATACGGGATGTAGAGTTCATTAGAGAGATTAATACTATGAAACTTTTAAGTGACATGCTTCCTAATAAAGTAGGATCTCTCCTTTCTACAAATGCTATTCGAGAAGACCTTGAAGTAAGCCACCGAGCTGCCTCACACTGGCTAGACGTTTTAGAAATTTTCCATTACCATTATAGAATATACCCATTTGTGCGTGCACCCTATCGTTCACTTAAAAAGGTTCCCAAACTATACCTATGGGACTGGTCTGAAATTCCCAATGAAGCCGCTCGTTTTGAAAATCTTGTCGCCTCCCACCTCTTTAAGTTTGTTAGTTGGTGGCATGACAGAGAAGGTTACAAGGCGAAGTTATATTTCTTGCGCGATTCCTCCCAACGGGAAGTAGATTTTTTGGTGACCGTAGATGAAAAACCATGGTTTGCAATGGAAGTTAAAACGGAGGATGAGAACATCTCTCCCCATCTAAAATACTTTCAAGAAAGGTTAAATATCCCTTATGTCTATCAGGTGCTTAGAAAAGAAGGAGTTGACAAATTTGCGAATAGAGTTAGAATTATTTCCGCAGATAAATTGCTTGCTGGATTAGTTTGATTATTCTTTTAATAAAAAATATGAACTGTTGCGTGTTGAAAAATATTGGAAAAAACTTGTGCCAAATTTGTGCCATGTTGCTGCTACAAAGCGAGTTAAAGCAAGGGAAAGCAAGGTAAGCTGTTTTCCAACGGAAACAAGGGTTTTAGTAGATTCATTGAGGGCGAATTGTTTTCCCCTGAAAAATCCCTTTCAAGGCTGAAACACGGGTTTCCCTCGGCTTCGCTCCAGACTTCGCAACTCACCAAGGGCGCGCCACACTTTTTCTTGACTTTCAAACAGAGCGATGGTAGATTTGAGTTTGTTGAAAAACTGCCAGCCGGCCATCATTCCCGCGAAAGCGGGAATGACGTTGGGTTAGACAATAATTCAACAAACTCTTTGAAAGACGACACCTTGACAATATAGCATATATGCTATATACTCTTATTGTCAAAGGGATATGTATAAAATAATCTACTATAGCACTAAACGGGGAGATGTACCGGTAAAAGAATTCATTTTATCGCTAAATGAAAAACCTGCACGAAAAGTTGCTGCGTTTATAGAAATTTTGTCCAGGGAAGGTCCCAATCTTCATCCACCTTATGCGGATCACGTCCGTGGAGTTATACGAGAGTTAAGAATTCAGTTTGCCCGCAACTCTGTAAGAATAATGTATTTTTTCATTCATAAAGAT
The DNA here is from genome assembly GCA_016180425.1 of Elusimicrobiota bacterium. Classification (GTDB taxonomy): domain Bacteria; phylum Elusimicrobiota; class Elusimicrobia; order 2-02-FULL-39-32; family 2-02-FULL-39-32; genus 2-02-FULL-39-32. The sequence continues at coordinate 99,615 of JACPBF010000010.1, forward strand.
CCCATTGTATTACTCCACGGCTTCTTAAAGAAAGACATGGCTCTAAAAGAAAATGATATAAGGCTGAAGAAAGATCAAAAGATTGGATTATTCGAGACGGAGGTTAAAGAGGATGAATAAAAAAATAATCACACATACCGAGGTTATGAAGGAACTTGATAAGAAATGGCCTGGATTTAGGAGAAAAGTCAAAGCGGAGGCAGATAGACTTCATATTGCTTACAGGATTGCGCAATTGCGTCAGAGATCTCGCATGAGTCAAAAAGAGTTGGCTGAGAGAATTGGGACAACCCAGAGCGTTGTTTCTAGAATGGAGAGTTCCAATTATGTTGATTACAGGGTTTCTACGCTTAAGCGTATTGCGGATGCAACTGGCGGCAGTTTTGTGATCAGCGCTACACGATAAAGCAATCAGAATTTATCGTAGTGAGTTCGTTAGCAGACACGTGTGATGATAAATATTTGTTAATGATGCGCGGTTTGTGGCGTGGTACTGGGATTTACTTTGGGTGGCGCTTAAGGACGTGTTCAATTCTCAGAAGAAGAACTTCTTTAGAGATGGGCTTTTTAATGTAATCTTCGGCTCCCAGGGTGAGTCCGGCCTTTTCATGTTCAGGGTCGGATTTTCCCGTAAAGAAGATGACAGGCGTTGGAATTCCTTTTTCAGCTTTCATTTCCATTAATTCAAAGCCGTCCATGTTAGGCATTTCTATATCCGAGAGAATGAGGTCATATTTTTCCTTTTTCAAAAGCGCTAGAGCTTCTACTCCATCTACCGCAACCGTCACCACGTAATCTCGAAGAGTTAGGAATTTTTCAATCACTTGGCGGGTATCTTCATCGTCGTCCACAACCAGGATGGAATAACGATTGGTGAGCTCTTCTTCCAAAAATGGAGACGTGGACCGTCCCCCAAGATTAGGCACACCTTCAGGTTTTGAACTTGATTTTAGAGGTTTCCGGCTTAACTTTTGAGGATCTTCGGAATTTGGTTTTGGAGAATTTCCAGATTTTTGCTCGTCGGAAACAGAAACCTGAGAACGCTTTGTGGATACCGCCATCTGATGGTATTCTTCTTCATCCGCCAGTATGGATGAAATAATATCCCTTGGGGATATGAGTAACTCCTTTACTTTTTCCAAGGCGTGCTGCCCAATCATATAATCCCCGCGCTCTTTGGCGAATTTTCTAATCTCCGGGATAGGCTCATTGCGACGAATCATGGCCGAAATTTGTGGATAAAATCTTACGACTTCATAGATTCCTACTCTGCCAAAATATCCCGTGTTGCCGCATTTTACGCAGCCCACAGGTTGAGCCACCTGTTGAGGGAGGTCATTCATAAAAAGAGAAAATATCTTGGATTCTTCGCTTGTAAGTTCTGTCAATTTTTTGCAGTCCGCGCAAAGTTTTTTAACCAATTGTTGGGCCACAATACCCAAGATGGTATCCGACATATTCTCTCGGGTTATTCCTAGTCTTTCCAGACGGAATATGGCGGAGGTGGCGTTGGCGGTGTGCATGGTGGTTAAGGTTAAGTGGCCAGTGCTAGCAAAATCTAACGCCATTTTGGCGGAATAGGGGTCTCTGGTTTCGCCTAGAAAAAGAATGTCCGGATCTTGCCGCACGGCGGATTTTAGCAGGGATTCAAATGTAATCCCAACTTTTTCATTCACCTGCTGCTGTTTTGCGTGGGGGATGCGGTATTCCACTGGATATTCCACGGAAATAAGGCTGCGAGTTTTGCAGTCGATTTGACTAAATAAGCTGTAAAGCGTGGTTGTTTTTCCAGCGCCCGTAGGCCCCACAATAAGAATTAAACCTTGCCTCATTTTGGCAAACTCAAGCATATGTTGAACCTGATGGTCCGCCATGCCCAGCTCTTCCAAAGTTCTGGGTTTGGTCCAGGGTTCTAAGACCCTTATGATTAAACTTTCTCCATAGGGGGTTAGGGATGTTGCCAGACGAAGCACAATGGTTTTATTCTGGACTACAAACTCGAAAGAGCCGTCCTGCGGTTTTCTTTTTTCCGCGAGATCCATATTGCCAAGGAATTTGTAACGGGCAATAAGCTTTACGCATTTCGCGTGATCCAGGGTTAAAACTTCCCTAAGATCTCCATCCACACGAAACCGAATACTCACATTGGGTTACATGGGTTCTATATGAATGTCGCTGGCTCTTTCCTGTAATGCCCTGGTCAGAAGATCTGTGGTTAGTTTAGTGATGGGATTCTCTGTCGTATCGGACTCTTCAATCGTATGAATCTCCGCGTCCCCATCCTTACTCTTTTCCTTTCCTTCCAACGAAAATAGCTGGTCAATCGTTTTAGGTTCAGCGACAAGAAAATTTAGAGGACCCGGAGGGGTTGGAGGTTGTCTTAGTAAATCGAGGAGGTCTTGGTCAAAGGGGTTACTTAGAACAAAGGAGACAGTGTCTGCCCCCGACCTGCGAATGGCTAAGACTTTGTAGCACTTGCAAAAGGAAACAGGTAAGACGTCCAGTTGAATTTCTTCAGGATAGATTTGTTCCACATATTTCAATTTTAGATACAGGGCGATCTCTTTTGCCATTTGGCTGGGTGGAATTCCTAGGGTGGCAGCGAGGGGATAAATATTTGTGGGCGTAATAGAGGAGAGCTGTTTTTTAGATTCTGGCGATAAGTTAAGACGGGCGGAAAGAATTTCCTTAAATTTTAGAAAATCTAAGGAGGAAGATGGGCCCGTAGGGGTTTCTGAATAGGTTTTAAACTTCTCCCATTCTTTTCCTGTGCGCAAATTTTTTTTAATGATTTCCGGCAATTTACTTAATTCAAAATTTTTTGTGATGTAGTCTGCCGCTCCCGCGGCAAAAGCTTTCTTCTTATCCACCTCTGTTTCTAAGGCGCTAAAAAACACCACAGGAACATACGCGAGTTCCGCTGTTTGCTTTAACTGCGCGCAGAATTGGTACCCATCCATTTCTGGCATCATAATGTCTAACAAAATTAGATCGGGAATATTCCCTTTTAAGAGTTCTTGCACCTTGCTCACTCTGTCTGCAGAAATGACTTCGTATCCAGCTTTAGAAAGCCTGTGATTGACGATGGTTAGGATACTTTCGTCGTCATCCACATTTAAGATGAGTGGTTTTCTAGTTTCAGTCATAGATAATCTGGAGATGATCAAGAGTATAGGTGAATTCGTCAATCCATTTGGAGACCGCTTCTGTTTCTTGGCGCAGAGCGGTTTGCTCTAGGGAGCTTGCAATATCACCTAAAGCGCTAAACCCATACAGTTTGGTGGACCCTTTAAGTTTATGGGCCGTTTGGTAAATGGAGGTAAGATCGTCAGCAGCCAACGCGGATTTCATCACTTTAACATTCTGGTGGGTATGTTCCAAAAAAGCGGGCACCAGAACCCTAATTTCCGGGTCTATATGCACCACAATTTTTTCTTCTGGTTCTAAATTAAAAGAGTTTGTCATGTCTTTAAAGTATCAACACGAGCTATTCAACCACTAGAGATAATAAACTGGAGCAAAAAGAATTTCCGAATCATTAACCTTAAGTTTGCCCCAGAAATTTTTGGTTAACACAACTCCCCGTTTAGGTTTAAAGCAATCTAAAAAACTGGCAAAGCTTTTTGTAATCTTGCAGCCTTGGAAACTAGAATATTTTACTTCTAGGGGTATTATTTCTCCGCCGGTGTGAAAAACAAAATCCACTTCCGCTCCGGCTTTAGATCTCCAAAAGTTAATTCTTTCTCTAACACCGGCGCTTTGGTTTAAATGGATATAAGCGCTATTTTCTATCATGGCTCCGCAATCGGTCCTTTTTTGTAGACCATTCATGTTCTCTAATAAATTATTTCTAAATCCCATATCAAAAAAATAGATCTTAGGATTTTTAGATAATTCTTTTTGCCTATTCCTAAAAAATGGGCGAACCTCTTTACAAATGAAAGTTTCTTGAAGAATGTTTAGATGGTTCATAAGCTGCCGATAGTTCAATTGGGAACTCTGCGCTAGAGTATTATAGACAACGATATTCCCAACCTGTGTGGCAAGGTATTCCGAGAGCAAGAAAAGGTTGTGGTCCGTTGCAAGTTCCAGTAACCCTTTAATGTCTTTGAGCACATAATTATTAAATATATCGTCTAGAACTTTAGCGCGTTCTTCCTCTGTTTGAGATAGCGCAACCGCTGGATATCCGCCCCAAATAGTGTAATGTTCCAGTTGAGGAATCATTTCTTCATGCCAAGGATCTACTCCAGCCCTTACTTTTACAGGGCTGCCTTCTCTAATAAATTGATTTAATTTTTTGTGATGTTCTTTGTATATTTTCTCCAACCGAAGGTCCTTTGCTCTTAACGCTTCTCCAAAACTAAAAGGATAAAGATGAAATTCTAGAATTCTTCCCACCATATACTTACCCATCTGCGCCTTTATCTCTAAAGAGGATGACCCGGTAACAATCACCTTCACTTGTTTAACTGTGTCGAAAATTAGTTTTAATTTTTGTCCCCCTTCCTCCACATATTGGAATTCATCCAACATCACATAGTTTAAATAATGTTTTTCATTGGCAAGGTAAGATTGAATGAAGAGAACTGGGTCCATTTCAAACTGACGAAGAATTTTTCTATCCTCGAATGTTAGGATATGAATTTGCTTGGGATTAACCTTTTCTTTTTCAATAAGATAACTTTGAAGGAGCGTTAGAAAAATAGATTTCCCTGCCTGGCGAGGGCCATTGATCGCCAAAAATTCCTTTCTTTTTAAGAAGGGTATTATTTTTACGAGTAAATTTCTAGGGATATTCACGATATTAGTTATTATTGCATCAAATGCAATTACAGTATAGATAATATTGCAGAAAACTTCAAGACCCCCGTACCAATTTTTTACTTGACATAACTCCTAATATATCGTATATATTAGTATCATGTTCCAAAGATTACTTAAACCCTCTTTATCCAACAGTTTCTTTTTGTTTGGACCCAGGGGAACTGGAAAAACTACTTTTCTAAAGGAATTTTTTAAGGATAGACCTCACCGGTGGATAGATTTACTGGATGCAGAGCAGGAGGAACGGTATGCGTTGGATAAGAATCTTCTGTATAGGGAACTGATTCCTCTTAAATCAGAAAAACGGTGGGTGGTCATTGACGAGATCCAAAAAACCCCCTTGCTTCTAGATACAGTCCACCGCCTCATTGAAGAAACCTCCCTAACCTTTGCCCTTACAGGATCGAGCGCCAGAAAACTAAAAAAAGGCGCGGCAAATCTCTTGGCTGGACGCGCTTTTGTCAACTACTTTTTTCCATTCACCCAGGTTGAAATGGGAGACTCATTTCAAATTCAAGAAGCCCTTGTCTGGGGAACCTTGCCAAAGATCACTCAGTTTAAAAGCGATAATGACAAAAAAGATTTTCTTAAAGCCTATGCATTGACCTACCTGAAAGAAGAGATTTGGTCCGAACATATCATCCGTGACTTAGATCCCTTTAGGCGTTTTCTTCCCACGGCAGCTCAAGCCAATGGAACGATTTTAAATTACTCAAAAATTGCGCGGGATGTTGGGGTAGATTATAAAACGGTTCAGTCCTACTTTGCCATTTTAGAGGATACACTTCTTGGTTTTTTCATTGAACCCTATCACCACTCTATCCGCAAGCAACAGCACCAAGCTCCGAAGTTCTACTTCTTTGATTCAGGAGTGAAACGAGCTCTAGAAAATGCGTTGGATATCCCACTCAAGAAAAGCACCTACCTTTTTGGGAATGCCTTTGAGCATTGGTTGATAACAGAGATCTATCGCCTGAATCATTACAAGAAAAAAGATTATCGCTTCTATTATCTTAGAACAAAAGATCAAGCAGAAATTGATCTTATTATTGAAAGACCTGGAAAAAAACATTTGATTATTGAAATTAAATCAACCGACCGTCCCGATCCAATTGAAGCCAAAAAACTGGAGCGTTTTCTAAATGATTTTCCTGGGGCGGAAGCTTATCTCTTCTGTACGGCAGATCAGATTCAACAAATGGGCAAGGTTTTGTGCCTCCCGTGGAGAGAAGGAATCAGACGGATTTTTTCCTAATATAGACTTTAGCGGGAGATATTAGACTCGACCCATTCTCAACACGCTGTAAATGATTATTTTTTTATGTACAATGTGCGAGGTTTAATGTTGGGGGTGTCTAGAAATCGTTTTGATACTGGGGAGGGGGGTCTTGATTGAGAAAAATGTGAAGACAGACAGACAGACAGACAGACAGACAGACAGACAGACAGACAGACAGACAGACAGACAGACAGACAGACAGACAGACAGACAGACAGACAGACAGAAGTTTTCTTAGACGGAGTTTGGGCGGACAAGTGAGCCCGTGTTCTGGATTTAATTTTCAGAACGCGGGCTTTTTTTGTTCTTAGGGTGTCCCCAGAGAGAATAGGACGCGGGAATGACAACTGAGTTAATACACGGTGAGCGGAAAAATAGCGCGGAGGGGGATTTTGGCCTTTCCGTGTTGCTAAAAAACCTCTTTAAAGAGAGAGGCGTAGATTTTAGAGAGTATCGGCCCAAGTGTATTGGAAGAAGAATCGCCACGCGCCTTCGGGTTACAGGCGCCAAGAATTATTTAGAGTACCTATCCATTTTAAGAGAGGAGCCCGAGGAGTACGATAAACTTTTAAATGTTTGTACTGTCCAGTCTAAAATGAAACATCCGAGGAGTCAGATGTGTTGACACTTTTAGCGCCTCTAGTCACCTCTAAGTACTCGTAATAAAGACCCCATTTTTGAAGCAATATGCGTATTGCTTTACGTTGTAATCGTTCGCCGGAATAATGGATTAACTGGCATTT
>JACPBF010000034.1 GCA_016180425.1 Elusimicrobiota bacterium
GATCACTCTTTTTCCCTTGGAAGCGCTAAGATATACCATCCGATCCTTTGCGCTTTGTACTAAATCTTTATCTAATTCTTTTTCTATTAGCTTCTCTACTGCCCTCCTCATCTTACCCTTGCTTACCCCATAAGCTGCTGTCAAAGCTATCTTCTCTTCCCCTCCTCTCCTTAACTCATTTAAAATAGAGCCCTCTACCATCTGCTTTCCAACTCCATTGCTAAAAAGAGCAGTGCCATCAAATGTCTTGGTTGCTCCTGGCAAATCTTCTCCTATACTTGAAAGAGAACTTGTCTCCTTATACTCTGCTTTAGAACCTGCCCACTTGGCTAATACCGCTATTCTCCAGGCTGTTTCTTCAAACTCATTGATCTCTTCCTGGCTCATCTTAATCTTATCAGATACCTCTAGTCCCCCTGTCCAATAGTCTTGAGTCTGTTCCCCAATACTAGAAGATAATATAGGTTCTACTGGTAAATTCACTGAAACCTCATTCCTTACTATACTTCTCATCTGATCTTCTACTGCTTTGGATTGTGCTGGAGTGGGATTAGTAACCAGAGCTAAGGCAAGTCCCATGGCAAGTAGATTCAACGCTTTCTTATTCCTCGCTGAGGTCGCCGCCAGACCTGAGGACTCATTCCTCTTCCCTTTAAAACCAGTTCTCATGCTCATCAAACCATCTCTTTTTATTGAACCGCTTAAACTAATTCCTCTTTAACCTTTCTATCTCTTTAATCTCTTTCTCTGCTTTAACTGTTTCATCTGCATTAAGATAACCCCTTAACCTCTTAAATCTTTCCTCTATCTTCTCCATCTCTTTCAGCTCTTTCCCATTGTTTTCACGGGAATTCAGCCTGAGAATAAGACCAAAAATCTCGGTTGGCTGTAAGAAAAATAAAGAAGAATCCATTTGCAATCTTTGGACAAGTTGCGCTGTGCCATAGAAAATCAGTCCCAAACCTCCAAAAAGTAGCAGGGTAGCTAAGATCATCTCACCCATCCCAGGGTAACCCGATACAACCTTTGAAACAAAAACAATAACTCCTGCCAACCCTCCTAGAATGATCCCATATTGGAGGGAGCTTCGGAAGGGAGATCACGAACTATTTGAGCCATATATTCAGAAAATTTAAAACTTTTAAAAATCTGTTGCATGCGAGGGTCGAGTTTGCTGAAAAGTTCAGGAAGTAATATCCCTTTGTCATGCAGCCAATGAAGTATTGAATAAAAAGCATAAGCGCTCCAATTCCCATTCTTTCTAAGAACTTTAGAATGTTTAATAATATCTTTTGTCAATTCATCTAAAACAGTTTCATCCATGGTCTCAAACATTTTATTTAGATGTGTGATTGTCTCTAATCTTTGTCTTTTTTCCCTTCGAAAGCCTGTTAGTATTAAATTGTATACCGGTGCGCCTAATAAAATTTTTCTTAAGGTAGAAGGGATACTGCCTCCGTTTTCAATATAAGATTCTAAGATCAAGTTAGCATGAGTTGTATATTCCTCTGGAATTAGAGACTTAACCTCTGTTTTAAATTTGTCATCGCTTCCAACAAGATCAATAACAGAGGAGTGTCCATATCCTATATTGACAACAATAGCTGCACGAGGATGAGCATCTTTTATTTCATTCACGAGCTGTGCTAAAGCGGGATTACGCCCTTTACTGCTTTTCCAGTGTTCCTCTGCCCACCTGTTCATTCCTTGAATAAATTCAAATTCATCTCCATCTCCTTGCTCATAAAGTGCGCGTTCTGCTTTAAGATACGCTTCATAACTTCTTAACATGGCTAATGCAGTTTCAAATGGCGCTTTTTCAGAAATAACTTTAATATTTGGATTCTTTCCTAAATAGAGTATTATAGGCGGATGGATACCACCTTTCTTTCCTTTGCGTAATTCGTCAACATTTCTCTCTATTATGGTCCACCACTTTTCCTTTAAGAAAGTCTCTAATTTTTCTTGGAATGATGGATCGCTCAAATAATCAGGATTTGACATGCTTGTCCCAAAATAGTCTTCATATGCTTTAAGTGCCATAGGAGGGGGAGGCATTTGCTCTAACACAATAACAATCTCTTCATATCCCTCCTCCTCAAGTTTCATAAGATGATTCACTAAAACATTACTTTCCTCTTCTGAATGAGATTCTAATAGATATAAGACTAAACCTGTGGGAAGAAAAGCTTTGGTTGAAACCTGATCTTTAATCTGAAGAGCGAATTCCTTTGCCTGTTCAACCAACTGCTGGGTTGAAATGCTAGCGAGCGTATCTCTGATCCGGTTTACATCCTCTAAAAATTCATCTGGGGTTAAATTTTGTTCACCTAAATCGCGTGATAAACTCATTAAAAATAGATAGAGCTGGGCAACAGGATCTTCTGCATTTATCAGTCTCTCCCGATGTTGTTCACTGCCGCCCTTATGCATCCGATTCATGAATGCGATAAAATCGTTATAGTTTATTTTCAACCTGCCTTCATGCTTGTTTATGCGGTACATGATGGAGCCTATTGCATACATCCCAGTAGGTTTTAATCCATGAATTAATTGATCTTCCATCCCTTCCAACCCATATTTTTCTCCATACTCACGCAACTGCCTCTGATGTTTCTCTATCTCTGATGCTCTTGCGCCTCCATCACTAGGAACCCCACCCATCCCCAGCAAAACAGGAATTGTGGAAAGAACCGCAAGACCCAAAAATCTCTTAACCGCTGCAAAAATAGCTTTAATGCCTCTTGGTATGCCTATCTTGACTGCTGCAAAAAACCCAAGAGCAAATTTATTGATCAAAGAACCTGTTTGAAGATCCTGCGCTGATACGGATTCAATATTGACCTTTTGAAGAGAAGAAGGAGTGGAACTAGTCTCGGATATTGAATCTAGGTTAGAACCATGGCGATTTAGATAATCTATAATGTCCTTTAATCTGGAAATAGGCAAAGCTTTTATTTCTGGTTTTAGCTGCTCTTCAATTTCTAAAGGAAGAAATTTATTTTCTTTTAACCAAGCAAGAATAAAAAGATCCAACTCTTTGCCCGGACTTGTATCTCCATAACCAACTCTTCTCGCATTCATAATTTTATAAGCCTGTTGCACATCCTGAGTCAATTTTTCCAAATCCCCTGGGGTCATGTGCTCAAAGAGTTCTGAAATTGCTCTTAGTGTTTCAATTTTCAGCCCATGAATGTCCGCCATGTTTGAATACAACGCTTGATAAGGTATAAAACTTAAAAAAAGTTTTCTCTCAGTTTTTGGAATTGATTTTCCAGATAAAAGTTCCTTGCTATATTTTTCAAGGGCTGGGACCATGGGTATTCCCCTAAATTGATTGGGATTTATAGAGGTAATATTTTGTATCTGAAACTTTGGATTTTCCCCTACAATCTCTATTATCCCCTCATGCGCAAGCCCTCTACGAACAAATAGCGCATCATAAGGATAGTCCCTCATAAGCTGTTGAACTGTTAAGGATAAAGCTTGATCTCGATATTGTATTTGAAGAGCAAGTTGTTTATAAAAATTATTCATCAAATCAAAAGCCAACTCTTCATTTGACTCTAAATAAAAAGCGTGCCGTATTTGCGAATTAAAAATCTCAGATTTTAATTGAGCTTTAAAACTTTCTAAAGGAGACTTCTCTACAACCAAATGAACCTTTCCTGGGTTTTGAAACGCATAGTCATATAGGGGAACAAAATGTGCAGGAACATCTTTCTTTCCAGCCTCCCATTCTTTAGATAATAGATCCTGAGATATTGGCTGGAAACCAGATAAGAGCTTTTCCAATGATTCTTGCATCTGGGGATCATCTAGACTTTCAATATTAGTTAATAAGCGTGTATCATTTGGGAATTGCTGTAAATAAGAAGCTATGTCCACAAAACTAGGAGGAGCTTGCTCAAGAACAATGAAAACTTTATCATGGTTCTTAGCAGCTTCTTTAACTTTTTGCAAAAATGGATCTTTTGTATCTAAAGCATGAAACTCGAAAGAATAGGTAAGCTGCCCATGAGTTGGGTGAATCATCTGTTTAATTTCTCTTATAAAAAATGGAGCAGCTCCAAGCGTGCCAGCTAGCCCTATCATAAAAATAGCGACGCCAATCAATAGCCTGCGAGAGAACGAAGATGACCGATCTTTACTTTTAGATGAATCCATTTCAACCTCTCTGTCTCCTGAAGAATTCTTATGGTTCCATAAATAGATAAGTCCCCAGCCAATAAGCCCTGCTAATAATAAACTTCCGCCAGCTGACAACCAAAAACTTAAATCCACATCACTTCCCGCTGCTCCTGTAAGAGCAAAAGAGAGCGCATAGAGTCCTAAACCATTTAAGACTAAAGAACCTGAATGTTCAAAAATAAAAAATAAAGTCATAGCTGCAACCATGATTGTTGTAAACCGGAAAGTAAATTCAATCAAAAAAGGGACAGCCTCATTCCATGCAAACGCAGACACAACAATTCCTGCCAATACAGCCATGATAATGTTACCTTCTACCATAGATTGTCCATCTTGATTTCGAAGAATTTCTTGAACATTCTTCGGGAATAATTCCAGCTGTGTATTAGAGCTTGCACCTTTGGCTGCGTTTACAAAAACATTGGAAAATGAATTGCCCTTTGCTTTTCCATTGCTTTGTATGGTTTCTGGCGCGATATTCATTAAACTTAAAAAAACTTTAGAAAGAATATCGAATTCAAGCTTTATGTCTCGTTTTATGCTCTTTCGCCCTCTTGAACGGGCTATTAGTCGAGCATAATCCCAAATCTCCCCACAAAAACTATAGCTTCCAACAACAAAATAGATTTTCTCCGCATACTCAGGATGTTCTAGGATCCACGACAAAACTTGTTTAGATTTATTGGAGATTGAATTAAAGAAAAATACGATGGGCCTTCCTTGCGTAATATCTGGATTTGAAGTAAGCCAATCCAGAGACTCTTGTATAGTTCCTTCTGTAATGGTCCCTAATCTATTTTTAGGTCGTTCTTCCCCCATAAACGCCAACAAGTAGTCATTAAAATCAATGGTTTCCGCTACACTAGATAAAAGCGTGTTCATTCTTAGCCCAAAAGATTCGGGCAGAACAAAAAGAAGCGGCGACTTATCTTTTAATAAAGCTGGGAACAATTTTAAAAATTTATAGATGCTAAGCACGCCGGGGAGCGCGTGAGCCTCTATAGCTTTGAATAGAATGGTTTGTCCTTCATAATCCATCCGCAGCGATCCATCCGGCTGTTCAATGATAGAAGAAGAGTTTGATTCAGTATTAAAATTTACCTTACCCTCACTGTTCGATTGGGAGAATAATTGCTTAACCCTCATTCTTCTAGAATCTTCATCTACTCTTGCCGCCTGCCATCCGCCTCCATCGCTATCGCTGCCCATTCCTACCATTCCCAATATAAATAACGGAGCCATGAGAGTCCGTGCTAGCAGCGATTTTTTCTTAACGGAATACGATTTTAGTTTGGCAGCCTCTTGCATGTTTTCGTAGAATGGAATGGATGTTTTTTCAATATACTCAGGCAATCTTAACGAAGCAATTCTTTCTGCTTGACTACGAAAGTATTGACCTGAATTACGAACCACTTCCACCTCTGTTTTACCAGCGCTGGTTCTGGTGTAATAAACTTCTTCAGTACCAGAGAGTCTGAACATCGTTGCCGCCAACAGATCGTAATAGCGGGAACGATCCATCAAGTCAGGAATTTTAACTGCTAATTCTTCTGCCATCGCAAATCCGACCACTGCCTCCCCTATAGAATTTCCTGTGTCATAAAAGAATGCCGCTTTTATGATATGGTCATCAGGAATATCAATCCGATCTATCAGGTTTTGAAGATATGTGAAGCACTCGGACTTATTTTCTGGAGAATTGTTCCCCGAACTATACATCCTCTCTAAAATACGACGATAGGGATTGGGCTCGGCTGTTGTCAATGCCTTCCGTAAAGCCGTTTTAAAAATCATTTCCGTTACTGGGAGATCTTTCTTAAGATAATAGAGCCTGCTTCCAATGACAGCATAGCTTTCAAATTGATACTGAAGCGGTTCATAAGAGACCTCTCTTAAAACAAGTTGAGCCATGCCAGAAGAAACTAAAGAATCCACTAAAAACTCAAAAGATTTTTCTCGGATAAAAGAACTCTCTTTGCCGGGGTTCTTTTTGCGCAAATAAATCTTTGCTAATTGGATCGCTTTTTCGAAACTTTCCTTGGATTGTTCAGGAAACTCTATTTTAGACTCTTCGGATCTTAACCCGCTCCCAATCGCTGAATAAATTTTGGAAAGACGATATAATTCTTTTAGAGATATTGCGTTTGCTCTAAATTTATTTGGTAGTGGTTGCGCATCTAGATATCTTTTATCACGAATCAAGCGCTTTACTTCCAGCATCCCTTTTTCAAATCTAACTTTGTGATTTACAAACCGAACAAACCTCGGCAGAACAACTATTGCGGCAATAATCACGGCACCCATCCCTTGCCTAAATTCCTCTGAAGTGTTCGATATAGCTTGCAAGATACTGCTCAGTAAAACATTCAAATGCAAAGATGCCGCGCCAATGGAAAACACAAAAATAAAAAAGAGCAAATCTTTAAACAACTCCGCTCTTGTCTCTTCGCGGCTGAATGCTAATTGGAAATCTTTTAAAGAAACGAAAAATTCTCCTAACAAAAGAACTTTAGAAAGTTTGGGGTGCGCCAACTCAAACGCGAGGTGATTTTTTTCGTGTTGATAGAAAAGTTCTTGCATTTCCGGAGAAATAAATTGCATCAGGCGCGGGTTAAAATAGATTTTACCATGGATAACTTTACAGGGGGTGAGGAAAGATTTAAGATTCCTTTGAGCTTTTGGAAGGGAAGAAAATTTTAGAATGATCTTGCTCTTATTGATTATTCTCTTGCCCGTAGGCCCTTTATTTAAACCTGCCCGAATCGCGGCAATTAATATCGCAATTGACTGTCTAAAATAAAACCCGCCAACTAAAAAGAAAGCTAACATCTCAGAAAAATTCCCAAATTGCGGTATGCCAAAATGCGCAACTCCAGCTAAAACAACACCTAAAAACACTCCTACTGCCAACGAGTTTATGAAAGATTTGTTATCCGCCTTATCTTGTTCCTGAGCCAGTAGCGCCGCTGCTTGCGCCAGCTGTAAAGCGATTTTTTTACTCCCTAGAACCGTGGCAAAATCAGGACCATCCATAATGATTACCGGTTCATTTTTTTTATCAGTCAGATGATAAACAGATCCTCCTTGAGATACGATCTTTAAGCCATTTCTTCTTGCGAAATCTTCAAAAGGGATTTGATCAGCGCCAACATAAAATATACGCCCCCATTTACTGTCTTTTTCTCCTTTAACAACTCCGGTTTTGTAACCGGCAACAGCCATTTGCAGGAATCCCCCTTTATCGGAATAAGGCACTTGATATTCAGGAGAGACTTCAAAATGTTTGCGCGCATCAGCCACAATTTTTTGCGCCTCATCCATAAGTTGGGATGCGCTCAGCATTCGTTTTTGAATAAGCTCTTCTTTAAGCTGTTCTGTTTCTTTCAAATAGATTGCGGTATCTGAATTCTCCCGATGAAAATCCTTTTCTAAACTTACCAATATTAACAACAGATACATTGCTGGATTTGGATTTGATCTAAACTCATCCGCGTATTTCCATAGGTTTGATTTATAATATTCATTGGACAGCTTAATCAATTCAGCCATATCCACATTTAATTTAGCCGCCATTAATTGAATTTCTTCTCTAAACTCACGGATCGCTAACATCACAGGAATATCTAGCCCTCGAGTCAATGTTTCTTTCAAATCCTCTAAATCGTATGTTTGGGCGTATTGTTGGACATGTTGACCATGGTCTGCAAACTGAACTAAATGAGATAAGGAACTATGCAATTCAATCAATACGCGGCGAAAATTATTTTCATCTTGTTTGGAAGTTCCGCGAGGAATCAACATTCTCGCAGCTTCAAAATGGTCTCCCAATATTTTTCTATAGGCCATATCTTCTAAGCGCCTGACATCCGAATATAATTCAAATCTTAGAAGTTTGCCAAGATACATTTGATATACGAGTGAAAGTTGAACCGCAGTGCTTAAGCTATGATCTTTAGCCAGCTCTTCCAATTTTTTCATGAAATCTTTCGCAGACGATATTTCAACGCTATCTATTTCCGGCGCTCGCAAGGAATCCAAAGAGAGTTCCAAATCATTAGATGTTTGAAGTCTATAAAGCAGTAACATAAGACTTTCCCCGCTCTGAATCCTTTGAATTAAATTAAAGGCAAGTTCTGCGGCTTGAGTTCTGCCTTTGTTCACATCCCCGGAACCATCCATGATCATGGCCTTAAATTTCCGTCCTTTAATCAGCCATTTTGTGGCAGTCCGAGTTCTTAATCCCTGGACTTCTTCAATAGAAAAAATCTGATCTCCGATTGTATAGGAGCCGTTCTTTTGAATCAGCGCGGAAATTTCGCTGATTGTTTTATTCTCTTTGGAAAAAACCTGATAGTCCTTGGCTTCAAATATCGCTATGGTGATTGGGGGGGATGTTGTGAGATTGTGAGATAGACGATAAAAAACCTGAATAAGAATATAGAATGCCGAATAGGAAAACAAAAGCGTTAATAAATGATAAGGACTGGATGAAAAAAAGTAAGCCAACCCTGCCATTGTAAGGGCGGTAGAATAGATCATGCGAGTTAGAAATGTTTTTAAAATTTTTAAACCTGGCTGGACCCGAATTTGTTTTGCCATCTTTCTGTATCTTAAACTTAAAAATGTGTCAAGTATTGTATCGTAAAAATAGAGGGCTCCTAAAAATACAGGAGTTCCTATTATAATAGCTTTAGTCTGTTCCATAGAAATACCCATTAAAGCCAGAATCCCAACAGCGACGGATATTGAAAAAATTGCAACAAGCCCTCCATAAATCAATGAATTTGAAAATGGAGCGAAATATCTCTCATACCAAACCGATCCATTCATTACGCTCATGAGAGATTGGCGAATATCCCCGTTTTCTAAGGCATGCAAACTAGCTCTTTCAAGGTTTTGTATCTCCCGCCCGCGCTCTTCTGTATCCTGCATAACTTCCTCTGTTGCTAAAGGCGGTTCCGCAACAATTTCTCTTTTTTCAACCAAAGGCGCTTCAGACGGGGAGGTTTCAGCAACAGCAAGGATCTTTGGTTCTATAATTTCTTCCTTACTTTCAAAAGAATGATCATAAAGTGTCTGTAGTATCTCGGCAATTAAACTAAAACGGTCAAAAGAATTTGTGATTTCTTCCCGGTTCCTATTTCTCAAATAAATGAACATTCTAAACAGTGAATCAGTTAACGTAATTTGATCCAGAATTTGTGAAAATTCTTCTTTTTGCAGAGCGTGATTTTTCCGATGCTTTCCCAAAGATTGCCCGATCAAAGATACAATATCTTTCTCATTCAAATTCTTTTGATGATAAGCGGAACTTAAATTTTTAGCGATTGTTTCCGCATCATGGTTTGTTATTTTAAACAGCCTGCCTAGAAGTCCGGCTAAATCTACAATTTCATCGGATGTCGGGTATTCTTCATTCTGCGGCGGTTCGAGTTCGGAAATTTTCAATTTCTGATTTACAAGTTCAAAAGCTTTTTTGAACGCCTGTCTGGACTTTAAATTCAGTTTTCTTTGGATATCTTCAATAAAACTACCGCATCCTTTAACCAAAACAGCGCGGTTTACAGAAAACGCTGCTAATTCAATCGCGGACTCAGCATTCAATCTCTCTGAAAATTTACTATTCAAAACAAGCGCAAGGTCTAACACAGCTCCATCCGCGTTCCCTTCCATCGCTTTAGGCAGCACGGATTCTGTTTCTAAAACAATCCAAAAAACATCTGCAAATGAAAAATTCAATTGACTGCCAAACCTGCCTAGGACATCATTTGCAAGAACTGCCATTTCAGGCGGTAATTGAACCTCGGCGTTCCCTGAGTCATCTTGAGATAAAACCGAAAGCGCGCGATCTCTAGCCTGCTGGGGAGTCATTCCTTTTTTGTCAACAAAGTATCTACTCTGAACTTCAACTAACTTATTTAAAGTAATCTGGTTCAAAACTCGCTCAAGATATTCAACCGCGCTTGCAAAATCTAATGCCAATACTTTCATAATCCGTTCTAATGCTGGAACCATCCCTCTAGTCCAGTCCATTTGAAAAACAATTTCTTTAGCATGCCCTAAAGCCTCGCCATTTTTAACATGAAACTTCTCGCGCAGATGTTCTGCTAAGGCAGTTGCCCTCTCACCATTTTCTTTGCTTAATACTAATTGAACAATCGCTTTTGATTCTTTGGCGGCGTGGTCTCTGCCAATTTTATATTTGTTCTGCAGAATCCCCATTAAACTATTAATTGAATAAACAGGATCAACCGATTTAATCCATTGCTCTAGCTGCTTTTCTATCCCATTAGAAACAGACTCAGCGCCAACCAACTTAAAATAACTGTACAAATAGTTTAGAGATTCAGTATCGGATTTTTCATTCTTAAATTCGTCTTCAACAATCTCTCTTACATGCGAAGTCACTTTAGCCCAATCAATGGTGAATCCTCCTAAAAATCTGCTCATCTTTTGTTTTGTTTCAGCTGGAACCTGCGAATCATTCACAAAATCATTTAAGGTTTTGTTTTCTTTACGAGCATCCTGTTCCAATTCCATGGTAAGTTCTAATACACTCAATGGGGATTCATCTTCTATGGATTCCAAACTCTGAATTAGATTTGCCATTTCCGCCGCGGATCGAGCTTTCTGAAGAGGGATCAATAAAGAGCCTTCAACGCGTTCCAAATAATGTTCATCATCTTCAATAAATTCTAGCAGGCCGTCTAATCTCTGCGGTGTAATGTCTTGTGGCGTTGAACTGAACAATAAATCCATCAATTCACTAACTTGTTGGCGATCCCGAATCGTCTTATTATGATCCGCATTGATCTCTGCGATATGCTTCAGAGCTTCTGGTTTTGTGATCCCCTTACCATCCGCCATTTCTGCTTTGATTTTGAAAGCGAGAAGCCGAACTATTTTTTTCTCCGGATCAAAACTAAAATATAACCGCCTATCCCCGTTTTTAATTCGAAATACTCCTAACAGATCTTTCCCCTGCGCTAAACCTTTCATCAATGATTTTGGCTGGGATAGCCTGCGGCTTAAATTAGGCAGCATGGCGTTTGCTATATTGGCTTGCAAGTTCTGGTGGCGAGAAATATCATCATAGAATTCTTTGCTAAAGATAATTTTGTATCCATGCCATTGAGGGTGATTCACTGCCGGTATTTTAGAAACCCTTGATTTTGTGCCATCCTTTTTTACATCAACTTCATCAATGGCTGCTGAAACAAAACTCATGCGATTTTTACTCTCGTGGTTGAAATTCCAGATAATGTGGTAAACGGTATGCACAATCCCATAGACAATGATGCCAATGAGCATGATGGTTAAGAAATCAGAAGTATAATTCATGCCAATGTGACTTCCTATGATATTTCTAAAATCTTCTAAACTGCTTGGAACCAAACCAAACGATAAAGCGAATGAAACTCCTGAAGAAAAAAGCCAAGCCAATCCATGCGCAATCCAAGGACCTGCCCTCACATCCTGCCCAATCTTTGTATGCTGCTCTTTAAATAAGGAAGTAATGAAAGCGCCAACAATGCCATCGGCTACCACAAATGCAAATGTCCAAAAAGGGATATTTTGAGGGGTTTCATAACTTGCAAAAGAAAAATAGGTTTCCCCAAGACCAAAGTTATAGACTATAAGCAAAATTGCAGAGGTCACAAATAAAGATAAAGCCCCCTTGAACAGGGCGAGTCCCCAACTCTCCCAATGCGGAGCAATGCCAATCTCATAAATATCCACCATCCACTTAGGCGTTCCTTCCGGCAGCTTAAACAAAACCATGCGGTCAGTATCTTCCAGATTCTGCTGAATAGAATCACTATTTAATTCATCTTGAGCCGTAGGAGTCTTATTCAATGTTTGATTTCTTAAGTTAAGGGAAGATGCTAGATTCTCTTTTAATATCTCAGCGAGCAGTTGTGAAGTCAGGCTTTTCTCTGAGCCATCGCCCATCTTTATAACGGTACCAACTTCGATATCTCCCAAAATACCTCCCTTTTTAGATTCTTCTCTAATCATCTCCTCAACCATGGATAAAACTCTATCTACGCCATATTTATCAATAAGAAATTCTGCCTTTAAAGCGATATCCGACTCATCAATCACATTTTTTTTGGTTAGAAAGAATCGCGCTAAATTAGCTAAACTTCGATGTTTGCCAAATTTTCTTTCCATATAAATTTTTGCAACCTGTTGTCTCAAAGAATTAAAAAATAGGTTGAACTCTTTCATGTGGGCAGACAACTTCGTAGGTGAAAATGGTAAATTTGCATTTGCACGGATCCAGTCCTCGTCATCTTTCTCAAATAAACAAATTTTCCTTAGCTCTGCGAGATTGAGTCTATTTAAGAATTTAAGCGCAAAAGGAGAATCCTCTACTTGTTCCCAACCCTCTCCAATTGCCAGCTCTGCTAACGTTACGATATAAATTAGCCTTCGCGCAGACTCGGGAAAATCTCCTTTTTCGTCTTCATCCCCATCTCGCAAATGATCACTTATATTGAATCTATGAATTCGAATCACTTCAAATTTAAATTGTAAAGATTCTTCCTCTGGCGAACCTTTTTCTATAAAGATGATGTATCTGCCACCGTAATCAATATAGTGGGATCCTTTGATTCCTTTTTTCTGCAGAAAGGTTGCAATTTTATCATTCGAATCGTTTGGGTCATATTCAACCGTCATACACTCTTTACCCTCTACATCTTTGCCAGAGCTTTTTTTGTTAAGAGATGATTCAGCTAAAGAACCTAATTTGAAACGATCTCTCTCTAAAACAAACGATATTAAAGAATGCATGATAGTTTCACGAAAAATTACAATTGCACCAGATGCTACTGCTAATAACTCAATACACTGAAAAATTAATTCACCCGCAGATCCTGTTAAGAGAGGGGAAAGAAGAAAAAAAGTTAAGATGGGGGAAAGAAGTTTTTTAAATATACGGTGAAAATCTTGCATTGAAACAATAAATTCTTCCAACCCGGGAACCTTGGAAAGATTAGAAAGCTTGGGATGCGCTCTTTCGAACTCAGCGCGATTATTCTCAAACGTGCGGTGATTCTCTTCGTGCTGATAAAATACCTTCTGCATTCCTTTGGGAATGAATTGCATGATGCGGGGATTCACATGAATTTTACCGTCTTTGAATTGGCAAGGAGTTAAAAAGGATTTAAGATTTTTTTGTTCTGAAGGAAGGTTTCTAAATTCTGGGATCAGTCTGCTTTCATCTGCGGGACCTTTATTTAGCCCAGCGCGAATCGCGGCAATCAAAATCACAAGCGCCTGAGTAAGATGAAACCCACCAGATATCAAACATGGCACAGCCATTAAAACCCAATTTAAATCGTCCAGAGATAGAAAATAATTCCCTAGAAGAGCTAGTCCAAATGCTAAACCACTTAAAGCTAAACCAGTAAACACAGAACTTTTTAACGATTTATCTTTGCTCATAACAGTAATGCTACCACTGCTTTTCATCGCATTTTGTATAGTTCCAAATTCTTCCAAAAGGTGAGATGACGAGCGATATACTGCTTTTAATTGCTCTTGATATCCATGTACTCTAAAATAATGGGATAAGCCACTGATATGACCATAACCAACCACAAAAAAAACGTTTAAGCCATGTTCAGTTGCATAGTCTGCAATTTTGGTCATATTTCCAAAAATCAATGAATCTCTCCATTTAACGACTACTAAATCTATTAATTCTTTTAACAAACCTTCAATATTTGTATATGGAGAGATTAAATACATCATATTCTCTCTGGCAGTCGCCTTGCTTTTAAAAAAATTTGTAATCAATATATGCAATTCTTTAATAATCCCTTCAATTTGGACTTTTTCAGTTTCTTCTCCTTTATCTCTTATGACATTGATTTGCAATCTAACATCTGGCAGCATTTCCAAAAGTAAATATGTAAGTAACTGTAAATAACCATACATATCATCATCTTTCATCCATATTGCTTTTATGTAAGGAATGTCCTCCCATGGTAAATCTAGGTAAGTTGTTACGGAAGGAACAGTAGCTATATAACGCTTAATTCGTTTAAATATTTTTCTAGCTGCAACAGACAAAGCATCCTCATCTATTCTTTCCCAATAGGAGATTAGGGGGGCTCTTATTCCAAACGCTTTATGATAACGCAAGGAATCTATCAATCCCTTACTGGGCATAATTAATGTCTCTAAATCCAGAAGACCCAAAATCCTCTCAATAGTTTTAACAATTTCAATGATTAACCTGCTAAATTGATACGCAAAATGATTCTCATATCCAAAAATGAGCGATCCTTTCTTAGCCTGGAATATTTGATTGATCAAAAATTCAGCAAAAGAAGGATTGTCTGCTGGAATACCTTCTAATCCTAAAACCAGTTTTTGATTTTCTGCAATTTCTCTAAGAACCGTTGTAAACGCATCTTCTTCAGCATCTCCATGTTCTTCTCCAATAAGAAAAATGTTTCTTTTTTTAGGATTTAAAGGATGCGATGGACCGATTTTGTCATCCTCTACTTTTTGATCTTTTGTCATCTCTCCTGAATCTTGATTAACATCTCCACTAGGTATTTCATGAGGTCTTTCATCATTTGTGTTTTCATCTAAAACTGCAGAGATCGGACTTATGATTCTCTGCTCCACAAATTCTCCAGAGGCAGTATAAATCCTTTTAGAACCACGCCGCAGGAATTGAACAATTCTTCTTGCCTTGTACTTAGCAGCATCTGTTTTGATGAGCAACGCGGCACGGGCAAGAACAGAAGGTTTTTCTTTTTTGCTTGCAAATGGGATAACTTTTCCATTAGTACCCATAGGGACTGTTTCGCCATATTCAAATTCATCCCCTAACCCAGCATTCTCTAAATCTGATCTTAATCCTTTTATATCTTCTGTTTTAGAAGTTGCAAAACGAATATTATCTACTACTCCTGTAAACAGCTCTCCAATTTTTTCATCTTTCTTTAATAAAGCTCTCATGCCGCCTTTGCCATTGGCAGCATCTAATACCACCATTCCATTTAAAATTCCCTGAACAGTTTTTCCTTTTAATGACTCCATATTTGCTAACGCCAGCGGAGGAGCCAATGTAACTTTTTCCGGCAAAAACATCTTTTCTAAAGGCAATAAATCTCTTTTAAATGCATTGAGCGGGTGGTAATCTTTTTGGAGTTCGCTCGCATTCATCTCTGGACGAATCGTAATAAAAGAAATTCCTTTTTTCTTTAATAGCTCCTCTACTCCCTTGCTGTGGTATCCCCCAGCTATTAGAATAGAAATGGAACTGCCTAAATTATCTCTAGAACTCTTCTCACTCTCTGCTTTTTCCATCCGTGCAAGTAACTTATTAACAAAAATTTGATTTCTCTCATGTGAGAGTTTGTTAAAACGAGAAACATTCTTTAATATCTCTGAAACTGAATGGTCTAATGGCTGGATTGTTTGTTCTAAGGTAATTTTTGCATCTAATTCTTCTGGTTGGATTGTTTGTTCTCTATTTACCCTTCTATCGAATCCTTCTAGCCGTCCTCTGATCTTTATAATTTCATTTTCTCTTTTATTGTACTCTTCCCACTCCTCTGGACTCAGCTTAAAATCTACAGCTTTCTTTAACAACCTATAATCTTTATCAATTAATATTAACTCTTCAATATTCTTTCTAACTTCTTTAGTTCTTCTATTTTTTCTTTCCCCTACATTTCCTTTATCTGCTTCATCTGCTTCATCTGCTCCATCTGCTCTATTCACCACATTCCCCTTAGTTTTTCTCTCTCCCACATCCCCATTAATTCCTGTAGCTGTGATGCTCATCCATGTGCCTTCCTTTTTACTAACCACTTTACTACCTTTATTTTCATAACCATTAACTACTCTATCACTCACATCTTCTTCTAGTTCCTTCAGTTCTACAAATAGTTTTTCTCTTTCAATTCCCTCAACCCCTGCCACATAGTTCATATATTTTTTTAGTTCTGGAGTGATCTTTAGTTTCGCTTTCTCGCATCTTTGTTCAATCCCAGCGTAAAATTCTCCATACCCAATCTTGCCTAACCGATAGGCGATACTCTCCTTCAACAGCTCTGTTAATTCTTGTGGATTCAATTTGTTTGAAAGGTGTTCTAATAGTTTTTTCTGTTCCTCACTCACCTTCTTAAAATCAATTGACTTCTCTAATCTGTAAGCGCTAAGATACCGATCAATATTTAATAATCCTGAACCTCTTAGATCTCGATTTCCTTTTTGGCTTAATCCTTGATGAATTTCTATCTCTGAACTTCTGATCCCATTCAAATATTCCAACCATTCTCCAAGGTTTATCTCCCCTTGCTCGTACATCTCCTTGTTTCTATCCAACTCTTTAAGCTCTGCGCTATAATTCTTCGCCTTTAAATCACCAATAGTCCTACTCATTTCCAATACCCAATCTCTAACCTGTTTCTCATCCTTTAATGTATCCTTAAAACTCTTTACTTGCTCCAGATATGTCTCTTGCTCCTCTACTCCAAAGAACTCCACATTTCCAGATATCTCATAAGTTTCATGATCCCTTCCTGATGAAACAGCAGTTTTTGCTAATCCTGCCACCTCTACTCCTGTAAGTAACCCCTTTTTCATTAAGTAGCCTGCCATACCATTTAAAGTTTCTTTATTCGGATAATTCCTGTATTGATCCAGTCCGCGAATTCTGCCCTCAGCCCCTTCTACTCCAACTATTCCTGCTCCCAAAGTTGTTAACTCTTTTAACAACAAGGCGATATTTTTTTGTACACCATAGATGCCATGCGCGTCTTGGATCAAAAATACCAAGGGGCCAGTACCACTCTTTAGTTTCCCTTCAACAACCTGCAAATGATTCCCTTTCTTTAAATAAACTCTTTCAAGTTCCCCATAAGATTCAATTTGAGTTAGGAACTCTGAAGGAATGCCAAAAGAATTCTTGTTTGTTGAAGATTTAGGCTGAGTTTGAATTTTAGTTAGAACCTGTTGCAGGGCTTCAGGAGAAATTTGGGAGTTAAATGAGCCAAGAGTGGATGCTGGCAGAGATACCCCTGCGAGAGAGGCTAACTCAAGATGGGGTTGAGAAGTTATTGTCTTATCACTAGAAGTTTCTCTAGTCTCACGAGTGCCTTCAGTTCTTTTAGACGCTAATTCCTCTCTAGCTTTCTTTCGTTCGTTCCAAAGGTTAGCCTGGGCAAACGGAGCGCTGACTGTTGTAAATAAAAAGCTGATGACAACTAACCCTGCGGTTATTTGTAACCAGTTCCTATTTCTTTTCTCTATCCAAAATTGAATTGTCATAATTAAATCATTATCATTCTTTGCTTTATAATTAAACTATTGTAAAGTATATCAGTAGCAATAAAACTTGTCTTCAACTTTTTGTGACATTTTTGTAACATTTTTGAAATGTTTCAGTGGGTGATTGCGAACGTGGTAAAAAATTTTGTATGAGATCATAAGATGAATCTGGTTATCTATTACTTCAATTCAATAGGTTAATTTTTTGTTAAAAAATCACATTTCGCAACAGTCTCCATAGCCGCTTTTATTCCAGTTTTAGGAGTCAATGAAAAAATATCTTGTGGTCTGGTGGAAATTAGCGCAAATGGCATTTCTCATGCAATTTGCCAACCGTTGGAGCTCTTTAGGATGGCTGGGTGGAAAAATTGTAAGATTTGTTTTTTTTCTGGTTTTTATTACCGCAATCTTTAAGCATATTTCCACAGTAGCTGGCTACAATCTGCAAGAAGTGGCTCTTTTTTTTCTTACCTTCAATGTGGTAGATATTATTGCCCAGCTTTTTTTTAGAGGGCTCTATATGGTGGGGCGAGACATTCGGGAAGGGGACATGGATTTTTACCTGATTCAGCCGATTAATCCGCTCTTTCGAATATCTTCCAACTTAATTGATTTTCTGGATTTTCTT
>JACPBF010000027.1 GCA_016180425.1 Elusimicrobiota bacterium
AGCTCATAAAGAATTTCTGCTTAACCTCTTTATCTATAACTTTAAATGTTTTCATCAGCGCGCCACCACAATCGTGCCATTGATCACTTTCCCTTCTGCCTGCACTTGATAAATATATATCCCGCTACGCACTATAACCCCAGAGTGATCCCGACCATTCCATGTTAAGGAAACAATTCCTTGATTGTTAGCAACAAATCCTTGCTCAAAATCCGCTACTTCTGCTCCGCCAATATCATAGATCTTAGCTTGAGATATAGTGCTTTCTTTTGGATTTTCTAAGAAAAGAATAATTTCATCATTGACCCCGTCTCCATTAGGAGTGAAAATTTTTCTTGGAGTTAATTGAGTTAGAGTAAATTCAGTGGCGCGCAAGACTTGACGCACTTGGAATTTTCCTGTAGGTTTAGAGGTTTTAATAGAAACAGTTCCTTTAGCTTCATTCACTGCGCCGCCGAATTTTACAAATTCAACCCCATTGTGCCAGAAGATTCCCACATCTCTAGGAGAGCCAGGGAAAGCTCTTAAAACTGAGCTTACAGGCAATGGTGAGCCAGAGGTGCCTTGAGTATATCTAAGCTGTACTTCAACAATTGGCTCTTTAATTTTTAGTTCCTTAATTTCAGTTCCAGAGTTAGCCCCCACTGTTTTGATTTCATAGGAAGTTAAAGTAGTGCCTTTTTCATCCTCAGATTTGCGATCTAAAACTATACGCACATCTTCTGACAAATTGTTTTTACTTGCGCTAAAGATGCTCGCTTGGGATGCGGGGATTTTGATATGAATGGTTTCGTCTTTTGTGGCTACGCCTAAAGTTGGAGATGCTGTGGTTTCAATGCGCATGGAATTAATACTTTCATTGTCAGAGATATCAATGGATCTAACTAAATACCAGACAGTAGGAGGGGCTAGATCCGGTGAAGTCCAACTATGAGTATTAGAGGATACTGCAGCAGTATAGGTAAATGTACTATCTATAGAATTAGATTTATAGAGGCGATAAGCTGCAAGTTCTACACGGCTGGAACCAGCTGTATCTTTTGTGACTGGACTCCAATTAATAGTGAATTGGCCATTTGAACTTAAAGATCCAAGAATTCCAGTAGGTTCCATAGGTCCAGCTGGTTTTTTTGCCCGGGCCCAAGCAATGTTAGAGAATGGGCTTTCCAGATTCGAATTATTGACTGCGCTTACCTTATAATAATAAGTATTGCCATTAGTTAAGCCAGTATCTTCATAATCGCTGGTTGTCACTAAAGAGGCATTAAGTTTCGAGTAGGTTCCAGTAGAACTATTTGATCTATAAATAAAATACCCCGCATGATTAGATTCTGTGCTGTCCCCCCAATCTAAAGTTACTTTTTGATCTCCGCTTGTTGCTGTAAGATTTTCTATAACACTGGGTAATGTCATTGTGGTTAGAGTTGTATCAAAGTCAGAATAAGTTCCTTCATTGTTTTGAGAGCGAACACGGATATAATAGGTTGTATTAGCTTGTATGTTTTGGAGAATAGCAGAAAGCAGAGAGGTAACACTTGAACTTGTTATAGTGAAAGCGCTATATGAACTATACTGTACTTGATAAGGTGTGCCAGAGGGGTTGTTATTTGCTGCCCAGGATACTGTTGTGCTTGTGATATGAGTGTTTGCTAAAGAGCTGCCAGTTACTGGATTAGATAAAGTATATCGCGCAGTGGTATTAGATGCTAGAGATTCTTCGCTTCCAGTAAAGGATTTCACATATCTAGCATAGGTTGTATTGGGTGTGAGATTATTGTTATTTTCTACAAATTGGGTTGTTCCAATGCCTAGTGAAGCGCCAATTGAACCCATGATTCCTCCAGTAGAGGAGTAGATTCTAAAACCATCTTCGCTGGAATTGTTATCTGTCCATGCCCAAGTAATTGAATTTGTAGAAATAGAGCTTGCAACTAGATTTGTTGGTGTGACATCCCATGCTTTGGCAAAGTTAAAAGGATTCGCTCCATCTGAACGAGACCAAGTTCCAGTAAATCCTACACTATCTTGAGCTCGGATAGCAAAGTAGTAGGTTACGCCAGCATTTAATCCAGTGATAGTTTCTGCTCTGATGCTCCCTCCAGTTCCAGGAGTCCAAGTTGAATTATAAACTGTTGCAGCATCAAAGTCAGTAGTATTATTTATATTAGATTGAGATGAATATCGAACTAAATATTGCGCAGCAGTTCCAGTTGTGCCATCGTTTCCTGGTTCTGTCCAATTAAGGAAAACTGCGCCTTGAGTGCCAGTAGCAGTCTGGACCACAAGGTCACTGATCGCATCTGGAGCTTGAACATCTATTTTTACTGATAATGCAATTGAATCTGTTTCTGCTGAAGATGCTGGACATGAAAAAATACAATTAAAGTTTAAAAGAACAAAAAGAGATAGTATAAGGATTCTATTTAAGATAGAAATAAATCCTTTTCTCTTTTGTTTAAACTTTAATTGAAAAATTTTCTTAATATTTTTCATCAAGCCCTTTTATATTGCACTATGGTCCACAAACAGCTGACTAGACCTGAATAACTCATATCAAGTCAGTATATGTTCGATCGAACGGCAAACTACAAACCTCTGATAAATATCAGGCTGTAGCTCTCCATCAAACCAGCATACCGCTAACTGCAAATGAACTAGTAGCTATGGCGTTTTAAGCCGGCAAACTACAAACTGCTAAAAATTGGCAGTTATAGTGCTCTTTAGCTCATATCAATTAAGCAATCTACAAAGTCTTGTTTGTTAGACCGTTGTTAGAGTCTTTTATTACTAGGTGTTGAACACCTAGACCGTTTGTATAAGTTAGGTCATAGTTTTTTCAAGTAATGATGCTGGAGGACTGTTTATAAGAAATCCTCCCCACCTCCTTTATGTAAAATAGTGACATCAGTCTATGTAGAAGAAATAGAAAAATTTTTTCTTCTCACGTAATATTTAAAGAACTGATTACTCATTCGCATAGGTTGAAGCATCCGCAGCTGTTATTATCAGGGAAATATTTTGTTCCGTACCACCACCGGCTGAAATTGCAGCAGGAGCAATGAACCTAAACCAGAGATAGCGAGTTGCATTTACTGCTATGTTGTCGCCATGTCCAGTTGAGCCAAAACCAAAGTTCATATTAGTTAGATTCACATTATTGCCCACGCCATCTAACAATCCTGTATTAGAAGCACTGAAATGACTGTTGCTTAG
Source organism: Elusimicrobiota bacterium (assembly GCA_016180425.1). Lineage (GTDB taxonomy): Bacteria > Elusimicrobiota > Elusimicrobia > 2-02-FULL-39-32 > 2-02-FULL-39-32 > 2-02-FULL-39-32. The sequence continues at coordinate 3,214 of JACPBF010000027.1, forward strand.
AGTTACAGTTCCAGCAGTACTGATTAAAACCCTTAGATTGAAGTTATTGGTACCAGTATTAGTACTGGAATGAGGGTTCCAGCTTGCAGAGCTGCTGCCTCTGATTTGCCAGTCTTCTGTAAGGGAAGCAGAGTTGTTGGTTACTGGAATTCCTCCTGTAGAGATGTAGGTTTCATTAAGTGCTTTTGTTCCCAGTCCATAGGTAGCGGAACCTACTGACACAGAAAGACTGCCAGCAATGGTAACT
>JACPBF010000026.1 GCA_016180425.1 Elusimicrobiota bacterium
GGCAAAGAATTCTGTTTCAAAAGCTATTCTGCAACACAGAAAAATTAATCCATTGGTTTATGGTATTTCTCTCCTCTCCCTTGCCTCTATTTTCAATCCCATACGAACTATGCAAGAAGATAATGAAGTGATTGATTCTATGAAAGAAGGCGAACACCGACACTTAGATGCATTAAAGACTACGACTGCTGAACAATTTGGAGATCGCTGGTTCATTAGGTTAGATGGGGATATGTTGGGAACTCTAAATCTTTTATATGGCAAAGGGATTATTGGGACAATGGAGTCAGAACATTCGCTCTTTAGGGAGAGCCAAGAGATTTTAAAGAAGATCGTAATCGAAGAAGGCGGGAATCTCTACATGGGAGAAGGGGCTGATGAGATTATTCTTGAGTTTGACGGTGATTTTGAAACGATCAATAGAAAACTAAACAATGTGATTGCAAAATATACGATCGCATTTAGAGACCGATATGCGGTTCTTAGAATTGAGGCTCGCAAGCTGACTGCCGAGCAAGAAAGTAGGATAGGGGCATTGGATGGAGTTTTGGTAGTGGAAGAACATGGGAATGGGTTCAATGTTTTGGTGAATCGTGAAGGATTACAAAATACCAATGATTTGATGCAAGAAATCCAGAAAATTGTATCCGGTCAAGAGGTCATTGATATAACGCATACCAAAATAAATAAAGAGATTGGATTCTTAACATTGACTGGCGGGGCAGTGTCGTTTGATACTGTGATTGAGTATATGGCTAAAAAGATTTTTAAAGATGATGAAGACAAAAAAAGGCGAGAATCAACATTGGAAAGTATTAGAGAAGATTTGGAGCGAGAATTTAAGAAAGAAAATGAAGACAGGGATGAAGATTTCCTGAAACTTTTTTATCTTATCGGTCTTCAATTGTCTGATATTGCAGTAGGAAAAGCAAAATATGAAGGGAGAAATCAGGGATTCGTTCCTGAGGATTTGGCTAAGTTAACTGAACCAAATGAGAACAAGGAGAAATCAAAGAGAACGCAAGAAGAACAGCAAGAATTAGAAGGTCCAGAAGTGACTCGTTATATGATAGAAAATCCTGCAGCAGCTTTAGAAGGGATGAAAGCCAAAGCAAAAGAAGAAGGTAAAGATAGTTTAACTGATCTCTATACTGTTGGCAGATTTAAAGAGCTTGTCATAGAAGGAAATCAAAAGTTTTTTGGGTTCTTTAAGGTATTGAGTTACTTTAAGACTTTAGGTAGAGAACGAGCCTTTCATAAGTGGCAAGAGAAAGTACAGCATAAGGGCGGAGATAAAACAATAAAAAAGATTGGTAAAGCGCTAAAAGGGAATAAAGCAGATATTTTTGGGAATGGAGAGAGAGTTCTCATTGCCCGTCAAAAGGCAGAAGATTTTGTGACTGCGTACGATACCAAAGTGAGAGGTCCTCCTGCTCTTAAAAAAGTGCTGGAAGAACTAACATCTGAGTTAAAAAAGATATATTCAGATGTAGAGCTTGAACTGATCTTTTATGAAGTATCTTTTGAAGAGATGGAAGCGCTGAAAGCAAGGGAAGATTTTAAGGCATACCAGAACCAATATAAACTGATGGCGATGATGGAACAGATTGTAGAGTCTATGGCAACAGTAGGTGTAGATGAATTAAGGAAAACAGGTTTAATGGTAGAACAGGATGGCCCTTTATTCATTGTTCGGTTTAATCACACAAATTTTGATCAGTTAATGCAGAGTTATCGGGATGCGCAGGATCGGTTGTCTAAGAGAGCGATGATGGAAATGCAGGCAGCCAGAGGAAAGATGCCTAAACCCACAATAGTAAGAGATGAAGAAAGCGTAAAGGAGGAACCATCATATACTCAATCTGGATGGGAAAAAGTTAAAAATATACTAACAGGCGAGGAAGGAACCAGTACAGTAGAATATGGATTGATTCTATCCGCAATTAATCCCATTGGGCTTTTTGTTGGTGGTGTATCACTTGTAGTATGGGGGATTGTTAATTTATTCAAAATTCTTATAGGGAGAAAAACTCTTCCTGAATCTACTCTTTTAAATAGTTTATTGGAACAACTACCAGATAATACCAGAGAACCGATCCAAAAGGATTTATTATCCAAAGGAGTTCTACCTAAACCAGAGAAGTTACTAAATCAAATAAAATCTAAATCCGTGTTAAAACAAGATCAACTAGAACAGCTCCTTCATACGATTCATCTGATACAGATGGCTAGAATCGTTTCTGGGATCAAAGACATATCTAAAAACGGAGATAAACTGGAACCACAACAAAGATCTCGGATTTCTAGGTTTCTCAACTCTAAAGAATTAGCTCAAGTAGAACTCTCTGAACTTATCAATGCTTATGATGGTTTGTATAAGAGTTATAGAGATAGTAAGGAGAATAGTAAAGATAGAGAAGTGATAAAAGAGAATTTCGGGTATTTAGCTACAGCACTCTTTGAGTCTGGTGGAGCAAATGATTTAGGTATTAGCTTTGAATCAAGGTGGAAAGCGTATCAGGGTCTATCAAGGATGTTTTATCCTGAAACTATTTTCTCTGAAATTATGAAGAAATCAGCAAAACAGATGTGGGAAAATGGAAAGAGAAGAAAGAAAGAAGGGAGTTATCGCTCTAGGTTGATTAGAACAGAAGAGTTAGACTCTATGGTTACTTTAGAAACAGGAACATCTGGAATTGAACTCTTTAATGTGGAAGATATATCATCTAATGGAATTAAACTTTTAGCGGATCGAATAAGAAATCTCCCATCTGGCAAGCAGATTTACCTTTATTCATCTAAAGGTCAGCCATTAACCCCTGTGCTGATAGATCATCTCATCCAAGATATATTAGATTTGAATGTAGATGGAGTTGACTCTATTAGATTAAAGCAGATCAAATTTGGAGAGAAGCAGATCTATGGAACTACTGATTTAACCGAGATCGTTACTAGGATCAGAGCTTTAAGCAATATCCCGAATCCTCTAGTAGATATCTTTACAGAGAGGAATGTCTTTAAAGGAAGTGTGGAAGGATTGAAAATCCAGATTTATGTGATCTTATCTGAAACCCATCTCATAGAAATCTCTAAAGATTTAGAATTGATCCAAAAGTCAAGGGAACTGCTCGCTCTTCAGCAGTGAACGCCAAATATATTCTCACTCAGGACAATTAATATTTGGAAAAAGTATGTTTTTATGCCGCCTGATCTACAGATTTCTTGCCCTTAAGGTCAAATTCAATCCTTCCTGTAAATCCGTCAATGACCAAGATGCTTTTCTTCAACTCTTCTAAGATCAGCCAATACCGATTGGCAATGACCCTTAAAGCATATCCATCCCCAGTCAGTTTATTCTCCTGTTTCTCTACTAAACTCTTAAGATCAAATGCGCCATTGATAAAGGGGTGTCCTGTTTCTCTACTAAACTCTTAAGATCAAATGCGCCATTGATAAAGGGGTGGTGCAGGATTCGGACATGGGATAATTGCATGCCATGATCTCTTAAGAAGTCTTGAGTATCTTCTATACTCATTACATTATTTTTATCTGTGATTACCACGATCTCATAGGCAAGGGATTGAGCCCCTTCTTCCTTGGCATCTTCTTCAAAACTTTGGAGATTAGCAAGTTTGGCTGGATTCTCTGTTAAGTCCTTAATATTAGAGATGAATCGAATGCCTGGTTCTTCTATTATTCTATCCATTACAGTATGGTAGAAAGAGAATAGTTTCTTTACCAATCCTGTTTCATTAAGAGGATTAGAAACCAAAAGAGCTTCTGCTCTTAATGGGGCAATACCCTGACTTACAGTTTCTAAAAGAATCTTCTCTGATTGTAGATTCCTATGCGACAGATAATACCAAACAAGTCCTATGGTAATTGTAACAATCCAAGGGATGATACTGAACTCATTGCCTGAAGTAGCGCCTGTAAATGCATCCGCAGGAGATACATTTGTATTGAAAGAGGTATTAAGAAACAGCGCTAACGCGGCTAATCCTCCGCCAAGAGTGCCCCAAAGACCCGAAGAAGGGTTGTCTCCCTTTGGGGGTTCTTTAAATCTGGCAATGCTGGGTAATCTTTCTATAAAATCAAAGAGTTGCCGTTGATCTGGGAAACGCTCGACATAAGAAAGAGCCCAGTCAGAACTGTAATGAAGATTTATGATCGCTTTGATCATCGCATTCTGAGAATCAGTGGTGTGGGCATTGTCAACATATTGGTGACGAGAATCGAAATCGGATTTTACTTCCATTAGATTTAAATTACGAATTGCTCTAATCATTAATTCCCTCTCCACAATCGCCCGAATCATTTCTCTATAAGCATCTTCTCCCTTAGCAGCTTTTTTTAATTCCACTAATCCATCTACAAGTTCTTCATGCAGCCATAACTCACCATGAATGATATTTCTGCTTGCAACATTGTATCTGGTTGCGATTTCCTCATACCAAGCATGGAACGGAGCTATAAAATATGTTTGCAAATTTTTGATCAGATGGTTGCCTCTATAAATATGCGCAGTCGCTTTTCTTAGTTTCAATAGACCATAAGTCCCTTTATTTTCATCAAGATTCTTTTCAAAAAGAGCATTGATATCATCAATCACTCCTTGTTGATCAATATTAAGTACCTTAACTTCGGTTTTTTCAAAATAAATGGAAAGTAAATTGCCAAAGAAAGCAAGTCTATCCTGATCATCTCCATATCTACCTGAAATATAATTTTCAACAAATTCTTGAACTTCATCCCCCCAATTCACTTTAATTTCATCAATAGGTCTGCCCATACTTTTAAGTGTATCCCAAAACACCTCTTCCACAGATATGCCTAGTTCAGATAATTCTTCTTTCTTTTCCCACACCATCTTAAATAATTCTAATAATTTCCCTTTATGCAGCGCTGCCCAAAAAGGAATAGCTTCAGTCCCAAGCCGAACCGTAAATCTCTTCCAGTTCCCTACCACTTGAACTGTTCTTCCAGAAACCTTAGAGATTAATTCTCGCTTCCTTGAGGATTTGTCTTTTAAAATCAAATCTTTAATCCTTTGCTGTTCAATACGTTTAGCAAACTCTTTTGAAACATCTGTGATACGATCCATAGGCACATAGTTCGCAGCCATAGCCAATACTCTTGATTCAGAGGCTAGTCTGCCGTCCTCTCTAAACCCGCTGTCTCTTCTTAAGTGATGTTCGGAAGCTCTCCTCATAGTTTTTGCGTTTCTGCCTAGAGATGTTGCAGTTGCAAATGGTGGCACAATAAAAGAAAACAATAAAGAACCCACAACAAGGAGAGAGGTCATTTTCTCCCAGTTCTTTGAGATTCTTTTCATCAGTGTAATCGTTTTCATGTTCAGTCCAATAAATAGATTCTTTAAGGCTCTTAGGGATTTTAGCCCTAAAAGTTCTTACAGAATCTTCTATCAAAAGTATATCTCAAACAAGGCAGCTCTGTCTTCAACTATTTGTAAATTTTTTGTGACAAAAATGAAAAGTTTCATAAAAATTCACACAATAAAAATTCACACAAAAATTGGAGGGAGTCAATCCCTACTTTAAATCAATTTCAACTAATTTGTATAGGCTTTATAAGAAGAGGATGAGAAATATGAGAGGATAAAGAGGTTCTTAGAGCGTTTTCTGGCAGGGGAAGGTGAATTAGCAGAAGTATATCTTAAGTTACCTAAAGA
>JACPBF010000029.1 GCA_016180425.1 Elusimicrobiota bacterium
TTAGTTTGTCTTTTAAATCCGGGATAGGGGTTCTGTTTAAAGATTCCATATCCTCTAATATGGAAGGAGCGATCCTGCTCATCTCCTGATTTGCAATCTCCTTTTCTCTCTGCTGAATTTGAAGGTTAAACTCTTTTTCTTTAAACCTAGCCTGGTTCAGCTAATCTTGGGATTGACTCAAAAAAACTAGGTAATTTTTTTGTGAAACTTTTCATTTTTGTCACAAATAATTTACAAAAAGTTGAAGACAGAGATGGCTTGATTGAGATATACTTTTACTAAAGCACGAGCCCCCTGCGGGGACTGCTGCGCTGAGTGCTTCGTCCCTTTGGGACGTCGCCTCCTGTAAAGGAAGATTCTGTAAGGAGTTCTATGGGATTGTCCTGAACTTGTTCTTAAAGCAAAGTCTTCAAGGACAAAGTCTTAGGACCAAAGTCGCTGGATGGACGATTCTCTGCATTGTAGCAGAGAAGGAATCAGCGAAGTTTGAGGGTTTAAAATCTCTAGGAAGTCTTAAAGAATCTCTTTATTGGAGTTAGGATGTAAACGATTACAATTATGAAAACAGTTATGAAAATTCTTTTTACTCAATTTGTTGCAATGTACTGGAAGAAGTTTATCTCTCTTACAGTGGTAGGTTCTTTATTGTTTAGTCTGGTAGTTCCTCCCTATCTTGCTGCGACCTCACTACAGGAGGCGTCCCAAAGGGACAGTCCCTTCCTACAAAAGAATCCTTTAAGAGGAGGGACGACAAAGTCGCACTCTCGTGCTTTAGTAAAGGATTCTGTGAAGGGCATAGAACAAGATGAGAGAGAATTTGGCAGTTACAAACTTAGGAGACAGCTTTTATCTTCCAGACTTTCAGAGGCTGAGAATAAAGTGATTCAAATGGCAGAGTCAGCGCAGCAGTCCCCGCAGGGGGCAAGGATTCCACCAGAAAAGTTCCCTACAGCCATTGCTGAGTATAAAAGAGGGTTAGAGAGGAAAGGGATATTGAGAGTTGAATCCAGACCTCATGGTTTAAGAGGATCGCGCTTTAGGATTAGCAGTTTAAAGAGGGCTATAGGGAGCATAACATCATTGCATGCAGGGCGTATAGGGCGGGCAATAGAGAGACGGATAGGTGGTTCTATAGAGAGACTGGCATCATTGGGTGGAAGGCGTATATGGGATTATATAGAGAGCATGACAGCGTTGCATGCAGGGACTATACTGATGCATTTACGCACAATTAAAGAGAACTATTCTTTACTTCACATACCGCCAACACCGGATTATAACATACCGCAGCCTCAAACATTTGCGTATTTATTTAGAGCTGCTTTGGATGGAGATAAAGATATAGGACGTTGGTCTCATCTATATAGTGCTGGGGAGCGTAGTGTAAGGGTAACAAGGAAAGATGACAAATGGGAATATATTACAGAGATGGGAGCAATACACTCATATCGTTTTCGTAGCGCTTTAAGTAGGGTAATGAAAGCTTATGTAGAACAGTGGGAGGTATTAGCAGAAGATTATTATGATAGTAGGAAAATTAATGGAGAGTGGGTTAATACTTTAGTAACAAAAGCAAAACGAACCATAGGAGACTATTTAGTAAAAAGCATGCGTCAAGAAGAACGCGATTTAATTGGTGAATTTTTGACAATTTTTGATGATTTAAAAGAGGATAAATATTCTTATTGTAAGATAGATGAGGTAGATGTTAGTCTTTATGATGGGCCTGGATTTATATGGGGTGAAGATATCTTCCAGCTTGCTTATTTTACTTTACAATCAAGAGAGCTGGATGACTTTGGTAAAAGATCAATTCTTTATGAAGATCGTAAACATGAAAATTACTGGACAAAAGGATATTTCTGGATAGATCGCAGATACGCCAATATTCTTATAGAGTATGGTAAAAAACATGGGAAAGAAGCTCTAAGAATTCTCATGAGAACGCATGCGGAACGAGAACTCAAGGGTCAAAGCAATATCAAGTTAGGTGGACAGCACACGACTTATGATACAGTTCATGACAAACTCTTAGATAAGCCAGGACAAAGAGATTTAATGGAGTTTGCAAAAAGAGCAGCGAACGATATTCGGTTAGGAGATTTTGAGGACTATATTCTTGTGAGGGACTTAATTGACACATGGGATATTAGAATATCCGCTATTCCAGAGAACAAGATAGGAGTGTTTGGCGAGTATCTGATTTCTCTATATCTCACTATAAAAGCTGGTAGAGACTACGCTCCCAGAGAAGAAAAAACTTTAAAAGACATATTCTTACTTATTAGGAGAGATAAAGAGCTGTATTTGGAGTATAGGAGTCAGATAGAAGAGTTGTTAGCTAGGAACAGGGACGCGACTCGAGAGGAGCTAGAGGAAATTAAAATAGCTTTTATGGAGCTATTAAAGGAGAGGGAGAAGGAGAGGGAGATTCAGGGATTTGCCATACGTCATCCTAGATTTATAAGGCTATTTGGCAGAGAGATGGTTGTCAACAATATTGACGCTTTATTAGAGTTTGAGAAGAGAGTAGAGAATGTTCGTTGGGATGGAAAAGGGTTAGTCTTTGGTATATTTAATAAACTGTTCCGTGTAGTAGGGGCTATTGTAACATCAGAGAATCTGATGGAAGTTGCAGAAGATATTTTTCGGATCATAGTGAGATATAAGACTGACTATCGGGTGGATAATGTTCGGGATTTTATATTAATAGTTTGGAAAGAACTGGATTTCATGATGAAATATTTTGGTCCTAAACGCGCTGCAAAAAAATTTCACCAGATAGCGGGATTCTGTAGTAAAATACCACTATTTGGTTGGTATTTATTTAAGAAGCGTATTGAATTAGAAAAACACTTAAGGTGGCTGCATCCAGACACATACCGCAGGATGGAAGAAGAGAAGAAATATAATAGTAGCGTGCATTGGATGAAACGGATGAGGGATGAACATTTAGAGACATGGTATGGCTGGATCTTATTTTTTGGCACATTGATTTATGCTCCTTACGCATACAGTTATGATCTGCATACAACAATAACCATTTGGAACGAGATTGTACATTCAGTATCTTCTTTACTGCCCTATCTTACAGTAGGAATAGTTTCTGTGGCTTTTGGAGCTGCATTGGATAAAGGTAATCAGGGATTAGACAATAGAACTAATCTGAACTCTGGCAAGAATGATGTTCAACAAGCTATTGTAGATATTGCTAAGAAAGCAGGAGATGAAGAGGAAGTGGTACAAGAGATATTGAGTCCAACGCTTTATCAAGCGCTAAAAGGGATAGTAGAAGAGAATCCTGTGAGGCTGTTT
>JACPBF010000001.1 GCA_016180425.1 Elusimicrobiota bacterium
TTGAAATCTATGAACTCAATCAAGACCGCATTGAAAGAGGAGGTACTATTAGATCAGGTCAAATCCTGCTCCTACCTCAAAAATAATTTATGAAATATATAGAACTTATTATTAATAATTGTTTTGCGAGCGAGTTTTGGTTTAGTCACACTCAACTAAATAAAATAATCCTTGAGAATAAAGCCTTTCATTAACACAAAGTATGAATGATACTGATTTTGAAAAGCTAGTTTTTGGCATGGCTCATCAAATAAGAAACCCTTGCGGCATTATTCTAGCCAACGCCAGCCAAATTCTTAAAAACAAAAAATTAGATAATGAAAACACCACATCTCTGCAAGCGATTGTGAATAGCATAAAATATCTGGATGCTCGTTTAGATGAGTTTGTAGAATTTTCAAAACCTATGATTTTAAATTTCAAAGAAGTTTCTATTTCGCATTTGTTGCAAGAAGTAATCGCTATTGTCAGAGACAAATCTCATTTGCAAAGAGTGCGCATCCTGCTAAAAGAAGATAAAAATTTATCACACCCTAAAGCAGATCACCAACTGCTGCTCCTAGCTTTCCTTAATATAGTTTTAAACGCAATTGAGGCCATGCCTTCCGGAGGCACAGTTTCCATAGAAGCGAAAAAGCTGGATGGGAATTTTACATTTACCTTTAAAGACTCTGGGATTGGCATTCACCCCAAAGACTTACCTGAAATTTTTTCGCCGTTTTACACAACCAAAGAGGGAAACATTGGCATAGGACTCCCTATAAGCAAAAGGATCATTGAACAACACCAAGGGAATATTGATATTTCCAGTTTAGAAAAAAAAGGAACAACTGTAACTGTTAAAATACCTGCATAAAAAAAGAGGAAGATTATGGCTAAAATTTTAGTTGTGGATGACGAACATGACATGATTTGGGCTCTGACCAATGTCCTGCTTTCAGAAAATCATACAGTCGTGTCTGTTGACTCTGGGGAAGAAGCTCTTAAAAAAATAGAACAAACTCCCTTAGAACTAGTCCTGCTTGATTTCAGGCTGCCAGGCATGGATGGCATTCAGGTCTTGGAAAAAATTAGACAAAAAAAACCTGAACTCCCCGTGATCATGGTCACAGGCTATGGGGGAGTTGAAGAGGCGGTGCAGGCCATTAAATTAGGAGCCACAGATTATGTCTCTAAACCTTTTGACAACGACCATTTAATAGAGGTAATCAATAAAGCTCTGCAATTAGACACCTTAAAAAAGGGGGGGTTGTTTGAAAAAAGAGTGGTTGAAAAGTTAGAGCCTTTAAGAAGGCCAATCAAAGGACAGAACCTCTCTTCTATCAGTTCAATTCCTTTTAAGGGAACCAAACAGAATGGCTCTGAGATTAGGGAAGAAAAAATTATTGGAAACAACAAGAAAACTAAAATTTTTGTCTTTGTCTTTATCTCTCTTAGTTTTCTGTTAACTCTTGGAATTTTAACTAAAAAATTTTATAAACTTGAACCTCAGAAAATAGAGTACGTCATACCAAACTCAAAAGTTTCTGGGCTAGGGATTGATGGGGAAACCCTTTGGGTGTCAGATTGGTTTACTCAGACCATTTACCAATATCAAATCCAAGAAAAAAAATTAGTTTTAATTAAATCCTATTCCTTAAATGGTTTTCACCTTACAGGAATCGCTCCAGGGAATAACTCGCTCTATACCTGTGACTCTTGGAAAAAAATAATTGTTCGCCACCACTTAAATAACGCCTTGGATGTTAGAAATAGTTATCCAAGCCCTGGACCCAACCCTTCCGGACTCTATTTTGACGGCAAATACCTTTGGAGCTGCGATGCTACCACGCGCAAAATTTATCAGCATGCCTTAGACGATAAATTAACTGTCATTGCTACTTATGAGAGTCCTGGAACATTCCCTGTGGGGCTTTTTCACAATAAGGATAATTTTTTTAGCGCGAGCGCCTTGGGCGGAAAAATATTTATAAATTCCATGCAGGAACGCTTTAAACTAGAGAAAACTTATATTATTAAGGAAGCTATAGAAAAAGGAAAACAGATTTCAGCTTTTACAATTCAAGAAAATAATGTCTGGATCGCTCTAGAAGGGGAGAGTACGATCATAAAGAAAAGATTAAGCGAACTTGAAAGTTTCTCTCATTAACCCGAATTTTTAACTAAAGTGGAAACATTCACTTATGAAAATGTTTAAACCTCATTCATAAGTATAGACTTTTAAGTAACCTAAAACATTTAGTTGGATTCACGGAATTCAAGAATCCAACTAAATGTTTTAGGCATCTCTTCTTTACTCTAAATATTCTCTTAAACGTTTGCTTCTGGAAGGGTGTCTTAACTTGCGAATCGCTTTAGCTTCGATCTGACGCACTCTTTCCCGAGTAACACTAAAAATTTTACCTACCTCTTCCAAAGTTCGCGGATAGCCGGAAGAAATGCCAAAACGAAGCCTAATAATTTCCGCTTCTCTTTCAGAAAGAGTAGAGAGCACCCCTTCTATTTCCTGACGCTTTAAATATTCCATTGCGGATCTGGCAGGAGTGGGCCCTTGTTTATCTTCAATAAAATCTTCCAAATAAGAATCTTCATCTTCACCAATTGGAGTGGTAAGAGAAATAGGTTCTTGCATTATTTTTAAGATAGAACGAACCTTATCTGTGGACAAGCGCAAGGCTTTGCTATACTCTTCTACCAAAGGTTCTCTGCCAAAATCCTGCCTGCATTTACGGGCAATCTTTGCCATTTTGGCGATCATCTCTTTCATGTGCACTGGAATTCTGATGGTTCTAGACTGGTCTGCAATAGCGCGGTTAATAGCCTGCCTCACCCACCAAGTAGCGTAAGTGGAAAATTTAAAACCTCTTTTCCATTCAAATTTTTCCACTGCTTTAATCAGTCCTAAGCCCCCTTCCTGAATTAAATCCGCAAGTTCCAAAGAAGATCCGCCCACATGCTTTTTAGCAATTGAAACCACTAAACGCAAATTAGCCTTAATCAGCTCTTTTTTATTGATAAGGATAGTCTCTTCTAACCGCTTAATTTCATTATATTTTTCAAGCAAATGGTTCTTGCTCACTGGCAGTAAAAGACACATTCGGTTATGCTTCTTTACAATATTCTTTAGATTGAGAATAGTGGATTCAATGCCCGTAAGCGTATAGCCTGTTGCTTTTCTAAAAACGCTGGCAGAGATTTTTCCTTTCTTGGACTGATCATAAACTCTAAAGAGTTCGATGAAGCTCATTTTAAACCTTTTCTCATAACGATGAATCTCATCTTCTGTTTCCAACACCTTTTGAGCCAAGGTCTTAATTTTATTGGTCAGCCTTCTAATTTTTTCCTGATTTAAATTTAAAGCAACAATTTTTTTAATAATCTCGTCTTTTTCTTTTCCCGCAACAGTCTCCCAGTATTGCCTCTTAGTTTCAGTTAAAGACCTGTCTTTTGCCTTGGATTGAGCAAACAAAAGTCTTTTCTCCGCTTGATTGATGAATTTAACAACCTCTTTCATCTTTTTTTTCATGCGGTAAAGTTCCTGAGTTGTTTTTCTTCCCCGAGGCATGAGCTCCTTAGGCGTCATCTCTTGTTGAGTAATCAGGTTTTCCCAGTTGCGGATTTCCCGCATGGTAATGGGGGATTCTAATACAATCCACTTTAAAGTCTTTTCATTTTCTTTAATGTTGCGCGCTAAATGGATCTCCTCTTCCCTATTTAAAAGCGGAACTTTGCCCATCTCAGTTAAATACATTCGAATTGAATTTTGAGTATCCACTTCCAGTTCGCTTATTTCATGGGCAGTTTCAATCTCCTCTGTAGAGGGAAGCTCTAAAGTAGGTGTCCCTCGATGCTGCTCTAAGAAATTAGCTTCATCCCCTTTCTTAATCACGGGTATGCCTAATTCTTGCAGCCGGTCAAAAAGCGTATCTAATTCCTCCGTGTTCACATTAATATTCGGCAAATACCGGTGAATTTCTTCGTATGTGACGTAACCGCTTTCTCGCCCTTGCTCAATCAGCTCTTTTATAATTTCATTGTGATCCATATTTTTACTTTACCACCCTTATTTTAACCTGAAACTTACCCCAAGAACTCGACTTCAATTCTTAACCGGTGTGATGAATTTCTAATTCCCCTTCAGGTTTAATTAACACACCTTTCTTTAAAATCGTATTTTTTATCTTTTCCCTTGCCTTTTAAAGTTTGGGTTAACTCTTGATAGCGAAGCAACTCCGCTTGTCCCACAGAGTCTCCGTTATTTAAAATTTGCACAAGATCTTTTTCCAAACTTTTTCTCTCAACCTCTTTCATTTTTAACTCAATCCTATTAAAAATTAAGTCAAAAACTTCCCTGGGATTCGAAACTCCTCTTTGTTTCATTAAAAGATCGCTTAGCCGCTTTGAACTCTCCTCGCTTAAATGGTTTAAGAAACTGCCCAATTCTAAAAGCTCTTGTCTTTCAAAAAGTTCCAGACACTCTAAACTCCCAAGGTCAGAAAAAATTCCATATGTTTTTTGAGCTTGGACCAAAAAAGGTCTAAGGTCAAGAAAGCGAACAGCTAAACAAAGCAATTCTTCTTCCGCGGATAAAAGTTCTTTTTTTTGCAAATGTGAAGTTGAATTTGTCAATAATTTTTGAAATTTTGAAGTCTGGAACTCTTTAGCTAAAATTCGAGATTTCCCGTTTTGTATTTTTTTCAATTCCGCATAAAGCAAATCCTCTTTTATTTTTAATCGAGAAGAAAGAATTTTTATCATTTCTGAGCGGGTAATCTCATTCTCAATTTTTAAAAGCAAAGGAAATAAACTCTGCAGCACAGTTGTTTTTTTAACCATTTCAGGCAAAGTAGAATTTTTCTCTAGCTCTAATTTAAGCTGAAACTCAAAAATAGTATATTTTTGTTCCAGCAGCTTCTCAAAATCTTCTCTAGGATGGTTTTTTAAATATTCATCCGCGTCCACCCCGGATGGAAGCCGCGTGACCATGGGCATAAAACCTAAATCCAAGAGAAGTTCAGCTCCTCTTTGTGTGGCTCTATCCCCAGCCGGGTCAGAATCAAATAATAAAGTTACCTGTTCCACATACCGCTTTAAAAGCTGGCATTGATCCATGGTTAAAGAAGTTCCTAAAGGAGCTGCCACATTTAGAATTCCAGCTTGGTGACAACCCACTACATCCATATACCCCTCTACCAGCACTAGCTCTTTTTGTTCCCTAATTTTTTTAAGTCCCTGAAAAAAACCATAAAGGTTTTTTCCTTTTTGAAAAATTGAACTCTCTTGAGAATTAATATATTTTGGCGGCTGATAGTCTCCAGATGATTTTTTCTCATTTAAAATTCTTCCGCCAAAACCAATCACATCCCCTTTAAGATCAAAAATTGGAAAGAGTATTCTTTCCCGAAACTGATCCAGACACTTGCCGCTTTCTTCTCTCTTAAAGATAAGTCCGATTTCTCTAAGTTCAGTTAATTCGATTCCGGCTTTTAATGCGGTCTTTAGTAAAGCAGCGCCTGATTTTTGAGCCCATCCTATTTGAAATTTTTCTATGGTTTCTAAAGTAAGCCCGCGCTCTTTAGTCAAATAATGACGCGCTGTGGCAGCTTCCTCAGACTCCATTAAACTTTTATGATAAAACCTGGCAGCTCTTTTAAGAATAAGAAGTTGTTTTTTTCTTTTTTCTTGTTCTTGGATATATTGGGGGTTAGTCTCTTTTTCCTCAACAGGAATCCCTTTTCTTTGCGCCAGCTTTTTGATCGCCTCCCCATAAGAACAGCGTTCCAACTCCATCACAAACTTAAAAACATCCCCTCCTACTCCGCAGCCAAAGCAGTGATAGATCCCTTTTTCAGAGCTCACCACAAAGGAAGGGGTTTTCTCCTGATGAAAAGGACAGTTCGCTTTATAGTCTTTGCCAGCGCGTTTTAAATGAGGCACATACTCGTGGATTACTTCCACAATTTCATTTGCCTCTCTTACGCGCGCAACCGTATCTTCAGATATGAACATTTTTTTAACGAAAACGAGGATATTTCTTTTTAAATTTTCTTCTTGCTTCCTGAGCCTTTCTTTTACGCTTTACACTGGGAGATTCATAATGCTCTCTTCGTTTCATTTCAAGCATTAGTCCATGACGATCACATTCCCGTTTAAACCGTTTTAAGGCTTCTTCAATGGATTCATTTTCTCTAATCTTAATTCCAACCATGATTTGTTAATATCACCTCCCAATACAATTTCTAAAATCTATTTATCCTGGGGGCCAGCCTAACCTTCTTTTTCCCAAAAGATGCAAATGCAGATGATCCACTGCCTGTCCAGCATCAGCTCCGCAGTTAAAAACGAGACGAAACCCTGATTGATCCACTCCTTCCTGCTTTGCGACCCTTTTAGCTAAAAAAATCATCTGACTTAAAACTTTTTGATGATTTTCTTTAATTTCTAGCACAGAGGAGATATGTTCTTTAGGAATCACTAGAATATGAACTGGAGCTTGAGGGTTAACGTCGTAAAAAGCAAGAACTAAAGAGTTCTCAGCTGCGATTTTTGCGGGGATCTCTTTGCGAACAATTTTGCAAAAAATGCACCCCTCCATATATTTTTATAATTATAGCAATTTTTTTTACCTTTTCAAGAGTATTTTTTAGAAATAATTTTTTAAAATTTTCCTGCCTAGATTGACCTAATTCTCCTATTGTAGATGAAAGCAATCGCCTGTAAAATAATTTCTGTAACAAACAAAAGTGCCCTAAAAGGAGAAAAATAAAATGACAACACTCCGTCTCTGTCAGATCAACGATGTAAAATTAACTGGCCGTCTCACTCACGACCCAGAACTTAAATTTACAGCTAAAGGCCATGCAGTCTGCAAAATATCCATAGCTGTAAACAAATATTATAAAGATTCTAATCAAGAATGGAAAGAGCAAACTTCTTTTATTCCAGCGGTTGTTTGGCAAGAAACAGCCCAACTCTGCGGGGAACGTTTAAAAAAAGGAAGCCCGGTTTATGTGGAGGGACGCTTAAAGTCGCGCTCCTGGGAAAATAAAGAAGGCAAAAGGCACACCTCAATTGAGGTGGATGTTCGTAAGATCCAATTTCTTTCTAAACTAATTCAGCCGGATTCTGAAAACGCAAATGACCCCATCTTAGAGAATGAGCCTCAAAAAACAGATGAACTCTTTGAAGAAGCTGTCAACAGCTAATGGAATGCCCCAAAAGATCACGTAACGCCCATGTCTAAAGAGAACATTTTTCACCAAGTGGTGAAGGTATCTGGAGACGAACAAATCTCCTTACGTGAGGATTTGGGGGAATACCCTAACGCTTCTTTACAATGATTGCCGCGGAGTAAAGGTTGTAAAGCCGTTACTTAGGACACACTAGAAATGAAGATAACTTTTCTTTTCCTTCTAATATTTTCTCTGACCAAAGCTTCGCTTGAAGCTGCATTTGAAATTGAAGAACTAGCTGCAGAAGCTAGTTCTTTAAACAATGCCTATTCTGCTTTAGGGGATGACCCTTGGGCCATTCTTTATAACCCGGCTCAGGTCATGCGTTTAGAAGGGACACAGCTTTCCATGGGTTATTCCAGTCCACATCCTGATTTTGAAAATCTTCAGGCAAAACTTGGGAACTGTATCTTAACCAGACAAATCCTGGATATTGGCTATGGGATCGGGATTCTCTTTGCCGACACCAATCTCTATTACAGAGAAATTACAGGCTTATTAAATATTGGCAAAAAATTTGGAGAAAAAGAAAATAGATGGGATCTAACTGCTGGCTCCAATTTTAAGCTGCTCTCTTTAAGGCGAGGAGACCCGCTCAACTCAACTGATCCTGCCCTAAATCCAATCACAATCAATAAATTTTCAGGGGATCTTGGATTAAATTTGAGAATTCAAAAAACCTACCTAGGAGCTTCCATGCAAAATATTCTCCCTGCAAATTTTGGCAGTTCCTCCAAAGAAAAAATTCCTTTAGAAATAAGAGTGGGGTTGGGGATAAGGAACATTCTGGAAATAGAAAAATTTCACCTTACTTTAAATCCCATGTTAGAAGTAAGTCATAGAAATAAGGATTTTATATCTCAAGGAGCTTTACAAATCAAAATTTTAGATAAAGCTGAACTAAATTTTGGAGCGGGAGAAAACAATCTTTCCAGTGGAATCACTTTTTACCTCAATCGCTTAAAACAAAAAAGAAATGAAAAAATTTTAAGCTCAAAAAAAGAAACATCCGCTTATAAATTAACGCTCAGTTATGAATTTCCTTTGCATGAAACTAGTTCCGAAGGTTCTTCCCTGGCAGGCATGACCTTTGTGTTCTAACCTAAAAGTTCATGCTGATAAAGTGCTTTCCTAGTGGTGTGTCCTAGTAATGGCTTTACAACCTTTACTCCGCGGCAATCATTCTAAAGAAGCGTTAGGGACACTAGACTAGCAAGGTTTTGGGCCAATGAACATTCTATGATGAACCCTTGTAGAAGAATCTTCAAAAAACTATTAAGTCTTGCTTTAACCGTAATGCTAATCTCTCTTTCCTTAAATGCGCAAGTTATTCAAGCTGAAACCCCAATAGAGATAAACCATGGAAATCAAAACAGCCCTGTTCCTGATCTCAATCTCCCGATTCTTTATCCTACTATTGAATTTGATCCTATCATTAGCATTGGCATGATCTTAAGTATTGCCTTAGTTGACCGGAATTCAAACCAAATAGTTGGAAAAACTGTTTTTGTAAAAGTCCGATCTGAAGCGATTGTTTCTATCCCAGGATTAGGTCCAGTTCCCATATCTGGTAGAAAATTAAGCGAGGCTGTAAGAGAAATAAATCAGCTCACTGGCCAAATTTTTCAAATTGGAGTTGTGATGAGCCCCATGAACACAGTGCAGGTATTAGGAAAAGTTCAAAAACCCGGGAACTATCCAGCAGACCTGCCTTTAAGCGCGCTGATTGCAGAGGCCATGGACAGGGCTCAAGGAAGCAATTTTAAAGTAAATTATTTTGATGGAGCTGAAAGAAAACTAAAAACCTTGCGTTATGAAGATATTGTAAAAGGAAAGGAAAACCCTTTAGTGCCTCAAGGCTCAATCATCTACTTTCCACCCAGCGCAGGCTCTTTATTTGGAGAGCTCACAGAAAAACAGATTAACTTAATCTATCTTATTGTCATTACCATTAGCGCTCTGGGATTTACAGCGATTACAAGACAATAAGTTAAAATACAGTTTTTTTTTGACTTTGGAATCAATCAGCTTAAAAAACTCTGGGTTCGCATCTCTAAACACTTATTGCTTTTAACCAATTCTTATGGAACATTCAAAAATTCAAGAACATGTTATAATTTCTGTATGTTAAATAAACAAAAAAACTCATTGGGTCGTCCCGCGCTTTGGAATGAAGAAAAAGTGCTCAAAGCAGTGCAACAACTCTGTAAAAATAGGTATGTGGATGCCTCCCATTTCCCTCCAGCGCTATATAAAGCATGTAAAAAATATTGTGGAACTCTAAGACGAGCAAAATGGAAAGCAAAAATTTTAAATGATCGTCATTGGAACTACGAAAAATTTATAGCAAGCGTGCAACAATATTGTTTAAAAGAATATAAAAATGAAAAAGATTGGCCAAAAAACTTAAGAGCTTTAGCTAAGAAATATTGCGGCTCCGTACGCAAAGCAAAATGGGAAGCTGGGATTATTATAGATATAAGGAAAAAAAAGAGAAAAAAACATGAAGTTTTGAAGATCAAATGGACAAAAGAAAAATTTTTAAATTGGGTCTGGGAATTTTGCAGATGGGGATACCAAAAACCAGAATCCTGGCCCAATTACATGAGAGAGCTGGCTGTGCGTTATTGTTCTTCAGTGAGAGCAGCTAAATGGGAAGCTAAAATCCTCCAAGAACAAAGAAAAAATTCAAGAAAATTCCTGCCTACATAGAACAAACCTAGAGATTGAGTAACGCTCCTTCTTTATCTAAACTTTATTATTAAAATAAAGTTGAATAAATATCTATGAATATTATCCAAAGATTATATTTAGAGGGGCTCACTGGGCTTGGCACTCGCATTCTGACAAGCCCAGTGCATGCTGAGCCCGCAGGGGCGAGCGTCCCCTCTAAATATAATCTTTGGATAATATTCAAAAGATATTCATTCATATCTCTCTTCTTTATCCTAAATTTTAATAAATTCCTTAACGCGCGTGTTCCTCAATTTAGAGATTTTATAGAGACAAATCCCTGCGCACTAGAAGCGTTTTGGATAGAAAATGAAAATACAAAAATCAGTTCCACGCTTTTAGAAAAAATTTTATCTGTTTTTGTAGCTCCGCCAAAAAAGTATGAAATCACCCTTAAAACCTGCTCTAATTTTTCTCCAAGTTATATCCTTGCAATCTATGACGACATTTATCAAGGAACAGATTTAGCTGTGCGATTAGATCCTCTGGGCAATGGAATTTATAAAGGTAAATTAGATTTTGAAGCATCTCCTAAAACAAGTGATTCTTTAGGCATGGAAAAAGAAAATTATTATGCAAGAGACTTTCAATTTAAAAAATTGGAATTTTATCAAATCAAAGGAGTCCCAGGTTGGGTCCATAGCAATCATCTAACCCAGGAGATGTGGGATAAAGGCATAGAAAAAGTTCAAGAAAATGGGAGTTGGCGCATCCATTGCCACAATGGACAAAGAGAGGTTTGGCTCTTAGGAAAAAATCTAGATAGTTTTAAAGAAATTTTTAGCAGTGTGGGGGGTGTTCAGGTTTGGGTCAATCCCTTTCCTCAGCTTAGCTCTTCTCTTTCAATGAATGTCATTTTAAAAATAACATCGCTTGCGGAAGAACTCCAAAAAGTTTCTGATGATTTAGGCGTTTGGAGATCTGTGCCTAGTTTAGAAGGGGTCAAGATTGATTGGAATGGAAAAGAAACAAATCTATCTGAAAATCAAACCGCTTTAGTTAAAAAAGAAAACGGATTTTTAAAAATCCTTTGGAAAAGCGATGATCTTTTTTTAAAAATTAAACCCATGTCAATCCATCTTAATCTTTTCCGACCCAACAAAAATGGTTTCACAACCATGGATAGTTCCGGAGAATACCAGTTTTTTAGCTTAACGCCTCCCCAAACAAGCTGGCAAAAAGGGGTTTGGCAGGAGTGGGTGATCCCAGAGGATGAATTTAAAAATGTGGGCTCGCAAAAAAAGTTGGAACCTGGTTTTAGATCTGGTCTCTATTTTTTTAAGATACTAGTTACAAACTTTGCTGAAAATAGCATAGATAAAATATTCTCTTTTCAAATCAGCGGTGAACCTCCGGAAATAAAAGTAAAAGAAATTAAACAAAAAGAATCTTCTGAACTAGAATTTATTTTTGAAAAAAGAAAACTAAACAGCCGCTTTGATCTGTCTGTTTCCACCTCTCAGCAAGGACCTTTTCATCTACTTTCCAGAGATGTGATTGAAAACCCGCCGCCAGCCTTGCCCTGGACCCCTTATACTCTTTCTCCTGAGGAAAGATGGGAACACTTTAGCGATGATTCCCAAAGGATTCTACTGGATTTTAAAAAAGTAAGAGAAATCAGGGATTTTAAAACAGCTACAAAACTATTTTTTAAATTTAGAGCTCAGGATGAATTTGGCAATATTTTTAAAGGAAATCCAATAGAATTTGAATGGATAAAAAAAGATCAGAATTCTCCATTGATAACTATTGAAAGGGGTGAAAGGGGAAAAGTGGAAATAAATGATTTTGGAGAATTAAGCCCTTTACGAGGAACTGTAAAAGAGACATCTTCAATAAACAACAGTTTTGTTTGGCTCTCTTTAGTAAAAGAAGGGATCGTAATCGCTTCTGGAACAGTTTTTCTTAACACATCTCTTGCCCCCTGGTCTTTAGGGATCCCAGAAAAAAACAGCTCTCTTTTACCCAATGGGATTCATTCCCTTAACTTGCATGCGTTTGATATAGATGGCAACGAAACCATTCTGCCGATAGAATTAAAAGTAGATATTCTTGATTTTGAACTTAAAATAAAAAATCCTTTTTATACCCAATCCTTTGAAATAGAACAAAATGGAAAAAAGCTTTCATTTATTAATTTTAATGCTGAGGCTAAAGAAAATTCTTTTTTTACTTTAAACATCTCAGAAAAAAATTGGATAAGCGATTATTTTAATCAAGCAGAACGGCAAATTAATAAAAGAATTTTTAGTGAGCATTCTCTAACCACAGGTTCTCATCAAGCTAAAGCAATTTTGAGGCGAGATAGCGGCAGTAAAGAGATAAATTTTGAATTAATTGTGGATAATCAAAGCCCAAAAATTGAAAAACTTATTGATAAAGAAACTAAAGAAAAACTTCTTAGTTCTCAACTGACTTTAGCAAATATTTTAAATAAAGGAACAGTCTCACTCCAGATAAAAGTAAGTGAAGATCAATCCCCCGTAAACCTCACCTACGCTTTAGAAGACTCTATGGATGAAGTTTCAAAAATTCTATCGCGGGGTGGAAAAACCTTTGTTTCTGAAGAAACCCCGCTCATTTGCCCTCCAAATCAAACAGTCATCCTTGGGATTCTAGCAACGGATGCTGCAGGGAATTCTTCATCTATAGCTTTTTTCCCTCTCCATTATGATACCCAACCCCCCTCTCTCCAAATGTCATCTATTGAACAAAAAGACCCTGGTTTTAAAAGTTTCGACCGCAACCATTTTTGGATCTATCTTCAAGAAAAAAACAAGGAGATGATCTTACCCAGATACGATCTAAGTGTCAGTTTAAATCAAGATGGGCCTTGGCATTTAGTGACTCGTTCTATTGTAGAGGTTGAACCTGACCCATCTGATTGGGTTTGGAACGAACTTCTAAATCAAGAAGAATGGTTTAATATTAAAAAAATTGAAGAAAAAATTATTCCATTCAGCCTTTCTCTGCAGAAAATTAAACAGGCTTTAAACATAGAACAATTCCCGGAAAATGAAACCCATGGAAAATTTTACATACGTCTTAGAGCCAAAGATTTTGCCGGAAATGTATTTAGAGGAGAACCCTTTCCCTTTATGTTTTTGTTAGATCGCAGCGCTCCAAAAATTGAGTTAGAAACTGAAAACTTTTCAATCATTGATTTTGGCGAAAAAGGTTCATTTATCTCTGGAAGAATTCAGGATGAACCTTTTGAAAATAGCCCCATTTCTGTTCAACTATGGAAAGAGGATCTAATGATTGCCGAAGAATTTGTTTCTATGAAAATAAATAGAGAATTTCTATTTATGATACCTGAAGAAAAATCACAATATTTGCCCAATGGTTCGCATCTTTTAAAAATTAAAACGATTGACATTGACGGCAACAGAGATGAAAAATTAATTCATCTAAATGTAAATAAAAAACCATTTAAAATAGATCTACCGGAAAAACTTCAAGTAAAATCCCTTGCGGGATTTGAGGGACAGGGACAAGCCTTGGATCTGGAACTTCCAGTCATCCCCAATTCCAAACTAAATTTAAGAGTCAATGGAAAAGAAATTTTTAAAGATTATTCCATAGGTTTAAATAACACTCTAAAAACAGTTATTAATCTTCCCTTTAAACTTTCAGCTGGGGAACATCCTGCAATGATACAATTCATTAAAAATGGGAAAAGCATTTCCAAACTTTTTACTCTGGTTTTAGATCAAGGCGATTTCTTTAACGATCCTCCAGAGTTAAGTTTAAGCGGTCTGCCTGGGAACATACGCATTTATGATTTAGGTCAGTATGGGGGGCTTTCAGGCACCGTTCGAGATAAGCCATTCCAAAATGATAATTTTACTCAAATCACTTTGGAAAAAGATGGAATTTCAATTGCAACTACTGTGGTCAGAACGGATAGCGATCTTTTATACCGCTGGGAGCTCATAGTGCCTCAGTCCGCTGGAACGCTCCTAAAAAATGGGGAACAAAATTTAACGCTCATTGCTAAAGATTCAGATGGCAATGTTACAAAAGAGGAGTTTAAAGCGATCTTAGACATTGCCCCGCTAAATATAGAAATTGAGGAGCCCTATTTTATTCAAAGCAACCTTTTATTTGACCAGAGAAAAAAAAGCAGTTTTCCTTTAAAAGCTGTGCTTAAAGAAAATAGCGAATTCAGTTTAGAAATAGATGGAAAATTTTTAGCCCAAGGAATTTTTACAGGACAAAGAAAAAAATTTGAAGAGATTTTGGAAAGTGATTTTATCCTGGCAGAAGGGGCCCACGCTGCAAACTTGACTTTAAGCCGGGGCAAAGAAAAAATCAATAAACAATTTAAAGTATTTGTGGATAATAGTCCTCCAAAACTTCTTGAACTCTCTGAAGAAAATTCTGGAATAAAATTAAAAGAAGAGATAGAAAACAAACTTAAAATTAGAAATTTAAAATTCTCCCTTAAACTTAATGAACCAAATTTTAAAGAAGGCAGGGTATCCATGGATCAAGATTATTCCAAAATGTTAAGAAATTTAAGCCTTGGCTTTAAATTTAAAGATCAATTCGAACTCTTTCTTTCTACTACAACACCTCATTATTTAGGCATAGAACTAGAAGATCTCGCTGGCAATAGCAGCAGAACCTTTTTTCTTCTTTCATCCCATTTTGATTCTGATCCTATTCTAAATAACAACTCCTTAACCCCTCCCACATTAAAAATAAACGCCAAACTTAAAGATAGCGTATTCCTTGAAGGTTCTGCAGAGCCAAATCCAGCTCTTAGCATTGTTTTAATTGAAAAAAAAGGAGAACTTCTGGGAAAAGCTCCAGTCTATTTTCAAAATGGAGAAAATAAAAGCCTTTGGAGCAAAAAATTAGAGTCATTAGAGCCAAGAGATTATGAAATATTTGCTTATGCGCAAGATGAATCTGGCAAAAAATCTCCTTTATCAGTCCCCGTAAGGTTCACCATTTATAAAACTGAAGGGGCTAAACCTAAACTAAATGATTTTACAAATGGCAGAGGGATCTACACTAAATCTAGGAAACCAACGCTTTCCGGAAATAGCGGGATGCCAAAAACTCAAATGCAAATCTTTGAAACTGGGAATTATATTGGCTATGCATTTTCTGACTTGGAAGGGAACTTTTCTTTTACTCCAGAAGAAAATCTAAAAAATGGCTGGAAAAATTTCGTCATTGTAGTTTTTAATTC
The DNA here is from genome assembly GCA_016180425.1 of Elusimicrobiota bacterium. Lineage (GTDB taxonomy): Bacteria > Elusimicrobiota > Elusimicrobia > 2-02-FULL-39-32 > 2-02-FULL-39-32 > 2-02-FULL-39-32. Next base: position 15,169 of record JACPBF010000001.1, read on the forward strand.
GGATGGGGAAAGAATTGAAAGCGAGCCTTTGCAAATCTATCTCTCCGCATCAGATCTGCCTGAAGAAAATTTAAAATCCTTTCTCAAAGCAAAAAAGGAGATAGATCTTCGTTTTACCCCAAACCATGATGGGATCAATGACTCTATTTCCTTTGATCCAGCAGATGTTCCTCTATCTATTTTGCAGTTTAGAAAAGGAAAAATAGTTAAAACAATCACTGAAAAAGAACGGGCTTTTTGGGATGGCACCAATGAAAACGGAACAGACTGCGAAATAGGACTCTACTTAGCGCGCACTAGCCAAGGCAGAAAACTTGTCATTTCTTTATACAGATGATTTGCAGGATAAGGCTAAAAGCCTAAAAATCCAACATTTCATTATCTCTCATAAATCTCGTTGAATAATTCGGGTCAATAAAATATTTTTAAAAAACATGCTTAAGACGCAATAATTGACGAAAAGGTCGCTATTTTATATAAAGGTTTTCATGCGGGTATAATTCAGTGGTAGAATGACAGCCTTCCAAGCTGTATATGCGGGTTCGATTCCCGCTACCCGCTCCACATTAAATCCCTATCACCTTTATCTGAACAAAAACAGAAAAAAATTTATGTTTAAAGTATAATAAAGTAGTGAAAAAATTCTACACGATGCCAGAAATTCCGATCAAAATCTTTGGAAACAATTTAAAACTGTTGCCTTCAGTGGATGAATTATTTGAGTTAGAGCTGGCTCATCTGGAATACAGCACACTGAACGAGCAAGAACTCATTGAACGAAGCGCATTTTTTGAATCTGTGAATGGCATCCGGACAAATCATTACAAGCTATATGCAACTCCTCATGCGTCACGTTCAGAAGGGCGCTCCGCGCAGACAAAAAGTTACTTTGAGAACGGACAATTTTCCACAGGATATGCCACGCATGGCCTATTCCCTTACCGAGGCAAGTTTCATCCCCAGTTGATCAAAGGATTATTAAATATTCTTGGTGTTAAACCGGGGGAAACCATATTAGATCCAATGTGTGGTAGCGGAACGGCAAACATTGAGGCAGCATTATTGGGTATCAATTCCTATGCAGTGGACCAAAGCCCATTCTGTCAGTTCATGACAAAAACAAAGCACGAGGCTTTAACTATTGGGATTGAAGCCTTGAATGAAATCAATCAACAAAATGGCAATTTATTCAGTTTCTTTGATGTGAAAGATATTTTTAAACGATTGGAAGCGATCAATGATCCTGAAAAGTCAAAGGTCTATGATCTTGCATTGTTGGCATTTTTGGACTCAATGGGCTACTCGATGCGCGTAACAATGTCAAGCCACAAGCAATTGTTCGAAAAAGTTATTCGGCGTTATTATGCTACGGTCCATAGCCTTCTCTCCAACCCGCATTTTAAAAAAGAACAAGTTGGCAGCATCAAAGTGCTTGCCAACTCAAACGCAATGAAACTCGAATTAGTTGACAGTTCGGTTGACTGTATCATTACCTCGCCTCCCTATTCCTTTGCCATAGACTATGTAAAAAATGACGCACCCCAATTGAATTACTTGGGTTGCGATATTGATGCCATGAGGTCTAAAATGATTGGGCTCATTGGAAAAAATATATCCGAACGCCTAAATAACTACTTTGACCACATGAAAATCGTCTGTTCCGAGGTTGCGCGTGTTTTAAAAAAAGGGAAATATTTTGTTATGATCATTGGCTCAAATACGAACCAAACAGGTGGCATCAGATTGGAGGGTCAAGTCATTGAATCCGCAAAAAAATCCGGCTTGACTCTTGTCAAAAGCATCTTAAAACCTATCAAAGGCATGCGTAATATTATGAGGGAAGAATATATTTTATTTTTTGAGAAAACATGATTTTAAATGAAATCATCTGAACTAAAGTTCAAAACCGTCATAGAGAAGAACACCTTTTATTTTTTCAATCCGATTTTCGAGGAGAAATACGAAGGATATTTAAACTCGGTGAAGGAAACCCTTCTTGTCCTCAAGAATGAAATAGAAAACAAAGGACTAAAAAAAGAATCGTTTGAACGCCTCATAGCTGAAAAGAAAAATGGCTTGCGCGCTTTGCTTGCTTTGACAGGATTTTCTAATGAGTATCTGAAACGCCTGACAACCCTTATCCGCGTTGTAGATGATCCCGAACTTTCAAAACTAGTTCTAAAAGATCAATGGCTTGAACATGACCCTCTCGAAAAAATCAAGGAATGGTCTGATGAAAAAATTCAAACAATGATAAACACAAACTCACATTTTAGAAGAGGGGTTGTGAACATTTTCTTTGAGGGGTCAACTATCCCATTTTTATCAAAAACACTCCCGCTCTTTGAGCTTAAAAAATTGAGCATATCGAAGCTAAAATTTGATCTTTCTGCGATGATTGATACCCTCATTCGATACAAGGAAAAGGGATATTATTCTGGAATGAAAGAAAATAACCCTGAAACGCTGGTTGAAGGTTTACTTGATAAACTTGGGATCAGCTATGAAACTGGCGACCTTGGCCAGCTCATTAAGAATGCGCCGGATACGAAACGGACAATGGACTTCATTATTCCTAACAAACAAGAACCACAAATAATCGCTGAGTGCTCATTTGTGGTGACGACATCTTCCGGACAAGGTGACAAATCTAAGACAGAAATCTCAATTGGTTCTCTCATCAAGAAGCACTATCCGAAAGCAAAATTTATCGGTTTTGTAGATGGGATTGGTTGGTATGTGCGTAAGGGCGATTTAAAAAGGATGGTCACAGCTTACGAAGACATTTTCACGTTTCACAAAGACGAATTAACACGCTTTAAAAGATATTTGGAAGATGAGTTCAAAAATAATTGATAAATTTATAAATAGAGCCAACCATGGCGACTGTTTGGAACTTTTCAGTCAAATTCCCGATAACAGCGTTGACATCACGTTTGCTGATCCTCCTTTTAACCTAAAAAAAAAATACAACGGCTATAAGGACAGCCTCGAGTTTTCGGAGTATTTAAATTGGTGCAGAAAATGGATCGCAGAAATGGCTAGAGTTACAAAACCAACCGGCTCAATCTTCTTGCATAATATTCCCAAATGGCTGACTTATTATTCCAATTTCCTAAATGAGTTTTCATATTTTAAGCACTGGATATCATGGGATGCCCCCACGTCTCCAATGGGTAAGTCACTTCAGCCAGCACACTATGGAATTTTATTTTATGCAAAAGACCCCAAACAAAATAAATTCTATGAAATACGTTATCCCCACAAACGATGTCGGAAATGTGGGTACTTGCTTAAGGATTATGGCGGAAAAAAGGAGATGCTTCACACTTTTGGGCCTCTTGTTTCAGATGTTTGGACTGATATTCACCGGATTAAACATGACAAATATCGAGCTGAGCATCCCTGCCAGCTTCCAATTCATTTACTAGAGCGAGTCATTTTAATGTCCACGGATGATGGGGATATTGTTTTGGATCCTTTTCTCGGAACAGGGACAACAGCGATTGCAGCGAAAAGATTGGGACGGAAATTCATTGGATTTGAAATGGATAAACATTACGTAAATATCGCAATGAGCAAACTAAATCAGGAAAGACAATCTTCGAAAATGGGCAAGGTCTGGGTGAGTTATTTTTTGGGAGACCTTGTCACCATAAGAGACAAGGATTGGGATGAGTTATCTAAAAATTATTATATTCCTGAGCCCGCCAGTCAAATAGACCATACGAAGATTATGCGCAAAAATGTCAAAAAGATTTGCTCGCATTTTGAGGTGACCAATAAAAATGATGGGTCATCAGATAAAAATGGCCAGCTACAATTGATAGCTGATTAACTCAGGCATCTCCCGCGCGCGACGAAAAAAAATCTATTATTTTTTTTGGATCAACAAAATCTTTATCACGGCCTTCTTCAAAAATGAATAGAGCTACAGGATAAAGAGCGCTCCAAATTAAATCCCTATCACCTTTATCTGACAAATCTTGACAAAAAAGTAGTATTTTTATATATTTTTACTACTTAATTTTGAAAAAGGAGATTTAAGATGAGTGAAGAAAAATGTTGTTTGTCAGTTGGAAAATCTGTGCCTAATTTTGAAATGGAAGTCTTTGATCCTAAAAGAAATGATTTTGGAAAAATATCTTTAGAATCCTTGCTAAAAGAAAAAAAATGGGTGGTTCTTTATTTTTATCCCGCAGACTTTACCTTTGTCTGCCCCACAGAACTCTCGGACCTTGCAGAAAAATATGAAGACCTTAAAAAAGAAGGGGCAGAAGTTATTTCCGTTAGCACGGACACTAAATTCTCTCACCTGGCCTGGAAAAATAGCGAAAAACTCTTGGAAAATATTAAATACCTTATGGGCGCGGATCCAACAGGAAATGTTTCCAGACTTTTTGGCGTATATGATGAAAACACAGGCCTTGCTTTAAGAGGAACTTTTATCATCTCACCCGATGGCAAATTGATCTCTTCAGAAGTAAACTTCTATAATGTAGGACGTAATGCAAATGAACTTGCAAGAAAAATATCCGCCAATGCTTACCTTTCTAATCATACAGATGAGGTTTGTCCTTCTGGCTGGAACAAAGGGGATAAAACATTAAAACCTGGTCCGCAAATGGTGGGCAAAGTCTTCGAAGCTTTGAAAGAAACAGTAAGAAAATAATTCTTAGCATCTTTTCTTTAAAAAAAAAGGATAGAAGGGTAAAAGCTGTATTTACCCTTCTATTTTTTTTCTTGCTTCTTTGTGAAGTTCATCCCAGTGAAAAATGGGGAATCATAGTGCATTCAGTAGCTGATCTTAGATCAGCCTCTACCACCACCCCAAGTTCCCTGGATTTTGATCCTTTGCAAGAAACCCAGCTTCTCTATGGAGAATTCATCAAAATTAAAAATGAAAGCGGGGATTGGTTAAAAGTGGAGGCAGTGGAGCAGTTAGAATATTCCCACAGTCATTCCTGGGAAGGGTACCCCGGATGGATTAAAAAAGATGCTGTGCTATTCATAGATAAAATTGTGCTGCCCAATTCAGTCATTAATAAAAAAACAACTTATCTTTATTCCGCTCCTGATTCAAACTCAATTATTCTTCCACTCTCACTAGGCACAAAAATTAAAGCTGCAAAGGAAGTGCGGCAAGGTTTTAGAAAAATAGAAACTATGGATAAGAAAACTGCATGGATTAAAGATTTAGATATTCATTCATTAAAAATCAAAGGTTCAGATACAATAAAAAGAGAGCTCATCATACAAAGCGCATCTCAGCTTTTAAATGACCCTTATTTTTGGGGAGGACGATCCGCTCACATGCCAGAACTAGAAACTCAGGTGACTGCTACAGACTGTTCAGGCTTAGTTAATCTTGCCTATAGAGTTGCCGGCATGGATATTCCAAGAGACTCTTATGAACAATATCTAAAAGCTAAGAAAATTAAAAAAAATAAATTAAAAAAGGGGGATCTTATTTTTAGCGCTTCCAAAGAAAATAAAGAAAAAATTTCTCATGTTGCTATTTTTATAAATAAAGAAACGCTGATTGAAGCGCCTAAAACAGGCGGGTTTGTAAGAATCATTAAATTTAAAGAAAAATTCGGTATCTCTTTAGATGAAGTGAATGAAAATAAAGCTGTGGGAAATCGTTTTATCTATTTTGCAACCTATTTTTAAAATAAGACGCATATAAAACAAAGCCCATAATTCTATTATAGAATTCGGGTTGAAGTCTCTCTTATGATTAAGAACTCCAACTTATTATTTACCGTACTTTGTTCGATTGTAGTTTTGATCCAATTCCTTTCTTGCGCTAAGGGAATAAAAAAGATATTTAATTATTTACCAGTCCCTTTCTGGTGCTATTTTACCCCAACGATACTTTCTACTTTAAACTTCATACCTTACGAACATGCTCTCTATAACACACTAAGCAAAATTCTCTTACCCAGCGCTCTTTTTCTTCTTTTAATTGGCACAGATATCCCCTCTCTATTTAAATTAAGTAAAAAAGCTTTAATTGCAATGGGAATAGGCACTGTGGGAATTTTTTTAGGAGGAATAGGAAGCTTCCTTATCCTGATTAACTATGCAAGCTCTCCTTTGAATGCAATAGAGCAGGAATTCTGGAAAGGCTGGGGATGCCTTTCAGCGACTTGGACTGGAGGAAGCGCAAATATGATTTCTGTAAGAGAAATTTTACAAACCCCTGCATCTCTTTTTTCTAATTTAATTATTACAGATACAGTGGTTGCCTATTGCTGGATGGCTCTGTTGGTTTTTCTTTCACAATATCAAAAACAGATAGATAATCTTTTAGGGATTCCTATACAAGAAAATTTTAAAGAACTTTCTTCAATAGATTCAAATGCTTTGCCCGCACTTGAACCAAAAACCAAAATAAAAAGAGAAAAAAAAATCTTTCAAGAGATCTCAAAATTTGCGATCCTTTTAATCCTTTCTTATCTTATGACTCAACTTTACTTTTTCCTTGCTCAAAAATGTCCGGAGGTTGGAATTGTTTTAAACCAATGGACATGGGTCATTCTTTTTGCTACCTTACTTCCTCTTTTGCTTTCCTGCACAAAATTAAAAAAAATCGAAGATTGGGGAGCTTTAAAACTAGGCAACTTTCTTCTCTATATCCTTCTAACTTCTATTGGAGCTAAGGCAAACCTTCATGCGCTTACTCATGCGCCTTTATTCATCAGCTTAGGGTTTAGTTGGGTTTTCTTTCATGGATTTTTTTTGCTTTTGTTTTCTAAAATTTACAAAATCCCAATCTTTCTTTTAGCTACAGCCAGCCAAGCCAATGTAGGGGGAACTATTTCAGCTCCTTTAGTAGCCAGCATCTATCAAAAAAATTCAGCTCCTTTGGGTGTGATTTTAGCAATACTTGGAAATATTTACGGCACATGGTTAGGACTACTTCTAGCGGAAATTTGTAGAAACATTTTAGATTTGTTAAAATAAAAAAATATTAATTTAATTGGAGGAACTTCATCCATGGCAGAAGAAATAAATGATACGGATTTTGAAGAAAAAGTTTTAAAATCCCAACAGCCTGTTTTAGTTGACCTCTGGGCGCCTTGGTGCGGACCATGCAGAATGCTTTCGCCTATTATTGAAAAACTAGGCAACGAATATAATGGAAAAGTAAGGGTCTTTAAGCTGAACACAGATGACAATCCAAACACAGCTATTCAATATAGAGTCCAGGCCATCCCCACGCTTCTATTATTCAAATCTGGAAAATTAGTTGAACAGCTTGTTGGGGTGCAGCCGGAAAAAGAGATTCGCCAAAAAATGGAGAGTCTTCTTTAAATCCTTATTTTAAGATAGGCCTTTGTCAAATCCAATCTCCTATTTCAAAATATAGATTTAAAGATAGGTTATTGATTTTTTATAACTGTCTGTTATAATTTAATAAAGGCTGGATCGTATTGGCTTTTGTAGAAAAACACCAAGCGCAAGAAAAGAATTATAAAACCCTTGCGCACTACTTTAAAGAGGAGGAATCATATGGGACCAAAATCACCTTGCGGTTGCTAAATTCTATTCACAAAAATAAGCCTATTGACTTAAAACATTTTGGGTTAAAATGAAACCAAAAATTTTATTTGTCTGCATAGGCAATTCCTGCAGAAGTCAAATGGCAGAAGGGTTTGCTAAAGCGCTTGCTGAAGAAAAAATAGAAGCTTACAGCGCTGGATCTAGACCCTTAGGTTATATTCATCCTAGAACCATTCAAGTCATGCATGAGGTGGGGATAGATATTAGCCACAAGGCTTCCAAAAGCCTCTATCAAGTACCTCAAATCCACTATGATCTAGTTGTTGGGATGGGATGCGAAGATGTTTGTCCTCAAATTAAAACCAAAGAAAGATTGGATTGGAAAATACCAGACCCTTTTAGCGGGAGAGCTGAGGAGTTTAAAAAAGTGAGAGACCAAATAAAAAAGCAGGTTTTAGAATTATTAAAAGAGAAAAAATTCATTTAAAACCAAATAAATTAAATTCTACTTCTTTATGGTAGAAAACCAACTGACTCTCTTTCCTCTTCATAAATCGTCTTACAAAATCACTCAAGTCATCAAAAGAAACGGACAAATAGTAGCTTTTGACAAAGAAAAAATCACAAATGCTATTTTTAAAGCAGCGGTGCAGGTTGAGGGAAAAGATAGAGAGCTTGCGGTTCTTCTTGCAAATCAAGTCATCCGAAAAATAAACAAAACCTATATTGACCATACAATTCCCACTGTGGAAGAAATCCAGGATCTAATTGAAAAAGTATTGATTGAAAATGGGCATGCGCGCACAGCCAAAGCTTTTATCCTTTATAGAGCTGAACGCTCAAGAATCAGAGAAAAAAAAGAATTGACTGTAGCCGCAGAGGATACAATTCCCTATAAACTGGTATGGAAAGTTTATTCCTGGAATGTGGATCATGCTTGCGACAGCGTGGAAAAATTGAACGCTTTAATGGAAAATGGTCTTTGGAAAAAACTCGTTTCTGATTCAGAAAAACATTATCAGGAACAAATCCAGAGAGTTGCTGAGACCCTTAAAAAAAAGATCGGTCAAATAAAATTAATGATCGTTGCCGGGCCATCAAGTTCTGGAAAAACCACCACAACTTTTAAAATCAGCGAATCTTTAAAGTCAAAAGGGATTTCATTCGTTTTAATGAATTTAGACAATTATTTTAAAAGTCTGGAAGCTCATCCAAAAGATCAATATGGGGATTATGATTTTGAAAGGCCGGATGCGCTGGATATTGCGCTCATCAATGAAGATTTAAATAAACTTTTAAAAGGAAAAAAAATAAAAATGCCTTTGTACGATTTTAAAACCGGAAAAAGGGTTGGATTTTCTCAAGAACTCTATTTAAAAAAAGGCGAGATTATTTTAATTGACAGCCTTCATGGCCTGCACGAGAAACTGACACAGGTTGTGCCTAAAGAACAAAAATTTAAATTTTATATTGAAGCGATCTGCCAAATTAAAGATAAGGACGGCAACTTCGTGCGCTGGACAGACCTTAGACTTTTACGCAGAATGATCCGGGACAGCTGGCAAAGAGGCTGTGATGCCACTAGAACAGTGGGGCATTGGCACTATGTTAGAAGGAGCGAAAAAAGATATATTGTTCCTTTTATTTCTAACGCGGACATTGTATTTAATGGATCTATCCCCTATGAGCTTCCTGTATATAAAAGCATGATTGAAAAAAAATTTCCAGAAATCATAGAAAAATATAGAAAAGAGCCGCACAAAATGGATGCTTTTATCCGATCCCAAAGGGTTTATAAATTGCTAAAATCATTAAAAGCTTTTCCAGAAACGGATTTTATTCCAAAAAATTCCATCTTGCGGGAATTTATTGGAGGGGGTATTTATAACTATTAATGTTAAAACTTTTTAATACAAAATATCATCCAAAAGGAATGCAAAATCTCCCTACCTTTGAAATAAAAGAGAGTTTTATTTTTACCACAACCAATCACCCTGACGGCCAAGATTTAAACCCTTGGTACCAGATAAGAGAAAATAAAATCTATCCGGCTCCAACCCATCCTCAAAAAGCTCCAGTTCAATACCCTTGGTATGAAATAGTTGAAAATAAAGTTTATCCCACAGAATTCCATACCCATGGAAAAGAAAATGTTCCATGGTTTGAAATCCAGGACATACACTAGTACAAGGATGGGTTCAGGAAGCCCTGTCTTATCAGATAAAAAGTGGGATATTTTAACAAGTTAAAAAAACAAATGAATCTTCAATGATTGAGAATCTATCATCTAATTGCTGCGTTCTCTTAGATTCTTTTGAGTCAGTCCAGATAGGTCCGATCGCGAAGGCCATCTCTGAAATAACGCAAATTCCAGTTTTTGACGCAACACAGAAACTCGCCAAAAGTTTTGGTTTTCTTTTGGAAAACTGCACCATGGATACCGCTCAAAAGTGCGTCGCAGCGCTAGAGGCGTCCAACATAAAAGCACGCGTATTCCAGAATAAAGATCTGATTCAACTGCCTGATTTCATAGAGATTAAAAAAGCGCTGTTCAGCGCTGAGAATCTCTCCTATTTCACACAGGGTTCTGAAAACCAATTTACATCAGAATGGAAAAATATCGCGCTGATATCAACGGGTGTCTTTAGACAAGAAATTAAATCCGAACATACACAAATGGTCAAACCTTCCACTAGAGAACAGGCTGCCCGTGTAGGTCTTATGGCAGTGGGAATTCCCATAGGGTTTGCTAAAGAACAGAAAGTGACAGTGAAATCAAAGGAAACCGCTCTTTATTTTTCCTTAGATCTTTTTTTGAAAAACCCTGCTGCAAGAATCAGAATCAATCCCAACTCCTTTACATTCGATTGCCTAAAAGAGCAGAGAACATATTCCTCAACGACCAATTTTCGGTTGTGCGTTCAGGAGCTTATAAAATTTTCTCCCTCCGCCCATAAAAATCAGGGAACCGAATTTATCCTTGCGGGGAAAGCTTTGAACCTGCTGCATTATGAGTCCCCATATGACCTTGATAAAGAAAGCCAGTGGATACTCTCTATCTCAGGATACTAAACCTTGCAAAAAAAAATCGTTCTGACCTTTTTAACGGGCAGAACGATTTTTGTTGCGGGGGCTGGCACCGAACTCCCATGTCTTTAAGGTACGGTACCCGCCCCCGTGACTTACGAAATTTTAAAATGGTTGCGGGGGCTGGATTTGAACCAGCGACCTTTGGGTTATGAGCCCAACGAGCTACCAGACTGCTCCACCCCGCAAAATTACTATATCATAATGAACAAAACTGGTCAAATTAACTTGACACTTGTTCTATTCTCTGATAAATTTATATTTAATGAAGTTCTTTTTAAAAGTACCCTTAGCTCTTTCCTTTGTTTTTTTTCATACCAATAGTATCCTTGCGGCATGGAAATCTCAAAATTCTGGCGTTACCACTGATCTTAATGCAGTTCATTTCCAAGATTCTGAAACAGGATGGACTGTTGGCTCTCAAGGAGTAATACTAAAAACCACAAACGGCGGCTCTACATGGAGTTCTCAAACCTCTGGAACCACAACAGCTTTAAGAGATGTGCATTTCATCAATTCTTCTACAGGTCTTGTAGTTGGAAGCGATGGGGTTATTCTTAAATCGTCCGATACTGGAACTACATGGAGCGCAATCACCAGCGGAATTAACAACATTCTTTATAGTGTCTATTGGGTCAATCTCAGTACTGCCTGGGCCGCTGGGGAACTGGGCAGAATAAGAAAATCTCAAGATGGCGGAGCAAGCTGGTCCAATGGCGCTTTAAATGGAAGCACCTCTAACGACTTAAGGGCGATCTTTTTCATCAATACATCTACAGGATGGGCAGTTGGTAATTCCGGCACAATTTTGAAAACCCTAGATGGAGGAGAAAATTGGAGCGCTCAGACTAGCGGTACAACTGAAAATTTAAGATCACTATTTTTTATTAGTGTTTCCACAGGCTGGGTGGCAGGCGCAAATGGTGTGATTCGCAAATCTACAGACAGCGGTTCAACTTGGAGTTCCTTAATTAGTACTACAACTAATTTTAATGCTCTACATTTTATAAGCACAACAACCGGATGGGTTGTAGGAAATTCTGGAATTGTTGTTAAATCCAGCGACAGTGGAAGAAATTTCGAAAGTGAAAAAAGCTCCACAACTAATCAATTAAATGATGTCTTCTTTTCTACTGACACTGTTGGCTATGCGGTAGGAGCATCCGGAACCATAATAAAAAATTCAACAACATCAACAACAGAAACTGCCGCAAGCGAGTCCACCCCCCAAGGATCCCTAAAAGCGATCAATAATCTTTTTGACCCTTCTAAAGCCGAGGTAACAACCATAGAGTACAGTATTTTAAATCAAGGAAATGTTGTGATACGCATTTATAACATGCAGGGTAGAAAGGTTAAAACCTTAGTCAATGAAGCGAAAAATGCAAGCACCAACTATTCCATTACTTGGGATGGAAAAAATGAAGATGGTGAAATAGTAGGCAGTGGAATTTATTTTGTGCATATTGAAGGACCTAGTTTTTCTAAAACTCAAAAAATAGCTATTGTCCAATAAATGAAAAAAGAACTTTTTTTTAAAAAAAATAAAATTTGGCGTATTTCCTTAAATTTCTTTATTCTTATCTTTTCTCAATTGAATAATACTTCTTATCTTTTAGCAGGAGCAGGCAAAACTGCAGCTAACTTTCTTTTAGAAAATTTGGATGCAAAAGAGGTTGCCCGGGGAGGGGTAGGAACTGTCAAGGTGCTTAAACTCGATGCTCTAAGCAGTAATCCTGCAAGCTTAGCCCAAATCCTCCAGCCTGAAATTAATTTATCTTTTGTTTCAAGTTTTGATCAAGCTGTTTATGGAGGAACTCATTATGCGCAAAGTTTTTCCAATAAACGCAAAACTTTTAAGGTTGGCATTGGCGCTGGCATCACTTATTACTCTGCGGGAAATATAGATATTAATTATTCCAATGGAACCACCCAGTCCTTTAGCGCGGAAAAAAGCTTTGCATCTGGAATCACTGTTTCTGGAATGTTTTCTAATTGGTTTAATATTGGGCTTTCTCCTAAAATGATTCATTCCACTTTAGTAGATCAATATACAGGCAGATCTTATGCGCTAGACGCAGGCATACTTTTTTTCCCTTTTCCTAAACATTTTTCCAAACGGGTCAACCTTGGAGCCACAATTAAAAATTTAGGCACAAAACTAAGCTATAAATCAAAAGAACATGATTTGCCTCTAGTTGAATCCGTAGGGTTAGGATTAGATCTCTGGGATAATGAAAATGTTGGCGCTTTAAGTATAGGGGCTCAAGGTGAAAAAGTGCTTGGAGAAAACATTAAAGTTCGCGTTGGCGGGGACTATGGTTTAGGAGGGGAAAAAGGAAGAAGAACCTTTTTTCTGCGTGGGGGTTACAGAATGGATTTTGCGGATGAAGATTACAGTTTAGGGATTGGCATCAGCGAAAGAAATCTTACTCTAGACTATGCTTATGTCAATAGAATTGAACTGGAAAAAACGCATCGGGTTACATTAATTTTTCACTTTGGAAAAATAAAGGATGAAATCTATTCTCCCAGCACTGACAATGAACTTTTGGATAAAACAATAGTGAAAGAGGAAAAAATAGAATTAATAAAGCCAATCAAAGAAGAAAAAAATATTTTAATTGAAGAAAAGAAAGAAAGAAATGAACTGATTAAAGAAGAAAAAGAAAAACCAAGCCTAATTGATAAAGACCATAAAGAAGAGTATCGTCTGATTCGTTAAACCCTAAAAAAGATTCCCTTGAGAGGGTGGAATCTTCAAATTCTCAATTTTTAAAGATTTAATTGCAGATTCATTCACTTTTCTTCCTAAACGGGTTCGGCTAAGCAATCCTATCTTTAAAAGATAAGGTTCAACCATCTCCTCTAAGGTTTCAGCAGCTTCATTCAATGTGGCTGCAATGGTTTCAATTCCTACGGGTCCACCCTGATGGTGATCTAAGATAACCTTAATATATTTCTTGTCCAGCTCATCCAAACCCAAATGGTCTATTCCTTCAATTCTTAAAGATTCAATTGTAGAATCAAGACTAATTTTTCCCGCTGCTTTCACCTGGGCAAAATCACGCACCCGCTTTAAGAGACGATTGGCAATTCTAGGAGTGCCTCGTGAACGCTTCGCAACTTCCTGGGCAACCTCATGACTGATTTCTATAGAAAGAAGTCCTGAAGATCTCTTAACAATTTTCACTAAATCCTCAGTCTCGTAAAAATTTAAATGATAGGTGAGTCCAAATCTTTCCCTTAAAGGCGCTGAAAGAAATCCAGCGCGAGTAGTTGCTCCAATCAAAGTAAACCTTTTCAAAGGCACATTCAGGGTTTTAGCGTAAGCTCCTTTATCCACCACAAAATCAATTTTAAAATCTTCCATGGCAGGGTAAAGAAATTCTTCCACGATTTTAGATAGACGGTGAATCTCATCAATAAAAAGAATATCTCCCTCCTGAAGGTTTGTCAGTATTCCAATTAAGTCAGCGGACCTTTCTAAAGCAGGGCCAGAAGTTGCAAAAATTTTACAGTTAGTTTCTCTTGATATAATATGAGCCAGGGTAGTTTTTCCAAGCCCCGGAGGCCCATAAAGCAGCATATGTTCTAAAGGCTCTTCTCTTTTTTTCGCGGCTGCCAAAGAAATGGAAAGTTTATCCACTACCCCCTTCTGCCCAATAAATTCATTTAAAACCTGAGGCCTAAGGCTTAAATTCCAGCTTTCTTCTTCCTGCGAAACTTCTTTTGGAGAAACAACCCTTTCTCTACTCATGACTCATTTTATTTTTCATTTTAAAAATTTCCTGAATCATCTCTTCAGAACTGTTTACTTGAGGATTTTTTCCTAAAACCGCATCAATCAGTTTTTGCGCTTCAAATTCGCTATATCCCACCTGTTTTAAGACCTGCAACACTTCTAGGTGAAAATCAGGTTCAGATTTTACGGACAAAGGACTTTCTTCCTGATCTAAAATAAATTTTTTCATTCTTCCTTTTAAAGTCGCTACCATCTTCTCAGCGGTTCTAGAACCAATATGGGGCAATTTCTTTAAAGTCGCGCAATCATTCCTTTCAATCGCTAAAGCAATTCTTTGAATAGGCAATATTAAAGATTTTAAAGCTGTTTTATAGCCAATCCCTTCAACGCTTGTGTAGGCAAGAAAAAAATCTTTTTCTATCTTTCTTTTAAACCCTACTAAGCGGACAAACTGATTTCCATGTCCTGTACTCCCTTCAAGATATTGAATCGTATAAAAAATTTCCGACCCCTCATTATTTTGAACACCCTTAAATTTTTTTCTATAAAAATCTATAACGCTTCCAGGGACAAATAATTCATAAGCAAATTCATTGACTTGCAAAGTAATTGAATTTTCACTTACATCTATCACTTTCCCGGAAATTTGAGTAATCATGCTCGAAGCATCCTGTGCGCGTGGCAAAGAGCTACTGCCAGGGCATCTGCCACATCATCTGGTTTTGGCACGGTTTCAAGTTTAAGAGTTCTTTGCACCATCTTTTGCATCTGTAATTTTGTGCCTCTCCCATATCCTAACAATATTTTTTTAATTTGTATTGGGAAATAACTAAATACAGGAATTTTTCTTTGAGCTGCTGCCAAAAGAACTATCCCTTGAACGTTGCCAATAAAAATAGCGCTTCTAGGGAATTGACTAACCGAATAAATCTCTTCTATGGCTAAAACTGAAGGGGAAAACTCTTGAAGAAGGTCGTTTAAACTTTTATAAATCTCACAAAGCCGTTCTGAAATAGTCTTATTTTGCTTAGATTTTAAAACCCCAGCTTCCAGTATTTCCGTATTTTTGGCTCTAGAGCCGTGGATTTCTATAAGACCGTATCCTGTAATTCCAAAGCCCGGGTCAATACCTAGAATCACCACACTCAAACACTCATTTTCAATAAAATTTCTTTAGGAATGTCAAAATTGGAGAAAACAGATTTTACGTCCTCATGCTCTTCCAATTCCTGTATAAGAGAAAGAAGTTTTTGCGCCTCCTCTCCAGAAACAGTTATGGAGGTTTGAGATATTTGAGTTAATTCCTGATTAGTTACTGAAATTTTTTTAGATTCTAAAGCATCCTTTACTTTTTGAAAATCTTGCGGCATTGTAAAAATCTCATAATAGTCTTCATCGCTGGACTTCATATCTTCTGCCCCAGAATCCAAAGCCAAAGATAAAAGAGATTCTTCGCTTACTACTTTTTTTTCCACCGCAATATAGCCTTTTAAGGAAAACATCCAAGCCACAGCTCCAGCCTCTGCAATATTGCCGCCGTGCTCAGAAAATATTTTTCTAATTTCAGCAGTGGTCCTATTTTTGTTGTCTGTTGTGGCTTCCACTAAAATAGCCACTCCCTGTGGGCCATACCCTTCATAGCGCACCTCTTCAAAACTAACTCCAGGGATTTCTCCTGTTCCTCTTTGAATAGCCCGTTTAATATTTTCTTGCGGCATATTAACTTCTCTTGCGTCATCCATGGCTTTGCGCAGCCGCGCGTTATTTTCCGGATTGCCGCCCCCTTCTTTAGCGGCAACGCTTATCTCCCGGCCAATCCTTGTAAAAATCTTGCCTCTTTTAGAGTCAATAATTGCTTTTTTATGTTTTATACCAGCCCATCTTGAATGTCCAGACATGAGAGCTCCTCTCTAATCTTAATTTTAATTTAAATATTTTATCATTTATTGTGGAAGGGATTGAATCAAATTTTTCACTTCAACATCAGATGAGTCATTGTTTAAAATCCTCTCATAGATATTCCTTGCTTCTTTAAAACGGTTCTCTGAACGATAAGTTAAGGCTAAATTGCTTAAAGCGATTTTATGGTTTGGTTCAATTTCCAATGCTTTTAAAAATTGATTTTCAGCCTCTCTCCATTGTTTTAATTCAAAATTAGTATTTGCCAAAATAAATCGCGCCTGAAATAAATTAGGAAACCTATTTACAAGTTCTTGGGCTTTGTCCTTTAAATGGTTCCAATCTTTAGCTTGTATGTAAAGAAGAATATCTGAAACTAATTGGTCATTGTCAATCAATGGATCTTGTTTCCTTTTGGTTTGAATCATAAAGGCCTTTATATTTCGTCTGGTTAACTCATGAAATGGATCTATGGATTGAGCGGTCTTTAAAGTAAGATAAGCCTGATCAAAAAGCTGAGACTGAATTTCAAAATATGCTTTATTAACCCAAAAATCTCTTTCCTCAGGAAAAAAAGTCGTTGCCTTCTCATATAATTTTACTCCTTGAGGCAAATAATTCTTTAAATTTTGCAAATACACATTCCCTAAAAGGTTATAAGATTCTTTAGAAAGGGGGTTAATGGCCAAGGCTCTACTATAATTATAAATGGCTCCTCTACTTTGTTTTTCCAAACCTTGCACCTGTATCCCTCTCGGATTTAATACAGAAAAATTTGAAAATTTATCTTCAAACCAACCCATCTGTGATTGAGTAGCAGCAAGATTAAAATAAATTTCATCATACCCAGCGTTGGCTCTTAAAGCCTCTAAGTATGCCCAAATAGCCATGAAGCGCCAATTTTGGGCGAGAGAATTTAAACCAGACTGTATGTTTTGCTGGGCTAAACGGGAATAAGTATTTGCAAGTTCATAGTTTGTATTCACTTCTCTAGGATACCATTTCCATGCACTTTCCAACTCTCTGCGCGCTAAATCTTGATGATCCTTAGATTGTGAAACCTTAAATCCTCTAAAATAATAGATTTCCTGAAACTCTCTTTTAAAATTCCACACACAGATTAAAGAAAGAAATAAAATTAATATATAAAATATGCTGCTAGAAAAAAGAGTAGTTGTGCTCAAACAATAGACGGTTGAATCCTTTCTATTTTTTACAATATTCTCATTTCGGACCATTCCCATTAAAAGACCGCTCTGCCACCAAAAAAGAAAAGCAGGCACCGTAAAATGAAGGGATACATTTCCAAAAAAATTATCAGTAAACATAGCTATAGAGCCAACAGTTAAAGCCCAACTCCACAAAGAATCATCTCTTTTTTCAAACCTATAAAATTGACTTACTTTCCAACCTGCGAAGATCAGAGCAACCCATATCCATAAATAGATTCCCATGCCAATAAAACCTGTTTGAGACCAAATCTCAATCACCTCATTATGAGCATTATTTGCATGAGTGCGAAACCTCTTTAATAAAGGATGATAAAGAGATTTGCCCTGATAATAAGGATAAAAAAGCTCAAGTAAACCCCACCCTTTTCCTAAAAATGGATGATCCTTTACCATGCTCCAACAGGAGGTCCAAATCAATATTCGCTGATGCCAAGGTCCATAACCTTGTTTATTTTTTACATTTTGGATTTCAATAATGCGTTCCCATGGATTTGCATAACCGCCTACTTTGCTTTTAGGCCAAAAAAACATGCAAAAGGCAGCCAAACCAAAAAAAATCGCCAAAGTTCTAATATTTTTTTTAATAAATTCACGAATTGAAGGACTTAATGGAAGAAGAAAGATAGAGATAACTAAACCAACCCATGTGGAACGCGTCATGGTTGCAATAATTCCTGCAGTAATAAGGATTAACAAAAAAGATGTGATTAAAAATGTAGATTTCAGTTTAGACGAGCATAATTGCGCCACCAGCAAAGGAAAAAGCAAAAGCAAATAAGAAGAAAGAAAATTAGGATTCCCAAAAGTAGAAACAGGCCGATTGCCAAAGGGGGTTAAACCACCCTTCCAGATTATTTCAAAACCATAGGATTGCATCAAACCATAAAAAGCCGACAAAGCTCCTACCCAAAAAGTAAACAATATAAATCTCCTTCTCCATTTAGGTTCAATTAGAGTAGCGGCATAAAAAACTAAAATTACATTGACAATCAAAAAAATCCAAGATTTTATACCTTCTGAAAATATAGATGAGTAAAAAGAGCTCTCATGGCTAAAAAAAGAGGCTAACAAAGAAATTACGGATAGCGCAAGAAAACTAAAAAGGGGGATATCTAAAAGTGTCTTTGGAAATATTAATTTTTTATTTATTAAGCCATCAAAAAAATAAACTATCCATAAATAAGCAATCCAAATATTAAATAAGATAATTTGAGTAAAATAAGGGTTCCTGGTTAGACTAGTAAAAAAAAGAATGGGACAAACCGTATGTATAACGACTAAAAGAATAAGCAAAGCAACTTCATGTTTCCATAAAGCCGCTAAAATAAGCAGTAAGGTTAATCCTAAATTAAGTAAAAAAAGTATTATAAACCAGCCTGGACCTTGAAAAATTTCTAAAACATGGACGCCTGCACATTGACCTAAATGCTTAGTCAAAAAATAAGTTAAAAAGCCTTGTAAAAGCGCAAGCAGCCATGCTGAGCTTTTTTTGAAGAGAATCATGCTAATTAAAATATTCTATTTTTTAAGATAGTTGAAGATAAAAATACCATCATCTCTTTGCTGAGTTCTGGTTATGAATAATTCTTTGCACATCAGGATCATTCGGATTTAACTGATAAACTTTATTCCAGTAGCGCAATGACTCTTCATTTCTCCCATGCTGAGCATAAAAAGATGCAAGCTTTTTAATAAAATCAGTATTCTGAGGTCTTAAAATAACCGCTCTTTTATAAGCGTTTTCAGCTTTAGGAAGATCATTTTTTAAAAATGCATAAAAATCTCCTAAAATCACCCAAGCCTCAGGCTTAGTCACACTTACAATGTCATGAGTATGTTGTGGGCTTCCTAAGTCGTAACGATTTTCAGGCGAACCCATATAGGGAACATAAAAGCCTCCAAAAATATGATGGTAGGATTTCTTACACTCTTTTGCCTCAATATGATCCAAATAAACCTGTTCAGCTTTATCTAAATCCCCTAACTGAATATAAACTTGGGCCTGACGATAAAAATTCTGATCATAAACCGGATCAATTTTATAATATAATTGATAAAATTTTAGAGCTTTGATCAAATGTTCTTTATAAACTTTTCTATATTCTTGCGCTAATTCATTTTTTCCATATTTTTCTGCCGCAGATGCAAGCCCATTATAAAAATCACCCCATTTATGCTCTACCAGTCCAACTTGATGATGCATTTGAACATAGTTAGGACCTAATCTTCTTGTATCCGCATACGCGGACATGGCTTTACCCCACAATTCTTCAGTTTTTTTTCTAAAAATCTCTCCCTGAGCAATATCACCTCTCTGATACGCTTCATTAGTTTTTTGAGCAAATTGTGAACCCCAATCATTATAGACGTTCCCTCTAAAATAGTGAGCCATGATAAAATCTGGCTTTAAACGATTAACTTGATCATAATGTTCAATGGCAGCGCCAATCCCATATCTTCTCCAAAAAATATCTGGAAAAAAAAATCCAAAAAATTTTCCTACTTTTGAATCCTTATCTATGGACCCTATTCCAGTTCCAGAATAGATTGTCCGATATTCCAATGGGAAGCCAACAGATTTTGCATCATTTTCAGCATCCCTTGCCCACATGCCCTGCTTTGAAAAAAATATGGCTCGATTGTGATTTACATCTCCCACAAAAAAGCCCCAAAAAAATATCAATAAGGGAACTAATCCTAAAATGACCCCTAAAGATTTTAATCGTGTACAATTCAGAGCAATTTTTGTAAACCACCAAACTGAACTTCCCCAACATAAAAGAAAAATAACCCATGTGATCATAAAATGAGGTGATTCATTAGGATTTCTCATTCCATCCCTGCCTTGGCACCAATCAAATTCTCTTAAAATTCTAATAGCTGCAATCAGGATAGCTGCAACCACAAAAAATCTAAAAATTTTTAAGAAGTACCCCTTAAAATTATCAAGGGATGCAAAAGGTCCTTTATCTTGAAACATAACATTGGTTTGTTTTTCAGGAATAGGGGAGTACATGATTAAGGATGCGTTTAATCCTGCCAACAACCAAAAAGGAGCCCCGGAAGAAACAAAACGCATTGAGACATCTGTATTATTATGGATTAACATCCCTAAAAAACCAGAAAAAAAACCAAGCATATGGTATGCCTCCTCTGGAATTCTTTTCTTTTCACCAGGAGGACCGGTTGAAGGTTGAGCAGTGATAACTGATAACACTCTATAAATTCCAATACTAATCATCAGAATCATCCATAACCAAATTCCCATGCCAATCAAACCCTCATCCTGCCATACCTCCATGTGTTCATTCTCCGAATGGTCAGTTTCAGTGTTATGTTTAGACTCAATATGAAAAATGGCAGGTCTTCTATAAGCAGGATAAATGACCCAAAAAGTTCCTATTCCATTTCCTAAAATGGGTTTGGCATTGATCATTTCCCATGTGGATAACCATGTATACATTCGAAATGTGAAAGAAGTAATTCCACCTTGAACAAATACTCTTAAATAAATATATGAGCCTAAACATAGCACAATAAAAAAAGCAGTTAAAATTATAAAGAATTTTATTTTTTTATTCTGAATAAAAAAAAGGATGAGTAAAAAAGAAAAAACCGTAGTTCCTGCAATCAACCCCATAGCAGGACCTTTTGAGTTGGTCCAATAGATATTTGCCAAGGTAAGGATAATTAAGGGCACTACATAAAATTGACGAGTACGAAAATAATGTGCCATCATCACAGGAATCATAATCACAAGGAAATTGCTATAGAAGTTAGGATTGCCAAACGTAGAAAATACCCTCCCACCAAAAGCCCATCTCCAAACAAATTTATCAATTCCTATACTTGGTGGACCTGAAGGAAAAAAACGAGTATCAATAAACTGAATAAACCCATAAATAGTACATACAGCTACAGCAATAATCAGCCAGCGAGATATCCTTCTAAAATCTACTAAAGAAGTGACCTCTGTCACTGTGATCATGGCAATTCCTATATAAATGACGCGCCGAACAAAAAAATCAAAACTTCCCCAATGTAATGGGGACCGGACAAAAGAAAATACGCCACAAGTAAAAAAAGCTATAAAAGGTAAAAGTAATAATGTCTGATTATTACTAAAAGGCCACCGGCCGCTCTCAAAAATTTTACACAGCCATAAAGCGATTAAAATCGTCCCGAACATTTGCACTTCTGTAATTTTAACCATTGCAGAATCATAAGTGCGTAAATAAAAAGAAATAGCAAGCAAAAAGAAAAAAATAGGTAAAGCCGTATCCAGATAGCCTGATATTTTATGGACAATATTACGATTCCCTTGAGTCATTGTATTAGCCATTGGAACAATCCTTTTCTAGTATCATTAATGTTTTCCTTTGCGGGACGGGATACCACATCTCTTCCCTTTATGAATCTGGAAGTTCATTTCCATTTTAAATCTACTGCAATACGATGGGTAAGACCTAATTCCCCTTGAGAAGCTGTTGCATAGTCCAAAGACCAGCTTGAAAAAAAGAATCCTAACCCAAATGAAAAACCATTAGGAAGAGAAAGAGTAGAGCCTAATCCCTGTTTTTTTAAGTGATAAATATATCCAGATCTTAAATAAAATTGTTTAGATAAGGGAACTTCAATTCCAGAGCGTAAAGAGCCCGCAGATTCAAAAGGTTTAAAAAATTCAATGGCTCCCAAACTATTTTCCGGAATAAAAGGAAAACCAAAATTCTTTAATCTTCTAATAGAAACACCAGCTTTTAATAGATAAGGCAAATGGTTTGACACTTGAGAAGAACTAATTTTAAAACCCAAATGCTGTAGAGCAAAACCTATTTTCAATGGATTTATTTTTGAAGCATAAAGAAATCCGACGTCAAAAGATATCGCGGAATTGATTTCATCATTTAAAGATTCTCTTAAATAAGCCATTGTGGTTCCAAACGCAAATTGACGATTTAATTTTTGTCCCATAGATACGGACATCTTTAAATCATAAGTTGAAAAATCTTCTATTTCTCTAAAACCATCGGTAAGGGATGCATCAGCTACTGTTTTCTTAAAGCCTCCAACATGAAACATTCCACCCTGAACAGCCCAAGCTCCCTTTGAGTTTGGCTGAACATAAACTATATTATTATATTTAATTCCTTCCACAAAAGGGGGAATAAGACTGGGAAAATATAAATGTTTTTCATTTTCAAAACCAAGTCCAGACGGGTTAAAAAAAACAGTTTCCGGCCCTTCTGCCACAGCCACAAATGCTTCTCCCATGGAACCTGCCTTAGGGCTAGGGGAAATTAATAAAAAAGGGTAAGAACTATTTCCAGAAGAGTGACTTTTATAAGGAAAGCCAACCAAAATAAGCGCCAGAAAAAAAATAACAATTTTTAATTTTATCATAGTGTTGCGTCTCAAATTTCTCAAAAAATCTCTTTTTTAGCCGGGAGCGAGGGTCGAACTCGCGGCCTACGGTTTACGAAACCGTTGCTCTACCACTGAGCTATCCCGGCAAAATTTTTATTCTAAAACAGTATTCTATCAAAAATCTATGAAAGAACAATTGCAAAATTTTGTAAAATACGAAAATGTTCAGGAAAGCTCTGGCAGCATTCTTTCTTCTAATCCTTTCTAGTCCACCTGTTTTTAGCCTGGAAATCCCTGAAACCATTATCAAGGTAGCTATATTAGAAAATGTTTCAAATCTTAATGTTGAATCTGAAAAAAAATTTTTCATTTATGATTTAATCCGGGGGGTTAAAAAAAATCTAGAAAAACAAACCTTTTGCCAAATTTCTGCAAATAAAAAAGGTTTGTTTGTAGGAGATGAGGAATGGAGCGATTTGATTCGAATCGTTCCGGAAGAAGAACATTTTATTATTGTAAATGGAAAAAAATATAGAGATACTCTCATCCTAAAAAAAACAGTCCAGGAAAAGATAACCGTGATCAATGAATTAGGGCTGGATCATTACCTTTACGGTATCTTGCCGAAAGAAGTATCTTCGGATTGGCCAAAAGAATCCCTTAAAGCTCAAGCTGTGATCAGTAGGACCTTTGCTTTAAAAAACTTAAAAAGACATGAAAGCGAAGGATTTCATTTTTGCAGCAAAGTCCATTGCCAGGTTTATGGCGGGCTGAATAGTGAAAAAGAGATGACCAATCAGGCTGTGGATGAAACTGATCATGAAATTTTAACTTATCGCGATGAACTTATAAATTCTGTTTTTTTTGCCAATTGCGGCGGACAAACCGAACAAGTCTCCAATACATGGCTAACGAATATCATTTATCCTTACTTAAAGTCAGTCCGATGCAGATTCTGCAGGAATGAACCAAATTACTTCTGGAAAAGATTAGTCACTGAAACCGAAATAGTTGAATCTTTGAAAAAGAACCGTTATGAAATTTCCCTGCCACTACATTCAATCCGAAATGCTAGTTACGGAAGATCTGGAAGAACAAAATTCTTAAAAATCAGCCATGGAGATGGAATTCTTAACATTCGAGCCAGCCAGTTTCGCATGAGTTTAGGTCCAGACAGAATACGTTCTACTCTAATTAAAGACATTAAAAAAATCAAAGAAGGTTTCATTTTTCGTGGAAAAGGATGGGGGCATGGAATTGGCCTGTGAGGATTGGCCAGTAAAGGAACATCTTACAAAAAAATTCTTCATTTTTATTATTCTGGAACCAAGATAGAAAAATTGGAATATTAAGAAATTTTTGTTATAATAATTTTTTATATAAAAAATTAAGGAGAAATTCATGATCAGTTTAGCTTATGCCAATGCGCCGTCAGGACCCCAAGCAAACCCGCCATCCCCTATGGTCAGTTTAATGCCGCTTTTTATTATTTTCATTATCTTTTATTTTCTTTTGATCCGCCCTCAACAAAAAAAAATGAAACAACATAAAAAAATGCTGGAAAGTTTAACAAAAGGGGATAAAATACTAACCTCTTCAGGATTTTATGCGATAGTGGTCTCTGTGGGTGAAAAAAGCGTTGAAATTAAACTAGCTGAAAATTTAAAAGTAAAAATTCTAAAAAGCGCTGTTTCTGAGATTATCAGAAATGGGAGCGGTGAAATAGTCTCCACTTCCATCAAACAAGAAGAGATTAAAGAATAAGTTCTTTCCAACTTTTTATGAATAAACTCGCCATTCGATTTGTAATCATAGCCGTACCTATCCTCCTCTCTTTATACCTTTTATATCCCACATTGGTATGGGTTCGTCTTCCTGCGCAAGAACGACAAAATAGAGAATTCAATAAAGACTCTTTATTAGGAAAGATATTAAATTTAGGGCTGGACCTAAGAGGAGGATCTCACCTGGTTCTAGAATTAGATACAGATAAACTAATTGACAAAAAAGGGGATCATAAAACCGCTGTAACAGATGCCTTAGATAGAGCCATAGAAATCATTAGAAATCGCATTGATCAATTTGGAGTCGCTGAGCCTTTAATTGCAAGACAAGGAGAAAAATGGATTGTGGTTCAACTTCCCGGCATTAAAGACCCGGAGCGCGCAAAAGAACTCATAGGAAAAACAGCTCTGTTAGAATTTAAGATTGTGGATGATTCTCCTGCCATGGAAAATATTCTTACAGCCTTAAGAGATAAAAATATTAGCCTTTCCTCAGCAGCCGCCAACCCTTCAACTTTACCGCAAGAAATTCTTACTCTATTTCCAACCGGCTATGTTTTAGCGCCTGGACGGGAAGAACGCTTTTTCCTTTTAAAATCAACTCCAGAAATGACTGGCGCTTATTTGACCAATGCCAAAGTGCAGCTAGGAGGCGGTTCAGGATTTGGCTACCCGGAAGTCTCAATTGAATTTAACCCTGATGGAGCAAAAATTTTCTCCAGAGTCACAGAACTCAACATCAATAAAAATTTAGCGATTGTCTTAGATGGGGTTGTGCAATCTGCGCCAACCATAAGGACTAGAATCCCAGATGGTAAAGCTGTAATTGAAGGAAGTTTTAGCACAGAGGAGGCTAAACTTCTTTCAACCGTGTTACGAGCTGGCGCTTTGCCTGCTCCGGTAAATATTATTGAAGAAAGAACTGTGGGCCCAACTTTAGGCGAGGACTCCATTCGTTCTGGAATATGGTCTTGTTTAATTGGAATTTGCTTAGTGATCTTATTTATGGCCATTTATTACAAAGGAGCTGGGTTAATCAGCAATATTGCCCTCCTCCTTAATTTCCTGCTTCTTTTAGCTGCCATGGTTTATTTCAAAGCTACTCTAACGCTTCCCGGCATAGCAGGAATTATTCTTTCCTTAGGCATGGCAGTAGATGCCAATGTATTGATTCTAGAAAGAACCCGAGAAGAGATGAAAAATAATAAAACTATAAAAATGGCTTTAGATCTAGGTTATAATAAAGCTTTTACTACGATCCTTGATTCTAATTTAACTACCTTGATTGCTGCATTATTTCTTTTTCAATTCGGCACAGGACCGATAAAAGGTTTTGCTGTTACTTTAACCATTGGCATACTCATATCCATGTTTACTGCGATTTTTGTAACAAGAACTTATTACCATTGGCGTTTAAAAAGTCAGACTTATACTACGTTAAGTATTTAAATGAAACACTCATGCCAACTAGATTGGCACAAAGGAACATGAAAATCCAACTAGTAGGATTTTCACGGTAAAAAAAAAGGCACCCATATGCTTGAACTCATACCCAAAACAAACATAGATTTCGTAGGAAAAAGATACATATTTTTTGCGCTCTCAGGGATTCTTCTAGCTGCTGGCATTTCTTCCTTGATTTTTAAAAAGGGTCCAAAATGGGGAATAGATTTTACTGGAGGAACTTTAGTAGAAGTTAAATTTACGAATCCACCCCCTGTAGAAAATGTTCGCAAAGCGCTTGCTGAAAAAAACATATCTTCAGTTGAAATTCAAACCGTGCCGGATCAAGGAATATTTATCATACGGTCTCAAGCAGAAACAAATAGGCGCCCTGCTGAAAAAGAGGATATTGGAAAACTGATCCAAAACTCTTTAGAAGAATCTTTTAAAGAACAATCTCCTATCTTATTAAGGAAAGAATTTGTAGGTCCAACAGTAGGCAAACATTTAATCCGACAAACTTCCGCTGCTTTTCTTTTAACTTTTGTTGGGATTATTATCTACACTGCTTTTAGATTCCACTCTGGAATTTGGGGCATGGGAGGAGTTCTAGCGATTATTCATGATGTTTTAGCAACCATTGGTTTATTTTCTCTGCTAAATAAAGAAATTACAGTAACCATTGTTGCGGCGCTCCTAACCATTGCGGGCTATTCCATCAATGACACGATCGTTGTATTTGATTTTATGAGAGAACGTC
Organism: Elusimicrobiota bacterium; assembly: GCA_016180425.1. GTDB lineage: Bacteria > Elusimicrobiota > Elusimicrobia > 2-02-FULL-39-32 > 2-02-FULL-39-32 > 2-02-FULL-39-32. The sequence continues at coordinate 41,992 of JACPBF010000001.1, forward strand.
TCCGCTTTAGAAAAAATGAATCGTTGTATGAGCTTATTAACCAAAGCATCAATACCACTCTTTCTAGAACCATTATTACCAATCTAACTGTTTTTTTAGTTGTGCTCACTCTCTATTTTTTTGGCGGGGAAGTAATACATGATTTTGCAGTTGCCATGATATTCGGAGCGATCATTGGAACCTATTCCACTATTGGGATTGCAACTCCTCTCATCTATGAATGGGTTGAAGTTCGTTCCAAAAAAAACAAGCCTTTTAAATAGATCTAAAAAATCTCTCAATTTTATCGCCCGAAGTTGTCACTGTTATGATCAAAAAGATTAAAAAGTATAAAATAAGCCTGCGTCCATCCTTTGTCCTTAAAAATTTTAAAAGAAAAACTGCAGCTGACTTGAAGGAAGAGGAACTCCAACAAAAAATAAAACTGGAAATAGATCTTCTTAAACCTTTTATTGTCCCTTCCGCAGTCTATGATACAGTCCCTCCAACCGCAATTCCGGAACCATTAAAAGTGATTTTAAACAGCTGCCCAAAAAATACAGTTTCAGTTTCTTTATGCGCTGCAACCATTGGAAAAGAGCTGGAAATAAAGATAAAGAACCTGCGCGAAAATAATGATCTAGAAAAACGTTCCCTAGCAGAATCCATTGCTGAGGAAGCTCTGGAGCAGTCTTTAAATTTTATCTCAAAACTATTAGCAGACGAATCAAAATTGGAAGGGTGTGAATCTTCAGCGCTTTTCACCTTAAACAGGGACTTGGCCTTTGAAACCCTGCATTTTCTAGAATCAGAAAAAGTAGAAATTTTATTAGAAAATAATCAAATGTCGCCACTTTACAGTTCAATCGCTTACGCTTTTTGGACCCCGCTTTAAAAAAAATCTTAATGCAAAAACTACTCCTTTTTTTTATCCCGCGCTTAGCGTGGTTCTATCTTATTTTGGTTGGAAAAACCTCTAAAATTGTTTGGCAGGATTTAAAAATTAGAGAGGATCTGGAAATAAAATTTAATAACTTTATATACGCTTTCTGGCATGGAAGACAGTTTCTTATCCCTTGGGCTTATCGGTACAAGAATCATTATTGCCTTGTTTCCCAAAGTAAAGATGGAGAATACATCGCGCGTGTTATGCGGCTTTTTGGTTTAAAAGCTATACGCGGATCCTCATCCCGAGGAGCTGTGCGGGCTTTGGTTGAGCTAAAAAAAAAATTAGAGAATGGAAAAACCATTGGATTAACTCCTGATGGCCCAAGAGGCCCTAAAGGACTCGTGGCTCCCGGCATACTTTTTTTAGCTCAAAAAACTAAAAAACCAATCTTGCCTCTTACCTATTCCGCAAAATTAAAATTAATTTTCCACGGCTGGGACGATTATTGGATTCCTCTGCCTTTTAATAAGATCGTTATTCATTATGGCAACCCAATCTTTGTTTCCCCTGAAAATGAGCTTACAGAAAAAGCAGAGGAGCTAGCAGGTGAATTAAACCGCATTACAGAGGAAGCAGACCAGATCGCTTCAAAAAAAACTATTGAACAATGGTTTAAAAAATTATTAGAAAACTTTTTATTTGGAATATATAATTCTTGTCTTCTCCTTTTTAGCCCATTCATACTTTTGTCTATGCTTTTTTATTACAGGGATCTTTTTTTCAATCACCTTTTTAAAGGTCTTAAAGAAAGATTAGCACTCCTGCCAACCCTTGCCTTTACAAAACCTCCTCTTTGGGTTCATGCAGCGAGCCTGGGGGAAGCCAGAGCAGCTTATCCTTTTATACGCGCTCTAAAAGAAAAATATCCAGATCAACCTATTGTATTTACCTCCAACACTCTTACCGGAGTAAACGAAGGAAGAAAATTAGAATTAGGAGAACTCAATTTGTTTGCTCCAATGGATTTTCCCTGGGTTACAAAACGATTTTTTAAAATAATTAAACCTAAAATGATACTTTTACTAGAATCTGAAATTTGGCCAAATTGGTTAAGAGTCGCAAAAAAATCAAACATCCCTGTGGCCATTATCAATGGCAGAATTTCTAAAAAGAGCGCCTCAAGATATTTAAAAATAAAAATACTTATAGGGTTGATCCTAAAAAAAATAGAACTGTTCCTTTGCAGGGAAAAAGAGGATGGGGAAAGATTTGAAAAAATTGGAGCTCTTAAAACAAAAATCTTTGTCACCGGCAACTTAAAATTCGATTCTTTTTCTTGGGAGTTTAAATCCAGCCAATCAAAAGTTCCGATAAAACAAGAGTTCTTAAATTCCTTAAATAAAAATTGGAGACTCTTGGTCACAGGAAGCATTAGAGATGGGGAAGAAAATCTTTTAATTGAAACTTATCTTACTCTTATCAAAAAACATACGGATCTTAAGCTGCTTTTAGCTCCCAGACATATGGAGCAACTGCCTCTCATAAAAAAACTTTTGGAGAAAAATCTGCTTTGCTTTGTCCTAAAAAGCCAGGCTGCTACAGAGACAAACCCAAAAAAAGATTGGGATGTTCTTATCTGGGATACTTTTGGAGATTTATGGCAAGCTTATCAATCTGCCAGCATTATCTTCATTGGAGGCTCTTTAGTGGCGCTGGGAGGACAGAACCCAATTGAGCCAGCTAGCTTTTCAAAACCAATTCTCTTTGGACCATGCATGGAAAATTTTTCTGAACCAGCTAAACTCCTTTTAGAATCCAATGGAGCAATTCAGGTACAGGATCAAAAAGAGCTCTGCCAAAAAATTGAAGAACTGCTTTCTTCCCCAGAAAAAATAATTGCTTTAGGAAGGAACGCGAATGAAGTTGTTCAAAAACTTAAAGGAAAAGCAACGAACAACACTCTTGAACTCTTAAAAAAATATTTATAACTTAAAGACTATGCTAAAAATTCTCATTGTCCGATTTTCATCTTTAGGAGATGTCATCTTAACCACCCCTCTAGTTCATAATTTAAAACAACAGTTGCCGGATTCTAAAATTTTTTTTGCTGTTAAAAAAAAATATGCTGGGGTCTTAGAACAGAATCCATTTATTGACCAAATTATCGCTTTAGAAGATGGGGAATCCATCTTTTCTCTCATTAAACGAATTCGCAGGGAAAAAATAGATATTTTAATTGATCTGCATCAAACTTTAAGATCATGGATCCTTTCTCTTATATCCCAAATCCCTAAGGTTGTGAGATACAAAAAAGCATTTTTTAGCCGCAGACTATATGTTTTTAAAAAAATGAAAAGTTCAGAACTAAAAAACCATACGGTTCAGCGTTACCTAAATGTCTTAAAAGATTTAGGACTTGAACCTAAAACAATGGAACCTGAAATTTTTACGCAAAACTCATCCAATGTTAAAACTCCAGATTTAAAAATTTTAGTGATTCAAACCGCTTTTTTAGGAGATGCTGTGCTTACGACTCCACTTCTAAAAGTTCTTAAGCAAAAATTTCCTTTAGCAAAAATAACTTTGCTTTGCACACCGGAAATTAAAGAACTCTTTACTGAAAATAGTTCCATTGACCATCTCTTCATCATGGATAAGCGAGGGAAAGATAGTTCCTACCTTTCCGTCTTTAGATGGGCAAAAAAACTAAAAGGGCAATTTGATATTGCGATCCTGCCGCACCGATCTTTTAAAAGCGCCTTGATCACAGCGTTAGCTAAAATTCCAAAAAGAATTGGTTTTAAAAACAGCGAGGGTAAATTTTTCCTAACTGATTTGGTTCCCTTTGACTGGAACACCCATGATTCAGAAAGAAATTTAAAATTGTTGGAAGTCTTAGGAATCACTTCAAAACAAACTGAACTGGAAGTGCCTGTAAAAAACGATTCTATTTATTTTATACAATTCCTTCAGGAACACCAAGTCAAAGAGGGAACCCTCTTAATAGGCATTAATCCAGGATCAGTCTGGAAAACCAAACGCTGGTTACCAGAATATTTTGCAGAAGTAGCTGATCAGCTTACGAAAGAATGGAACTGTAGAGTTCTTATCTTTGGCTCTCACAAAGATTTAGAGTCAGCAAATTCAGTCATCTCTCAGATGAAAATGCCAGCTATTAATCTCTGCGGTAAAACAGATCTTAAAGAATTAGTTATCCTTATATCCCATTGTTCTTTATTCATCACTAATGATTCTGGTCCCATGCATATAGCCAGCGCAACCCATGTTCCTTTAGTTGCCATTTTTGGTCCCACTACCAGAGAACTTGGATTTTTTCCTTTAGGAAATAAAAGTATTGTGGTTGAACTGGATTTACCTTGCAGGCCGTGTTCTCTACATGGGGGTAAAAAATGTCCCTTAAGCCATTTTAAATGTATGAAGGATTTAACTCCACAACTGGTTCTAAAAGAATGTAAAAAACTCCTTACATTTTCATAAATGAAAATATTACATTTATTAGATATTCCTTGGTGGAGCGGCCTGACCAGCTATGCATTTGACACCATTCAAGCTCATCAAAATTTAGGAATCCAAGTCACCCTAGCCATCTCCAAAGATTCAATAGCGTATAAGAAATCTAAAAATCTTAACTGTTCCATTTTGCCAATCAAAGGACGCAAAGGGTTTAAAGCTCTTTTCAATTTCGTTCTTATAAGTCAAGAAATTTTAAAAAATAAACCGGATTGGATTATTTCTCATACAGGATCTACTCATTGGATCGCGCTTTCTTTAGGACTTTTATTCCAAATTCCTATTATCCGAGTCCGCGCGATCTCTCAGAAATTAAAGACTCATTGGATCAATAAAATGATCTATCAAAAATCTTCTTATATTGTTACAGCATCTGAAAACCTTCGGTTTGAATGTTTAAATCTTGTTTCCTCTAACTATAAAAATAAAATCCGAACAATCTATCCTAAGGTGGTCGAAGAGTTTATTGGACATAAAGGCCCACAGCCTAATCCTGCAAATAAACATGAGAAAAAAATAGGAATAGTAGCTAGGCTGGACCCGGTAAAAGGACTTTTCAATTTCTTAAAAGTTGCGAAAATCGTTCAAGAGTCTTACCCTGAAGCAGAATTTCAAATCGCGGGCCCAGAAGAAAATATCCCCTGGCATTCCCTGCTAAATCAGGCAAAAACATTGGGACTTAAAAATTTAACTTATCATGGATTTCTGGATTCTAAAAGTCTAGTAAAATTTATGAATCAATGTTCTATGGGTCTTATTACCTCAACTGGTTCTGAAGAGGTCTCAAGGGTTCTAATTGAATGGATGTCTTTAGGAAAGACAGTTATTTCCACAAATGTTGGATCTATCCCGGAAATTCTGCAAGACGGAAAAGGCGGCTACCTTGTCCAGCCAAATGAACCTTTAAAAATGGCAGAGAGAATCATTCAACTTTTTAAAAATCAAAATCTACTAGATGAAATGGGACAATTTAATTGGGATCTTTGCAAAAATAAATTTAATCAAGAACGCTTTTGCAGCGAATGGAAAAATCTTTTAGGCTAGCCCAGAAGCTTAATTTTAAAAATGGATGGCAGTGGAAAATCTAATATGAAATTTCAGCCTCAAACTCGTTTTCTCTTAATAAGGACTGATAAAATTGGGGATTTGCTGCTCACCACCCCGGCAATCCAAGTTCTAAAGAAAAGATATCCAAATTCATTTATTGCGTTTCTTTGTAGTTCCTATGCTGCTGCTCTTTTAGAAAATAATCCATGGATTGATTTGATTATCAAAACCGATGACAAAGATTCAAATTTTTTTGAAACAGTGCGCAAAGTAAAAAAACTAAAATTTGATGTGGCAATACACTTTTACATCGAGTGGAAATCTATTTGGATAACACGCTTTGCAAACATACCTCTAAGGATAGGCCCCAAATCAAAGCCAGCTTCAGTTTTTCTAAATTTCCCAATTGCGCAAAAAAGGTCTCGCGTTGAAAAACACGAAGCTGAATATAATTTGGATTTAGTAAAAATCTGCGATGCTTTTGACTCTATCCCTCCCTCAACTCCTCAAATTTTTTTACAAGAGACTGAAAGTACTAAAGGAAAAGAGAACCTTGCAAAAATTTTGAAAAATCAAAATAAAAAACCAATCTTTATTCACCCAGGATCCAAAGGATCTGCTCAAAACTGGCCTCTAAACTCTTTCCTAGAATTAGCAAAATGTATTGAGGCTCAAGGTTTAAATGTGATTGTTACAGGAGGAGAAGAAGAGGAAGAATTTCTTAAAACCGTTGAAAGATGTAACCTGCCTCATCTTCACAGATGCCCTTCAAATCTTACTTTAAGAGAATTCGCTGCTCTGATCCATGAAGGAGAACTCATGATTTCTAATTCTACTGGCCCCTTGCATATGGCAGCAGCGCTTGGGATTCCAACTCTTTCTTTCTATCCACACCTTCCAATAACTACTTCAGCTAAACGCTGGGGACCCTATCCTCCTAGCTCCAAGCATATAATTCTCAAGCCAAAACAAGAGAATGATCCGCTTTTCATCATTTCCGTACAAGAAGCATTCGAAACAACAAAAGAAATATTAAGCCGTATCATTCACTAAGCGCTAGCCCAAAGAGATTATTTGGATTTAGGACAAGGGTGGGAGGTAAAAAACTATGATTTCTGAGAGTATTCCTCTTTGTAAATCCGAACAAATGCAATTAAAAGAGCAATAACCAATGGGCCTAAAAAAATACCCATGGGCCCATAGACCTTTACCCCGCCCAAAAGTCCAAAGAAAAGAAATAAAATTGGCAGCTTTGCTCTGCTTCCAATCAAAATAGGCCGAAGAAAATTGTCCACCAGGCTGACAACAAAAATACCCCAAAAAAGCATAAAAAGACCCTGCCCTAAAGCGCCTTGAACCAGATAATAAATAGAGATGGGCAGCCAAATAGCCGCTGGACCCACTAAAGGAACTAATGCTGCAAAAATCGTAGAAAAACCTAAAACAACAGGAGATGGAACTCCTGCAAAAAAATATCCCACCCCTGCCAAAGTTCCTTGAACCACTGCCACAATAAATACCCCGCGTACAACTCCAGTGACTGTTAAATAGAGTTGGGTAGAAATTAAATCTTTATGCTTTTCATCCATGGGGACCAGCTCTTTAAATTTATGGAATAAACTAGGCCCGTCCCTAAATAAAAAAAACATCGTAAAGATCATGACTAGAACATTAATCATTAAAATCAACGCATATTTCGGTAAATGCTTGCCCATATTAGCGGCAAAAGAAACTAAATTTTTGCTCAAACTGGTAAGAACCACCTGTAAATTGAGCTGCACTAAACTTAATAAACCATCTAATTTTATTTCTAATTGTTCAAGTCCTGGGATGTGAAGAAATGAACCGTTCTGGTGCCAAGCGCTCAACAAATCACTAAAACGCTTTACTGTAGGATAGATATCTGTAAGTTCCTTAAATAATAACCAGCTAAAAAAAATAAATGGAAATACAATCAGAGCCATCACTAAGATGGTTGAAATACCACTGGAAAGATTAGGGCGGTGAACTCCTATTTTTTTTAAAATAAGGCGATGAAGGGGGAAAAAAATTAAGGTAAGAACAATGGCTCCTAATATCCCTGTATAAAAAGGGGAAAGAATATGAAGAATTTGATAAAGAATAAAAAGAAAAACTCCTAAAAAGAAAAAACGAAAAAGTTGTTCTCTATTCATATTTTTTAGAAGCCGGCTCCTGCGGAGTTGGAACTTTACCCTTAAATAAATAAGAGGCAACTATAGAAAGGCTTAATATTCCAGCAACAATCCCTAGGGAAAGACCAGTAGGAATTTTATAAATATCCACTAAAATCATTTTAACTCCAACGTAAAAAAGCACAATGGAAATTCCAAATTTAAGATAAGTAAAAAGAGGCATGATTCCGCTTAAAAGAAAATAAAGAGTTCTTAAACCTAAAATTGCAAAAACATTAGAGGTATAGACAATAAAGGGATCTCTGGAAACCGCCAATACCGCTGGAATAGAATCAATGGCAAAGACCACATCTGAACTTTCAATTAAAAGAAGAACTACAAATAAAGGGGTGGCATGCAAAATCCCATTGAGCTTAATAAAAAATTTTTGATCTACAAATTCTCTGGAGGCAATCGGCATGATTTTTTTAAAAAATTTAAGAAGAGGATTTTTTTCTGGCTCAATTTTTTTGTCCTCGCTAAATGCGGTTTTAATTCCTGTAAAAATTAAAATTCCGCCAAAAAGATAAATCATCCAATGAAATTTGTGAAGCAAAGCAGTTCCAGCAAATATCATGATAAAGCGCATCACCAGAGCCCCCAAAATACCCCAATGCAAAACCCTCGGCTGATAGATTGCCGGAACAGAAAAATAGTCAAAAATCATTAAGAACACAAAAAGATTGTCTATGCTTAAAGACTGTTCAATGACATAACCAGTAAGGAATTGCAGAGCTTTTTCATGCCCTAAAAAAAAATAAATACCAACATCAAAAACAAGGGCCAAAACCACCAAAAAACCAAACCATAAAGATGCTTCTTTCATGAAAATCACGTGGGCATGGCGGTGAATGATCTTAAGATCTATTGTCATGATACCTAAGACTAATAGATTAAAAAGAATCCAAAATAAAATTGAATTGCTCATAAAATTTATTATTTCGCTTTTGCCATTTTTAATCTTAACCAGAGAACCAATGCAATTGCAGATAAAACAATAAACCCAGAAACCAACCCCTCCACAAAATTAAACCCGTCAGCAATCGTCACATAAGTATCGTGCATTAGCCAGCCCAGGTATCCCAAAAATAAACAGCGTGGGATAGAACCTAAAAATGTCCACATAGTAAAAGGAGTTACTGGCATGCGAAGCGCGCCCGCTGCGGCAGAAATTAAGGAAAGGGGAACTATAGGCAAAGCTCTTAATGCAAAAAGAATGGGGCCGCTGTTCTTAGAAAAATATTTTTGCTCCATGGCTAAAATATCTTCCCAATTAAATCCTAAAAATTTTTGAGTGCGGTCAATCACAGGCTTTCCTCCCCAAAAAGCTACACCATAACCTAAATAAGCTCCAAGGGTTGAGGCAAAAGAACCAGGAAGAACAATTTTAAAAAATATAAGAGGAAAAGATTGCAGGGTGGAAGCGGCTGGATCAATTAAAATCGCTCCAGCTCCCATAATAATGAGAGGGGAAGGAATTGGGACAATGATGGATTCAATAATAACGCCTATAAAAACACTTAAGGCTCCATTGGTTTGGAGCAGCTGCATAATCCATTGAGTGAGAGAGTGAATCATATTTGGTTTTCCATTATCCCATATCCATAACTTTTAAGTCAATAAAAATATTTTTTTAAGACTTTTACGTCTGCGCCTTGCTTTTTGTTTTTGCAATTTGCTGATTTGTTTTAAACGAATGGAAGTTTCAGGCGAGCATTGCATTTCTATTCTATCTACTAATTCCCTTAAAGCTAAAAAACGATTCAGGGATCTTTGCCTAGCTTTTTGCACTCTAATCATTAAATTTAAAGGATCATAATGCAAAGTTACGCAATTTGCGGTTTTATTGATTTTCTGGCCCCCAGGGCCGCCTCCGCAACTAAACTCTTCTCTAATTTGGCTAATATCAATTTTTAAAGTATGAATTCTTTGAATGAGTTCTTTAACCTTATGGAAAGATACAGGGAATTTCTCATTTAAGTTCATTGATTTCTCATAAAGCCATGTGTTTTAGTTCCAATAATATAATTCTAGAAGTTTTAAAAATTAGTCTGATTCGGCTAAACTTTTTAGAGATCCTAGAGGTCATTCACCCTCTTCATACTGATCTTTTAATTTGGCTACAACAGTTGCATCTGCTAGAGTTGTGGTATCTCCTAAAGCCCTGCCTTCCGCAATATCGCGTAAAAGACGGCGCATAATTTTACCGGAACGCGTTTTAGGGAGTTCCGCGGTAAAAAAAATATCATCCGGCCGAGCTAGAGAGCCAATCTTTTTTGTAACATGCGCTTTTAACTGTTCAATTAATTCAACATGGCCATTCCCTTTTTTTACAGACTCTTTAAGCGTAACAAAAGCAGAGATCGCTTGTCCTTTAATTTCATGATTTTTGCCTACGACTGCAGATTCTGCTACTAAGGGATGATCCACTAACGCGCTCTCCACTTCCATGGTGCTAATTCTATGACCGGAAACATTCATTACATCGTCAATCCTGCCCAATAACCAAAAATAACCGTCTTTGTCTTTTTTAGCGCCATCCCCGGTAAAATAACATCCAGGGAACTTACTCCAATATTGATTTTTATACCGTTTCATATCTCCATAGATTCCCCTCAACATGCTTGGCCATGGAGTTGTTAAAACTAAGTAACCACTAGAACCAGAATCAACTTCTATGCCTGATTCATCCACAATTTTTGCTTTAATTCCTGGAAATGGATGTGTGGCGGAACCTGGCTTTAATGAGGTAATGGCAGGAAGGGGGGAAATTAAAATCATGCCGGTTTCTGTCTGCCACCATGTGTCTATAACTGGACATTTTTCTCTCCCGATATTTTTATAATACCACATCCAGGCTTCAGGATTAATCGGCTCCCCTACTGTTCCTAGAAGTCTTAGTGAAGAAAGATCACATTGCTTAGGAAATTGTTCTCCCCATTTCATAAAAGTACGAATCGCTGTAGGAGCAGTATAAAAAATAGTAACCCCAACTTTTTCAATGATCCTCCAAAAACGATCCTTTTCAGGAAAATCTGGTGAACCCTCATACATCACAATCGTTGCGCCATTGGAAAGCGGTCCATAAACAATATAAGAATGGCCTGTCACCCAACCAATATCAGCGCTGCACCAATAGATGTCACTCTCTTTTAAATCAAAAATCCATCGGCTGGTAAGATTGACTCCCAAAAGATACCCAGCAGAGGTATGCACAATTCCCTTTGGTTTACCTGTAGTTCCAGAGGTATAAAGAGTAAATAGCATATCTTCCGAATCCATAACTTCAGCTTCACATTTTGCATTAACTTCATTCATTAAACGATGCCACCAAAAATCTCTGCCAGCCTGTAAGGGCACATGGGTTGGATCCATTGCTCTATTGACTACCACTACGCTTTTTACTGAGGTCGCTTCCTCTAAAGCAGCATCTACGTTTTTTTTAAGCTGAATAATAGAACCTCTGCGAAACCCACCGCTGGCAGTGATAACTACTTTAGCTTCTGCATCATTGATCCTATCGCGCAAGGCTTCAGAAGAAAATCCGCCAAAAACAACGCTGTGCACAGCTCCTATCCTAGCACAAGCAAGCATCGCAATGGGAAGTTCCGGAATCATAGGCATATAAAGAATAACTCGATCCCCTTTTTTTACCCCAAGTTTTTTTAAAACATTCGCGCACTTACAAACTTCTGTATAAAGTTGCCTATAGGTTAGAGTTTGGCTATCCCCGGGTTCGCCTTCCCAGATAATGGCTGCTTTATTTTGTGTAGGAGTTCCAATAAAACGATCAAGGCAGTTGAAGGATACATTCAGTTTTCCTCCTACAAACCATTGCGCGAATGGCTCTTTCCACTCCAATACTTTCTTCCAGGGTTTAAACCAAACCAAATTTTTTGCTTGCTCAGCCCAAAATCTTTCTGGATTTTTAAATGCCTTTTCATAAATTTTCCTATCCCCAATATTTGCTTGTTTAGCAAATAGTGCTCTTGGCTTTAAAATTTTTGAATCCTCAAAAAGTCCATCAAACTTTTTATTATTATTATCCTTTGCCATTTTTTCAACCTCCACCCTATAAAAATTGTACTTATTGACCACACCAGATAAAACTTTTATTTTCTAACAAGTCCCAGGAAGAAGTAATCTCCATCAATGGTTCGGAACAAAATATTTTGTTTTCTCCGATCTTTGCTGAATATAAAGTATAGTAATCTCTAAATTGAGGATCACAATCTCTAAAAACAAAAATCATTTTTCCATTGGTCAACAAAAAGGTGAGTGAACTATACTGAAAATTTCTCTTAATTTCTTCAGTTGCTTTTCTTAGTTCTATCAATACCTCATCCTTATTTCTAGGATGAGAGTATTCTAAATGCTCCATTAAATAAAGAAAAAATTGTTCAGAATCGGTTCCACCGGCAGGTTTTAATTTTTTTAAAGGAATTTTCTCATGATCGTATATAGTGCCATTGTGCGCAAAAGCCCACTCTTTATAAAGAAAAGGATGCGTATTAGAGATAGAGAGACTGCCTACAGAAGTTTTGCGCAGATGAGTTAAAACGATTTTAGAGCGTGAGATTTCCAAAACTTTTGCAGCGCTTTTAAAATCCTTTTCATCTTCCAGGATGGAATGAGGTTCACGGGCTAAATATTTTGGGGAATCTTCTTGAGAATAACTGACTAAACCCCATCCATCCTTGTGACCAGGTTCTGTCATATCACATCTGATTTTTCCATTAATGGCTAAAGATTTAAAGGTTGTAAGCCAACTAGCCTTGATCCCCTCTTTTGCCAAAAGCGCCATCATTCTACACATAAAAATAAAAGGCGCGGGTCGGATTTGAACCGACGAATCGCGGTTTTGCAGACCGCTCCCTTAGGCCACTTGGGTACCGCGCCAAAAATAACTGAAAAATAAGTTTATACCATTCCAAAAAATTGTGGGCCCTGCTGGACTTGAACCAGCGACCATCCCGTTATGAGCGGGGTGCTCTAACCAACTGAGCTAAGGGCCCGATTTTCTATCGTAGTTTGTGATTATACTATTTTTTGTCGGGTTTCTCTTTACAGCAGAAACCCCAGACGACGCGGTCAAAAAAGCAAAAGAGAAGAATGTTACGATTGTCTCAGTATTTACAAAGAGGCCTCAAGTATGGAGGAATCTAACCCAGTGGGTCATTACCTTCCTGCAAGGGCAGGAGCTAAGAATTCAGGGGCAAGAGTTGAAGATGTTAAAGAGTTGTTTCAGGGAAAGTTGAGAAGAGTTGGAAGCGAGCTTGTGATCCCCAAAGAGTCTTTGGGATTAGAAGGAACCGAAAACTATTTCCGACAGACCGTCCACTTCGAACTGCAAGCTTAAATCTAATTATTTTCTGGCGGTAGTAGTAACACGATGTTTTTTCAAAAATTTTTTCCAGAAGGGATCATTTTCAACTTCTTCTTGCATTTTTTTTACTCTTTCTTCTAACGAAAGTCCAATATATTTTCGATCTAAGTCCTTCCTAGTCTTTCTCATGAACTCAACTGCTTTAAAATTCTCCATACAATATCTCCTTTGGCGCACGAATCTCTAATAAAGGATAGCCCTCTCTAAGATTGACACTGTTATAAGCATGAATCCTTGTTATATTAACAATGTCCTTAAAATTCCAACTGACTAATACATCTACCCTATTTACTGTAGCAACTGCAATGTGTAATGCGTCGTTGTATGATTTTTCAGGGATGGCATTTGACTCAATATAATTCCTCGCTAAAGTAATGGCTTCCTGCGATTCCAAAACAGTTTCTATAATATCATCTGGCAAATGATCCAACAGTTCCTTAACTTTTTGTGGAGCATCTTTTAATTCTCTAAGGGTAGTTTCAGAAACAACAGCGATTATTTCACCGTTTTTAAATCTTTCAAAAAGTCTATTAGAGTCGGTTTCAAACTCCGAATCCAAACAGCCACCGATGACCGAGGTATCAATGTAAACTCTTAGCTTATGCACAACTAATTATACCCTCAATTTTTACTATCCGCAAGGTGTCCATAAAGGTGTCTATGCTCAGGTCAGAGTGGGTCATATAGGGTTAGATCGGGTCAAATGGATTTAGGGTAGTTTATTGACGATAAATCAGGAAAGTCCTAACCCTTTAAGATTTTTCAAAATCTGGCCCAGACCGATTATGAGCGGGGTGCTCTAACCAACTGAGCTAAGGGCCCGAAAAAGCTTACGCAATTTGTGATTATACTATTTTTTATTGGAAGGGAGCGCTAGGCTGAATTTCTATAGAAGAGGAAGTTTAGGGGATCCTCCCGCCCAAAACCCATATTATTCTAATGAGTGTGATCTCAAATTTAGAATGGATTTACTCGTTTTCGATTTTTCGAAAAAACCATCATTTCAAAAATTCATATTTTGCCATACCTTATCTATAGATTTTAAAAACTATTTATGGAGTGACCAAGCTCATTACTGTAATGTCAAAAACACGTGGAACATGAAGTAATCTGTCATGACAAGCGCCATCTTCCTTGCACCCGATGGTTAGTTGGTCTTATCATTTAGGGTGTCTAAATGCTTTATGAATCGAGACCATCCCCCTAATAATTTGGAAATAAAATTGTTGACATGCAATACAATAAGTGGATTTACCATATTAAAATTTTTAACGTATAGCTTTTTGATATTTTCTCCTGTCCACCTTGTTAATAGTTTGATAGAGACAGAATCCATTGGATTATTATTTAGTGCGGTTATACTCGCTTTACGAATCCCCTCTTCAAATGACTGCTGGAATGTTTCAATCTCGTTTAGATAAGTGCTTTTCATATCTGGAGACTCACCTCCGCTTAGAAAGCAGGAGCGAACAACATGAGCCATTTTTAGTGAGTGGATATTTGCAATAGATCTTAATTCGAGAGAAAACAAAGCTATAAAAAAATCCATTTTTGCCATATTTTTATCCTCAATCAGCAATTTGTCGTTTCCCCAAGTCTCTGTGAGTTGAGAAAGTAATATCGGCCAGTTTTTATTTACACCTTCAATCATCACCGAAACAAAAAGTGTTGCAATTTCATCATCTTTTAACACACGATTTTCATTCATCAGAATTCTTTAGCCCAATTAGATAATACAGAACCGAATTGACACAATGCGATCGCTCATAATTGAGCAAGTAGGCGAGCAATATTGCACAGTAACGGGGTTAATTAACTGACAAAATTTTTCCATGAATCAAGGTTGTTGAAGGACAACCTTGCCATTTCGCCAAACGGCCAATGGAATTCCTAAACGACGGTGTTCTTCCACCACTTCCGCCACAGCAGAACGCATCGCTTTAATGGCTTTACTAGCTATTAAAGGCAACCTCTTTGTTTTTTTCTTCATCTTAAATTAACCTCCCCATTTGTTCGTATCACATTAAATAGTTTATGATTAAAAATTTCTGCTTTACCTTTAGCAATCAAAGCAACTAATTCTGGGTATTCCGTAGAATTGTCTAAAATCAAAATGGAATCGAATAGCTCTTTATAAATGCCAAAAAGATGATTGAGTCCCTTCTTAAATCGTCTACGCACCACTTGTTCTGGCACATTATGCCCACCTTTTTTAACTCTCTCATCGATCCTCTTTAATGATAGCTCTACATTGGGAACCCAAAGAAAGAAAAGAAATAGCTTGTAATTCAATTTGCGAAGAGCTTTAAATAATCTCAAATAACTTCGGCCAGATAATGTTGTTTCAAACGAAAAACTTTTGCGTTTTTGAATTAAATCCTGAATGCGGTTTAAAAATAGTTTTCCCGCTTGAGTCATTGCGCTCTCTGGATCCAAGGGAGAAACGCCTGAAGCAATTAAATCCGCATTAACAAATTCAGTTGTAGCAATTTCTGGAAGAAATTTAAGAGCGAACGTGGTTTTTCCTGCACCATTCGCACCCGCAATAACATAAACAACTGGATTGTTTTTCATATAGTCTCAATAATGTATAGATTTTAGCATATTTAACTATTCCATCAATTTAGCGGATTTACAAGAGGTGTCCTAAAGAGGTGTCTATAAGAGGGGTAAAATGGGTCAACAAACAGGGTCAGATCAGGTCAAAATTCGTATTTAGCGCGAATTCTAGAGTCTTCAACCACTTCTTTTGGAATAAATTTTAAAGCTAAAAACACTAATAAACCAATTAACAAAATATCATCTAAATAACCTAAGCCTGGTATAAAATCTGGAATAAGGTCAAATGGCATCAAGGCATAAAGGATTGCTAAAGCAAGGAGAAATTTTGACACCATAGGCGTGCGTTGATCTTTTAAAATAAACTTCCAAACTTTAACCTCCCGCTTTACACTTTTTACAATCTCTTTTAATTTCTCAATCATATTTATTATTTAAATAGTCCCAAAAAGATTAAAAAACACCCGCCCACTGATATAAAAAAACCAAGCGCGCCTATTTGAAACCAAATTTTTAATTCCTTGAATTCATATTCTATAAGATAAACATGATACTTTAAAGGTGAGTCTATTTCCACGATCCAATGACAATCCGATCTGTCACTTTCATGTTCGTATTTGATACAATAAATTTATGAATAATAGCACTCTTATATTAATGCCAATCTTTGTTTTTGCTTCTATAATAATACCTGCATGTAAAAATCAAGAAAAAGCAGGTAAAAATTCTTTAGACATTTCTGGAACAATCCAAATTGATCCAAAACTGAAAGATTCTGCTAAAGATTCAGATGTTATTTTTTTAATTGCCCGACCACTGCAAGGGGGGCCACCCATTGCGGTGCAAAAACTAACAGGCAAATCTTATCCCTACCACTTTCATTTAACTCCACAAAACCTAATGATGCCAAATGCCACTTTAGATGAACCCGTTAATTTAATAGTTAGGATAGACAAAGATGGGGATGCAATGACGAAAAACCATGGAGATCTAGCGGGGGAATATGAAAAAAACCCTGTCTCCTTGAACAGCAGTGATCTGCTAATTACAGTTAACCAAAAAATAGAATAAACTTTCTAAACTCTACATGGACATCCCTGTTTCTATCATTCTCCTTACCAAAAACTCAAGTCAAACAGCGCATGCCTGTTTAGATTCCATTAAAGAGATAGCAACCGAGATTATAGTTGTGGATGATGGTTCAACTGACCAAACACTTTCTATTGCCAGAGAATTCCAGGCAAAAATCTTTACTAAAAAATTAGAATCTTTTGGGGAGCAGAAACAGTTTGCTTTGGATCAAACTTCTTCTGAATGGGTCTTCTTGATTGATTCAGATGAACAAGCGCCTCTGGAATTAAAAAAAGAAATAAAAAAGGTTTTAACTCTAAACTCTTCCTTTGCCGCTTACCGAATACCCAGAAAAAACTATTATTTTGGTCAATGGCTTAGGTTTGGCGGTAAATATCCAGACTATCAGGTGCGGCTTTTAAAAAAAAATAACTGCTCTTTTTCCAAAGAACTTGTGCATGAAAAAATTAATTGTAATGGAAAAATAGGCACTTTAAAATCAGCGATCCTGCACGACTCCTATCCTGACATGGAAACATGGTTCAATAAGCTTAAACTTTTCGTAAAATTTAAAAGCGAGCTACTCCTTAAAAATGGGGTGAGACCTTCATTCTTTAACTTAATCCGCTTCTCTATTTTAAGACCCCTTACTCGCTTCTTAAGACGTTATATTTTTAAATTAGGATTTTTGGATGGTCTGCCTGGACTACTGGCATGCATCCATGATGCCCTCACAGAAATATTGAGCTATTTTATTCTTCACCAAAAATCAAAACTAGGTTCATGAGTCTTTCAAAGGCCATCGAGATTCCTCTTTTTCTCTATGCGCTCTCTCTGCCTCTTTCCATGAGCGCGACCAATATTTCTTTAGCTCTTATTTTATTTACGGCTCTCATGGTTTTTTTAATAGGAAAAGAAAAAATCTTTATTCCTAAATCATTTTTCCTAATCCTTATTTTTTTTACCTGGGCATGGTTGACAAATTGGATCATTCAAGAAGAAATACTATTCTCAAGCATTAAATCTTTTGCCAAAAGCTGGAATTTTCTTCCCTATCTTTTAATCCCTTTACTCACACCCTTTCTATCTGGAAAGGAAGAAAAAATTATAAAAATTCTAATAGTCCTGGGTTCCCTTGTAGTCCTATTAGGGATCTTTCAATATTGGGGTGGGGTTCATTTTTTTTTCGAAGGTTGGTTTGCAAAAGGTTTATTAGTTAGAGACAAAAGATTCTTTGGGTTTCAATCCTACCCCCTGCACACTGCTGGTCTTTATACCATCCTCTATCTATTTTCAATCAGTCAAGCCCTTTTTTTAACCCCAGAATTGTCATTGGATTGTGGAATTCCAAAAAAAAGTTGGGCTTTTTCCTTCAGCACAGATAAAATTTTTTGGTGGTCTGCTTCCCTGATCCTTCTTCTAGGGGTTCTCTTAACCGGCTCAAGAAGCTATTATCTCGCACTCATCCTCTGCTCTCTGGTTCTTCTTTCACTCAAAGGAAAAAAATTTTTATTAACAGGGCTTATTCTTGGATCAGCCCTATTCTATTCCATCATGGGATTAGAACCTTATGTAAAAGAACGGTTTCAAACTATTAATATAAACCATATGGATGAATCTGGAAAACAAAGAATTTACATGTGGAAATCAGCTTTGCAAATGATTCAAGATCACCCTTTAGTAGGTGTGGGCTACAGAAATTGGGGAAAAAATCTCAACTCTTACGCAAAAAATTTTCCGGAATGGAAAATAATGGACCCTGCAGCCATTGGGCATGCTCACAACAGTTATCTTACCATTGCATCAGAAACTGGGTTAATAGGTTTAGCTATTTTTTTATTTTTTTGGGGTTTCCTTTTGAAAGAAGAGGTCGAAACTATAAATAAATTAAAAAAAAATCAGCTTGGGTTTGCCCTTTCTTTAGGCTCTTCCAGCTCAATTATCGCAATTCTTATAGCTGGTTTTTTTGAACATAATTTTCTTACAGCAACTGTTTCTCTTTCATTATTTTTTCTTATTGGCATTACACGCAGTGTAAGAAAAGCTGAAATAGAAAAAAACTTAATCAAGTGAGCTTAAAATGATCACCTCATGCCAAAAAGTTAGTGCAAAGGAGCGAGAAAATCCAGCGGCAATAAAAGAGGAACTCTTTTAGATGAAAATCCTACATATCACCAATGCGATCGGCTGGTCCGGAGGCATGGAACAGATTTCACTTTTAATTCAAGAGCTCCATAAAAGAGATCACCAAAACATCCTTGTTTGTCCTCCTGCTTCAGAACTCATACCAAAGCTAAAAGCCATTCCAATCCCACTTGAGCCTCTATCCATGTTTCAGGACTATGATCTGCCAGCAGCCTATCGTCTCTATCATCTTCTTAAAGACAATCGTCCAGAAATTGTTCATGCACATCACCCCACAGCTCATGCCATCAGCTTACTTGCGTTGAGCCTTAATCTTTCCCCTAGTTTTATTGTCTCCCGACGTGTTTCTTTTTCCTTAAGAGCTAACCCTTTCAGTAAATGGAAATATCGTTCAAACAGAATTGATCGTTATTCTGTGGTCAGTAAAGCTGTAAAAGAAACCATGATTCAAGGCGGTGTTAAACCAGAAAAAATAGAAGTGATTTACAGCGCTTTTAGCCAAGAAAAATTTATTAATTGCGCCCCAAACCAAAAATTAAAAGAGGAATTAAAAATTCCAAATGATTGTAAAATAGTGGGGAAAATAGCTAATTTTTCCCTTTGGAAAGGGCAGCATGTTTTTCTGGAAGCAGCAAAACTTTGTCTTAAAAAAAATCCTAAAATCTTCTTTTTACTTGCAGGAAAAAAGACAGAATCTCTTTTTTCAAAAACGCAAGAACTAGGGATATCTAAATCAGTTAGGCTCTTAGGCTTTAGAAAAGATATTCCGGAAATTCTCTCTCTCTTAAATTTAAGCGTAAATTCCAGCATTGAAGGAGAGGGGCTCTCTGGAGCTTTAAGGGAATCTTTAGCGCTAGGAATCCCAGTTGTGGCTTCTAACCTGAGCGGCAATCGGGAAATAGTACAAGACGGCATTACAGGTTTTCTTGCGCCAGTGAATGATCCCGAAAAACTAGCTGAAAAAATTTTGTTTTGTATTGCCAATGAAATTCAGGCAAAGGAATGCGCAAAAAAAGGTCAAGAGTGGGTTAGAGAACATGCTGCTTGCAAAGTGATGGTAGATCATACCCTTCAACTTTATCAATCCGCTTTAAAACAAAGGATGAATATTTAGTCTCATGCTTAGAAAACCCTTTTGTAGCGTGAAAAGATTTTGAGATTTAAAATGAATTCTTAAATATCTATTTAAAACTATGTGTGGAATTTGTGGAATTTTAAATTTTAATGGCCAGCCTGTTCATCCTGAAACCATTAAATCAATGGCAGAAATGCTTAGTCACCGCGGGCCTGACGAAGAAGGATTCTTTATTTCCAATCCTGATTCTTCATCCCAATCTAAAATTGGCCTTGGCTTTAGAAGACTTTCTATTATTGATTTAGCCAATGGCCATCAGCCCATGCAATACCAAAACCTCGCGATAGTCTTTAACGGAGAAATTTATAATTTTAAAGAACTAAAAAAAGAATGCGTAAACCTTGGACACACATTCCTCACCCAGAGCGACACAGAAGTATTGCTGCATCTATTTTCTGAATACAATGAAAAAGCGTTAGAAAAGCTGAACGGGATGTTTGCTTTTGCCCTCTGGAACAATAAGACAAATGAACTGCTGCTTGCCAGGGACAGGATTGGCATAAAACCTCTCTATTATTCTTTTGATTCAAAAAAAATTATCTTCTCTTCTGAACTAAAATCATTGCTTGCTTCCGGAAGAGTCCCTTTTGAACTGGACTCTAGAGCTCTCCAAGATTTTTTTTCTTTTCGCTTTGTCCCAGCGCCTTACACGCTTTTAAAAAACGTGCGCAAACTAGCTCCCGGTCATTTTCTTACTTTTAAAGAAGGAAAAATAAAGGATCAAGTTTATTGGAATTTAAATGCTGCTTTTGACCCTTTAAAAAAAGATGAGGAAACTTTTGAAAACGAACTTTTTGATCTTTTGAATGAGAGCGTAAAACTGCAAATGCAAAGCGATGTGCCCTTAGGCGCTTTTTTAAGCGGCGGGGTGGACTCCAGCCTGATTACCGCCCTCATGGTTAAAAACTCATCTAAAAAAATAAAAACATTTTCTATTGGCTTTGAAAAAGGAACCGGGGTAGATGAATCTAAATACGCAAGAACTGTTGCTAAAATTTTGGGCACAGAACATCATGAATTATTCTTAACTGAAAATGATCTAACCCAAGCTGAAAAATATTTATCGAAAATGAATGAGCCTGTGGCAGATCCTACAATCCTGCCGACCGCGCTTCTCTCTCGGTTTGCTCGTGAAGAGGTAAAAGTTACGCTCACAGGAGAAGGCGGAGATGAGCTTTTTGCCGGCTACAACCGCTATAAAGCTCTGCTGCTTTCAGAATGGATTCTAAAATCCCCAAAATTTTTGCAAAAACCTTTTAGTTTTATTGCAAAAAAATTTGGGAAAGGTCAAGCTTTTCAAAACATCCCCTGGATCACACCTTTAAATTGGTTTGATTTAAATCAGGATTTTTCATCAGAGATCATTGAATCCCTATTTGAAAATAATGAAAATAGACAAAAAAATTCAGGATATCTTAAAATGATTACTCCTTCGTTACTTAACCACGAAAACTCTCAGCTTTTAAATGAAGTCCTTAAGTTAGAAAGCTCCACAGCTCTACCAGAACGTTTATTAATGAAAGTGGATATGGCCAGCATGAGCGAATCCCTGGAAGCCAGGCCTCCCTATTTAGACCATCGGATCGTAGAACTCGCGTGGAAAATTCCATCCAGCCAAAAGATAAAATTCTTCAAGGGCAAATATATCTTAAGAAAAATCGCAGGCAGGTTTCTTCCCAGGACTATCGCTTGGAGAAAAAAACATGGTTTTATTCTGCCTTTAGCTCACTGGGTGCGCAGTTTTAAAAAAGATTTTATTCAAACCAGTTTAGAGGATTCAATTTTTGACTTAAATCCTATTTTCAATAAAAAAACAATTCAAAATCTTAAAAATTCAATGTCCCAAACACAAAGCGATGAACAAATTGCTTTAGCCTGGCCAATGGTCGTACTCTCTTTATGGAGCAAATCATTAAAAAAATCTTAATCATTCAACTCCGAAGGATTGGGGATGTAGTATTTACCTTGCCTGTGCTCGATCTTTTAAAGAGAAATTTTCCAAATGCGCAGATTGATTTTTTGGTAGAACCTCCCGCGGATGAACTAACTCAATTAAATCCTAATATCCATGAAACGCTTGTTTATCACAAAAAAGAAGCGTGGCGTTGGATTTTTAAAATCCGAAAAAATAAATATGATTGTGTTTTAGATTTTCATGCCAACGGAAGGTCTTTACTTTTAACTTTTTTTTCCGGCGCTCCATTAAAAATAGGTTTTGAGGGGCCCTTAACAAGAAAAATGATTTATACAACCTGCGTAAAAACAGATCGGAATAAATTTATTGTGGAACAAAAAATTGATCTCATTAATGCGATCCTTCCTAAAAAAGAGCGCTCTTGGGTTTGGGATCTTAAACTACCTATTCAAGAACTTAAAAAAGCTGAGCAAAGTTTAAGGATGCTTGGGATAGGTGAAAAAGATCAAGTCATTGGACTCCTGCCATTTCATCGTCACCCCATTCGAGCCTGGAAAAATGAATTTTTCCAACAAACTGCTCTTCGGCTGATGAAACAAGTTGGTTATAAAATTCTGCTTTTGTGCGGTCCCAAAGAAAAAGAAACATTAGAGAAAGAAATCAATAAAAACTCTGAAAAATTCATCATCATCGAAACAGATTCTCTAATTCAAATGGCAGCTTTGCTAAAACAATGTTCTTGTGTGATTGCTAATGACAATGGTCCGCAAAAAATAGCCATGGCAGTAGGGACCCCAACTCTTACCATCTTTGGTCCAACCAACCCCCTTTCTATTAATCCAAATAAATTTCCTCATTTGTATGTTAGAAACGAACAACTGCCCTGTTTGGCTTGTGAACGAAACCGCTGCCCGTACCACCATGAATGCATGGAAAACCTAACCCCAGAAATAGTCTTAAATAAAATAAATGCCATCCTTAAACCTTCATGATTTTTAATTTTGTAAATTTTTGGGAGTCTTTGATCATTCTTAAAAATCTTCCTTTGCATAAAAAAATGGTCTGCCAGTTTTTGAGCATTCTCTCTTTTTTTTATAGTATGATTCTCGGTTTAAGAAACAAAGGCTATGACAAAAATATTTTTCATATAAAAAAAGTTTCAGTACCCGTGATCTCCATTGGAAATTTAACTTTAGGCGGCACTGGCAAGACAACCCTTAGTTGTCTTGCCGCCCAAATCTTGCTTCAGGAAAATAAAAAAGTCGCGATTCTTTCCCGTGGATACAGGAGAAAAAATAACTCTCAAAAAAGTATGGTGGTTTCAGATGGAAATAAAATTTTTGAAACCCCGGAATCAGCCGGGGACGAGCCGATTCTCTTAGCTCAAAAATTAAATGGGGTGCCGATTCTTGTGGGGCCAGACCGATTTAAAACAGGAGCTTTTGCAATCCAAGAGTTTAAGGTGGATGCGCTTATTTTAGACGATGGTTTTCAGCATAGAAAAATTCATCGGGATTTAGATCTTGTTTGTTGTGATGAAAAAATTTTAAAGACCTTAAAAATCTTTCCTAGAGGTTTCTTAAGAGAGCCGATCCAATCCCTAAAAAGAGCGGATTTCATAGTCTTAAAATCAGAAAATAAGAGTGAGAAAAAAGTTTTCCAAGAAACCTTTCCATTTTTAAAAAATTGCCCAAACGCGGTTTTCTCTTATGAGGCGGAAGAAATTAAAGACACTGGTTCAAACCAAACATTCTTACCCTATTGGTTAAATCAAAAAAAACTATTTGCATTTTCCGCTATAGCCAATCCTAATCATTTTAAAAAAATGATAGAGAACCTTGGAGGTAAAATTATTTTCTTTAAAAGTTTCCCTGACCATCATTATTATAATGCAATCGAACTAAAAAAAATGCTAGAGCTTGCCAAACAAAATCATTGTCTCTTAATTACAACTGAAAAGGATGCGGTCAAACTCCCCGTGGATTTTCCGGCCGCCATATTAAAAATAAAAATAAAGTGGTCAGAGGGTGAGGATGAATTTAAAAAAAAGATTTTAGGTGCAGTGCATTGAAAAAAGAAAAAAAAGCGATTTTTCTGGATAGAGATGGAACCCTGATAAAAGATACTCACTACTTAAATCATCCTAATCAAATCCAAATTTATAAAGGGGTTATTCCTGCTTTAAAAAAAATTAAAAAAGCAGGCTGGCGGATCATTATTGGCACTAATCAATCAGCAATCGGACGCGGTATTTTAAGCGTTGAAATGCTTCAAAAGATTCATAAAATTCTGGTGGGCATTTTTAAAAAAAGTGGTGTGAAAATTGATGAAATATTTTTTTGTCCGCACCATCCTAAAGAAAACTGTATCTGCAGAAAACCTAATTTAGGCATGCTCTTAAAAGGAGCGAAAAAATATCAATTGGATCTAAAAAAATGCATTGTGGTTGGCGATAATAAATGCGATATTTTATGGGGTAAGAATGGCGGAACAAAAACAATTCTTGTATTAACAGGAAAGGGGAAAAAAACATTGGCTGATTCTAAAGTAAAACCAGATCATATCAGCCCTACTTTAAAAACCGCAGCAAAATGGATTTTAGAACAATGAATCAGAACCAAAACCTCCTTTCCCCTTGGCGGGAACGATACCGTGTCAGGATAGGCTTTATCTTTGCTCTTGTATTTTTGTGGAGAGCTCAACCTAGAAATTTGGTTCTGCTTGTTTTGGGGCTATTAATCGCATTGCTGGGGGTTTTAATTCGCCAGTGGGCTGCAGGCTGTGTAAAGAAAATGGATGAATTGGCCCAAGAAGGACCTTATGCTTTGGTCAGACACCCGCTTTATCTGGGAAGTTTTCTAGCTGCTTCTGGATTTATTCTTTCCTCAAGCTCTTTTTCATTTGTGCTTTCCAAACCCTATCTAGACCGTACTCTTTTTTTCTGGTGTTTTTTATGGATATTAGTTGACTCCATCTATCTGCCTAAAATTTTAAAAGAGGAAGCTGATCTTAATTTAAAATTCAAGTGCTCCTACACTGAATATGCCGAGAGAATTCCTAGGTTTTTCCCTGCGCAATTTAAATGGTCAGATTTAAATTTTAATACCTTTAATTGGGTTTTGTGGAAAAAAAATAAAGAGTTTTACAGTCTCATTGGCTACCTTATTTTCTGTATCATTTTATTCAGCCGTTATTTCTTTTAGGTAAAGGACCATTCAAAAAATATTAAAAACTTCAAAAATTAATTTTCTATTTTTAATTTTTGTTTTTTCCCTAATCTCAACATCTTCTTCTCAACCCCAAAACTTAGAGGCAGCTTCTCTGGAAGAATCTCAAGAAAGGTTCCCTTGGAAAGTAGGGGAAAAATTTTCCTATTCTATACGATGGGGGATCATCACAGCAGGTAAAGCAAGCCTGGAAGTTAAAGAAATCTCTTTAATTGATATCTCATCTGGAACCTCAACAAAAAAAATCCCGACCTATCATTTCAAAGCCACTGCGCACTCAAATGCTGTCATTGATCTTTTTTATAAAGTGCGGGACATCAATGAGTCTTGGTTAGACGCCTCCCAATGGATCACGCACCGTTTTGAACAGCATAATCAAGAAGGAAAATATATTTTAGATCAAATTGTTGAATTTGATTGGATCGCCAAAAGATTTAAAAATATTGAAAATGTAAAAGGGAGGGAGCCAAAAATTGAAGAAGGAGACCTCACCCTGCCAGCAGTGGACACGCTTTCCAGCCTTTATAAAACCAGAGCTAAATCTTTTAACGTGGGGGATGAATTTACTTTGGATGTTCATTCTGGAAGAAATTGGCCCCTTGTGGTCAAAGTATTAAGGCGAGAAATAGTGAAAACCGCGGCTGGAAAATTCGATTGTTATTTGGTGGAGCCTTTTTTAAGAGAACGCGGTCTTTTTATACAAAAAGGAAAAAAACTGCAGGTCTGGCTTACTGCGGATGAAAAAAAGATTCCAGTGCTTATGCAAGCTGAAATCTTTATTGGAAAGGTTAGCGCAGAATTAATAAAAATGGAATTTAAACCAGAATAGTTCCTAAAAGTAGAAGATTTCTAAAGGTAGAATTTGTATAATTACAAAAAAATATGAAAAAGAATATCTCATATTACCACAAAATTATTGACCAATTTTCTAAAACTAAAATCTTAGTGATTGGGGATTTAATGGTAGATCGTTTTATTCGGGGAAAAGTTTCCAGAATTTCTCCTGAAGCCCCTGTTCCTGTGGTCAAGGTCAAAGAAAAAAATGATGTTCCCGGAGGGGCTGGAAACGTCACTAAAAACTTAAGCTCCTTAGGCGCAAAAGTTGAGTGCTGCGGAGTGATAGGAATAGATCCTGTAGGCGAAAATTTACTCAATGAATTCCAGCGTCTTCAAATCGGAACTAAATGGATTGTAAAGGACCCTGACCGTTCAACCATTGTCAAGAGCCGCGTGATTGCTGAGCACCAACAGGTGGTTCGTTTTGACGATGAAGATGACAGTCAACTCTCTTTGATTTTACAAAATGAAATTCAAGGATCTCTAAAAAGAATTATTAAAGATATGGATGGGATAATCCTTTCTGATTACGGCAAAGGCATGATCACTAAAGCGATCCTAAAATCAACGATTTTGCAAGCGCGGCATTATAAAAAACCGATTTGCGTAGATCCAAAAATAGAACATTTTCTTTCTTATAAAAATGTGACTTGTATCACCCCTAACATTCAGGAAGCGCTGGGAGGCATGCACAGGTTGAAGTTAAATTCTAATGGAGGCTTAATCTCTTTGGGTGAAGAAATTCTCCAAAAATTAAAATGTCGCTCTGTTTTAATCACTCAAGGAGAAGAGGGGATGACTTTATTTGAAAAAAATAAATTTACCCATATTCCAGCAAAAGCGCAAGAAGTTTTTGATGTGACTGGAGCCGGAGATACAGTCATTGCGGTTTTAACCTTAAGTTTAGCTTGTAATGCCCCTTTAATTGAAGCAGCCAGATTAGCGAACCTTGCTGCTGGAATTGTCATTGGAAAACTGGGAACAGCCGCAGTTACTCCAGATGAATTAAAAGATGCGTTAAAACTTCTCTAAAAAACTTTAAATGAAAATCATTGGAGTTATTCCAGCCCGTTATGGATCGAAAAGATTTCCAGGGAAACCACTGGCGCTAATCAATGGGAAACCCATGATTCAGTGGGTTTATGAAAAAGCCTCAAAATCAAAATATTTAGAAAGGCTGATTGTGGCAACGGATGACGTTAGAATTATGCGTAAAGTTTGGAATTTTGGCGGGGAAGCGATGCTCACCTCTCTTAAATCTAAATCCGGCACAGACCGGACAGCTGAAGTCTGTAAAAAAATGGCTGCTGATGTTATTGTAAATATTCAAG
Source organism: Elusimicrobiota bacterium (assembly GCA_016180425.1). Lineage (GTDB taxonomy): Bacteria > Elusimicrobiota > Elusimicrobia > 2-02-FULL-39-32 > 2-02-FULL-39-32 > 2-02-FULL-39-32. The sequence goes on from JACPBF010000001.1 coordinate 69,236, forward strand.
GAGATGAACCTTTAATTTCCTATAAAACAATTGATTTAGTGGTCGAGGCCATGAAAAAGGATCAGCGTCTTCTCATGGCAACTGCCGCAATCCCTTTAAAAAGCACGAATGCTCAAATTCAGTCGGAGAATATCGTTAAAGTTGTTTTAGACATGGCTGGAAACGCCCTATATTTTTCCCGCTATCCCATACCCTATAAAAAAAATAAAAATGCTCAAAAAACGATCTTACAGCATTGCGGGCTCTATGCTTTTAGAAAAAATTTTCTGTTGCGCTTTGCGAAATGGAAACAAACTCCCTTAGAAATGACTGAATCTTTAGAACAACTAAGAGCCTTGGAAAGAGGCACAAGGATAAAAGTTATTATTACCCGTCAAAAATCTTTTGGGGTGGATACAAAAACTGATCTAAGAAAAGTTAAAAAAATGCTATGAAACCTGCTGAAAATAAAAATTGTAAATATATCTTTGTAACCGGCGGGGTGGTCTCCTCTCTGGGAAAAGGGGTTACCTCCGCAGCCATTGGACGCTGCTTAATTGGAAACGGATTAAGAGTAGGCATGCTGAAATTAGACCCCTACATCAATGTGGATCCAGGCACCATGAATCCTTACCAACATGGAGAAGTTTTTGTGACAGAAGATGGAGCAGAAACCGATCTAGATCTTGGGCATTACGAACGCTTTCTCAATAGTAACATGCAAAGAGAAAACAATGTCACCACAGGTAAAATTTACGAGGAAGTCATTTTAGCAGAGCGGGAAGGAAAATATTTAGGAAAAACAGTGCAGGTTATCCCTCACATCACCAATGCAATTAAAGAGCGTATCAGAAAGGTGGGACAAAGAAAAGAGGTTGTGATCGTTGAAGTGGGGGGAACTGTAGGAGATATTGAATCTCTTCCTTTTTTAGAGGCGATCCGTCAAATGAAAATTGACCATGGAGCTGGAAATGTTTTTTACGTCCATGTAACCCTGATCCCTTATTTAAAATCTTCAGATGAATTGAAAACAAAACCGACCCAGCACTCTGTTGGCAAGCTTAGAGAAATTGGAATTGAACCGAATGTTTTAGTTTGCAGAACTGAAAAACCTTTGGAATTGGATCTAAAAGAAAAAATTGGACTTTTTTGCAATGTGCCGGTTCAAAATATCATTGCGGCTCCAGATGTTTCTACCATCTATGAAATCCCTTTACTCTTTAAGGAGCAAAAACTCGATGCCATTCTTTTGGCCTGCTTAAATTTAAAACCTAAAAAAAATAGAAAAGGTCTTCAAAATTGGATTGAGATGGTTCAAAAAATAAAATTTCCAAAAAAAGAGGTAAATATTGCGATTGCGGGAAAATATATGGAGTTAAAAGATAGTTATAAATCTTTAATTGAAGCGTTGATTCATGGAGGAATATCGCAAGAAGCCCATGTCAATATTAGCTATATTGACGTGACTCATCCAGACCTCTGGGATCAATTAAAATTGGTTTCTGGAATTTTGGTGCCTGGAGGGTTCGGGGACCGGGGAATAGAATCTAAAATAGCCGTTGTTTCCTATGCTCGAACCCATAACATCCCTTTTCTTGGGATCTGTCTGGGAATGCAGTGCGCAGTCATTGACATTGCCAGACACTTGGCTCTTTTAAAAGAAGCAAATTCCACGGAATTTAACCCTCTTACAAAGCACCCGGTGATCCATATGCTGGCTGAACAAAAAAATATCGAAAAACTAGGCGGGACCATGCGTTTGGGAGTCTATCCTTGCAAGATCAAAAAAAACACCCTGGGTTTTGCGATTTACAAAAAAGAAAATATTTCTGAGAGGCACCGGCATCGCTATGAATTAAATAATAAATTCCGAAAAAAATTGGAAACAGCGGGATTGATCATTTCTGGTGAATATACTCAAAAAAAACTATCAGAAATTATAGAGCTAAAAACCCATCCTTGGTTTGTTGGTGTTCAGTTCCACCCTGAATTAAAATCCCGTCCTCTTGAACCGCATCCTATTTTTAAAGAATTTGTAAAAGCTGCCCTTACATATGGCAAATAACAGCGTCTCTGCAAAAAAAATAAAACTCAACTCACTAGAGATTAGCAATCATCTCCCTTTAGCGCTGATCGCAGGTCCCTGCATTATGGAAAGTAAAAAGCACCTGTGGGATGTGGCTCGGTTCCTAAAATTTCTAGCCTCCCAATTAAACATTCCATTAATCTTTAAATGCTCCTATGATAAAGCGAACCGATCCTCTCAAACATCCTATAGGGGACTTGGACTGGAAAAAGGATTACATTTACTTGCTGAAATTAAAGAACATTTTTCTTTACCCATTCTTACAGATGTGCATCTGCCGGAACAAGCGCAAAGAGCCGCACAGGTCGCTGATATTCTGCAAATTCCTGCTTTTTTGTGCCGCCAAACCGATCTAATTCAAGCCTGCGCCCAAACAGGCAAAATTGTGAATGTTAAAAAAGGACAATTTATTTCTCCCTGGGAAATGGAAAATATCATTGAAAAAATAGAATCCTTTGGCAATCATAAAATTCTGCTTACGGAAAGGGGCACCTCTTTTGGCTATAATAATCTAGTCGTGGATATGCGCGGTTTAGAAATCATGAAGAGATTCGGCTATCCTGTAGTATTTGACGCCACTCATTCCGTGCAACTGCCCGGAGGAAATAAAAAATCTTCCGGCGGTCAAAGAGAATTTGTGGAGCCTTTGGCCAGGGCCGCAACAGCGATTGGAGTAGCTGCGATTTTTATGGAGGTACACCCAAATCCTGATCAGGCATTGTCCGATGGACCTAACAGCGTTCAGCTCTCCCAACTTAAAAAATATCTTAAAGCGATTATTGCGATTGACCAATTAATAAAAAAATAAAAATTTATGATTAAGAAAGCGCTTTCGCAATAGAGATGAGTTTCTAACATAACTACGAGGATTTAAAATATGAAATGTTCAAACTGTAAAACTGAAAATAAAGAAACTGCAAGAAACTGCAAAAAATGCGGCACGATCCTGAATGTGGATCCAATCTGGTCTCCAACATGGAAATGGCATGCTAAAACTTTGGGGATTATTTATACTGTTCTAATCTTTCTTTTTTTCTTAATTAACTGGTTTCTCAAACCCTATTTGCGAGAAATTCCAAAAGAAGTAACTCCTTGGTTACAAAAAGCAGGAGAAATTCATAAATAAATGAGAAGCTCTATTTTAAAAATAGCGCAAGAAGTTCTTCAGCTAGAATCTCAGGCTGTAAAGGACCAATTGCAAAACTTAAATAGTTCCTTTGAAAAAGCTGTGGAAGCTTTTCTGGAAATAAGTAAGAACCGCGGGCAAATCGTAGTGATGGGCATAGGCAAATCTGGTTTGATTGGCAGAAAAATCTCAGCTACGCTTTCTTCTACCGGAACTCCGGCTATTTTTTTTCATCCCAGCGAAGGCATGCATGGGGATTTAGGCTTATTACGCGCTTCAGACGCAGTTCTTATTTTATCTTCATCCGGAGAAACAGAAGAGATTAAAAAAATTTTACCCAACCTAAAAGAAAAAAAGCTTCTGTTAGTAGCCATGACCTCTAGAAATAATTCCCGCTTAGCTCGATTTGCGGATATTGTGATTTGCTGTGGAGTCAAAAGAGAAGCCTGTCCCCTTAATCTAACCCCTACTTCCTCTACAACTGCCATGCTTGCTTTAGGAGATGCGCTTGCCATTTGCTTAATGAAAAAAAAAGGATTTAACTCTTCTGATTTTGCCAAATTTCATCCAGGAGGTTCTTTAGGCAAAAAACTATCTTTAAAAGTAAAAGATTTAATGCGCACGGACAAAGAAAATCCAATCATAAGAATTGATTCAACTGTAGAACAAGCGCTTTTAGAGATGACTCGCACGAAAATGGGAGCGACCCATATTATAAATGAAAAAAATCAGCTGGTAGGTTTTTTCACTGATGGAGATTTAAGAAGACAGCTGCAGAAAAATTCTCTTCTTTTAAAACAGCCCATTCAAAAAGCCATGACTAAAAATCCAAAAACCATTGACCCTGAAAAAACACTTTATGAAGCGCTGCAGATGATCCAGAGATATGGATTTGACAATTTGCCTGTGGTGGACAAACAAGGCAGACCCGTGGGCATTTTAGATGAAAGAGACTTGCTCGCGGAAGGGATTCATTAAAATTGATTAGCAAAAAAATTCTAAATAAAGCAAAAAAGATTAAATTGCTCGCCATGGATATAGATGGGGTGCTCACCTCTGGAGAAATTATTGTTCTTAACTCCGGAGAAGAAATAAAGATCTGGAGCGTTAAAGATCGCATGGGTTTTGCCCTCTTGAAAAATTCCGGTCTCTCTATTAAACTAGCCTGGGTGACTGCCAGAGAGTCAAGACAAGTGGAAGAAAGGTCTAAAGAAATAGGGATAGATTATCTATTTCAGAAATGTTTAAACAAATGGGAACAACTCTCCTCCTGCGCTAGAAGATTAAATCTTCAACCAGACCAAATCGCCTATATTGGAGATGATTTTGTGGACTTAAAAGCATTAAAAAACGTAGGACTAGCTGTTTGTCCTCCTGAATCTCCGAAAGAAATTAAAGAGGTTTGCGATTTTCAAACAACCATCTCAAGCGGCAAAGGAGTAGCCAGAGAAGTCATTGAAATGCTGATTAAAGCTCAAGGTCAATGGAAAACTGTGCTCTCTAAATTTTCCATTTTTTTAATCACAATTTTATTAACATTTCCTGCTTGCTCTCCCCATCCAAGCTCCACAAGCAGCATAGAAAAACCAGACCAATGGATAGAAAAATTCACCATCACAGAAACCAGGAATGGCATTCCAATTTGGATTCTACAGTCAGAAATGGCGCAAGTTTATAACAAACAAAAAAAAGCCACTTTAGACCAAATCAGCATTCAATTTATGAATCCACCCAAAGAACTTTCCAGTAAAAGTCTCATCCTTACAAAAAAATCCCAAACTCTAGCGGCGCGCTTAAGCGCTCCCAAAGGGGAAGTGAATCTGGATAGCCATAATCTCCTGGTTTGGAACGGGGTAAAAGTTCAATCTGAAGATGGCACCACTCTTTATTCTGAACAACTCCACTATTCTACTGAAAAGCAAAAAATATTTACTGAAGCGCCTATTAAAATTGTAAAAAAAGATTCTATCCTGATAGGAGAAGGGCTAGAAGCAGATCCAGATCTATCCACTGTAAAAATCTTTAGACATGAAGCTTCTATTCATCCTAAAACTGTCCTTAACCCCTGATGAAGACCGCAAAAAAGCGAATTGAATGCTTTGGATTAACACTTTTAATTTGTTTCATATTGAACTCTTTAATTTTCTCACTAGAGACCTTAAAGGAAAAGCAGCCTCGGATCACAAGAGGACCTTTAAAGATATCTGCGGATGAGACCACTTCTACTGATAAGGGAAAAATGATTGAAGCGCATGGAAACGTGCATATACGTTATGAACTGGAATCTGAAGATATCCTGGTTTCAAACTCAAACTTTGCCCGTTACAATGAACAAGAGTCTCTGGGGGAATTGACAGGCAATCCAAAGGCTACATGGTTTCGCAAAGATCCTCTTCAACCATCCACTTTTTTAACCGCAGAAAATATTATTTTAAAAATTAAGGATGAGGGACTCATTGCCCGGGGAAACGTGACGGTCATTCAAGCCTCCAGCACTTTAACAGCTCAAGAAATAATATTTTCTAACCCCGATAAAAAGCTGATAGCCCAGGGAGAAAAGCCAAAATTTAACGTGTTAGAAAAAGACCATCATACCCTGATTGAAGCAGACAAAATCACTGCTTGGACAGAAAAAAGGGAAATTGAATTTAATGGCAAAGTAGAAGGAATCGTTTTTTTAAATCAAAAATAATGATTTTAAAAACAGAACATTTAAAAAAAAAATATGGCGGCCGCACTGTTTTAGATGGGGTTTCTATATCTGTTTCTTCAGGTGAAATTGTGGGTCTCCTAGGACCCAATGGCGCGGGAAAAACAACTACTTTTTATATGGTGGTGGGCATGGTGCATGGCGAATCTGGGACGATCTTACTTGACAACCAAGAACTTTCTAAAACTCCAATGTACCAAAGAGCGCGGCTGGGCATTGGTTATTTGCCGCAAGAGCCTTCTATTTTTAGAAAATTAACTGTGGAAGATAATTTAAAAATTATTTTAGAAATCCTGCCAATCCTAGAGAATGAAAAAAAAGAAAAAGAAGAGAAGCTGCTCAAAGAACTAGGATTGGAAGAAAGAAGAAAACAGATCGCTGGAACCCTTTCTGGCGGTGAAAAACGAAGATTGGAGATAGCCCGGGCTCTTTTAAATAATCCGAAATTTCTTTTGCTGGATGAACCTTTTGTAGGGATTGACCCAATCACAGTCAGTGACTTGCAAGAAATCTTAAACCATCTAAAAGAAAGAGGATTAGGCATTCTGATTACGGACCACAATGTAAGGGATACTTTAAAAATTATAGACCGCGCTTATATTATCCACCAAGGTAAAGTGCTCATGGAAGGCGACGCTCAAACTCTTTTAGAAAGCCCTGAAGCCCGTCGCATTTACTTAGGGGAACAATTTCAAATTTGACACCCTAAAACTCTTTAAGATACAATCATTTTTTAAACATGCAACTCAATATCACAGCTCGTCACTTAAATTTAACGCCTGCTCTTTCTGAATACGTGCATAAGAAAGTGGAACGCGCAGAACGTTTCTGTGATTCAATTATCTGGGCTCAAGTAATTCTTTCAGTTGAAAAACATCGTCAAATTGCGGAAATCATTGTGCATACGCCGGGGAACACCTTTCGTACCCAGGGTGAATCCATGGATCTTTATTCCGCCATTGATTTAGCGGTTCATAAATTAGAATTACATCTGGCTAAACTTAAAGAGAAAAGAAAAAACCATAGAACTAAAATAGACGACAAAAAAATTCAAAATTTAAATTTAGATGAGACTGCGCTGTCTGACAATGCGATGAAAGAATCTTACCCGGTCATTGAGATTAAAAAACTTCCTTTAAGAACTCTCTCCCTAGAGCAAGCGATTCGAACGCTTCATACAGAGTCTCTGGCTCTGGTGCCTTTCATCAATGAAAGGTCAAATAAAATTAACGTGCTCTATAAGAAAGGAAAATCTAATTTCGGACTTATAGAAACAATTGAATGAATAGGATCCTAATATGGTAAACAAAGAATCAAGTTTAAGTCTTCTCGATTATTTACCCATTCTCGCAATTTCAGTGGATTTGAAAAGCCAAACAAAAAAAGAGGTCTTAAAAGAGTTGGTAAGCATCCTCTCAGCAGGGCATGAAATTAACAGCCCGGATAAAATTCTTGAAGCTCTTCTAGAAAGAGAAGACTTAGGATCCACAGGCATTGGACAAGGCATTGCTATCCCGCACGGTAAATCTGAGCATTTAGAAAAAATTGTGGCTGCCTTGGGTATCTCTAAAAAAGGAATAGAGTTTGATGCGTTGGACGGCGAACCTGTACACCTATTTTTTCTTTTGGTTGCTCCCAAAGACTCTGCTGGTCTTCACTTAAAAATACTCGCCAAAATTTCAAGGCTGCTCAAAGATAAATTTTTTCGTCAAGCGCTGCGCGAATCCAGGAGTCCGGAGGAAGTGCTAAAACAGATTGAGCAGGAAAGCGAATATTAAATTTCTATTTAAAATCCCATGCCTTTAAGCGTTGAAGAATTCTTTAAAGAAAAAGGGAATGATCTTCAACTAGAAATCTTAAGCGGTTCGCAAGGGTTGCAAAGAGAAATAGCGGTTATAGATTTAAACCGGCCCGGCCTTGCTCTAGGCGGATTCTTAGAAAATTTCCGATGGGAAAGGATCCAGGTGATTGGCAGAGGTGAACATGCCTACATCAATCATATTACTCAAAAACAATCCCTTGAACCTTTAAAAAGTTTCCTCAAATTTAAAACTCCCTGTTTAATCTTAACCCACAACTCAAGACCAAAAACAGAACTAATAGAACTTTCTAACCAATTCCAAGTTCCACTTTTTGTCAGCGGTCTGCAAACCGCGACCTTGATCGCGGAACTCTCTAATTATCTAGAAGAAAAGCTTTCTCCTACGATTACAATCCATGGGGTCTTAGTCGAAGTCTATGGTCTGGGAGTACTCATTTCTGGAAATTCAGGAATAGGAAAATCGGAATGCGCTTTAGAACTGATTAAAAGAGGACATATGCTGGTTTCAGATGATGTGGTTAAAGTCCAACACCGCTCAGGAGGCATCTTAATTGGCAAGCCAGCCAATGAAATGATTAAACACCACATGGAAGTTCGGGGCTTAGGCATCATAGATGTTAAACAGCTATTTGGAGTGAGCGCGATCCTGGATTTTAGCCGAATAGAATTAGCGATTCATCTGGAAATGTGGGATGAGACTAAAGAATATGACCGTGTGGGCTTAGAAGAACATTCCTTAGAAGTTTTAGGAGTAAGGATACCTAGAATTATCATGCCTGTAAGACCAGGAAGAAATTTAGCGATCTTAATAGAAGTGGCAGCTCTCTACCAAAGGTTAAAAGCCCGAGGCATTAATGCGGCTCAAGAAATGGAGAATAATTTATTAAACTCCTTCACTAAAAGTTCTCAACAAACCCAAACTCAAACCAAACAGGTCAGTCAAAGCGTCACCCGGCAATCCAGAGAAGGTCAGGGAAAAACTCCTTATAGAAGACGTTAACAATTTTAACGTATTAACTATGAAGCAAATCAATAAAAGAAGAAAAATATTCAATCGTTCACAAAAAAAAATTTCTAAATTTTTGTGCGTGATCGTCACTGGAATTTCCGGGGCAGGAAAAAGCCAGGCGATTAAATGTCTAGAAGATTTTGAATTTTTTTGTGTGGACAACCTGCCTGCGCCTCTTATTCCAAAATTTGCAGACTTAATTTTAGAGTCTGGCAACAGCATGCAGAAAGTAGCTTTAGGGATTGACCTAAGAGAAGGAAAATTCTTTAAAGATCTGTCTAAAGATCTGCAAAAATTCAAAGAAAAAAAGATCAATACATGGATCCTTTTTTTAGATGCGGATCATGGCACGTTAGTAAAAAGATTTTCCGAAACGCGCAGGCGCCATCCTACGGGAAAAGGAATTGAAGAAGGCATAAAAGAAGAAAGAAAAAGTTTAAGAGAGATTAGAGCTGTGGCGGACAAAATCATTGACACCACCAGCCTAACCCTATCCGAATTAAAAGAGATGGTAGCCTCTTCTTTACCCACAACCCCAGAAAGGAGCCTGCATATATCAATTTATTCTTTTGGCTATAAATACGGCATTCCAGCCGATGCGGATATGGTCTGGGATGTTCGTTTTCTGCCCAATCCAAATTATGTTCCATCTTTGCATCAGAAAACAGGACTTTCACAAGCTGTAAGAAATTATGTGTTAAAAAAAAAAGAGACCCCTCTTTTTTTAAAAAAAATCTTTTCAATTCTTTCTTTTTGTCTGCCCAAATATATCAAGGAAGGAAAATCGCACCTCACCATAGCGATTGGCTGCACGGGCGGCAGGCACCGATCTGTAACCATAGCGGAGTCCCTAGCTTCTTACCTTAAAAAAAATGAATATCCGGTTACCATCCACCATAGAGATTTAGATCATTAGAGAACTATCATGATAGGAATTATTATTGTGACACACTTAGATATTGCATCCCCTCTCATACAAGAGGCAGAAAGAGTGCTTGCCAAAAAACTCAACATGCTGATCGGCATTAACCTCCATTCTTATGAATCCTCCCAGGCTTTAAACGCGAAAATCTGTGATGCGATTCAATTTTTAAAAAAAACAGATGAAGGCTGCTCCGGCATTCTTATCCTATCTGATCTATTTGGCAGCACGCCCACAAATGTGTGTGTGTCTCAACTAAAATCTAAAGAAACTGATATAGAAATTCTGACCGGGGTCAATTTACCCATGCTAATCTCTTCTCTCACCTACAGAGATCGGCTGGATCTTAAATCCCTTGCGGACAAAGTTCTTCTGGACGGGCAAAAGGGGATACAACGCATTAAAAATTTTGCTCCAACTTCTTCTTAAATTAAAATAGTTCATGCCCAATGAGTCATTTCTACTACGAAAACGCTTTCTAAGCATGAACTAAAATAAATTCTATAAACATAAAAACTTAGCTATGGGAGAAATCGTATTTTTATTTGGCATTCACAATCACCAGCCTATTGGAAATTTGGAAAATGTTTTTGAAGAGGCTTATGAAAAATCTTACCTCCCATTTTTAAAGGTAGTAGCCCGGCACCCAACGTTCCGTTGGAATTTACACTGTACTGGGATCCTTTGGGAATGGCTGGAACAAAAACATCCGGAATATGGAGAATCTGTGGCTAAAATGATAGAAGAAGGAAGATGCGAACTTCTGTCTGGAGGCTATTATGAACCTATCCTCCCAGTGATTCCAGATCCAGATAAAATTGGGCAAATACAAAAACTGAATCAAGTTCTTAAAAATCGCTTTAAGGTCTCCCCAAAAGGAATGTGGTGTGCGGAACGAGTTTGGGAGCCGCACTTACCTAAGCCAATTCGGCAAGCTCAGTTGGAATATACGCTTTTAGATGACACCCATTTTCTTTCTGCGGGGATGAGCCCTGATCAACTGCATGGCTACTACAAAGTAGAGGAAGAAAATAACGTGATTGATATTTTTCCTATCTCAAAAGAATTAAGATACCTGATCCCCTTTGAAACTCCTGAAAAAACAATTGACTGGTTTAAAAAAGTTGCCGATAGAAAAAAGGACAGACTTTTAAGTTTCCTGATGGCAGATGATGGGGAAAAATTTGGGTTTTGGCCTAAAACTTACAAAAGAGTTTATGAAGATAGGTGGTTGGAACACTTTTTAGAGCTTTTAGAAAAAAATAACTCTTGGTTAAAGACCGATACGATTTCAAACTTTCGAGAAAAAAATAAACCCGAAGGACGAGTTTATTTGCCTTGCGCCTCTTATTTTGAAATGTCAGAATGGTCTTTACCCACAAAATCCGCGCAAAATCTTGAAAAAATAGTGGATCATTTAAAGTCCCTGCCTGAGGGCGAGAACATTAAAAATTTTATCCAAGGAGGCATTTGGAGAAACTTTTTGGCAAAATATGATGAAGCGAATTTAATGTATAAAAAGATGTTAAGGATATCCAAAAAACTGCATGATTTAGAAAAGCCGCTCAAAAATTTTAAACACCATAAAAAAAATTTTAATCAAGCATTAAATTACTTATGGGGCGCTCAATGTAATTGCGCTTACTGGCATGGAGTGTTTGGAGGCCTTTATCTCCCTTTTTTAAGACAAGCTATTTTCAAAAATTTAATTTTAGCGGAAAAAACGATGGATTTAATTGTGGGGTCAGATGAGCCTCCTAAAAAAATTAAAACAGAACCTCTTTCTATTAAAAAAACTGATTTTGACGGGGATGGGGAGGAGGAGATCTTAATTGAAACTCCCATCCACAATTTTTACATAGCCCCTCATAAAGGCGGAGCGCTTTTTGAACTAGACTTTAAGAAATGCGCTTTAAATATTACTAATGTGCTCACCCGAAGAGCTGAGCACTATCATGATAAAATCCTAAAAAATCAGCAAAATAAAGAGGATGCCGGCGAAGTAAAAACAATCCACCAGATTGTTCATTCAAAAGAAAAAAACATACATGAATATCTAAATATTGATTGGTATCAAAGATTAAATCTTCTAGACCATTTTTTACACCCGCACACCACGACTGAAACTTTTATTCAATGCCAATATGGAGAACAGGGTGATTTTGTCCTTGGAAACTATGCCGCTTTAATTAAAAAAGAGAAGGAGGCTCTTTCTTTGAAACTTCGCAGGGATGGCGTTGTATGGGTGGAAGACCAAAAAAAAGAGTTGAGGATACTTAAAGAAATCAGGATTCCTGAACCGCATCTTAAAAATCCATTAAATCAAAACCTAGAATTTAAAATTTTATATAAAATCACCAATCTTTCTAATGGGCCAACCGGCGGGTTGTGGTTTGCTCCGGAATTTAATTTTTCTTTTTCAACCCCGGAAACTAAAATCTCTCATCCTCAGCTTAAAATTTGGCAAAAAAAAGATCCGCACTTTTTCTGGCAGATGTCTGTAGAGTTTTCAGAGCTCACAGATTTATGGACCCTGCCTTTAGAAACTGTTTCTAACTCTGAAAGCGGTTTTGAAAAAACTTTTCAAGGGATCATATTCCTGCCTCATTGGAAATTTAGTTTAGAGCCTGATCAATCTTTTGAGAGAAGTTTAAATTTTAGGTTAGAATAAAATAAAAAAGATATAATAAATTAATGATAGAGCATATTTTAAAAGTTGAAAATCAGCTTGGGTTACATGCAAGGCCGGCAGCCCAATTTGTGCAGACCACCAATAAATTTAAATCTAAAATCCGCGTGCTTAAAGATGGCATGGAAGTGGATGGCAAATCCATCATGGGCCTTCTTACTCTTGCCGCGGCCATGGGTTCTAACCTAAAAGTGATTATTGAAGGAGAGGATGAAAACCATATGGTAGAGACGCTAAAAAAACTTTTTGAAACTAAATTTGGAGAGGATTAAAAACCCCAATGGATTCAAAACTTTTTCATGGCATTGCAGCTTCCCCTGGAATAGGGGTAGGAAAAATTTTTCTTCTTGAGAAAGAAGAGCTGATCATTGTCAAAAAAGAGATCAAAAAAGAAGATCTTAAAAAAGAGGTTTTAAGATTTGAAAAAGCTTTAAATAACACCAAAAAGGAGATGGCAGAAAATAAAGAAGAAATGCTTAAACTCCTGGGAAAAACTCATGCTCGGCTTGCGGATGCTTATCTCCTTATCTTGGAAGACCCTATTTTAACCACGGATATTGAAAAACAGATCCTAAAGGAAAGAATCAACGCTGAATTTGCCATTGAAAGAGCTTTAGAAAAAGTAATGCATGCCTTTGAAACCATGGAAGATGATTATTTCCGTGAGAGGATGAATGATATTGTTGAGGTCAGCCAAAAAATTATCAGACATCTTTTAGGTAAAAAAAGAAAGGGTCTTGCTGAAATGACGGAAGAATCCATTGTGGTAGCTCATAATCTGCTTCCTTCTGATACGATTGCTTTAAAAACAGATCTGATTAAAGGCTTTGCCATTGACGTAGGCGGTAAAACCAGCCATACCGCGCTTTTAGCGCAAAGTTTAGAAATTCCAGCTGTTGTAGGTTTAAAAGAGATTACTTCCAATACGGAAGCTGGCCAAAAAATGATTGTGGATGGAAATCAAGGAATAGTGATTATAGAACCAAACCCTACTGCGATTAAAAATTATCGCAGGGAAAAAGAGATACAAAATAAAGAAATACAGGAGCTGATTAAATTAAGAGACCTGCCGGCTCAAACCCTGGATGGCAAAAGAATTGAACTTTCTGCCAATATTGAAACAGCGGATGACATTAAAAATGTGCTTTATTACGGCTCTGAAGGAATCGGACTTTTCCGCACTGAATATCTTTTTTTAAACCGTTCAGATTTACCTTCAGAGGAAGAACAAGTTGAACACTATGCCCGGGTAGCAAAACAGATGATGCCCTACCAAACCCTTTTTAGAACCTTGGATATTGGGGGGGATAAACTCACCTCTTTTATTGACGGCTATGCGCAAGAAAGCAATCCTTTTTTAGGGCTTAGGGCTTTGCGGTTTTGCTTAAAATATCCTGAAATTTTTAAAACACAACTGCGAGCGATCTTACGCGCTAGCAAAGAAGGAAATGTAAGAGTGATGTTTCCCATGGTCAGCGGGTTGGATGAATTTATGCAAGGCAAAGCTATTTTAGAATCCATAAAAGAGGAATTGATTAAAGAAAAAAAATTAATGGATCCTAAAATAGAAGTTGGCGTTATGATAGAAGTTCCTTCTGCGGCGATCATTGCTGACTTACTCGCGCAAAAAGCGGATTTTCTTTCTATTGGGACTAATGATTTAATCCAATACACTCTGGCTGTAGATCGAGTGAATGAAAACGTCGCCTCTTTATATGATCCCAGACACCTTTCTATTTTACGGCTGATTAAAACCATTGTAGATGCTGCGCATAATTATGGAAAGTGGGTCGGGATTTGCGGTGAGATGGCTTCTGACATCCATTTTACTAAGTTACTTTTAGGGTTGGGGCTGGATGAGTTTTCCGTAGTGCCTGCTTTTATTCCCAGACTAAAAAAAATTATCCGTTCTACTGACCTTAAAGATGCAAAAAAACTTGTAGATGAAGAAATGACTTCAGCAACTAGAAATCTGCTGGAAGAAACTCTTGATTAAAAAAAGAACTTTTTGATTTTTAAAACTACTTTTTAGACACCATGTCAGAAACAAATCAAACCCAAGCCCCGCTTATCAATATCAGAAACTTCTGTATCATTGCTCACATTGATCATGGCAAATCTACTTTGGCGGATCGTCTCTTAGAAAAAACTGGAACCATACCCATGAGGCAGATGCAAGCACAGGTTCTGGACAGAATGGATTTAGAACGGGAACGAGGCATTACAATCAAAGCAAAAGCGGTGCGAATGATCTACAAGAATCAATTTATTCTGGATTTAATTGATACCCCTGGCCATGTTGATTTTTCCTATGAAGTGAGCCGTTCCCTGGCAGCTTGCGAAGGAGCTCTTTTAGTTGTGGATGCTTCTCAAGGGGTAGAAGCCCAAACTCTTGCCAACACATTGCTTGCCCAGGAAAGCGGATTAGAACTTATTCCAGTGATTAATAAAATTGATTTACCTCAAGCTGATATTGAAGGAACAGCGCGGCAAATAAAAGATATTTTAAAAATTGAAAAAAAAGCGATTGCTATAAGCGCAAAAGAAGGCAAAGGGATTGAAGAACTCTTAGATATGATTGTAGAGCTGATCCCTCCGCCAAAAGGAGAAGTTAAAGAGCCGCTTTCAGCGCTTGTATTTGATTCTCTTTACGATCCTTACAAAGGAGTGATTATTTTTGTTCGAGTTTTTTCTGGTCTTATCCAACCTAAAAAAACCCTTCTTTTTCTCTCCAATGGCATTGAGCTGACTCCCGAAGAAGTGGGATACCTAACTCCCTTACCCTCTAAATCAAATCAAATTATGACAGGCGAGGTAGGTTACGTGGTAACTGGATTAAAAGATATTCACCTCATTCAAATTGGAGATACGCTTACGGAAAAATTTAACCCAACAAGCAAATCTCTTCCGGGCTATCGGCCTACCAAACCTTTTGTATTTGCCGGGCTTTATCCACCCAACCCTTCTGAATACGAAACCCTGAAAAATGCCTTAGAAAAACTACATCTGTCAGATTCTTCCTTTCAATTCCAGCCAGAATCAAGTAATGCTTTAGGTTTTGGATACCGATGCGGATTTCTTGGCCTTCTTCATTTGGAAATCATTAAAGAACGATTGCTAAGAGAATTTTCAATAGATGTGCTTTTAACCTCCCCTAATGTTATCTATCAAATAAAAACAAAACAGGATAAAGGTCAGGCAAGCGATTCTGTAGAAATTGATTCTCCTTCTAAATTTCCCTCCTATGATCAAATTGACTCAATCGCGGAACCAATTGTTAACACCATGCTGCTCCTGCCGGCAGAATATGTGGGCCCTGTCATGCAAATGGCAAAAGAAAGAAGAGGGGAATTTAAGGACATGCGTTATTTAACTCCGGAGCGCGTGCTTTTAAGGTATCATATGCCTCTTGCTGAAATTATCATTGACTTTCATGACGCGTTAAAATCTTTAACTAAAGGATACGCCTCCTTTGATTATGAACCTGTTGGTTACAGGAAAGATGATCTGGTAAAATTAGAAATTCTCATACACCATGAGGTGGTAGATGCTTTTAGCTCTATAGCGCACAAAGACAAAGCCTATTCACAGGGAAAAGCTCTTGTAGAAAAATTAAGAGAATTGATCCCGAAACATCTTTTTGAAATCGCGATTCAAGCGCAAGTGCATAACAAAATCATCGCTAGAGAAACCATTAAAGCCTTTCGAAAAGACGTGATCGCTAAATGTTATGGGGGGGATATTACGCGCAAAAGAAAACTGCTAGAGAAACAAAAAGAGGGAAAAAGAAAAATGAAGCAGATCGGAAATGTAGAAATTCCTAATGAAGCGTTTCTTTCTATCCTACAATTATCCAAAAAACCATAAAGGACGCCTTAATGAAACCAGCGGAAAATAATAGCGAATCTTACCACCTATTCCTTTTCTGGCTCCTATCCATTTGCGGGTTAGGGATCATAGGATGGAAATTCTTTGCTTGCCAAGAAGAACCCATGGAAACTAAAGTCATTTATGTTTTCTCCACATTCCTAGCCGCCTCTTTTCTTTTTCGATGGATTAGAAAAAAAAGCTCTGGAGTCAAAATTGAAAAATGGACTAGAGAAGCGATTGAATGGTCTGACACTGGCGTATCTGCGGTTCTATTGGCATTCTTAATCATGGCATTCTTGATCCAAGCTTTTAAAATCCCTTCTGGTTCCATGCGTCCAACCCTGGAGATTGGAGATCATCTGTTTGTGAACAAATTTATTTATGGCACGCAGATTCCATTTACATCTAAAAAGTTGTGGGATTTTAAGGAAGTCAAAAGATTTGATGTGGTTGTTTTTTTGTGCCCTCCCAATGCCCTGTCTGAAGAGGAAAGGAAAAAAGGGATAAAAAAAGATTTTATAAAAAGAGCCATTGGGCTGCCTGGAGACATGATAGAGATAAAAAATAAGATGCTGTTCATTAATGGGAAAAAAATGGATGACATTCACGGACATTTTTTGCATCCAACAATTTATGCAAAGTCAAAATTTTATAAAAATGAGGTGGAATACCAAAAAAATTGGGAAAACGGAGATTTCATTTATTTGCCTGCAGAAGCGATCCGAGACAATTTTGGTCCTATCAAAGTGCCGGAAAAACATTTTTTTGTCATGGGAGACAATCGGGATGGATCCTTTGATTCCAGATTTTGGGGACCACTCTCAGAAAAACAAATAAAAGGCAGGGCCTGGCTCCTCTACTGGCCGTTCACTAGATTTAAAATAATTCATTAAATTTTATTGCCGATGGCTGAATCAATAAAACATTCAAAATTCTCAAAATCTAATTCAGCTTTAAAAAAAAATCATCAAGATTTACTTTTAAACCATTACTCTAATTGGTGGATTGGATCCGGGATTCTCTGGTCTTACTTTGTAATCTATAAATACCTTCAACAATATCCATTAGATATTAGAAACTTTGAATCTCTCCTGCCTGTAAAGACTTTTTTTCCTACGCTTTCTATTCTTTTCTTCTATCTAAAAGGTCTGGCGGTCTGGTTAGGCATTGTTTCAGGCGCTCTTACCTTGGGGTACTATTTTCTTAAAACATTTAAAATCAAGTGGAACTCATCCTTAGAACAATTTACCTTTTCTGTAGTTATTGGCCAGGCATTCATCGCCTTTATTTTTTTGTGTTTAAGCGCTCTTCACTTCTTATATTTTCCATTAATCATTATTTTTTGGTTTAGTTGTTGGATAAGCTTTTCTTGGTGTTTTCTAAAAAATTCCAATGGGAGAACTTTTCTTAAAGAAGGAACTAAAGAAATCTCAGTCTTCTGTTTTGGGAGTGCGCAACCATTTATCTTGAGATTGTTTTTGTGGATATTCTTAAGCGTGAGTTTTGTAATGGCTCTGGTCCCAGAAGTTTTTTATGATTCCCTGGTTTACCATTTAGGAATTCCTAACCTTTTTTTACAAGAAAAAGGGATCGTTAGAGTTTCTGGCGCAGTAAGTAAATTTCCAATGATTTTACAAACGCTTTATCTATTTGGGCTAGCTTTACATGATGAAATGGTTCCAAAATTAATCCATTGGTTTAATGGTGTTCTAATCCTGTTTGGTTTTGGAACTTTCACAAAACGTCTAGGACTTGCTATTCAGGTTGGTCTCATTGCTAGTATTTTTTTCATTTCTGTCCCAATGGTTCAGATGAACCTATGGACAAGCGGCATTGATATTAGCAGCTGTTTATTTGCATTTTTTGCTGCCTATGCTCTCTGCCTAGCAGTAGAAGGAATCCAAAATCAAAACCAACAAGATGAATCGTCCTCGTGGGTCATTCTTTCCGCGCTTTTGTGTGGATTCGCTTATGGTTCAAAATATCAGGGTGGGATTATGGCAGGAACGTTATTTTTAAGCTTTTTCCTATTTCATCTTGTGCTTAATCCCAATAATTACAAAATTTTTTTAAGACAAAGCTTTTTCTTTATTTTAGTTTTTGGACTCGCTATTTCCCCTTGGCTGTTAAAAAATCTGTGGGACACAGGAAATCCAGTATTCCCTTTCCTATCTGCTTTATTCAAAAAATTTAATCTACAAAACTATTTTTTAGATCCAGACCAGTGGCAAATTTTTATTAATGAAAATCGTCGTTTTATTACTGAATCTTGGAAAGAAAATTGGACACTACCTTGGAAACTTACATTCAAGGATCGCAATCAAAGCGGACTTTCTTTTCCAGGACCGCTTTTCTTAACTTTGCTTCCTCTTAGCCTTTTATCTATTCAATATTTAAAAAGAGAATGGAACCAAATAATCTTTTTGTTTCTTGCTTTCTTTTTTGTTGCTTCATTTAATTCTACCCACCTCACACGATATCATCTTCAGGGTTATCCTTTACTCTGCTTTATTTATGCTCTTGGATTTTATATTGCTTTACAAAATAAAAATTTTTTAATAAAAATATTTTTTCTAATTCCTGTGATTCTAGTATTAACTGAAAATTTACAGACCTGCGCCTTCATCATAAAAAATTCTTATAGCCCAGGGGAAGTGCTTTCTGGAAGGGAAAGCCGCGAAGATTACAAAATGGTTACACACCCGGGTCTTAATCCCTATCCAGCTAATGTCATGTTTCGCTGGATGGAGAACACCCTGCCTAAAACAACACGCACCCTCTTTATAGGAGATTCCAAAACCTATGACCTAAAATTACCCTACCTTTATACGGATGTGCATGGACAAAACCCTCTGATTGGGTGGGTAAACAATTCAAACTCATCAGAAGAACTCTTAAAACACTTTCAAAATTCTGGGATTACCCATATTTTAATAAATTTCAATGAAGCGCGTCGCACTTATGGTTATAAAATGTTAAAATGGAATAAGGAAAAATTTGAATTATTTGAATTATTTTGGAATGACTATGTGAAAGAAAAACATAGAGAAGTCATCCCAGAACGTTTTTTTCCAAGAAACAGCTTGATCCTACTTTATGAAATTCAAAAAATAAAAAATGAAAACTCAAAACAAAATACAGAATCCAGTCCTATATTTATATTGGAACAACTCAATAAAAAATAATCTTCCAAATAAATAAACATGAATCAAAAACCTTTAAGTGAAAATTCAATCAGTGTGATTCTGCCAGCTTACAACGAAGCAGGCTCTATTGAAGAGGAGATCGTTCAAATTCAAAAAGTCTTGAAAGAGTCAAAAATCCCATATGAATTTATTGTTGTTGATGACGGTTCCACAGATGAAACATCAAAAATCGCTCAAAATAAAGGAGTAAAAGTTGTCCGCCATCTAAAAAACCGTGGGGTGGGCGCAGCAAGAAAAACAGGAATTCTTTCAGCTCAAAATGAAATCATCCTCACAACAGATGCGGATGGAACCTACCCTCAACAACCAATGCCTAACTTATTACAACTACTTATAAACAATAACTTTGATATGGTTGTGGGCGCAAGAGTCAAAGAAAAAGGGACCCATTATTGGCTGCGCTTACCAGCCAAATTCCTAATTAGAAAACTGGCTTCCTATTTATGCAAGGAAAAAATACCAGATTTGAATTCAGGCTTAAGAGTTTTTAAGAAATCCGTAGCGCTTAAATATTTTTATCTGCTTCCTGATTCTCACTCTTGGGAATCCACAATCACCTTGGCTTTTCTCTGTAACCACCAAAGGGTCTATTTTTACCCCATTGATTACTTTAGAAGATCCGGTGGCAAATCTTCGTTTCATCCAATTAAAGATACGTACAATTATTTTTCCCTTGTAATTAGAACCGTCATGTATTTTAACCCATTAAGAATTTTTTTACCTCTTTTTGTTTTTGTCTTGCTTTCTGGTTGTACCAAGACAATCTATGATTGGTTAATTTATCAAAATATTGGAGGCTTTGATGTAATGCTTATACTCTCCAGCCTGATTATATTGTTAACTGGCCTTCTAGCAGATTTGATGGTAGTTCTTCATCGCAAATTAGATCATCCCTGATTCTAATTTTTAAGTAATTTTGCCTGCTCAAAATCTCTCTTAGAATCTTCGAGTTTACCCTGTTTATAAAATATTTGAGATCTCTCCATTAGCAAATCAGAATTATTAGGATTTAAAGAGATTGCTTTTGTTAAATCTAAAACTGCAAGATCAATTTGGCCTAATTGCTGATATGACCTGGAACGCCATACAAATGCCGCAGAATTATTTTGTTCAATTTCAATAACTTTTGTTAAATAAGGTATGGCTTCCGAAAATTTATTATTTTTAAAATATGCCAATCCTAAAGAAACATTAATTCTATGAGCAAGACTCTTCTGAAATATATGACGATTCAAAAGTTCTAAAATTTGTATTGACTTTTCATTTTCACCATTATTGCTATAAGCATCTGCCAATTCCAAATAAAGAAATGGATATTTATATACATCCTCTAATTCAAACGAAATGGATTGAAATAACTCATTAGGATTAGATTTAATCGTATACCAGATCAATCGTCCACTAGGCACTCTAAAACGTTCAGTAGAGTGTTGCGATAATAGAACTTCTATTTTAGTTAGATCAGCTGGTTCTATTTTATAATCATGATGATTAGGATCATTAACAGTATAATTATTGATCCAAGCTTTCCACTCAATAGGATCATAAATAATATGTTTAAATCCTTCTTGCAAAAGTTGATGCTTGAGATCCATAGCATCTTTAGCTTTTTCTGCAAAATAAAGCATGGGTTGCTTATCTAATTCAAATGACCAATAATGTCTTCGTTCAATTCCAAAAGGCCGTATTGAACCTAAAAAGATTACTCGATCTTCCTCAAAACTATATTTATTAATTAGATAATGCATCCATTCCATTTCATCAATTGTTGCAAAATCTACACCCCCAGGATTATGACTCATAAAATGCCAAATAGGTGATCCTATGAACATGATCATACTTGAAAAATAATTCATGCGCAGCATGTTGCTAACAGAAATCCCTCTAATTATATTTAGAATAACTAATAGGATGGTGAGAGATTTAAAAAATTTAGATTTTAAATTTTGCCAAGTTGCCTCTAAAGATAATCCAAATAAACAGCAGAAAAGAAAGAAGAGCGGCCCTATATGGTATGGGGGTTTAATTGTAAAGGTAAGAGAAAATAAATAACTTAATAAAACAATGGCAGTAATCCAACGGATTTCCTTTACAAAAAATTTAAAAAAACAAAAAAAAGCGGAAAAACAGATCCAAATACTCGGCCCCCACCATATAGCCGCATTTCCTAAACTGCCTACTGGTTTAAATTGAGAGAGATTTCTTAAATATATCAATAATCCAGAAAATCCTAATTGGATTAAACCATAAGTGCCTGGATGATCTCTATGCCATGGGAATAATGGATTTACGTTAAAAATTTTATTTAAAAATGGGTATATTGGATTGCCAGTCAAAAGAGCTGTTCTAACCAACCATGGACCCCATGAGATTAATAAACCAGAAACAAAAATTAGACATAGTTTTCCTGACTCCAATACCTTTTCTTTAAAAATTTTTGAAGAATTATAAAAGAAAAAAATAAATGTTCCTCCTGTTGTTATTATAACTGATTGAATAGCAGTAAATTTATGTCCTATTGCTACACCAGAAAATAGACCTGCAAGAAAAAGCCAATTTATAGTATCAGATTGTTGCTGACTATATTTTCTAAATGAAAATAATAGAGCCCACCATTGAAGAACTAAAAAAATTCCTAACTGCAAGTCGTTTTTGACATAAGTCACTAACCAAGGACCTAGATAACTAAATAAAAAAATACTAGTACAACAAAGAGCTGCAAGTCTAGATGCAATTCGTGAAATCCAACCATACACAAACAACAGCAGAACTACGAAAAACCCCCAAATTAATAAATACGCAGCCTCTTTTGAATTTACAAGGAGTACCCACACCATTAAAAGTTGATTATTCTGATGGAAATAACTATAGATATGAAAAGGATTGGGAACAAACCTCCCTTCAGCAACATAATATCCTGGTAAAGCCATATCTATCGTAAGAGTGTCCCAGTAATTATATGGAACAATACATTGGCTTACCCATAAAAAAATCACACTAATAATAAATGTGATCCATAATAATTCGACATTCCATTTAATGGAATTAAATAAATTTATTATTTTATCTTTGCTAATGTTTTTTTTAAGATGAATTACAAAAAGCAACAATCCAGTGAAAAGGAGTATAAATGCAATCCATCTTTTAAATAGACCCAAAATCCCAAGAAAAAACCAAAACATCCCACAGATCCATGACCCTAAAAACCAACTACAAGCAAACATTTCTAATTTAGAAAATGGGAAAATAAAATTTAATATTTTACTAAGTAACCATTTCCCCGACCAATAGAAAAAAGAGGAAATAGAAATAAAAACTAGAATAGCCCAAAGAGATGCGGCGTACCCTCCTTTAAAAGATAACAAAAGTTTTAAATTATAGTAAACAACATCAAAATTAATAAATTCATGAATATTATTAAATGGAATATAAAACCAATAACTTTTATATAGAGCATAAAAAGAAAAAAATAGAATAATAAGAAAAAAGATAAGGAGGGTACTCTTTTTCTCAACAACCATAAAAAATTCTTTTGGAGTAATAGGCACTACTCTTTTGGCTTTATTATTTTTTCTTGCCATACATTTTTAATTTCACTAAAAAATAGTACCAAAATAATAAGTTCTTGACAAAAAAGTAACAACCTGTTATATTATATTAGCACTCGCTATAATTGAGTGCTAATATATATGCGCGCCTTAAACCAAGAAGAAATCGAAGAAAGAAAGAAAAAAGTCCTGCAGTATGTGATCCATGAGCATATCCGCACAGGGAAACCTGTTGGTTCTCATAGTATCTCTAACACAAGCCGCTTGGGACTTTCTTCAGCTTCTATCCGCCACACTCTTTTTGAACTGGAAAAGTCTGGCATGATTGCTCAGCCGCACGCCTCAGCCGGCAGAATCCCAACAGATAAAGGATACAGGCTCTATGTGGATTCGCTTGTAGAAATGCAGCGATTGGCTGTTCAGGAACAAGTAAGGATTCAAACCGAATATGAAGCCCGAATTAAAGAGATTGAGGATTTTATGAGCCAAACATCCAGAATGCTTTCAACCCTTTCTCACTATACGGGTTTTGTCATGACTCCTAAGTGGGAAAAAAATATATTCTCTTGTTTAGAATTAGTTCCCATTACCAGTAAGAGAGTTCTATGCGCCATGATCACCGAATCAGGCATGGCTAAACACTTTACAATCAACACTCAAATAGAAATCCCAAGAGAACATCTGCGTAAAATAGCAAGAATTATTAATCAAAACTTTCAAGGCTCTACCTTAGAAAACGTGAAATTAAAATTGGTGGAGTGCCTAGAAAATTTACAGGAAGAAACTAAAGAAATTTTTAGTCTGGCTAGGGAAATAGGAGAAGAGATCAAAAAATTTTCCTCAGGTGAAATCTACCTTGAGGGAGCAGGCAACATCCTCTCTCTTCCGGATTTTTCTGGAACAGCCGACTTACAAAATCTGCTCAAAGTAATCGAAGAAAAACAAATTTTAACTAATATCCTAGAAAACGAAATCTTAGAGGATCAAAAATCTCAAAATTCTAAAGAACAGATTAAAACTAAAAATTTAAATGAACGTTTACAAACAAAATCAGAACATTTGGAGTCAAAAAAAATAAGACGGGTTCATGTGAGGATAGGTTCAGAAAATCTAAATAAGGCATTGCAAAACTTAAGCGTTATTTCATCCACCTATCAACTGGCGGATAAAACAGTGGGGGTTCTTGGCATTTTAGGGCCAAAGCGGATGGAATATCCAAAAATGATTTCTTTAGTGGATTATATTTCTCAAATGGTGAATAAAATGTTAAAGGAATTGGATCAGAGGTAGTTTATGACTGATGAAAATTTTGAAGAACCCTCTCAATCAAAAAATAGTAGTGAACCCGCACCCCAAGAAAAAAAAGAGGAGATTCAAAAAACTGATAATAGTATGGAAAAACCTGCAACAGAAGAGGAATCGTTAGAGTTACTAAAAACAAAAACTCAAAATTATTTAGACCAACTTCTGCGATTACAGGCAGAATTCTCCAATTATCGTAAAAGAGTGGAAAAAGAAAAAATGGAGGCTATAAAATTCGGCAGAGTGATCATGATTGAAAGAATGATAACCATCTTAGATGTCATGGAAGGGGCCTTAAAACATTCTCAAAAAGCAACAGATATCAATTCTTTAATTAAGGGATTTGAAATAGTGGTGCAAGAATTTTTTAGATTCTTAAAATCAGAAGGAGCCCAACCGCTAAAAACCCTGGGAGAACATTTTGACCCTCATCTGCATGAAGCGTTGGAGCAAATAGAAACAAATAAAGAAGAGGAAAACAATATTATTTTAGAAGAAATTCAAAAAGGTTATACCTTAAATGGACAACTTTTAAGACCCGCAAAGGTTAAAGTAGCAAAAATAAAAATTAAAGAGACAAAATAGTTTTAAACTTAAATGTTTGGAGGAAAAAAATATGTCAAAAATTATTGGAATTGATCTAGGAACCAGCAACTCTGCGGCTGCAGTCATGGAGGGAGGGAAAGGCACCATTATCCCTTCAGCTGAAGGCACCACATTAGGGGGAAAAGCATTCCCTTCCTATGTAGCCATTACAAAAGATGAACAGCTTTTGGTAGGCGAGCCTGCCCGCAGGCAAGCGGTGACCAACCCTGAAGGCACCCTCACTGCTTTTAAAAGGAAAATGGGAGAGGATTATAAATATCCAATTCATGGTAAAGATTTTACTCCCCAGCAACTCTCCGGGTTTATTCTGCAAAAAGTTAAAAGAGACGCGGAATCCTTTCTAGGAACTAAAGTTGAAAAAGCCGTGATTACAGTGCCAGCTTATTTTAATGATAACCAGCGTCAAGCTACAAAAGATGCCGGCACCATTGCCGGGTTAGAAGTAGTTCGTATCATCAATGAACCTACCGCGGCCTGCTTAGCTTATGGAATTGACAAAAAAGGAAAAGAGGAAAAAATCCTTGTATTTGATCTTGGAGGCGGAACCTTGGATGTAACCATCATGGATTTTGGCGGAGGGGTTTTTGAAGTGATCTCCACCAGTGGAGATACCAAATTAGGCGGCACAGACATGGACGCCACTTTAATTGACTATATCGCTTCTGAATTTAAAAAGGAAACAGGCATAGATTTACGCAATGATAAGATGGCGATGCAAAGACTTAAAGAAGCAGCGGAAAAAGCAAAAATAGAATTATCCAATGTATTAGAAACAGATCTTAATTTGCCTTTTATCACTGCGGATGCCAACGGCCCAAAACATTTAACCATGAAACTCTCCCGAGCAAAACTAGAATCCTTAGTGGACCCTATTGTAAAAAGATGCGAACATTCTATTGATCAGGCATTATCCGACGCCAAATTAAAACCTGCTGATATCTCAAAAATTATTCTTGTAGGCGGCCCGACTCGCATGCCTATTATTCAAAAATTCGTAGAAGATCATGTGGGCAAAAAAGTAGAAAGAGGGATTGATCCAATGGAATGCGTGGCGATTGGAGCAGGAGTGCAAGCCGCGGTACTGACAGGAGAAGTTAAGGATGTTTTGCTTCTGGATGTTACGCCTCTATCTTTAGGAATAGAAACTTTGGGGGGGGTATTTACAAAGCTGATTGAAAGAAATACAACCATCCCGGTAAAAAAATCGCAGACTTTTTCTACTGCCAGCGATAACCAGCCGGCAGTGACTGTACATGTTATGCAAGGTGAAAGAGCTATGGTGGAAGGCAATGTTTCTTTAGGAAGATTTGATTTAGTTGGTATCCCGCCAGCGCCTAGAGGCATGCCCCAAATTGAAGTGACCTTTGACATTGATGCCAATGGAATCTTGCATGTGGTGGCAAAAGATCATGGCACAGGCAAAGAACAATCCATTAAGATTACAGCTCCCAACAAACTTTCTAAAGATGAAGTAGAAAAATTCGTAAAACAGGCGGAAGAATACGCGGAACAGGATAAAAAGAAAAAAGAAGAGACTGAGGTTAAAAACGAGGCTGACTCTGTCATTTATGCAACTGAAAAAGCCCTAAAAGAGCATGGAGACAAAATTTCTCAGGACGAAAGACTAAAAGTGGAACAAGCTCTTTCAGACGCAAAAGAAACCCTAAAAGGTTCGGATCTTGAAAAAATAAAAAAAGCTAAGGAGACCTTGCTGACAGCGTCTCATAAACTTGCTGAACAACTCTACCAAGAGGCCTCCGCAAAAGCAAAAACCAGCAACGCGGACCAATCCAAAACTGAAGGTACAAACAACGATAAAGATAAGGTTGTAGATGCGGAAATTGTAGATGAGGATAAAAAATAAATCTTTAATCTCATGACCACAAAAAAAGACTATTACGAAATTTTAGGCGTAAATAAAAACGCTTCTGGGGAAGAGCTTAAGTCCGCATACAGAAACTTAGCCAAAAAATACCATCCTGATATTAATAAAGACAAGGGAGCTGAAGAAAAATTTAAAGAAGCTAATGAGGCTTATGAAATTCTTTCTGACCCACACAAACGCCAGCTCTATGATCAATATGGACATGCTGGGGTGAACAACCAAGCAGGAGCTGGAGGGTTTGGACAAGGAGGTTTTGGCAATTTTGAAGGATTTGGAGATGTGAATGACATTTTTGGAGACTTCTTTGAAAATATATTTACAGGTCAAACTGGAAGGCAAAGCTCTAGAAAATCCAGAGCTAGCCGAGGGGATGACCTACAAGTTCGTGTCACTATGACTTTACATGAGGTGCTGAGAGGTACTCAAAAAACAATTAAAATAGGTCACACCAAAACCTGTGATAAATGTACCGGATCAGGCGCTAAACATGGAACCTCCCTAAAAACTTGCCATCAATGCAAGGGTTCTGGTTCGATTAATTTCCGTCAAGGGTTTTTCTCTCTTTCACAAACTTGTTCGCGCTGCAAAGGACAGGGACAAGTGATTGAAAACCCTTGTGAAAATTGCCATGGACAAGGAAAAGTAAGAAGCCAAGAACCGATTACTGTAAAAATACCTTCTGGGGTACAGGAAGGAACAGCTTTAAGAGTGAATGGCGCTGGCGAAGCTGGAAATTATGGTGGATCAGCTGGAGATCTTTATGTGGTGATTCATGTTGAGCCAGATCAAAAATTTGAACGAAAAGATGATGATATCTTGATAGAACAAAAAATCTCAATTGCTCAAGCCTCTTTAGGAGCTGAGATTGAAATTCCATCTCTTGAAGACCCTGTAACTTTAAGAATCCCGCCAGGGACTCAAACCGGGACTGTATTTCGGGTAAAAGAAAAAGGAATTCCACATCTTGGGGGGCGAGGTCGGGGGGATGAATTGGTCCGAATTCTGGTAGAAGTTCCCACCCACTTAACTGAAAAGCAAAAAGAACTGCTTAAAGAGCTTGCAAAAAGTTTTGGAGAAGAAAAAACAGCCAAGGATGAAGATTCTTTTATAAAAAAAGTTTTTGGTAAATAATTTTGCCGCAATTTTTCGTTCCAAAAAAAAATATTCAATCCAATTCTTTCTTCTTTGAGCCTTCTGAATCCCATCACATTGCCCGAGTTTTAAGAAAAAAAACAGGTGATCTAATTCAAATATTTGATGGAAAAGGATGGGTTGGGTCTGCCCGAATTACAGAAACTTCTAATTCAAATAAAGTTATAGGGGAGCTCCTTCCATCTTTTAAAAATGATTGCAGTGACCCTGCTTTTGAAAAAAATTATTCTTGTTTCTCCTTACATCTTTACCCGGCTCTGATTCAAAATTCTAATTTTGAATGGATGATTCAAAAGGTCACAGAAATTGGAGTAGACTCCATCCAACCTATTCTCACAGAACGAACACAAATTCATTTTTCTCCAGAAAAATCTAAGGCTAAGATAACAAGATGGGAAAAGATTATTTTATCCGCAGCAAAACAGAGCGGAAGAAAAACCTTACCCGATATCTCTACCCCACTCTCTCTAAAAGAGGCTCTTAAAAAAATTAAAAAAAATGAACCTCCGCACCCTCAAGAGGAGATACAGGTTCCAATAAAAGAAAACAGGCATGACTTAAAAATTATTCTTTGGGAAGGTGAGGAAAAAATTAGTCTTTCAAAAGTTCTTCATCAAACACAATCTTTTCAAAAGTCTAAAATTCATGTTTTTATAGGACCTGAAGGTGGTTTTACTATTGAAGAAATCCATGAAACAAAAGAACATGGAGTCCTTGCCGTAACCATAGGAAACAATATTTTACGAGCTGAAACAGCTTCCCTTGCGGCAAGTTCGTTTATACTCCTTCATGCGGAATTTCCTTGAAAACTCATTTCAGCTTTCTTCAACTCACCTCCTAAATAAGCTGCTTGGGTGAGAGAAGTAACAAAACCTTCTCTTATGACCGTTTGATAAAGCTCCTCTGCATTTTTACCCTCAATCACAAAAAGCAACTGATGTTTTGGACCGTAATAGAGCGCTTTAATCAACTTTTTGTTTGAATCTATTTGAATGGTAAAAAAACCCTTTATGTCGCTTTGCGATTCCTTTTCAGTATTTGGGCGTGCCTTAATCACAGGAGCGCTCTCTTTTTCAATCTCTCTATTCTCTTCAAAAATCTCTAAGATTGTTTTTTGAGTTTGAAGGTCAATGATATTGATCACATAAACTGGACAGACTAGGGCAGATTCTTTAAATCTTTCTAATTCCTCACTATTAATAACAAGTTCATAACAACCAGTTTCTGGATTTAAGATTGAGCCTTTAAGTACCGCTTTTTTTTCATGGTCCAAACTCCAAAATTCTGGTAACACCCCAACGCAAGAATTGGCTCCAATACACTCTTTTCGTTTATATATTACTTTATATTTCATTAGTGTTTTCCTTTGTTGGATACCGCATAGCCCTTTTAAGGGTGCTGAGGTTCACTTAAATTAACCAGAAAATGCGATCCCAGAGACAAATCGCATCGCTTCATAATATTGTTTAAAATCATCCCAGCTCCGAATTTTTTTAATATGTTTAAGCACATAACTTGGGCGAAAATAAAATTTTTTGTACGCTTTACGAATAATGGATTCTACTTCTTTTGCATCCTTGTAACCTTCAGGAATATATTGAGCAGTGGTCCTCCCCTTATATTCATCAATAATTTTACCTGAACGAGCTAATTCGCTGTATAGTTCTGTTCCATACTCTGGAAAGTATGGATGAAAAAGCATATAAGTAATATCGTTTTTAATTGCAAATTTCACGCTTTCCATGGCAGTTTGAGGAGTTTCTCCAGGCAAGGATAAAATAAAAGAGCCCCGAACATCCATCCCTGATTCTCTGACCCAACCAATGGATTGAGCCAATTGCTCAACTGTTACCCCTTTTTTAACTTGGTCCAGAACGGATTGAGTTGCAGATTCAAAACCAATATAAACATTCCAGCACCCGGATTTTGCAGAAGCATCTACCATCTTTTTAGTCATTGAACCTGCATAACCATAACATTGCCATGCGATTTCTATTTTGTTCTGGTGAAGAAGTTCACAAAATTCTAAAACCCATGGTTCGTCAACCAAAAAGATATCATCCCAAAAAGCTACTTCTTTAACCCCCTGTTCTTCTACAGCCATTTGAATATCTGCAATAACTCTTTTAACTGAATGGCGACGATATTTTTGGGCTGCGCTGCCGGATTCAAAACAAAAAGTGCAACGGCCATAAGAACAACCGCGTGAAGAAAGATAAGCAATGATAGGTTTCTTTTTATATTGAAGAGGAAGGGGAATATATCGTTTTAGATCAAATACTCCAAAATCTGGTTGCGGTAAAAGATCTAAATTCATTAAAATGGGTCGCGATGGAGTCCTAATAATTTTATCTCCATTTCTATAACAGATACCTCTTACTGTTGAGATATCCGCCTTATTTCTTATTTTAAGAATTAACTCTTGCAGAGTCTGCTCTGCTTCTCCTATCACTACATAGTCTAATCCAGGATTTTCTAACATCACGCTCTCCGCAAAAGTGGTGGCTAGAGTGCCGCCTAAAAAAATTGGAGCTGCAGATTTTTCACGAATCATCTGAATAAGATGTTTTACAACTTCACGAGTGGCCAGTTGTGCGGTGATGCCAATCATGTCTGGTTGAGATTGCATACAATGGTTTACTACATCTTGCTGAGTATAATCTAAAATTGTTGAATCAATATATTCAAATTTACAATCCAATTTCTTTATGATGCCAGCAAGAACTGCGATCCCAAAAGGAGCCCAATATCCATATTTAGTTCCTTTACGAGCTGAGCCATATGCTTTTTGAATAATATCAAATGGAGGATTAATAAAAACGATCTTCACAACTACGATTATACTAAAAAATTAATAAACCCATAAATCAGAATCGTTGTCGCACAAAAACTTGAATAAAATACCTTTTTATTATAATCTAAATTTTATGTCCTTATTACTGATCACTCTTATTTCCATCTCAATTTTATTTGCCGGATATTTTTTTTATGGAAAATTTATTGCAAATGTTTTTGGCCTAACAAAAAAAAATATTACCCCTGCTTGTAAAATCAATGATGGCGTAGATTTTGTTCCTGCATCGCCTGTTATTTTAATTGGCCAGCATTTTGCGGCAATCGCAGCTGTAGGACCTATTGCTGGACCTATTCTTGCCGCAAGCCTTTACGGCTGGCTGCCCAGCCTGCTTTGGATAGCGATTGGAGCTGTTTTTATTGGAGGGGTGCATGATTTCTCTGCTTTAGTCGCTTCCATCAGGCACGATGCCAAGTCTGTAGGAGAAGTTGTAAAGCTCTATATTGGACAAAAAGCCTATTTTCTTTTTCTTTGCTTTATCTGGATATCCCTTTTATATGTGATTGTAGTTTTTACGGATTTAACCGCAGGAGCTTTTGTCAGCCGTCCAGAATTAGGCGAAGAAAATTTTGGGCCAGGGGTTGCAACTTCTTCTTTCCTTTATTTAGGGTTAGCTTTACTCATGGGATTCTGCCTTTATCGCTGGAACTGGAGTCTTAAAAAAGCAAGTTTTATTTTTATTCCTTTAGTTTTTTTAATTATTTTTCTTGGCCAACAAATTCCAATAGAACTTCCTCCTGTTTTAGGCTCTTCTCAAAAAAGCTGGGATTTTCTGATTCTAATCTATTGTTTTATCGCTTCTGTTATACCCCTGTGGACTTTACTCCAGCCCAGAGGCTATTTAGGAGCAACCATTCTCTATGCTACTTTTATTGTAGGTGTTTTTGGAACTCTTTTTGGAGGATTCGAGATTCAATATCCAGCTTTAATCCATCCAGTAACCGCAGATACTCCGCGCCTGCCAATATTCCCTTTACTTTTTACAACCATTGCTTGCGGCGCTTGTTCAGGATTCCATGGCTTAGTTTCAAGCGGCACAACCTCTAAACAACTGCGCCAAGAACCAGATGCTACAGCCGTAGGTTATGGGGGAATGCTCTTAGAATCGTTTGTTGCAATTGTGGCTCTTTCCACAGTGATGATACTGCCTTTAAAAGATCAAACTCTTTCTTTAGGACCAGATGAAATTTATGCCAGAGGGCTGGCTCATTTTATGGCGCTTTTTGGCATGAGTTTTGGCGCTGCAGTCACCTTTGGAAAACTCGCTTTTGCTACCTTCATTTATGATACGCTAGATGTAGCTACCCGCTTAGGCCGCTATATATTCCAAGAACTTACAGGTTTAAAGGGAAAGATGGGAGCCTATCTTGCGACTTTCTTCACACTGCTTTTTCCAGGAATTCTAATTATGATTGATGTACAAGGAGTCAATGGCAGAATCATTCCTATTTGGAAAATCTTCTGGCCAATATTTGGCTCAACTAACCAACTTCTGGCTGCTCTTACATTACTTGGCATCACAGTTTGGCTTAAAGCGACTGGAAAAAAATGGTGGGTTACAGCGCTGCCAATGCTCTTCATGCTAGTGACTACTTTAGGTTCTCTTATTTTGATTATAAAACCCTGGCTTTTAGGAATCTTAAAAGGTGGGCCGCTTTTTCACCCTGTAGGCACCACCGCGTTCTTACTTTTTATCTTAGCGCTCATCTTACTTGTTCAAGCTCTGCCAAAATTAATGCAAAAAACCATTTCAACCAAAGTTCATTAGAAAATAAAATTTAATGAAAAAATGATTTTCCGCGCCCACGAAGAGCGATGCGGTATCTGACAAGGGAAAACACTAATGATTCAATTTTTAAAAAATTTAAAAAGCCGTTCAAAAATCATAAAAGATTTTTTAAATTTCTTATGGGAAAGAAAACTCTGGTGGCTTATTCCAATGATCATAACGCTTCTCCTTATTGGTTTTATTCTAATTTTTAGCCAAGGATCTGCGGTAGCTCCTTTCATCTACACTCTATTTTAATCCAACCAAAACAATCATTAAACCCGAATATTACATTAGAAAATGAGAACCGAGACAGAAAAGATAAGAAGACGATGAAAAATTTAATTCTAAAGTTCGGGTTAAAATTTATATGGGGGCAATGGAAAAAATTTGCTTTCAAATTCGGAGAATTCATGTCCGGAGTGTCCCTGACAATCTTTTATTTTATTATTGTTACACCTCATGCAATAGTCCTTAAACTATTTTTAGATCCATTAAAAATAAAAAAATCAGCTAAAGAGACTCATTGGCATGTACGCAAATCTAATATTGGATCCATTGAAAATATTTCCAAACAATACTAAATTAATCCAAATTATTTGAATTATAGAATTCGAAAAAAAATTATAATCAGACATTAAACCCCAAAAGTTCTAACCTACAAATGAACATTTTAGGAATTAGCTGTTTTTACCATGATGCAGCCTGTGCCTTAATTAAGGATGGAATGCTCATTGCCGCGGCTGAAGAAGAACGCTTTTCCAGAATAAAACACGATAGCGATTTTCCGGAAAATGCGATCGCTTTCTGTTTAAAAAAGGGAACGATTATGCATCAAGATATTGACGCGTGTATTTTTTATGAAAAACCTTTTTTAAAATTTGAAAGATTATTCTTGTCCATCCTTTATGGTTATCCCCGCTCTCTAAAACTGTTTCAAGAGGCGATGAAAACTTGGCTCTCCAAAAAATTATGGATTAAAAGTATTCTCCAAGAAAAATTAGGAATTCTAGAATCAAAAATTTTCTTTTCTGAACACCATCTTTCCCATGCAGCCAGCGCATTTTTTTGCTCTCCCTATGAAGAAGCAGCCATTCTCACAGTGGATGGAGTAGGCGAATGGACCAGCGCAAGTTTTGGCATTGGAAAATCTTATTGGAACGGCTCTAATGGAAACAATAGTTTAGAACTAGAAAACGAAATTCGATTTCCTCATTCTTTAGGAATGCTTTATTCTACCTTTACAGCTTTTTTAGGCTTTGAAGTGAACGAGGGGGAATATAAGGTGATGGGCATGGCTCCTTATGGGGAACCCAAATACATGGATAAAATTTATAAACTTATCCATGTAAATGAAGATGGAAGTTTTGTACTAGATATGACATATTTCTCCTATTATTATCACAACGAGAAAACTTTTACAGAAAAATTTACTCAACTTTTTGGAGAACCCAGAAACCCAAAAACAAGATTTGTGACTGATAAAACCAGCCTCTTTGACGATCCTAATCCTCCCACAAAAGAAGAATTAAAAATCAATCAATATTACGCGGATATAGCTGCAAGCATTCAAAAGATGACTGAAGAAATTATCTTAAAAATGGCAAAACATTTGTACAAAAAAACAGGTCTAAAAAAACTTTGCATGGCTGGAGGGGTGGCATTAAATAGTGTGGCCAATTATAGAATTCTCAAGGAAACCCCATTTGAAGAAATTTATATTCAACCTGCGGCCGGGGATTCTGGCGGGGCCATAGGAGCAGCTCTTTATTTTTATCATGTGATCTTAGGAAAACCCCGGGCTTTTGTTATGAAACATGCCTTCTGGGGGGAAGAACATAGGGAAAATTCAATTCATGAATTCTTAAATAAAGAAGGAATTAAATATGAAACAATTGAAAATGATGAAAAATTATTTGAAAGAATAATTGATCGTCTCCTGAAAGGAAATGTGATCGGGTGGTATCAAGGTGCATTTGAATGGGGACCTAGGAGCTTAGGAAACCGTTCAATCTTAGCGGACCCCAGAAACCCAAAGATGAAAGAGTTGGTGAATATTAAAATTAAATTTAGGGAACCTTTTAGACCCTTTGCTCCAAGTGTGATTCAAGAAGAATGCGAAAAATATTTTGATATTCCAGATGCCCAAAAACACTACCCCGCGCGGTTCATGCTTTACGTAACAGCCGTGAAGAAAGAGCAGCAATCACACTTACCCGCCATTACCCACGCGGATGGCACCGGACGGCTTCAAACCGTATTTAAAGAAACCAACCTGCGTTACCACCGCCTGATTCAAAAATTTGGAGAAGCTACAGGAATTCCTGTTCTTCTCAACACCTCT
Organism: Elusimicrobiota bacterium; assembly: GCA_016180425.1. Taxonomy (GTDB): domain Bacteria; phylum Elusimicrobiota; class Elusimicrobia; order 2-02-FULL-39-32; family 2-02-FULL-39-32; genus 2-02-FULL-39-32. The sequence goes on from JACPBF010000001.1 coordinate 104,114, forward strand.
TTTAATCTCAAAGGCGAACCCATTGTCAATACTCCCCAAAATGCCTACAATACATTTATGAACAGCGGCATGGATGCATTGATCCTTCAAAATACTCTCATAACTAAATAGGTGATTCTCTATAACCCTTATTATTTAACTTGACATATTAAAATTGCAGGGTTATAATAAACCTTAATGAAACCAAGAACACTCGCCAAAACGCTCCAAAGTGCTGTAAAAACATTCCCTGCGGTCGTAGTGACTGGACCTAGACAATCAGGAAAGACAACTCTTCTTAAGGCTCTTTTCTCAAAAACACACAAATTCATATCGCTTGAAGACCCCTCCACTAGAATAAGAGCTAAAGAAGATCCTGTTGGTTTTTTAGAAGAAAACTCATCCCCAATCATAATTGATGAAATCCAATATGTTCCAGAGTTGCTATCTTATATCAAAACCCTAATTGACCAAGATCGAAAACCCGGGCAGTGGTTATTTACTGGTTCTCAAAACTTTTCACTCATGCATGGTGTAAGCCAATCCCTTGCAGGAAGAGTTGCTGTTCTAACACTCCTTCCATTTTCGTTCTCTGAAAGAATTGGAAGGGGAGAGGAAACTCAACAGCCAGATCTTCTTTTAAAAAATTTAAGGTGTCATCAAGTTTTCAAAAATAAATTATCAATATCCTATGTTATTCTAAGAGGCAGCTATCCTGAAATAACAACGAAAAAGAATATTGACCGACAATTATGGTGTGGTTCGTATATTTCAACTTATCTTGAAAGAGATGTTAGAAATCTAGCTAATATTGGAGACTTAAATCAATTTCAAAGATTTCTAAAGATTTGTGCTACCAGAACAGGGCAAATTCTTAATCTCTCAGCGATTGCAAGCGAAATTGGAATTAGTGTTGTAACAGCAAAAAGGTGGATTTCCATTTTGGAGGCAGGGCACCAAGTATTCTTGCTCTATCCTTATTATAAAAATATTGGAAAGCGCCTTATAAAAAGTCCTAAGCTGTATTTTAACGATACGGCAATCGCTTCATATCTTCTAGGACTTCACACTAATGAAACACTCATTCAAAGTCCAAGCTTTGGTAATTTGTTTGAAACTTTCATCATAACAGATTTCCTTAAACGTTTTCTTCATTCTGGACAGTCACCCTCTCTCTATTACTTGAGAACGAAAGATGGCATGGAAATTGATCTCGTGATAGAATGTGCCCAAAAACTTTATCTTTTTGAAATTAAAAGCGGGATGACAATCTACCCTCAGCATGCCTTATCATTAGTAAGGATCAAGAATGAGCTTGGCAATTTTGTAAAGGGAACTTCTATTATCTCTAGATCTTTTCAGGATTTTAATATTAAAAAAGGTGTGATGAATTACTCTTGGTCAAACATTTTAAGCATTTAACCCGAATTTGTCATATACATTTAAACTGGGCCCGGACAGGATCGAACTGTCGACCCCCTCGGTGTCAACGAGGTACTCTTCCACTGAGCTACGAGCCCTGAAAGAAGCAAATTATAACAAGTCCTATACGCAGTAAGCAAACTTTTGTTCGATCTTTTTCTAAAATCCAATTTATGCTAAAATTTTAAAGTTGCGCTATTATAATAACGTGAGAAAATATCTTCACTGTGAAAAATGTGTAAGGCATTTTCATTCCTATCCACTTCAAACATAATCTTTAAACTTGAATCAATTGTCCCTACCCCATAAGACGCAACATTTGTCTAACTTCTGGAAAAATAGTTTAGTTTTTTTTCTGGGTTTGGGTATTTCCTTTATTATATTAGAACTTTTTCTCAGAATTTATAATCCTTTTGACTTTAGAATTAGAATAAAACAAGGAAAAATAACGCTGCCAATCAATGAAAAAATAGAAATAAAAAACAACAAAAACAAAAAATTAGATAAATTGATAAAACATAGCAGGAATTCTTTAGGTTTTAGGGGAGATGATCCACCTCAAAATTTCAAAGACTACCTCACAATAATGACTATTGGAGGAAGCACTACTGAATGTTTTTACTTATCAGATGAAAAAACATGGGTCTATCTCTTAGGTAAAAAAATGGAAAAGAAATTTAATAAATGTTGGATCAATAACGCTGGGTTAGACGGGCACTCCACATCTGGGCATATAGTTCTTATGGAGGACTCTATTATTAAAATCAAACCAAAAATGATTTTGCTTCTGATCGGAATAAACGATGTAAACTTGTCATTTTTTGATAAAAATAAAGAGGTTTCTGAAAGCTTTGTTTACCATTCAGTTAAAAAAATAATAAAACCCATGATAAATTACAGTGAAACCTTAACTCTCTGCTTTAATATATTTAGATACAACCAGGCTACAAGAGATTATAAAATCTTATTCAAAACATTAACAAATGAAAACAGAATTCTAAATCAACTACAGATTGATGAATACTTAAATAAGGATAGATTCTTACAGGCATACAAGATTAGATTAAAAAAAATTATTGATCTTGCAAAAAAAAATGAGATTCTTCCTATTCTCATTACCCAACCTATCTACTGCAGCTGGAAATCAAAAACTCCGTAAGCGTTTAGCCCAGGGATGTAAATTTTTTCTACCCACCAACCCAAGCCGTAATCCCGCGGCAAATTTAGGGCAGGAGGCGAAGCACTCTCGTCCTTTAGGACAGGAGGCGTCCCAAAGGGACAGTCCCTTCCTACAAAAGAATCTTTTAAGGGTGAGGCCGTAGCGCTCTCGTGCTTTAGGACAAGTCATCATCGCAATCGATAGCCACAATATTTCTTTTTAATTTAAAAAATTATTCTACCCCCCTAACGTCCTTTTTCTTTTTTTGCTATATGTATTTATGTGGATAAGATACTTCCCCTACAAATACGAGGAAAGGAGATTGGCTCGAGGTTGATAGAAAAAGTTAAACAACTCACCCAAGAAGATTCTTCTATTAATCGCACACAACTTTCCCAATTGATCTGCCAAGAGTTTGGCTGTTTCCAACCCAATGGGAAGCCACAAGCAGTCGCATGTCGGGAGATTCTAAGACGTTTGGAGAGGATGGGATTTTTAGAGTTACCGAAGCCTCGGCATGACGGCAACAATGGTCACAAAATGCGAGAGTGTTACTTGCAGGAGGAATGGGATTTTGTGTGTCCTTCTTTAGAGGGGAGGCTCTCGAGGGAACAAGGACTTGAGCTAGAACGAGCGCGGGATCCATCCAAGTCCAAGTTTTTTCGTGAGATGATGGTGCGATACCATTATTTAGGGTATCGTTCGATGGTTGGTGATCTATAAAATATTTAATTCGTTTAGAGGGAACTATTGTGGGAGGGATCTCCTAGGGATCAACGTCATGGAAGCTGGGCGCTCGGGATCGAACCATTGGTTGGGATCAAAATCAACGGGTAAGGAATCTTCAACATCTGGCTGGCAATCACAGATTTCTCATTTTGCCACAGGTTCGAGTAAAGAACTTGGCAAGCGCAGTTCTATCCAGAGCGATAAAGAAGAATGCGAAAAATATTTTGATATTCCAGATGCCCAAAAACACTACCCTGCGCGGTTCATGCTTTACGTAGCACCCGTGAAGAAAAAGCAGCAATCACACTTACCTGCCATTACCCACGCGGATGTCACCGGACGGCTCCAAACCGTATTTAAAGAAACCAACCCGCGTTCCCACCGCCTGATTCAAAAATTTGGAGAAGCTACAGGAATTCCTGTTCTTCTCAACACCTCTTTTAACCTCAAAGGCGAACCCATTGTCAATACTCCCCAAAATGCCTACAATACAATTATGAACAGCGGCATGGATGCTTTAGTACTCAATAATTCAATAATCACAAAATAATCAGTTTTCACTAAAAAAGTAAGAACTCATAATTTTTAGTCAAATATTCTAAGTAAGACAATACCAAGATTAAAACAGGAAGGAAGCTCAAGCAAACAGACAGCTTTACTTTTATAGCGATGGCCATTGGAATGAAGAGGGGGCATAAATTAGCAGCAGAAATTATTTCTCATTGGCTCATGAAAAATAAATGGCTCTGGATTTAAAATATGGAAACAATTAAAAAGATATTGCTCAAGCTAAATCTATATGAGTTTGCAAGAACCATTGTAAAGATATCTTGGAAATCTAGATTTTTATTAAGATATCCTCCCTATGATCAAAATATCCAGAGCAAGATTATCGCCTCTTTTGACCCCGTTCGATATCAAACCATTGCACTTGCGGTTCAAACCATAAAAAAAGAAAATATCCCTGGAAATTTTGCAGAGGTTGGGGTGTATCGGGGAGAAACAAGCAAATTCATACATGCATTAGACCCTGGAAGAAAGCTCTATTTATTTGATACCTTTGAAGGGTTTCCTCTCGCTGACCTTGAAAAAGAGGACACTCGTTTCCGAGATACCAATATTGAAAGAGTAAAATGGGAACTTGGTAATTCAGATCTTTTAGTATTTAAAAAAGGCTATTTTCCCCATACTACCCAGGGGTTAGAAAAAGAGCTGTTTTCATTTGTCTTATTAGATTTAGATCTCTTCAAATCTACTCTGGCTGGACTAATTTTTTTCTATCCTAGAATAGCGCATGGAGGATATATCTTCATTAATGACTACAACAATCCAGAATCCAACTGGGCGGTTTCGAAAGCCGTTAAAGAATTTATGAAAGAAAAAGAAGAAAAAATAATCGAAATTCCCGATATATGGGGCTCTGTGATATTCCGCAAATTGTAAATTCCAAAACTTTTTAAATTTAAGATGCAAATCATGCTCAGGGAGATTTCAAAAAATATTTTTGTTTTCATGATCGGCTCGATTGTTTCTCTATGCTGCCTAGAACTCTTTCTACGTCTCTATAATCCCTTTGAAAGCCGAATCAAAGGTGAAAAAATCATTCTTTATAAAAATAAAAAATATGTTATACATAACAAAAAAAATTTAAAATTAGATAATCGAATTATTCATACGAAAAATTCACTGGGTTTTAGAGGCGAGGAACCGCCAAACGATTTTCATCGGTATATCAAAATCATCACGGTTGGAGGAAGCACCACTGAATGCTTTTATCTCTCTGATCATAATACCTGGCCGTATCTCCTGGGAGAAAAATTGAAATCTCGTATAAAGCGAGTTTGGGTTAACAACGCTGGTTTTGATGGACATACCACATTCGGGCATCTTATTCTATTAGAAGACTATCTTTTAAAATTGGATATAAACGTTATCTTATTTCTTACAGGCATTAACGACATTGGGCTGGAACATCTTCATCAAAATGATCAATTAATTATCAATAAACTGCAAAAATTTGAAAATTTTAAATTTCTTCTAAAATCCATAACGTTCCACAGTGAAGTCCTAACGTTAGCACTTAATATTTATAGATATTTAAGAGGCGTAGGACACCACGCTATAAATGACTTGAAGCAACTAGGTCAAAGAGAAATTTCAAAAGATATTGAAGATAAAATTTTAAAATCAGATAAAGAGATATACTTACCTCTTTATAAAAAAAGATTAAATAAAATTATTAAAATTTGTAGAACCAAACAGATTGAACCAATTTTTATAACGCAGCCGATTCTTCCAGGTAAAGGGTTTGATGAGATTACTAAAGTTGATTTGGCAAAAATAAGGATAGATAATTTAAATGGCGAGTTGTTATGGAAAAGACTTGAACTTTTGAATCAGACTATAAGGGACTTAGCTGATGAAAATAAAATATTTATTATAGATTTGGCAAAAAAACTTCCAAAAAGTTCAAAATATTATTATGATTTTACGCATTTTACTAATGAGGGGGCTCAAAAAGTGTCAGATATCATATTTGAAGACTTGTTCCCTCAACTATTGAAAGAAGAGATAAAAAAAAACTCAAAAGGATTTAATAAAAGTTAAAGTTAGTTTGATTCAAATCACTTTACTTAATAAAATATAAATTAACGAATTTTTCGATTCAAAGATAGAATTCTCTGATGCCAAAGTAGGATTTCAATAAAGTCTGTAGTTTTTGGGCTCGTAGCTCAGTGGAAGAGTACCTCGTTGACACCGAGGGGGTCGACAGTTCGATCCTGTCCGAGACCAATTTTTCAAAATTGCTTTCCATGAAAAAGAACCTGGTTTTATGGGGCACTGTTTAAAATGGACCATTCAACCCGTAAAAGCGGTATATTGAAACAGGGCACGGGATACCTTTATCATTAAAAAATACGATAGCTCTATGATGGAAATCTATCTTAAAAAAATTGCAGAAACCCAAAAGATTCGCGACTCTTTCAAAAAGCCACCCCTCAAAAAATTGTGTTACTATCCTATTCCCCTTATCATCTTCAAAGCAATTGAACGAATATTTCCCTCACTACGCGATTGGATTTGGGTAAAAAATAAATTATTTTTTAGTGAACCATTTTATACGTTAGGGTATTGGATTGATTATTCGTTGTGCGGTTTTCTAACAGAAGATTATGAAGTCAGGTTGACAAAATTTCTTATTCAATCAATTAAAACTAGCGATATCTTCATGGATATCGGTGCGCACTACGGATTTTATACTTTACTTGTTCACAAACTAATCGCTCAATCCCTTGAAAGCGAGGAAGGTATCTCTTTGCGCTCAGTTTATTCCTTTGAACCCACGCCTGAAACTTATAAAGTTCTTATAAAAAATATAGGCTGTAAAAATATTTCTGCTCATCAACTAGCTCTTTCTTCAATAAAAGGTGAAACTGAATTTATAAATTTTGATGGCATCCATAAGACACAAAATTCTCTATGTACCCATCTAGCTGCAAAAAAGGTAGGGTTAAAAAAATTTCGCATTAGTCAGGTTACGACCACCACCATGGATGAGTTTTGTTCCAACCACCATATAACCCCAACCAAGATCAAAATGGATATTGAAGGCTCAGAATATAATGTGCTATATGGGGCACTTCATATCCTAAAAAACCATCACCCTGTTGTGATCATGGAAATTTGGGGCAAAGGCTATAATCTCAACCATCTTAAAGGAGCAGAGCTTCTTTTCTCTTTGGATTACCATGCCTATAAAATAGATTCAAATGGGCAATTGATAATGATCCAACCCGATTATATTTCAGATTTTGAACCTTTTGCTGTTGATAATATTGTTTTTAAAAAATGAAAAAGAGAAAAATTTTATATTTGATGCACATTGATTGGAACGGAATAAAACAAAGGCCCCATTTTTTAGCTGATGAATTATCCGCTGATTATGAGATAACGCTCCTCTACCTTAAAGCATATAAAAGATCATTTCTAACCACCAATCCCTTGCCCCTTAACATAACCATACAACCGCTCCACCACATTCCTTCCAAGCTTATCCGATATTCTTTCTTTAGAAAAATAAACGAACTCTTTCTGCGCCTTCAATGTAAGTATTTCCTTTTAAAAGACAATTTTGATTTTTTATGGCTAACTTCACCATTTTTTTTAAAACCAGTGTTGCCCTATTTAGGCAAATCCCTGATTATTTATGACTGCATGGACGATGCCATTGGGATTGAAGATCAAGAGCTTCGTTCAGCTTTTATCAACGACGAAAAAAAACTTCTTGAAATAGCACAAGTGGTCTTTGTGACAAGCAGTGTGCTTCAAAAATCTGTTAAAGAGAAAAATATGCGATGCGACCCTTTTGTAGTTAGAAATGGTATCTCTGATTCATTTATCCGGCAAATGCAGGATCGCCGCCCTTATAGAAATCAAAACATGAATAAAAATTTCAGGTTCCTTTATATAGGCACGGTCTCATATTGGTTTGACTATAAGGCGGTCAAGCGGCTAATCACAACCTATCCGCAATGCAGCCTCGATATTATAGGACCTGTTGAAAAGCCCTTTCCAAACGAAGAAGGTATTAATTTTCTTGGGGTATATCCGCACCATGAGCTGCCAGAGACAGCGCAAAAATATAATGCGCTTTTAATGCCTTTCTTTCTTTCTGATTTCATACTTTCCGTAGATCCAGTCAAACTCTATGAATACATCAGTTTCGAAAAAAATATCCTTGCCAGGAAATACAAAGAAATTGAAAGATTTGAACCTTATGTTCTCTTTTATGAAACAACTGAAGATTTGATTGAAAAAGCCAGTTCTTTAATAAAAAACAATGAATTGAAATACAACAAAGAAAGTGCAAGAGATTTTCTTTTTAACAACTCCTGGAAGGAACGAGCAGTAACCATCAAAAATGCGCTTGAATTGAAAGAAATACTAGCTTAGCTACTAAAATAAACATTCAGATACAATGTCAACAAAATTATTTCATGCAAAATCTCTTTTTAACCAGTTCTATTATATTCTCTTTGAAGTATGTTGTGAACAGTGTTCAAAAGTTTTGTATGTTCTTGAACGATTTTTTTCATTTATCATTATCCTTGCGAATCATGTTTTTCATACTACCTTACAGCCCTTTTATATCATAAAATGGGATTACATTTTGAAAAATAGAAATGGCGCGTGGAAAATCAAACAGTGTTCAGATTATGGTTTTACAATTAATCCGTATCATGAAAATGAACTTGAGCCCTATTTTCAACTGTCCCCACAAAAATCTTTTATTGATATTGGAGCACATGTTGGTAAATGGTCAGTGTATGCAGCTAAACACCAACCAAAAGCCCATATATACGCTTGTGAACCAAACAGCGAAACCTATAACTATTTAATAAACAACATCCATCTAAATGCGTTGGAGCGCATCATTACTCCCCTCTCTACAGCACTTTCAAACTTTAATGGCAGAACCGGATTCATGAAAAACTCAACTTATACAAGTACCTCGCGTATCTTACCCACTGTTACCGCAAATATGGTTGATGTTCAAACCCTGCCTTCTCTCATTGAACACAACTCCATTGATCTATCATCAATCGAATTAATTAAAATAGATACAGAAGGAGAAGAATTCAATATTCTGCAAGGTATGAGCCATCTTCTGCCTTTACTCCCTTCTGACTGCCGGATTATTTGTGAAATTCTAGACAAAAACAGTAAAAAAAATGACATTTTTAAATTTATGAGACAATATGGATACCGCGCCGATGAGCTTACCTGTGGATCAAATGTTCTTTTTCAAAAAGAGGTTCTCGTTCAGGTTTCTGTCTCTATCCTAACCCTGAATGAAGAAAAAAACATTAAAAGGTGCCTTGAATCAGTAAAATATTTCAATGATATTGTTATTGTAGACTCAGGAAGCTCAGACCTCACCTTGGAAATTGCATCAGAATACCCCCAGGTGCGCATCTTCAAACATCCCTTGGAAAGCTATGCATACCAACGAAATTATGCTTCTTCCAAAACACTGAATCCAATGGTTTTTGTTTTGGATGCAGATGAAGAGTTAAGTACTCCTCTCTTTGAGGAGATAAAAACCATAGTTAAAAAAAAAGAATTTTCTCATGATATATTTTCTGTACAATTAGTGGATTACTTATGGTGGGATTTTGCCAGACATTCCTCTTGGGGAAGCCGTCAGTACAGACTATTTAATAAATCCAGGGCTTATTATAAAGGGCTGGTACATGAACAACTTATTGTGCTAAGCCAAAGGATTGGAAAACTCCAAAATTCTATTTACCATAAAAGTCATAGCTCCATAGAAAAAACTCTTACTAAATTCAATCGCTATGCGGACCTTGAAGTAACGGACTACATTCGTCAGGGAGTTCGTTGGAGGTTTCTCTGGCTGCGAATTCCTTACACCTTTACTAAATTCTTTTTTGGCGCATTGATTATTAAAGGGTTCATGCGCGATGGAACTTTAGGAATCATTTCCGCCTTTCTTTTATCGTTTTACAAAGCGCTCGTTTTAATCAAATATGCAGAACGAACCAGGCATTCCCAATAAATTAGCAGAAAAGTTCCAGGCCACCGTTGCAGTTGTGATTGTGCATTACGGAAAATTACAAAATACTTTAAAATGCGTTGAGTCGCTTCTCAAGAATCTCTACCATTCAATAGAGATTATTGTTATTTCAAATGAACCGCAAACGTTACTTCAGCTTCCAAAAGATCCTCGGATCCATTTAAATGTTCTGGAATATAATCGGGGTTTTTCTGCGGCGAATAATGTAGGGGTCCGAATTGCGCACCAGCTTAAGGCCTCCTATATCTTTTTTCTAAATAATGACGCATCCATTGAACCTGACTGCATTCAAATTCTTATAAAGTATATGGAAACTCATCCGGAATTCAGCGCAGCAACACCCAAAGTAATGATAGCAGACGATCTCAATCGCCCATTACCTTACTCGTGCGGCGGAATTAATGCATGGTATCGTTTATATCCAAAGGAAAACCTGAATAAAGCTGAACCGGTTCCGATCCATTTTATTTCAGGATGTGCTTTTTTTATCCGTACGGAAGTGTTAAAAAGTGTCGGCGTTTGGGACGAGGACTATTTTCTATATTGGGAAGATACAGATCTCTCATGGAGACTCATAAAAGCGGGATTCAAACCTGTCTCTATCCCTAACGCTCTGGCAACCCACCACCCAGCCCAGTCCACCGGTTACCTGTCAAAAACATATGTCTATTTTATGACCAGAAACAATTTATTGTTTATAAAAAAACATACGACTCAATCACTAAATAAATTATGCTATCTTATTGAATTTTTTATTCGCAGGTGTGTTTGTTCTTTATGGAAATTGTTAGTTGCCGGAAAAATTAATGTATTGCCTATGATATTTTTTGGGATTATTGATTTCTTCTATGGAATTACCGGTCCTGGAAGATTGACAAAAACATTAAATGCCACTGCAGTCCCCGATAAGCACTAAATGTCTTATTGGCAGCACATTTGTAGGCGAGGGAGATTTATATCACAGAAATCTAGAATCAACTTAGTACAAACTAACCCAAACTTCTGTTAAAATATATTATCCAAAAAATGACAAAAAATAAGTTAAAAACATTTATTAAATTGGCGGACATATCCCTTTCGATGCTTTATTCTGGATTTTTGCCTAAAAAAAAGTCCCTTAGCATCTTCCTATTCCATGCTCTTTTTTGGAATAAAAGGGAAAAAGATTTAAACCTCATAGACCCAAGATTAGGAATTACTGTATCGGATTTTCGACGTTTTGTTGATTATTATTTAAACCACGGTTATAGATTTATATCGGCAAATGAAATTCTGAACAGCTCAAAACTCGATGAAAACCAGGCTCTCATTACTTTCGATGATGGCTATGCCAATAATCTACTCGCATTGCCCATACTAAATGAATTTCAAGTTCCAGCAACCTTCTTCATTTCAACTAATTATGTAAAAAATAACAAATGTTTTTGGTGGGACATTCTCTACAGAGAAAGACGCAAAGCAGGCCTATCCTACAATGAAATATATGAAGAACAACAATCTTTGAAATCAAAAAAATATAATCATATTGAAGAATACATTACACGATTATTTGGAAAAATCGCGTTTACCCCCGCCTCGGAGATTGATAGGCCTCTTACACCTGCTGAATTAAAAGCGTGCTCGCACAGCCAGTACCTGACTATAGGAAATCATACAAGCGACCATATAAACTTAACAATATGTTCTAACAGTGAGATAAAATTCCAAATCATGGATGCGCAAGACTTTATTAAAAATACCACAGGAAAGAGTCCTAGTGTCATTTCTTATCCTTTTGGATCTTATTCAAACGAGATTATTAATATTGCAAAAGATAGTGGACTAAAGTTAGGCATTTCCATTAATACAATGAAGAATGACCTTCCCATCAATTTAGAAGGAGAGAAATGCATGCGAATGGGAAGATTCACAATGTCGGCAGAGACGGATATCAGAATTCAATTAAAATTCTTTGATTCGTCAATGTTATTAATGAATAGTCTCAAAAAAAAAATTTCCAATTCTTATTAAGATGCTAAAAATTATCTGTTTAATACGCCCTGAACCAAATCTCATCTATTTTGTAAACAAAATAAACAAACAGCATAAAGTCTCTTTAGTGATTGTAGAGTCTCGATCAATAAAATATAAATTATTAAAAAAAATTAAGAAACATGGTTTTGTGGGTACCTGTGAAATAATCCTGAACAAGATTAATTTTAGGATGAAATGCAAAGAACATGAAGACAATTACAAAAATTTTTTCGATACCCGATGGAAAACAATTGACAAAGATATTCCAGCATTAAATACCACTGATGTAAACGATCAGGTTATCTATGAACGACTCCTAAAGGAACGTCCAGATATCATCCTAGTTCATGGCACATCGCTGGTAGAAGATCGAATTATTGAAAGAGCGAAAACTGCGCTAAATTTACATTGGGGGCTTGCCCCGTATTACAGAGGCTCGCAATGCACCGAATGGGCACTTATAAACTATGACCCTTATAACATTGGTGTGACAATCCATCAACTGGATAAAAGAATTGATGGAGGCGCTATCTTTGCGCAAGAACGAATATTGCCCAAACCAAACGATACCGTTCATTCGCTCAATATTCAACTCACAAAACTTGGAACGGAATTGATTCTACGAGCTATTGACAAATTAAAATCAGGCGAAAAACTTCATTTTGTAAATCAAGACTTATCATCAGGTTTTCTTTATCTCAATAGACACTGGAATAGATACTTATATAGATACATCAAAAATATGGAAAAAGAAAATATGATTTCCCTGATGCTTGAACATCCCTCAAAGAAACAAAAGTTGCCTATCGTTAAATTAACCTGATCTGAGCGACAAATGGCAGTTTGAAATACACGATGAATGGCATGGTAATAAAATTTTGTAAAGAAAAAGACCCTAAGAAAAAATAGTAATAGAAATGACTTTCAGTATAAAAACTAAATGCCGGATAGTTGCAAAAGTTCCCGGCCAAATGCCCAGGCAAAGGAAATTAACATTCCTAATAGAGGACCAATGAAGAGCGATATTCTAAAATTTGGTTTCAGGGGTCTATCGGCATAGCTTGCAGGAGCCTCAATTCTTGTTCGATACGTTTTTAGCTCCCCTTCCTGCCCCAAGAGAGCAAGTTCATGATAAGCCCTTCTTGATTCCTTTTCTTCTAACAATAACATCATCTGCGTTTGGGACGATAAACCAGAAGAGCTCAGGCTCTTTAGCCGAGCTCTAAGCGATTCAATCTCTCTATTGAGCTCTACAATCTGACTTCTTAAATAATCTGTTCTCCTTAATAATTCCTGCCCCAACATCTCTTCGTGTCTCTCCACCAATAGGGTGGCGCAAACCTCAGCGATTTTCTTTGCCTCTTCAGGAGTCTCGCCAAAAGCGTCAACTCTTAAAAGACCGTTGAGATCTATTAACTTAATCTTTGCTTTAATCTTTTTATAATCTGTTTGGGGAACATCAAGTTTTTGCGCAATCTTCTTTAGGAAATATTCCTGATTAAAAAGCATAATGACTGTTTGACTGTTTTCATTAAAAAAATTCTGTATGGCACTCCCGATTTTTAAAATAACAGATGATTGATAAAGTCTGGGTGAATAAAGGTGCCATAACATTGTTAAAAAAATGGTTCCAGAAAAAATAAAAAACATTTCTTTTATCCGCTTTTTAAAAATCTCTCTAAGATCAAAAGTGATATTATTCATCAAGATCCTCCATGCTTTTGTTCATTTTCTTTTTAGTTTTTGCGCTCAGCCAAAGCAATTTAATATTTCTTATATTTTTCATTCATCTTTCTGTATTTATAGATATAAAACATTGAAAAAATTTTTGTCTGAATCCTTAAGAAGAAAAGCCTTGGATAGAATAGATGGGCAATTAAAATCAGCATCTGCCCAATATAGAAATTAAAATATTTTAACCTTGTCCCCTGCCTATACAAATAAGAAAAAACCCGATTATCAGCAACTCTCTGATATTTGCTGACAGCTTCTTTTCCAGTTAACCTCATAAAAAAATAGGTGGCGATATTTAAAGAATTTTGAATATCCGTAGGGCGATGGATAAGACTTAGAGAGTTGGCTGATAAACGATATTTCACCAGCGGCTGTTTTAAATTAGCTGCCTCTCCTTTTAAAAAAAGACGTGACCATAGTTCCAGATCTTCTGTTTGAGAAAAACTTTCGTTATATTGGGTCCCATTTCTAAATACCGCAGAAGAATGCATGATGGGATTATTGCCCTTTAAAATCCAAAATCCTATCTCTTTTTTGCTTAAAGGGTAATGGCTCTGCCCTATCAAATTCCCATCCTCATTTATAAAAAACACCTGTGTCCCCAAGAGACAAAGTTCAGGCTGTTTCTTAAAAAGTTCCATCTGAATTTTAAGTTTATCTCTTTCCCACAAATCTCCGCTGTCAATACGGGCGATATATTTTCCATTAGATTTTGACAGCCCAAGGTTTAAAGAACGCACAAATCCGATTTTGAATTCATTATAAAGATAAACAAGCCTTGAATCTGACTTTTGCAAACGTTTAATGATCAATGAACTTTCATTTTCTGAAACATCCTCTACAAGCAGGACTTCAAAATTTTGAAAAGACTGGTTTAAAATACTTTGTATCGTTTCCTCAATTCTATTCCCTTCATTATAGATACTGATAACAACACTTACTGATGGTTGATCTTTAACCAATTGCAGTTTACCAAGAACTAACAAAAATCATGAAAAGTTTATCTCTGTTAAAAAGCTTCACTTTGTGATAGTGATACCACTCATAGATCTATATAAGGGTGAGCATGATACGAATGATATTATATAGTATTATCATTACATATTAAAATGGATGCCGATAATTTAAGAAAAATTGAGTTTCTCCAATTGGCGAATAAGGCCAATCAACTTCAAGATCTTTATTATAAAAAACACGGAGGGCCTGGCCCTTGGAAGAAACTGGTCCGGCTCTACATATGGAAGCTAAAATACCTTCATTACATGGCTGCCATGCTTGGAATTTCTAAACGGGATGTGCCCATTACCACTTTTTGGGGCAAACGAATTTTTTTGCCCCTGAGCGATCGGGAAACAACCCCTCTTTATTTTACGGGAACTCTTGCGCGAGAAGAGCAACCCCTGACTAAATTTTTAATAAAGGAATTCAAAAAAAATGATGTTTTTTACGATATCGGAGCAAATTTTGGATTCTATACGATGCTGGCTGAAGAATTCATAACAGATGGTGAAATTCATTCTTTTGAACCAAATCCAAAAACATTTTTTTATCTACAAAGAGCATGTGCTGCTTCCAAAAATAATATATTTCTAAATTATTGTGCCCTTACCCATCAAAAAGATAATGTTCCATTTTTTATACCAGGGGGGGATACCCGAAGCGGTGGATCTACTACCAGTCAAGAAGTAGCTGAAAAATATTTCACAGAGATCAATAAAACGATGGTCAAATCCCTGGCATTAGATGATTATGTCCATTCGCATCGTTCGCCCACGATTTTGAAGCTGGATATTGAAGGTGGAGAATGTAATTTTTTGAAAGGAGCCGCACAAACTTTAAAAAAAAAACAACCAGTCATTGTGATGGAAATCTGGACAGGCGCTAAAGGGATAGATTATTCACTCAAAGCAGCCCAAAAACTATATGAAGCAGGTTATAAGCCCTATAGCATAAACTTTGATGGCGAGCTGGAAAAATTGGAAAAAATAGAGCCGCAATATAATACCGCTCATTTAGAGGCGATAAATTTCGTATTCAAAAAAGCATGATTCTAGAGCTGGGATTGGAATAAATATTCTGTAAACCGTTCTGCGGCATTAGTGGTCACATGCCATATATCCTCGTACTCATCTGTAGAAAACTGATAACACTTCGATCGAGGAATAAAACGCACACAATTAAATTTTTTCTCAAGCTTAGCTAAATGTTGATTTGTAATTGAATTTAATAAAAGCATTTTTTCAGAATAATAAAATGGATGATATTGACCTTCAATAATAATCACTTTAATTTGATGGCTTTCACAAAAACGAATAAAATTTTCAAGTAAAATCAGATTGATTGCTATTGCATCCCGGTTGAAACTTTCCTCATATTTTTTAATGAGCTCTGCATCGGGCTTCATCCAATTATTCTCATTTTCAAAATGCCTGACAATCCCCTTGCTTCTCGCTAATCGAGAGAGAAATGATTTAAACACAAAAGAGTATTTGTGCTCCGGAAACAACTCGCTTATCAAGGCACTTACCATCATTTTCTTAAAATCCCTCCAAAAAAAACGATAGGGATAAACCATTTTAAATAATTTGAATAATCTACTTTTTTGAGCAGGAGCGATTCGAATAAGTTCCAAGGAAGGAATCTTGGCCAGATCGTATTCACAAAGAAATAAAAGAAAGTTATGCGGTTTTATACTTTTAATATAAGATTCATAAAGGAAAAAATCAAGTGGGGAAAAACCTGCCATTGCAAATAATTTATTATGTTCGTTTTTTAAAAAAAAATCGTTCCCAAAAATTTTATTTACCTGGCTGGACCCAACGGCAAGATAATCAACAGGCCCTTTGATCTCCTTAATTTTATATTTATTTTTTTCATAATACAGAACACTTGACTGCCTAAATCCGATATGTCCCTGATCGTTGTCTAATAACCGAAGATATATGGCCCAAGCGAATGAATTTCCAAAAAGCATCAGTCGCGCAAAAAAGATAAAAAATAATAAAGTCCAAATATTGTCATGCCACAGACCCCAACCCCGTTTTCTGATCGCTGAAAAGAAAATAGCTAAAACAGCAAAACCTATGACTATTGTCACATAGTATGGATCGCAGTAAAAATTTCTTAACAAGGTATTTAAAGTTCTAAAACTGAAAATAGATAAACTCCTTTTCGTTAAATTCTCCCCAAATCAACAAAAAATAAAATATTGATAAACAAACCAGCCATCTTATGAGCGGCGGCCAATCAAAAAGAACCATCAAATTATTTTTCATTTTCTGTATGATATGCATGAAGAGTAATGGCGCACTATAAAAAATTAGTTGAACACTCTCATATCTTATGGCGGGCAGACTTAAATCAAAATTATATATCATTGCTTTTAGCATTTCATAAACCTGAGCAGCCGACCCGGCTCTAAAAAACAGCCAGCCAAAACAGACAAGATGGAAAAAAAACACCACTTTAACTCCCCTCCAAAGTAAATTTGTATAAATTGGGTTCCCTGAGAAGCTCTTATGAAAAAAACTGTTACAAATCCTGTGAAGCACCAAAAGGAGCCCGTGATAAATCCCCCAAAGGAAAAAAAGCCAGGAACTGCCATGCCAAAAACCTGCCAGTCCCATTGTGATTAAGAGATTCTTGTAAGTCCTAATTCCTCCTAGTCTATTCCCACCCAAGGGAATATAAACATAATCTTTAAACCAATTTGAAAGGCTAATGTGCCAAGAACCCCAGAACTCCCTCGGATTTTTGGAAAAATAAGGGATGTTGAAATTCACCATAATATCGAATCCCATGCACTTTCCTAGCCCGCGGGCGATATCTGAATAACCGCAAAAATCCGTTAATATCTGAAAAGAAAAAGCATAAAGAGCTAAAAGTACTTCCGCTCCATTATATGGCGCTTGGGAAGAAAATTGAGCTTGAACTATTTTGGCAAGGTTATCCGCGACAAATGATTTTTGAAATAACCCCCATAAAATAAGATAAGCTCCCTGATGGATTCCCAGCCGATTTAATTTTCTTGGAGACATAATCTGCGGCAGAAGATGGGAGGCTCGTTCAATGGGTCCTGCAACAAGTTGGGGAAAAAAGCAAATATAGAGCAGCAAATCAGAAAGATGACTCACCGGGATGATTGTTCTTCTATAGACATCCATCGTATAACTCATGATCTGAAAGGTATAAAAGGAAATTCCCACAGGCAATATAATGGAGTCCATATAATAAATCGGAATAGTGATATGTAATAAATTCGCCAGATTTTGAATATTATCAGCAAAGAAGTTAAAATACTTGAAAAAACCAAGGACCAACAAGGTAGAACACAAACCTATAGAAAGAAAGACTTTTTGTTTTAGGTTAGAACTTGTTTGATAAATTTTAAGGGAACAATAAAAATTCGTGATCACTGAAAATAATAAAAGCGATAAAAACTTCCAATTCCATGACCCATAAAAAATCAGTGAAGCAATCAGCAACATTCTATTTTGCCATCTATGTCTAAGAACAATGTAGAGGCAATAAACAATTACAAAAAAGAGCGCAAATTCAAGCGAATTAAACAGCACCTTATATCATCTCCACAATCAAAGTTAAAATAATATTGGTATTATAATATTAAAAAGAACATAAACATAAAAATGGAGGCGGTTCAATCAATAGCATATCCGTACTTATAAATACAAAAGATCGTCCAAAAACTTTATTCCGCTCTTTAGAAAGCGTAGTAATACAAAATTATTCCGAACTAGAAATATTGGTTTTAGATGATCACCCAAATGCATGCGTTTGTAATGCGACTTTAAATAAATTTAAAAACTCCAAAATTCACACTTTTCATTCAGGCCACTCATTAGGGGTTGCAGAAGGACGCAACTATCTTATGCGGCGGGCAAAAGGAGAAATCTTTTGCATATTGGACGACGATGCTTATTTTGCCAACAGTACTTGTATTACAAATATCTTGAATGCGCTAGAGAGTTATCCAGCTACTGGTATCTTAGCTTGTAAAATTATTGACTTCAGAAACAATAGAGAAAACCTATTGGTACCATTCAGTAAACTTCACTTAAAAATTAATCCCTATCTCATTAACCAAGATCATCTGGTATCCTACTATCTTGGCGGCTGTCATGCGATCCGTAAAACAGTACTAGAAAAATGCGGATATTATTACAACAACTTCAAATTCGGAGAGGAAGAGTTAGATCTTTCTTATAGAGCTCTCCAGGCCGGATTTCAGATTTTATATACCCCCAAAGCAGTAGCCTACCATTCTCCTGATGATCAGCGCGATCATCTTCCGATCTTTAACAATAAGTCAAAACTTTATTACCATACCAGAAATCGTCTCTATTTAGCTTATAAATATCTCCCGTGGATATATGTTCCCTCTTATTTGACTATATGGTTAAATATTTTTGCAGCCATTTCAATCAAAAAGAGGAAAATCAAAGAGTATCTCAATGGATTAGCAGATGGGCTCTCCAGCTTAAAAAATATAAAGCGCACTCCTCTTGCGCCCTCTACGATCCAATACCTTAAAAAGAATTATGGGAGATTATGGTATTAAAGATTTAAATAGCTGTATCAATTTTAAAAAAAGGGGTTCTGAGTTGAATATCCGTCTCTTCATTCCAATTTTATTTGTATGTTTGTTCTTCCTTACCTTATATACATACAGTTTTAATACTTTTAATATGGCCGGGCTCAAAATTGCAGGGTGGGATTATCTTCTAATCATATTGATTCCGCTTTGGCACTTGTACTTCAAAAACAAAAAAATTTCTATGACTAAACGTTCCTTTGTTTCAATTTTTATTGTATTGCTCTTTTCCATATGGATAGGAATTGAAGCCTTTAGATCTATTCAACCTGTTAGAGGCTTAACCCTGTTTCTGATGATGATCAGGAACCTATTGATATTTGTAATGGCTGGCTCATTAATAGAATCCTTTGAAAACATGGAACTTCTTAATTTCTTTCTCTTTCTCTTTGGCGCGCTATTTGCTGTAATCAATTTGCTATTTTTTTTGGTTCCACTTCATGACTATGATGCAATTCGATCAAATCAACAACTTGTGATCCCGGGAGCAGTTTACATGGTACACAAAAATGTTCTCCGTTTGGTCGGATTTGCAAGAGATCCTAATTTCTATTCTCTCTGGATCTCTATTCCATTTTTTGCCGGATTCACCTTAAAACGCCGCCACTGGATTAAGTGGACCGGCATTACTCTCATAGGCCTGACGATTCTCCTCGCCGCATCCAGAAGCTTCCTGATAGGATTTTGTTTCTCAATGATCCTGATCATCCTTCTAAAAATAATAGCCCATAGTGGATTTTCTTTTTTCTATGAACGGAGTCACCCCTATATTAAAACGATTCTGTCTGTTATTTCCCTGGCTGCACTTTTTGAATGGTTCCGGTTGTTAAAACTGGGAGATTCGATTCCAATGATCAGCCAACGTTTTAATACAGAATTTTTCTACACCCGACTCTTGGCATGGAAAACATTGCTAGAGGACGGGCATGGTAGCTTTTTTTTAGGCACAGGATTACGCGGCACAGAATGGATTCTTAATGATTTTTACTCTCATAATTCTTATCTTGATATCCAAATAGAACTGGGGCTGATTGGTCTATTACTCTGGATAGGTTTAACTATTTTTGCAACTATTCAAGGAATACGAAAACTAAAGGTAGATGCCTATCTGCCATGGATACAATGTTGGTTTATTCTTTTAACCATGCTTTTCACTTTTTCTTTGACATATCACCCATTTTACTGGTTGTTATGTACCATCCTCATTTCTCCTATAAAGGGGAAGAATGAACCAGCTTAACCCCAAGAAAATTCTGATCCTTTACTCGCGTTTGCCATGGCCTTTAATTAGCGGAGACAGAATGAGAGTCTATTATATGAGCAAAATCCTGGCCAAAAAATACAAGGTTGATTTAGTCTGTATCAGCGAGGGTAACGGAAAGACTGATATCCCACCAACTTTAAAAGAACTATTCAACCATATTCAAATATTCTATTTTTCCAAGGCAAGATCAAGTTTAAATGCGGCTTTGGGGCTGTTCTCGAATAAACCTTTACAAGTACATTATTATTATTTTAAACCTATCCAAAATTGGATCAATCTAAATTATAAAAATTATGCATGGATCTTTTGCAATCATATTCGCATGAGCGATTACGTAAAAAGAACCCCAATTAAAAAAATTATTGATTTTCACGATGCGTTATCCGAGAATTATTCCCAGGCCCGGTATTACTCAAGCGGGCTTTGGAAGCATATTTACCGCATTGAAAAGAATAGAGTCGCGAAATACGAATCTGAAATGCTAGAACGATTTGATCTTGGCATTGTAACTTCCCAATCAGACAAAAATGCCCTGGAAAAAATTGACAAAAACCACCTTAGGAAAATTGACGTGATTCCCATGGGCATAAAGGAAGAGTTAGTCCATAGAAACCAGGTTGTAGCAGAGGAAAATCTAATTAGTTTTCTTGGAAAATTAGATTACCCACCCAATGAAGACGCTGTTCTTTTTTTCGCCAAACAGGTATTCCCTCTGATAAAAAAAAATCTAGAGTCTATTGGGTTTTATATTTTAGGCTATTCGCCTACAAGAAAAATTCTCTCGTTAGGAAAAGAGGTTGGTATTAAAATCATCGGATATTCGGAGGATCCATATACTTACATAGAAAAATCAAAAATAGTGGTCGCACCAGTACGTTATGGGACTGGAATACAAAATAAAATCCTGGAAAGCATGTGTTTAGGAAAAACAGTCATCACAACACCCATTGGAGCTTCTGGAATACCAAACGCAATCAATGGAGAACACTTAATCATTAATGATTTTCAGAATCCAGAGACAGCCTCAAAACAGATAATTAATCTTATTATCCAAAAAGAGATGCGAGATCAAATTGGAAAAAATGCAAGGAAACTAATACTTGAAAATTATACCTGGGAACTGATTGGCAATCGTCTTCTTTCCTTACTAAATGAGCCATGAAAATTCTATTTATTTTCTACAATATCGGCAGTAGTTTTAGCTTCCACCCCGGCATTCAAATGCTCTCCTCCATTGCCAAAAAAAATGGCCATCAAACGAAATTGCTTCACCTGCACGAATCCCATGGCCTCCCCGCTCAACCGGGGGCCTTAAAAACTTTAATTGAACGTTTTATTCCTGATGTCATCGCATTCACAGCTACTGATTTTGAGTACCTAAAGATTGAAAAATTAGCCGGGAATTTAAAAAAATTCTATCCGAAAAAGTTCTTTATTCTTGGAGGAAAATCCGCAATCCTTTATAAAGATTTAATTCAATCCCCTTTTGATGCCTTTTGCGTAGGGGAAGCAGAAATTGAATTTCCTGAGCTTTTGAAAAAAATTGAAGAAGGAAAAGACTATACCAATGTTAAATCTTTTCACTTTATAAAAGATGGAAAACTTATCAAAAACAGCCTTGGTGAAATCGTAACTGATTTAGACAGTCTTCCCTGGGCCGATTATGAACTATTTGATACTCCCCTTTTATTAAGAATTAAAAATTATATACTCTCTGTCCAATTTACCCGAGGATGTCCTTACAACTGCACTTATTGTTTTGTAACTAGTGATAAAAAGACTTTATTTCAACCCAAAGAAGGTTATGGGATGAAAAATTACCTCCGCAAACGCTCTGTGCCTTCTGCAATTGATGAACTGGAAAGTCTCTGTAACCAATATGGAAAAGAACTTAATGCCTTTAACCTGGATGATGAACTGCCGTTGGTCTATAAAGATTGGATGAAAGAATTCTGCCGGCTTTATCAAGAAAGGATTTATAATAAATATAGGGTAGAATATATCCTCAATGGCAGGATTGACCTTATGACAGAAGAACTAATAAAAACTCTTACAGAGAGCGGTTGCAGAGAAGTCCGTTTAGGTCTTGAATCCGGAAATTACAGAATCAGAAAGGAGATATTAGATAAACCGATCACAGATGAGAACATAAGGGATGTATTCAGGCTGTGTGACCAATATTCCTTAAGGGTTTCTGCTTTTACTATGATTGGCATGCCTACGGAAAGCGAAGAGACTATTTGGGATACCTTACGGATGACTTCTGAAATTAAACCCTATCTAGTCCGATTGACTTTCTGTTATCCTTTTGAAAATACGCGCCTTTGGGACTATGTTCTAAGAAATAATCTCCTGCGAAAAGAACGATACCTAAAACAATCCGGCTATTTTGAGGAAACCGTCCTCTCCTTTGATCAAGAATTTGAGCAAAAGCTCATGGCGTACAGATTTCTATTCCCATGGTACGTCAATAAAATCCTGATTCAGAGTAGGTGTCTCCAAAAAGCGTATGAAGAGGCACTAAAAAAATATGAGCATAAAAGTTTTAGAGACAAGGCGGTGCGGGAGGCAATCTTAAGCGATGACAAAGCCTTAAGCGCCCTCTGTGACCAAAACAAAGGAACTGAACATTATTGCTATTTTGAAAAAAACGCATATTACTTTCATTGCAAAAACAAAAGAGTTCCGCGGACAAAAAACAATGATTAAAACTCTCATCTCATGCGAATTTTAATCACCGGCTGTGCCGGTTTTATTGGGAATAGCTTTGCACGACTTCTGTTGCAGAAAGGGCACACCATCACAGGTATTGATAATTTTCTACTGGGCTCCAAAGGTTCAATTTCAGATATCTTGAAACACCCCCGCTTCAAATTCATTAAAGCAGATTTACTTGAGCCAAAAAAAATCAATGGGCATTTTCAAAAACAAGAGCTTGTCATCCATCTAGCTGCTAACTCTGATATTAAAAAAAGTCTTAAAGAAAGGGACCTTGATCTTAAATTAAATCTTCTAACAACGTTTAACGTGCTTGAAGCTATGAGAAAAAACAATGTTAAAAAAATAATTTTTTCTTCCTCATCCACTATCTATGGAATTCCAAACACAGCGCCGACAAAGGAAGGCGATGGGCCTTTCCTTCCCATCTCCCTTTATGGAGCCACTAAACTTGCCTGCGAAGGAATGATTGCAGCATTCTCTCATCTATTTCATATCCAGGGCTGGATATTCCGATTAGGGAATGTGGTCGGAAAGAGGTTGACCCACGGCGTAATTTACGATTTTATAAAAAAACTAAAGAAAAACGATAGGCTGTTGAAAGTATTGGGAAACGGCCAACAAAAAAAATCCTACTTCTATCTAGAAGATTGTTTGGAAGGGGTATGGTTCGGTTTTAACAAATCGCGAAAAAAAATGAATCTTTTTAATTTAAGTTCTCCTGATAACATGAGGGTTAAGGAGATTGCTGAATTGACAGTAAAACATTTTGGCTCAAAGCATACTAAGATATCCTTTCAAAAACAAAAAGAAGGCTGGAAGGGAGACGTCACAGAAGTATTTCTCAGTGTCAACAAAATAAAAAAACTAGGGTGGAAGGCGAAATATAAATCAAGGCAGGCTGTGGAAATGTGTTTAAACGATTTATGCAAGTAGTCATTTTATGCGGGGGAAGGGGAAAACGTTTGCGCCAGATGACAAAACGAACTCCCAAATCGCTCATTCTAATTAAAAGAAAACCATTTTTAGAGTATGTGATTGAATTTTTAAAAGATCAGGGGTTTAAAAATTATATGTTTTTAACCGGTTACATGGGAAGCAAAATCAAAAAATATTTTTCCAATGGCAGACACTGGGATATCAAGATAAGATACAGCCAGGAAAGATTGCCCTTAGGGACCGCCGGCGCCCTGAAAAAAGCAAAGGATTTATTGGACCAAGAATTCCTATTATTGTATGGAGATTCTATATTGAAAATAAACTACCTTTCCTTGATTAACGATTTCAAAAAGAATCGTTCTCTTTTAGAATTGGCGATTTACAAAGACCAGAAGAAACTCACTTACGTACCCTCTAACATCTGTTGGAATAAAAAAACCCACAAGATACTAACCTATTCTAAAGCCAACCATTCCCGATGTGATTATGTGGATGCCGGTGCCATGGTGGTCTCTAAAAAAATAATTTCTCTATTTCCGGATCAAACTATTTCCCTAGAAAACGAAATATTTCCGATTTTGATTAAAAAAGGAATGTTGAGGGGCTTTAAGGTTCCTGTACCATTTTACGATATTGGAACCCCGGAAAGACTCCAGTCTTTCCGGAAAATTGCAGAATGATTGTCTCTAAAACCCCTCTTAGAATAAGCTTTGCAGGCGGTGGCACATAAGCATGCGAAAAAAAATTACGATATCACTCCTTATTGGTACTGACATTATTTTGATGTATCTAGCACTTAGTTTGAGTTTATGGATCAGAAACGGAATGATCTTTCAATTTCAATATTTAAAAAATATAGCTTTTCATTTTTCAATAATTTACTGCTGCTGGATCTTATATCTGTATCTATTGGATGGTTATGAAATTCCAACCATCATAAAAAAAATTCAACTAATCTCCAACCTCACTATTTTTTTATGCCTGGCAAATCTCACGGGTATCGCCTACTTTTATTTGTATGCTTCAGCTAGAATTACTCCCAAAACAATACTATTTTTAAATAGTTTTTCGTTCTGCATTTTTTTGGCACTATTCCGTTACGGCGTCTATTTTTTATCCAAAAATTTTAAGGAAAAAATTATATATATCGGACTGGACAAAAATCTGCTTGAACTGCCTTTAGAAACTATTTCAAAAACCGGCTACGAGATAGTTACAGTTTTTAATCCGGATCAAATTAAAACCGCTGAATTAGAAGAGTGGCTTACAAAAATACCAACATTGACCGCTGACATCTCAAAATTAAAAGCGCAAATTGAAAAGGAACATATCCATATCGTTGTCCTCGCGCCTAAGATAAGAGAGTGCCCAGAAATGGTTCAAAAAATTTATAGTGACCTGCCTCCCTGCCTTCACTATATCAGCTTCGATCATTTTTATGAAACCCTTACTAAAAAAATATTGTTGAGTTCTATCAATAAAATTTGGTTTTTAGAAAATATCTCGAGCCATAAAGAAAAATTTCCGGCCTTTATTAAACGGAGTATGGATATACTACTTGCGTCTTTGGGATTAGTGGTTACTATTGTTCTACTACCCTTGATTGCACTATCAATAAAAATGAACAGCAGAGGAACTATTTTTTATTCACAAAAACGAATTGGCAAAGATAGCAAGGTATTTATATTACATAAATTCCGAACGATGCGATTCAATGCAGAGGAAAACGGGCCACAATGGACAATCCCTAATGATTCTCGTGTTACAATAGTTGGTAAAGTCTTACGAAAGTTTTATCTAGATGAACTTCCACAATTCTTTAACGTTTTAAAAGGGGATTTATCTATGGTAGGTCCAAGGCCGGAAAGACCGGAGTTTGTGGAACAACTTAAAAACAAAATCGCTTTTTATGAAATCCGCCATCTGGCAAAACCAGGACTCACAGGCTGGGCGCAAGTAAACTACCCTGCTTCCAGCACTATTGAAGAAACAAAGGAAAAGTTCTGTTATGACCTCTATTATCTCAAAAACCGATCCCTACTTCTGGATATCAATATTTTACTAAAAACATTCCAGACAATATTATCATAGAGTATGCGCCTGAAGATGTCTCAAAAACAGGAAAATTTTCTATTGTCAGCCATTAAGCTCAATGCAGCTCTCATCTTAATTTGCCCTCTGATCATTACTAAATCTGTTTTTTTTCCTTTTACCTTTCCAAAGGTAATTTTCTTTAGAATTTTTTCTGAAATCTCCCTTGCCATCTGGCTATTATTACTAATCCAAAAAGGAAAAAACTGGATCAAATGGAAACATCCCATCCTTTTAAGCCTTGGCATTTTCATGCTAACCATGCTCCTTAGCATCTGGTCTAGTGTTGATATATTTCAATCGTTTTGGTCCAGTCAAGAACGGATGACAGGAATTTTAACATTTATGCATTTATGGGCATGGACCATGACTCTTACTTCATTGATGGAATGGAAAGATTGGAAAAGACTGTTTTTAGCTTCCATCTTAGTATGTTTAGCTGTAGAATTCATTGGTCTGGAAGAATTTAAGGGGATTTTTAATCTAGGCGCTCCCAAAAGTATGCGCATCTTTTCAACTTTGGGAAATCCGATTTATCTTAGCGTTTACTCTGTCTTAAATCTTTTCTTAGCGCTTTTTATTGCCTTTAGAGAAAATAAGCCGGGTTGGTACTTATTTTCAATTCTGTTTTCTACTTTAAATCTATCTATTGCTGCTTTAACAGGGTCTAGGAGTGTTATTTTAGCAATCATTGCTTCCATAACTGTGTCTCTTCTCGTCTTTTTGCTCGTCTTAAAATCAAAAAGAATAAAGATAGCTATCTTAAGTATTCTCATTTTATCCCTCTCCTCAGCCCTGTTTCTTTTTCTATGGCTCAATACGCAAAAAGGACAAAAATGGGCATATACAACTCTTCCTGACCCAATATTAAGAATTATTTATAAGAAGACTAGTACGGATCGTTTTATTTTATGGCAAATAGGTTTAAATGGATTTAAAAAGAAGCCGATTTTGGGCTGGGGGTGGGAAAATTTTAATCTCATTTACCATAAATACTATGACCCTGATTTTAGAAAAAATCTAATAGAATCGTGGTATGACCGCTCTCATAACCAATTGATAGATATTCTAGCCTTGAACGGAATTATAGGATTTTTGGCATATGCTGCATTTTGGATAACGCTTCTATTCAATCTAATCAAAAAATTAAAGGATGAGGTGGATTACAAAAAACAATGTTCCATTCTCACGCTTATTTCAATGTTTACCTTTTACTTTATTCAAAACCTGTTTGTTTTTGATTCACCTGCGACCCTGATCATTTTTTACTTTTCTATAGGACTTGTTTATTTCATTTTGAATGAAAAAAAATCTGAAATAAATAAAAAAGAATTAAGGCCTCATCGTCAGCAATTAAATTTAAGCGACCCAGCCTCAAAAGTTACATACCCAATCACATGTGCCCTGCTGGTCGCGCTTTTCATTCCTTGTATCTATTATTTCAATGTCCTGCCGTTCATCAAAAACAAGCTGGGGTTAAAAGCATATAAAACGACCTTCTCCAACTTTAATGACGGCATTGAACTCTTTAAAGAATCCCTGAACAGTTCTTCATTCACTAATCCTAAAATAAGAAATGAATTGGTAAAATGCGTTCTTTTAAATTTTAGTAACCCTAAAATATCTGGGGTTGATTTGAAAAAAGGGATTGATTTTGCGCTTCAGGAATCCAACAGAAATGTTGAAGAGCACCCTTATGATATCAGCTATTATCTGGCAAGTGCTATTCTCTATCGAGTAGCTCATTCCTATGATCTAACCTACCTCGATAAAGCGGAGGAGTTAATGAAACAGGCAGAGCGCATTTCACCCAAACGGCCTGAAATTCAGGATGAAATAATAGAAGTTGCAAGACTTAAGGCGCTCTACAAAAAACAACAGGAGCTTCAATCTTTCCTTGAAAAAAAAGGATGAATCGTATATCATAGATGATCCAAATGAACCAAAAAGAAGAAACTGTGGAACTGCCAAAAGAGCTTTCGCACCAAGAGCTGCTTCACCGCTTAAGACACTCCTCTGCCCATGTGATGGCTCAAGCAGTGCAAGCGCTATTTCCCGGCACGCATTTAACCATTGGCCCTCCGATTGAGGATGGCTTCTATTATGACTTTGATTCGCCTCATAGGTTTGTTCCAGAAGATTTAGAAAAAATTGAAAAAAAGATGAGGGAGATTGTATGCAAAGATCACCCATTTTCCTGCAGCTGGCATGATAAAGAAGAAGCTAAAAAATTCTTTGAAGAACAAGGGGAAAAATTTAAACTTGAAATTCTGGATGGGATTGCAGATGAAAAAGTTTCCTACTACCATCACGATACTTTTATAGACCTTTGTGAAGGGCCGCATGTGGACTCCACAAAAAAAATTCGTTACTTTAAACTGCTTAAAATTGCCGGCTCTTATTGGAGAGGGGATGAACATAGGGAAAGACTGCAAAGAATTTATGGCACAGTCTGGACCACTAAAGAAGAGCTGGACTCCTATCTTAAAAGATTAGAAGAGGCTAAAAAAAGAGATCATCGAGAATTAGGGGAACGCTTGGATCTTTTTTCCATTCAACATGAGTCCGCTGGTTCTGGCATTATTTTCTGGCACCCTAAAGGCACATTAATTCGAGAGACTATTGAAAATGAGCTTAAGGCAACTTTAAAAGAAGCAGGATATTCCTTTGTTTATACTCCTCATGTGGCTCGTTTAGATTTGTGGAAAACTTCAGGCCATTGGGATTACTACAGGGAAAACATGTTTCCTCCCATAGAAATTGAAAACCAGCCTTTTATCCTAAAACCCATGAACTGTCCAGGACATATTCTTATCTATAAAAACAAACTCCATTCCTATAGAGATTTGCCTATCCGCTTGGCGGAATTTGGCACTGTCTATCGCTATGAAAGAAGCGGGGTCATGCATGGGCTATTGCGCGTGCGCGGATTTACTCAAGATGACGCGCATATCTTTTGCGCCATCGCCCAAATTGAGGAAGAGTGTGTCCAAATTTTAAAACTCATGCTTCAAATATTAAAGAATTTTGGCTTCCATGATTATGATATTAAACTCTCAACCCGGCCAGAAAAGTTTAGCGGCACAGAAGAAAATTGGGAAAAAGCAGAGCTTGCTTTAAAAAACGCTCTCTCATCCTTAAATCTTCCTTATGAAATTGATCCGGGAGAAGGGGTTTTTTATGGACCAAAAATTGACCTTAAAATCCGGGACTGCCTCAATCGCCAATGGCAGTGTTCCACGGTGCAAGTGGATTTTAACCTGCCGCAAAAATTTAATGTGACCTACCGGGATAGCTCTGGAAAAGAAAGCGCCTGCGTAATGGTGCATCGAGCTCTTTTAGGAAGTTTAGAACGTTTTATTGGCATTTTAATTGAGCATTATGCTGGACTATTCCCTCTTTGGTTAAGTCCTGTGCAAGCCACAGTCCTAACCATCACAGAACAACAAATCCCCTACGCTCAAACCATAGTTAAAAAATTAAAAGAAGAAGGTTTAAGAGTGGAATCTGATGATCGTTCAGAAAAAATAAGTTATAAGATCAGGGAAGCGAGCATGCAAAAAATTCCCTATCTTTTAATTGTGGGAGAAAAAGAAAATAAAGACCAAACCGTATCTCTGCGCAAACAAGATGGAACCAATTTGGGAGTTCTAAATTTAGAACAGTTCCTGGAACGTGTTAAAAAAGAGATAAAAGAAAGAGATTGTATGAAAATGAATTCTTAAGGAGCTTGAAATAAATTCTCTGACACTTTTCTATGAATCATTTAAACTTAAAATTAAGGGCAAAGACAAAAAGGGAACACTTCTACTTTGGTACAAAGATGATATTTCTAGAATTTGTCTAAAAATTAGCTTCACGATTTAATTTTGCTTATTGCTTTTTCCAGTAAAAAGATATAAAATTGTTACTCTTTTGAATTTAAAAAATAGGAGGAACTAAAAAGAATTAAGACATTTGAGGTGAAACAAAATCTCTAAAAGTCTAGAACCGCGCATCAATGAAGAGATTCGCGCGCGTGAATTGAGGCTGATTGATGAAGATGGAACCCAATTGGGCATTAAATCATTAGCTGAAGCGCTTTCCTTAGCGCAAGCCCGAGGCAAAGATCTTCTAGAACTAGCGCCAAACGCAAACCCCCCAGTTGCTAAAATTGCAGATTTTTCCAAATATCGGTATGAACGGGAAAAACGGATTAAGGAATCAAGAAAGCACCAAAAAGCGGGTTTAGTTAAAGAGATTAGGCTTCATCCTAGAATCTCGGAACATGATTTATTTACAAAAATTAATCATACCAAAGAGTTCCTGACCCACAAATTTAAAATAAAGGTTACGGTTGTGTTTAGAGGAAGAGAGATGGAACATCGGCAGCTTGGGATAGAACTGCTAAATAAATTCAAAGAAAGTTTGGATTCCAAATTCACCTTAGAACAAGAGGCTCAAATCGAAGGCAATAGAATGTCTGTTTTGATCGCTCCCAAAAGATAAAATTTATGCCAAAATTAAAAAATCACAGCGGCGCTAAAAAAAGATTCAGATTTACAGCCAATTTAAAAGTAAAATATAAAAAAGCTGGAGCAAGGCACCTTTTAGCTGGAATGTCTTCTAAAAGAGGCCGTTTCTTGCGTAAAGCCGGGTATCTTCAAAAGCAAGAGACAAATCTTATTAAAAAAATGCTCCCTTATCATTAATAAAGGTTCATTATGCGTGTAAAAAGCGGCGTTTATACCAGACAAAGAAAAAAGAAACTTTTTCGAATCTCAAAAGGATATTATTCCAACCGCAATAACCGTTGGAGACAAGCGCTCCAACAAGTGGAACGATCTCTGCAATATGCCTATCGAGACCGCAAAGATCGAAAAGGAGAATTTAGGTCGCTTTGGATTATCAGGCTAAACGCAGCGGCAAGGATGTTTGGTCTTTCTTATTCACAATTCGTTCAAGGTTTAAAAAAAGCGAATATTGGCTTAAACCGTAAAATGCTGGCTGAGCTTGCTTTAAAAGATATTCCGGTTTTTGAACAAATTGCGCAAAAAGCCAAAGCAGCGCTTTAAAGTTCAAATTCACAGCGAACTTTAAAATTTTAAAAATTTTTTCTATTAAATTAAAATATTTGGATTTAACCGAATATTGCGCTTATAACAACACTGCGCAATATTCAGATTTCTAACTCACATTCAATTCTAAAACTTGCCCATCCTTAAAAAAGCATGGAAAAAATCTCTCGACTAAATGATCTGGAAAAAAAAGTCATTGAAACGCTTGAAAAAACCGAAGATTTAACAGCTTTAGAAGAACTCCGCAAAGAATATTTTGGAAAAAAAGGAATCTTTAGCCAAGCCCTAGAAGACCTTAAAAACCTCTCTCCTGTTGAAAAACAGCAATTTGGCAAAGCATTAAACTTAACCAAAGAAAAAATGTACCTTCTAATTAAAGAAAAAAACTCAAAATTAGAAGAGGCAAAATTTGAAATTGCCTTAACCCAAAAAAAACCAGACTGGACATTGCCCTCTCTTCCCTTTTTTTTAGGTAAAACACATCCTTTAACTCTTGTTTTGGATGAAGTGCTGAAAATCTTTTCAGAAATTGGATTTTCTTCAGCGCATGGACCAGAAATTGAAACAGATGAAAATAATTTTGGAGCTCTGAATATTCCAGAAGAACACCCGGCAAGAGACATGCACGATACCTTTTACATCGCGGGAGAAAAATTACTTTTACGAACCCACACCTCCCCTGTTCAAATCCGGGTCATGAAAAAACAATCCCCTCCCATTCGCATTGTTGCTCCGGGAAGAGTTTTTAGGCATGAGGCGGTTGATGCCACACATTCTGCGGTTTTCCATCAGGTGGAAGGTTTAGCTGTGGATGAAAACATCTCTTTTGCTGATCTTAAAGGCACTTTAGAATTCTTCAATAAAAAACTTTTTGGCAAAGAAATTAAGAGCCGTTTTAGACCCTCTTATTTTCCTTTTGTAGAGCCCGGCGCGGAAATAGACATTTCCTGCACTATCTGTAAATCCCAAAAATCAAATTGTCCAGTATGCAAAGGAACAGGTTGGATTGAAATGCTGGGAGCAGGCATGGTTCATCCCAATGTATTTAAAGCTGTAAACATTGACCCAAATCAATATACCGGCTTTGCCTTTGGACTTGGGATTGAAAGAATCGCAATGTTGAAATACGGAATTAGCGAACTGCGTCTTTTTTATGAAAATCATCTGGATTTTCTTTCACAATTTTAAATGACAAATCATTGTCCTTTAACCCGAATATTACATTAGAAAATGAAAATATCCTTAAACTGGCTGGAAGAAATACTCAATCAAAAAATTAATCTTTCCTTAAAAGACCTTAAAAATCTTTTGCTAGAGCTTGGTTTTGAGGTCTCCAATAGTGAAGAATATCCTTCTTGCGCAGGCATTGTTGTAGCTGAAATTCTAAATATCCTGCCCCATCCTAATGCGGATCGCCTGAAAATTGTGTCAGTGAGAGACGACAAAGAAGTTCAAAATGTGGTTTGCGGAGCTCCTAATCTAATTAAAGGCAAAAAAGTATTTTGGGCAAAAGTAGGGGCAAAGCTCTTCAATGGAGAAAAAATCAAAGAGTCAGTGATCCGCGGGGTACAATCTCCAGGGATGCTCCTTTCTTTAAAAGAATTAGGAATTGGAGAAGATCATTCAGGGCTAACTTATCTGGAAGGCGAAGAAAAGTGTGGAACCCAAGCAGAAAAACTAATAGATTTTGAAGACACTATTCTAGATCTAGAAATAACTCCTAACCGTCCGGATTGCCTTTCCCATGCAGGAATTGCGCGTGAGGTGGCTGCGGCGCTTGATCTAGAATTTCCTTTTGCTTCTCTTTCTTTTAAGGAAGAATCCTATCCGCCTTTTACTGTAAAAATTGAAAATGAGCTGGATTGCCCGCGCTATATCGCAAGGAAAATATGTGGAGTCCAAATTCAATCTTCTCCCTTAAAATTACAACAGCGTCTATTCCGCTGCGGGATACGTGCAATCAATAATATTGTGGACATCACTAATGCGATTCTACTAGAAATCGGGCAGCCGCTGCACGCGTTTGACGCGGATCTACTAGAAGGGGAAAAAATAGCTGTTCGCAGAGCTAAACAAAATGAAAAAATTTTAGCTTTAGATGGGAAAGAATATTCTTTGGATCCAGAAATTTTAGTGATTGCGGATGAAAAAAAAGCTGTGGCGATTGCCGGGATCATGGGGGGCGAAGATTGCGCGGTAACTAACCAAACAAAAAACATTCTTTTGGAAAGCGCGATTTTTGAAAAACGATTGGTTCGGGCTGCAAGAAAAAAATGTGGACTTGGCTCTGAATCTTCTTATCGCTTTGAAAGAGGGGTCAGCCATTGGTCGAGTTCTATGGGGAGCTTAAAAGCAGCTCAAAAAATAAGTGAAACTACTAAAGGCAAGAACTCTCAATTCTATGACACCTGCCCAAAACCACAAGCAACAAGATCATGGACATTGAAAAGCAGCCAAATTAAAAAAATTTTGGGAGTGGAACTTCCCAATCCCGAGACAGAAAAACTTTTAAAAAGATTGGCGATACCGGTTCAATCCTTAAACAAAGAAGAGCTTGAAGTACGCTCTCCAACTTGGCGTTTAGACCTTAGCTCTGAAATAGATTTTATTGAAGAGCTGATAAGGTTAAAAGGATATTCTACTGTCCCTTCGCAAGGAAACAAGTTCCAATTAAATTTATCTGAATCTCAAACCAGCTCTGAACTGAACCAGATTTCTGGATTTTTAAAGGACTTACGAAAAATCTTGACCTCTTTAGGTTTTTATGAATCCTATAATATTGGTTTTGTCTCAAAAAAAGATTGTGATTCTTTTGCGGAAAATCAGCTTATAAAAATTGAAAACCCCCTGGCAGAAGAACAGATGTTCTTGCGTCCCAATCTCTTAGCAGAACTTCTTAAAAATTTAAAACTAAATCTATCTTACCAAAAAAAAGATCTGAGATTTTTTGAAATTGGAAAGGTATTTCAAAAATCTAATGGAGAGATAAAAGAAAGACTGCATCTAGCTGGAATTGCTTGCGGCAAGAGCCAGCATGCTTGGTGGAAATCAAAATCCAATGAGACCATTGACTTTTTCTGGATCAAAGGTGTTTTAGAAAATTTAAACGCTCTTTTCAATGGACAGATTCAAATGAAAGAGACAGGGTTAGAAAAAAATGAAGAAACCTCTTTTTTTACTCAAGGTTCCCTGCATCCCTCTTTTTCTTTTAATTTGAATCTTAGCAAGCCCTTTGAAAAAATTGGCATTCTTGGGATGATACACCCAAAAAATTTGAAAGAACTTGGCTCTGAAAACCAAGTAGCTCTTTTTGAAATTGATTTAGAAACGCTCTTAGGCGCATTTAAATCCGACAAAAAAATATTGACAGTTCTTCGCACCCCGGCGATTAAAAGAGATTGCTCAATCTGGATCAATGAAAAAATATTGTGGGAGGAGATTAAAGAAGAGATCAAAAATTCAGGCGGCGAACTGCTGGAAACACTCATTCCTTTTGATATTTATACGGACCCTAAATTCCCTGACCAGAAAAGCATTAGCTTTACTTTAACTTTTAGGCGCCCCCAAGAAACCCTCAAAGATGAAACTGCCAATATTTTAAGAGAAAAAATAGTTGAACGGCTTAAACTAAAATTTGGAGCTTCTTTAAGGACAAAATGAAGCTAAGATGTCTCTTATTTAATAATCCTGTTAGGAAAAGTTTTGGAAGTTTCTGTGCATAAAATAGAAATCATAGAAGAAAAAGTAAAAACAGCTGTTAAACTTATTGAAAAGCTCCGGGATGAAAATGTTAAAATTAAAGAAAATATTAATAAACTTATTAAAGAAAATGAATTCCTGCAAACAGAAAATAAAGATGTCAGAAAAATTGTGCTAGAGCTCTCCAATCTCAAAGAAGAGCGGGCTCTGATCAAACAAAAATTAGAAAAACTTGTCCAACGCTATCACAAAATGAAGCTGTAAAATGATTGAAGAAAAAATTCCAGTTATAATCCTTGGCCAAACCTATGAAATCTTAGGCAACCCTTCAGACGCTCTTTACTACAATTCCCTGGCTAGGTATATTGAAGAAAAAATGAAAGAGATCCAGCAGATGACCCATATTGTCTCTACCCAAAAAATAGCGGTTTTAGCGGCTTTAAACATTGCAGATGAGCTATTCCAAGACCGGGAAAATAAATCCAGTTCAAGTAACTCCCAAGAAAAAAAGCAAGAAGATCTAATTAAACTCTTAGAGCAAACCTTAAAAGAAACCACAGTTGAATAACTATTAAGTAGTTTCAAAAAGATTTATTTTAGATCGTGTGAGTTAAATTTAATGGAACCTTTGAATCTATTTTCATCAAAAGAAAAACTAAAAATAGAGTTTCACCCTCTCAGCTACCTCTGTTCTCCCGCAACTTTAGATGAATTCTTTGGTCAAGAACAACTCTTGGGTTCAGGAAAACTCTTGCGAAGACTCATTGAATCAGACCGCATTTTTTCCAGCATCTTTTTTGGCCCTCCAGGCACAGGCAAAAGCGCTCTAGCCAGACTGATTGCGCTCAAAACTCAAAGCTTCTTTGTAGAGATGAACGCGGTGACTACAGGGGTAGGAGAACTAAAAAAAATAATTGAATCTGCAAAAATACGTTTGCAAACTCAATCTCAAAAAACGATCCTGCTGATAGATGAAATCCACCATTTTAACCGCTCTCAGCAGGATGCTCTTTTACCGGATGTGGAGCGTGGGACGATTACCTTAATTGGAATTACAACTGAAAATCCCAATTTTTATGTAAACTCTGCCCTTCGTTCCAGGTCCCGTTGTTTTGAATTTTTTCCCTTAAAAGAAAATGATTTAGAAAAAATCTTAGATCGCGGCCTAAATAAAATGGAAACCATTTTAAAAAAAAAGATAAAAATCGAGGATCAGGCTAAAACCCTTCTTTTAGAAAGGTCTTCTGGAGATGCAAGGATTCTCCTAAACGCTTTAGAAATTGGCGCAAAGTCCGCTCCTTTTGAAGGAGATGGAATCCTCTGCTTCACCTTAAAAATAGCTGAAGAATCCCTGCAAACTAGAGGTCTCGCCTATGATAAAAAAGGGGATGAGCATTACGATACTATTTCAGCTTTTATAAAAGCGATGCGGGGAGGTGACCCGGATGCCAGCCTATACTGGATGGCAAAAATGTTGGAAGGAGGTGAGGATCCCAGATTTATTGCCAGAAGAATCTTAATTTGCGCTTCAGAAGATGTGGGCAATGCGGACCCTCTTGCTCTCACTTTAGCTTTAAGCGCTTTCCAAGCCCTGGAATTTTTAGGGATGCCAGAGGCTAGAATCCCTTTGGCGCAAGCAGTCGCCTATATCGCCTCAGCTCCTAAATCCAATGCCTCTACCCTTGCCATTGGAAAAGCTCTAGCAGAAGTAAAAAATGGCAAGGCCAGGCAGGTCCCAGCCCATCTTAAAGATTCAAATTTAGACAAAGAAACAAGAGGCCATGGCAAAGGATATCTTTACCCGCACAATTTTCCCAATCACTGGGTGAAACAAGAATATATGCCTGAACCAAAGATTTTTTATGAGCCCCAGGATCAAGGAAAAGAAAAGGAAATTAAGGAGCGTTTAAAATTTTGGAGAACGCATGCGTCAGAAACTTGAAATAATTAAATCACAAATTAGAAAAAAGTACAAAAAAATTAGGTCCCAAATCCCTAAACCAGAACAGAAAATTTTAAACCTAAAAATAGCAAAACAGCTTTTTAAAATAAAAGAATTTAAAAAATCAAAAAGGTTGGGAATCTATTTAAGCAAAAATAATGAGGTCAGCACTTTTTTAATTTTTAAAAAATCGCTTGCTCTAGAAAAAAAAGTTGCGGCTCCCAAAATAAATTCAAATAAAAAAATAAATATGGAATTTTTTCAAATTAAAAATTTAACAAAAGATTGTAAAGAAGGAACCTACGGCCTCTTAGAGCCAAAAGATTGTTGTCCCCATGTGAGTAAAGAAAAATTAGAACTAATCCTGGTCCCAGGAATTGTTTTTGACTCTCAAGGCTTTCGCTTAGGCACAGGCATTGGGTTTTATGACCGGTTCTTAAAAAAATGCGCCTCCTCCTTAACAATTGGACTGACCTTTGACAAAACTTTTGTTCCCTCTTTACCGCATGAAAAAAATGATATTCCAGTGGATATGGTCATAACAGAAAAAAAAGTTTATCGAACTCCCCATGGCAGATAAAAATCCAAAAATTTATACAGTCAGCGAATTAAATGGGTTAGCCCAAAAACTTCTAGAGGAAAATTTCTCAACTGTTTGGCTAGAGGGAGAAATTTCTAACTTTCGGGGCATCGCAAGTTCCGGCCATTGTTACTTTTCTTTAAAAGATGAAAACAGCCAAATAGAACTTGTCGCATTTAGAAGCGTCATGAATTCTTTAAAATTCCGTTTAGAGGATGGTTTAAAGGTTCTAGTGCAGGGTAGAATCTCCCTCTATACTCAAAGAGGCAGGTTTCAGATGATCGCTAACTTGCTTGAACCTAAAGGCGCAGGAGCCTTAGCTTTAGCCTTTGAGCAGCTCAAAAAAAAGCTGGAGGCTGAAGGACTGTTTGACCTTACAAGAAAAAAAGCGATTCCTTCTTTGCCGCAAAAAATTGGAATTGTCACGTCTCCTCAAGGCGCCGCTTTAAAAGACATGCTCACCATCATTAACCGCAGATTTGCCAATGTGGAGATTCTGATTTACCCTGTTAAAGTGCAAGGAGTTGGAGCAAAAGAAGAAATTGAGGATGCGATCCGCACTTTAAATGAAAATTACAAAGAACTGGATGTTCTTCTAGTGGGGCGCGGGGGCGGCTCTATTGAAGATCTCTGGGCTTTTAATGAAGAGTGTGTAGCCAGAGCCATTGCCGGGTCAAAAATTCC
Organism: Elusimicrobiota bacterium; assembly: GCA_016180425.1. GTDB lineage: Bacteria > Elusimicrobiota > Elusimicrobia > 2-02-FULL-39-32 > 2-02-FULL-39-32 > 2-02-FULL-39-32. Next base: position 142,333 of record JACPBF010000001.1, read on the forward strand.
AATCATTTCCTGCGTGGGGCATGAAATTGATTTTACCATTGCTGACTTTGTGGCAGACTTAAGGGCTCCCACACCCTCTGCGGCTGCAGAACTGGTAGTAAAAAATAAGATTGAACTTCAAAACCAGTTAATAAACCTCCATGCCAGATTAAAACAAAACATTTTTTCTTGCTTAGAATTTGCTTTTGAACAAATTAAAGGATTTGCAAGAACTTCACTTTTTACGCGCCCCCAAATTTTGTTTGAAAACAATTTGCAAAATTTAGATGATCTTTTTGCAAAGATGGATGCCCGCCTGAATCAATCCATCAACCAAGGAGAAGGCCAACTTCAAGTTTTAAAATCAAAACTCTGTCTTCTTTCTCCTTCCTTAAAACTGGAAGAAAAAATGAACCTCGCCTTTTACAAAGTTCAAAATTTAGAAAATACGATTCAGAAAAAAATTCAACAATTAAAAGAATCTCTCCATGCTTTAGCGGGAAAATTGGAGGCATTATCTCCTCTAGCAGTGCTCTCACGAGGTTATGCGATCGCCTACTTACAAACGAACAATAAAATTATAAAATCGAGCTTACAGGTTGTTCAGAAAGACTTGATTCGCGTCAAATTGCATCAGGGTGAAATAACAGCTAGTGTGCAAGATATAAATTAGTTTAGCTTAAGAATGCTTTTTTAACCGAGATTATGCATAAACTTAAATGAGGAGAAATGTTTTATGACTAAAAAAGAAGCTGCACAACTATCTATGAACATTAAATTTGAAGAGGCGCTTAAAAAATTAGAAAAAATTGTGGAAAAATTAGAGGGGGGCGATGTTCCTTTAGAGGATTCTTTAGCCCTTTATGAGGAGGGGATCTCTCTTTTTCGCCATTGCTCTTCCAAACTGGAAGAGGCTAAGAAAAAAATAGAAATCTTAAGTAAAAAGGGACCGGGAGGCGCTCTAGAGCCAGAACCTTTTCAAAAAGAAAAATATGGTTTGGCTGAAGAAGGAGAAGTTTTAGAAGACAAGGATGACCCTTTTTAAAGAATGAATCAAATTCTTTTTTTAAAAGAATATTTCTTTTGAAAAAACAATTTTGACAATGTTTTAAAAAAATAACACTTTCGCCTATGACAAACCAATTAAAAGAATATTTGCAAAAGTGGAAGAAAATTGTAGATCAAGCTCTCAACAATTTTCTACCCCCAGCTTCTTCCAAACCAATTTTAAAAGCAATGAGATATTCGGTTTTTGCTGGAGGAAAAAGGCTAAGACCCATTTTAGCCATTGCCGGAGCTGAAATCTGTAATTTAGATGGAAAAAAAGCGCTGCCTACAGCTTGCGCCCTAGAGATGATCCATACTTATTCCCTTATCCATGATGATCTTCCAGCCATGGATGATGATGACCTGCGCAGGGGACGGCCCACCAGCCACAAAGTCTTTGGCGAAGGCATCGCTATTTTAGCCGGGGATGCTCTATTGACCTATGCTTTCGACTTGATCGCAAAAAATGGTAAAATGTTAGGCCAAAATTGCAGGTTAGCTTTTGTGGTAGAGAGCATTGCCCAAGGCGCTGGATTTAAAGGCATGGTAGGCGGACAAGCCCTTGACCTGGAAATGGATGAAGGGCGTTGGTTAAAACAAAAACCAAAAAAACAGATTGAAATTTTAAAAAAAGTTCACGAATCTAAAACCGCAAGTTTAATTGAGGCAAGTTTAGTTTCCGGAGCTTTTCTAGCAAATGCAAGTCAAGACAAAATTAAAAAACTTTTATCCTATGGAAAAAAAATCGGGCTTGCGTTTCAAATAGCGGATGACATTCTTGACCTGATTGGGGATAAAAAATTACTGGGGAAAAAAGGCTCTGATTTAGAAAATAAAAAATTGACCTTCCCGGCAATTTTTGGAATAGAAAAATCTAAATCAAAAGCAACCCAACTCATTCAAGAAGCCAAAGAGGAACTAAAAATTTTTGGAAAAAAAGCTCAAATCTTAAAAGATCTGGCGGATTATATTGTAGAAAGAACTTACTGAAGGGGTGGTCATGAATATTTTACCTATCATTAAAAAACCTGCAGATCTAAAAGCAGTTAAAAAAGAACTGCTGCCGCAACTCTGCAAAGAAATAAGAGAAAAAATTTTAGAGGTGGTATCTAAAAAAGGCGGACACCTGGGAGCTTCCTTAGGAGCCGCTGAAATTACTGTTGCTTTACATACTGTATTTGACGCTCCCAAAGATAAAATTATTTGGGATACAGGCCACCAGGCATATGGACATAAACTCTTAACAGGCCGTTTTGAAAAGTTCGAGACCCTTCGACAATATGGAGGAATTTCTGGTTTCTTAAGCAGAAAAGAATCAGAATATGATGTTTTTGGAGGAGGACACGCTTCCACAGCTATTTCAGCGGCTCTTGGCATTGCTGCTGCCAGGGACCATAAAAAAGAGGATTTTAAAGTTGTGGCAATAGTTTCTGACGGTTGTATTACAGGCGGAATGGCTTATGAAGGTTTACAAAATGCAGGAAACATTGGCGCTGATCTTCTTGTGGTATTAAACGATAACCAAATGTTCATATCTCATAGAGTCGGGGCCATGGGTACTTTTCTTGCAAAGCTATTAACTTTAGGCATTGTTACTAAATGGGAAAAAAGATTGGAAAAATTTTTGGCAAGGGTCCATTTTTGGGGATCAGCTTTAGTGCGTTTAGGCAAAAGATTAAAAGTGCTTCTTTTTCCAGGGATTCTTTTTGAAGAAATGGGTTTTGCTTACTTTGGTCCAGTGGACGGCCATGATATTTTCCGCCTTATGGAGGTTTTGGAAGCTATTAAAAAAACTAAAGGCCCCTCCCTGCTCCATATTATTACTAAAAAAGGAAAAGGTTATGAACATGCGGAAAAAGATGTTTTTGGCTGGCATGCTCCAGGAAAATTTGATGTGGCGACTGGAGAGATACAAAAATCTGGAGGAAGCCCTACGCCTTACACGAAAATATTTGGAGAAACATTGGTCAGGCTTGCAAAAGAAGATCAAAGAATTGTGGCAGTGACTGCTGCCATGCCAGAAGGTACTGGCACAGACCTGATGCGGGATCAATTTCCAGAAAGATTTTATGATGTGGGTTTAGCTGAACAACATGCTGTTACTTTTGCAGGAGGCATGGCTGCTGAAGGGTTACGCCCAGTGGTTGCCATCTACTCCACTTTCTTGCAAAGAGCTTTTGATCAAATGGAACATGACATCTCTTTACAAAATCTGCCTGTGGTCTTTATCTTAGATCGTGGGGGAATTGTAGGGGATGATGGACCAACGCATCATGGAGTCTTTGATTATTCTTATATTCGAATGTTGCCTAATTTTATTATCATGGCGCCAAAAGATGAAAATGAGCTTCAACATATGCTCTATACTGCTTTAAAGTATGATAAAGCTCCTGTTGCTCTACGCTACCCCAGAGGTCCAGGATATGGAGTTCCTTTAGATAAAGAATTTAAATTAATCCCTATTGGCCAAGGAGAAATAGTAAAAGAATCTCCTGATTCAAGCATCGCTCTTTTATCCATAGGCAGCACAGTTGTTCCTTGTTTAGAAGCAGCTAAACTTCTGCAAAAGGAAGGGATTCCTGTCACTGTAGTTAACATGCGCTTTGTAAAACCAATTGATAAAAATTTGTTAATCAAACTCCTTGAAAAAGGGAACCGAAAATGGATTACAGTAGAGGAGAATGTTTTAGCAGGAGGTTTTGGCAGCGCTATCATGGAGAGTATGGAGGGTCAACCTGTGACGATTACTAGAATTGGCATTGGAGACCACTTTGTAGAACATGGAACTCAAAACATTTTAAGAGATAAGGAAGGGCTTTCTGCGGAAAAAATAGCGGAAAAAATTAGAACTCTGGAAAGCCAAGAATCCGTTAGAATTTAACAATTTTCTGGCAACTCTATCCCCGCCTCTTTTCAATAAAAAAAAAATCGTTAAAAAACGATTAGATTGTCTTCTTGTAGAAAGAGGAATCGCGGATTCAAGAAACAAAGCACAAAGACTTATTTTAGCAGGCCAAATTAAAGTAAAAAATCTTCCCATTCTTTTAAAAACAGCCACTCTGGTTAAAGAAAATTCAGAGATTGAACTACTCTCCCTGCCAAGATATGTTTCCCGCGGCGGCGAAAAATTAGAGGCTGCTCTAAACCACTGGAAAATAAACCCGCAAGATCGGATTTGTTTAGATGTAGGCTGCTCTACAGGAGGCTTTACAGACTGCCTTTTGCAAAAAGGAGCTAAAAAAATTATTGCTGTGGATGTAGGCCATGGCCAATTCCATTATAAATTAAGAGAAGATCCGCGTATCTCCCTATATGAAAAATGCCATATCCTAAAATGGATACCTCCTTGGAACAATTTAAAAGAGCTCCCTTCCTTAATAGTAGTAGATCTTTCTTTTATTTCTTTAACTAAAATCTTAAAAAAAATTCATGAAATAATTCATCCAAATTGGGCAAATTCCAATTTAGATCAGCTGACCATTGATCTTTTTGTCCTCATTAAACCGCAATTTGAAAGTGAAAGAAAATGGATTAAAAAAGGAATCTTAAAAGACCAAAAGATCCGTGAAGAGATTATTGAAAAAATTGTGGGGCATTCTAAAACTTTAGGTTTTGAAATAAAAGAGCATTTTCCCTGTCCAATCTTAGGGTTAAAAGGAAATAAGGAAGAGTGGCTCTATCTTGTGACAAAAGTCACATGAAAAATTGCTTGACAATTTCTGCAATTGCTTTATAATTATAATAAACGACCTTTATATCTTAAATCCGAATAGCGTTAAAAAATGGAATATTCGGATTGTAAAAATTTTTTAAACATTAAATCTAAATGAGCAAATTTTTATTAAAAAAGAAATCTATTGCTTTTTATAAGATAAAGCTGATTAGTTTATTTTTTATAGCTTTTATTTTTTTTATTTTTCAACCAAAATCAGCTCTTTCAGCCCCGCAAAATGACAATTTTGTTAATGCTTCCACCATGACCCATACCAGCACCACAACTGCTGGGGGATTAAAATATAATTTTACTCACTCCACTGCTACACTAGACGCATCCACAGAAACTACTACCTCTGAACCTATCCCATCTTGCGATTACGGCATTTCCGGAAATTTTAAAAGTATTTGGTACAAATACTTATCAACAGCTGCCATGTCAGCTACAGCCGATACCTTTGGTTCAAGTTTTGATACAGTCTTACAATCTTATAAAGCAGGCAGCCCAGACAATGATATTACAAAACTTACTCAAGATACCTGCAACGACGATTTTGTGGCGACCAATCTACAATCCCAAATTCAATTTAACCTTTCAAAAGGCGTTACTTACTATTTTCAAATCACATCTAAAGGAAATAGCGGATCTGGTGGAACCACTGTTTTTAGCAGCACATTTAGTCTTAGAAATGTGGATGAAACAGTCCCAACTGTATCCATCAGAGAACCCTATGAAGGAACATTCCCTACTTTGTCCAGTCTGCTTGTCATCTCAGGCACATCCACAGATAATGCTGGTGTAAATTCTGTAGAACTAACCATCTCCAGTGGCGGCACAAATGGTCAAGGAACAGGCAGCAGTTATTGGAGCGGCGCAACCTGGGGTTCTACGGTTAGCGTCAATAGTTTTCTAAAAAATTATGGTTCAAGCTCCACGCTTTGGGATTACACCACTTTGCCTCAATGGGTCAATGGAACCACTTACTATATTCGAGCAACCGCGATTGACTCATCTAACAACAGTTCTACTGTGAACCTTAGCTCATTTTCATTTTTCGCGCCAACCGTAACAAATGACGATTATTCTAATAGCAATGTAACTGTAATTGATTCTTTAAATTTTACAAGCCAATCCACTACCACAGCAGCAAATTTTGCCATTCAAAAAACTCCTTCCTGTGAGTATGGGGCTGGAAACAGAGATGTCTGGTTTCGCCATGTTTCCACAACCACAAAAGGTGTAGAAGTGAATACCAACAATTCTGATTTCAATACGATTCTCACTGTTTGGAAAAGCACTGGTGGAACTGACCCAGTCCCAGGCGCAAATGCAACAGAAGTTGGTTGTAACCACCCCTATCATACAAATGCCACAGTAAAATTTAGCATGGAAAATGGAGCAACCTATTATGTTCAAGTAATGTCTGATTATGGTTCTGGAGGAATTCTGCGATTTCAATTTAAAGAACTGGCTGGAGATAACTCTGCGCCAGATCCTGTAACAAATCTAACTGCAGCTGCGGATATAGAATATGGTGCAGTAAAACTTACATGGACTTCTCCGGGAGATGACGCCAGAGATGGCACAGCCACATCCTATGATATCCGTTTCTCTACAAGTGAACTAATTAATAATGATTTAAATTATAGCACCGCTGTAAAAATCACAAACTCCCCAACTTTGGTAGGAACACCGCCCAATGATGCCCTAACAGTGCCGCAAGTCGCATATACGGTCCAAACACAATTAATTAAAAATCTTACTCAAAATACCACTGTTTGGTTTGCAATGAAAACAGTAGATGATGTTTTCAATCTTAGCGCTTTATCTAATGGAGCAACTATTTTTGTTCCTGGTTCAGCTATAAACTCTTCCAATGATAATTCTGTAAATGCAACAACTATTACTGCCATCCCTTTCTCTAATGAGATTATCACTACAAATATCAACAGTTTCGCGGAAAAAGCCCCCACATGTAATACAACTAAATTTACAACTATACAGACCTCTTACGATGTATGGTATCGGTTCCTTTCTACGGCAACGCGAAATGTTACAGTCAACACCTTTAATTCAAGTTTTGATACGATCCTGCAAGTCTGGAGAGGAAGCGAACCCATTGTAGTTGGACAACCCATTGATTGTAATGATGATGCAAGCAGTTCAATTTTGCAATCTAAAGTATTTGTTCCATTATCTGCTGGCACAACTTACTTTTTTCAAATCCTTGGAGCAAACAACGCCAAAGGCACATTAAGATTTCAATTAAGCGATCCTGACAGCGCAAAACCTTCTCAAATCAATGATCTAACTGCTACACCCGGAGGAGCATCTGATCCAATAGGATCTGTTAATCTAACATGGACAGAACCTGCAGACGATGGGAGTGATGCTCTAAGCGGCTCAATCACTAAATACCATATAAGATACTCATCCACCACTGGGATCACAACCTCAAACTGGTCTAACGCGTTAAGCTCATCAGGAATTGTGCTGGATATAGAAGCTAACCCAGTAAAACAGGTTCCTCCTTCTCCTACAACGGTTGGAGCCAACAGATCTTATCAGATTAAAAATCTAACTGCTGGGGTGACTTATTGGTTCTCGGTAAGAGCGCAAGATGATGCTGGCAATCTTGGAGACCCTTCTAAAAGTCCTTTTACCTCTGCGAAACCCTTCACTGCTCAAGCAGGGGATGGACAAGGCACAGTTCAAATTTTTGATGTCAGCAATCTTACCCAGTTAACCAGTGTTCCAATTAGTTCACTTACAACTATAAATCTTCATTTTACAGTAGGAGCCTCTTCCATGACTGACGGGGCTAAAATCTCTTTTCGTATTCCAGATTTTTGGTCCAAACCAACGTTGACCAATCAAGGGGACAACGGTTTTGTAAATGCTAGCACCATTACCCCAACCGCGCAATTAAAAAACCTATCTTTAAGTATAGATCCAAATGATAATCGAGTGATCATTGCCAGCGTAACTACGAATGGAAAATTTAATTCTGGGGACGTCTTAAATTTTAAATATAAAGGTCTCACTGCTCCATCCACAAAATCTGGGGTTCAATTTGCAATTAAATCCCAAGCCTCTAACAATGGAGTACTGACATCTATTTTAGTTCAACCTTCTATAAATATCACAGCAGGCAATGCTACAAATGTTGGATTTCCTCTTGGTTCATCCAACATAACCATAGTTTTAAGCAGCGGCCAATCTTCCCCGCCTCTATTCTTAGAGCCCATGGACGCCTCAGCTCAACCAACCACAGCGCATAAAGATCTTAAAATCAGGATATTTACTCTTCATAAGGATACAAATAGTTATACCTATGCTTATGACAATACAGGACAGATTTCAAGAGACAATTTTACAACAGTCCTAGCTTCTGCTACAATTTCAACTTCTGCCTTCAAAGCCACTCAAGCTCCAAACTATTTCTATAGTCTTACAAACACTAATTTTGCAACTTATTATGCCTTGACTATTCCAAATGGATCCAGAGGTGAAAATATATATTATAAAACTAATACCATAGGAGAGAATGCTCTTTGGTTAGAATGGAACGATGATTTTGATAAAGGTGCAAGTACCAACACTACTTTTCAATCCATAAAAATTCGCGCTGACTCATTTGGATTTAATAATTTTCAAGTAGTTCCTGCCACTATGACCCCTGATGGGGATGGAATTGATGACTTTGCCACAATTCAATTTACACCTTCAAATAACGAAACTTATTGGAGAGTTCGAATTGGAACAGACCCAATCCTCTCTCAACTTTCTCAAATTCCTATCACAATCTCCAGTATTACCCCTATGTTTGAGTTCTGGAATTTTGGACAGCCTCAAGGATTAAGCTGGTATGGCAATGACTATCTAGGCAGCATTGTGCAAAGTTCAACCAGTTCAGGCACAAATAGCACTTATGTGGTCCGATTAGAAGATGCCTCTGGAGGAAACATTTCTACAACAACGATCGGAGTACAGTCTAATTATTTGGATGTATTTGTAACTACAGGAAACTCTGGCTGCACCAGTTGTGTTCCACTTGGTCTTAGCGGAGCTCTTGTAGAAGCTAATGGTCAGAGCGGAAAAGGTTTTGTCTATAGATCACAAAAAACTGGAAGCGACGGCAAAACAAGGATTTGGGGCTTAAAATCTGGCGCTGCTTATAGTCTTAAGGCAAATTATTTTGATCCAACTACTTACAAAATTTTTGACGGCAATCGTGCGAATCAAACAGCAGGAAATCCTCCAACTTCCGCAAGCACCATTACCTTTAGCCCGCCCATTCAAATTAGAGTACATGCAACTATTCCACAAACTGCTGTGGAAGCAAACTATGACAACTGGGGATTTATAAATGTTGTGAATAATTCCAATGGATTCCCATCTGGTTTTGGATCCCTTCGATTTTCAGCAGGCTCTCAAGAATCTGACAGCGGTTACACTAACACTGGAGTCAGCACCTGGACAGCGATCACTGTTCCGCCTAGCGGAACCTATAAAGTACGGGCTGAACTTAGAGGCTTTAGCTCCACTGAAACCATTGTGACTGCAGGAGATAGCGGCACTACAGACATTAATTTCACCTTTACTAAAAAACCAAGAGTTTTTGGTTATGTTGTTCTCCCATCCACCCAACAGTTTGGCACATGGGTCTCGGTTGAAGGAACTAAATCCGGGGATAAATTCCCAACCTCTTGGGGTGGCGCTTTTATTCAAGGTATAAACAGTTTTAGAGAAGCATCCACAACAGGAGCTTTTGTATTGGATTTAGATACTGGAACCTACACAATTAGAGCGCGCGCTTTTGGAATTGGAACAGTTTCTTCAGCCTCAGTCCCTGTGGGAGCGAATGGAGTAGGGTCCTTAATTTCCGGCGATCTTTTCCGAGGAGATGCAGTAATCCAAAATGGCTTGACCTTGGCATTCAGCACAACGATTGCGCAAGGGATCAGCGGCGCCATTAGCGTGGAAGGGGACACTTCAAGAATTCCCGGCATAGTCAATAGTTCTTTTACTCTTTACATTAATGCTTTTAGTCCAGTTAATTACTCCTATAACTCAACTCAATTCCAGCTTCTTGGAAAAGAAGGAGATAGCTCTATAACAAGCGGTAACTACAGTATTAAAGGTGTTGAGGATGGAATCTACAATGTTCATACTTATTTACAAGGATTTGAGTCAGACCCTCCAGGCCCAAAAACTGTCACTGTTACAAATGGGGTGGGCACTCGGGACCTAAAACTTAAACGTTATGGAGGGAAAATTGCCTCAGTTATAACTATTCCAAACCAAGACTATGAAAATGTTTCCTTAACAATAGAGGGGCCTGGTGTCTCCAGCACAAGCGCAAGTATATCTCAATCCACAGTTACCAGTCCAAACATTGGAACTGGTTTTTATAGAGTGGAAGTTAACTACAAAACTACTAATCAATTTAAGAGTCAGATGGTGAATGTGATCAATGGACAAACCTCTACTGTTACTTTTAACCTTGTAGCCACAACTTTTACTGTTAAAGGCACAGTCAAGGTACAACCTTTTAAATTTGGACAAACCTCTTCCAATTCTGGAGGAGTAGAAATTAATACAGTTAGCGATCTGGTTACCAAACTAGGATATGAAAATATCAATATTGGTACAGGTAGTGGTAGTTTTCCTATTGCCAGAATTGAAGCCTATCCTAAGGATGGAACCAACTTTGAAGAAGGATTAAGAAACTTTGCGGAAATAGATTCTGGTCTTGGCGGAGGAGGGAGCTTTGGTCTGGATAGAGGAAAAAAATCTGGTTTTGGCCAAGTGCTAAGCGCAGCTATCACTTCCAGTGGAACTTGGGCTATTAATCTGCCTGCAGGAGTTTATATTTTAAGACATCCTGTAAATTTAGACCCTACTGCGCAATATTACAATAACACTAGTTTTAATCAAGGTTATGAACCAAACACGAGCGATGTTGCCAATGAAGAAAAAGTGATTCTTATTACTGAAAATGGAACCGTACAAGTCATTAGCCCTGTTAACGGCAACTTAGAATTTACCTATTCCGCAGGATCCTCTATCAGCGGAAAAATAGATGTGCCTCAAGGAGCCTCTGCCGATACAGTTTTTCTCTTTCTTAAAGTTTTAAATGACAGGAATGAGATTGTCAATTGGCAGCCAGTTTATCTAAATGGAACCACGGCTAATTATTCAGTGTCTAATCTCTCTAACGGCATCTATACGCTTATACTAGAGGAGATGATGAGCTACAACTTCCTTACTGGAAAAATAGAAAGAAAATTCGTAAGCAAACCATTAAGGGTTACAGTTTCTGGATCCAATGTAACCAACCAAAATTTTCAGTTGTTTAAACCAGCTGCAATTGAAGGTAAACTAGCTGTAGTCCGCATTTCAACAGATGGAACTAAATCTACAGAACTAATTACATCTAACAATAACTCCCTCTTACCTAGCAATTTTAGAATTAGCGCTTTTGCTCCTGGAGCAGGATCAGGCAGTTCAGCGGATGGAGCAGGAGGCGCAGGTCAAGGAGGCTTTGGTGGCGGCAGCAGTTTTATTAATATTGATTCAACTAAAGGAACTTTCAAAATTTCTAACCTTATTCCAGATACGGAATATACTGTTTCATTTAAACAAGACCAGTTCTCCATGGCAACTTCAGCTGAAAGTTTGCTGGGACAGGGAAAACTAAATTTAGTGGCTGAAGAAAAATCTGGAATCTCAGTCCCGCCAGGACAAACATTTGATCTTGGAACAGTAGAACTTTTAGTAGGTATTTCCATGACAGGATCAGTGGTTGATTCCTCTACCCAACCCATTGCCAATGTTAGAATTGTGGCGCGTCCAGCAGGAGTTGGAACCAAAGATTCCCGTGACGCTGAGGTTAGAGCATTCACTGATGAACGCGGATCTTATACCCTTTCCGGATTAAGCTATGATTTACGCTATTACAACGTTACTTTTGCGGAACGAGACCGCTCTGACGCGTTCCTATTTAATCCAGGCAATTTTGAAACTCGCTACGCTGAATTAGTAAAAAAAAGCGTGGATGTGAGAAAATCTTCTGTGCCATTAAACGTTACGCTTGAACTGGGTCCAGCATCTATTATAGGAAAGGTGGTTACCTCAGATGGGGGAGCTCTAAAAAATCCATTTGGAGAGGGAGGCAAAAGTGTTGGATTCCCAATCGCGGTAATTGTGGCTAATAAGCAGGGAAATATCCCAACTAAAAACCCCATAGGAGATATTGAAATTCCAACCAATCTAGATGGCACCTTTACTCTGGATCGTTTAGCTGCTGGAACCTATGACATTTATGCTTTTAGTTCAGGCTATGGAGTAATGAAAATTTCTCAAGCTGTAACTAATTCACAGGTAAATGTGGGCAATATCACACTATCAGTGGGTCTTTCTCTTTCCGGAAAAATTTTAAAGCCCGATGGTTCTAAACCCAATACCAATGAAGTGGATGTTCTGGCAGCAGCCAATGATGATTTTTCAGAACTAACCATCGCATCTGTACAGACCAATGATCAAACCAGCACTGTGGATGGTTATACCTTGGCTGGACTAAAATCAGGCACAACCTATAACCTAATTATCTTTACTCCTGAAGATGAAACTTTTATTCCTTCTGAACGATATCCATCCAACGGCAATGGAGTATCTATAACCACGGATGTTGCAAATTTTAATTTAACCTATACCCAAACTAAACCAGAAGTTTTCTTAAAAGGAACAAAAACAGGAACTAAGGTAGGCGGAATTGATCAATATAAATTTGAATTTGAATGTACCCAAACGCTTAGAAACAGCACTTTACAGGAAAAATCTGACGACTATTGGAAAAGCGTTGTTTCTATTTTCTCTAGCGTAGGCGGAGATGGAACCATTTCTCAAGATCCAGAAGATTCTAATCCTATCAGCCCAAACAGAAAAAAACTAAATATTTTATATCTTCCCACAGCTGATACAAAACGGGTCACATTTAGATTCACATCCCCAACCTCTGGACTACAGCCCGGAACAACCTCAAACTTTACAGTAGATTCTTTCTTTGAATTTCCTTTGGGTCTGGAAGGTCAAGAATTCGCAAGATATAACCATATGCGCGGGGTAAGAGCGGAAATTAGAGGGGATCTCTCGCAAGTAGTTATTCCAGGAGGCGCTCTTAAAAAATCAGATGGCGCTAATTTAGAGGTATCTTCCAATGTAAGTGTAGGCATGCAAAAAGCGAATGATGTCGCTACAGCCACAACCTCTGTAAAAAGTGGAGCGCCATCCTTAAGAGGGTCTCCATCCCTTGCAAATGGAACTCCTTCAGAAGAAAGCAACCTGCCATCTCATCTCTTCAAAGCTATACAAGCGATGAAGCAGATACAATCTGAGATTGCGTCTAAAAAATCACAAAGCTCAAACTCAAATAATTTAAAAGGCGCCCCAATGGGAGCTGCCTCAAACGCATCCGAAGTGGCAAATAATGTGATGGGATCTTTTTATGATTTCTTCCTGCCTTCTGGCATACGCAGGAATTTAGCCAAAAACGCAACTTTAAAACTTTCTTATAGCTCAGGTGTTACAAGCGCAGATTCAATTAATGTCTATTTTTACAATGACACAAGCTCCACAGTTACAACCACAAGCGGAGAATCAGTGCCTCCTGGATCTTATGGGTTAGAAAGTTCTAACAAGTCTGTAGATCTAACTAACAAAACAATTACTGTAGATGTGAACCACTTTACAGTCTATGTGGTGGTGAATGCGACTTCAACAGTGCTAGGCGCTTCCTCTGTGGTTGCGTTATCTTCAACTACAAGCGCAACTCCAGACACAACAGCGTTCAATGGATCAGAAATTGAAATCTTTAATTTCCCTAATCCTTTCAACGCAACTGTGAGAGGCTTTAACTTTACAGGCACAAAAACTAATGGCCAACAAACATTAAGAGCAACTGGCGCCACAGCTTTGCGTTATGCTCTGCCTAAAAATTTAGGAGACACTCCAGTTGAAGTCACTCTTTATATTTATGATGTTTCTGGAGATTTAGTAAAAACACTAAACTTCGGAAAACAAGCTACAGGCAAATATCATTATGATGATTGGGACGGCAAAAATGAAGATGGCCAGACTGTAGCCAGCGGCGTTTATATAGGAAGATTAAAAATTGAAGGTTCTACCAGAACCAAATTCTTAAAAATGGCAGTCATAAAATGAAAATAATAACTATACTTATACTTTTATTCTTCTCATCAAATACATTTGCCGCTTTTAGCGCTAAATCTGCTGGCACGAGCGGCGCAGCATTTTTAAAAATAGGCGCTGGAGCCAGACCCCAAGCTTTGGGGGAAGCTTACACTGCTGTTGCGGATGATGCAAATGCAATTCATACCAATACCGCGGGGCTCGCCTTTCTCAAAAAAAATGAATTTGTGGCTATGAGAGCCCAGCTTTTCCAGGATTTACAATATCACTTTTTTGCTTTTGCCCATCCTACAAAATCTTATGGAACCTTTGCTTTTGCTTTAAATAACCTTCTTATCTCTGACATAGAACGAAGAACTGCTGATACCGATAATCCAGATTCTACCTTTTCCTCTAATGATTCTGCCTATACCCTTGCCTATGCCCAAAAATGGGATGATTCTCTTTCTTTTGGCGCTGGGTTTAAATATATTCGGCAAGTTCTTGCAGATGATGCTGCAAATTCCTATGGGATAGACTTAGGTTCACTCTATAAATTTAGCGAGATGCCTCTAGCAATAGGATTTTCAGTACAGAATTTAGGATCAAAAGTAAAATTTAAAGATGAGTCAGATTCTCTACCCCTCACAATAAAATTAGGCACCAGCTATCGCCTAGGAAAAAATTGGAAGATCAGCGGTCAAAATGGAGAAGGAATAGAAAAGAAAGGACTTTTGCTTTCCATGGATGGAAATTTTCCAAGGGACAATGATCCTTCCTTAAGAGTTGGCTCAGAATTTACCAAAACCTGGTTAAAAGAGGATCTCTCCACCTCTATTCGAGCAGGTTATCAGACTGGAAGAAACCGCCAAATTGAAGGCACTGGGATTGGGGTAAGCGCAGGCACGGGAATAACATATAAATTCTTTTCCTTTGATTTTGCCTGGATGCCATTTGGCAATTTAGGCAACACTTTTAGATATTCAGTTAGACTGGAGTTTTAAAACTATGTCCACACTTGAGTTTACCAATAAATTATTTCTTTTGGGGCTCACTGGGCTTGGCACTCGCATTCTGCCAAGCCCAGTGCATAGCGAGCCCGCAGGGGCGAGCGACCCCAAAAGAAATAATTTATTGGTAAACTCAATATATAAACATAGTTTTAAAAAATTTATTATTAGCTCTATAGTTTGCCTTTATTTTGGGCATGTTTCAGATGCGCTTGCGCGCCAAGCGATATTGATTAATTCATCAGGCAGTGTAGAAATTCAAGAACCAACATCCGGCCTTTGGAAAAAAGCAAATAAAAAACAGGTTTTAAAGCAGGGAGAAAAAATTCGCACTGGAAAAAGTTCAAAAGCAATCCTAATCTTTGACGATGGTTCAAAAACCATGCTTTCTGCAGATACGGTTCTCTTATTAAGCCAGTTAATAGCGCCTATCCAACTTTCACAAGAATCTGGCGCGACTCGCAACAAAGTAAAAAAAACAGGCAAGGGATTTATGCTGCAAACTCAAACTGCGGTCTGTTCAGTTAGAGGCACAGATTTTTCAGTAGGGGTTGGAGAGAATGGAACCACTCAATTAGATGTATTTGAAGGGGTGGTCAATGGTTTAAAACTAGCTACTGGTGAAGATAAAGATGTGAGAGAAGGCGAATCTCTGATCTTTACAGAAAATCCAACGCCGCTTGGCTCTCCTCAACCCATAGAGCCCTCTGGAGATGAATCCAGCATTAAACAGCTGGCTAGAAAAGAAGTTGGGTTAGACATGACTCGCGAAGAATTTCAAGCTGCTGTGGCAGAAGAGATGAAACTGGCAGAGTACCAAGAAGGAAAATCCATGATAGATGTCAATGGCATTAGGGTTCGGATCGAAGAATATATTTTAAGAAAACCTAAAGATGTAACTCTAGCTGACCGAGAAAAAGCATTTAAATTTGTGGTCTTAAACTTAAGAGAAACCAGAATTGATTTTTTTACCTACAAAGGTATTTTTAATAAAAAATTGCCAGAAGATCTCTCAGTAGCTTTAAGAAATGTAACTGGAAAACATATTGGCAGTGAACCAGAATACTACTTAAGATCTTATGAAATGACCCAATCTAATTTTACAGATGCAATTAAAGACATGGCTGATGGAGGGCATTTGGTAGAGGTGCGATATAATGCGGATGGAAGTTTTACGCTTATTCCACATACTGTAAATTCAGATGGCACAGCAGGAAACATAGCAGCAGGAGACAGCAATACTACCATAACTCCAAATTCTAACGGTCTAGTCAGTGGTAAAGTCTATGATCCAATTGCAGATATTTACAAACAGGAGGGAGCTTCTTTGGATGGAGTATATGATTCTGCTAACGATACATTTAAACTGCTTAAAAAAGGGGAAACCCTTTGGAGAACTGTATTTAACCGTTATGCGCATCTACTTGGCCCATCTAAGGACCTTGCATCTTTAACCCTTGACAATATCCCTTCTAGCACTCTCACACAGCCATGGTTCCAAACCTATACTCCTAAAACAGGTGTTACCAATATTGCTTCTTTAGATCAAACCGCGACTTTAACCTCAGATGGCACAGTCTCTTCCAGAGGAAAAACTCTTACCCTTTATACAGACCAAAATATTGGAGATGGAAGTTTCAAATATTTAAATGGCCATTACGCGTTTGACTCCTACTTTCCAGACGCGTCTAATCCAGATTCACCTACTTTTAGCGATAAAATTCATCAGCGTTTAATCACTTATTACCCTAATTCATCCAACACAAAAGATATTCCCTATGAACAATATGATACCTATATTATTTCTGATGAAGGTAAAATCGCTAAAATTTCCGCATTTGCAAATGTTACCTCAGGCAAAGCATTTAAAGAAGAGCTGATTAAATGGAACTACCAACAAATCACAAAATCTTCTGCCTATGGAGACCGCACCATAGACATTGTGGTTGAACCTAAAATCCTGATCCGTTCAGGCCTTATAAAATAAGATTTGGGTTTAAAAAAACTACTGGTGAGATTCTAAAAAGCGTTCTGCTTCTAAAGCTGCCATACAGCCAGTTCCTGCTGCGGTCACTGCCTGACGATAACGTAAATCCATCACATCTCCACAAGCAAAAACACCAGGCACATTGGTTCGGGTCCTGCCATCTGTAACAATATACCCTTTTTCATCTAATTGAATTTGTCCTTTAAAAACATCTGTATTAGGTTTATGGCCAATCGCTACAAAAAAACCTTTGCAAAAAATCTTAAAAGTTGAGCCATTTTTTAAATTCTTTACCTTTATTCCCTCTACAATTTCATTGCCAAAAACTTCTTCCACGGTTGAACTTAAAACAAAATTAATTTTTTCATTCTTTTTAGCCCGTTCCTGCATAATTTTAGAAGCTCTAAATTCATCCCGGCGATGAATCAAAGTTACCTTGCTTGCAAACTTGGTTAGAAAAAGAGATTCTTCCATGGCAGTATCCCCTCCGCCCACAACACAGACCTCTTTTCCTTTGTAAAAAGCAGCATCGCACACTGCACAGGCTGAAACCCCTTTCCCTAAGAACCTCTTTTCTGATTCAATGCCCAGCCATTGCGCGGTAGCTCCTGTGGCAATGATCATGGTCTGGCTTTGGAATGTTTCTCCATTGCCAGTCACAACTTGAAAAAGTTTTTCTTTCAAAGAAACCTTCTCCACAAAATCGCCTAAAATTTTAGTTCCAAAACGTTCAGCCTGAGCTTTCATCTTATCCATCAATTCCGGCCCAAGGATCCCTTCTGGAAACCCTGGATAATTTTCCACGTCGCTGGTCAGCATCAACTGGCCCCCAGTCTCAACCCCTGAAATCATAAAAGGCTCTAGATTTGCGCGCGCAGTATAGATAGCTGCTGTATATCCAGCGCAGCCAGAACCTATAATTAAAACTTTATTCATTAGAAATTTTATCTTAGCAAATAGAGATTTTGACTTCAAGATTTCCTTGTGATAGAATAAAAATTCTTATGCATAGCCAGACTTACGACTTCAAAAATATTGAAAAAAAGTGGCAAAAAATTTGGCAAGAAAATGAAACATTCTTAACCAAAGAACCATCCTCTAACCCGCTGCAAAAAAAATTTTATTGTCTGGTCATGTTTCCTTATCCTTCTGGAAAAATCCATATGGGCCATGCGCGCAACTATTGCATAGGAGACGTGATTGCGCGCTATAAAAAAATGAAAGGATTCAATGTTCTTCACCCCTTAGGCTGGGATGCTTTTGGCTTGCCAGCGGAAAACGCGGCGATTGAGCACAGGATAGCGCCAAAGGAATGGACGAAAAATAATATTAAAGATATGAAACAAGATATCCAATCTTTAGGGATCTCTTATGATTGGACCAGGGAATTTGCCACCTGTGATCCGGAATACTATCGCTGGAACCAGTGGTTTTTTATTGAAATGTTTAAAAAAGGGCTTGCTTTAAGAAAAAAATCCTTTGTCAACTGGTGCTTAAAATGTCAAACAGTTTTGGCCAATGAACAGGTGCATGAAGGAGCTTGCTGGAGGTGCCACACCCCTGTAACCCCAAAAGAGCTGGAGCAGTGGTACTTAAAAATTACAGATTACGCTGAAAAATTACTGGCAGATCTAAAACTCTTGGAAGGCAAATGGCCGGATGAAGTGATTTTGATGCAAAAAAATTGGATAGGAAAATCAGTTGGAGCAGAGGTAGAGTTTAAGATTGATCTAGACCATCAATTTTTAAGTTCAATAAAAATTTTTACAACCCGTCCAGATACTCTTTATGGCTCAACCTTTCTTGTTTTAAGTCCAGAACATAAGCTGGTTGAAAACTTTCAAAAAATATTAAAAGAAAAAGGGGATGAGAAAACTTCTCAAGCGCTTAAAGCATATTGTGAGCAAGCTAAAATGAGATCCAAAATTGAAAGGAGCGCTCAAAATAGGGAAAAAACCGGGATCCCTACCGGCTTTTTTGCAATTAATCCTGTGAATGAATCTAAACTCCCTATCTGGATTGCGGATTATGTTTTAGCGGATTATGGCACAGGAGCAATCATGTCAGTGCCTGCCCATGACCAAAGAGATTTTGAATTCGCCAAAAAATTTGGTTTAAAAATTGTGGAGGTTATTAAAAATCCAGAGCCTAAACAAAATTCTTTGCAAGCTGTTTATGAAGGAGACGGGGAGATGATCCATTCTGGAATTTTTAATGGAATGAATTCATCAGAAGGCAGAGAAAAAATAACTGAATGGCTGGAGAAGAAAAATTTCGGAAAAAAAACTGTTACTTACAGATTAAAAGATTGGACAATCAGCCGGCAGCGCTACTGGGGAACCCCCATACCCATGATCCTCTGCCCAGACTGCGGAATCGTCCCTGTAGAAAAAAAAGATTTGCCAGTAACTCTTCCTGAACAATTTCAATGGAAAGATAAGACCACCCCTGTTACAGAATTCGGCGGAGGATCTCCTTTAGCTCAAGTGGAAAGTTTTTTTAAAACCCAATGTCCAAAATGCAAAAAAGAGGCAAAAAGAGAAACAGATACCATGGATACTTTTATAGACTCTTCTTGGTACTATTTACGTTATTGCGATCCTCAAAATGAAAAGAGCGCTTTTGATAAAAATAAAGTAAAAGTATGGGCGCCGATTGATCAATATATCGGCGGAATAGAGCATGCCTGCATGCACTTGGTTTATTCCCGCTTCTTTTACAAAGTGTTAAAAGATTTAGGTTTGGTTGAAACAGAAGAGCCCTTTGAGAAACTTTTGACCCAAGGCATGGTTACGCTTGGGGGCTCTGCCATGTCTAAATCTAAAGGGAACATTGTTGCAGTGGAGGAAATGGTGCAAGCATTTGGAGCTGATACAGCCCGGCTTTTTATTCTATTCGCTTCTCCTCCTAAAAATCAATTAGAATGGTCCGAGGAAGGGGTACAGGGAGCCTTTCGGTTCTTAAACAGAATCTGGAGGTTAGCTGAAAAAATCAGCGGGGAGATAAAAAATAAAGGGTCAGCCTTGAAAAAAGAATTCCCTCCTACTTCACAGGCAAAAATAGAAGGTGAAAAGACAGCCCATATCCCAGATCAAACCAGCCAACTGGAAAAAAAAACCCACCAGACCATAAAAAAGGTAGAAGAAGATATTGAGAGGGACTTTCAATTTAATACAGCGATTGCAGCTCTTATGGAACTTTTAAATAGTTTGTCTAGTTATCCTAATTTAGGAGATCCATCTTCCATCGCTGCTTTTAAAACTCTGCTTTTACTTCTTTTCCCCTTCTCTCCCCATTTAAGCTCTGAGATTTGGGAAAATTTGTTTCCAAATGAAAAAGCGCTTTCTCTGCAACTCTATCCAAAATATAGCGATGCCTTGGTAGAAGATAAAAACACAGAAATTGTGATCCAGCTCAATGGAAAAATTCGAACAAAAATCACTTTACCCACCGAAGATGGATTAAAAGTTGAAAAGGTTTTAGCTCTGGCCATACCTGCTTTGGAAAATAAAATTCAAAATTTACCGCGAATGGAAAGCGCTTTTTTTAAAAATTATAAATTTGTGCCTGGAAAAATCATCAATTTTGTCACTTAAAGAAAAGAAAAAATTGAGGTAAAAAAAATGAAAAAAATTAACCTATTCTATTCCCTTTTATTTTGTTCCGGTTTTTTTGGTTTAATCGTCTTAACTGGCTGCCCTTATGCCTATACTCCATCCACGATTCTCTTGCCTCAACATATTAAAAAAATCGGCTTAAGGCCAATAAAAAATGACACTGCATTCTTTGGTTTGGAAGATAAATTAACTTTAAGATTGCAGGAAGAATTTACTAGAGGGGGAACGTATCCTTTAGTAAAAGAAGAAGATGCGGACGGGGTTTTAATCGCTGTGATTAACCG
Organism: Elusimicrobiota bacterium; assembly: GCA_016180425.1. GTDB lineage: Bacteria > Elusimicrobiota > Elusimicrobia > 2-02-FULL-39-32 > 2-02-FULL-39-32 > 2-02-FULL-39-32. Next base: position 163,164 of record JACPBF010000001.1, read on the forward strand.
CTATATTAATCAGCCGGTCTCCTACGATGAGAATTTAGTGGCGCAGGAAAGAAAACTTTGGGTTTTGGTCAATATTTATTTTTGGGATAAAGTTGAAAATAAAATCATCTGGTCAGAACCTAATTTACAAGCCATTCACCGCTATTTTGTAGAGACAAGCGCTTCTGGGATTACCGAAGAACAGGCCAAGGAGATTGTCTGGGATAAACTTTCCAGAGATATTTATAAGCGTACCATAGAAGGTTTTGGCTCTGTCACAGGAGAACTGGGTCGTAAGGCGCCTGTGTCTGGACCTGCGGGCAAAAAAGAGATAAAACCATAAATCTTAAAAGCCCAGTATGCCATCCATAGATTCTTCTCAATTCTTCAAAAGTTTAAAAAATTTAGCAGAACTTCCTTGCATTTTACTCATTATAGGCGAAGAAGAGACTTTAATTGAAGAAAGCATTAAAGCCGCTGAAAAAAAATTCTTTAACTCTGTTGGCAATGAGAGGCTTGAATTTAATTTTGAAAAATTAGATGGGGGAAAAGATGATGCCCAAAAAATGTTTGATTCCTGCAGCACCCTCCCTCTCCATTCCAAAAAAAAACTGGTCCTGGTGAGCCATTTTGAGAAATCTTCCCAATCAACAAAAAACGCTATCAAAGAATATTCCAAATCCCCTAACCCCAACACCTGTTTAACCCTCTTGCATCAATCTAAGCCGAATACTCAAATTCTAAAGTGTGAGTGGGTAGAAGAAATCTCTAAGATAGGAATGGTGGTTAAATGCTCGAGACTTTCTAAAGATAAAAGGCAGGAATGGATAAAACAAGAAACTGAGAAACTTAGGGTACAAATCTCTCTTGAAGCCTCTCAATTACTTTCTGAAAAGGGAGGGGAATCTCTTTTAGAACTAAAATCAGAAATTGAAAAAGCCGCTCTTTACTCTTTTGATAAAAATAAGATCGAAGTTGAAGACATAAAAAAAACTTTAAGCTTTAAGAAAAATGAGACGATCTGGGAACTTAAAAATTTACTAGAAAAAGGAGAGCTTAAAAAAGCAGGATGCCTGCTGGAACAATGTTTGGATCAAAAAGAAGAGCCCATCAGAATCCTCCACCAAATAGCGCAAGGGGCGAGAGCTCATCTTAAGAAAGCAAATTTTAGGAAATCTCTGCGCTTCTTAAAAAAAATAAAACAAACAGATCTTAGACTAAAAACAGGGGAAGAAATTGAATCTAGTATTTTTGAGCAGCTGCTGCTCTCTTGCAAAGAATTAATATAATAAAAAATTTTCTATAAGAAAATTTTTCTCTTATGATACTTTTAAAAAAAGAATTGACTTTAAGATTGTGGTTTTTAAGCTGCTTTAGGAGCAACCTGACTTATTTTATAGGAGAGTTGAGCCTTTTTCCTAGAGGCAGCGTTTTTATGAATCAAACCAACCTTTGCAGCCTTATCCCATGCTGAAAAACATTCTGGCAATATTTTTTTCGCTTCATCGCTGTTTTTATTTGTGATCGCAATTTCCACATTCTTTGCCAGATTGCGAATCTTCTTTTTTAACGCGCGGTTGGCAGATGTCCTTCTTACTGCCTTGCGAAATTCTTTAATTGCTGAGGTATGACGTCCGGTTTTAAGCTTTGCCATAAAAAATAATTATATGAGAAAATTAGAGATAAGTCAATCTTCCTATAACTTTGCAAAACGGATTAGAAAATTTTCCCTTGCAACTCTTTTTTCCAGAATCTTAGGTTATGTTCGGGACGCTTCTGTAGCCTATTGTTTTGGGGGAGGTCAAATCACAGACAGCTTCTATACTGCGTTTAGAATATCCAATTTCTTTCGCACTGTCTTAGGAGAAGGGGCTCTCTCCTCTTCTTTTATACCTATTTTTTCCAAATCTTTAAAAGAAAAATCAAAGGAAGAGGTTCAAAAATTTTTGAACGCTCTATTTACCCATCTTTTTATTATCTTAGTTCTACTGACCAGTTTAGGAATCTATTTTGCCCCAATCATTACCCAATGGATCGCTCCTGGTTTTGTCTCTTTTCCCTCAAAATTTAATATGACGGTTTCCCTCACCCGATGGACGTTTCCTTTTTTTCTTTTTATTTCATTGGCGGCATTGGTCAGCGCTATCTTAAATACGTTAAAACATTTCTTTTTGCCCGCGCTTGCGCCGGCCATGCTCTCTGTAGCTGAAATCAGTTATCTTATCCTCATCCTGCCTTTAACTATTTATTATTTGCCTCATTTAAGTCTTGAATCGCAAATCATTGGCTTATCTATAGCCGTGGTTTTAGGAGGAGTAGGCCATTTTCTTATTCAACTCCCTCTTCTTTATAAAGAAAATTTTTCTTTAAAATTTAATTTTCACTTAAAAAATCCTGATGTGATGAAGGTAAGAAAACTGATGCTCCCCTCTCTCATTGGTCTTTCAGCAGATAAATTAAGCGCTTTTGTTAATTCTATATGCGCAACGCTTTTGGTTGAAGGCTCAGTGACCGCGCTTTATAACTCTAATCGTTTAATGCAGCTGCCCTTAGCTCTTTTTGGAGTGGCTATTGCAAGCGTATCTTTACCCATGCTTTCAGATCATACTGCTGAAAATAATTACAAAAAATTGAGCGCCACTGTGAATGAATCCTTAAGGACAGTGATATTCGTTGTCCTACCTGCTTCCTTGGGTTTAGCTGTTTTAGCCCGTCCTATTGTTTCTCTTCTTTTTGAGCATGGAAAATTTACAGCTCTTTCCACTTCTTTAACTACGCATGCGCTGCAAGGTTATGCCTTAGGGTTAGTGGCCTACTCTGCTATAAAAATTTTAGCCAATACCTTTTACGCTTTCCAAGAGCCTAAAATCCCAGTTAAAATTGCAATTTCCTGTGTTGCCTTAAATATTTGCCTTAATATTATCTTAATGGAACCTTTGGGGGTTGGCGGGCTCGCGTTAGCAACCTCTATCTCTTCCTGGGTGAACGTCATCTGGCTATATTTTTTGCTGCAAGCGCGTTTAAAAAAATATGGAGAAATTCTGGAAAACTCTGGAACAAGAAAGCTAAGCGATACTCTTCTAAAAACTTTTGTTTGTTCAGGAATCATGTTAATTTATCTTTATCTGATTTATTTCTTGGAACCTTGGATTGGAAGAGGAGGTCTGGTAGGCTTAGGAGTTGTGGGAGGTTCTTTACTCTATTTAATTTGCGCAAAATCTTTAAAAATGGAAGAGCAAAAATTAATCTCAATCATGATTGGGCAGCAAGCCATCCCATCGGATCTTGACGAATAAAAATCTGTCCTTTTTACCCCAAACTCCAGGGGTCTATTTAATGAAAGATGCCAAGGCAAAAATCCTTTACATTGGCAAAGCTAAAAATCTTCAAAAACGAGTTTCCTCCTATTTTCAAAGAAATCAGCTTTCTCCAAAGATTAAGCTGCTAGTCCCTTTAATAATCCAGATTGATTATATCCCAACCAATTCTGAACAAGAATCCCTTTTATTAGAACAAAAACTGATCCGTCAAAACCAGCCTTTTTACAACACGCTCTGGCGGGATGACAAGTCTTATCCTTATCTTAAACTCACTCTAAATGAAGACTATCCTTGTTTATTCTTTACAAGAAGCAAAAAAAAAGACGGCTCAAAATATTTTGGACCCTACCCCCAAGTCAATCTGATTAAAAAACTGATTCATTCTTTATGGAGAAAAAAAATGTTCCCCTTAAGGCCCTGCAAGTTTGATTTCAAGGAAGATGAGATTTTAAAAAAAGGGGGGCTGCAAAACAATAACCCAAACCTCTATAAAAAAGTTCAATCTTGCATTTACCTCCATACAGGAGAATGCCCAGCGCCTTGCGTTGGCAGAATCTCAAAAAAAAATTATGGCGCGATTGCGGAAAAAACAAAACTTTTTTTTGAAGGAAAACTTATTTTTTTAAAAGAGAAATTAGAAAAAAATATGAAACAATTAAGTCAGTCGCTCCATTTTGAAGAAGCGGGAAAACTAAGGGATCAGATTCAGGCCATTAATTATATCTTTCAAAAGGTAACTGTTAAAAAAATAGATCAAGAGAGTATCTTAAAAGAAATAAAAGTCACCCGCTCTTTAAGAGAACTGCAAAAGTGTCTTAGGCTTAAAATCCCGCCAATCCGCATTGAAGCCTTTGATATCTCAAATATTCAGGGCCAGGAACCCGTCGCATCCTTAGTGGTCTTTGAAAAAGGGAAACCTTTAAAATCAGATTATCGAAAATTTAAAATAAAAACTGTAAAAGGTCCAAATGATTTTGCCATGATACGGGAAGTAGTGGAACGGCGTTACAAGAGAGTGATCAATGAGGGAAAAAATCTTCCAGATCTAATTTTAATTGATGGGGGCAAAGGCCAACTTTCTAGCGGCTTGGAAGCCATAAACAATATCCGCGATAAGCGTTTACAAAAAGTGCCAGTGATTTCTCTGGCTAAAAAAAATGAGGAAATCTTTCTGCCTAACCAGCCTGATCCTATTCAACTGCCATTAGATTCAACTGCCCTGCATATTTTACAATGGATTAGGGATGAAGCCCACCGGTTTGCTATCACCTTTCATCGAAAACGTTTTAAAAAATTTCTCTTAAATAACCCGTAAATTTCTACAGACAAAAATTTTCTATTGATTTTATTGGAAATGTCTGTTAGACTTTAATTGTTCTATATGAAATTGAAAAAATCTCTTTCTATCTTATTATGTTCTTTCATCTTAATTCTTCTCCAAAATTACAACCTGCATGCCAAACCTGGAAAAATATTTTTTAGCCCTCAAGAATGGATCAAAGGAGATATTGATCTCTGGAAAAATGAATCAGGAAAAGAAATTCTTCTGATTAAATTAGATTTTGGTTCTCTTACGATCCCCAAATCAAAAATTTACAAGTTCGAATATGATCCCGGAGAGCTCTTTTCCAATCGCCAAACAAAAAAACAGGTTCCAGATGAAGGGGACTCTTCCTCTTCTCCAATTCTCTACGAGCCTTATATCCGAATTGCATCAGCTAAACACCAGTTAGACCCAGAACTAATAAAAGCTGTAATTAAGCAGGAATCAAACTTTAATTTTAAAGATGTTTCTCAAAAAGGAGCGGAAGGACTCATGCAGCTCATGCCAGACACAGCTAAAAAACTAGGGGTTAAAAATTCATTTGACCCGTGGGAAAATATTCAAGCTGGAACCCGGTATTTAAGGATCATGCTGGAAACTTTTAATGGGGATATAAACAAAGCTCTGGCTGCTTATAATGCCGGCCCCGGAGCTGTTAAAAAATATGGAACCATCCCTCCCTATAAGGAAACTCAAGGGTATGTAAAAAATGTTTTGCTTTACTACAAAACTTATAAAGGGATTAATCTCTATTCCTTTGAAGATGGAAATGGCAAACTTGTATTTACAGATATGCCCTACCTCCCTTAAATTGCGAATCCCAATTACCATTAAAAATAAAATAAAAAAATATCCTATTTTTTATCAAAAGGTTTGGCTGGAATGTCTAAAAATTCCCATGGGTCAAACCAGAACCTATGGCTGGATTGCAAAAAGAATTGGCAGTCCAAACGCAGCCCGGGCAGTTGGGCATGCCCTTGCCAAAAACCCATTTGCGCCTTTAGTCCCCTGCCATAGAGTGATCTGCTCCAATGGCTCGTTAGGAGGCTATTCAGGAATAGGGGGAAGCCTTAAAAAAAAAGAGATGCTATTGAAAGAATTTAGAAAGAGTTCCCAATCTTCTAAGATAAGAAGCTTTTTCCCTTTTAAGGCGCTTTGAGAATTTGCTGAAAACAGCTCTAATGAAACTTGAATGTACCATATCTTTTGGAAGAATTAAAAAGTTTGACATTAAAGTAAAATTAATAATAGAATACACGCCATAAGCGCGAAGCGACACTTCTCGTGAGATGACTTGATAAAGGCAGGTGACATAAAGAGTGAAAGGCAAAGTAAAATGGTTCAGCGATCAAAAAGGATTCGGCTTCATAGCTAAAGATGATGGTTCAGGAGATGTATTTGTTCATTTTTCTTCCATAGCAGGCGATGGTTATAAATCCCTCTCTGAAGGAGAAGCTGTTGAATTTGACATTGTAGATTCCGATAAGGGACCAAAAGCAGCTAACGTAGTAAAAGTAAATCCAGCAAAATAAAAGATTCTTTAGAGCCGCTCTTTCTTTAGAAAAGGTGAGGACTATCTTTTAAAGAAACCCCCATATAAAAAGGGGGTTTTCTTTTTATGACCATTCTGATAAAATAAATTTGAACCCTTTAAATGATTAAGCTAATTCTGCAAAAAATTTTTGGATCAAGCAACGAAAGATTTCTAAAAAAATTCTCTCCTCTAATTCAAGAAATTAATAATTTTGAGCCTGAAATTTCCAGCCTTAAAGACCAAGAACTCCAAAAAAAAACAACTGAATTTAAAGAAAGACTAAGCCAAGGGGAAACTCTGGACAATCTCCTGCCAGAGGCTTTTGCTGTGGTAAGAGAAGCCTCTAAAAGAGCCATTGGGCTTAGACACTTCGACACTCAAATGATGGGAGGCATTGTTCTTCATCAAGGCAAAATAGCAGAGATGAAAACAGGAGAGGGAAAAACGCTCGTGGCAACTTCCGCTGCTTATCTTAACTCTCTTACAGCTCTTGGGGTTCATATCGTCACTGTCAATGATTATTTGGCAAAACGGGATCGCTTTTGGATGGGGCCTGTATATGAATTCTTAGGGCTGACGGTTGGGTTTGTGCAGCATGATATGTCTAATGAGGATAGAAAAAAAGCTTATGCCTCAGACATTACCTATGTGACTAACAATGAAATTGGATTTGATTATCTTCGGGACAATATGGTGATTAGGAAAGAAGATAGAGTTTTAAGACCTCTTTCTTATGCCATTGTGGATGAGGTTGACTCCATCTTAATTGATGAAGCTAGAACCCCTTTAATTATTTCAGGGCCCGCAGAGGAAAGCACGCAAAAATATTATGTGATTAATCGGATCGTGCCTCGGCTCTTAGGGAGATTTATTACAGAAAAAGAAGAGGTGGAAGCCAAATATAGCGGTGAAAAATTGGAAGTTGGGTTTGATTTTATTATTGATGAAAAAGCTCATACCGTTACCTTAACAGAGCAGGGAGCCTCAAAATGCGAAAAACTGCTTGGCTTAAAAAATCTCTATGATGATCTTTCCGGCGAATGGGTACACCACATAACACAGGCATTAAGGGCTCACCATTTATACAAAAAAGATGTGGATTATGTGATCAAAGATGGAGAAGTCATGATTGTGGATGAATTCACTGGACGGCTCATGCCAGGGAGAAGGTGGTCGGAAGGGTTGCATCAAGCGGTAGAAGCCAAAGAAAATATGCGCATTGCAGAAGAAAATCAAACCTTAGCGACCATTACCTTTCAGAACTATTTTAGAATGTATGAAAAACTTGCCGGGATGACAGGCACAGCCCTTACAGAAGCTGAAGAATTTTGGGAGATTTACAAACTGGATGTGATTGAAATTCCAACTCATAAACCCATGATTCGAGTAGATTATCCGGATGTGATCTATCGCGGTGAACGGGAAAAATTTGAAGCGATCCTTCTGGAGATAGAAACTCTTTGGAAACAGGGAAGACCAGTGCTGGTCGGCACACGCTCCATTGAAAAATCTGAAAAATGCGCCTCCATGTTAAGACGCAAAGGGATCCCTCATCAAGTTTTGAACGCAAAATTTCATGAACAGGAAGCGATGATCATCTCCCAGGCAGGAAAAAAAGGAATGGTGACCATTGCAACCAACATGGCGGGCCGTGGAACAGATATTGTATTGGGTGGAAATCCTCCAAAATTAGAAGAGGCCCAAGATATTATAAAAGCAGGGGGATTGCATGTCTTGGGCACGGAAAGACATGAAGCCAGAAGAATAGATAACCAATTAAGAGGCCGTACAGGGCGGCAAGGAGATCCAGGCTCTTCCAGATTTTATCTTTCCTTAGAAGATGAACTCTTGCGGCTCTTTGGAGGAGAAAAACTTTCTCAATTTATGGATTCAAAATTTTTGCAAACCTTGGGAGGAAGCTGGAATGAAGGCGAAGCTATTGAGAGCAAGCTCCTCTCCAGACAAATTGAAACCGCGCAAAGAAGAGTAGAAGCCATGAATTTTGACATCCGCAAACAGCTTTTAGAATTTGACAATGTGATGAATAAACAAAGAGAAGCGATTTATGATTTGCGCAATGATATTTTAGACGGCACAGAATTCTCTCAACAAATAAAGGACATGATTGAAGAATCTGTTTCTGAAAAATTGGACCTATGGTGTTCAGAAAAAACTTATCCGGAAGAATGGGATTTAGAAAGCCTTTTTCTTTGGTTAGAACGTTCTTTTTCTATTCATAAAACTCGAGAGGATATTGCCAAAGATGGATCCAGAGAAAATCTTAAAAATTTGATTGAACAAGAAATCCTACAGGCTTATAAAACTAGAGAAGAACAATTAGGCAATGATCTCTTACGGGAAATGGAGAGAATGATTTTACTGCAAATGATGGATACAGCATGGAAAGAACATCTCTATGATCTAGACCACTTAAAAAAAGGCATTAACTTAAGAGCTTACGGCCAAAAAGATCCTAAGATTGAATATCAAAAAGAATCGTTTTATCTATTTGAACAGATGATGTCTAGAATCAGAGAAAGTTCTCTAGAATATATCTTTAAACTAAATGTGGTTCCTTTGGTTCAAAGAGGAACTGTGAACAAAACCCAGACAAAAAAAGATGAATTTTCTATTTCAAGCGTTAAAAGCGCTGAACCAGTTTCTGAAAAACAAGTAGATTTTGCCAGCGCTCCATCCTCACCCCAAAGCCCATTACAAAGATCCTCTTTTATTCAAAAACCATCCAACTTTGAAGTTCCTAAAAAAATTGGCCGCAATGATCCTTGTTTTTGTGGAAGCGGAAAAAAATACAAAAAATGTTGCGGAAAATAGTTGAGCCTATTTTTTTATAAGTGCACCGCCTGTTTTTAATTTTGGCTGGAAGTGTTTTAACAACCCTTTCTTTTCCCAATTGGAATTTTGATCTTTTAGCATGGATCTGTTTAGTTCCGATTTTTCTTGCAACTCATAATCTGCCATTTAAAAAATCATTCTTTATTGGCTGGAGCTCAGGAACCCTTAGCTTTATAGGCATCCTTTACTGGATAGCGCCTACTTTTAGAGCAGCTGGTTTAAACTCTATTTTTGGCCTATTAACCTTATCTCTCTTAGCAAGCTATATTGGATTATATTACGCTTTTTATTTCGCTCTAACAGGACTTTTTTTAAAAAATCTTTCAGAATTCTTCTCACTTCTATTTTGTTCAACTCTTTGGATAAGCTTAGAACAGCTTCGCAACTATTTATTAACTGGTTTTCCTTGGGGACTACTGGGGTACTCTCAATGGCAAAAGCCGTCTTTTATTCAAATTGCGGAATTTACAGGAGTTTATGGGGTTTCTTTTATCCTTGTTTTTTTCAATGCTCTTGTTTTTCTTTGGATAAAAAATAAAAGAATAGGGTACTTCTCAGTTCTCTTTTTCTTAGCTTTGTTTTCCACTAATTTTTTTATACTCTCTTTAAGAAAAAATTCAAGCGCGAAAACAGAAAACAACTTTTCCGTTACTCTTCTGCAAGGAAACATTGACCAATATAAAAAATGGGACTCTGCATTTATAAATGAAATCTTAAACACCTACAAAAATTTGACGGAATCTGCCTCAAAAAATTCACAACTTATGATTTGGCCGGAAACCGCTGCGCCGGGATGGATTCCCAATGACCCATGGTTAATGGAGCAGCTAAAACGTATTGTTAGTCCTACAAAAACTTTTCACCTTGTTGGCGCTGTCACAAGTCAAAATAAAAACTATAACTCTGCTTTCTTATTTAATCCAAAGGGTGAAATTCTAGCCAGATATGATAAAACACACTTGGTGCCATTTGGAGAATTTGTTCCCATGCATAATTTTTTAGAGAAATGGATAAAAGTCTTAAACCAATTAGGAGGTTTTGATTCAGGCAAAGAAACCAACTTACTGACAATAAAGGGACTAACACTAGGCACAAGCATTTGTTATGAAGCGATTTTTCCAAATCTAATTAGACAACAAACTTTAAAAGGGGCAGAGGTTCTAATCAATATCACTAATGACGGCTGGTACTTAAAAACTGCTGCTCTTCCGCAACACTTTTCCATGAATATTTTTAGAGCTATTGAAAATCGCCGCACTCTCATCCGCTGCGCGAACACAGGAATATCGGGCGTGATTAAACCAAGCGGGGTTATTTCCAAAAAAAGCGAGTCTAACAAACAAGAGATCCTGGAGGATGTGATAGATTTGAGTTCTCAAATTACATTTTATACTAGGCATGGAGACCTGTTTGCATGGTTGTGCAATTTTGCTAGTCTCCTCACACTATTTATTTATAAAAAGAATCGTACCTTAACTCATTGACTGATTTTGATTTGAATTCATAAAATAGTCATTTGAGTTAACAAGGAGCCCATACTATGAAAACCATAAAGGAACTTTCCACTGAACTAATGGAGATAAAAAACAAAATCGAAGAATTAGGGAGGTTTCTTTGAAATTGAAGCAAAAGAAAAAAAAATCTCTGAACTAGAAGAAGAAGCCAGCCTTCCAAAATTTTGGGAAATGAACCTCAATGCCCAAAAAGTGATGTCAGAACTTGCTCTTAATAAAGAAATCGTAGCTCGCTGGAAAGGTCTTAAAGAAAACCGGGAAGATTGTTTTGCTCATATTGAACTTCTTGAGGAAGCTCAAAAAAATCCCAATTTCCTTAAGAGTGATCAACCTTTTCAGACAGATCATGAATTAGAGGAAATTGAAAAAAATTTAAAAAACCTAGATTCTAAATTTTACTCCTTAAATTTAGAATCTAAACTAAATGGGGAAAATGATCTCTCCAACGCCATTGTTTCCCTCCATTCCGGAGCTGGAGGAACAGAAGCCTGTGACTGGACGGAAATGTTATTAAGAATGTACAAACGATGGGCTGAATCTAAGGGTTTTAGCACTGAAATTATTGACATATTGCCAGGTGAAGAAGCCGGAATCAAAAGCATTACTTTTTTAATTCAAGGCCGATATGCTTACGGTTATATAAAATCTGAAATTGGGGTGCATCGTCTTGTGCGCATATCCCCATTTGATGCCAATAAAAGAAGACACACTTCCTTTGCTTCCTGTGATGTCATTCCAGAAATCCAAGATGAAATTAAGGTGGAAATCAATGAAGCTGATCTAAAAATAGACACCTACAGAGCCTCTGGTCATGGCGGACAACATGTGAATAAAACTGATTCAGCCGTACGAATCACTCACCTGCCTTCCGGTCTTGTGGTTGCCTGTCAAATAGAAAGAAGCCAATTAAAAAATAAATTAATGGCCATGAAACTTTTACGAGCTAAACTCTATGAATTGGAACAGGAAAAAAGAAGAGCTGCTTTGGAAAAACATTATGATGATAAAGGAGATATTTCCTGGGGGAATCAGATCAGGTCTTATGTCTTCATGCCTTACCAGTTAGTAAAAGATTTAAGAACTGGGATGGAAACAGGCCAAGTTCAAAAGGTGATGGATGGAGAGATTGATCTATTTATCCATGCCTATCTTTCCCTAAAAGAAAAAAAATGATATTATTTATATTTCTATGAATAAATTTATCTCACAGCTCTCCCCAGAACTTGCGCAAAAATTCTATCTTTCCTTACTCCGATGCAGAAAATTTGAAGAAAAAATAGTTGAGCTTTATCCACAACAGGAAATGCGCTGTCCAACCCATTTGTCTCTAGGCCAGGAAGGGGTTGCAGCTGGGGTTTGCAGCGCTTTAGAAAAAGAAGATTTAATATTTAGCACTCACCGATGCCACAGCCACACCATAGCTAAAGGCGCGGACTTAAATGTATTGATGGCAGAACTTTACGGAAAAAAAACAGGATGCTCTAAAGGAAAAGGGGGTTCCATGCATTTTCTTCAGCCAGAAATAGGGGCCATGGGAGCTTCTGCGATTGTGGGCGGAACCATTCCACTTGCCATAGGTGCTGCATTAGCTTTAAAGATGAAATCTAAAAACCATGTGTCAGTAGCTTTTTTTGGGGATGGGGCTATTGAACAAGGAACATTCCATGAAGGTCTAAATTTCGCCTCCTTAAAAAAATTGCCTGTTCTTTTTATTTGTGAAAATAATGGGTTAGCCACCTGTACTCCTATTTCTTCCAGACAGCCTTTTCCCGATATTTATAAAAGAGCAGAAAGTTATATGATCCCGGGAATACAAGTGGACGGGAGAAACGTGCATGAGGTCTATCAAGCTGCTGCAATTGCAGTGGAGAAAGCAAAAAAAGGAGAAGGCCCTACCCTGATAGAAGCACAATGTTATCGTTGGAGAGAACATGTAGGCCCAAATTTTGATTATCAATTAGGATTTCGCAGTAAAGAAGAGGTGGAAAAAGCGATTGAAAAATGTCCTATAAAATTATTGGAAGAAAAAATAAAAAATGAAAAAATCCTTTCCAAGGAAATTTTATTGGAAATTTCTGACTTGGTTACAAAAGAAGTTGATGAGGCAGTGAACTTTGCAAAAGAAAGCCCATTCCCTGAACCTGAAGAAATCTTTATGAACATATAAAATTTATGAGAGAACTAAAATATAAAGAAGCGATTAGTGAAGCTCATGTTCAGGCGATGTTAAAAGATACTAACATCTATATGATGGGAGTAGGAGTAGCTGATCCCACAGGAATTTTTGGAACTACACTTGAGGCAAGTAAACGTTTTGGAAAAGAAAGAGTTTTTGATACCCCACTCTCAGAAAACAGCCTTACTGGCATTGGCATAGGGTCTGCCATATGTGGTTTAAGACCTGTACTTATTCATGCAAGGAACGATTTTCTTCTTCTTACCATGGATCAAATTGTAAATCATGCCGCAAAATGGAACTATATGGCAGGAGGAAAACTCCCTATCCCTTTTTTAATTCGCGCCATTATTGGCAGAGGTTGGGGACAAGCTGCGCAGCACTCTCAAAGCCTGCAAGCGCTATTTGCTCATATCCCTGGCTTACAGGTCATCATGCCTTCCAGCCCCTATGATGCAAAAGGATTAATTTTAAGCAGCATGGAAAGTGATAAAACCACAGTATGCATTGAACACCGTTGGTTATATGAAAAATCCGGGCCTGTTCCAGAAGAGCCCTACGCTATCCCTTTTGGCAAAGGAACACTTCTACGTAAAGGTAAGGATATAACCCTGGTTGCTATTTCACATATGACACTGGAAGCAAAAGCAGCTGCTGAGGAATGCGCAAAGGAACAGATTGATGTTGAAATTATTGATCCAAGATCCTTAAGACCTTTAGATGAAGATTTGATTCTTTCTTCCATTAAAAAAACAGGACGTCTCATCATAGCGGATGCTGCCTGGAAAATGTGCGGTATGAGCTCTGAGATAAGCGCTTTAGCTGCTGAAAAATGTTTTCCATATTTAAAAGCTCCTATACTAAGGATTACTCTGCAAGATACTCCTACGCCTTGCAGTTCTGTTCTGGAAACAGTTTATTATCCCACTGCTATGAATATCGTTAAAGCTGCGCGCTCTCTGGTCTCTGGAAAACCAAAGGATGTGACCAAAGAATTTATTGCGGCTAAATCAGAACGGGATTTTTCAGGTCCTTTCTAATCCACTATTCTCGTGCCTACTACCCTTACCGCGATTGTACCAGCCTTAAATGAACAGGGAAATATTGAAAGCACCATTGAGGGCATTGTTCCTTTATTAGAAAAATCTTTTAAAGATTATGAGGTGTTAATTTTTAATGATTGCAGCAGTGACGAAACAGGAACTCTGGCTGAAAGACTTGCATCCAAAAACAAAAATATCAAGGTAATTCATAATCCCATAACAATGGGATTGGGTTACAACTATAAAAGAGGGGTGGAAATTGCCACAAAAGATTATATTATTATGATCCCGGGGGACAATGAAATTACCATTGAGTCATTTGAAAACATGTTTAAAAAATTAGGGGAAAAAGAAATAATCGTCCCTTACACAGTCAATATGGAAATACGACCATTTTCTAGACGAATCCTTTCAAAAACATATACCTGGTTAATTAATTTACTTTTTGGCACTCATCTTAAATATTTTAATGGGCCTGTAATTCATAAACGAGAGCTAATTCAGACCATACCTATACACACCAATGGTTTTGCTTATCAAACAGAATTACTTCTAAAAATGATCAAATCTGGACATAATTATTTAGAGTTAGGGATGGTCCTAAAAGATCGGAATTCTGGAAAATCCAAAGCTTTGCTTTTAAAAAATATCATTCGAGTCTCTAAGTCAATTTTCCAACTTTTTTATAAAATAAATATTAAAAAAGATTTTAAATAATTTAAAATTTTCCAAATAATAATAAAAACATTCAAAAAATCAGGTTCTATTTTTTTATCTTGACAATAGAGGAATCTCTTGATATATTTTATTAAACTCAAATATTGCATTAGGGTATTAGACCTAAGATGAATGCCATAATCTTAATCTAGTATTCGGGTTAAAGGAAAAATATGATAATAACTGAAGATAAATTTGGACTGCGCGGGCTGCGTGTTATGTTTATTGAAATGATCGTAGAATTTATTGATCCCATGCAGATCGAGCTGCTTTCCGCTTTAGCCAGGGAAAGAGCGAATTGCACCACCTTTTTTTCTGTAGAACAGGAGCATGATGTCCCTGCTGACCTTAAACGCATCCAACCCCATATTGTTGCCCTTTCCGCTAAAACCGGCGGATACCCCATCACCCTTAAATATGCGCGTTGGGCTAAACAGAATAACCCCAACACCATTGTAGTTGTAGGAGGTCCTCACTGTACTTTTGATCAGAGCCTGATTGAATATGAGGATGTGGATGCAGTAGTTGCTGGGGAAGGAGATGATGCATGGGTTGAGCTTTTACTCAATATTATGGCAGGAAAAAGTATTGATAACATTCCCAATATTTTTACTAAAAACAATTGGGAACATAAGTTCAAAAAATCTACGCAAATAGAACGTTGGCAGCATATGGCTGATCGGTTAGTAGATCTAGACAAACTACCTTATTTAGATAGAGAAATTGTTTATACCCGAGTTCCCCATATTGCTAAATTCCCAATGCGCTCTTTTATGACTTCTCGCGGTTGTCCTTATCAATGCACTTACTGTTTTGAACCAAAATATAATGAGATGTACCGTGGCAAGGGAAATGCCTACCAACGCTATAGTCCTGAACGGGTCATAGAAGAATTAAGATATACGATTGAACGTTACCCCACTCAGTTTATTAAATTTTACGATGATATTTTTTGGATTCATAAGCATTTAGACATGGAACCATGGCTAACAGAATTCGCCAAGCTCTATGGTAAATACATCAAATTACCCTTCTTCCTTCTAACACGTTGCAATATTCTAACAGAAGATCATCTAAAACTTTTGAAACCCGCTGGATTGCATTCTTTGACCATGTCTATTGAAGCTGGGAATGACTATGTTAGAAACGAAATAATAAAACGCCACATGTCTCGCGAAGATATCATACGAGCCTTTCATCTGTGCGACAAATATGGAGTTAAAACTTTTGCCAATACAATCTTAGGAATTCCAGTAATGCCAGAAATTTTAAAAGAACAACAAAAAACTGCCATTTCCTTTGACATTGAGTCAGTGCTGATTAATGTGGAAGCAAAAGTCACATTTGGAGAATTTACGATCATCTACCCTTATGCAGGTTGTAACTTTAGCGACTATGTTGAAAAAAACAAGTGGTTTAACACCAAAGATTTTGACAAATTGCATCATTCCTACCAAAGCTGGAGTCCTTTAAATTGTTTTACAAAAGAAGAAAAAATCCAACAGTTAAATCTTTCCAACCTTGGCACTGTCTGTCTAGCACTGCCATGGTTAACCCCATGGGTGATAAAATATCTCATGAAAACGAAATGGGTCTGGGTACATAAATATATTTATCATTCACTCTATTTCATAGCAAAGGGCTACTTATTGATGTTTAAGATATATCCATTAAATTTGGGTATAAAAAGTTTTTGGCGCATAGCGCTGCGAGCGTGGAAAAATGAAATTAAAAAACGTTCTCCAGGCCAAAATTTCTATGATACTCCTAGTAATAAAACCATTGAAAGTACAAATCCGATCAATAAATCTTCTAAAAAAATAACAGTTCGAATCCCTGTTACTCAAAGCCTGTAATCACTAAAAAAATAGGTTTAAAATGAAAGTTAGTGAACATCTACTCTATGGCGGCGCTGCTTCTTTAGCCTTAATCCCTGCCTTTGGAAATAAATCACTCTTCTTTTTTTTAGGATCCATTTTAATTGATCTGGACCACTATATTGATTTTCTCTACTATAGTCGTTTTAAAAATTGGAGTATAAAAAAAATGTTCAAATTTCATGGAACTATGTCTAGTTGGAAGTATAGACCCAATATTCTAGCTCTGGAAGCTTTTCACACAATGGAATTTCTTTTAATATTTTTTTTTATCAGTTTCTTAACTCATTCTAAAGAACTCTCTCTTTTTTGGTTTGGAATGATCTTTCATCTGGGCTTAGATGTCATTAGATTACAACAGTTAAAAATTGTAAATAATAGAGCTCTTTCTTTTATCGAGTACTGGATACGAGCAAAAAAAATGAAAAAAACAGGGAACCATCCTGAAAAAATATTTGAAGAAGTTTATCGAACGATAAAATAAAGAAATTCAATAAAAATTTTATGAAAACATTAGTAACAGGCGGAGCAGGCTTTATTGGAAGCCATTTAGTAGATCGTTTAATATCTGAGGGTCATTCCGTAACGGTTTTAGATAATTTTTCTACTGGCAGAAAAAAAAATCTGGATCATCATAAAAATAATCCAAATTTACAAATTTATAATGCCGACATCTCTTCTTTCGAAGAAATTGAAAAATTTTTTAAAGGAATTGATTGGATTTTTCATATTGCCGCTTTAGCGGATATTGTTCCTTCCATACAAACCCCGCTCAATTATCATAAATCCAATGTGGATGGCACAATCTCAGTATTAGAAGCCGCAAGAAAATATGAAATTAAAAAAATAATCTATGCTGCCTCTTCATCCTGCTATGGAATCCCTAAAGGCTATCCTACTCCGGAAACATCTCCCATTCAACCCCAATACCCTTATGCCTTAACAAAAAATCTGGGAGAACAAATTCTGATGCATTGGGGGAATGTCTATAAACTTCCAGTCATCTCTTTAAGATTTTTTAATGTATTTGGGCCAAGATCCAGAACCACAGGGACTTATGGCGCTGTTTTTGGAGTTTTTCTAGCTCAAAAATTAAACGGACAACCTTTTACAGTGGTTGGAGATGGCACACAAACCAGAGATTTTACATTTGTGAGTGATGTGGTGGATGCTTGTGTTGTTGCCTCTCAATCCAAACTTCAGCAAGAGGTTTTTAATGTGGGCTCTGGAAGGGCAGTGAGCGTAAACCATCTAGTCAAATTACTAGGAGGGCCGGTCATTTATATTCCTAAAAGGCCTGGTGAGCCGGACTGCACTCAGGCAGACATCTCAAAAATAAATAAAATTTTAAACTGGAAACCAAAAGTCTCTTTTGAAGAAGGAGTAACTATTCTTTTAAAAAATATTTTGGATTGGAAAGAAGCGCCTGTTTGGACAAAAGAAACGATTCAAGAAGCTACAAAAGAATGGTTTCAATATCTTTCCAGATAAAGCTTAAAAACTATGCTTAAAAATAATAATAACCCTACATCTCAATCTAAAATAGTAGCTCTTCCAGTACTAGAAAAAATTATTCATACCTTAAAGAAAAAAGGCAAAACCATTGTGCAATGTCATGGGGTATTTGATCTTTTGCATCCCGGACATATTCTTCACTTTGAAGCAGCCAAACAACAAGGAGATATTCTGATTGTTACCTTAACTAAGGATGAGTATGTGGGAAAAGGCCCTGGCAGACCTGTTTTTAATCAAAGATTAAGAGCTGAGGCGATTGCCTCTTTAGGTTGTGTTGACTATGTTGCCATCAATGAATGGCCGCATGCGACAGAAGCGATCAAAAAATTAAAACCCCATGTCTATGTAAAGGGCAGCGATTATGAAAAAACAGAAGATGATCTTACTGGAAAAATCAGTGAGGAAGAAGAGGCGATCCGTAACGTTGGGGGCAGAATTTATTTTACTCATGAAATTTCATTTAGTTCCACAGAAATTCTAA
Organism: Elusimicrobiota bacterium; assembly: GCA_016180425.1. Taxonomy (GTDB): domain Bacteria; phylum Elusimicrobiota; class Elusimicrobia; order 2-02-FULL-39-32; family 2-02-FULL-39-32; genus 2-02-FULL-39-32. The sequence continues at coordinate 181,497 of JACPBF010000001.1, forward strand.
ACCGTCATTATATGGTCTATCCTGACCAAGCGCAATCTTACCTAGAAAAATTCAGAAAAAAATATAGTGTTGACAAAGTGATCCAAACCTTAAAAGATTTAGGAGATTTAAAAGTATTAGTGGTTGGGGACACGATTATTGATGAATATCATTTTTGCCAGCCCATGGGAAAATCCCCAAAAGAAAGCATTGTGGCTTCCCGTTATTTAAGTGAGGAGGCTTTTACTGGCGGCATTTTAGCCTGCGCTAATCACCTGGCAGGGTTTTCTAATCATGTAGATATGCTCACTTGCTTAGGCAAAACTAACTCCAGGGAAGATTTTATCCTTGAACATCTTAAACCTCATGTAAAGCCATTCTTCTTTTTTAGGGAAGACGCGCCTACCGTTGTAAAAAGACGCTATGTCTGGGATCCTTTCTTAGTCAAATTATTTGAAATCGTTTTCCTAGATGATCGTCCTTTACCTTCTAAAGTAGAAACTGAAATTTTAGCCATGCTAAATAAAAAAATTAAGGAATACGATCTTGTTTTAGTAGCGGATTATGGACATGGTTTTTTAAGTCCGGCAATTATTAACTGTTTAGCTAAAAAATCAAAATTTCTTGCAGTCAATACCCAAACCAATAGCGCGAATACCGGTTATAATACAATCTTAAAATATCCTAAAGCAGATTATGTCTGCATTGATGAGCCAGAAATGAGATTGGCGCATCAAAGCAAATTCGGCAAATTGGAAGATTTAATTCTTAAAACCGCCAAAACGCTCCAGTCTCAATATATTACAGTAACCAGAGGCCATCTTGGCTCCTTAAGCTATTCAAAAAAATATGGTTTTTTTGAAACCCCTATTTTTTCCAAAGAGATTGTGGATCGGGTAGGAGCTGGAGACGCGTTTTTAGCGATTACCGCTCCTTGTGTGACTAAAGGAGTTCCGCCTGATTTGATTGGATTTATTGGCAATACAGTTGGAGCATTAGCAGTTAAGATTGTAGGCAATAGAACCCCTGTGGAACCAATTCCTTTATTTAAATTTGTAACAGCGCTTCTAAAGTAAAAGGGGGAACAAAATGAACGACTCAAACACGCTCAATTATTTTAAAGGTTTTGGAGAATTGCTTCTTAAAATTGAAGTGACTAATCTAAAGGGTGAAAAAATGATGTTGGAAGAAGGCATGGAAGAAGCGATTGCAAAAATCGTAAAACATACTAACAACAAAAAAAATAAAATTATATTTATAGGAAATGGTGGAAGCGCTGCGATCGCAAGCCATCAATCTGTTGACTATTGGAAAAATGGAAAGATGCGAGCCATTGCATTTAACGATACCAGCCTGTTAACTTGTATTGGCAATGATTATGGGTATCCTTATGTTTTTGAAAAACCAATTGAGATGTTTGCTGATCCAAATGATTTAGTGATCGCCATCTCCAGCTCTGGTAAATCAGACAATATTTTAAATGGGTCAAAAATGGCCAAGGCTAAAAATTGTTTTTTAATCACCATGTCTGGATTTAAAAATGATAATCCTTTGCGATCTTTAGGAGATTTAAACTTTTATGTTCCAGCCCCAACAGGCGCTTATGGATTTGTGGAAATTGCCCATCTCACCTTATGCCATGCTTTTTGCGATCTAATCATTGATCGGAAATTAATTAGTTCATTCTAATAAAGTCATTTCTGCTCAAGGTTTTAGCTTTTGGACTTTATTAGAATGAACTAATTAACCCGAATAATTAGGATTATTTTTTACAAATTTAAGGAGGTTTTTTTCTTCAAATGAAAGTTAAATTTTCTTATTTATCAGAACAGTTTTCAAATCCTGATCCAATCCTCAAAAAAATAAAAAAAGTAGTAAAAACAGGAAATTTTACTCTTGGACCAGAAGTAAAGGCGCTGGAATCTCAATTTGCAAAAGCCTGCGGAACCTCTTATGCGGTTGGAGTTAACTCAGGAACAGATGCTCTTTTTTTAAGTCTTAAAAGTTTAGGGATTGCTCAAGGAGATGAGGTCATTACCATGCCCAATACCTTTATTGCCACAGTAGGCGCAATTGTGGCTTCTGGGGCAAAACCTATTTTTGTAGATTGTGACAATGAATATCTGATTGACATTGATAAAATTGAATCAGCCATTACTTCTAAAACCAAAGCGATCCTGCCTGTGCATTACGCAGGCCACCCTGTGGACATGATTAGAATTTTAAGAATAGCCAAGCGTCATAACCTTTATGTGATAGAAGATGCCTGTCAGGCGATTAGCGCTGCGATCAATGGAAAAGTTACAGGATCTTTTGGAATTACAGGGGGATTCAGCCTTCACCCTTTAAAAAATATCAATGTTTGGTCTGATGGAGGAATCATCACTACTAATTCTAAAGAAACCTATGAAAAACTTCTTCTCCTGCGTAATCATGGAATGAAAAATAGGGATGAATATTCTATTTTTGGATATAATTCCCGCTTGGATACTGTCCAGGCTGCGGTAGGCCTTAGTTTGATTAAAGACCTTAAAAAAATTACGGACAAAAGAATTGAAAATGCATCTCTATATGATCAGGCGTTTTCAGAACTCAAAGAATTTATAACTGTTCCTCCCAGAAGAAAAAACGCTAAATATGTTTTTCATCTCTATATTATTCAAGTAAAAGATAGGGATCAACTGCTTTCTTTTTTAAACAGCCAGGGGATTGAAGCAAAAGTGCATTATCCGATTCCCTTACATTTACAGGAGTGCTCTAAATCTTTAGGCTATAAACCAGGGGATTTCCCAATGGCAGAGACACAAGCAAAAAATATTATCACCTTGCCGGTCCATCAACACCTATCCAAGAAACAGATTCTCTATTGTATTGATCAGGTCAAAAAATTCTATAAAAAATAAAACCATAAACATTCTAGGAGAAAACTCATGAAAACAGTTCTCATTACAGGCGGGGCAGGTTATGTAGGCAGCATACTAGTGCCGAAATTGCTTAAAAAAAATATTAATGTGATTGTGCTAGACACGCTCTTTTTCACAGAACTTGGGTTAGAGAAGGTAAAATCTAATCCCCAACTTCAAATCATTGAGGGGGATATTCGCAATCCTCAAACCTTAAAAAACTCTTTAAAAGGAGTGAATGCGGTCATCCATTTAGCCTCAATTTCTAATGATCCATCTTCTGATTTAGATCCTCAGTTGACCATTGAGGTAAATTTTGACGCAACTCTCAATCTTGTTAAAATCGCTAAAGAAAGCGGGGTGCAAAGATTTATCAATGCTTCTACCAGCAGTGTGTATGGAATTAAAGAAGCCCCTAATGTCACAGAAGATCTTCCACTTGAACCTCTCACAATCTATTCTAAAACCAAAGCTGATGCAGAACCATTTGTTTTAAAAGCGAATGGCCATGGTTTTGTAACGGTCAATATTCGCCCGGCAACGGTTTGCGGTTACTCGCCAAAAATGAGGTTGGATCTTACAGTCAATATCCTAACCATGCATGCTCTAAACAAAGGAAAAATCACGGTCTTTGGCGGCAACCAAAAAAGGCCCAATATTCATATTGAAGACATTACAGATTATTATGTTCAGTTGCTTGAATTGCCTGAAGAAAAAATTGCAGGGAAAACTTTTAACGCGGGGTACGAAAATTTTACAGTCCTCAATATTGCTGAAATGGTTAAAGAGATTGTAGGTAAGAATGTTGAAATTGAAGTCACTCCTACCAATGACAATCGTTCCTATCATATCTCCTCTAGCAAAATCGAAAAAGAATTGGGCTTAAAGCCCAATAAAACAATTAAAGATGCTGTTTTGGATATAAAAAATGCTTATGAAAAAGGTCTTTTGGATTGGAACAACATAAACTTTTACAATGTAAAAAAAATGAAATTTATCTTAGAACAACAGCCTCTCCTTTCTAAATGAAGGTACCTTACGTTAATCTAAAAGAACAATGCTCTCTTTTAAAAAAAGAGATTTTATCCAAAATTGAAAAAATCTTTAAAGATGGGGATTTTATTCTGGGTAAAGAAGTAAAAAACCTAGAAGAAAATTTTGAAAAATATTGCGGAGTAAAATACGCAGTGGGGGTGAATTCCGGGACAGATGCCCTGTTCCTTGCCTTAAAAAGTTTGAATATTGGCCAGGGAGATGAGGTGATCACAGTCCCCAATTCATTTTTAGCCACAGCCACAAGCATTATTGCCTCTGGCGCAAAACCGGTTTTTGTAGATGTAAGGGAAGATCTGAACATAGATCCCAATGGCGTGGAATCTAAAATCACCAAAAAAACCAAAGCGATCCTGCCTGTGCACCTCACAGGTAAACCTGCGGACATGTTTTCCTTACAACAAATCGCAAAGAAATATAAGCTCCATATTATTGAAGACGCGGCTCAAAGCATAGGAACTGAATATCATGGAAAAAAAACAGGATCTTTTGGCATTGCAAATTGTTTTAGCCTGCATCCCTTGAAAACTTTAAATGCGTTTGGGGATGGAGGGATTGTGACCACTGACAATCGTTCTATCTATGAAACGCTCATCCAATTTAGGAATATAGGGCTTAAAAATCGAACCGAATCAGATCTTTGGGGGTATAACTCCAGGCTGGATAGTCTGCAGGCGGCGATTGTCAATGTTAAATTTAAATATCTCAATGATTGGATTAAAAAAAGAAGGGAAAATGCCAACTATTACCGGCAATGCCTTTCAGATGTGGTGCAATGTCCAAAAGAAGGAGAAAAAGAAGTTTGCTCCTACCATCTTTTTGTGATCCAAACAGAAGAAAGAAACGCTTTACAAAACTATCTGGAACAAAATGGGATTGAAACAAAAATTCATTACCCTATTCCCATCCATCTGCAAAAATGCGCTAAAGAGTTAGGTTACAAAAAAGGGGATTTTCCAAACGTGGAAAAACAATCCGAAACCATTTTAAGTCTGCCGATTCATCAAAACTTAAAAAAAACTCAGCTTGATTTTGTAATTGAAAAAATTAGAAAATTTTTTAAAAATTAAAATTTTCCATTATCTCTTCATAATCCCAAAAACTTTTTAAACCTATTTTTCTCTTTTTTAAAACCTTTAAAAACCCTTTCTTTTCCAACTTATTTATAAGAAACGCGGTGTAAGCAGGAGCGCCTGTGGCTCCGGGCGAATTATAATTTAAAATATGGTATGAGGTGGGACATTCTAACTCTATCACTTCTTTTGCAAAGCAGCCATTCTGGTCAATGACTGAACTTCTCACCCCAGCCGATCCTTTTTGAATGAGAAAATTAGATTTTAAATGTGGAATAAATCTTTGCACCCTTTTTAACATATTTTGTTTAGAGATGGAGCTCATCCATTCTTCTTTTGCAAGTTTTAAAAATTCTGGATTTATAAACAGTTTAAATTTATTGGTCATGGGCTTTTCAAAAATCTTCTTCAATAGCTCTCCTATACTATTAAAAAAACCAGAATAAGTTTCTGCTCCAGAAACCAAAACCGCGTTGGGACCAATCTCCCTTCTTCCATCAGACCTAACGATCCAATGAGGATCTAAAAAAGGAAGCTCTTTATGCCGCGGCACAGAGTAAATATTTCTCTCAATAGATTTTGCCTGGTCTGGGTGGACTTGCCAATATTCACCCCTAAAATGAAGATCCGTATATTCCATTCCGACCCTCATCTTGTGCGCGCAATCCATGGCCTGGCCTCCCAAACAATTAATTAAAAATTTCGTCTCTATTATTGAACCATCTAGAGAGTTAACGATCTTCAAGAGTTCATTTTCCACAAAAATTTTTCCAACCTCAAAATTAAATAAAAAATCTACTCCTTGGTCTTTTGCTTCTTCTTTAATAGAAGAAGTAAAACTCTTATAGTCCACAGAAGTGTCTGTTTTCGAGAAGACTGCTCCTAAACAATGAACATAGGGCTCTTTTGCTTTAACTTGCTCTCCGGATAAATATTCGACTTCTGACTCATCCATTCCATTTTGTAAAGCCCATGACATATATTTCTCTAAAGTCTTAAGCTCCTCTTTTTCTACTGCCACCTCAATGGTGCCGATCTCTTTCCAAGGAAGATTCCTTAATAACGCGTACTTTTTCCATAAGTGATATGAAATTTGAGCAGACCTTGCAAAAACCTTCTTTTTTTCTGGATTTAGATAAAAAGGTCTGTGAATAACTCCTGTATTCCTGCCGCTGGTATGGAGCGCCACATCCTTTTCCTTTTCTAAAACTGCGATTTTACCTTCGTAAAGCAAGGAAATCCAATAGGAAAGACAAGTCCCTAGAATCCCTCCGCCCAAAATAGTAAGATCGAATTTTTCCATAGGATTTAAAAGATACGAAAAAAATCATCTTTTAGCAAATAAAGCAAACCAAAAGCAGCTATTCTAGGGATTTACTTGCTTGCAGAATGGAAAAGTGATATGATTTTCCCTCTAATGACCTCAAATTTAACCGGTAGAACTGGGGGTAGATACTAATGGCAAAAGTGATGGTTGTGGATGATGAAAATGATGTGGTTGAGCTGATTAAATTCATGTTGGAAAAAGATGGCCACCAAGTGGTCACTGCCTCCAATGGCCAGGAAGCTTTAGATAAAGTAGAAGTTACAAGACCGGAATTAATTATTTTAGATATCATGATGCCTGAAATGGATGGATATACAGTTAATACTCGTTTGCAAGAAAAAGAAGATACCAAAACCATCCCGGTCATTATCCTGACTGCAAAAGGCCAGATGAAAGATCTATTTGAATTAGGAAGTAACGTGGTTGCTTTTATGGAAAAACCATTTGATCCACGGGGTTTGAGAGATAAAATTAGAGAAATTCTTGCTTCAAAAAAATAATTTTAAATTGAATTTTAAGATTAAAGAACTAATGTAGCTCACCCCCATTTTAAAAATCCTTTCATGAACTCTCCCCAAATTGCGCCGCAAAATGAATCCTGGGATCAAAATACTGACCCAGCTTTAATCCAAAATAAAAAAGAAAAACTTCTTAAAATAAAATCTCTTCAGATTAATCCATTCCCGGCAAAAGATTCCATACTGCAAAAAAGAGTTTCCACTCTGCAAATAAAAGAACAATTTAAAACTATTGAAAAAGAGGAATCAGAAGAAAACGTGCATCTTTGCGGCAGAATGATAAGGCGCCGAGACATGGGTAAAGCTTCTTTTGCCCACATCCAAGATTTTTATGGCCAGCTTCAAATCTATGTGCGCCAAGATCTACTGGGAGAGCCAGAATATGAAATGTTTTCTAAAAATTTTGATTTGGGGGATATCCTCAGTGTGGAAGGTAAAATGTTCCGTACTAAAACAGGGGAACTTTCTCTTAAAGCAAAAAAAATTGTTTTACTGGCTAAATCCTTGCGTCCCTTGCCGGAAAAATGGCATGGGTTAAAAGATATTGAGCTCTGTTATAGATATAGGGAGTTAGATTTAATCTCTAATCCAGAATCAAGAACACTTTTTGAAATGAGAGCAAAGATCATTCAATCTTTACGCTCCCTGCTCTATAAAGAAGGCTATTTGGAAGTGGAAACTCCCATGATTCAAGCTCTTGCCGGCGGGGCTGTAGCCAGGCCATTTGAAACTTTTCATCATGCTTTAAACCAAAAATTCTACTTAAGGATCGCTCCAGAACTTTATTTAAAAAGATGTTTGGTAGGAGGTTTTGAAAAAGTCTTTGAATTGGGCAGGGTTTTTAGAAATGAAGGGATTGATACTCTGCACAATCCGGAATTTACAATCCTGGAAGCGTATGAAGCTTATGGGAATATGGAAAGCATGATGGAGCTCACTCAAAAATTAATTTTAGAAACTGCTAAAAATGTCTCTTCCCCTAACCTGAATCTGCTTAAAACTCCCTTTGAATCTTATACCATAGGAGAACTTTTTCAAAAACATGTAGGCAGTGAAGAAGCGATCTGGGTCAAAGAACAGAACTGGAAAAAATTTAGCGAAAAATATTCTAATGAATTCAAAGAAATAGAAGAGTATAAGATATTCGATCGCCTTTTCTCAGAAAAAATTGCTCAGCATCTAGTGAATCCAACTTTTGTGACAGAATTCCCTGCGGACTTTTCTCCCTTAGCCAAATGCAAGGAAGGTTCCACTCAGATGGCAGAACGTTTTGAACTTTATATTCAAGGGGAAGAGCTGGCTAACGCCTATTCTGAATTAAATGATCCTATGGAACAGAAACTAAGAATAGAAAAATATAGGGAGCTAAAGCTGTCTCAAAATAAGACAAAAAAAGAAAACTCTGCACAAAGTGAAGAAGGAGTTGTGCTGGATAATTCTTTTATAGAATCTTTGGAAATTGGCATGCCTCCTGCTGGAGGATTAGGCATTGGAGTGGACCGATTAGTCATGTTCCTTACAGGACAAAATTCTATTCGAAACGTGCTTCTTTTTCCAACCCTTAAATCTTAAAACCTTGAAAAATCAACCCCTACTTCATTCTTTTGAACTTGCCATTGCTCTAAGATATTTAAAAGCAAGGCGGCACGGCCTATTCGCTTTTATTACTACATTGATCGCTATTAGCGGCGTGACTTTAGGAGTCGCATCTTTGATTGTAACTTTATCTGTGATGAATGGCTTCAGGTCTGATATTCAAAAAAAAACATTAGGCATTCAGCCGCATATTGTGCTCTTTGGAACTGAAAAAGACTCACTCATCATGTTAGATGCTCTAATAGATAAAACCAAACTTATTCAAGATATTAATTCAGTCTCTCCTTTTATCTTAGGACAAGCCCTCTTAAAGTCCAACCGCACCACTCAAGGAATTGTTTTAAAAGGGATCCTGCCGGAAAAAGAATTTAATGTTACGGAAGTTCAAAAAACATTGATTTTTGGAAATTGGAACGCTCTTTTTGAAAAAAGCCCTTGCCTTATTTTAGGAAATGAGCTGGCCAGAAATTTAGGGGTTTCAGTGGGGGATCATCTCTTGGTCATATCTCCTGAAGAAAGCGCGGCTTTGGGAGCCATGGGGAATATCCCAAAAATCGCGCAATTTAGAGTGACTGGTATTTTCCAATCTGGAATGTATGAATTTGACGCTAACATGGCCTTTACCTCTTTAGACCAGACTCAAAAATTATTTGGTATCCCCGGGGTTACAGGGTTAGGAATAAAAACTAAAAACCTGGAAAAAGCTGATATGATTGCCCAAAAATTCGCGGAAAAAGCGGGTTCCCGTTATTGGGTAAGATCATGGCAGTCCATGAACCGCAATCTTTTTCAAGCCCTAAAATTAGAAAAAATCGTTATGGCTATCATCCTTACAATGATTATTCTGGTAGCTTCTTTTACGATTATTTCAATTCTTATTTTAATCTCAATCGAAAAATTGAGGGACATAGGAATTTTAAAGGCCCTGGGAGCCACGCGTAAAACAATTAGAAAAATATTTCTCTATGCTGGCATGACCTTAGGGTTCGCAGGAATTTCATTGGGAACATTTTTAGGAGTCCTGATTGCAACCATCCTAGAAAAAACAAAATGGATTAAGCTGCCTCAAGATGTTTATTATATTGACCGTTTACCGATTCAACTCTCATTCTTAGACATATCGCTCGTGATGGCTGCTACATTTTTAATCACCATACTTTCTAGCATCTATCCGGCTACTCAAGCTGCAAGAGTAAATCCAGTGGACGCGATCAGATACGGGTAAAAAAATGGCGCCGCTTCTAAATATGAAAAATGGTTCCAATAGCCGTCATGGAGGCAGGATCACAGAATCCAAAAACCAAATGCCTGAATTCGCAATTGAAGCAAAAGGAATAGAAAAAATTTATTTTGAAGGTGAAAAAAAACTACAAGTTTTAAAAGGAATGGATTTGATGGTTAAAAATGGGGAAATTCTAGCGATTGTAGGTCCTTCTGGAGCTGGAAAATCCACGCTCCTTCATATTCTAGGCCTGATGGATGAAGCTTCCTCTGGAAATTTAATGATCCTAGGCTGGAATACGGATGAGCTCAAAGAAGAAGAAAAAGACGCCTTAAGAAATAAATATATTGGATTTTTGTTTCAGTTTCATTACCTGCTATCTGAATTTACCGTTCTGGAAAATGTAATGATGCCTCTTCAAATTTTAGGGATCAGTTGGAGTGAAGCTAAAGATAAAGCTGAAGGACTTTTAAATGCAGTGGGACTTAAAGAAAGAATCTCCCACTTTCCATCCCAAATATCCGGAGGAGAACAACAAAGAGCTGCCCTTGCTAGAGCCATGGTCAATGCTCCAGCTCTTTTAATCTGCGATGAACCTACTGGAAATTTAGATATTGAAAGGGGTGAGGAAATAAAAGATCTCATTTGGAGAGTTGCTCGTTCCCAGCACACAACTGTTTTAGTCGCAACTCATAATCCAGAAATTGCTAAAAGCGCGGATAGGATCATTCACATCAGCGATGGCAGGATCAGTCAGTTTTTAGATAGCCCTATAGGAGTTTAAAATGAAAATATATCTCAATGGAAAATTTTACGCAAAAGATCAAGCAAAAATATCAGTTTTTGATCATGGTCTCTTATATGGAGATGGGGTCTTTGAAGGCATTCGAGCCTACAATGGCAAAGTTTTTAAACTTAAAGAACATCTAAAGCGCCTTTACCATTCTGCTCGGGCTATCACTTTAAATATCCCTTTAAAAATGGATGAGCTTGAAAAAACAATCCTAGAAACTTTAAAAATAAATGGTTTAAAAGATGCTTATATCCGCTTAGTCATCACGCGGGGCGAAGGGGATTTAGGATTAGATCCTCGTAAATGTCCAAAATCTTCCATACTCATCATCGCAGATAAAATTACCCTTTATCCAGAAAAATTATATAAAAAAGGATTGGATCTGGTGACTGTAGCCACAAAAAGAAATATTTCAGAAGCGCTAAATCCCTGCATAAAATCCTTAAATTATCTGAACAATATCATGGCTAAAATCGAAGCTAATAGAGCCAATGCCCCGGAAGCAATTATGTTAAATAAGGATGGTTATGTAGCGGAATGCACAGGGGACAATATTTTTATTGTGATGAATCAGTCCCTGATCACACCTCCCTGCTGGGCAGGAGCTTTGGATGGAATTACCCGCGCCACTGTGATTGAATTAGCAAAAAATAAACTAAAAATCCCAACCAAAGAAGAACTGTTCACCCCTTACAATATTTACACTGCGGATGAAGTTTTTCTTACTGGCACTGCGGCAGAAGTTATTCCAGTCACTAAAGTGGACAATCGCATCATTGGGGAAGGGCAACCTGGAAAAATAACTCAAAAACTAATTCAGGAATTCAAAATTCTAACTCGTAATTCTGGCACACCTATTTATTAAACCGAGATGATGCATTAGGAAATGAGAACCGAAACTAAAAATATGAAATTTCTGTCAGCTCTAATAAAGGTGAGGTTTACAGAAATAGCTTTTCATGCTATACTAATTTCGGTGAAAAAAAATGTCTAATCGTTTTACCGAACGCGCCCAAAGAGTCATCCTCATAGCACAAGAAGAAGCTAAACGTCTGAACCATGATTATGTGGGAACAGAACATATTCTTCTTGGTCTTATTGCTTTAGGAGAAGGCGTGGCTGCCCAGGTTCTTTCTAATTTAGGAGTAGATCTAAGAAGAGTCCGCTCTGAAATTGAAAAAATCGTAGGCACTGGCGACAATGTAATGCTTTTAGGAGAAATCCCTTTTACGCCCAGAGCTAAAAAAGTTTTAGAACTTGCAGTAGAAGAAGCTCAAAGCATGGCCCACAACTATGTGGGAACGGAACATCTTTTATTAGGACTGATTAGAGAAGAAGAGGGCGTGGCTGCCCGTGTCCTAGAAAATTTAGGCTGCAGACTGGATGTGGTGAGAGAAGAAGTCATCTCTCTTTTAGGTGAAACACCCAGACCCCATCCCACACAAACCCGAGCTCCCGCTAAATCAAAAACTCCTACTTTGGATGAATTTGGCAGGGATTTGACCCAGCTGGCTAGAGAAACAAAATTAGACCCTGTGATTGGCAGAGGAGATGAGATTGAACGTCTAATCCAAATTCTTTCCAGAAGAACTAAAAATAATCCTGTTTTAATTGGAGATCCTGGAGTAGGAAAAACTGCGATTGTAGAAGGTCTAGCTCAGAAAATCGCCTCCAATGATGTCCCAGAAATTCTGGGAGGCAAAAGGGTGATGACTCTAGATTTAGCCGCAGTTGTGGCAGGAACAAAATATCGCGGTGAATTTGAACAAAGACTTAAAAACATTATGGAAGAGATCCGCAGAGCTAAAAATTCCATTATTCTTTTTGTAGATGAACTTCATACCGTGATTGGAGCTGGAGCAGCAGAAGGGGCCATTGATGCTTCCAATATGCTTAAACCCGCGTTGGCTAGAGGCGAATTACAATGTATTGGAGCCACCACATTAGATGAATATAGAAAATATATTGAACACGACGCTGCTTTAGAAAGAAGATTTCAGCCCATTCATGTAGATCCGCCATCCATTGAAGAGACGGTTCAAATCCTGCATGGATTAAAGGAAAGATATGAGACGCACCACAAAGTAAAATACGCTGATAACGCTTTAGAAGCAGCTGCAGAGCTTGCGGAACGTTACATTACAGATCGTTATTTGCCGGATAAAGCGATTGATTTAATTGATGAGGCTGGATCTCGAGCCAGAATGCAATCCACCCAACTTCCGCAAGAATTAAAAGAAAAAGAAACTTTAATTGAAACTATTTCCAAAGATAAGGATCAAGCAATCGCGTCTCAGGAATATGAAAAGGCAGCTAGACAAAGAGACAAGGAAAAAGAACTGCGCAAAGCTCTGGAAGAAGCAAAGAAAAAATGGAGAGAAAAAAGAGAGACGCAAGTGCCTTCCATTACAGAAGAAGAGATCGCCACTGTTGTTTCCAAATGGACTGGAATTCCAGTGAATCGCCTAACAGAAAAAGAATCAGAAAAACTGATTCATATGGAGGATGAAGTCCATAAAAGGATCATTGGGCAGAATGAGGCGGTCTCAATTGTTTCTCAAGCGATTCGGCGTTCAAGAACCGGGCTTAAAAATCCAAAAAAACCAATTGGATCTTTTATTTTTCTAGGGCCTTCCGGAGTGGGCAAAACAGAATTAGCCAGAGCCTTGGCAGAATTCATGTTTGGCGATGAAGAAGCCCTGATCCGAATTGACATGTCTGAGTATATGGAAAAATTTTCAGTTTCCCGTCTCATTGGAGCTCCTCCAGGTTATGTTGGATTTGAAGAAGGGGGACAGCTGACAGAAGCGGTTCGAAGAAAACCATATTCCGTAGTTCTTTTAGATGAAATTGAAAAAGCTCATCCAGATGTATTCAATATCTTACTGCAAATGATGGATGACGGCATTTTAAGCGATAATTTAGGCCATAAAGTTAACTTTAAAAATACAGTTATTATCATGACTTCCAATGTGGGAGCTCGGATGATATCTCAAGGAAAATCTTTAGGATTCCTTATTCAGGAAGAAACGACTGCGAAAGACTACTCTGCCATGAAAGATACTGTGATGGAAGAGGTTAAAAAAGCCTTTAATCCTGAGTTTATCAATCGCTTGGATGAAATCATTGTGTTTCATCCTTTAAATAAAGAGGATATAACTAAAATTTTAGATCTCATGCTCTCCAGAGTAAATGCAAAACTAGAATCCCAAGGGTATAAGGCTGATTTTTCCCAAGCTTGCAAGACTTTTATTTTAGAAAATGGTTTTGATCCAAAAAATGGCGCAAGACCCTTAGCCAGAACCATTCAACGCTTCATTGAAGATCCTTTGGCTGAAGAAATCCTGGCTAAAAAAATTCATGCTGGTTCCTCTGAGCACCCTACTTTAATACAAATATCCTTTGATCCGGAACTTAAAAAAATCACATTTTCCTCAGCGCCCCTGCCAAAATCCATAAAAAATTAACCCGAATCATTCAGTTGCTTATGTGAACCGAGACGAAAAAGATGGCCATTTTTTCGAAACAAAAAAGTTCAAGCATACTTTTAAGTATGTGCGAACTTTTTTGTGAAGGAAAAATGGCCATATTTTTCGTCGAATTCCATAAGCAACTGAATGATTCGGGTTAAATCTCCTTTATTCTTCGAGTGAAGAATAATTGACACTAAACTTCATTTCGTTTTATACTATTAAAAATGATCCATTTCATTTAACCGTTGCCTTTCTTTTATGAAAATCTATAAGAATAAATCCTTTTTATTTTTTGGAAGTTCTTTAATCTTAATCCTCTCTTTATTCCTTATCGTTCAACGGGGCATGGAAATGCTAAGAAATCAAATTGAAAAACAGATAAAAAATAACCTGCCCAACCATGAGATTGCGCTAGAAAAAGTCTCCACAAATTTCCTTAATTCCATTTCTTTACACTCTTTAAAAATTTCAAACGCCATAGGCTTTAATCATGGGGTTTTTTTTCAAGCTGAAGAGGTTAAACTAAAAACAAATCTCTTACAATGGATTCAAAGATTAGTTGTCCCTGGCCAATCTAAAGAAAAAAATGAAATCGCCACTATTCAAATCATAAAACCAGAAATTCATTTAACCCATAAAAATCAATCCTGGAATATCCCAAAAATTAAACAAGCAAAAGAGAGCCTTCCTTTTTTAAAAATTCTTGTGACTGAAGGAAAACTAAAATTTGAAGGGGATTCGGAAAAAATAAAACATTTAAATATAGAAAAATGTTCTGGCTTTCTTCATACCAATCTTAATGCTTCACCTTTATTTCAAATTTCTGGAGAAACTAAGCTGAACGAAAGCTTTGAACTAAAAGGAGTGTTGGACACACCCACCACCTGTAAAATAAGTTTAAACGGCAAAAATATACAATTAGAAAATTTTAAAAATCCTATTCTAAATAATTCTAGGATATCCTTAAAAGGGGGGCTGGACATAGAACTTCTGGCCAATTTAAAAGATTTTCCATCCTGGATAAAAAACAAAAAAGGAGATTTTAATGCCCAAGTTAAACTAAAAGATTCCAGGACTCTCTCTTTTACCTCTTCCCAAAGAACCATTCCTGTTTCTTTAAAAACATCCATTTCCTTAACTCAGGAAAAAATTGAAATTGAATCTTGTGAACTTCGCTCAAGCAGCTCCCAGATTAATCTTTCAGGCAGGATCTCTTCCTGGGATAAGAGTCCTCAAATCCAATCCAAAATTTTAGCCCAATGTGATCTGAGAGAATTGGATGGAATCTTCAATCACAATACCCCGCATCAAGGAAAACTAGAGCTAACTTGTGACCTCTCTGGAAATTTAGCGAATCCTGATCTCAACGGTTCAGTGAGCATTAAAGATGGTTTGATTGGTTCTTTACCTTTTAGCGGTGAGGCTAAAATTTCCTACCTTTTGAACACCCTCCAAATTAAGGCATTTCAAATGAGTTCAGAAGAAAGCTGGGTCAAAGGTAAAGGAACTTTTTCCAAAAATAAAGTTCTCTGGGACATGGCAATTCATCATCTTCCTTTGGAACAATTTTTTGTCTCTGGCGCAAATAAAATTTCAGGGAAGCTTTCAGGTAAGCTCCTTGGGTTTGGAACCATGGAACGCCCACTTTTAAGTGGAACATGCGCCTTAAAAAATTTTTCTATTTTTTCAAAAAAAATTGGAAATCTTTCCGGCAACATTCATTTAAATAAAAAAAGATTTGGTTTCAATCTTAATTCCTCCAATTTAAAAAACCAGATTGGAATCGCAGGTGAAATAATTGAAAAAAAATTAAAACTTCAAAATATTTATATCGCCTTAAATGGCGAAGAAAAATTAAATTCTGATTTAGAAATTGATTTGAATTCCAAAGAAATAGTTGGGAAAGTTAAAGCATCTGCCCTGCCTTTCTCCATGTTTAGAAACCAAATTAAATCCTTGTCTTTACTAGACGGCAGGCTTACTCTAGACGGCAAGCTAACAGGACTCGTTTCTAATTTTAAATGTGAGGGCAGCCTTAAAGCGCGCAAACTCTCTTCTAAAGTAAAGGAAAAAGAAAATTCTAAATTTGAAAATTTTAACTCAAAACTAGTTTGGGATAGGGAATCGTTTCAACTTTTAAATATTGACATTGGAAAATCTTTTAAAGGTTCATTTCAATATTGGAAAAAACCCAAAACAAAAATAAAGGTTGAGGTTCTGGCAAAAGAGGGCGATCCAAACATTCTGCTTAATCTTATGAACATCTCTGCAGAGCTCTCAGGCAAAATGAGCGGAAAGCTTTCTCTCACAAAAACCAAGGAACCAAAATTGGAGAAACAAGAAATGGCTTGGGAGGGAGGAGGGAATTTCATGATTGAAAACGGCAATTGGTCAAAAATTCCTTTTGAAAACCTAAAAATTAATTATCTTTTTGATTCTCAGGGCCTAAAGGTTAAAGAGTTTGGAATAAAACAAAAAGAAGGATCCTTTAATTTAAAGGCGCAAACAATGCAAAACTCTAAAATAAATCCTTTAACTGTTCAGGTGATCCTGCAAAATTTTAAAGTTGCTGACGCTCATCTTGCGGGTAATTTTGAATTTATTGGGAATTATTTAATTGAAAATGGCCAATCTCTTCAGGGCAACCTAAAATCAAAAAATTTTACCTTTAATCGTCTGGAGGCTGGGTTCTTGGAAGCTTCTTTAAGCTTTTCCAGAAATATTTTAGAGCTAGAAAAGGTCAGGTGGGGGAATTTTATAAATGGAACTTGCCAAATTTTATTTAACCAACCAAACTATGAGTCTCCTAAAATAAAAGGGGAATGGCAATCAAGCATGAGTCAGCTGAGAGAATGGTTTAAAGCGGCTCATTTAGAAAACCTCCCTTTTCAAGGGGATCTAAATCTCTCTGGTCACCTTACAGGCAATTTAAAAAAAATGGTTTTTTTTCTAATTGCAAAATTTTCTAATCTTCAAACTAGTTCAGTTCAAATTAAAGACCCTAAAAAAGAATTAGAAATTTTCAATGGAAATGGAACAGCGCTTTTTTCTGAAAGCGAACTGAGCTCACTCTCATTAAGATTGAATTCAAATCAAGGGGGAAAACTAAAAGTAGCTGGCAGCCTTGACTTAAAATCAGAATCTCTAAATTTAGACAGCTCCTTTTCGCAAATCAATGCGGATCTTTTTTTTAGAGCATTTAACTGGAGTGTGATGGATGGTAAATCTGACGGCGCTCTTAAGATGACGGGAAATTGGTATTCCCCTACGATCAAAGGAGAATTGCGCGGTGGATCGGGAATCTTAGGTTCTATCTCCCTAGATTCTTGGGAAATTGCGGGAGTTTTTAAGGAAAAAGAGCTGTTGCTTTCCCGTTTAAATTTTTATGGCAGAAAAGGATCCTGGAGGTTTAGCGTCTTAGAGGATAGCTGGGTGCGCTTAAGCCCTGAAAAAGGGCTGGGGACATATCGCATAGCCGCTGATTTTGCGAATATCCCCTTAGGGCCTGTTTTTTTTGTCGGGGATGGGGTTTTAGAGGGTTCATGGAAAAAGGATTTAGATTCTGAAACTCCGGTTTTTACAACCATGGTCAAAATGAATCAATGCATTGCCAATCAATATGAATTAGAACCTTTTCAATTAAATTTAGAATTTAAAAAAAATAAACTTAAATTTAACCCAAACCCTATCAACGAGGGTCAAAAAAAAGCAGATTTAAGAGGTGAGATTTCATTTGCTAAATGGCCGGCTGTTGTTTTTAATCAATTTGAAATTTTTGAAGCCAATAAAAAAATATTTTATTTAAACGGAGAATATGACCTTAAGAAACCAGCCTTTACCATGGAAGGGGATCAAATTGACGCGGCTTTTCTTTCTGGTATTTTTAAAAGCCCAATTCTCCTTTCTGGAAAAAGTAATTTTAAAATAACGGGGTCGCACGCGCAGCAAAAACCATCCTTACAAGGAAATCTTTCCGTTCATAATGGAACTATGGAAGAATTTCCATTGGAATCCTTAAATACGGAATTTAGTTCTACCGGCGATCAGCTCTCTTTAACCGCATTCAAAGCAAAAACTAAAAAATTATTTGAACTTGAAGCTCAAGGAACTTTACCCATAAAAACAAATAACAATGTTGGCTCTAACCCGAAAATAAATTTAAAGATTAAAATTCGAGATTCTGATCTGGCGATTCTTAATTTTTTAAAAACAGAGTTGATTAAAAACGCAAAAGGTTCTTTGACTGGCGACCTTTCTTTTTCCGGAGTTGCGCAAAATCCAGAAATTAATGGAAATTTTAAACTATCGGATGGGGAATTTAACTCTTCCTACCTTCAAAAAAAGGCTTCAGACGTGAACCTGAATATTAAAATCCAAAGGAATCAATGCACTATTGAAAAAGCAGAGTGTTCCATAGGACAGGGTCGGCTAAAAGCTAGAGGAAAATTAAGAACCTTGCTTGAAGATGAAATCCTCTGGGATGATTTTGACCTTACTTTTGAAACCATTGGCAAACATGGCTTAGCCATCCAGTTTCCTGAAATTCCTCTTGTAGAAGAAAAATTAGGCATCCCCTCTGTTCCTTCCAGAGGAGCTCCGCTCTTTTTTGTTCGCATATTAGGAAAAAAAGAAAAACCCAGTATTTCAGGATGGATTGAACTTAAAGAGACTCTATTTTCTTACGCGCCTTCAAAAAAATTTAAAGGACAGCTCCCTTGGCTGGAAAATGTGGATTGGGACTTTAAAATAAAAAGCAGCGATCAAACTATCTTTCAAAATGAATATGCCTATGCAAAAATTAAAGGCGCATTTCATCTGTTAGGCAGCAAGGAAAATTTCTCTGTTACAGGAAAAATGAATTCGACTGAAGGCACCATGACCCTTTATGGCGCAAAATTTAATTTGAAAGAAGCGGAGCTGGAAATTCTACAACCCCCAAGTTTAACTGTAGAAAAGGGAAAACTGACTATTGGAGAAAATAAAAATATGGTTTATCTTTCTTTAAAAGCAGAACAAAATAGTTTTGTTCCCTCCCAGCAAGGAGGAGAAAGGTTCCCAGATACCATTACTTTATCTTTAGAACGAACAGCTCTAACTCAAGAATTTGATTCTAAAAAGCTCAGTTTCCGTTCTTCGCAAGATCCAACTCTAAATTCTGAACGCGCTGCCATGCGCGCAGGATTAGGGATCAATTTGGAAGGTTTAAAAACCGAGGAAAAAGATTTACAGATCCGACAAGGAGTGGCGCGGCTGCTGGATGCAAAATTAGCCTCTCCTCTTGCCCGGGCTTTAATTCAAAGAACGAAACTAATAGACAAAGTAGAAATTAGCCAGGATGTAAGCTCCCTGCGCACCCGCGAGTTAAGAGGAGAACTTCCCTCGAGCTTAGATCCTTTGATTGGTCAATCCATTCTTTTAGAAAAAACCTTTGGGACTAAATTAGGGATTGGCTATAAAGCAACTTTGGATAGAATTAAAGATAAAGCGGACTTAATTCACCAGCTGCAGCTCCGTTATCCTTTTTATAAGGGCATCTGGTTTTATGGATCTACGGAATTAGATTCAAAGGAAAACTTGGGCAGAGATCCAGAAAGAAAAGGGGGCATACAGACAGAATTTAAATTTGACCCTTCCAACTGGTTTAAAAAAAGTTCTCCTTAAAAAGACAATAAAAATTAAGTAACCTGAATAATTCAATCAAATTATTCAGGTTAACGACCTCCAGCACCAACATGTGGTTAAAAGAATGATAAGGGTTTAAAATTGCGCTTTCAACCGCATATTTTGGTAAAATATTTAACTTGCGTAAATATAAGGTACTTCTATCCATAGGAATAAGTATTTTAATCTCTCAAGTTTTAGACTTTTCTTTTGCTTTGACGCCGCCTTTAAAGGTAAAAGTGATAAAAGAAATAAAAATAACAGGGACTAAAAACTTCAAAGAAAGAGCGGTGCGTGAGCTGATAAAAACCCGTCCAAAGGATCTCTATTCCGAAACCAATTTACGAGAAGACGTGCAATCTATACTTGCTTCTGGAAATTACGAAGACGCGCAAGTGGAGACCGACGATTTAGATGGAAAAATTAGAGTCGTTTTTAAAATAAAAGAAAAACCATTGATAAAAAGAATTGATTTTACAGGCAACAAAAAAATAGGTAAAGGCAAGTTAAAAGAGGAGATTTCTCTAAAGATAAAAGAAGGTTATGATTCCATAAAACTTTCCAATGACGTAAAAAAAATTCTATCTCTTTATGGGGAAAAAGGATATCCGGACGCGAAAGTAGAGCCTTTTACCACTTTTAATGAATCTTTAAACCATGTCTCTGTTCATTTTATAATTAAAGAGGGAAATAGAATATTAATAGAAAAAATTGAGTTTAAGGGCGCCGCCAGTTTCTCACAAAAAAAATTAAGACGATTAATAAAAACTAAAAGGCGTAAAGTGTATGATTCAGAAAAACTAAAAAAAGATTTAGAGGAGATTGAAAAATTCTATAAGAATAATGGTTATGCAAAAGTTAAAACTAACGAGCAGCAAGTCGCTTATAACCCGGAAAGAACAAAAATAACCCTGACCATTCCAATAGAAGAAGGCATACGTTATGTGGTAGGAAATCTTGAATTTACAGGAAACACGGTCTATACCTCCAAGCAATTAGAAAAAGCCATAGAGCTTAAAACCGGTAAACTCTATCATCAAGAAAAATTTGAAGAGACGCTGCAAAATTTAAGAGAACTTTATCTGGAAAAAGGATACCTTTACTCCCAAATAATACCTGAGGAGCTTATAGAAAATAATAAAATCAATTATCAAATCCATATTGAAGAAGCCAGCATCATCTATATAGATAGAATCTTTATTGAAGGAATTAAAAAAACAAAAGATAAAGTTATCCGCAGGGAAGTCTTGCTTAAACCCGGGGATCCTTTTTCTTCTTCTAAATTAAGGCGCAGTCAAGAAAAAATCTTTAACCTAGGTTTTATTGATGATGTAAAACCCGATATCCAGCCTGCTAGAGATCCGAATAAAGCAGACCTGATCATGGAAATTGTGGAGGGTAAACCAGGCAGTCTTTCAGCAGGCGCGGGATTCTCTTCTACAGATGGTTTAGTTGGACAGGTGCAGCTCTCTCATTCTAATCTTTTTGGTTTGGCTCAACGTTTAAATTTGATGTGGGAATTTGGTTCCAGAAAGCAAAACTATGAAATCAATTGGACTGAACCATGGATACTCAATAAACCGGTTTCTTTTGGCGTAGATCTATATAATACCATCCGGGAACGACTGTTCAACTCTGACTCTAGCGCTGACTATACAGAAACAAGACGCGGAGCAGGGGTTCGCATTGGACCAAGATTCTCTGATATTTATACTCTTTTATTTTCCTATTCTTTTACCAGCGTTGGAATCAATAGAATCAAAGAGGAGTTTAAGAGCCAAATCAAAGAAGAAACCAATACCACCTCCGCTTTTCTAACTGAATTAAGCCGAGATACACGCGACTATTTTTTTGATGCCACCCGGGGAAGTAGAAATTCAATTGCGGGCCAAATAGCTGGAAGCCCTGTTTTTCAAGGAGATGTTCATTTTCTTAAATCCCTATTCAACACAAGCTGGTTTTGGACTACTTTTAAATTAGGGAATTATCCCTTTGTATTTTCTGTAAATGGCCGTTTTGGAGCGGTTCAAGAATTTAAACCTTCTGACACAGTCCCAATTTTTGAACGTTTTTTTGTAGGCGGGTCAGATTCAATAAGGGGGTATCAAGCCCGGGGAGAAATTGGCCCAATTGAAGGAGGCAGAGTTTATACTTTAATGAACGCAGAATATAAAATTCCGCTCTATGTGGAAAACAAAAGAAGGATACTGCAATTAGTGCTTTTTGCTGATATAGGAGGAGCTTGGAGAAGTTCACAAGAAATGTATCTGGATGTTGGCTCAAGCCCAATTGAAAGTGAAAATGGAAGATTCTTAAAATCCTCTATTGGCTTTGGAATGAGGATTACTACGCCAGTATTCCCAATTCGGCTGGATTGGGGTTATGGTTTAAACCACAGAGCTGGAGAAGAGGTAAGTCAAATTCATTTTACTTTAGGAAATCTCTTTTAAGATGAGAAATAAAATCCCTGGAAGCGATATTGGATTGTGGAAGAGAAGGAAAAAATTAAGTTTTTTTCTTACATTTATTGGGTTCCTCCCAATAGCTCTTCAACTCCATGCAATTGAAATCCCTTTGGATGGCATAGACGGCAAAACTAAGGTTGCGTATGTGAACATGCACAAGATTTTTGAAACCTTCTCTGAAACAGAAAAAGCCAGGATCGAACTCTATAAAACGATTGAAGAAAAGAGAAATTTAATCACAGAAAAAAAAGAAGAGGTTACAAAATTAAAAGGGGAAATCGAGGCTTTAAAAAAACAAATTTCTATGCAAACTTCTACGGTTTCTGTGCAAAGTTCAACATCTCCTTTGATAAAAAGCGATGAAACGCTTAAAAAATCTTCAGATAGTTTATCTGCTAGTTCCCAGCCCTTAAATCTTTCAACAGCCACAGTTCAAATTTCAACAACAGCAAAAATTTCTGAATTATTCATGCAGGAAAAAGAAGCTCTCTTGATTCGTAAAGAAGGAGAACTTGAAACTTTTATTGGTTTAGCAGAGCAAGAAATCCGGGATATGGAAGAAGGTAAATCCATGGTTCTTTTAGCAAAAATATATAAAACCATACAAGAAATTGCGCTTAAATATGGTTATTCTATTGTGATTGATAAAGAGAATACGGTCTATGGCGAAAAGGTCGCGGATATTACTCAAAAAGTGCTGGACAAATTAGGCTCTTAAAAAAAATAAAATAAAATGAAATTAACTGCTAAAGAGATATCTGAAAGGGTGGGCGGGGAACTGATTGGAAATTCAGAATGCGCCATTACGCAAGTAGCTCCATTTGAAGAAGCCACATTCAATGATCTTTCTTTTGTCAACCAAAATGAATATTTAAAAAATCTCTCATCTTCTAAAGCAGGGATCCTCTTGGCGCCAAAGGGAACTCCTGTAGAAAATCGAACAGCCATTTTAGTAGAACAACCCCAGATCGCTTTTTTAAAAATTTTAGAAATATTTGCTAAAGAAAAAAAATTTAATTCTGAAAAAGGAATCCACCCCACAGCCTTTATTGGCAAAGGAGCAGAGATTGACCCTCAAGTTTCCATTGGCCCTTATTGCGTTATAGAAGCTGGCGCGCGCATAGGAGAAGGAACAGAAATTAATGCCTTCTCATATGTGGGTCAAAAAGCTATTGTGGGTAAAGATTGTAAAATTTACCCTCATGTAACGCTGAGAGAAGAGGTGCTTTTACATGATCGGGTCATTATCCATTCTGGAACTGTGATTGGTTCAGATGGTTTTGGCTATGTGACCTTGAATGGGGCTCACCATAAAATTCCTCAAATAGGAATTGTAGAGATTGAAGATGACGTAGAAATAGGCTCAAATGTGACGATTGATAGGGCTACCATGGGAAAAACAAAAATAGGACAGGGCACTAAAATTGATAACCTGGTCCAAATCGCTCATAATGTCCAAATTGGACAGGGTTGTATCATCGTAGGACAGGTTGGCATTGCAGGCTCTTCTAAACTGGGGAATTTTGTAACGCTCGCGGGCCAAGTGGGTGTGGGAGATCATGTCAATATTGGAGACGGAGCGATTGTTGCTGCCCAGTCTGGGATTCCCAATGATGTTCCTAAAGGTTCGATTGTTTTTGGATCACCTGCAAGGCCCATCCTCCAGGAAAGACGCATTCAAGTCATTATTGGCAAATTGCCTCAAATTTACGATGAATTTAGAAAAATAAAAAAAATCTTGAATCCAAACAAAAATGATTCAACATCCTAATCAAAAAACCATTAAAAAAGAGGTAAGTTTTGCAGGGATTGGCCTGCATACGGGAAATAGTTCTTGCCTAAAATTTATTCCAGCGCCAGTCAATACTGGTGTAATTTTTATTCGCAAAGATTTGCCCGGAAAACCCAATATTCCAGCGACCATTGATCATGTTGTTGGAGTGGTGCGAGGCACAACCTTAGGAATCAACGGGGCTCAAATTCATACAGTAGAACATATCTGTTCAGCTCTCTTAGGTTTAGGCATTGACAACCTTTTGATTGAAGTGGATGCTAATGAACCTCCAGTAGCAGATGGCTCTGCCAAACCTTTTGTAGAAGTCTTGCTTTCTAGCGGTCTTTTAGAACAGAATCAGCCAAAGAAAACATTAGAACTCATAGAGCCGGTTATTTACAAAGCAAATGAAACTGAAATTCGCATAGAGCCTGCTAGAAACTTTTCCATTCATTGCCAGCTTATTTTTAATCATCCTTTGATAGGAAAACAAGAAAAATTTTTCCAAATTGACACAGAAACTTATATACGAGAAATTGCGCCTGCCAGAACTTTTTGTTTTGACTATGAGGTGGAAGCGCTAAAAAGGAAAGGGCTTGCCCGCGGAGGGAGCTTAGATAACGCGGTGGTGGTTGGACTGGACAGAATTTACAATAAAGAAAAAAAACTTCGTTTTGAGGATGAATTTGTAAGGCATAAAATACTAGATTTTATGGGAGATTTTTTTCTTTTAGGCAAAACTGTTTTAGGAAAAATTGATGCCATAAAAGTAGGGCATGGTCATAACATTAATTTTGTTAAGGAACTTAACAAAGTAGGAGAATTAGCCCATGGAAAATAATGAAATTAAAAGCGCAAATTCAGAAGAAAAACCAGTGAGGATTTTAGACATCAACGACATTCAAAAAGCGATTCCGCACCGATATCCGTTCCTTCTTATAGATAAAGTTAAGGTGATGGTGGAATCTAAAAAAGCGGTTGGAATTAAACTTGTTTCCATGAATGAATGGTATTTTCAAGGACACTTTCCTGGAAAACCGATTATGCCCGGCGTCTTAATTGTAGAAGCTTTAGCTCAAACCGCGTGCGCTCTATTTTTATCCAAGCCTGAATTTTCTAATAAGCTGGCATTCTTTATGGGAATTGATGCCACAAAATTTAGAAGAGCTGTTGTTCCCGGAGATAGATTAGAATTAAATATTGATGTTTTAAAAATAGGGAGCAGGGCTGGAAAAATTAGAGGGGAAGCTAGGGTAGAACAGGAGCTTGCGGCTGAAAGTGAATTTACCTTTGCTCTGGTGGACCGGTAAAAAATGACTGAGCTCACACTCCATCAAAACCTTCCTGAAGAACCGGAAAAATATAAAATACATCCTACGGCAGTGATCCATCCTCATGCCCAGATTGGAGAATCTGTAGAAATAGGCCCCTATGCTGTGATTGGAGAAGATGTAAAGATCGGATCCCAAACCCGCATCGGACCCCATGCAGTGATTGAATTTGCCGAAATAGGATCCAGCTGTCAAATCCATGCGCATGCATTTATTGGCACTGCGCCCCAAGATTTAAAATACAGGGGAGAAAAAACTAAAGTTACAATTGGCGATGGCACCATTGTAAGGGAATGCGCTACTTTAAACCGAGGCACAGCGCAGTCGGGTGAAACGAAAATTGGCAAACGTTGTCTTTTTATGGCCTATTCCCATGTAGCCCATGACTGCGTAATTGAAGATGAGGTGATTCTGGCAAATGGGGTTGCGATTGCAGGTCACGTGCAGCTTGGGATGGGAACTATTATCGGCGGTTTAAGCGGGGTTCATCAGTTTGTAAAAATCGGAAGACTTGCCATGATAGGAGCAGGCGCTATGGTGCCCTTAGATGTTCCTCCGTTTTGCACGGTATGGGGAGATCGTGCAAAAATTGTAGGATTAAATTTAGAGGGCTTAAAAAGACGCCATTTTTCTAAAACTGAAATTGAAGCGATCAAAAAGATTTATCGCTCGATTTTCTTTTCTAAAAAACCATTAAAATTAACTCTTCTTCAGATTCAAAAAGAAAAAATTGAATCTCCTGTGATTAAAGAATTCCTGGATTTTGTGGCAAATTCAGCTCGCGGCGTATGCCGTCCCAGATTAAAAGCTGAAAGCAGCGCTTCTCAAACCTGGTAAAAAGTGAACCCTCCAGTTGGTCTGATCGCAGGAAAAGGTAAGTTCCCGCTTATTTTTGCTCAAGAAGCAAAAAAAAATCAAAAAGAACTAATTGTCATTGCTTTAAAGGAAGAAATGAATGAAGATCTTTCTCCCTATGCAAAGACGATTCACTCAATTTCTGTGGCTAAACTGAACACCATTATAGAGACCTTGCAAAAAGAAGGGGTCAAAGAAGCAGTGATGGCAGGTCGCGTTGAACATACCAAACTTTTTTCAGAACTGATCCCGGATTTTAGAACCGCGCAACTTTTGTTAAAAATAAAAGATCGCAGAGCTGACAGCATTCTGAATGCTGTGGCTTGTGAACTAAAAAAAGAAGGGATAACTCTTTTGCCTTCCACAACTTTTTTAAGCCACTTGCTTGCCAGAGCTGGAACTTTAACCAAAAGAAAACTGAATGACTCAGAAATGAAAAATGTGGAGTTTGGAATCCAAATGGCCAAAGGGCTAACCAGCCTAGATATTGGCCAGACCGTAGTTGTAAAAAGAAGAACGGTTTTAGCTGTGGAAGCGATTGAGGGCACGGATGAATGTATTAAAAGAGCAGCGCTTTGGGGCGGTGAAAACATTATTGTGGTTAAAAGCGCAAAACCTAATCAGGATATGCGCTTTGATGTGCCCATTATTGGAATCGCTACAATCCAGCTGCTAAAAGAGGTAAAATCAAAAGTACTCGCGATCCAAGCTGGTAAAACGCTCATCTTAGACAAAGAAAAATGTATCGCCATGGCAGAAGAACAAAATTGTTCTATCTATGGATGGGAAAACCCTTAAATGCTTCCAATTGCAGTTATCGGCGTAGGTCATCTCGGCCAACATCACGCAAGACTCCTATCTCAAATTAAAAACAGCGCTCTTTTAGGTGTCGTGGATATTGATGAAAAAAGAGCTCAAAAAATTGCAAAATCCATTCAAACCCAGGCTTATAGAGAAATTGATCCTATCTTAAATACAATTAAAGCTGCTGTGATTTCTGTTCCCACACCCCTGCATTACGAGCTTGGTAAAAAATGTCTGGAGAATGGGATCCATTGTTTATTAGAAAAACCTCTCTGCCAGAGTGTGGAAGAAGCTGAAAAATTGATTAAAATTGCAGTTCAAAAAAATTTAGTCCTGCAGGTTGGGCATGTGGAAAGATTTAATCCAGCGGTCTTGGCAGCTCAAAAATTTATACAAACGCCTAAATTCATAGAGGTCAATCGTCTAGGGACCTATGATCCAAGGGTTTCGCACATTGGAGTTGTTTTAGATTTGATGATCCATGATTTAGATATTGTTCTTTCTCTTGTTCAATCGGAAGTAAAAAATCTGGAAGCTTTTGGAGCAAAAGTTTTAACAGAACATGAGGATATCGTAAAATGCCGTTTAAGATTTGAAAATGGCTGCATTGTGGATTTATCCGCATCCAGAATTTCTCTGGAACAATATAGAAAAATAAGAATCTTTCAACCCGACTCCTATATCTCTATTGATTATGCCCACAAGGATTTAAAAGTCTATAGAAAAAAAACTCCCATTGTAAAAAATTTTAGCGACATTGAAATACTAAAACCATCCCTTACAAAAGAAGAACCTCTAAAATTAGAATTGGAGCATTTCCTAGAATGTATCCAAGAAGGCAAAAAACCTCTTGTTTCAGGAGAACATGGAAGAGATGCCTTAGAGCTGGGACTGGAAATTTTAGAGCAGCTTCACCTGCATGAATGAGTAGGATCCTGATATCTACAGGGGACTATTCGGCTGATCTGCATGGCCAGTTTCTTATTCAAGAACTGCAAAAATGTGATCCAGCTCTTTTTGTAATGGCTTTAGGAGGAATTAAATTAAAAAGCGTTTCCAATCTATTTTTAAAGGATCTAGTAGAATTAGATGTTTCCGGCTTTTCCCAACCCCTTAAACAATTTTTTAATTTAAAGAATATCCTGCAAAAAATTGTTTTTCCCCAAATTGATAAAAATAAAATTGATGCGGTTATTTTAATAGATTATTATGGATTCAACATCCATGTAGCTGAAAAAGCAACAAAAGAAAATATCCCTGTTTTTTATTTTGTGAGTCCTCAGGTTTGGGCAAGCCGCAAATGGAGGATTCAAAAATTAAAAAAAAATGTCACGAAAATGCTTGTTATTTTTCCTTTTGAAGAAGAGCTCTATAAAAAAAATAACGTTCCTGTGGAGTTTGTTGGTCATCCATTAATAGAACTTCTGCCTCAAAATCTAGAGACCCTAAAAACAGATGGAAAAATTCGCTTAGGGCTTTTGCCTGGATCAAGAGAAAGAGAGATTGTCCGTCATATCCCATTGCTGATTGAAGCCTATAAAAAACTAAAGTCAAAAATTCCCCAGATAGAGGGTACTCTTTTTGAAGTTGATTCAATTCCTAACCAGATTTATGAAACCCTCATCCAAAAGGCCGGTAAGGAAGGTTTGCAAGACTTAAAAAGGGTGAGAGAAACAGATTATAAAATTCGTTCCAGTCTCACCTTGGCTCTTACAGCTTCTGGAACAGCCACATTAGAAAATGCGCTTCTTGGCATCCCCATGGTTGTCCTATACCAAACCTCTATTTTAACCTATTGGATCGCTAAAAAAATTATTCAAGTCCCATTTATCTCCATGCCTAATATCCTAATGAAAAAAATGGTTGTGCCTGAACTCATTCAAAATTGCGCGAATCCAGAAGCAATTGTTCAAGCAGCTGAAAATTTACTTGCAAACCCTAAGATTCTTGCAGCTACGCGTAAGGAACTGATACAATTAAGATTAAGTTTAGGGCCCCCAGGGGCATATAAACGAGCAGCCCAAATCATCTACAAGGCGACCTCATGAATC
Organism: Elusimicrobiota bacterium; assembly: GCA_016180425.1. Classification (GTDB taxonomy): domain Bacteria; phylum Elusimicrobiota; class Elusimicrobia; order 2-02-FULL-39-32; family 2-02-FULL-39-32; genus 2-02-FULL-39-32. The sequence goes on from JACPBF010000001.1 coordinate 210,375, forward strand.
TTTATAAACGTTTCTCCCAATATTTAAAACCCTATCTGCCGCGCTTTATACAAGCAGGTTTAGCCATGACGGCAGTGGCTCTTTTAACAACAGCCACTATTTGGCTGATCCGAACCGTGGTGGACCAGGTTTTAATTGCTAAAAATTTAAACAAACTCTTTTTTGTAGCAGCCATTATTCCTCTCATTTATCTAGCTAAAGGAATATTTTCTTATATTCAAAACTATTTAATGAACTATATCAGCCATTCAGTGATTCGGGATATGCGCTCTGAACTATATTCCCATCTGCAAAATTGTTCTCTTGATTTTTTCCATCAAAATTCTACAGGCCAGCTGATGAGCCGTCTGACTCACGATACCACTACTTTGCAAAATTCCATCGCTTATGTTCCAGTTCAAGTTATTCGAGATGGGCTTACGGTTTTGTGTTTGCTTTTCACCATCCTTTATCTTAACTGGAAATTCGCTTTAATTACATTATTCCTTTTGCCAATCGCAATGATTCCAGTAGCTGTGCTTGGCTCTAAAATGAGAAAAACAGGCAGGCTTATCCAAAAACGCATGGCTGACCTTTTTATGCTGATCCAAGAAGGGATTACTGGAAATTGCGTTACAAAAGTTTTTTCTAAAGAAAAAAATGAAATTGAAAGATTTAATAAAGAGAATCAAAACTATTATGCAAGCCTTATGCGCTGGGTTAGGGCAGATGTGTTAGGAGCTCCAATCATGGAATTTGTTGGATCCTTTGCCGCAGTATTTCTTTTATGGTATGGGGGAAAAGATGTGATTAATGGAGCATGGAGCACAGGGAGTTTTTTTTCTTTTTTAGGGGCTTCTATCTCAGCCTATAAACCTATTAAAGAATTTACTGGAGTGAATGCAAGAATTCAGCAAGGACTCTCTGCTTTAGAAAGGGTCTTTGAGCTCTTGGATCAAAAACCAACTGTAACAGAAAAAAAAGACTGCTTTAATCTTCCTCCATTTAGCCAGATGATTCAATATCAAAATGTAGGTTTTTCTTATGAAACAAATAGCCGCGCAATTCTTAAAAATATTACATTAGACGTTCATCCAGGAGAAATCGTAGCGATTGTAGGACCTTCCGGAGCGGGAAAAACAACTTTAATCCAACTACTTCCCAGACTCTTTGATCCAACTCAAGGTTCAATTTTAATTGATGGAACGGATATAAAAAATGTGACTTTTAAATCTTTAAGAGGTCAAATAGGCATGGTCACTCAAGATACCATTCTCTTTAATGAAACTGTACGATATAACCTTGCTTATGGAAGCAATGAGGATGAAAATCTTGATTCTATAAATCTAGCTCAATTAGAAGAGGCAGCTTCAATCGCGAACGCGCATCCATTCATTCAAGATCTCCCTGAAGGATATGACACTCAAATCGGTGAAAAAGGGGTGCGCCTTTCCGGCGGACAAAGACAGCGCTTAGCGATTGCCAGAGCCATACTTAAAAATCCTCCAATTCTGATTCTGGATGAAGCCACATCCTCATTGGACAGCGAATCTGAAAAACTAGTGCAGGAGGCTTTAGAAAGATTAATGAAACATCGCACGGTTTTAGTTGTGGCTCACCGCTTATCCACCATTCGCAAAGCGGACAGAATTATTGTTTTAGAAAATGGAGAAATTATAGAAGAGGGCAGGCATGAAACTCTATTGGAAAAAAATGGTTTATATAAAAAACTCTATGAAACACAATATTCTTCTTGAAGCCGCAATTCTAACATTTGATTTAAGGAAAATGATATTGCTTCTGTGATTAAACCTAAAATAACGCATTATATATCTTACTCCAGAATCGTCATTGAATTCCGCAATCCAATGACGATTCTGCGATATTAACAATCGCTATGTCTCTTGCTTATTATTGGTCTTTTTTTGCTTTCTGTTCTACTCTGCTTGGAGCAGGAATTCTTTTTATAAAAAGAGAATGGACCAAAATCCATATCTGGAGAATTTTAGCTTTTGTTTCCGGCATCCTATTGGGAAGCGCTTTTATTAAAATTCTTCCTGAGGCTAATTCGCTCTCTCCGCAATATGCGGGTCTGGGAGCTATTTTTTCTTTTTTGCTCATTTTTGCCCTGGAAGGTTTTACCATGATGCATAGTTGTCTGGAATATACCGAACCCTGTGAAATTCACTATGTCAGCTGGGTCGCTTTTGTTTCTTTAGCTCTGCATTCTATTTTTGACGGCTTGGCTATTTCCATTGCTTTTCAAAAAAATATTGAGTTGGGAATGGTTGTGGCCTCGGCTATTTTAATTCATAAAATAACAGATGGTTTAACCTTAACAGGCCTATTACTTAAAGCAAATTATTCAAACAAAAAATCTCTACTGGTTGTTATTTTAGTGGCATGCGCCACGCCTCTAGGAACTCTCTTCTTTAATCCTTTTTCATCATTTTTCTCCAATCAGGCAATGGGCTGGTGGTTGGGTTTTACTGCCGGCACTTTTTTCTATATAGGAGCAGCAGACATATTGCCTCGTTTACACAAAGTGAAAGATATTTATTGTTTAGGTTCCTTTGTATTTGGAATCGCAGTGGGGGGATTTCCTTTTTAAAATGAACTTCCGCACCCTTGAAAAGAACGATGCGGGTTCCGATCATAACCAGAAGGACAGAGTGCCTTAAGGACTTGCCCATGGGTGTCTATAAAGTAAACCACTATGAAAATTAAATTGAATGGAAAAGAGACTGATTTGGAAAAACCTTTAACCATGCAAGAACTCCTTAAAAAAATGCAAATCAAACCTGAGATGGTTGCTTGTGAAGTTAATTTAAAAATTATAAAACGATCCGAATTTAATCAGTTCACAATATCTGAAGGCGACCATATTGAAATTCTTCAGATGATTGGTGGAGGCTAAAAAAATAATATTGATCGTCCAAAAAAATTCAATTGGTTTAAAAAACCAAGATAAACAATTCAGAAAAATGTTTCAGGTTAATCTCTTCCCTTAATAAAAATGGAGAAACAAAAATGACAGAAACAAAAATAAAAAATTTAAAAGATAAACCTTTTAGCCTTGCTGGAAAAGAATATTGTTCCCGTCTAATTTTAGGAAGCGGCAAATATCCAACTCTCTCTATTATGAAAGAGGCTTTAATCAGCTCTGGAGCGGAAATCGTCACTGTAGCTTTAAGAAGAGTAGACTTAAAAGATAAATCGCCGCAATCTTTTTATGAAGCGATCCCTAAAGGGATGACAATTCTGCCAAATACCGCAGGCTGTTATAATGTTGAAGATGCGATAAAAGTTGCGCATCTGGCAAGAGAAATTCTTGAGACCGATCATCCCCTGCTTAAACTTGAAATTATTGGGGATCCCCAAACACTGCTTCCTGACACCATAGGACTTCTGGAAGCTACAAAAATTTTAGTAAAAGAAGGATTTAAAGTTTTACCCTACACCAATGATGATCCTATTCTTGCTAAAAAATTAGAGGAAGCTGGAGCCAAAGCAGTCATGCCTCTTGCCTCTCCTATTGGCAGCGGTCAGGGTATCTTAAACCCAAATAATATTCGCTGGATTATTGAACGCATTAAAAGTGTTCCTGTGATTGTAGATGCAGGGGTTGGAACAGCTTCAGATGCAACAGAAGCTATGGAATTAGGCGCAGATGGTATTTTAATGAATACAGCAATTGCTGAAGCAAAAAATCCTATATTAATGGCACAAGCAATGAAAATGGGCGTAGAGGCTGGCAGGATCGCGTATTTAAGCGGCAGAATGGCAAAACGGGAGTTCGCCTCTGCATCGAGTCCTCCAGTTTAAACGCCAGAACAAACAAAAGTTTGATGGATAAGCTTAAAACTAGTTTTGACTCTATCCTAGAAAAGGTTCATTCTTATCTGCCGGATCAAAATCTTGAAATCTTAGAAAAAGCTTATCAATTTTCCTTAAAAGCTCATCGAGATCAATCCCGCGCAGGCGGGGATCCCTACATTACCCATCCTTTAGCAGTAACAAAAATCTTAAGCGAGCTGCAGCTAGATATTGCTACTTTATGCGCGGGTCTGTTGCACGATGTTTTGGAAGATACCCAAGTCTCAAACTCTCTCTTAAAAAATGAGTTTGGCGAAGAGATTACAACTCTTGTAGAAGGCGTCACAAAAATAGATTCATTAGAACATCTTTCATCTAATCCTGAAAACCTGCCTTTTTTCACCTCTAATCCTGAACTTTTAAAACAAGCAGAATATTGGCGCAAAATGATCATTGCCACAGCAAAAGATATTCGGGTGATTCTTTTAAAATTAGCGGATCGTAAACATAATATGGAGACATTAGAATTCTTAATATCCGATAAACAAAAAAAAATTGCGGAGGAAACTCTAACCCTTTACGCTCCTTTAGCTCAAAGGTTGGGCATGTATAAACTAAAATCAGACATGGAAGATCTCTGCTTAAAATATTTAGATCCAGAAAAATATGTAATTCTTAAGCAAAAAATTGACCAAAGAGAAATTCAAAGGGAAGAATGGATAAAAAAATGCGTGGAAAAAATTAAATCAATTTTGTCTCTTCACCCATTTCCTTACAGAAGTTCCTCCAGGCCCAAAAACCTCTATTCAATCTATAGAAAAATGTTAAAGCAAAACAAACCTTTTGAAGAAATTCAAGATCTTGTAGGGATTCGCCTGGTTACAGATACAGTGGAACACTGCTACGCTCTCTTAGGCGTTATCCATACTCACTTTTCTCCGGTTCCAGGCTCCTTTACAGATTATATTTCAGTTCCCAAAAACAACATGTATCAATCTTTACACACAACCATTGCCTTTAACAAAGATGAAATTGTTGAGATCCAAATTCGCACTGAACAGATGAACCAGGTTTGTGAATATGGAATAGCCGCTCATTGGAGATATAAACAGGGGGCCGCTGCTCAAACGCTCTCAGCAGATGAAAAACCTGATGTGGGTGAGGATAAACTGGACTGGATCAAGCAAATTTTGGAATGGCAGCAGGATGCGAAAAATCCCAAAGAATTTTTAGATTGGTTAAAATTAGATCTTAATTTTGATCAGGTGTTTGTCTTTACCCCAAAAGGAGAGGTTAAAAAACTTCCTCAAGGTTCAACCCCAATTGATTTTGCCTATTGCGTTCATACTGAACTTGGCCACCAATGCATAGGAGCAAAAGTGAATAATAAAATGGTTAGATTAGATACAATTTTAAAATCTGGGGATAGGTGTGAAATTATCACAAGAAAAGGACAAAAACCGCACAAGGACTGGCTAGAGCTAGTTAAAACCCCAAGAGCAAAATCAAAAATAAGAAAATTTTTAAGAGAAGTTCCTTAATTTAGGAAGCTTTTTTTACTTTACCTGATTTTAAACAGGAAGTGCAAACATAAATGCGGCGAACAGTTCCAGAAAGATTAACTTTTACTTTCTGTAAATTAGGCAGGAACCTACGGTTAGTTGCTCTATGAGAATGGCTAACGGTTTTTCCAGCTGAAGGGCCTTTATCGCAAACATCACATCGAAATGACATAAAAATAATTATATGATCCTAAGAAGAAAAAGTCAAACCTTTATAATCCCGGATTTTGCATTAGGACGTTGGATTCGACGAATGATGGCGGACTTTTTTGTCCTCAAAAAGTTCGACCGTAGGCAACGCTACGCTCTCACTTTTTTCGTCGGAACATTTTGAAAAAATTGTTCTTCGAGGAATATGGTTCACTCGCAACTTTCATTATTCAAATGATTGAAAAATCACAATCTACAACCTATCAGCTAAGTACTCCGGTTCAATACTTAAAGGGAGTAGGTCCAAAACTTTCAGAAAAATTAAAAGGTTTAGGGCTCGGCACTATTGAGGATTTATTACATTATTATCCACGAGCTTGGGAAGATAGAAGACAATTACATTCTATAAGCGAGCTCCAGCCAGAACTAGTAATGACTTTTAAAGGAACGATTCGGTCTGTCCATTTTCTAGAAACTAAAACTAAAATTGGAATTGTAAGCGCAGCCATTGAAGATGGAACAGGCGCGCTCCTTTGCAAATGGATTAGAAAACTTTCTTACCGCTATGATGTTTTTTATTCCTTTAAAAAAGATTTAAAACCTGGAATTTCTATTCTTGTAAACGGCAAAATTATAAAAGATTTTGCGGGCGCCACGATGATGGTCAACGAATATGAAGTCCTTGCCCAGTCTGAAGAAAATTTAATCCATATTGGCAGAATTGTTCCTCTTTACCCTGGAACTGAAGGGATCACATCAAAATTCCTAAGAACCATCGTCTATAGAGCGCTTTTATGCGTTCAGGTAACTGATCCAACGCCAAAAATAATACAAGGACATTATTATCTTATGCCTCTAGACTCAGCTTTTAGAAAAATCCATTTTCCGAAAAATTTTGAGGAAAAAGAAGAGGCAAGGAAACGTCTGGCATTCCAAGAATTTTTTTATTTTCAAACTGTCATGAACTTAGTAAAACAAAAAAGAAAAATTTCAAAAAGCAGCTCTTATATCATAAAGAAGCATCTGCTCACTCCTTTTAAAGAAAAATGCGGTTTTGAATTTACTCCCTCTCAAAAAAAGGTAATTAGAGAAATTTTTAATGATCTTTTGTCAGACAGACCTATGAACCGGCTTTTGCAAGGCGATGTGGGCAGCGGCAAAACCATTGTTGCTCTTTCTGCAATTTTATTAGCTTGTGAAAACAAATTGCAGGCTGCTCTCATGGCGCCTACGGAAATCCTGGCGGAGCAACACACTATTACGATTAAACATTTTTTAAAGTCTTTGCCGGTCAACCTTGGGCTTTTAACCAGCTCCACTAAAAAATCAAAGCGCGAAAAACTGCTAAAAGAATGCGCGGAAGGCAGTCTTGATCTAGTGATTGGCACCCATGCTTTGCTTGAAAAGGAAGTTCAATTCAAAAAATGCGGACTTGTAGTCATTGATGAACAACACCGTTTTGGAGTAAAACATCGGCTTTTACTTTCTAAAAAAAATCCAATCCCTGATGTTTTAGTCATGACAGCTACCCCCATTCCCCGCACCTTGGCCCAATGCCTTTATGGAGATTTGGATGTTTCCTTAATTAACGAACTCCCTCCTGGAAGGCAAAAAATTGAAACCTTGTGGAAAAAAGAGCAAGAGGCTTATGAAATTGTAAAAGCTCACATACGAAAAAATAATCAAGCATATATTGTTTATCCTTTAGTAGATGAATCTGACAAAATTGAATTAAAATCTGCCATAAAGGAATTCCAAAAATTAAAAAATGAAACATTTAAAGGAATCTCTCTTGGTCTTTTACACGGTCAAATGAAGGGAAGTCAAAAAGAAAGCGTAATGAAAGATTTTTATTCTGGAAAATTTTCAATCTTGGTGACAACCACGATTATAGAGGTAGGGATAGATGTTCCTAATGCCACAGTCATGGTGATTGAAAACGCGGAGAGATTTGGTCTGGCCACGCTCCATCAATTACGAGGACGCATCGGCAGGGGGAAAAACGCCTCTGTTTGCATTGTGATCGCAAACCCGCAGTCCGAAGAATCCAAAAAAAGAATTGAAATTTTCTTAAAAAATCAAAATGGATTTCAGCTGGCTGAAGCAGATTTAGCGATTCGAGGCCCGGGAGAAATCTTTGGGACTTCTCAACATGGTTATCCAAATTTCAAAATTGCTGATTTTTCATTAGATCAGGAACTCCTTGTTCCCGCTCAAAAAGCTGCCAGAGAAATCCTAGAGAAAGATCCAAGTCTTCTCAAGAAAGAACATTCGGTTTTAAGAGAGGAATTAAGGAAAATTTTTTCTAAAACATGGATCTGGGCAACCATCGCCTAAAATTTTCCGATTCAAACAATTATAAAATTTTGCCTTAAAAACTGATTGCTTATGCGATTCGTTTTCTTGACCAAATAAGTAAAAGTTTGTATCTTTTTCCTAATGAATGAAAAAATTGCGATTTACCCTGGCAGTTTTGATCCACTCACTAACGGCCATCTGGATATTTTAGCCAGAGCTTTAAAAATTTTTGATAAAATTATCGTTGCTGTGGCTGCCACTGAACTAAAAAAACCGCTATTTTCCATAGCTGAAAGATTGAAGATGATTAAAACCGCTACTTTAAACTTAAAAAATGTGGAAGCGGAAAGTTTTAGCGGCCTCTTGGTTGACTATGCTCTTCAGAAAAAAGCGAATGCGCTCATCCGCGGGTTAAGGGCTGTTTCTGATTTTGAGTATGAATTTCAAATGGCTCTAATGAACCGTCACCTGGCCAAACACTCCAAAAACCAAAACCATGTTGAAACTGTTTATTTAATGCCGGATGAAAAATATACCTATCTTTCTTCCACGTTAGTTAAAGAAGTGGTTCGACTGGGCGGAGACGCAAAGAATTTTGTGCCAAAATTCATTGAGCTCGCTTTAATAAAAAAATTTAAATCATCCCATGCCAAAATTTATTTATAAAGGTAAATCTTTAGCTGGAGGCACGGCAGATGGTTTCATTATTGCCCCAGACCTAAACACTGCCCGCGCTCTTTTAAGAGCGCAAAAATTAACTATTACAGAACTTACTGAAAAAACTGAAAGTCCGCTAGATAAAATAAAATCTCTTTTTGCTCCAAAAATTACCTCCAAAGATCTGGTGCTTTTTTCCCGACAGCTCTCGACTCTTGTAGGAGCAGGAGTCCCTTTAGTTCAAGGCCTCAATATCCTAGAAGATCAAATTGAAAACCCACCCTTTAAAAAAGTAGTCACAAGCCTGCGTTTGGATATTGAAGCAGGGATGGGAATTGCTGACTCCATGAAAAAATACCCTGAAGCTTTTGACAATCTTTATATCTCTATGATTCGAGCTGGCGAGCTTGGGGGTATCTTAGATATTATTCTTGACCGCCTCTCAGGATACTTAGAGGATGCAGAAGAACTTAAAGCAAAAGTTAAGTCTGCCATGATGTATCCAATTGTTGTTTTAAGCATTGCCATAGGAATCACTTGGTTTCTTTTAGTTTTTATTATTCCTAAATTTGAAGAGATGTTTTCTTCCTTTGGACAGGAACTACCTCTTCCTACAAAACTACTACTGGGGACTTCCAGATTTCTCATTCACTATTGGTATATGTATGTGCCTATTCCTTTTATAATGATTTTTATCTTTAAGACACTTTTAAAAAAAAGAAATTTTGCAAAAAAATATGATCAAATCCTGCTTAAAGTCCCGATCTTTGGAATGATTTTAAAAAAAGTGTCAGTTGCAAAATTCACCAGAACCTTTTCCACTCTCATTAAGGCCGGAGTGCCTATTCTGCAAGCCCTAGACACTGTGGCGCAAACCGCAGGGAACATCATTGTTGAAGAAGCTATTCTTACTGCTAAGACCTCAATCAGAGAAGGAGAAAGAATCGCAAAACCTTTAGCTGCTAGCAAAGTTTTTCCTACCATGGTTGTTTCCATGATTTCTATTGGCGAAGAGACCGGAAATTTAGATACCATGCTTGCTAAAATAGCTGATTTCTATGAAAATGAGGTGAACGCGGCTGTGGAAGGGTTAACCAGCATGATAGAACCTCTTGTCATTGTATTTATGGGAGCAGTGATTGGTACGATTGTAGTGGCCATGTTTTTACCCATGTTCAACATGTCTGGGGCAGTAGGTTAATCATAAGTAAACGTTTACAAAAAACTTATTTCTATCTATTGACAAAATAACAAATAGATGTTATTTTATATTTATTCCCTATTTTTGGGAATAACATGCTGGTCCTTGAAAATAAAGGGGTGATTATATGATAAAGTCGACAGAATCTAAAGCTCAACGCGGTTTCACGCTGATTGAACTTATGATTGTCGTTGCCATTATTGGTATATTAGCAGCTGTAGCGATTCCAAAATTTGCGGATATGTTGCGTAAATCTAAGGAAGGGGCTACAAAAGGTTCTCTCACAAACTTAAGATCCGCGTTGACCATTTATATCTCAGACAATGAAGGTTTAGTACCACAAACCTATAGTGCAGCAGGTGACTATACCTCCGGTTCTTTAGTTACTATTCTGGCACCAAAGTATATGGAAGTAATCCCAACAGTAAAATTGGGAACTTATCATAATGACTCTGGCACTATAAGAATGGTAGGTCCTTCTAACCGTTCTTCAGGTCAAAATGATGGAGCTGGTTGGTGTTATTCTAGTGCAGATGGTGGCGGGTGGTATGTAAATTGTTCCCATACTGATACCAAAAACGTATATATGACAAGCTGGTAAGGTATAAAATCTTACAGTTACTGTTATAACCAATACGTATAGTTTAAAAAGAGGAGAAGACAAAGTTGTCTTCTCCTCTTTTGATTTTTAATAATGAACTTCTTTATTATTTTCTGCTACGGTTTAATTTTTGGCTCCTTTGCCAATGTTTATTTTTATAGAATTCCAAAACAGTTATCCCTTTGGAGTCCAAAATCATTCTGTCCTACCTGTAGTCATCCTATTCCATGGCGCGATAATATTCCTCTTTTATCCTATATTTTTCTTAAAGGTCATTGCCTGTTCTGCAAACAAAAAATTTCTATTATCTATCCATTGATAGAATTAAGTTGTGGGATTTTATTTCTACTTGTCAGTTTAAAATTTCAAACAGCCCCTAAATCAATGATTATTCTTTATCTAATCTATTCATTTATCCTTTTTTTGATTAGCGGAATTGATCTTATAACTTATTTTCAGAACAATAAAGAATATGGAATCATTCCCAATGATTTAATCATTATTTTAGCTGCTGGAGGGCTTTTATTCTCCTTATCTCAACAGGGAGGAATAGCGCAGATCTGGCAAAATTTATTGGGAGGCTTTTATGGCTTAACCCTCATGATTCTTGTGCGCTGGTCAGGAGAAAAAATATTTAAAAAAGAAGCTTTGGGTTTAGGAGATATAAAACTGATGGGAGCTGTTGGATGTTGGCTGGGTTGGCAAGGAACAACTCTTGCCTTGATCTTAGCCTGTATCTCAGGAACGCTTTTTATACTGCCTTTTCTAATTTCAAAAAAACTAGAATCTAATTCCAGTATCCCTTTTGGACCTTTTTTGTCCCTAGGTTCCTTTAGTGCCCTTTTTATTATTTAATCGTCCTCAAAACTATTTTTTTGTCTCCTTTATCCTCCTCTATTTATTTAAAGGGGGGAGGGAAATAACTGGTTTAACCATCTATCATATAAGCTCCATTTTTCTTTTTTTGCGTTTCAATCCAAAATTTGAATTTAAGAAAACCGCCATTGACTTTCCTTTATTTACATTCATATGCGCATGCGCTTTTGCAACACTCTATTCCATGTTCGCTCAATCCCGTGGACTCATTCATTTTGCGACTCTTTTCATACATCTCTTAAATTTCCAGCTCTTATTAAAAATGAATATTGAGAATTTTCAGGAAAAATTCTTTGATTTAATTATCTGGATATGTTCCCTTTCCAGCGTTTTAATCATGGTGCAAAATTTCTTAAAAATTGCACCTTATTTTTTTCTACCCAATGAAAATCTATTTTCCTATTTTTTAAACATTGGAATACTTTCAGTCATTTCCAAAATAGTTTTCTCTGGAAAAAATAAAAATATCAAGGATAATCTAAAATCGTCCGGTTTGGTCATTCCCCTTTTACTCATGCTTCATGTACAGCTTGAATTTTTATCGCGAGGAGCTTTTTTAAGCCTTTTTTTCTCTCTGGCAATTTTACTAATAGGCCATTTCAAAAAATTTATTTTTCCTATTTTTTTAACCTGCTTACTTTTCTTTAGCATGCTTCTGATCACTCAAAATAAAACAGAAGCGCTGCTTACTAAATTTATCAATCCAGAGGAATATTCAAGGATAACCCTATGGCAAAGTTCCCTAGATGCGTTTTATTCCAAACCTTTTTTTGGTTGGGGACTGGGGAGTTTTGGTCAGGTGTACCAATTAAAAAAGCGTCCTATAGAATATGACATAGCACGATATGAAAAAACCACTCGGTTTGCGCACAATGAATTTATTCAAATTGCCGTAGAAATGGGGATCATTGGATTATTATCTTATGTCTGGTTAATTTTTTCTATTTTAAAATACGGCTTTATTCCCATTAAAAAAGAAGACGATCTAAACTGGGAAAGACCTGCTGCTTTTGCTTCATTTTTTAGTCTCCTGGCCCAAAGCCTATTTGATTTTAATTTACACTTACCGATTCTTGCTTTACTTTTTATATTTTTCACGATCGTTTTTTTACCTTTAAAATATCCAGAGAATCAATTTAACCCTAATATTGCATTAAAAAATGAAATATTAGGGTTAAATATTAATTCTATTTATAAAAAAATTTATTTAAAAACACTGCTAATTACCTGGTTAGTGATTGGAATTACTATTCTTATTTCCCAAACTTTATTTAATCTTGGGTATCTTTTAGAGACTAAAGGCAAAAAGGAAATAACCATTTCTATCTATAAATTGGCATCTGCCTTAAATCCATTTAATTCAGAAATTCTAAAAGCAAGGAATTCAATCGTTGAAAACAAATCAGTAAAATTATTAAAACAAGCGATACTTTTTAATTCCAAAGATGACAACCTGCATGCAGAACTAGCGCGAAAATATGTAGTAAATGGAAATTATTTAGAAGCTATCCAATCTTATGAAAAAGCGATAAAACTCAATCCTAAAAATTGCTTTTATTATTCAGAACTGGCAGAAACCTATCTTTTAATGAAGGAGATAAAACCTGCCTTTAGCCTTTATCAAAAATCAATACAAATTGAACCATTCTATATTTTAGCTCATGTTAGATTAGGGGATTGTTATCTTTTAAAAGGGGATAAAAACTCCGCATTAAAATTTTTAAAAAATGCGTTGCAAATAGCGAGCGCTGATATAAAGCCCTCTAGCCCCTATTCAAAAAGACTGCTTGAATTTAACATGGAGATAATAAAAAATAAAATCAGTGATATAAAAAACTAAAAATATGCTTTATTTAATCAGTTCCATCATCTTTTGCAGCTCTGTCTTTTGGATGAAAGATACTGTGGACTATTTTAGTTGGACGATTTTTGAAATGTCAGCCACCCTTCTATTGATTCACTTAATACTCAAGAAAAAAATTTTATTGCCAGAAAAAAAGCAATTTTTACCCATTCTTCTCTTTATTCTCTGGTCAGCTTGTTCTCTTTTTTGGACCCAAAATTTTCATGCCACTCTTACTGCTCTTTACAAAATATTCTTTTCATTGTTCATTCTCATTTTATTTATCAATGAAAACCTGAAATGGGAAAGTTCCTTAAGACGAACGATCATCTTTATAAGCATTTTAGTCACACTATTTTATTTTTTAAATTCAATCTATTCCTTATCCGATTTTTTCCTCATGTCTCACCCTAATTTGTTTTCTTCTTTCCTGGCTTCTGGAGCAGTTTTAGTCACCAATCAGATTTTTAAAACTAAAGGCTGGAAACAATGGCTCTATTTAAGCTTCTCAATATTAATGCCTATGACTATTTTACTCATAGGATCTTTAGGCCCGCTCCTAGTTTGGGGGTTCGGAACCATTGCGCTTTTCCTCCTTCTATACCGAAAAAAAATTTATATTTTAGGGATAGGACTTTGTCTCATATTTTTGCTCTCCATCTTACAAAATTCATTTAGCACACTCTGGAAAAGAAAAATGACTGATCCTTATACTCAAGAAAGGGCTCAAATCTGGAAAGATGGTTTAAGCTATCTTATCTATTACCCCTTAAAAGGGTCTGGTCTGGGCACTTTCCGAGATCATTACCCCCAATTTAAACAAATCGAGGGTTTTAGAAACGCTCCTTATGCCCACAATGAGCTTTTAAATTTTTTATGTGAGTTAGGGACCGTTGGATTCATCATTTTACTTTTAATTATAAAAAGCTTGATGTCCCCTTTAAAAGGGACGCGCGAGCTTTTTCAAAATCAGGAAGAATGGTTAGCGATCTTAATAGGATTAGGGATTCAATCTCTTTTTGATTTTAATTTACATTATCCACCGCTTTTACTCATCATGATTTTCTCAATTTCAAAAATATTTAAAACTCGAGAAGCGCAAATCAACAATAGGAGCACTAAAATATTTTGCATCAGCGGCATATCCATCCTAGGCATATTATTTTCTCTCCCAGGAATCGCTGATTTTATCTTTAGGAAAGCCTATCCTAATCTAGAAGAAAGAAAAAAAGCAGCTGCATTCGCGTTAAAAATTGACCCTTTTAACGCTTTATACCGATCTGAAACAGGGCTTGCCCGAGATCTCTTGATAGCCATAGACCTAGAACCAAGAAACGTTTGGTACCATAGAAAAGCTGCTGCCTTCTTTTTTCAGGAATGGCAAAAAACAAAAAATAAACTTTATTACCAAGCAGCTGTTGAAGAGTATAAAATCATCTTTCATCTAGCGCCAAATGTCTTAAAATTTAAAATTGAAGCGGAACAGTTTTTCTCTCTCAAAATCGAGAATATTAGGGATTGACAAAGGAATAATCTTCTGCTATATTCAAATCACAAAACTCTTTTCTTTATTTTTACAGAATGGAGTAGTTCTTTAATTTATAAATGACATTAGATCTAACAGAACTAATAGATAAGCTCCCGCCTCTTAAGATACCCTATTTACATTCCAATGAGACAATTGGAATTGATTTGGGTTCATCTTCCATTAAAATCGTTCAGTTAAAAAAAACAAAAAAAGGAAATTTAGAATTGGTTCGATGGGCGATCCTACCCCTTTCCCAGCCAGGAGAAGGTGAAAAAGTTGAGCTAAACCCGGAAGAAAAAAAGGCCTTTGCTATTCAAAGTTTAAAAAGTTACAGGGGAAGCGGGAAAAAAATTCCTAAAAGCGCATGTACTTCTGTAGCTGGAACCTCTATCATTGTCAGATATGTTAAATTCCCAAAAATCGTCCCTAAAGAATTCATAAAAAATATAAAAAAAGAAGCTGAGTCCTATATTCCCTTTAATATCGAAGAGGTTTATCTTACTTATTTTCCTTTAAGAAATATCCAGGAGGATGGCAAAGAACTTACAGAAACAGTCTTGGTGGCGGCAAAGAAAGATTTCATCAATCAAAAAATAGAAATCTTAGAAAATTCAGGCTTTAAAGCATCTGTGGTTGACATAGATGCTTTTGCTTTAGAAGCGATTTACACGCTCACCCAAGATAAAACTCCAATTGAAGAAATCGCGCTAGTCTCTAATATCGGTCATCAAAAAACAAATTTTGTAATCATTGAAAAAGGGGTTTCTGTGGTTGTAAAAGATAGTCCCATTTCTGGAAACTCAATAGAAAAACTAATCATGAAAAATTTATTGGTGGATTCGAAAGCTGCGGAAAAACTAAAACTTGCCTATGGACTTCTACTGAATACGGAAGAAAAAGAAGCTGCCGGCAAGGAAGGCCAAACAGTCTCAGATGCGATTCTTATGACCATGAAAGACTTTATTTCAGAAACAAAAAAAATCATTCAATATTATGCCACACAGGCGAAAGATAAAAAAATCAATCGTCTTTTAATAGCAGGGGGCACGAGCAACATCAAAAATTTAGCAAATTATTTGAGCTCTGAATTAAATCTGCCGGTTGAAAAACTAAACCCCTTAAAAATGATTTCAGGAGCTCAAGCAGTACCTGAGGATGCTCAAACTACGCTTGCCATCGCTTTGGGACTTGCCTTAAGAAAATCAGGAGATATTAAACTATAAAGCAAAAAAATTTATGATAAAAATTAACCTTCTTCCCAAAGAGCTGCAAGAAAAGGATAAGGGATTAGATTGGGTAATCTTAGGGTACGCAATTATAGGGATACTGATCATTGCCGGAACTTCTATTTATTTTATTCAAATAAATGACTATAAGAAAGAGCTTAAGAAAAAAGAAAGATGGTCATCCCAGCTGGCGGGGATCAAAGCAAAAGTAGCTCAAGTTGAACAATTAGACGCTCAAAAAAATATTCTCAATGCTAAAAAAAATACTGTGGTTGAATTAGTAAAAGCCCGTCTCCTCTATCCAAAATTTATGGAAACATTGTATCAAACCCTTCCAGGGGACATCTGGCTGGATGCGCTCTCTTTAAGTGAGGATGGACAAAAAAACTTGCAAACAATCTTGGTTTCAAATTCTCTTACTACAGATTCTATTGCGGATTGGCTGCAAAGCATGGAATCAAACACAAAACTATTTTCAAATATATCTCTCAGCGCGATAGAGGTGAATGAAGCTTCTTTGCCCGGAACATCCTACTTTAAATTTACTCTAAATTTTACTTATCAACCGCCGGCAGCTCAAAATTAAAATGGATAAAAAACAACTGCAATTTTTAATCATCCTTATACCGATTCTAATCATAGGCATAAATTTCGGTTTTTATAAATATCTTTTTAATCCACTCTCTGAAAGAAAAAAAATCTTAAAAGGCGAGCTGGAGCAGATTAAAAAAGAATATCAGGAATCCGTAGGTCGTACGGCAAGGCTGCCAAAACTACAGGAAGAAATTGCTGTTTTGAATCAGGAAATTTTGGAAGTTGAAAAAAAATTACCCAAAGATAAAGATGTTCCTTCTTTAATACGTCTGCTTTCAAAAAAAATGGATTCTCACAGCGTTAGCTGGACAAGGCTCGCTCCGGGAAATCAAACAAGCAAAGATTATTATATAGAACATACTTATACGATTCCCTTTTCCGCTTCCTATCACAATCTGGCTACCTTCCTAACTGAAATCGGTCAACTAGAAAGGATATTCTCAAGTAGATTTTCTAAATTATCATCCGCCATTAACTCAAAAACTGGAGAAAATGAGGTGAGCGGTGAATTAACTTTTCTTATTTATACCTCTAAAGGATAAATGTTTTTAAAATGATAAAAATTCTTTATTTATTATTTATGTCTTTAACTTTAAGTTCCTGTTCAAAAAAAAATGTAGAAGAAAACTTGAATATACTCTACCCAGAAACACAAATTGCTGTTCAAAAAAAAATTGTCCCGCAACTTGAAAGCGCTAAAAAGGAACCTATCCCGCGTTTTATTTATGGCGCAAATTCAGGAAGAGATCCATTTCTTCCTTTGATTGGGGATTCTTCCAGCTCCAAAGGAGTAAAATCTCAAACTAGGAGAGACCCGCAAAGAAGCGCTGAAAATTTTTCCCAGCTGGAATTAAAGGGGATTTTAAAAGATAAAGATGGTAAAATAGCTTTGATTATTTCCAGAGACGGGGAGTCCTTTACCCTTAAATCAGGGAAACTGTATGATAAGAGGAGTCAAACCATTCAAAACATAACCGGCATTATAAAAGAAACGAGCGTTGTTCTTTATGGAAAAAATAAAACGATTAAAGAATTGCATGTCATTAAAAAATAAGTCATTAGGGAAATAAAATTAAATCAGATTTAATAACGGGGGAAATTTAAAATATGATAAACTCTTTTAAAATGGTAAAAAAGTTCCTTACCTTTTTAATATTATTCGTCTCTACCCTAATTTTTTTAAACATTCACGCTCTCCATAGCGTGAATGTGGACATGACGGATTCAGAGTCATCTCACAGTAAATTTTCAATATTAAAAGAAGTTCAGCTCAAAGACAATATGGTTTCGATCACTTTAGATAAATTAGCCCCATTTAATATTTTTAAAGTAGGCTCTCCACCCAGATTAGTTGTAGAACTTATCCAAACTGAAAATGACTGGAAAACAAAAGTGATCAGCCCTGAAAAAAATTCTATTTTTACCAGGATTCGTTCAGGACAATTCCAAAATGAACCGGTCAAAATTGCCCGCGTGGTTATGGAACTAAAAGCGCCTGTGGAATTTGAAACTAAAACTGAAGGGCAAACCATATGGGTCATCCCTAAAAAAATGGAAAAAAATGCGGCTGAACCAATGCTCACGACGATTACAAATTCTCAAAGCTCTTATACTCCACCTTCATCTGAAGAAACAAGTTCAATAAAACATTCGACTCCACTACCTCTATCTTCTCCTTTTGTTTCTCCAACATCTTCTCCGGTTTTACCAAAAACCTCTACACAGGAAACATCACAAGTGACCCCAAATCAACCTTTGAACAATGAGCCTATCCTCAAAGAAAACCTGCATGATCCATCTGACCCCACTACCTTTTTTGGCAGACAACTAGTGACATTAGATTTTTTTGATATTGAAATTAAAGACCTGTTTAAAATATTAGGAGATAAAGCTGGGGTGAATGTGGTATTTGGCAATAATGTTTCTGGGACAGTTTCAATCCAATTAAAGGATGTTCCTTTTAAAGATGCGGTTAGCACCATTTTAACCTTAAAAAACTTAAAAATTATCTCTTTAGGTAAAAATATTTTACAAGTAATGACTGCGGAAGAATTTGATCAATACAAAACTAAAGCGATCTCAGTAACTAAAATGTTTCAAGTCAATTATGCTAAAGCAAGTGATGTAAACACCCAATTAACCTCTATTTTAGCTACACTCTCCGGTAAAGGAAAAACATTGGTGGATGACAGGACAAATTCCATTATTGTGACAGACACGCCTGAAGGCATTGAACTAGTCAATAAATTAATTAGCGATTTAGATAAACCCACCCCTCAGGTAATGATTGAAGCGAAAATTGTGCAGGTGACTCTTGGTAAAAGTTTAGATTTAGGGATTACATGGGGGGCTGCTTATACAGATAGATCAGGCAACCAAATGATCACCATTGGCGCGGCAAAAGCATCCAAAGCCGCGAGCAGCGCTGATTCAGAAACTCCAGGATCTGGAAGCATTGGTCTTATGACTAGAACTCCTCTTAATCCATCAGGTGGTTCAGATTTAGAAGCCACTGGAGCAGGTTTTACACCAGCTCAAGGGTTGGGCCTTTCTTTTGGCTTTGTTAAAGATGTGGTGCGGCTGAATGCCGCATTAAGCGCGCTTGCGCAAAAAAATAAATCTAAACTCCTATCTAATCCAAAAGTTGCCACGCTTAATAATAAACCCGCATCCATCAAATCTGAAATCTCAGAACCTTATATTACAACTGAAACACAACTAACCAATGCTGGAACTCTAACTTCTCAAAAAGTGAATACAGCTAAATCTGGCATTACTCTTACGGTTACACCAACCATTAATGCGGATGGAAGAATTACGCTTAAAATTGTGCCAGATATTACTTCTTCTCAACCTACCTCAATAGGTGTTCCAAAAACCACCAGCCAGCAAGCTGATACCACTGTGATTGTAAAAGATGGGGAAACCTTTGTGATTGGAGGATTAATCTCAGAACTTGAATCAGATCAAAAAGCTTATATACCCATCTTAGGCAGAATCCCGATTCTTGGACACCTCTTTAAAAAAACTGGCACTTCAAAAACCAGAGCAGAGCTGCTTGTCTTTGTAACGCCTAAAATTATTCCTTATTAATTTTTCTCTGATTCTCCTTTTTTCTACCAAAAAATTAGATTAGGAAATGAGAAAAGAGATAAATTCCGTTTTCTAATGCAATTTTTTCGTTCTCTACTAAAAAAATCAGTTCTCTTTATTCTAGGGATTATTATTGTCTTACTGCCATTTCTTAGATTTTTATGGGATGCTTGGTCAGTTCATCTGATTTTTATTCTGGTTCTAATAATCTATTTCTTATTATGTTTAATAACCCTCCTAGAAAAAAACTACACTTTTCCTGACCTGCCTCTAAGTTTTCTTTTATTTCTTATTTTCTTTGTAGGTTCTATGATACTCTCGCCTTTTAAAGAAGAAGCCAGGAATAATGCACTTTTAATCTTTAACACCTTTTCTTTATATTTCATAGTTAAAAAATATAATAAAATTAATAAAATTAGATTACAAAAAATGATTCTCATTATGACTGCTCTATTTTTATTATTTTCCTTACTGATAGAAATCTACCCCTCAACACCTTATCCCAAAGAAGAATTTTTTCTTAAATCTAACTTTATCGGTTCATTATCCATTCTAGGGTTATTTTTCTCTCTTTCTTTTTATAATGACATAAAAATATTTTCCTTAATTATTTTATGCTTTGCCTTGACTGCTTTCTACTTCACAGAATCTTTTGCGGGACTTCTAGGGATATCTGCTGGGCTGATATATTTGACTCGAAACATTAATAAAAATGAAAAAAATCAACGAACCCTATTTTTATTTTTAACTCTATGCTTAATGGCGGGGATACTTTTCTTTTTAAGCCACTGGCGTATGAGTTCGGTCAATGATAGGGTCAGGTGGTGGAAAGCAGCATTTGAAATTTCAATCCAACACCCATTTTTTGGAACAGGACCAGGATCATTTGAAAAAGCTTCTACAATCTATTTGGAACCCGGATTAAAATCCCTCTATGTACATAATTTTTTTTTACAAAATATATGCGAAATAGGAAGTTTTGCGACAATTTTTTTATTTTATTTTATTTTCAAAGAATTAAAAAACAGCTCTAATCTAATTCTAAAAATTGGTCTGATTGCAATTTTTACGCAATGTCTTTTAGATTACTCTCTAAATGTTCCTGGTTTCTTTCTTCTATTTTTTCTGATTCTTGCTTCCATAAGCGAACCTATTGAAGATAGGTTTACTCAACGAAAAAAGAATTTAATCATAATCTTTCATTCAATTCTTCTTCCCTTTATTTTATTCTTTGGCTGGGAATTAGGCATCAAACCTTTAGTATCATTCAATTATTCTTTAAAAGCAAAAGAATCTTATGAAAAAGAAGACTTACCTTCCGCTGAAAAATTCTTACGCTCCGCTCTTAAATGGGATGGCATTCCTCTTCAACATTATTTATCTCTTTCTCATATTCTTGAAATTCAATATAATGAAAATCCAAAGAGGTCGAATCTTTTAAAAGAGAGGCAAAATCTAAAAAAAATAATTTTAGATAGGAATCCTTATATTTTCTATAAAAATCAGGAAAAAATAAATGGACAAAAGAGATAAAATCTCTATTCTTTTACTGATTTTCTTGCCAATTTTTTTTCTCTCTGGAACCCTGACTTCTTCACGCACTTTTTTTATGAGGGATCTCACCTACCTTTTCCATCCTTGGAGATCTTTAAGCGCGCAAATGATTCAGGCGGGACTTGTTCCCTTATGGAACCCCTACGAAATGGGAGGCATGCCATTTTTAGCGAACTGTCAATCTGCCATCTTATACCCTTGTAGTATTGTTTTTTGGATTTTTCATTTTGTTTTAGGGCTCAAATGTTTTCATTTTCTTCACTACACTCTAGCCTCCGTAGGATTTTTTCTTTTTGCAAGAAAATGTGGGTTTTCTAAAATGGTCAGTTTTTCAGGGAGTGTTCTTTTTGCCTATAATGGCTATTCATTGACTCGACATGAATTTTTAAGCGTTTTAGGAAGTTTGATCTGGCTGCCATGGCTCTTGATATTCTCTATTCAAAAAATCAATAAAAAAAATATTTCCTCACTCTTTTTTTGCAGTCTGTCACTTACCTTTTCTTTCTTAGCTGGATTCCCGCAAATTCTACTATTACAGATAATTTTCGCATTTCTATTCTCTTTTATTTTTACTTCCTTTAAGTCGAACATTGCATTAGATAATGGAAAATTTGGGTTCAAACAAAATATCTTGGATTGGCTAAAAATCCTAATTCTCTTTCTTTTAATCAGCGCCCCACAATGGATGCCTACTTTAGAGCTTTTGCAGAACTCAATTCGCGGAGGTCATGGGATTTCCTTTTCAGAAGCTGTAACCTATTCCTTTCCTTTAGATAGTCTGCTTGGTTTAATTTACCCTTTTAGAATTTTACACCATTCAGATCGTTTTACGGGAGAAAAATTCTTTTGGATTTGGAGCGCTTGGTGGGGTTTTACCGCATCCTTTCTAATACTTTTCTCAATAAGATCAAAATATAAAAAATTAATAACGCTGGGGATATCTTTAAGCGTTATTGGAATTCTTTGGTCCATGGGAGAATACTGTCCTTTTTTTGAATTTTTCTATGAAAAAATTTCTTTTCTTCATCTTTTCCGATATCCTCCTGTGGCCCTTTACTTAACAACCTCTTCAATCGCGCTTCTAATGCTTGCTGGTTTTCATTCGATTCAAACGGCAAAGCTAAATGAAAATTTTAGAAAACTGATCCTATTACTTTTAACCCTTTCTCTCTCCTTAGAACTTTGGTTTTATTCCAAAAATATTACCCCAACCATTATTCCTGAATACTACCATGTCACTTTTAATGCGATAAAATCCATATTAAAAGATAGTCCTGGAACTGTTCTTCTTTCTAACAAAGTGAACTCTCAAAGAAGATTGGCAGGAATGTCTTCTCAAGAAGCCCAAATGAGATTTAGAGCCTATCTATTTGACCTCACAAACCTACCCTATAGAATTAAAACCATTAATCCATCTGGAGAACCTTTAGCCCTCAACTCCTTTCAAGAGCTTTATCAAACCCTTGCCTCATCACCCTCTATTGAAGAAGCTAAACCTCTTATCAATTTTTGGAATATTACGCACTTTCTAGTGGAAGATTCTTTGGGATATGGTTGGAAACTAATTAGTCAGGATAAGGATTTAAAAATTTATAGAAATCCAGAAGCATTGGGATTTGTATTTGGTTTAGAAAAAAAAGAAACTTTACCAAACCTTGAGAGAGAGAGATTTGAATTCTTTGTACCCAAACTTTTAAAAATGGGAAGGGATAAAATAATCTGTCAACTGTTCTATAGATTAAAACACATGGTTATCTTTACAACGCCTTTTTATCCTGGATGGGAACTCTATTGTTCAACCTGTAATCTAAAAACAAAGAAAAAAATATCCACCTTTATATTTAAGAACTATTTTACTGGAGCTGATCTCAAAGAAGGGGATCATATGCTTTATTTAATTTACCGGCCTCTTTCTTGGAAAATAGGAACGATTCTCTTTATACTTACTATTTCAATTTTTATTCTATTGGCAGTAGGAATGCATGTGAGATGCCTCGCTCAACCCTTAAGATATTAATTTTTTTTACTCTGGTTTTTTGTTTTCCATTGATCTGGACCCAGGGAATTGTTGGAAACTTTGGTGATGTTTATCAATATGCTGCGCCCTATAGAAACTTCTCTAAAATAAATTTGCAGCAAGGCTCTTTTCCCCTTTGGAACCCCTATATCTTTGCTGGGACTCCTTTTCTTGCTTCTCCCCAATCTGCTCTTTTTTTTCCTGCATCCATGCTCTTTTATTTTTTACCCCTAAACATTTCCTTTAATCTCTTTGCCATTTTACATATTTTTATTAATAGCTTAGGCATGTGTTTGCTACTCACTAGTTTAGGCAGAACCCGCACTGCCAGTCTTTTTGGCGGGTTATTATGGTCCTATTCGTTTTTCTTTCTTTCCAAACTAGCCTCAGGCCATCTAATCCACCTGTCTGGATATTCTCTTTTTCCTTTTGTAACACTATTTTTCTTGCAAACAATTTATTCTAACTATGATAAAAAAAGGTGGAACATTTTTAATTTTGTGATCAGCTTGAGTCTCCAATTTTTCTCAGGACACAGCCAAGTATGGTTTCATACTATTTTTCTAGTTTCTCTTCTCTTTATTCAAAAACTGTGGTTTTCTTCTAAGACAGAAAAAAATAAACTGGTTCAAACAGGTTGCACAAGTATCCTCTTATTTTTTCTCCTTTCAGCAATTCAATTTTTACCTACCTTTAACTATTATCTTTATTCTAGCCGCTCTCACATTAGAGAATCGTCCAATATTCAAACCTCTTATCAATTCGCAACCTCTTATTCCATGCGTTGGCATGATTTAATCACTCTGATTTTTCCAAAAAAATTTGGCAGTCCTTTAGATCATTCTTATCAAGACCCAGAACACCCTTCTGTTTATTTTGAAACCAATGCGCTTTACTTTGGCATACTACCTCTACTCTTTGCTTTAGCTGGCATATGTTTACTTATAAAAAAGAAAAAATTCCTTCTTCCAATTTTAGCTTTCCTTTTTCTCATGCTCGCAATGGGAAAAAACAGCCCAGGCTATTCTTTCATTTGGAAAGCTTTTGAATTTTTAAGGGTTCCAGCGAGATTTTACTTTCTATTATTTTTTATTTTTACGTTAAGCGGAAGTTTTTTTTGGGAAAACTTCTTTAAAAATAAAAAGACATTCGTAAAAATTATATTTTTAAGTTTAATCTTCCTAGATCTATTTTCAAATGGAAAAAATTTTATTTGGTCAGAAAATTCACAAGAAAAACTGGGTAAATCGCAGGCACTTGAATGGCTAAGCAATCAAAATGCTAAATCAATTCATAATGACCCATATCAAAATAGAATCTTTACTAATTCCAGCGTGCCCAATCCCAATAAAGCAATTTTTTTTCAACTGCTCAATGTCAATGGTTATGAAGCAATCTTACAAAGATCTCTTTTAAACTATTTCTTTTTTAGCCAAGGACCCAATTCAATTTATACAACTGGGGTTGACCTAATCAATCCTAATAAAAATTCTTTTAATCTTTTTGGAACTAAATTTTTAATTTCAGTCTATCCTTTTAACTCCAACTGGCCTTTAAAATATAATGAAAATAATCTTTTCATTTATGAAAACCCCAACCCTGAATCCAGCGTAAGGATCTATTACAAATTGAGTAAGTTCTCTGATTTAAATTCCCTTATTTCAACCCTTGATTCACCCTCTTTTAATCCAAATACTGAAATCCTTCAATACCATTCTTCCTTAAATGAAAATGCTCATGAAAGCTTACCTAAAAAAAATATAAAATGTTTTTCCTTTAAAAGGACATCTGCTAAAAGTTTTGAGATTGGATTAAAAACCAATGAAAAATCCAGTTGTTGGCTTTTTCTCTCTGAGGCATTCTTCCCTGGGTGGAAAGTATGGGGTGAATCTGGGGAGCAATTTTTGCCATTTCAAATTTTTGGATATTTTCAGGGAATTAAATTTAATCAAAATAAATTGCCGGTTGAAAAAATATTCTGGCTTTACCAACCTAAAGAATTCTTTTTAGGCGCTATCTTAAGCGTACTTTGCCTAATCTTTTCAATTTATTTTCTATGTTCTACAATTAAAATTGGTATATTGCGCTTATATCATAAATAGTTTCTGCACTGAAAGTGCTTTCGTCACGAGATTTTTGATTTTGAGACTTTTTCTTTACAAAATTTTTTTAGCATACTCGACTAGGGGTATGGTAAAAAAATTTTGTAAAGAAAAAGGCCAAAAGCAAAAATCGTAGTAGAAATGACTTTCAGTGCAGAAACTAAATAGCAGGATAAAAACTTGATGGCGACATATAATATTTGGATTAAAATAAAAGTAAGTTAAAATATGGAAACAAAAAATAAAAGCAAAATATTGATTGTAATGCCTGCCTATCATGCAGCTAAAACCATTGAAGCCACCTTTAATTCAATCCCTAAAGAGCTTGATTTTGAAACGCTCGTAGTGGATGATGCTTCCAAAGATGAAACTGTTAAAATTGCAAAAAATTTGGGGTTGAAAGTTCTTGAACATGAAGTCAATAGGGGATATGGGGCCAATCAAAAAACATGCTATGACCATGCTTTAAAGACAGACGCGAATATTATTGTGATGATCCACCCGGATTATCAATATGATGCCCGGGTTATCCCAGCATTGATTTTGCCGCTTGAACTTGATATTTGTGATATTATGTTAGGCAATCGTATCCGATCGCGAAAGGAAGCCTTAAAAGGGGGCATGCCTCTTTACAAATACATTGCCAATCGTTTTTTAACAATATTAGAAAATTTTATTCTTGGTCAAAATTTAGGTGAATTTCATTCAGGACTAAGAGCTTACAAAAGAAAAGTTTTAAAGGAAATCCCTTGGAGAATAAATTCTAATCAGTTTGTCTTTGATCAACAATTTTTGATACAATCAGCTTTCTTAAATTTACGAATAGGGGATGTGCCTGTCCCGTCTAAATATTTTAAGGATGCTTCTAGCATTAATTTCTTTAAAAGCGTGCGTTACGGGTTAGAAACCCTTTGGACCCTTCTTTTATATATCCTGGCAAAATGGTTTAAAATTAAAATATGCCTCTTCTCGCAGATACCTCCAGCATAATCACCAACCAATTTTCTCTTTTTTTTATTGCGTTTCTATTAGCAACGACTTTTTCCTTTTTGCTTGCACCGGTTTTTAGATGGATCGCTCTTCGCTATAATATTTTGGATCATCCAAGCACAAATATTAAAACTCACCAACAATCCACTCCTTATCTGGGTGGTTGCGCGATCGCATTAGCTTTTGTATTGAGTTTAACGATTAGCCGCTATTTATCCAATTATCCTCCGGGTCTATTACGTCCAATTCAAGGGATCTTTTTCGGAGGCTTCTTAGTGTTTTTACTTGGCTTAGTAGATGATATTGTTCTGGGGGGATTGTCTTACAAAAAAAAATTCCTGATTCAAATTGCAGCAAGCTCAATATTGCTTTTTTATGGAATTTACATTCAATTTGTTCATCCGCGCTGGTTAGCATTTATTCTAACCATTATATGGATTACAGGAATAATGAATGCTGTAAATATTATTGATATTATGGATGGGCTTGCCGGCGGAACAGCCCTAATCGCTGCATTAGCTTTTTTATTTATATCCTTACCTACAGAACAGTTCTATGTTAATTTAACAGCTGGGGCTCTTGCAGGTGCCTGTTTTGGCTTTCTTCCCTACAACTTCTCAAAAAATCAAAAAATGTTCATGGGAGATACCGGCAGCCTTTTTATTGGCTTTATTTTAGCCTCCCTTTCACTGGGGACATCTTATACGACCTTTCATAATGCAGGAGTGCTTGCTCCTATCTTAATTTTAGGCGTGCCTATTTACGATACATTTTTTGTCATGTACTTACGCTATAAAAAAGGAATGTCTCCTTTTTTAGGCAGCAAAGATCATTTCGCCCTGCGTCTTGAAAAAATGGGGCTGGACAGGGCTTACATTGTTTCCCTTGCCATCTATACAACTCTTTTTTTAAGCACTTGCGCCTGGCTAACCACCATCATCTGGTTTTGGTGGGCAATAACCATTTATGCCGTGATTCTGATCCTGGCAATTTCTATAAGCTATTGGCTTTCTAAAGTAAAAATTGACTGAAAAAAAAATTGTTATTTTAGGGGCAGGCCTCGCAGGAATTTCCACCGCTTATCATCTTCAAAATAAAGCAAAAACAACTACTATTGAAAAAAGCAATTGTTTAGGCGGGACAGCCAGAAGCTTTCAAATTAATGGATTTACCTTTGACATTACCGGCCATCTTCTCCACCTTCATCACCTCTATACAAAAAATTTAATTCAAAAACTTCTTAAAAATAATCTTTATTCCTGCGAAAGGAAAGCTGCAATTTATTCTCATGGAGTCTTAACCCCATACCCCTTTCAAGTAAACACCTATGGTCTTCCTCAAAAGATAGTTCAGGAATGCGTGTATGGTTTTAAAAAAGCTGTTAACAATTATTCCAAAGATGAAAAAAGATCCACATCCCTGCCTTTTAATCTATGGAGTTTAAGAACTTTTGGCTCAGGAATCCATAAACATTTTATGAAAAGTTATAATGAAAAATTATGGGGAATTCCTTTAAAAGATATGACAGCGGAATGGTGCGGGATGTTTGTTCCTCAACCAAAACTAGAGGATGTGATCCGGGGATCAAAAAAAAGTTTTGATAAATCTTTTGGATATAATGTGACCTTTCTCTATCCTAAAAAGGGAGGAATTCAGGTTTTATCGGAAAAGCTTGGGTCTCGAATTCCTGTAAAATTAAACACCAGTGTCGAGAAAATAAATTGGAAAGAAAAACTTGTGAAATTTGAAGGCAAAGAATGGGTTCCTTATGACTTCTTAGTCTCAACCCTGCCGTTGGTAGAACTGCTAAAAAAAATGACTGATCTTCCAAAAACTATTCAAAACCTCATACCTACTTTAAAATGGACATCTGTCTTGAATATTAACCTTGGAATTAATAGGCCGAATATTTCAGATAAAACCTGGATTTATTTCCCTGAAAAAAAATTTATTTTTTATAGAGTAGGATTCCCCATGAATTTTACTCCTCATGTGGTTCCAAAAGGCTGTTCTTCTATGTATATAGAAGTTTCTTACCCTCCTGAAAAAAAAATTGACTTTCAAGATCCAAAATTCCTTAAAAAAGTGAGAGCTGATCTTGAAAAATGCGGAATTTTGCAAAAGTCGGATAAAATTTTAGTTACGAACTTCATACCCATTCGTTATGCTTACGTGCTTTACACAAAAGATAGAAAAAAAGTAACTCAAAAAATATTTGATTTTTTAAATACAAATCAAATCTTTAGCATTGGAAGGTATGGGGAATGGAAATATTCATTTATGGAAGAAGCGATCCTGGATGGAAAAAAAACCGCAGAGAAAATCTTAAGTTTATCTTAAAAACCTACTTTTTAACTCTCAGTTTGAGAATACCCAATAATTGTTTCTTGAGAGGCTCACCGGGTTTGGCGCTTGCATTTTTTTGCCAAACCCGGTGGATAGCGAGCGCGCAGGCGCGAGCGACCTCTCAAGAAACAATTATTGGGTATTCTCAAAACTTAGAATCTAAACTCAATTTGGAATTTAAAAGTTCTAAAAGATATTGAGCGCGGTGTTTGTCCGTATGATATTTTAAAAGATGTTTTTGACCTTCTTCTGCTATAGACTGCGCTTCCTTTTCATTTAAAAGATAATAATCAATCAAATTAGTTAAATCAGAAAGATCATTTTTACAAAAAAGTGCGTGCTCTCCATGAATGAAATTATTGGGGATTTGAATGGTAGATTTTTCAGAGATTAAAAGTGAACCGCAAGCAGGAATTTCCCAATATCTGAGCGTATCAAAACCCTCGCCTCTAAAACTTAAAGCGATTTTTGATTGATTTAAGGACTGAAAATAATGATTTCCTTTAAAATTATAATCTTTAAATTTCTGTCCTGAAATTGAGCCATTCATTTTACAGTCATACCTATCCTTAAGAAGTTCAAAAACTTTTTTTCTAGTCAAGGAAGATTCTACGGCCCAAAAAACTACATTCCAAACCTTTTGGGAAACGCACTTTAAAATAGGAACTTGAGATGATACTGAGAAAGGCAGTGGAAAGAGCTTCTCTAAATTTTTATTAATAGGAACTTCTCTTTTAAAGATCGCTGCTGGCGGGATTTTATTACAAAGAGAAAGAAAACAATTAAAATTCTCTTCCCCGCCAGTTCTTTTAAAGTCACCGCCTACTTCCTGCCAATCCCCGCCATCAATAAATATCCAAGGGACTCGCACTAGATCTGAAAGCTGATGAAATGTCCGCAATGCATCTGGTTTAGCCGCGCCAAGAATAACTAACCTAAAATGATTTTTTCTTAAAAGCTCTTTGATCTGTACAAGTCCCTTAGAGTGATTGCAGGATGATTTTAATTCTTTTTCAGGTACAAATCCTAAATTTTTTGGATAGCAATTTTTCGAAGACCAGATAAACCTTTTTTCTTGATGATACTGCCAATGAAAAGGAAAATCCACAATAGATTCTTTGCCTAAAATTTGCGCTAAGCCAGAATAAGTTAAATCCTGGAGATAATCAGTTTCTTGACTAGCAATAAAAAGGATCATAGTGAATTTAAATTTTATCCCTTCTCACCTTATTTTTCAATTAAATTCATAGGAAAATTACCTAAAAGTTATTTTTTGAGGGGTATTATCCTTTCGATACACTTTTTCTTTTCCCGAGGAATACCTAACCCTAGCCTCTTTTATGCGAGCTCCTTCAATGAAAAGAATCTTAAGGGTAATCTGATTAATAAATTTGATATGATAAATTCGTGAAAAAAATTAAAGTATTTCATGTGGTAACCCTTTTGGAGCTGGGTGGAGCGCAGCAGAACACTCTTTTTACAGTGTCCCATCTAAATAGAGAAAAATTTGAAGTTGGGTTGATTTGCGGGTTAGGCGGATATTTAGATGAAGAAGCAAAAAAAATCCCTCAACTTAAAGTTTATTTTGTCAATAAACTGGTGCGGCCCATCCACCCTCTCTATGATTTTATCGCCTTAATTAAGATCTATAAAATCTTAAAAAAAGAGGGTCCTCAAGTTGTGCATACGCATTCATCCAAAGCAGGGATTATTGGCAGAATTGCCGCTCAGCTTGCAGGCGTGCCCTGTATCATCCATTCCATTCATGGATTTGGTTTTAATCCCTTTCAAAAAATTTGGGTCAGAAAATTTTTTATATTTTTAGAAAAATGGATTGGAAAATTCACTCATCAATTGATCGCAGTAACTAAAGAAAATATTCAAGAGGGATTAAGCCTTGGGATTGGAAAAGCTGAACAATATACTCTAATTCGCAGCGGGGTGGATATTATAAAAATAAAAAAAGAAGCTGGGAATTCCAACCCTGACCTTTTGCGCAAAGAACTAGGAATATCGCCTCAATCAAAAATTATCTTAAATGTAGCGCCATTTAAAATTCAAAAAGATCCTGTTACTTTTATTAAAATGGCGGGGCTAGTTTTACAAGCTGTTCCTGAAATTCAATTTCTTATGGTAGGGGATGGGGAACTGCGAACAGATATTGAAAAAGAAATCAAAAAACAAGGCATTGAAAAAAATATTCAACTTTTAGGATGGCGGAGGGACATTCCACAAATCCTTCAAATTTCAGACCTGTTTGTGCTTACTTCTCTTTGGGAAGGGCTTCCCCGAGCAGCTCTAGAAGCTCTGATTGCAGGAAATCCTGTAATTGCTTTTGCAGTGGATGGCCTAAAAGAAATCGTTAAAAACAATCAAAATGGTTTTCTCATCCCTCCTGACCATGTTGATGAAATGGCAGAAAAAATTGTTCAAATTTTGCAAGACCAATCTCTCCTTCAATCTCTTAAAAAAAATGCCATTCAAACCATTGATGACTCTTTTGATATCTATAACATGGTTTTTAAACAAGAAGAACTATATCAAAAATTTAAAAGCCAATTCTAGCTAAAGTAGTTCTTTATGGAAAAAAATTTAGATAAAACCAATCCGCCGTATTCCCCTCTTTACTATTTTTTACAAATCTCTCTTTTTAGCGCTCTCTTATTTTTAATTGTTTTTCATATCTTTTACCTTAGAAAATTATTTATTACCTTTGATGATTGTCAGGTAATTTATCTTAAAGAGATCTTTCAAAATATAAATTTATTTTTTCAAGGGTACCGAGGAGGATATTTTAAAACTATTTTAGGTTACTCTATTTTTTTTACACTGGCCTGTTTCTTTTTATCTTTTGGAAATATCTTAAGCTCCATTATTTTAAAAGGAACTATCCTAGAGAAAAAAATTGGCTTTCTTGAAAGACGATCTATTGACTATCTTTTGGGATCCGTCTTTGCAAGCCTACTTTGGCTAATAATTGGTTATTTTGGTTTCGTAAA
Organism: Elusimicrobiota bacterium; assembly: GCA_016180425.1. Lineage (GTDB taxonomy): Bacteria > Elusimicrobiota > Elusimicrobia > 2-02-FULL-39-32 > 2-02-FULL-39-32 > 2-02-FULL-39-32. Next base: position 241,807 of record JACPBF010000001.1, read on the forward strand.
ATATCAGACGGCAGTGATTTTGAGCGGAATTGGAATTCTCTTGACATTTCTCCTTTTATTTTCCAAAAGCGCTCTAAATTTTTCTTTACCCAAACTAATAAATACAAAATTTTTCTCTTACATAAAACAGCTGACCCTTCTTGAAAAATGCGCAGCATTGCTTATTTTTTCCGCGCTTATATTAACTTCAACCCTCTCCATAAGATTGCAAACTTATTCAGACACCTATCAAATTCATATGGCTCTACCTTCTTTTTATATTCAAGAAGGCAGATTGCTCCAACAGCCTTATTGTATTTATAGCTATTTAACACAAAATTTGGAGATGCTTATCCTCTGGGCTTTATTATTAAAATCAGAAATTGCTGCGGCTCTTTTGATCTGGGGATTTTACGCATCCTTGGTCTTTTTAATTTTCTCCTTTTTTAAGAGACACACATCTATCTCTGCAGCATTGTGCGCAACGCTCCTTTTGATCTCTTGCTCCTCTTTACTGAGATTTTCAACAGCTATTAAAAATGATTTGCCTGCCGCCATCTTTCTTATAGCGCATTATCTCTATTTAATTGAAACTATCAACTCTTATCATAAGGATCCTCAATCTTCAAAAAAATGGGCCGTCCTTTCTGGAATTTTTTGCGGCGGAAGTATAGGATTTAAATATTCCATGCTCATTCCAACTCCTCTTTCATTTTTTACTCTTCTTGGATTCGATTTATACTCTAGTTATAAAACAAAAGAAAATGTAAGGTGCGCATCCCTATTTTGGCTGCTTGGATGTTTTGCAACCACCTTCCCTTGGCTGCTCAGAAACACTTTGGAAACAGGCAGTCCAATTTATCCTTATCTAAACAATATTTTCCATGCCTCTTTAATTAAAAATTGGCATGTAGCTCCAAACATTCCCGCCTCCTTTACTACAGAGGGATGGGGGGATTAATAAAATATTTTCAGGATTTAGTTGGTTTCTATGACTTTAAAAGGAAAACAATCCTACCCCCTGAATGGGGCTCTGGCGCCCTTTTTTGTCTCTTAGCTCCACTGATCTTTAAAAGAAAAAACTTTTCTTCTGGAAGCAAGTTAATCTTAACATTAAGTCTTGTAAGTTTAGGGGCTCATTTATTTTATTCTTATGATATCAGATACCACTTAGGATACGTTATAATTTTAGTTCTCTTTAGCTTTGCTTTAAATTTAGATTTCATTCTCCAAAAGAAAGGAAAAATCCAAAACATTTTAAAACAGGCTTCTTTCTTAATTCTCATAATCTCAACCATTCAAACTTTTTTCCTTTCACGAATAGGAGTGATGGTCCAAGATTATGGTCTCATGTTTTTAGGAGGCATCCCTCCTGGAAATTTCTATAATTTATATGCGGATTCAACCATGCACAATATGCGCTGGCTGGCTCATCTCATGAATAAAACAATAGAAAAAAATGAAGCTGTTCTTTTTGCTGGCTTTAACTATGGGTATGCGGCTTTGGATAGAAAATTTTTCTATTCTGTAGATCCGGACAAACAAATACTGCAGGAACTTGCAGAAGAATCTGAAGACGAGACAGCTTTAAAAAAACAATTACTGGATAAAGGAATCCGACACCTGTTGGTGAGCAGCGATATCTTTGAATATATGAGCGGGACAGGTTTCAGAAAAGAATTTCGCATTCAGGAGAAAGAAATTGAAAAAATAAGATCCCTTTTTAAAAAATATATGTTTATAAAACTTTCAACTCCTGACAATCATTTTCACTGGTATTGTTTTAATGAAGACAAAGAAAGATATCCACCCCTAAATTCCCTTAACAAGGAGGATGCAACAGAATTTCCACTGATCTTTAGAGCCTATGCGAAAAGCGCTTTAAATAACGGGGATTTAGAAATAGCAAAAAAATGTTGTGAGATCGCCTTATCTGCGCCCATAGCCTCATGGAACAAAGCTGCTTTACAAGTTTCTTTGGCACATCTTTATGAACGAAAAGGGGATATGGAAAAAACTCAAGAATCTTTAGACAATGCTATTGCAGCTTCTCCAATGGACCCAAGAACCTATCTCCACTTGGCAATTTTCTACAAAAATAGCGCACAAAAAAATAAAAAACAAAGCCTCCATGAAGCCATCCAAAAAGCAATAGCATTAAGCAACAAACAGTATATTCGCACAATGGTAGAAAATGTTCCAGAATTATTAGAACTCAAGGATAAATTTTAAAATCATCCAAATATTCCTCAAGTTCAATTTCTTATGGTCGGCATAAGATTTTTGTAACTTTTTTGACATTTTAACGTTTCGATGTTATAATGCTATCAGGAGGTGAGATTATGTCATTCACTAGAACAACCATTTATCTTAACCCTAAGCTTTACAGAGCTGCTAAAGTTAAGTCTGCTCTTACGGAAAAAAGTCTCTCGAACATTGTAAACGATGCTTTGACTTTTTCACTCCGTGAAGATAAGGCAGATTTAGATGCCTTCCACAAAAGGAGTAAGGAACCCGTTAGACCTTTCGAAACCCTACTCAAAAATCTTAAACGAGATGGCATCCTATAAGGTTTTCATTAAAAGGAGCGCTGAAAAGGAATTAAGACTGATTCCAAAGATAGACTTAACAAGAATTGTTAGTAAAGTTCAATCACTTTCTATAGAGCCAAGACCACATGGGTGTGAAAAACTTTCCGGAGAAGAAAAATACCGCATTCGGCAAGGGGATTGGCGTATCGTTTATTCAATAAACGATACCAGCCAAACCATAGAAATAGTAAAGGTAGGACATCGGCGAGAAATATACCGAGTTTGATTGATATGAGAGCATCTTGAATTTACCCCAGTCTTTCGCAAAATTGCCTCAATTTAGAATTAAAAATTAAAACCGCATTGATAAATCAAGGTATCGAATTTTTTTCTGGGACACTGAAAGTCAGGAAGAACTATACCAAAAGTTAACCCGAATAATCAGGTAAGATTTATTCGGGTTAACTTGAACTAAAAAGAGTGTTGCGGTCAAAAATTATGCGTTGATCTTTAGGAATCTCTCGTGAGCGAATTCGTCTGAGAGTTCTTTGAGTTTAAGCACTGGTTTTAGAAATGCAGCTTCCAAAAGATAATAAATATCAATATTTTTATTCTCATTTGTCTCCCAATCCCAGTTGTCCAGATTGGCAGTGATGACCTTCACTCCTAAACCAGCGAGCTTCATTCCATCCAACTCCTTAAAAAGCTCATCTAAACTCATCTTTTCTCCCTGTTGCGCTTGGAGATAAAGGATGTTAGTAAGATCTACGCCTGCTAATTCTTTAGTTTGATGTAAGTTCTGCTCAATGGTTTCAGAACTATAGCCTTTTGCCTGAAGCGCAAACTTCTCTCCTGACTCTGCCAATTTCTTGATAGCAAGAGATGTTTTTGCCTTCTCTTCTTCAGTGCCATTCATAAGAGGAGTGGCATCTATCACTTTAAAACCTTTCCCAAGTTTAGTAATGGACATTAAAACCTGTTGTACCATTTTCTTAGCCCAACTTAAGAGAATCACACCTCTATTATAGGCTGCTTCAAAAGCTCTTGCATTCTCCTGATTCAATTTCAATCCACCTAATATCCATTGCGCCTTTACATAATCTTCCTTATGAGCTCTTTTAGCTCTAACATCAAAATATTGAAGCAATTCTTTGGTTGGAACTACCTCTTGTTCCTTAAAAATTTTCTGAAGAAGTTCAACATCTCCTCCGCTTGCAGAAATCGCAAATAAAATTTGTTGTATCTTCTCTGTTACTACTCTTTCATCTTCTACCCTATCCTCATAGGTACTAATCTTAGCCAATGATTCTTCAATATATCTTTTTAGCTCTGCCTTTGTAGCAGAATCAAGATCATTAGCGCTGCCTTTCAAAGCAATTGCAATGATTTTCTCATCCAGCTTCCCTACCTCTACATCTTTCGCTTCCTCAATCTTTTTAGAGATTTCAGCATTCACTTTTGCCTTTTTATCTTGAATAGTCCTGAAAACTCGAGCCACAAAATGCGAAGCTACTACAGCTCCTAAAATGGTCAATCCAATGGGAGGATTTATAATCGCAAGCACTGCAGCTAAAGCTATAATCAAGCCATATTCGCTCATCGCTTTACCGTCATTTTCTTTAATCAATTCATTAATCTTTTGCATGGGAGATGGCTCAGGTTTTGGAGATACTGAAAAGGTTGCTTCATTCTCTGCTGCCATGGCTGGCAAATCACCAGTAAATCCTGCGATAAAATCTTTTGCTAAGTCTAATAGTGAGGTTCTAGCAGAACCTAATGGCAATGTCTCTGTCTGTTCAGTTGTTCCATAAGGATATGTATAAGATGTAGATCCACTGGGATTTTTCTCAGGTATGATCGCTGTATATTTCACCACAATCGCATCATTGCTGACCGTAAAGTCCCTGATGATCATCTTCTCATTACCCTTTCCAAAAAATTCAAATACTACATCTCCATTTCTGTCTAAAACAATCAGAGTAGAGGTAATAGATTCATCATCCCGCTTCATAACTAAATATCTGCTGTCAGGACTGAATCTTACGTCCCAAACACTGGTTCTATACTCATCATAACTATGTGTAAAAATTACTCTTTCTAATCCAGTCTCTAAATTCTTCAGAATCAAACTATGCCTTTTTTCAACATTGTCATTATTCACATAGACCTCTAATTTCTGGTCATCACTTTGAGAAAACAGATAATGACTCTGCTCATTTTTCACAAAATCTCCAAATTTAGCATCTATTACCCCTTTTATCTCCTCCTCTGAACTAAGATAAGGAATAGAAAGTGTCTCATCCAATCCCATCACTTTAAATCCTCTGTCATATCCATTATCCATCCCTACCCTGACCACCTGGTAAGTAAATAAAATATTAGTATCATCTATTACTACATCTTTAATCGCAGCATTCACCTGACGATCATAACGATAATTTTTATCCTGAACAGGAAACTGTAAAATCTTGTTCCCATTTAAATCAAAAAGTTCGTAATAGTGAGTCTCTACACCCTTGATCCGATTATATGTATTAAACTGCACACCAACAGTTTTGCCATTTGGACTTATATGAACTTTTAAAGGATATCCCCTTGTGTAATCAACCCAAAAAGAATGTTTATATTTCATAGTCCCCGGCTCTGTTAAAATAAGTTTAAAACCAGGTCCACCTGATATATGTGGGCCATAATAACTAAAACCTATGGCATCAGCTCTTAAATGCTCATTCTCTGCGCTGGCTAATAAATTCTGTCTAACATGAGTAACAGGATTATTTGGATTCTGCTCAAAAAGAGGATACTTGTGAGGATAATTACCGGCATACTCTACCACTATAGAATCAGTAGCGATGTTTTGAGGAGTTTGCGATGGTTGAGGAGTTGTTATAACAGCAGCTGTTTCTGTAGGTTGAGGAGTCGTCGCAGGAGTAGGTGATACCACAGCGCTTGCTGTTGCACCAGAGGCTTGAGCCACTGTAGGAGTTGGCGTTGTAGCAGGAATTAAATTTGGCAACCCGATCGCGGCACAGGCTGTGTTGAACAAAAGTACAACCCCAGCCAAAGGAGCATAAAAGGAGAAAAGTCTTCCTCCTGGCACTTTCCAATCATCAGAAATATTTCTACCAAGTGGCAGAGAATCATACTTCCAAGCTAAAAAGAGAACCAGTCCAGCTACAAACCCTATAAACACAATAGATTCAAGACCTCCAGAATTCATTCCATGAGCGATCCATCCTAATATAGAACCATCCAAGATAGAGGAAGAGGTAGCTGCAGAAGTTGTTACAGAGGCTGTTGCATTTTGCGAAAGTAAAACTGCTGCCTGAGCCGGGGGGCAAGCATTCAATAAAATAAGAGCAACAGCTGCAAAGATAGCAAGAATCAGACTATACTCTACGTTCGCTTGTCCACCTTCATCTTTTAAAATATCTCTTAATGAATCCGAGTCAACTTTTAATCTATTATTATTACTGTCCATAACCCACAGATTTCCATCAGTATCAAATTCTATGCTTCTAGGAAAAGTAAACTCACCAATCTCTGTTCCTACATTTTCCACCACACTCCATTCTCCTGTATCTTTATTCCATATTTGTAGCCTGTTGCTATCGGTCTCAACAACCCAGAGATTCCCTTCTGAATCAAACATAATATCGTGAGGATAACTAAACTCGCTCGACTCTGTTCCTTGCGTTTCCACCACCGCAATGCTCTTAAATTCTTCTTCACTTTTACCAGGGACAGGTTTACTCAGCTCTCTACTTATAAATTGATCCGATAAAGATAAAACAAGTAGATTATAGACTGAAATACTGAAGGCCTCTATAAGATAAGCGAATGTGAGAGACATGAATAAAGAAAAGGGTGCGGAATAAAGAGAAGAAACCATTGGCAGAGCAAGAGCAAATGAAAAAACAAAAATGGCTCCTCTAATGGGAAGTACCAAGATACCTTCTATAAGCATACTAATGTGACGAGGAATCCCATTGTGAATCGAAAAAAACGTAACGTTAACAGCAACTCCCATCGACGCTACAATCGAAAAACCAATGGTTCCAAACTCTAATCCAAAAAATATAACTGCAATCGTTAGAGGAATAAATTGAAATAAAGCAGATTCTATCCATGGAGCAGCGATAAGTTTATCAAATTGGTATTTTGCAATTTTTTTAGAAAGAATAGCTGCGGGAGAATCTTCATTTCTAGCTTCAATATCTTTATGCCTCATATAAGCTAATAATATTATTATTGCAGGCGCCAAAAGAATTAAGAAAAACAGTAGTTGACTCTCTCTATGACCAGAGGTAGGCTTTGATGAATCAATTTTCTGCTTTCCCATGACTACTACTTCTCCTCGCATCATTTCAGATATATACCTATCCCCAACAGAATAATCCGCTCTTGGCCTTGGAGATTGCTTTACATATACAGGAGACCCTTTCTCTTTAGCTTCTGTAGGAATCCCTACAAACCCAAGAAAGAAATCACGCGCTCCATTGATCACATGATCGCTTAAGGAAAGCGTATGGTTAGCATTTTCAGTAAACATGTTGGTTGGATCAGTAAAAAGTTTGGAATAATCACCAAAACCTCGTACTCTAAAAGTACCTTGGCTATGAGGACTATTAGCATAAATGTTGATTTCTCTAACCCTCATCTGACCTAAAGTAGTGTCAGCTAGGCGTAAATCTGGGGAGAGAATTCCTGTCCTCCATTTACCCTTTTCTAATTTTCTAAGAGAGAATCCATGACTCCTAAGTTTATCATCCTTAATTTCCAAAATAATCTCCTGGTCTTTATCCCCATCTACTGAAAAATAGTATGGTTTATTGATTACAATGCCTTTCTCCCCGCCAACCCGGTGCCATACCCCGCTTGCAATAAACTCACGCTCTACATGTGTTTCAGGCGAATATTTGACAATAGTAATGGGATTCCCTTTTTCGTCTTTATCATAAAAAATCGCTACTCCGCGTCTTTTTGTGGCAGTAATTCCCATATTATCTCTTCCAACCAACGGTAAAGATATAGTATTTGCTTCTACTGCACTTAGAGCTTTGCCAGTCACAATATCTATCTCTTGTCCAGGCGAGGCTCCTGCTTGAAGCTGAGAAAGTGTTTCTACGTTAGTTACTAATATGAAACCGCCATTTTTATTCAATTTATAGATTGTGCTTTGCCCCTGCTGATTGCGAATAATGACATAATCTCCATCCTCTTTTTTTTCTAATACCATGGGCATTGCATTTAATAAGGGCTGATTGTTAAAAAAGATGTTGGAACCACCCATATGCATACCATCTCTAAGCCTGCGTACATGTAAGGATGATCTCCCTTGATCATCCTCATGAATCACAACATATTCTTGATCAGAACTAAATTCATAATTTTTAATATTTTTATATCTCTTTTTCTCATAAGTAATAATATATTCTTCGTCACCTTCAAGCGCAGCATAAGTTTTAATAAATACCCTTGGACCATATCCATCATTCTTATCTTTTTCAAAAGGTTCATCCTTTACTAAAAGTACTAGTCTCCTGCCAACAAACTGAGGATTTTCTATGCTCCCTCTAATTGTTGTTTTCTTTTTTCTACCAGTTACATGATCTGTTATTATCAGTTCACCTTGTCCATACATTAATCGGCTAGATATATCTTTCACAAATCTGGCGGTAAACCTTCCATCTGAACTTTTAATTTCCCAATAATTTTTTCCTGTTACATCTCCCTTGTTAAAATTAATATCCACATTGTTTTCTATATTTACATTCGCCTCTGCTTTAACATCTACCAACGGCGCATTCATATTGATATTAAAAGCATTGCCGCAGGCAGCGGCAAGCAGCGCATAAACAATCATGAATCCTTGACGTACTTTACTCTTAACTTTAGGGGGAATAGAAAAGGGTTTTACCTGTGCTAAAAAGCTCGGTTTTTCAAGCGCGAGGACTCTTTTTGAACCATCTTTAAAATCAATTGACTCTGTCTCTTTAATTTTGTTTTTCTGTTTTTTCAATAGCTCCTGAATAGCCTCATTATTCTTAGCCAATGTTTTATAAAAACGATAGCTCCTCTGGCCATCTCGGACATTAACAATAGTAACGCCTTGCTCTGACTTTTCTTCTTTGATCTGAACATTCGCAGCTTCTGCAATTTTGTCCTTAATTCCATTGGATGAGCTCTCAGCTGGCGTTAAAATCTTAAAAGTTCTACCAACAATGCTGGCAAGTTTGTCATCTCGGTTAAGTTTAACTGCTCCCTCTAAGGCTTGGGGGGGATTAATGGTGAGCTTCTCTGGATAAAACATCTTTTCTAAAGGAAGCGCATCTCTTTTAAATGCGTTTAAAGGATGATAATCCTCTTTAAGGTCAGAGGTTTCCATATTGGGACGAATCACAATGTAGGAAATATCCTTTTTCTTTAATAGTTCTTCTAAACCGCGGGTGTGATAGCCTCCAGCTACCAGCGCTGAAATTCGTGACCCAGAATTCAAATCTTCTGTTTTGGAATTTTTGGAATTCAGGTTTCTAGACTCTAATTTAGAAATTAGTTTTTGAACAAAAATCTGATTTCTTTCATGAGACAATTCATTAAATCGCGAGACATTCTTTAATGCTTCCTGGACCGGTTGGGTTTGAGGATTCAAAACTTGAATCCCAATTTTTTCAATCTCCCCTTTCCTTTGATTGAACTCTTTCCACTCCTCAGGACTCAATTTAAAATCAAGCGCTTTAGTTAAGAGCCTATAATCCTGATCCATCTGAACCAAAGATCGAATATTGGCAGAAGCTCCTTTCATGAGATATCCAACTACTTGATCTTCTAATTTCTTTACTTCCTCAAAAAGTTTCTCCCGATCAATTCCATCTACAAGGACCACATATTTCATGTATTTATCTAATTCAGGAGCAATGAAAAGTTTTGCTTTCTCACAACGATCTTTAAGCGCAGCATAAAACTCAACATAGCTGATTTTCCCTAAACGATAAGCTAAACTTTCCTCAAGCAGCTCAACTAACTGATTTTTGGTTAATTTTTGCGAGAGCTGCTCCAATATTTTCTTTTGTTCAGCGCTAACTTCTTTAAAATTAATTGTTTTTTCTAATTCATAAGCTTTTGCGTATTTGCTTAAATTAAAAGTTAAAATCTTTGAATCTCTCTTAGATAGCCCTTGAATCCATTCTCCAAGTTTTAACTCTCCTTTCTCATATAAATCCCTGTTTTTATCCAGTTGTTTAAGTTCAAGACTATAGATTCTCCCTTTAGAAGACTCAATTGCAGTTTTAGTCTTTTCAAGCCAGCTAGATACCTCTCTGTTTCCAACGATTGTATCCGTAAAGCTCTTGACCTGTTCCAAATAGTTATCTTTCTCTTCCACTCCATAAAATTCTACGCCACTAGATACAAGATGATTCTTAAGGCATGTGTCATGAACTTTATTTTCACACAATTTTCCATGCTTCAAATAATTGGAAGAAATTGGAGAACTGGCTAAACCTGCAACTTCCACTCCACTTAACAGCCCTTTTTCCAATAAATAGTTTGCCACCTTCATTAAACTCGCTTTATCCGGATAATTTCTCCATTGATAGACCCCAGTCATCTCTCCAGAAGCGCCCTCTACACCGACCAACCTCACTCCAAAATTGTTTAACCCTTTTATCAGCTCTGATATATTCTTTTGCACCCCATAAATTCCATGAGCATCCTGAATAAGAATCACTAAAGATTTAGAGTTAGGGGTCGTTGAATTAGGATTTATAAGTTGAAGAATAGGCGAGTTCAGAGAATTAGAAAGCTTTAGAGTTTGAGAATTGGCAAGATAGAGCCTTTCAACTTCTCCATAAGTCTCAACCTGGTTCACAAATGCTTGAGGAAGATCTAAATGAATCTTGGATGAATGCTGAATTCTCCCGCTTCTTACCTTATTTAATAGCTCCTGCATTGCGCCATGACTTACCAGAGTTTCAGGAGTAGGTAGGGCAATGCTGTTTCCAACCATTGTTTCATAGGAAGGGAGCCCTGTAGCTGAAGCAAGCTCCATAGGCTCTTTTTTTAAGTCTTCAACTGCTTTGCGCCGTTCATTCCATAAATTTGCTGAAGCAAAAGGAGCGCTGACTGTGGTAAAGAAAAAACTGGTCGCCACCAATCCTCCAGTGAGTTTCAACCAGCTCCTATTTTTTTGTCCAACCCAAAACTGAATCATTTAAATCACCTCCATAACTTCATTAAAATTTAAACTACACAAGCATGAGTATAACAAGTCTCGTAAAACTATTCTTCAACAAATTGTAAACTTTTTGTAACATTTTTGACCCCACCTCTAAAATTTATTATACGCGTACTGAAATATAGCCACAAAAAGTGTTCCTTGAAAACGCTATTTATTTCTGTTATTATAGCCACAGAGATATGAAAACGATCAACTCTTGAATGAAAGTTCGGGACATAATTAAAATGATTGAAGAAGATGGTTGGTTTTCTGTGGGAACAAGAGGCAGTCACCGTCAATATAAACATCCCACAAAGCCTGGACGTGTAACCATCGCTGGTCATACAAGCCACGACCTTGCTGCCGGCACTCTAAATAGCATTTTGAAACAATCTCAACTGAAGGGGGTGAAATAAAATGTATCGTTTCCTGGTCATTATTGAAAAGGCTAATGGTAATTACTCTGCCTACTCTCCGGATTTGCCTGGTTGCGTGGCAACAGGAGTGACAAGCGCAGAAGCGGAAAAAAACATCCATGAAGCAATTGCCATCCATGTGCAAGGACTAAAAGAAGACCACTTGCCGATTCCTGAGCCCTTGTCCTTTGCGGAATATGTGGCTGTTTAGTAGTTCGACCAACAAGCTAAAACAAAGGTAATATCAAATCTTTTGTATAATTTTTTAATAGCCTCAGGCTTTTCTCTCCTTTTCAAATTCGTTTTTTAGGGTACAATCCCTTACCTCTAAATTTTAGTCAAGTTGAAAAATAAGATTAAAAATTGTAGCATTCTTTATTCAATCTAAAAATTGTCGCAAGATTTTTAATCGAATTCTATTTCCTAATTCAATTTTTGGATTAAATAAATTTGCATTATAACCGAATATCCCGCTGGAAAATGAAAAGAGGGGTATAATTTTATTTTCTAAACAGATAGTTTAGGTTGAAGGAGAAAAAAAGTGATTCATAAAGTGACTTTAATTCCAGGGGATGGAACCGGACCAGAAATCATGGAAACCGTAAGAAATGTGGTGGACGCCACTGGGGCTCAAATTGAGTGGGAAGTCGAGGAAGCTGGTTGTGATATTATGGCTAAAGTTGGCACACCCCTGCCAGAAAGCGTACTTCAATCTATTCGAAAAAATAAAGTGGCTATTAAAGGGCCGATTACCACTCCCATTGGAACAGGTTTCCGTTCTGTAAATGTAGCCTTAAGAAAAGAATTAGATCTTTACGTTTGTTTAAGGCCCTGCATCTCTTACCCAGGGGTTCGTTCCAGATACCAAAATATTGATTTAGTCATCGTGCGTGAAAATACAGAAGATCTTTATGCAGGCATAGAATGGAGCATGAATACCCCAGAGGCAAAAGAAGTGATTAAACTTTCCAAAAATAAAATCCGGGAAGATTCAGCGGTTTCCATAAAACCGATCTCAAAAACCGGAACTAGCCGGATTGTAAAATTCGCTTTTGAGTATGCTCTAAAAAATCATAGAAAAAAAGTAACTGCTGTCACAAAAGCCAATATCATGAAATGCACGGACGGTCTTTTCTTTGAAGTTGCCAGAGAGATCGCTAAAAATTATGAGGGCAAAATTGAATATGAAGAACGGCTGATTGACAACATGTGCATGCAGCTGGTGCAAAAACCAGAACTCTATGATGTTTTAGTATTGCCTAACCTTTATGGGGATATTATTTCTGATCTCTGCGCTGGGTTAGTTGGCGGGTTAGGCGTGGCTCCGGGAGCAAATTTTGGAGACACCCTCGCTGTTTTTGAAGCGATTCATGGCTCTGCCCCAAAATATAAAGGAATGAATAAAGTCAATCCTTCAGCCTGCATTCTTTCCGCAAAACTGATGCTAGAATATCTTAAAGAAACAGAGGCTGCGAAAAATTTAGATGATGCGATTAAAGAAGTCTTTAGAAAAGGCGAATCCGTGACTTATGACATGAAACCTTTTCCCAATGACCCAAGCGCAGTTGGCACTAAAGAGATGGGGGAAGCTATTATTAAAGCCATGAAGAACTTAAGCAAAGTGAGCGCTCTAAAGTAAATAAAAAAATTAAAAAAACAGATGATAGATTCCAATTCTATTATGCTAACTTTATAAAAATGACCATTTCTCAAAAAACTCTAAAAAGATTCTTTACTATTTTCTTCCTTATTATAGCTTTAGGTGAGACTGGGAAAAATTCCTTAACCTATTCTCAATCTCCAAATACAGACCCTCACTGGGAGGAATTAAAAAGAAAAATCAGATATCAAATTGATCATTTCCCAGGGATTGTGGGAATCTATATTAAAGATCTTAACCATGGCTGGACTATTGAAGTTGAGGCAGACAGACTTTTTCCAAGCGCCAGTTTAGTAAAAATCCCAATTATGGCTACTCTTTTTCAGGCAGAGGAACAAGGTTTAATTTCTTTAGAGGATACCCTTGCTCTGAAAAAAAAATTTAAAACCTCAGGATCAGGCTCTTTAAAATTTAAAAGGGTTGGAACCCGTTATACCTTAAGGGCTCTTATTAATAAAATGATCACTCTTTCAGATAATACCGCAACCAACATGCTTACGGATCTTTTAGGGCTCTCCTATTACAATTCTTTTTTCTCCCAGCTTGGACTTAAAAACACAAATTTCTCCAGAAAAATCATGGATTTAAATAAAAGAGATCAGGGAATTGAAAACTACACCACACCCAAAGACATGGGGTTAATCTTAGAGATGATGGTCAACAAAAAATTAAAAAACAGCGAGGAGATGCTGGAAATTTTAAAAGATCAAAAAATCAATGACCGGCTCCCTGTTTCCATCCCTTCTTATTGGCCCGTGGGCCATAAAACCGGGCTCATGCGAGAGTGCTGCCATGATGTGGGCATTGTATTTGCCCCCAACAACACTTACATTGTTTGTGTGCTTACACAAGACATTCGAAGAATTAGAAGAGCTAAAAGCTTTATTTCTGAAATAGGGCATCTCACAGCTCTTTATTATGGCAACAACTCGATGCAGGGTGATTTAGGGGTATCCGGGTCTAACCAAATGGAAACTGAAATTCCCTCTTTTCAACCCACAGAACTTCCTTCCACGGAAAATTCAAAAACCGGCGGATAATAATCTTTTTAAAAAACTGAAAAACTACTATTAAAAAATGAGAGCTGAAATTTTAAAAAAAGCTATTTTTTTCGAATTTTTTTATGAAACAACGCACCTGCGTTTTAATTAAACCAGACGGCATAGAAAAAAAAGTAATAGGCCAAATTTTAACTAGATTTGAAGATCAAGGATTTCAACTGCTGGGCATGAAAATGGTTCCAGTAAATCAGGAAAAATTAGAAAATTTTTACTCAGAACATAAAGGCAAAACTTTCTATGACCATTTTTTGAATTTTATGCTTTCAGGTCCCATTGTCGCCACTGTCTGGGAGGGAGAAGATATTATTCTTCGTTCCCGCCAAATCATAGGCGCAACCAACTCCCAAGAAGCGGAAATTGGATCTTTAAGAAATCTCTACGGAACAGATAATAGAAAAAATCTTGTGCATGGTTCTGATTCCTCTATTTCTGCGGAAAGAGAAATTAAAATCATGTTTAAGGAATCAGAACTCTGCTTAAATAATTCATTAGATTTAAATGAACCAAGACAAACAAAAGTACCCTAATTTGGTACATTCTGTTGAAGGAGTAAACTAATGGCAAACCCTAAGAAAAAACATACCAGAATGAGGAGGGACATGCGCCGGGCCTCTAATTGGAAAATAGAACATCTGCACCTTTCAAAATGTTCTCACTGCGGCGCTGCAAATATTTCGCATCGCGTTTGTCCTGAATGCGGCTTTTACAATGGTGAATTAATCCTGCCAAGAAAAATAAAAGAAAAGAAAAAAGAGGGAGAGGGTGGATCTTAAAAAACTGCCAGCCAATGAAAATTGCAATTGACGCAATGGGGGGAGATTACGCCCCTCAAAAAATTGTGGAAGGCGCTGTCTGGGCCGCAAAAGAACTAAAAATTCCCATTGTTTTAGTGGGGGACAAAGGAAAAATATCTGAAGAACTAAAAAAGTATAATATAGAAGGGCTCCCGCTTTCTATACATCACGCTTCTCAAGTGATTGAGATGCATGAATCCCCAAGCAAAGCCAGCCGCTCTAAACAAGATGCAAGCATTGTTGTGGCTACTAAACTCCTTGCGGATGGCAAGGTGGACGCGCTTGTTTCCGCGGGTAATTCAGGGGCTGTGATGACCTCTGCCTTAAGATATTTGGGAAGATTACATGGAATTTATAGGCCAGCGATCGCAACCTTAATTCCTACTCAAAAAGGGCATTGCGTGGTGGCGGATGCAGGAGCCAACTCTGACTGCAAGCCTGAATATCTTTTTCAATTCGCAATCATGGCAAAAATCGTAGCTGAAAAAATATTAGCGATTCAGGATCCTAAAGTAGGACTTCTCTCCATTGGCGAAGAAAAAGAAAAAGGCAATCACCTAACCAAACATACTTATCCATTGCTAGAATCTTTTAAAAATTTTCAATTTATAGGCAATGTGGAAGGGCGGGATATCCCAAGAGGAAAAGCGGATGTTGTGGTTTGCGATGGTTTTGTAGGCAATGTGATATTAAAAATAATGGAAGGCACTGGGGATGTAATGGGAAAAATGATAAAAGCGGAGATTGGGGCAAGTCTTTTGGCAAAAATAGGCTATTTTTTTATTAGCCCCGCATTTAAAAAATTTAGAAAAAAAGTGGATTACGCGGAATATGGAGGAGCTCCTCTTTTAGGAGTAAAAGGGATTTGCATTATAGCCCATGGCAAATCCAGCGCTAAAGCGATTAAGAATGCGGTCAGAGAAGCGTCTTTATTCGCTTCCAAAAAAGTGAACCTTGAAATCACTCAAAAAATTAAGGAAGCAAACCTTCACTCCTCATTTCAGCCAGAAGGAAATCAAAATGCCGCCAAATTTGAAAATGAAAATAACCATAACAGCCCCGCCTTCTCTGCAAAAAGCATATAAAGTTCTTCACTCTCATTAACCTTCAATAAAAAATTATGTACCCCAAAAAACGAGCTCGAATCATAGGAACTGGCAAGTGCATGCCTGAAACTGTTTTAACTAACCAAGATTTGGAAAAAATGGTAAATACAACGGATGAATGGATCAAAAGCAGAACTGGAATAAAAGAAAGAAGAATAGCTGCTAAAGAAGAATCCACCTCAGACCTTGCCATTCAAGCGGCAAGAGATGCTCTAGAAAACGCGCATATAAAAGCTGAAGAACTAGACGCTATACTTGTATGCACCTGCACTCCTGACATGTTCTTTCCCTCTGTAGGCTGCATCCTGCAAGCAGCTCTGGGAGCAAAAAAAGCCTGGGCCATGGATCTATCCGCAGCCTGTTCTGGTTTTATTTATGGTCTGGCCACTGCTAAAAGTTTTATAGAATCCGGATCCGCGAATAAAATTTTGTTGATTGGGGTAGATACTCTCTCTAAACTAACTGATTGGCAAGACCGCTCAACCTGCGTTTTATTTGGGGATGGAGCTGGAGCCTGCGTGCTTTCCAGTGAAACAGGAAAATCTGGCATTCTTTCCGTATTTCTTGGAGCAGACGGCAGCAATACGGAAATTTTAAAAGTCCCTGCCGGAGGCTCTCGCATGCCCATTGATCAAAATGCGCTAAACCAAAAATTAAACACCATTAAGATGGATGGACCTGAGGTCTATAAACTTGCTGTAACAAAAATGGTGGAAGCTGCCAAAGCTGCGTTACGATTAGCGGATAAAAAATCTACAGATCTAAAACTGATTATACCGCACCAGGCTAATTTACGCATTATTGAATCTGTGGCGAAAAGGCTTGAGTTAAAAGAAGATGTTGTATTTGTCAATGTTCAAAAATATGGGAACATGTCCGCGGCAACTACTATTGTGGCTTTGGATGAAGCGCAAAAAGAAGGAAGAATTAAACAGGGCGAACTACTTGAACTTGTGGCTTTTGGCGCTGGCCTTACCTGGGGCGCGGCTGTGATTCAGTGGTAGAAGAGCATATGAAAATCGCATTCCTCTTTCCAGGGCAAGGTTCTCAAGTTCCGGGAATGGGGAAATCTCTCTATGAAGCCTACCCTCAAATTAAAGAGCGCTTTGAAGAAGCGAACCAAATTTTAGGATTTGACATTAAAAGTAAAATATTTTTTGGAACTGAAGCTGAATTAAAAGAAACCAAAGTAACCCAACCTGCGATTTTCATTGTGAGCTCTGCGATTTTTCAACTTATTTCCATGCTTCATCCCTCTTTGATTAAACAATGTTGCTATCTGGCAGGACATAGCCTTGGAGAATATTCAGCGCTCTATGCAGCCGGAGCCTTTGATTTTCAAACTGCTTTAAAATTAGTAGAATATCGAAGTTTATTTATGCAGGAGTCCTGTGAAAAATTTTCCGGAACCATGGCAGCGATCCTTGGCATAGAAAAATCTGAACTGCAAAAATTGTGCGAGGAGTGCCAGGATGCGCAAAACCCATGCGAGATGGTTAATTTTAACGCTCCCGGACAAATTGTAGTCGCAGGCGGAAAAAATGCGATTCAAAGCCTGCTAGAAAAAGTAAAAATGTTTCCAAACGCAAAAGGAATAGGGTTAAATGTCTCCGGCGCTTTTCATTCCAGCTTAATGAATGAAGCTGCTTATAAAATGAAAGAGGTTTTGTCCAAAAGTCAGATTCAGGATCTTAAAACAGCTGTGATAACAAATTGTGATGCTTTGGCGGCCAGGACAGGGAAAGAGGTAAAAGAAAAACTAGCTCAACAAATAAACCATCCGGTTTTATGGCAGGATACAATAGAAAAAATGATTGAGGAAGGGGTAGAACTTTTCATTGAAATTGGTCCGGGTAAAGTGCTAACTGGCCTATTGAGAAAAATAAATAGAAAAAAATCTGTTTTAAATGTGGATGATACTCTTAGTTTAAAAAATCTATTAGAAAAACAATGCGCAACATTTTGGGGGAAAAATGAAACTAAAAGATAAAGTAGCGATTGTGACTGGCGGAGCCCAGGGAATTGGGTATTCAATCTCTAAGATATTGGCGGCAGAAGGCGCGCATCTTGTTCTCTGCGATGTGGTTGAGGAATTACTAAAAAATAAAACAGAAGAGCTGGCAAACCAATTTAAAGTTGAGGCTCTTGGCATAAAAGTGGATGTCACTAAGAGTCTGGAATGCGAAGAAATGGTTGCCAAAACTCTTGACAAATTTCAACGAATTGATATATTAGTGAACAATGCTGGAATCACAAAGGACAATTTAGTGATTCGCATGTCGGAAACAGAGTGGGACGCAGTGCTGGCTGTAAACTTAAAAGGCGCGTTCAATTGCATAAAAGCAGCAGCCCGTCCCATGATGAAACAAAGATCTGGGCGCATTATAAACATCTGCTCCATTGTTGGGTTAATGGGCAATGCCGGCCAAGCAAATTATTCCGCATCTAAAGGCGGCCTGATTGCAATGACAAAGAGCTGTGCTAGAGAATTTGCATCCAGAAATGTGCTAGTTAACGCAGTTGCCCCAGGTTTTATTAAAACCCGAATGACAGAGGTACTTTCAGAAGAACAGAAGCAAAAACTCTCTTCCCTTATCCCTCTCACTCGTCTCGGTGAACCTGAAGATGTTGCAAAAAGCGTCTTATTTTTAGCATCAGAGGATTCTTCCTACATTACAGGACAGGTCATTTCTGTAAATGGCGGAATGTACATGTAAGTTGAAAACTCTAAAAGCATGAACAAACAGGAGGTTAATCATGGCTGATGAAATTGAAGGCAAGGTAAAAGAAATCATTGTGGAGAATCTAGGAGTGGATGCTGGAACCGTAACCCCGCAAGCATCCTTTGTGAATGATTTAGGCGCGGATTCTTTGGATACCGTAGAGCTGGTCATGGCTTTAGAAGAGGAATTCGACATTGAAATTCCTGATGAAGAGGCTGAAAAAATTCAAACAGTTGGACAGGCCATTGACTATATTAAAGCTCACAAAAAATAAGTCTTAAGCAGGGTTGTATTTTTGAATGGAAAAAATTGTTATTACAGGTTTAGGCATTGTTAGTCCCATCGGGATTGGAATAGAGGCATTTTGGAAGAGTTGTGTAGAAGGTAAGCCCGGAATATCCAAGATCAGCTCCTGGGATGTATCTCAATACCCTTGCAGAATCGCGGGCGAAATAAAAGATTTTCATCCGGAACAATTCATTGAGAAGAAAAAAATAAAACGGATGGATCGTTTCACTCAATTCGCAATGGCAGCGGCTAAAATGGCGCTTCAAGATTCTGGCCTAAACTTAAACCAAGAAAATCCAGAAAAAATCGGCGTGATTGTGGGCAGCGGCATTGGCGGGCTGCAAACCATTGAAGAGGAATTTACTGTTCTCCAAAAAAAAGGAGCCAGACGCGTCTCTCCTTTTCTAATCCCTAAACTCATCTCCAACATGGCTTCGGGTGAAATTTCAATCGCCTATGGATTTGCTGGGCCTAATTATGCTGTTTCCTCAGCCTGCGCCACGGCAAATAACGCCATAGGAGAAGCCTTAAGGCATTTACGCTATGGAGATGCGGAAATCATGGTCTCTGGCGGCACTGAAGCTGCCATTACCCAGCTTGGGCTTTCCGGATTTTCTCAGGCAGGCGCATTAGCGGAATCTTTTAATGAAAACCCGGAAAAAGCGAGCAGGCCTTTTGAAAAAAATCGGGAAGGTTTTGTCATGGGAGAAGGAGCAGGGATTGTGATCTTAGAAACAGAATCTCATGCAAAAAAAAGAGGGGCAAGGATCCTTGCAGAGCTGGCAGGATATGGCCTTACAGATGATGCCTACCATATTACTTCACCCTCGCCTGAAGGAAAATCTCAAACTAAAGCTGTGCAAAATGCCCTGAAGGACGCTCAGGTATCGCTAGAAGATGTAAACTACATTAATGCTCATGGAACCTCAACCCAGATGAACGACAAAATAGAAACTATCATCATAAAATCAGTTTTTGGAGAGAGAGCTAAGAAAATTCCAATCTCCTCTACCAAATCCATGACTGGTCATCTCTTAGGAGCTGCTGGGGGAGTAGAGCTCATTGCCTGTGTCTCTTCTATCCTGAATGGCGTGGTTCACCCAACTATTAACTATGAAACCCCGGACCCAGACTGCGATTTAGACTATGTCCCTAACACTGCCAGGGAATTAAAAGTAACCTGCGCTGTATCAAACTCTTTTGGGTTTGGAGGTCATAACGCTGTTTTAGTTGTAAAAGCCTATAATGGAAAATAGCTGCGATTTGGAATCTTTAGAAAAAAAAATAAAAATAAAATTCAAAAACAAAAAATTCTTAGAACAAGCTTTAACTCATAAATCATACGGCATGACTCATCCAGGCATAGATTTTAACGAAAGACTTGAATTTTTAGGGGATAGTGTTTTAAACACGGCTGTCACGGACTTTCTTTATAAAAGGTTCCCAAATGAAGATGAGGGAAAACTTTCTAAATACAAATCTCTGCTGGTGTCAAAACCTTCGCTCTTTCGCTGGGCTAAAGATTTTAAAATCGGAGCTTATCTAAAACTTTCCGAAAACGAGCTGCTTACAGGAGGAAGAGAAAGAGAGACGATCCTGGCAGACGCCTTGGAAGCTGTGATTGGCGCGATCTACTTAGACCAAGGGTTTGAAAAGGCAAGCGCTCTGGTTAAAGAAAAATGCGCGGAAAAAAAAAGAATCATACAAACAGACTATAAGAGTAAGCTCCAAGAAATCATTCAAAAAAAACATAAAATACCGCCCACCTATTCTCTTTTAAAAGAAACTGGCCCTGATCATGAAAAAATTTTCCAAATTGACGTGCGCATTAAAAAGAAAAAACTCGGGGTTGGCCAAGGCAGATCTAAAAAAGAAGCGGAACAATCTGCCGCGCATGACGCTTTAAAAAAAATAAAAAATGGGGGAGCCCATTAAAGTTGCGCAAAATTTTTGTAAATGAAAGTTTGAAGGAGGGAACAAGATTGTGAACTATTTTTTAACTGAAGAACAACAAGCGATCGTTGATATTTCCCGGGAGATCGCTCAAAAAAAGATCAAGCCGGTTCGGGAACATTATGACGTAACTGAAGAATACCCTTGGCCGATTGTGGAAGAATTAAGAAAAGCGGATCTTTTTGGAGTCTATTTTCATCCCAATTATGGAGGATTGGGCGGTGGGGGAATGGAACTCTGTTTAGTGATGGAAGAAATATCCAAAGCTTGCGCCGGAATTGCCCTTAGCATTGCATGCACGGCTCTCTGCGCTTTCCCTATCATCCTTTTTGGAACTCCGGAGCAAAAAAAAAGATACTTGCCGGATCTTGCCTCTGGAAAAAGATTGGGAGCATTTACTATCACAGAACCAGAAGCCGGGTCAGACGCTACAGCTACCCGCTGCACTGCTAAAAAAGACGGGGATTTCTATATCCTGAATGGAACAAAAAATTTCTGTTCCAATGGCAATGCAGCTGAAATTTATACCTTATTCGCTTCTACTAATTTAAAACGGGGAGCAAGAGGAATTTCTGCCTTTATAGTAGAAAAAGGAACTCATGGATTTAGCATGGGCAAAAAAGAGGTAAAAATGGGGATCCGCGCCAGTCCCACTTATGAACTTAATTTTGACAATTGTAAAATTTCCAAAGATAACCTTTTAGGCGGAGAAGGACATGGTTTAAGCGTTGCTCAAGGAACTTTTGATATTTCAAGACCTGGAGTCGCAGCTCAAGCCTTAGGGATTGCTCAAGGCGCGCTGGATGAAACCTTGGCTTACGCTAAAATGAGAAAACAGTTTGGACAATCCGTATTATCCTTCCAATCTTCCCAGCACATGGCAGCAGACATGGCTACCCAGATTGAGGCAGCCAGAGCCTTGCTTTATACTGTAACCAAAGCCATGGATCATGAACTCTTGCAAGCTGTGGAGAAAAGCGAAAAATCCGGAAAAGCTGTTTATGATGAATTAAAACAGATAGCCTCCCGGCGCTGGACAAAATATTCTGCCATGGTTAAACTCTACTGTTCAGACGTAGCGATGAAAGTGACTACAGACGCTGTTCAGCTTTGCGGCGGGATTGGGTACATGAGAGATTTTCCTGTGGAAAAATTTATGAGGGACGCTAAAATTACGCAAATTTATGAAGGCACTAACCAAATTCAAAGAAATGAAATTGGTTATGCTTTGATTAAAGAGCTCTCCCAAAAATAATCTTTATGCACATTGTTATTTGTATCAAACAAACTCCAGCAACTTCTAACGTACAGATAGACCCCAAAACTGGAACGTTAAAAAGAGAGGGAATGGCAGCAGCCATCAATCCCTTTGATGAATACGCGATTGAAGAAGGGGTACGCATCAAAGAAAGGGTTCCAAATACAACAGTTTCAGTCATTACCATGGGACCTCCGCAAGCAGAAGAAGCATTAAGAGATGCGATTTCCAGAGGCGCTGACCTTGGGTTTCATCTATGCGATAGAGCCTTTGCTGGAGCAGACACATACGCCACTTCTTATGCTTTGCAAATGGGGATCCGCAAAATAGAAAAAGAAACTGGTAAAAAAATTAGTTTAATCATTTGTGGTAAACAAACTAACGATGGAGACACAGGCCATGTAGGGCCTGGAGTTGCAGCTTGGCTGGATTTTCCCAATGTGGCCTATGTAAAAAAAGTGGAAGAGGTTTCAGAAAATTCCATCCGAGTATGGAGAATGATGGAAGATGGCACGGATATTATTGAAATGCCCCTCCCTGCTCTCATTGCTGTGGTCAAAGAAATTAATGAGCCAAGGGTCCCTTCTTTAAGAGGGAAAATGGCAGCTAAAAAAGCAGTGATTCCCCGCTGGACAGCTCAAGATATTGAAGCGGATAAAACTAAAATTGGTTTGGGAGGCTCGCCAACCATTGTGGCTTCCAGTTTTAACCCTCCTCCTAGAACCGGAGGGGTTAAGATTGAGGGAACAACCCCTGAAGAAAAAGCGAAAAATTTAGTGGCTAAGCTATTAGAGATGAAATTATTATAAAACTATGTCTAATGAAATTTTTATATTAAAAGAACGCTGCACGGGTTGCGGCTCCTGCGTGAAGGTATGCCCAGTGAACTGTATTTCCATGACAGACAGGCAAAAAGAAGAAAACGTGCGCTGGAAAAAACTAGCGGTGATTGACGTCAATAAATGCGTATTCTGCAATGCCTGCGTGGAAGATTGTGACAAGCTTTTTGAAAAAACTAAAGTAAAAGTGCCAAATCCGGACTTTTTCCATGCCATTGTCATGAAAAAAGAAGAGGTCAAAGTGCAAATTGACACTGCCTCCTACAAAGGGGTCTGGTGTTTCGCGGAACAAAGGCACAGCCATCTTATGCCAACCATTTATGAACTTCTTCATGTTGCAAAAAAACTTTCTTTAGATTTAAACGAGGACTTATCTACGGTGATCATCGGGCATAAAGTAACCTCTCACGCTCAAGATCTAATTGAACATGGAGCGGATAAGGTTTATGTTTTAGATCATCCTGTTTTTGAACACTTTGTAGATGAGGTTTACACATACGCTCTAACAGAACTGATTAAAAAAGAAAAACCAAATAAACTGCTCATGCCTGCCTCCATTATTGGCAGATCTTTTTCCAGCCGAGTAGCTATTGCCGCGCAAACCGGCATTACAGCGGACTCAACTGAACTTTCGATTAATCCTAAAACTAGAATGCTCCATGCCACGCGGCCTTCTTTTGGCGGAAATTTAATGGCAACCATTCTTTGTGAAAAACATAGGCCAGAGATGGCGACAGTGCGTCCCATGTCTTTTCCCAGAGCTTTAAAACAGCCTGGCAGAAAAGGGGAAATAATAAATGTGCCTGTAGATCCATCCAAATGGAATATCCGCACCAAATTTATTAAATATGTGCCGGAAAAAGATGAAACCATAGATATTACCGGCGCAGAAAAAATTGTATCAGGAGGCAGAGGCTTAGGCAAACCAGAAGGCTTTAAATTGATTGAAGAATTCGCAAAGGTAGTGGGCGGAGCTGTAGGCGCATCCCGACCCACAGTGGATGCGGGCTGGATCCCTTACCGTCATCAAGTAGGTCTCACTGGCCGCACTGTTCGTCCTAAACTTTATATTGCCTGCGGAATTTCAGGCCAGATACAGCATTTAGCAGGCATGTCTTCAGCTGAAAATATTATTGCCATTAATAAGGATCCTGAGTGCCCAATGTTTAAATTGGCCACCCTCTCTGTAGAGGGGGATCTTTATGAGCTCATTCCTTTAATTATCCAGGAAATCAAAAAAGTAAAAGATCACAAATAGTTTAAAGATATTTCAAAATATCTTTGGCTTTATAGAGACGATTTTTTGTTAAGTTGAAATTCCTTTTTTTTATAACTAGGTCATAAATCGCTTCGTTTGAAAAAATCTGAAAATCAATATTTTCCACCCCATCTACTTCCTGATAGGGCTCCCTTGAATTAAAAATCTTTTTAACTGGCACAACATCATCTGGTTTAATGATACCTAACTTATTTTCTTCTTCTAAAAAATCCTGCCAAAGCCAGGTTGAAAAATAACTTAAAAAAACTAATTCCTCTCCAGTTTTAATCTCTCCTTTAAGCCCAGAGCGAAGATAAGGAATGAATTTTTCTTCTCCTCCTAAATAAGAATAAGGATAATGAACCCCAACCACTATCAAGTCCGATGGAGAAATCCCATTTTGGGTTAAAAACGGCCTTATAAATTTTCCAGCAAAAAAGGCATTTTTTGTCTCTTTTTGTCTTATAAACCCAAAAATAGTTGTGCTCACTAACAAAAAAGAGACAATGCAAATTTTCAATTTCAACGAACCTATTTTATGGATCAATTCGCCTATTCCAATGGCAGAAGTTGCAAAGAAAAATGGCAGAGCTGGCAAATAAATTCTGCCTAATTTCAAAGCTCCTGAAAACTCCATAAAAAGCAGAAAAACTAAAAAAATAGATGCAAATGCAATTTCCAAAAATTTAACCTTAACCTCTTTTACTCTCTTTAAAATAGAAGCGCACCAAAACAAAAATCCTATGGAACAAATTAATAAAAAATAGCTGGATTCTCCCTTGGTCAAAAAATTAAAAAAATAATAAGGATCGCTAAAAAAACTCTTTGCGCTTGATGAGGAATTATTTATTTGATACATCAAAATCTGAAGATATGATTTTTGCGCGATAGAGCGCGTTAAAGCCGCTAAAATAAAGGGAAGGGTTAATAGCCCCAGAAAAAGAAAAATAAGGGGGCTGTAAAAGGTTCTAGTTGAAACACTATTTTTTCCATTGAAACTTTTCCACTGATAAAAAATAGAACAAATTAAAAACCAAAGAGCAAAAGGCAAGAGGTGAATGCTGGCCATAAGAGACATGGAAATAAAAAAACCAATAAAAAAAGTTCTGAACCATTTCCAGCCGCCTGTAAAAGGAACGAATAGGAATGAGACCCAAAGAAAAAATTGACCTGCCCAGTTATGTCCTGCATCTAAACTATATTCAAGGATCAAATTAGAGCTCAGTAAAAAAACAGAATAAAATAAGGCAGCTGCGGCTCCAAAATGACGCTTAAGAACCATTGTGGAAATTAAAAAAAATAATATGATTAAACAGCTCATGCCAAGATAATAGGTGCTTAATCCTCCTTTAAATAAGAAAAAAAATAAAGAGATCAATGCGTTTGTTATTGGTTTTGCCGCATTGTCCTGCATAAAACTGCCCATCCACTGGTTCCAAGAACCGCTTAAAAGAAACTGCGCTGACTGCGCCGCATTTTGCGCATAAACAAGATTATCCGCTCTGTTCAGCGCTCGATCCGTAAGATGAAAGATTAAAATCCATGACCAGTAGAAAACAAAAAAAAGCAGCCCAATGAGAGCGCTAAAGAAAGCGGGTTTTGAAAAAGTCTGATTTTTTTGATTCAGCTGACTCATGTTATTTTAAATAACTTGAGCTTATTTTGAGAGTTGAGCAAAGTTAAATGTTCCTTAAAAAAAACTTTTAAAACATCAATTTTTTCCCGTGTCATTTTAGAATGAGTGGAGTTAATATAAGCGCTCCATAAATCACTGTAAAGGATATAATGAAATCCAGAATCTTTAAGGAATTGTTTTAACTCTAAAGGAGAACCACAGCGATCTAAAGCTTCATCTATATACTGCACATCTAAAGGAGAACTGTAAAGAAATGGTTTCTCAAAAGGGTAAGGCATTGCGATCCCCATCATCAAAACTCTCTTTTGGTCTGCGCTATTTTTCTTCATCCAATGATTGATCATCACAAGATCAGAGGTGGGGAGTTCAAAACGTTCCGGTGTTGCTCCTAAAGTTAAAAGAGTAAAACTATGCATGTTCTTGACTAAAAAAATTTCTATAAAACCATGAAAAAAAACATTGGAAAAAATAACAAGAAAAATTAATCCTCTTAAGATAGGTGAGCTTGAAAAATTTATAAGATTAGTCGCCATGCACATTGTAATTAACAAATAAGAAACCAAAAGATACCTTGGAGTAAGAACTTGAGAAGATAGAATCACAAAACTAGCTAATGAGATCAGAAAGGTCATCTGAACTATAAACCTATCTTTATAAAAAAATGAAATGAATGTCACTAAAAACATGCCGAAAATCCATCCGATCTGATAGGTGGGAGTTCCTTGCACCATTCCAATAGTCTCCCGCAAAAACTGCTTTAAATCTAAAAGGACACCAGTTCCTTTGGATTTTTCTCCTGTTCCTATGGTATTGTCTGAACTATGCCATGGTTTTACATAGGATTTGTTAAAAACTTTCTGAACAAAAGGATAAACTGGGTTGCCTGTATAAAAAAAACTTCTTAGCATCCAAGGCGCGCTAAAAATTGAAAAACCAATTAAACAAGGTAAAAACCATTTAACTAATTTACGAAATCTAAAATTCCTAAAGACCAAAATAAAAAATCCCACAAAACAACAGAAAACTGTAACTAAAGCATTATATTTTGTGCCAAAGCTAGCTCCATAGGAACATCCGCTTAAAAACAGCACCCTAAATAATTCTTTAGGATGATCCTCACCATCCCTAAATTTTAAAAATAAAAAAGGTACAAGCGATAATATCCAGCCTGTGAGTAGTTGAAGAGCCATCTGTAAATCATTGCCAGCCACCTGAGCTTGAAACGTAACTATGGGCATCATTAATACGAATAAAACTGCCGCTAACCCGCAATAGGTATCTGAAAATACCTTAACAAAAGTATAGACTGCAACTAAGGTCATAACTAAAAAGGTCCAATTTAAGAGCTTTAAAGCAACTTCTGACTTCATCAATAAAGACCAAAGAAAAAGCATTTCACTATTTTGATTCAGGTATGAAAAAATATTATAGGGGCTGGGAACAAATTCCTTATTCGCAATATAGTAGGAAGGCAATCCTAAATGATAAACTAAAGCATCAAACCAGGATTCAGGAACAAAAGCAGGGAATAGATAAATAAAAAGCATGCCCAATATAATAAAAAACATTGCCCTTTCAAGAGTAGAATATTGGGCAATCCATGAAAAATTCAATTTTAATTTTTTAAAAAATTTAAAAATAGCTGCGCAGCCAAAGATCAAACCGCAAATAAATAAAAAATGAGCGCATTTCGATGAGAACGCCCCAAATAAACAAAGGAAAAACCAGATTAAACTCATCGTAGCAGTTCCCAAAGTCCATTGAACCAAGAGAGATAAGGAACTTGTCCATCCCTGAATCCTTAAATCTAATTTACCAAGCCAAACCTTGCCTATTCTTAAAATAAGAGCAGCCATTGAAAAATAAACAAGGACACCCCATAAATATTGCAGGTAGGCTCCTTTAAAAAAAAGAAAATCATTGAACGAAGCTGCTATCAATGACCAATAATTTCCGCTACTCCAAACAGCAAATAATTCCTTTAGGGGCGGCCAAGGAACTTTCAAAACCTGAAAAAATAAGATTAGGGTTATGCCGAGGGCTAAACTTAAGATTAGATTAGAAAAAATTTTACCAGAATAATTCATAAACGAATGCTTCTGATAAATTAATCCTCTCTGTAAACCGCAAAAGAAGTTTCAGTTTCCCAGAGCTTTACTGAAAACACAGGCAGATTTTTAGATCTGGCAAAATTAAAAATGAGTTTTGCGATGTTTTCCGCTGTGGGATTTTCATCCATTAAAAAAAATGGCTCGTTCAGTTTTTCTAAAAATGGGATCAAAAGATCATCCTTAGAAAGCAGCACTTTGTGATCTAGCTTCTGCTCAATAAAAGAACCAATTAGTTCTTTAATGTCAGAAAAATCAATGACCATGCCTCTTGGGTCCAATTTTTCGCTTTGCAAAAAAATTTCCGCCTTGCCATTGTGCCCATGAAGATATTTACATTTGCCTGAATAATTTAATAGCCGATGCCCATAACAAAAAGAAATAATTTTTGTCACTGAATACATGCTCTCTTCCTCCTATCATTCAAAAAGACTTCTCCTAAAAATTTTTTACGCAGTCTCTGATAAAACGTCAGAAGATAAAGCTTTTCTTAAAACCATCACTAAATTTTTATCTCCCTTTTTGTAAAGAAAGTTAAGCGAATAACCGCTTAACTCATGCAGGATCTCAAATTGGTCTTTAAAAGAACTGATCTTTAAAAGAACATCGTCTCTCTCTACAATCGCTAGAGCTTCATTCACGGAAAAAAATTGTTCGCTCTTGCCATCTCCTTTATTAATCTTCCATTGATACTCAAAATCCATGGTCCTTCTAACCTTATTTTCCTTGGACCTTATTTGTAAAGTTCCTCTCATTCCATCTTGAGTTTCATAAATTAATGGTTGGCTAGAACTCGGGTTAAAACCTTTATTTAAAGTAATGTCAAAAACAAAAAAACCATTTTCTTTTAAGACAAAGCGCGCCAGCTCTAAAATTTTAGTGAATCTTTCATATAAAGACTGAATGGAAAGGGTCCAGCCTAATAAAAGCGCGCAATCAAAATGATGATGAAAACTGGAATCATCTTGCAAGCTAAAAATATCGCGTTGTTTAAATAAAGGAAAAACTTTTTCTTTTTCTTTTTTTAATCTGGCTTGCCGAATCATCTCAAAAGAAGAATCTACTCCTAAAACCTCAAATCCTGCTTGGCTCAAGAAAAATGTGTGAGTTCCAGAACCACAGCAGAGTTCTAAAATTTTTATCTTTTGCTTAAGCCCTTGGCTTACAAATAAAGATTTAATCAGATATGTTTGTTTCTTATAATCTCTCCACTGGTGGTCTAAATCATAAAAATGCGCCAGAAGTCCGTCATATTTTGAAATCTTTTCTTCTGCAAAAACCTTATTCAATATGCTGGCCTCCATCTATTGGAAGTATGGCTCCTGTCATAAAATCCGTGCCTTCAATACAGAATAAAACCGCATTGGCAATATCTTCTGGAGAGCCAATTCTTTTTAAGGGGGTCGCTTTTAAAATAGCTGCTTTTATTTTTGGACCCCAATCCTTTTGTAAAAGCACAGGTCCAGGAGAGATTCCATTCACTTGCACATAAGGCGCAAGTTCTTTGGCCAGGCAATAGGTTAAACCCACCATGCCGGATTTAGAAACTAAATAAGGCAGATAATGTTTGTAAGGTTTATGAGTATCTGAATCAATAATATTAATAATTTTACCAGATCTATTTTTTAACATCCCTTTGGCAACTGCTTGCGAAAGAAAAAAAGGAGCTTTTAAATTTGTATTTAAATGCTGGTCCCAAAGATCTTCTCTGATCTCTCCAAATCTAGCTTCTTCATAAACTGAGGCTGAGTTCACCAAAATATCAATGCGTCCAAAAATTGTCAAAGCCTCTTTTACCATTTGCAAGCAGTCTTGGCTGGATGCCAGGTCTGCTTTAAGCGCGCAGGCTTTCCTTCCAATTTTTTTAATTTCAAGAACAGTTTTTTCAGCCTCTTTTTTAGAATCTTTATAATGAATAATGAGGTTTGCGCCTCTTTTGGCAAGAGCAAGGGCAATTGTTTTGCCAACTCGTTTTGCGCTGCCAGTGACCATGGCAACTCTATTTTTTAATTGCATAAAGCGGATCCTTTACTCCCGCAAGTGTAAACCCATCTTCGCGCTCCTTACAAGACTTACAGTTCCAACAATGTACTGACCCATCCAACGAACAGCTCCAAGTAACCTGAAATGGCACTTTTAGTTTTTCTCCTAACTTAATAATCTCATCTTTGCTGGAACGAATCAAGGGAAAAAGCAAGGAAGGTCCTATCTTATTTTTTGATCCGGATTGAATTAAATGATTCAAGGATTCAAAATACTTTTCTCTTGCATCAAAAAAAACCTTGCCATCATGTTTGCAATGGCCTCCTAAGATGCTGTTTGCCTGAATTTTTTCTGCAAGAGAGGCTGCGATCCCATAATACATTAAATTTCTTTTAGGAATATAGCAGGACTCTTCACTTTTTGGGGAATCTAAAAACGATAAATTTAAATCAAAATTTTCTTTACAGCCAACAAGCTTACGCAGTTTTTGAGCGGCTTCTATCTCTTTTTTTCTTCTGCCTTTAAAATAAAAAGAAAGGGTTGCCAAATTCCAACCTTTAGATCTTGCCCACCACAAAACTACAGATGAATCTATGCCGCCTGAAAGCACCACCAGCGCTTTTTTTTTCAACATGCTTTTCCCTTCCATTTAACGAAAATTTTACCATTGGTTCTAAACAAGATCAACTAAAAACTAATGCAAAGGGATTTGTTGGTTTCTTCGCTTGGGCGACTAAACCGGAGATTTAATTTTGTTCACCGGCCAGCAAACTCCTCGTCACGACTTCGTCGTGACTCGTCAAACAAGCTGGCCGAAGGCGTTCACAAAATTAAATCTCCAAGTCGCCAAAGCGCTTTAGAAACCAACAAATCCCTTTGCATTAGTTTTTAGTTGATCTTGTCTTGATTTCAAATGATTTTCCGTCAGTAATACATTCAATAGCCCCGCAAAACCCTGTTTGATAAAGGGCGCATCCAAAATTCTTTAAAAAATTCAAAGTTAGAGGCGAGGGAAGATGATAAGTGTTATTCTCTGATTCACTGATAATAACTGCTTCCGGCTGCGCATGAGTTACAAATTCTTCTTCAGACTTATTTTCATAACTTCCATGATGAGGAATTTTTAAAATTTTACTTTTTAATTTCTCTTTTAAACATTTTAATTGGCTCAAAGCCTTTTCTTCTATATCCCCTGTCATGAGCAGAGAAAACTGGCCAACTTCAAGTTTAAAAACAATGGATTGGTCATTAGGACCTTTAGTTGGATCTTCTAACACTCTTTTGTAAGGATAGAGGATGTCTAACCTCGCTTCGCCAAATCCAAGGATTTGATCTCCTGATTTTAAAATCTGACGTTCCAGCGATCTATTTTTGAAAATAGTTTCATAGTCATAGGAGGTTCTATCTCCATTATCGAATAACCGCTTTACTTTAAATTCATTTAAAAGATACCTTACCCCTCCATAATGATCCAGATGGGGATGAGTAATCAAAATTGCGTCTAGTGTGTTAATCCCTTTTGATCTTAAAAATGGAGCGATTGTGATCCGTCCCTGGTCTAAAATCCCGCCAGAGCCGCAATCTACAAGAAGATTTCCTTTGTTGGGGAATTCAAAAAAAATTGAATCTCCATGACCCACATCTAAGAATGTTATTTTAAGTTTTTGGGTCTCAGAATTTAGCAACTCTTTCCAAAATAAAAAATTGGCTATGCAGAGAATTAGAATTAAGAATTTTAAAACGGAACTTTTTAAAAAATTTCTAAAAATATAAATAAAAATCAGTCCATAAAATAACAAAATGGCTAAAATAGGAGGAGGCTTCACATGGATATAGGCATAAGGAAAACTGGCAAAAACTTTACATAACCAAATTAAAATTCTAGTTAAAAAATCCAAGGAAAGAGCTAAAGTATCCGCAAAAAAATTATTTAAAGAGCCAAAAATAAGCCAGAAAAACCCTCCTGTAATCACAAAAGAAAAATAGGGCACTGTAAAAATGTTGGACAAAATAGCGACTGGGTTCCATAGATAAAAATAATAGGCGATCAATGGCATGACTCCAATCCAGGCTACAAAAGAGGTTAAAAATATCTGTTTTAAAGAAAAGAATGTTTTCCCTAAAATGGTTCTTGAAAATTTATCAGAAATATTTTTTTCTTGGGGAGGAATAAGAGTCAATAATGCGAAAACCGTAATATAAGAAAATTGAAAACCAGGATCAAAAAGCTGAAAAGGATCAAAAATTAAAATAAAAATAGCTGACCAGGAAAAAGAGACCATTGCTTCTCCATCCTGTTTTAAAATAAGACCCAAAAAATAGGCGCATGCCATGAACGTTGCTCGCAAAATACTTGAGCTCCATCCAGTTAAAAGACAATAAAAAATCAAAGCAACAAGTGTAACAAAATAGGAAAACCTTTTAGGAAATGAAAACCATTTTAGAAACAAAAGTAAAAGCCCGGAAAGCAGCGCGATATTGCCTCCGGAAATGGCCAATAAATGAGCGCTTCCGCTTTTCACAAAATCATCTTTAATTTCAAAAGGGATATTTTTCTGGTCGCCTAAAAGCAAAGCGCTGACCACTGAATTTTGAGGGGGAGGAATATTTTTATTAATCATCTTGATCAAATGCCAGCGCAATTTTCCAATAAAAGCTAAGATAAAATTTCCTTTTCCTCTGGCAAGAAGCAGCGTGTCTCTTTTTTCCTTAAGATGAACCCATGCAAAAATCCCTTCTCTTTCAAAATAAGCTTCTGTATTAAAACTCCCCGGATTCCTTGATTCTTGAGGTTTTTTAAGCTCTCCTTTTATAAGCAGCTCATCCCCATATTGCAAATCAAAATCTGGTTTAGGCAGAGAAACTAAAAGGGTTTGATCGAACCTAAACCAGAACTGTCTCCCTATTTTTCTATCGCATTTAAATTTAAAACGGACTTTTGTTCCATGGGGAGAGAGAATTTCTGAAGGAAAAGAAGAAATTCTTCCAATAAAATAAGTGGAGCCTAAATTTAAATCTTCCTTTAATCTTTTTGCTTTTTCAAAAGTGCAGTTCATTCCCAATACTATTAAAGACAATCCAATAAACAAATAATAAAGTTTTAAATATTTTGAGAATAAAAAGGCTAAAAGAAAAAGGATAAAATTAAGAAATATTAAAAATGCAAATCCAACTTTTAAGACATGAGCCAAAACAATGCCGGAAGATATAAGAAGAACAAAAATAAAAGGAGGGTATTTCAAAGTCCTATCCATGGACGCGCAAAAATATTTTTAACCCGTATTTTACAATCTTGCGCAACATTTTCATAAGTGCAAAATCCGGGTTTATCATAGATGCCGCTGGGAATGACCTTTTAGACGCCTTGCCTGATATGCGGTTATGGTTTTTTATGCTTGCCTGATTTTTTAAATTTTTCCAAGGGCTTGCCTTTTCTTCCATTGACTTTAAAATAAGACCTAAGCGCTTCATAACGAATAGGTCCCATGCCTTTAACTTTAAGCAGCTCCTCTGGTTTTATGAATTTCCCATTCTTAAAACGATATTGAATGATCTCTTTAGCTAAACTTGGACCAATTCCAGGAAGGGCTTCAAAATCTTTTTGAGCGGCTAAATTTAAATCCAGCTCAACCGCTTGTTCTCTCTTATCTTCAAACCCTTTAATTAAATCTTCAAATTCTTTATTATGAAGAACCTTAAGTTTTGGCTCTTCTAAATGGCTTCTATAAACCTTAAGACCAATTCCTAAACATAAGAAAAAAAAAAGGAAAAGAAAAATTTTTCTTTCAGTGATTGACATAAGTCCCCCAAAACCTATTCTATGACAATAAAAGAGCATAGGAAGCGTCTTATTTGGTCCATTTATGCGGGAAAAAACTCTTAACAAAAGCTTTAAAAAAATTCTCTCTCACCCCCTTGACAAAAGCGCACTTTTTCGGTATGTTTTACTCAATGGTAAAAGAACACACCTATTCATAAAAGGAAGGTAAAAGATGCAATTAAAAACAATAGAGATGGTCGGCTTTAAATCGTTCGCAAATAAGACTGCGATCGACTTTAAAGAAGGGATCACAGCTGTTGTAGGGCCAAATGGTTGCGGCAAATCCAATATTGTGGATGCTTTCCGCTGGTGTTTAGGAGAAATGTCCGCTAAATCCCTGCGTTCTAAACAGATGCTGGATGTAGTCTTTGCCGGATCTACTGGAAAAGCCCCTATGAATTTAGCGGAAGTAACCCTGACCTTTGACAATACCCACCATCTTTTGCCCATTGACTTTACAGAAGTAGAAGTAACCCGCAGGCTCTTTCGCAGCGGAGAATCTGAATATTTCCTGAATCAAACCCAATGCCGCTTAAAAGACATCCGAGACCTTTTCTTAGATACAGGCATTGGGGAAGGCTACTCCATCTTAGCTCAAGGCGAAGTAGATTTTGTGATTAACGCCAAGGCAGAAGAAAGACGGGAACTTTTTGAAGAGGCTGCTGGAATTTCCAAATACAAAGTTCGCAGGGAAGAAGCTTTAAGAAAATTGGAAAAAGTAGAGCTGGATTTAAGCCGTTTAAATGACATTCTTTCTTTGATTAAAGAGCAAATGGATTCTTTGGAAGCTGCGGCTAAAAAAGCGCAAAATTTTCAAAAAATTAAAGAGGAGCTTAAAAACAAAGAAGTCTCTTTTATTCTTAACCAATGTCAAATCTTAAAACAAGAAATTTTGAGCAAACAAAATAAAAGCGATGAATTCAGAAAAGAAATTGAGCAAACCACTACAAACTCTGATCTAGCAGAAGCAGAGTGGACTCAAAATCGCTTAAAACAGGATGAGATTGAAAAAGAGCTGTACGATAACAATTCTACAACCCTGAAATTAGATAAAGAAATGTACAGCGCGGATCAACAATTAAAAAATTCGCTGGAGAAGGAACAGGAGCTCCTGCAAAAAGAAAAAAAATTAGAAGAACAAATCCAACAGAATCAAAATGAGCTCTCCCACGTTCAAGAAAAATTAAAAACATCTGAAACTGAATTGAATGAATTTGAAAGCAAAGAATCTTTATTAAAAGAGAGCTTTCTGATTGAAAAAAATCAATGGCAGTCTAAAGAAGATGAGAGGAAAAAACTGGAAAGTTCAAAAAAAGAGATATTAGAGATGCTGTTCCAACTGAATATGGAAACCACAGAAATAAAGAATGAACTCAACAAATTAAGTTCTTTAAACAGCCACAAAGAACTTGAAGTTCTTTCCAATCAAAAAGAATTGGACAAAACCTCTGCGGAAGAAACCAAACTTTCTTCAGAGCTAAAAGAGGCGGAGAATGCGGTAAAAATTTTAAGCTCTAAAGAAGAAGAACTTTCCCAAGAACAAGCTGCCTTAGAAAAAAATTTCAACCTGCTTCAAACTGAACAGGAAAAAGAACAGGAGCTCTACCAAACTCTGGAGAAAAAAATTATTCAACTAGAAGCTCAGTCTAAAATCCTTACTGAAACTTTTTTAAACCACCCTTATAAAAAAGGCACGGAAGCGATTTTAAAAAAAGGATTTCCGGGCTTAAAAGGGATTGTCGGGCTTCTTTTGAAAGTTTCAAAAAATTCAGCTCAATGGATTGAAGCGCTCTTAGGAAATAAGCTAAATTTTTTGGTGTTTGAAAGATTAGAAGATGCGGAGGCTGCCCTCAACTGGCTAAAAGAAAATCGCATGGGGAGAGCCTGCTGCTTTATCTTAGAAAAAATCCCAACCATTAACCTTCCGCATCTGCAGTCCCTGCCAAACGCAAACTCTCTGCTGCAATTTGTGCAGTGCGAGCCTGAATTAAATCCGTTAAAAAATTATCTTTTAGGCTCTGCTTTCCTTAGAGGCAATACCCTTTACGACCGCGCTCTAATTGACGGGGGAAGCGAATCCTTATCCATAGAAACCGAGGACCAAGAATCCATGCCCTCTCATTCCTCGTCTCTTTCACAAAATCAGTTTAAGTTAAAAGAAGACTTAAACCAGGAAAGTGCGCGGTTAAAATTGGAGATAGAAACATCAGGAAAAAGATGCCAGGAATTAGAGCGCGCGTTAAAGAAAAGCAGAGAAGATTTAAATCAAAAAGGCCTGGCTTTAGAAAAAAGCAAATTAGAAAAAAAACATTTTCAGGAAAATTTTGATTCTAAAAATGAACAGTGGAACCTTCTCTCGCGAGAGCTGGAATGGCTAAAAGAACAAATCCAATCTAACCAAAACTCTGCGCATGAAACCAAAGAAAATATTAAAACCATTGAGGAAAAAATTAATACAGCAGATCTTGTTTTAAAAAATCATGAAGAAAAAAGAATGGAACTAGATCGTTCCATTGAAACCAAAAAGGAAGAGGAACATGCTTTCCAGCTTAAAAGCAAAGAAGCAGAAATCAGGCTGGAAAATTTTCTTGAAAACTTAACCAAGAAAAAAGAGGTCTTTCAAGGATGGCGAGCGCATTTTGAGGAATATCAAAAAAATATTGAAACAGCAAAACTTGAAATTAAAGAGGGCCTGTCCCAGCTAAAAAATTGCCAGCTCAGGCAAAAAGAATCCAGCCAAAAAGTTTTAGAGCTGCAAGCTGAAAAAGAAAAAATTTCTTCCGGCGCAGAAAACCTGCTAAATAAAAAAAAGGAGATGGAGGAATCTAATCTTAAAATTCAAGAATCCCTGCATGCTTTAAGAGAAACCCATAAAACCTTAAGCGAGCTCCTGCATCAGGTGGAACTGAATTTAAGAACTCTGGAAGCGGAAAAAAATAACCATTTAAACCGTTTGCAAGAAACCTACGCCTTAAACTTTGAACAGGCAGAAGAAAATTTTTCATTGCAAGAAACCATTGGCATTGAAGAAATGAATCGTTTAAAGAAAAAAGTGGAGTCTCTTTCCAATTCAGTGAATTTGGAAGCTCCGGAGCAATATAAAAATCTTCAAGACCGTTTTTCATTCTTAAATACCCAAATTCAGGATCTCTTAAAAGCCAAAGAAGATCTTAGGGGAGCGATTTTTGAGATTAACCGAACCACCAAAGATCAGTTTAAACAGACCTATTTAAAAGTTCGTGAAAACTTTCAACAGGTTTATTCTCAACTTTTTGTGGGCGGAGTTGCGGATCTTATTTTAACAGATGAAACCAACATTTTAGAATCCGGGGTGGAGATTGTGGCCCAGCCCGCAGGAAAAAAATTGCAAAATATCGCTCTTTTGTCTGGAGGAGAAAAAACCCTGACCGCTATCGCCTTGCTTTTTGCTTTCTTCATGGTTAAACCTTCTCCCATCTGCATTTTAGATGAAGTGGACGCGCCCTTAGACCCGGCAAATGTAACCCGTTATCTTAATTTAGTTCATCATTTTTCAGACAAAACCCAATTTCTGGCAGTGACACACAACCCCAAAACCATGGAAGCTGCGGACATCCTATATGGCGTGACCATGGAGGAATCCGGCGTGTCCAAAATCCTTTCTGTAAAATTACAAAAACAACCCAGCCAAACAAAAGCAGAATTAACTCCCGCGTAATTTGTAATTCCCGAATAACATCAGAACATTTTTAAAAAACCCTGCTGCCCCTGGAAGTATGAATCAAATTTGAAAAGTCCGAAGATATTTCATAAAATCGTCATATGCGTTATGGCATTTTTTCAGATGTTCATTCAAATCTGGAGGCTCTGGAAGCGGTTCTTGCCTGTTTTAAAAAAGAAAGAATTCAATCCTTTGTTTGTCTGGGAGATATTGTTGGTTATGGGCCAAACCCAAATGAAGTTGTTCAAAGAATCATAGGCCTTAAAAAAATCCAAATTACAGCTGGAAATCATGATTATGCGGTGGCTGGTTTAAAAGAACTGACCTGGTTTAATGATTTTGCGGCTCGCTCCATTATTTGGACAAAAAGACATTTAAAGGAAGAAAATAAAAATTTTTTAATGCGGCTGCCCCGCTTAATTGACGGCTCTCAATTTACCCTAACCCATGGAAGCCCTAGAGACCCGATTGATGAGTATCTTCTCACCCCCAGACAATACTTAGATAACCTTGAATATTTTAGGACCCCCGTCTGTTTTATAGGGCATACCCATGTTCCTTCAATCTTTTATTCAGACTCTTTAGGAATGATACAGCATAAACCTTTAGGCGATGGGGAAATTTTCAAGTGCGACTCGCAAGCTAAAACCATTGTAAATGCGGGCTCTGTTGGCCAGCCAAGGGACGGGGATCCGCGCGCAGCCTGCATCATTTATGACTCTGAAAAATTTGAAATTAAATGCTTCCGCTTAAGTTATGACATCCATGCTGTGCAAGATAAAATGAAACAGGCGAGCTTGCCTCTTTTTCTAATTGAACGATTAAGCTATGGAAGGTAAAATAGAAGTTGAAGGGAAATGCAGTTATATTTTAAGGAGGAAAAACATGAAGCAAAGTCTAATTTTAATGGTATCTATCTCAATGCTTGGGATTTCGTCTCTATCCTATGCCATGGGAAGGATCCCAAAAAAAGAATATGAAAAAAAAGTAAGTGAACTGGAACAAACAAAAAAAACAAGTGAGGAATGCGATCAAAATCTAGCATCCTTACAAAAAAAATCGGATGAAACAAAAACAGAACTCCAAGCCAAAGTTACTGCGCTGGAAACAACGAATGGACAGCTTCTAAAAGATCTTGAATCCAGCAAGGGAGAATTGCAAAAAAGAGTAGCAGACCTTGTAAAGGAAAAACAGGATGTGGAAAAAGAAAAAGCCATGGAAGTAGAAAAATTAAAAGGAACCTATGACAGCCTGGTTACAGACATGAAAAAAGAGATACAGCAGGGTTCCATTCAAATTACCCAGTTACAAAACAAGCTTTCTGTTTCTTTAGTGGACAAAATTGTTTTTGATTCCGGCGAAGCGGAAATAAATGAAGGGGGGAAACAGGTATTAAAAAAGGTGGCTAATATTTTGAAAAAAGTTAAAGACAAACA
Source organism: Elusimicrobiota bacterium (assembly GCA_016180425.1). GTDB lineage: Bacteria > Elusimicrobiota > Elusimicrobia > 2-02-FULL-39-32 > 2-02-FULL-39-32 > 2-02-FULL-39-32. The sequence continues at coordinate 280,574 of JACPBF010000001.1, forward strand.
GATTCGGATTGAAGGACATACAGACAATATTCCCATTGGCGGTTCTTTAAAAGAAAAATTTCCTTCTAACTGGGAGCTTTCCACAGCCAGAGCCACTACTGTTGCCCGCTATCTTCAAGATGCAGGCGGAGTTAGCCCAGAATACCTCTATGCCGCTGGTTACGGTCCATATCATCCTGTAGCGGATAATGCAACTGCTGAAGGGCGCAGTAAAAATCGGCGCATAGAAATTGCCTTGGTTCCAAAAGAAATAGCTTCTTCAATAACTCAAAAAGCAGCTCCTAACCTGCCTAGAAAAAACTAAATGAATGAAGATGAAAAATGGATTCAACTTACCTTTGACTTAGCAAAAAAAGGGATTAGCGGAGCAAGCCCAAACCCGTTAGTAGGTTGTGTAATTGTAAAAAATAATAAAGTTGTTGGCCAGGGAACTCATGCGAACTTTGGCGGACCTCATGCAGAAGTAGTTGCTCTTAAAAAATCAGGAAAAAACGCTAAAGGCGGCACCCTTTACACCAATCTAGAACCCTGCTGCCATTGGGGAAAAACCCCGCCCTGCACCAGAGCCATTATTCAAGCAGGCATTCGCAAGGTAATATCCAGCCTACCTGATCCTAACCCCTTGGTTAGAAATAAAGGATTTAAGGAATTGAAACTTGCTGGTATTCAAGTTAAAACCGGTCTTTGCCAGACCCAAGCTAAAGACTTAAATAGGTATTTCATAAAATATATGACGCAAAAAAAACCTTATGTGATCTTAAAATCCGCAATGTCTCTGGATGGAAAAATCGCTACCTCTCTTAAAAACTCCCAGTGGATTAGTTCAAAGGCTTCAAGAAATTTTAGCCATGGGTTGCGCGCACAAATGGATGGAATTCTTGCAGGAGCAAACACGGTTCGTCAAGATAACCCCTCTCTCACATCTCACGGCAAAGGCAGAAATCCTGTGCGCATGGTCTTGACTAAAAAAGGAGTTCTGCCAAAGCATCTTAAAATTTTTAATTCCAGCGCTCCCACTTGGATATTTCACTCATCTCCATCCTTGGCTAAAAGAAAAAAAATTGTAGAAAAAAACATTGAATGGATTTACCTAAAATCAGAGAACGGTAAAATTCCATTCCATAAATTTTTAAAAGAATGCGCTAAAAGGGAAATTTCCAAGCTCTTGATTGAAGGCGGAGGAATTACCTCTAGCTTTGCTTTAGAAGAAAACCAGGTGGATGAGATTCTTTTTTTTATCGCTCCCATTCTCATTGGGGGAAAAGACGCGATCACTGTTTTTGAAGGCAAAGGATTTCAAAGAATAAAAGAATCGTTGCGGCTTGAAAAAATGGAAACTAAAAAAATTGACTGTGATTTAATGGTAAATGCCAGAATTCAGCCGAAACATTCCGCTAATTATAAGAATCAAGACTATAAATCAGGTTAAGAAATAAACTATGTTTTCAGGTATTATTGAAGGTCTGGGAAAAATAAAGGAGATTAAGAAAAAAGATAAAGGACTTTGTTTCTTTATTCAATCTCAATTTAAATCTTTGATAGTTGGAGAAAGCATCTCCATAGATGGAGTTTGCTTGACTGTAATTGAGAAAAAGAAAGTTCCATTAGGAACTCTATTTAAAGTAGATGCGTCGGAAGAAACATTAAAAAAAACAACGCTAAAAGATATAAAAACAGGATCTCTGGTAAACTTGGAACGTTCCCTTCAGATTGGCTCAAGACTCGGAGGCCATTTTGTGCAGGGCCACGTTGATTCTACGGGTGAGTTAACCCAAATAGAAAAACAGGGAAACTCAAAAATCTATAATTTTAGTTACCCTAAATTTCTTGATCCTTGCATTGTCCCTAAAGGTTCAATTGCGGTGAATGGAGTTTCTTTAACAATTGTGGATGCAAAAAATAAAAATTTTTCAGTTTCGATTATCCCTTATACAGAAAAAAACACAAATCTGGGAGAAAAAAAAATTAGTGATAAGGTCAATTTGGAAGCGGATATTTTATCAAAAATAATTTTAAAACAGACGCAAGACATTTTAAAATTTAAGTATGTTAGAAAAAAATTATAGAAATATATTTTGTGCAAGCCCAATCTTAAAAGTTATATAGTTCATGCTGATAAAGTCATTTCTGCATCAGCATGAACTATATATAAAATTAAAGATTCAAGTCTTGAATACGGCTAGCTTTCGTATATTTAAGATGGACAAATAATACAAATATTTATAAATCTTATAGGAAAGGAAAAAATATGATTTTAACTCCAATCCCAAAAGCAATTGAAGAAATCCAAAATGGAAAAATGGTGATCATCGTAGATGATCCGGGCAGAGAAAATGAGGGAGATCTATATATCCCCGCTCAAAAAGTAACGCCTCAAAATATCAATTTTATGGCTACCCATGGACGCGGCCTTATTTGTGTCGCGATTGTGGGAGAAAGACTGGATGCTTTAAACATTCATCCCATGGTTGAGAGACCAGACAAAACCAAAGAAGCTGCCTTTACAGTTTCTGTGGATGCCAAAAAAGATGTGACTACCGGCATCTCAGCGCATGACCGGGCAACGACCATTAAAACCCTGATCGCCCCAAAATCTAGGGGTGAGGATCTTGCAAGGCCTGGCCATGTTTTTCCATTGCGTTATCAAGAAGGCGGGGTTTTAGTGCGCGCAGGCCACACGGAAGCGGCTGTGGACTGCGCAAAACTGGCTGGACTTTACCCTGCTGGAGTTATTTGTGAAATTATGAATGACAATGGCTCCATGGCTAGAATGCCGGAACTGATTCATTTTTCTAAAAAACATAAACTAAAAATTATTTCCATTCAAGATTTAATTGAATACCGGAGAAAAACAGAAAAACTTGTGCGCCGGGTTGTTTCTACTGAGCTGCCAACTAAATCTGGAAAATTCCTCCTGCATCTTTATGAAGACGCTGTGCTGCATGAATACCATGTGGCTTTAGTGAAAGGGGAGCCTAGAGGCAAAAAAAATGTTTTGGTTCGGGTTCACTCCTCCTGTTTTACCGGGGATGTTTTAAATTCTCTGCGCTGCGATTGCGGAGAACAACTAGAGGCAGCTTTAAAAAAAATAGAACAAATCGGACAGGGAGTTGTTTTATATATGCACCAGGAAGGAAGGGGAATAGGTTTAAAAAATAAACTTCATTCCTATGCTTTGCAGGATCAAGGGCTGGACACAGTTGAGGCTAATAAAGAACTTGGCTTTGCTCCGGACTTAAGAGAATATGGGATTGGCGCTCAAATTTTAGTTGACTTAGGACTCTCAACCATTCGTTTAATGACCAATAACCCCAGAAAAATTGTGGGTTTGGAAGGTTATCACCTAAAAGTAACTGCACGAGTCCCGTTAGAAATTAAATCCAATCCGGCAAATATCCATTACTTAAGAACCAAAAAAGAAAAATTAGGACATTACCTTAAAGTTTTATGAAATTTGCAATCATTGTCTCCAGATTTAATCAAAGTATTACGCAAAAATTATTGGAAGGAGCCCTCTCCGCCTTTAAAAAACATAAAATTCAACAAAAAGAGATCTCAGTCTATTGGGTTCCCGGAGCGTTTGAAATTCCTTATTTAGCCTCCCGCCTTGCAGAGAAAAAAAAATTTAATGCCATAATCTGTTTAGGCTGCATCTTAAAAGGGGAAACTGCTCATAATGAATACATTTCTCAAGCAGTGGCCAATGGAATCATGCAAATCTCTATTTCTTCTAAAATTCCTATAACCTTTGGAATCCTAACCCCAGATAATCTTAAGCAAGCCCAAGAGCGATCAGGAAAAGGTTCCAGCAATAAAGGTGTGGAGGCTGCGGAAGCCGCAATTTTAATGACTGAAATTCAATGGGACTAAGAAGGCAGGCAAGGGAATTAGCCTTACAGGCTTTGTACCTGCATGACATGTGCGGATTTAGCAAAGAGGCAGCTCTCAACGCAATAGGCTTTGAACTTCTACCAGGGCCCTTATCCATTTTTTCTAAACATTTGCTTTCCGGAGTTTTGGATCGTCAGGAAGAAATAGACACTCTGATCAGGCGCTATACGGAAAATTGGGACATTCGCAGAATGGCGGCGATTGATAGGAATATCCTGCGCATCTCCACTTTTGAAATTCTTACTGATTTAGAAACCCCGATTTCAGTGATCATTGATGAAGCGATTGAAATCTCAAAAAATTATTCTACTGAAGACTCAAGTAAATTCGTAAATGGAATCTTAGACAAGATTAAAAAAGAAAGAAAAATCTAGATTTTCTATTAACCTTAAACCCGAATATCGCGCTTATGAAAATGAATTTCGTTTCTACTCACAGTATCTGCTAAATGATGTAGCCTAACATGAATAATATTACTTTTCGTAAGCTAATGAGAAATCCAGACATTTTGTCCCATCTCGTCTCGCCTGTCCCGAAAGCGAAGTCCAGGGAGTTCTCACACCTAAATGAGTGATTCATATTGATTAGTTCTTGAAAGACTATGGATATTCAGAATAAAATTAAAGAACTTAAAAATAAAATCGAAGATTATAATTATGCTTATTATGTCTTAAATGAACCTAAGATCACAGATAAAGAATTTGATGATCTCCTCAACTCTCTAAAAGAACTCGAATCTCAGCATCCTGAACTCATTACTCCAGACTCGCCTACCCAAAGAGTAGGAGGAATGGCAGAGTCTAGTTTTAAACCAGTCGCTCATTCTATCCCCATGCTCTCATTAGAAAATGTCTATTCCAAAGAAGAATTTGAGGAATGGTGGAATAGGTTAGAAAAAAATTTAGGCAAGGATGAAAAAATAGAAGTTGCGGTTGAACCCAAAATGGACGGGGTCAGCCTTAGTCTTACTTACGAAAATGGAATTTTAGTTAGAGCTGCCACTCGCGGAGATGGCATGGTGGGTGAAGATGTAACAGCCAATGCCAGAACCATCCGCAGCATCCCTTTAAAACTCTATAGAGAAACTTCCTTTTTCCCAAAACAGTTTGAAGCAAGAGGCGAGGTTTATTTTTTAAAAAAAGATTTTGAGCTGACCAATCACAAATTGATTCAAAAAAATTTAAAACCATTTGCTAACCCTAGAAACGCGGCTTCTGGCTCGTTAAGACAAAAAGATGTTTCAATGACCTTGAAGAGAAATCTCCAATTTTGTGTTCATTCCCTTGGGGCTTTAAGTTTAGAATTAAAAATCTCTACTCATAGTCAATTTATAGCAACCTGCAAAGCCTATCACCTGCCAACCCTTAGCAATGGTTTAAAAATTGCTAAAAACGCGCAAGAAGTATGGAAAATCTATGAGGAATGGTTTAATTTAAGAACTTCCCTTCCCTATGAAATTGATGGTTTAGTGATTAAATTCAACTCCCTTCATGGCCAAAAGCTGCTGGGAGAAACCGCTAAAAGCCCTCGCTGGGCTGTTGCTTTTAAATTCCAAGCTCATCAGGCTAAAACTAAAATTTTGTCTGTGGAATTTTCCGTTGGCCGCACAGGAACCGTGACGCCTGTTGCCAAAGTAGAACCTGTTGAATGCGGAGGGGTGACCATCTCCTCTATCTCCCTGCACAATTTCGATGAGATAGAAAGGCTGGAAGTTCAGATAGGAGACTCTGCGCTGATTGAAAGAGCCGGCGACGTTATTCCAAAAGTCATCCGAGTTTTAGAACATGACAAAAGCAGTAAAAAAATCACTGCGCCTAAAAAATGCCCCTCCTGTTCTGAAACTATTTTTAATGAAGAAGGCGAAGTGGCTCTACGCTGTTTAAACCCTTCTTGTCCAGAACAATTAGAAAGAAGCCTGCTTCATTATGCTTCCAGAGACGCTATGAATATAGAAGGACTGGGTGAGGCGATTGTCCATGAACTGCTTCAAAAAAAACTTGTTCAAGACTTTTCTGAACTCTATAAATTAAAAAAAGAAGACTTGTTAAAGTGCAATCTATTTAAAGAAAAAAAATCTGAAAATCTCTTAAAACAAATTGAAGAGAGTAAATCCCGCGCCTTTTCCAAATTATTATTTGGCTTAAGTATTCGGCATGTGGGGGAAAAACTTAGCAAAATTTTAGCTGAACATTTTACTCACTTAAAAAATTTAATGAAAGCGTCTGAAGAACAACTGCTGCAAATAGAGGAGTGCGGCCCTATTATTGCGCGTTCGATCTTAAATTTCTTTAAATCCAGCCAAACAAAAAAACTGATTGAAAAACTTGAGATTTATGGGGTTAATTTTACAGAGCCAAAAATCTCTTATCAAAAATCTCAGCTAACAAAAAAAATAGTGGTTTTCACAGGGGAACTCTCCTCTCTTTCACGCTCCCAAGCAGAGGAACTTCTCATTCAATTTGGAGGAAGTCCAAGTTCTTTAGTCACTAAAAATACAGATTTAATTGTTTGTGGAGAAAACCCAGGTTCAAAGCTAAAAAAAGCAAAAGAACTAGGAATCCCAGTGATAGAAGAAGAAGAATTTCTTAAACTAGTCAACAAAAATGTTAATATTGTAAATTAAGCAGGGCGGGGCGCCATGGAAATCGCTTCCCATGGGCAGATCCTCATGCAAAGGGTGCAGCCAGTGCATTTTTCATTTTGCACATCCACAACTACCATGGCAAAAGGGATCGTAGAAGGGGAGTCAACTTTAACAATACAGTCCGGATGAGGCATCACAGAAAGACAAGCTTCGCACCCAGAACAAAGATCCGGGCTGATTTTTGCAATGAGTTTAGATTTAGGTTTTTGAACCGCTGATTTTATTTGAGTTTCCATAACAATTTCATCTAAATACTGAATTTATGATGCCACTCAAGCTTAATTTCTTTTAAAATTTTACCTTAAGAATTAACTACTTTTTGGATGCATAATATTTTTATAGTATGATTGTCAAAAGCTAAGCTAATTTCATTTTCTGATCAAATATTTATTTTATTATCACATATGACTAAAAAGTTGTCAAACCTCTCAAAACCGCTTTTAGGAGCGCACATGTCAATTGCCGGAGGGGTAGATAAAGCGATCCTTGCAGGCGATTCTATTCACTGCGAAGCGATTCAAATCTTTACAAAAAGTTCCCGTCAATGGAAGGCCAGCCCCTACAGCAAAGAAGAAATTTCCAATTTTAAATCTTATAAAAGCAAAAGTTCTATAAAAATAGTGATAGCCCATGATTCCTATCTTTTAAATTTAGGCTCTCCTAATGATTTTTTAAGATCACGATCTGTTCAAGCTATGATAGATGAAATGGAACGTTGTGAAACTTTAGAAATACCTTATTTGATAGCTCACCCTGGTTCCCATACAGGAGCTGGGGAAAAGGAAGGGATTAAACTAATTGCCAAGTCTCTAAATGAAGTCCTTGACGCAGCCAAAGGATTTAATGCGCAAATCACGTTAGAAATTACTGCGGGTCAGGGAACGAATCTTGGATACTCTTTTGATCAGATTGGGGCTATCATCCAAGAAACTAAACTCTCAGATAGAATTCAAGTCTGTTTTGACACGGAACATGCGTTTGCAGCAGGCTATGACATACGTACTCCAGATGGCTATGAAAGGACATTTAAGGAGTTCGATGAAAAAATTGGCTTAAAAAAACTAGCGGCTTTTCATTTGAATGATTCTAAAAAAGAGCTGGGTTCTAAAGTAGATCGGCATGAACATATCGGAAAAGGATTTTTAGGGAAAGAACCGTTTAATCTTCTTTTAAATGATCCAAGATTCTCAGGGAAACCCATGTGTTTAGAAACCCCAAAAGGTCCGGACCTAAAAGAAGATGTGGAAAATTTAAAAATTTTAAAAGATCTATTTCCTAACCCTTAAGTATAGAGATATACTTTCAAAGCAAGAGGCACAATGTTTCTAACTATGGATAATAAATAGCTATTAAATCTTTAACACTACCTTGCCAAATTGTTCTCTTTTCTCCAAAAATTCATGAGCCAAATGCCCTTCTCTTAAAGGAAATATTTTACTTATCACTGGTTTTAATTTCTTCTCTTCCATAAGCTGCAAAATTTTATTAAACTCCTGTAAAGTCCCTAATTTAGATCCTAGAATACTAATATCTTTAGAAAAAAGAGCTCTTAAATCTAGCGGTACTATAGGTCCTGTAGTGCTGCCGCAAGTCACAATTCTTCCGCAACGGGCTAAAGATTTAAAAGATTGTTCCCAGGTAGCTGGCCCAACATGTTCAAATACAATGTTAACACCCTGATGATCGCTTATTTCTCTAACCTTTTTAAAAACATCTTCCTTTTCTATATGGATCGTAAAATCCGCTCCTAATTCCTTAGCTAACTCTAGTTTTTCTAAAGAAGAGGATGCGGCAATCACAATCCCGTGAAAAATTTTTACAATTTGAATAGCTGCGCTCCCTACCCCAGAGCCTGCGCCAACTACTAAAACCTTTTCGCCCTGTTTTAGTTGAGCGCGCGTTACCAACATATGCCATGCTGTTAAAAATGTTAAAGGAAAAGAGGCTGCTTCCTCAAATGATAGATGAGACGGTTTAGGAAATACATTTTTGGCTGGCACAACGCAAAATTCAGCATAACCTCCTTTTGCGGCTGCGCCTATAATTTTGGCAGAATCACATTGATTATCATGCCCTCTAGCGCATTCAATGCAACTCCCGCAAGATAAGCCGGGCGCAATCACAACCTGAGAACCTATCTTTAAATTAAGCGATTCTAACTGTTTCTTGGCTTCAAGGTTAATTTCTTTAATTTCACCGCTAATATCTGAACCTAAGATGTGTGGAAACTTTACTGGATAAGCAGGAATGCCATTTCTAACCAAAATATCTAAATGGTTCAAGGCACAGGCCCTAACCTGAACTAAAACCTGACCCTTTTCTATATTTGGGGATTCCAAATCCCCAAACTTTAATTGTTCTGGACCGCCGTGGTTTGCCAGATAAAGAGCTTTCATCCTTTTAAAGCCGCTAAAACTTCTTCAGTATGCCCATCCACTTTAACTTTGCGAAAAACTTTTTTTAGTTTTCCCTGTTCATCAATCACAAAGCTAGAACGTTCAATGCCCCAAAAAAGACGGGCATAGAGATTTTTCTTCTTATAAACCCCAAAAAGTTTGGAAACTTTTGCCTCTTCATCGCAAAGCAAAGGAAAGTTAAGCTGAAATTTACTTATAAACTTTTTATGAGAATCCGCCTTATCTAAACTAACCCCTAAGATCACCGCATCTTGGTCATTAAACGTACCAATATGATCTTTAAAACTACAAGCCTCCTTAGTGCAACCCGGAGTATCATCTTTGGGATAAAAATAAAGAACAACTTTTTTTCCCTTAAAATCAGAGAGTCTCACTAATTTTCCATCCTGATCTTTTAACTCAAAATCTGGAGCAGCATCCCCTTCCTGCGGTTCTTTTGAATCTAGTTCTTTTGTTTGCATAAAAATATCCTCCTATTAAACTTTTTAAAATTTTAGCTCTTTTCTCGTATTTATTCCAATGATATTTTTTATATAATTTATGAATGAAGATAGTCAAAATGGTTCAACAAAAGTACAAAAAAAATTATTTCCATATTTTATTTGAAGACAATAGTTCTTTAAAATTGCACAATGAATTAATTCTTACCTACTCCATAAAAGAAGGAATGGAAATTAATCAGGATAAACTAAACGAATTAAGGGCAATTGAAGAAAAAAAAGAAGCTTATGAATACGCCTATCTTTTACTTGCCTCAAGATCTCATAGTGAAATAGAATTGCAGGAAAGGCTAAAAAGAAAAAAATTCTCCTCAGAAACCCTGCATTCTGTGATCAAAGAACTAAAAGAAAAAAAAATAATCAATGACCTTCAGTTTGGCAAAGAATTTGCGGAATCAAGAATCAAAAACTGTCTCCTTGGACAAGAAAAAATTATAACTGAACTTATGGAAAAAGGGATTGAAGAAAAAGAGGCGCATAAAATTATTCAGGAAGTTTTAAGAGACGATGAAAACCTCTTAAGTGAAGAAGAACGGGCGTATCAAGCGCTTCTTAAGCGGGCAAAACAAATAAAAAGATCTGACTCAAGGACCCTTTATCGGCGATTGTATGAACATCTGGTAAGGAAAGGATTTTCATTCGAGACAGTGGAAAAAGTTTTAAACAGACATCAAAAAGAAGGAGGAGCACGATGATTGAACCACAACCAAGGCAACTAGCCCTGATTTCAGTATCGGATAAATCTGGGATAGTAGAATTTGCCCATGAACTTTCCAATATAGGTTTTGAAATTATTTCTACAGGCGGCACGTCAAAAACTCTGCGTCAAGCAGAAATCTCCACAAAAGAAGTAAGGGATTTTACAGGTTTCCCGGAAATTTTGGAAGGCCGCGTAAAAACCCTTCACCCTAAAATTTTTGGAGGCATTCTTTATACTAGAGGGGATCCGCGCCACCAAACTGATATGGATAAACAAGGGTTACAACCCATTGATTGCGTGGTAGTTAACCTCTATCCCTTTGAAAAAATCCATTTAGAAAATAAAATCCCAAAATCAGAAATGCTTGAATTCATAGACATAGGCGGTGTTTCGCTTTTAAGAGCAGCAGCTAAAAATTTTCAGAATGTAATAGTGCTCTCTGATAGCAAAGATTATCCAAAAGTGATTCAAGAGCTAAAGGAAAAAGGAAATGTTTCTGTAACAACTAGAAAAATCCTGGCAGAAAAAGCTTTTTCCCATACCGCTCATTATGACAGCATGATTACAAAATATTTTAGAGAAATCTCTATTTCTGAATTTAAAGTCACTCAACCCTCAGTTCCAGCCAAAGAAGAAGAGGAATCCTTATTTAAAGAAGAGCTCACCATTGGCCTTAGAAAAGTAAAGGATTTAAGATATGGAGAAAACCCTCAACAAAAAGCAGCTCTCTACAAAGAATCTGGAGGCAGGGATTGGGGAGTGGTTAACGCGGAAGTTTTACAAGGCAAAGAGCTCTCTTTTAATAACTATTTAGACCTTGAAAACGCATGGCAAATTGTAAATTCCTTAATGTTTGGCAGTGAGGGAACTAACGTAACCTATAGCAAATCTAATGCTTCCTGCGTGATTATTAAACATACCAATCCTTGCGGGGTTGCCATTGCTCAGGGTCTCTTAGAGGCTTTTAAACAGGCTTTTGCAGCAGACCCTTTAAGCGCTTTTGGAGGAGTGATTGGTTTTTCTTCTACCGTAGAGGAAGATACTGCAAATGAAATAGTAAAAACTTTTTTTGAATGCATCATTGCTCCAGACTATAGCCCCGGCGCCCTTGAAATATTCAAGAAAAAAACAAATTTAAGAATTTTAAGACAAAAGATTATTCTAACGCTTCCTTACGAATATGACATTAAAAAAATTTCAGGCGGTTATCTCATGCAGGAAATTGACCCTATTTCTGATTTTATCTCTGCCAAAGATCAGGAGAGGCGTAAAATTGTTACTAAACGCCAACCCACCCCAGAAGAACTCTACTCCTTAGAATTTGCCTGGAAGGTGTGCCAGCATGTTAAATCTAATGCCATCCTTCTTGCCCGCGGAGCTCTAACCCTTGGGATTGGCATAGGTCAAACCTCAAGAATAGACTCTCTTAAAATTGCCATTCAAAAAGCAGGACTTTTAGCTGAAAAAACTTTTGCTCTGCGCGATTCAAAACTTAACCCTGCCAACTTAACGCTGCCTCTAGTGATGGCTTCAGACGGCTTTTTTCCATTTAAAGATTGCATAGAAGAAGCTGCTAAAGTCGGGGTAAGCGCTATTATTCAACCAGGAGGAAGCATCCGGGATCAGGAATCTATTGACGCAGCCAATGAAAATAACATCTCCATGATTTTTACCGGCATCAGACACTTTAAACATTAAAAAATTTTTTATATAATAAAGTTTCTTATGAAAATTTATTTTCTAAATTTTAAGTACAGAACGCTAAAAAGAAGGTCTCAAGACCTGTCAGTTCTAATATCTAAGAATCTACTTATCATTTTCTTTTTTACAACTTTTTACTTTATTCCTTCAACCCATTCTGCAATAGACACTCAAATAAAAGAGAGAAAACAATTTGGAAAATCTATTCGCACAAGAATGCCTCCCCAAATTATCATAGATACCGTGCAAAAAGCATTCCATGCAAGAAGCGCTGAATGGAAAACCATGTGGCAAACCTTTGTGGTAGAAGATGATGAAGACAAAAATGAATATGTGATTGTCGCAAGAAGCATAGAAAAACCATGGGCTTTTAGCTTAAATAAAGGGAACTGCGATAAGCCAGAAAACTATGAACAATTAATGAATCAAATCGCCTCTGGCGGCACTCCATTAAGGATAGATGCTTTAATTGGGGTTAAAAAAGATCGTTCATGGTTTAGATATACTATAAATATTTACGAGCCAATGTATTCAAATTGGAAAAATCCATGCTATCTATGGAACCTTCCTCCGGGCAAAGGATCTGACCCATTTTATAATCAAAATTATAATATGCAGGTCTATTCACAAAATTTAAAGAAAAATATAGTTGAGCTTGTGAAAAGTTTTGAAACATGGAAACCGCCTAAACAAGTAAAAAAAATTCCAGTAATGAAAGGTAAGGGAGAGGAACTCATTGGCGGTGAAACAGAGCTTCTTACTGAGGAAGAACTAAAACTGCCATTAGAAGAACAAGAAAAAATCATAAAAAAGAGAGCTAAACAACAGAAGAAAAAACACTGGTGGTTCAGTAAAGATTAATTTATAAATCTTTAAAGACTTAAGATCATAAAACCAATCCAGACATTTCCTAAAAATTCATCCCCCTCGCATATAGCTAGAGACAATCTAATATAGGCATTAGGCTTTCTTGAGCCTGTGTCTAAAAATATAAAATTCTTATCTACTTCGTTTCCCTTAACCTAAAAACTTTTCATACAACTTATAGATACCTACTTGGTCTTACGCAGGGCACTCTGCTTATTAAGCTCTCATCCAAGAATATTACCTGAGAATAAATCCCACTTGCTGTTTTAAGCTAACAGTAATTTGGGGTAAATAGAGAGTAATCCCACTAAATAATTTACTTATTTATGAGAACGAAATAAACAATACACCTATTTGTTGAATTCCTTAAATCCAGTTGAATGGAGGTAACCCTTATATAAGGGACACACAAAAGAAAACGCCCTATCTTGAAAAAAGATAGGGCGTTTTCTTAAAACTTTCGTTTAACTTAGACTTAGAATTTTACGCCAACAGAGATTCTGTGAGTAGATCCAAGATCTCCTAAAGGCATCCAGGCATAGTCTAATGTGGCCATTTGGAATCCAAAACCTACGCCAATGGTTACTCCATTAAAACCATCTACCTTTCTACCTCTAGAATTGTATCCTAGTCTTCCAGAAAGATTCATCCCTTCTTGTATTTGGTATTTATAGTCTGTTCCTAAAGCAAGAGTTGGGGAATTGTCTTCTGGGAAAACAATATCCGCTGCAGCTACCCAGCTGTCAGAAACCTTGTATCCGCTGCCAAGTTTAATCAAGATTGGCAGCTTAGAACTCTCAGACTCAAACTTAAGGCTTCCTCCCAGATTTTGCGCGGTAAAACCAAGAAGCAATTTACCATCCATTAGTTTATTGTATTGCGCGCCTAAATCCACTGCTACAGTAGTAGCGGATTCTTTAATCTTAGAGTTAATAATTTTTAGGTTTAATCCTAAAGGAATTTCCATTAATACTTTTGCATAGGAAAGATTCACAGCAAGATCGCTGGGGGTAAATGTACCCACCTTAGATGCTTTTATATCTGTTTCATCTATGCTGCCTGCTGTAAAATATTGGAAACCAATACCAGCAGAACCAATAGTTTCAGATATAGGCATTGCAAACGCTACCCAATGGTAGCTAGTTTCTTCCACATATTTAGAGAACATATACTCTGCTCCTTTTTTCTCTAAACGAGCAAGTCCAGCTACGTTATAAAAGATAGAATTTGCATCATCAGCCACAGCAGTGTATGCTTCACCCATGCCTATAGCTCTTGCGCCCACAGGAAGTTTTAAGAACTGTCCAGTGCGCGTGCCAGCATCTTTATCGCTAAAGGCTGCGAACATAAGCGGGGTGCAAAGCACAACAGCCAGAAGTGCAGCAACGAATCTTACCATTATTTTTCCAATCATGTTGGTTTTTTTAGTTAGATTATCCATTTTCATTATCCTTATGTTTAATTTAAATGTATTATTCATCGCTATCACCCCCCTTACCTTTGAACCGCAATCTTGAGGGTCTTTTTGTCTCCTCCGCCCTTAATTAAGGCGAAATAGACCCCGCTTGCTACATCTTTTCCATCTTCATTCTTTGCATTCCAGTTCACTATGCCAGTGGCATCAGCCTTTAATTGTTTTACTAAATCTCCAGCAAGTGTATATATCTGGATGGTTGAATTTACAGGCATTAAATCAAACGTAATACCTTGAGCTAGTTGAGATGCAACCGTTGGTCTGAATGGATTTGGATATACAATTGTATTAGCTAGATTAGCAGCAGGAGCTGCAATCACAATTCTGAATTGAGTAAGGTGAGTTACTTTACCACTCACATTTCCACCTGCTTTAAGGGATGATTCCTTAATCTTAATGTATTTACTATCAGGATTAAGGAACGCAAGTTTTACTAATTCAATTGATTTTCCAGATAGTTTAGTTATTATTTGACCTTCATTAGTCTTCAGAATGATAGTAATTAGCTTCTTGAATTCTGTCTTACCACTCTCTAACTTAATATCCAAGGCAACACCTACACCTTCCACTCCGGGCGTATCAGCTGCGGGATTGGTAACTACAGTAGGAGTTAAGAACTTATCAGCGCCATCTAAAGCGCCTTTAGGTGTTTCAATAGTAATTTCACTTACTACTACACCACCCAGAGAAACTTCTGTAATTGTATAAGTTACAGTGTTATCCTTGTTAGGATCAATTGTGGGATCTCCGGATTTTAAAGTAACGCTTACAGAAGCTTTGATAGTTGCAGTAGCAGTAGAGTAAACAGCTGTATTATCAGAAATATTTCCAGATTCATCAAAGGCTCTAACTATAAACCAGAAGTCACCATCACTTGAGAATGATCCAGATTCAGGTATTGTAAGAGTTTTCTGAACAGTAGCTCCTGGAGCTATTGATCCAGTGCCAGCAGTTCCATTCACAATTAATGAGTCTGTCCCAATAGTTAAAGTTTGAGTTGAAACAACCAATCCTCTTGTACTGCTAGTTGAGAAGTTAAATGGCGCTGAATTTTTTACAGTATCTGTTGAAATCGCGCTATTTCTATGACCATATGGTAAGAATTGTGCCCAGGTATTTGCAAAATTATAATTTGTTGCAAATCCAGTTAAAGCTGCGCCACTTAATCCCTGTAGAGCTTGAACTGGATAACAAGGAGCACACCCCTGACCTCTCTCACTAGATCCAGAAGAGTAATACACAATAAATCCTGCGCCAGCTGTTAAACTGCCAGTTGTTCCATCATCTCCTGGAGCTATCCATTGTAACGTAACCTCTTTTGTTCCAGCTGATAGAACCGTTAGCCCTGTTGGCACGTTAGGCGCTGAAGATTCGCTTACAGTAAATTGCGCTAAAGTATTTGTTGAGAATAATGTACGGCCAAGCACAGATTTACTAGCTCCAGGATAGGTTCCAGGATCAATTGTAGTGGAAACACTAATGACCCACGCACCTGGCATCTTCCCAGTTGGGAAACTAAATGTTGCAGTTGTACCTGTGCTATCTACTAATGTTAAAGCTGCAGAAAAAGTAGCTGAACTCGCTGCAGTAGCTGCAACATATTCAGTTGATGCAGAGGCTGGAGAAAATTTAGCTTGTACAGTAGTTCCAACAGTTAGCCCTCTACCATAAAGAGTTACGGTTGTAGCCCCACTATTACCTCCAGTAATTGGAGTTATAGAATTAACAGCCGGTACGCTTGCAATAGAAATACCTGTTGCAACTGATCTTACCCTTGCATTACTATAGGCAACAGTAGGATGAACCCTATCAATAACCATGCTATAGGAAGCAACTGCGCTGCCTGTTCCAGTAGCAGATCTTAAATCAAAGCTAACGGTTGCGCTGGTTCTAGCCACACCAAGAACAGTTAAGGAAGCACTCCCGATCTTTGCAGCATCAGAACCATCAAGATAAAGTTCTGCTGTAGTTCCATTCATCAGGCCCGTCCCAATAATAGTAAATGTAGCAAATTCCATAGTAGCGTAATTTGTATTATCTACATTAGAAACACTTGTAACTGTAGAAGCAAGAAGTGTTAAAGAACCAACAGCTGTTCTAGCATTTGTAACCACACCAACCACATCTGCAACTGAAGTAGTTAGAGTTACAGTGAATACCCCTGTAGAAACTGATCCAAATAAACCAGAACTTACACCTGCTACAGTTGCAGTGCCTGGGATAGTAACTAACATTGTTTGTCCATGATTTAAAATAACGCCAGTTTCACTGCCAGTAGTATGCGTAAAAGTAGTAAAATTTATATTCCCATTAGCATGAGTTATTGAGAATGTAACAGAAGATCCAAGAACAAAACCTCTACCCTGAAGCGCTACAACAACATTATGAGTAGAGTTATATAAAGTGCCATTAGGAATATCAGTTATAACTGGGGTTGTTATAGTAGTGATGGCAATGGATGAAACCCAGAGCGCATTTGGACTATATATAACACTCCCACCAGATAAACTCGCAAGACCTTGAATATTTACAGTAGATTCTGCTATAAATTCAGAAGTTGCACGGTTACCTAAAGCTGTTGATGCAGTTACATTATAAAATTTGCCGGGAGACATCCCTCTAAAATTAACACCTGAGAGCGTTCCTGTTCGGCTTGAAGAATCTACATTTAGTAATGCAACAGCAGTTGTAAATGAAGATCCATCTACCGCAACAAATGATATTGTAGAACCTACCATTAGTCCCCAACCGTTTACTGTAAAATCATAGCTTCTGGTATTTGCAACTGCGCTAGATGTTCGCACATCAGTTCCACTTGACAGTAGAATTGAAGATATAGACATACTTGCAATATTTACACTAATATTTGGCGATTGAGCAATTACAGTAGAAACAGAAATGGCTGTATCTGAATTAGAAAAACCACCGCCCGTAACACAACCTGACCCTATATAAAAGTAATATCCCTCAGTTGCATTTGTTTTAGGTGTAAATGTTGCAGTTGCCCAACTACTGCTATTTACAGTAAAAGAGTTAACAATAGCATTCTTTGCAAAAACTTGAGGGATACCGGATGCAAGTATTGAACCTTGTGGAGCAGTAGAAATCCAAAGAGTTGTACCGCTTATTAATCCAGTGCCATTGATATTAACAGATGTAGCCGCAGCGCTAGCAATTAATAAGGTTGAATCTCCTGTTTGTGCATAAACTGCTGTAATTGTTGGAGTGGAGAATGTTATAGTAGATGGGGAAATTGCAGAATGCCAGACTCCATTGACATTTGTCGAAATACGCACATACCATGGATTAAAACCACTTGTATTTTCAGGAGTTTTCAAGCCAAAAATATTTCCATTGGCTCGAATAATTGTGGAATTAGTAGATGCTGTTACAGTTAAGCTAACTTTGCCCCCAATTTGATCTGGTCCAATTTCTAGATTTGAAGTTGTGGTAAGAAAAACTGTACCTACTGTTGAATCCCCACCACCTGTTATATTTCTTGAAAACATTGGCCCATTAGATGAATAAGAAATTAATACGAATTGTGCTTGAGTAGAGGTAATCACAGGACCACTTGAGGAAGTTAACCCATCATCAGGTTGACTGATAAGATTGTATTGAAATTTAGTTAATATAAGAGCATTTTCCTTTTTACCCTGCATTGTAATACCACTATCTACCCCTGTCTTAGTAGTATATACAACTGTATAAGTTAATGGAAAAGTTGCGCTAGCAGTAGAAGCAGCAATGCTTCTAAATTGAGCTAACCCATTATGCACATTTACACCACTATCTGCAGAAGGATTAAAACTAGTTACATTAATATGACGGCTTGCTACAGCAGTATTGGCACTAAACTCTGTTACTGTCCCTGTAGAGAGAAAGCTACTATCTTCACTGATTGAGTCTGCAGCAGAAGGAGCAAATCTGAAATTGCCTCCTCTTGCAAATCTATCGGATACCTGTTCATTTAGTGAAGTTATAGTAAAAGAGGAAGTTAAAACATCTCCAAGTCCCCAAGCCACTGAAGTTGTAGTAATGCTTACACCAATAAACGGAGCGCCTGCTGAAATATCCCCGGAAACTGCTGTAGCGCTAGTTGGACGGCTTGCAAATGTTGGAGTAGATACACCTATAAAATTTACATTAATTGCTTGAGAAAAAATATTTCCTGTTGAAGCAGTACTTACACTTACAATTGTATGACTCGTGGCTTGCACAAAAGCCCAAACAGAACCAGTACCAGAAGAGGCAGACACGCTCATTGTAGCTCCAGAAGCTACATAAATTGCATACGTACCAGCAGTGGATGATAATCCACCTTCTGTCTCAGTTGGAGAATCAGCTGGATTTAAATCATTTAGAATCGCTCCAGCTCCACCATCTGTAATATTAGAGCGCACACGAACAGCACTAAGAGCTGTGCCATAAGAATCTTGCACAGTTCCACTTAAAGTTAAAAAATTTAAAGATGCTAAACCATTAGCATGTTTGAAAATTCCAAGAGGAATTCGACCATCAGTGGGGTTATTTAAAATACCACCTTTAGTTGCTGTTAAACCAGAAACAAGATTAGCTTTACCTAACTGAACCCCTGTAATATTTTCACTAAAATCATCAAAGAAACTTCCTGTTGACCCAAAAACAGCCCAGAGATTACTGCTCTTTACATAAGAAACAATCAATCCTCGAGCACTGGCTGTATTATCAATTGTCTGAGCATCCCCATCATCAATCTTTTGGATATACCAGCAAGAAGAGATATTTCTTCTTTGAACAGCATATTTTACTCCTACAGAACTATTGGTATAAACAATTCGGGTTACATTGCCTGCATCTATAACATAAATATTACTCATTGAACCGCTATCAATTGTATCTCTTGCCTCTACAATTGCACCTGCACTAATATTTACTAGCTTAAGAGCATTTGCAAGCGCATCATAATAAACAACACCTCTTTGTTGATTTGTGCTATTAAGGAAGGAAGAAAAATATCCAGTACTTCCAATATTACCTGAACCACTAGAAAGCACCGTAATAAATGAACCAAGAGTATCTGCTGAAGCTCCAAAAGTAATAGAGCTAGCCTCTAAACTATAGCGAGCGCCATCTGCTGATAGCGAAGAATAAACAAGTAAAAATCCATTGCCAGAAGCATTCGCGCTTAATCCTGATGCAGTTACTAAACCACTTCCAAGAATAAATTGAGGACTTTGATTTTGCGTTGTTCCAACTAAATAATTAATTGTTTTAGAAGAGGTATCATAAAAATAAACATGAGGAACACCAGCATCTGTATAAGCAACATTAAGATATGCAGGCGCACTTCTAGTAGCATTAATAGCGCCTGTACTTAATGTACTTATAGTATAACTGCCATTTGCAGTGTTAGATGCAAGCATAATAGAAAAAGTTGTAGCGCTTTTTGTGGTGTAAAATACATGAATATAATTATTTGCTACATCCTTTGCTTGCACCATTTCATCAACGGTCGTATTATTTATAACAGTAGGCGTGCCTACTGAAATGGTCAATGCTTGTGCCCGGGTAGAGATGGATAAAAACATTATTGCGGCTAACCCGAAACTGGCAAGCATTGTACCAACACTGGCTATGGCTGACGATACAAATGATCGCTTCATTCTTTGCCCTCCCAATTTAGTTTTCGCGATTGATCGCGAATTATTTTCTATATTGCTTGATTTTTTAAAATAAGATAAATGCATGGATTCTTCCTCCATTTTATTTGGTTTTAAATAAAATTTTGATTTTTGGCGCAAAAATAAATTTGCGCCAGTGGACTGGGACTGCTCTTTTAGATTTAAGCTTTCGCTGTTAATTTTTATTTACCAATTTTTTTTTAAGGAAGGCCTGAAAAGAAAAGATACGGAGCAAGTTCGAGTGAATCTAGAAAAAAATAATAAGACAATTTATGTTTTCGAATTTTGCTTGAATCTCTTTTCTCCATGCATCCTCGACGACAATTTCTTAAAAAATTCTAACTACAATCCAACATGCAAAGAGTTTAACAAATCACAAAAATCTTGTCAATAGCCTTTTAAATTTTTTTTAAACTTTTTTTAAACAATTTTTAAACGAAATTTTTCCAAATGTAAAGAGATTCTAGCAGACAACTTAAAACTTGTCAAGGTTTGACAAATTTTTTCTTATATTGTAAAGTTGGGGTTATAAAAAAGAAGGGGGTACAGTAGCATGAGCGACCAAACATTAACTTTAAATAATATTACTTCTGGGGGCCGGTCCCAAGGCGCGGAAGAACCATCCAATTTTATGGACCATGGGGCTCCTTTACCGCAGCATTATGGGGAAACAAGAACTGTCCTGCTTCCCAGGGATCCGCGTTGGATGTATATCTATTGGGAGATTACAGAAAAAACTTATGAAGAACTAAAATCAAAACATGGGGAAGATATTTTTATTACAGCTCAATCTGTTGTAAGAATGGTAGAAGTAAATCCTAGTTTACAGCCCCTGCGCAGTTTAGATGTTCCTGTTAGTCTGGATGCAAAAAATTGGTATTTACACGCGGATAAAGAGGGGGGAAGCTGGTACGCGGAATTAGGCTTAAAAACCCCTGACGGACGATTTATTTTAATTGCAAAATCTAACCTTATTACCCTTCCTAATGCTAAAGTTTCTGACATGATTGATGAAAAATGGGTTACTATTAAGGAAGAACTAGAAAAAGTCTTAGAAGCCTCTGGCGGAGGAAAGGTTGGCATGGGTTCTTTAGAATTAGCCAGAATGCTTGCCCAAAGATGGGAAACTCTAGCCCAAATTTCTTCTTGGAGAGGAATAAGCAGTATCTCTTCTATGAATATGCCAATGGGAGAAGAAAAGCGAAAGGAACGATCTTTTTGGCTTGTAGCAGATTGTGAGCTTGTGCTTTACGGAGCAACTGAAAAAACCGCCGCAGTAACAGTTGCTGAAAAACCCATAGAACTCTACCCTGACGGCACTTTTTCTTTAAGGCTTGCTCTACCTGACGGCAATTTAGAAATTCCAATAGAAGCTGTTTCTGGAGATCAGAAAGATACAAGAACCATTCATATCTCTGTTACCAGAAAAACAGAGAACAATTAAGTTCTTCTAAACCTTTATATCTCCTATGGACAAAGTTAAAGGGTATTGGTGTTTAGTGCTCCATGCCCATCTTCCTTATATAAGGCATCCTGAATACGATACTTTTCTGGAAGAAGACTGGTTTTATGAAGCTCTTACAGAAACTTATATTCCCATCTTAGAGTTCTCAGAACGGCTGGCAGAAGAAAAAATACATTTCCGCTATACCATAAACCTCTCCCCAACCCTTTGTTCCATGATGAAAGACCAGTTGCTTCAATCACGTTATTTACGACACCTAAACAAACTAATTGAGCTTATTGAAAAAGAGGTTCACCGCACCAGAGCAATTCCTCAGTTTTTTGCAGCTGCCCAAATGTATGAAAAAAAACTTAAAAAATGCAGGGAGATCTTTGAAAAATATCATGGCAATATTCTCATAGGATTTAAAAATCTACAAGATGCAGGATTTATAGAAATTATTACCTGTTGCGCAACCCATGGTTTCTTACCGCTTATGATACAGAAAGAGGCCCAAGCAGCTCAAATTAAGATAGGGGTTCATTCTTATGAGGAATCTTTTGGCAGAAAGCCCAAGGGCATCTGGCTGGCTGAATGCGCATACACCAAAGGGGTGGATGAACTTTTACGCAATGAAGGGCTTCGCTATTTCTTTTTAGATGCGCATGGCATATTGTTTGGAAATCCCAGACCTAGGTACGGAGTGTTTGCCCCAATTATTACGCCTAATGGAGTTGCTGCTTTTGGAAGAGACATGGAAACAGCGCATCAAGTATGGAGCGCGGAACAAGGCTACCCCGGGGATTATCGCTACAGAGAATTCTATAGAGATCTGGGCTATGATCTGGAATATGAGTATGTGCGTCCCTACCTTCATCCAGATGGGGTCAGAAGAAATATTGGTTTAAAGTATCATAGAATTACTGGCAAAACCTCTCTGCACCATAAAGAACCCTACAATCCAGATTGGGCTACCCAAGCTGCTGGAGAAAATGCCGGCAACTTTGTTTTTAATAGAGAACACCAAATTTCCCATTTAAATGGCATTCTGCAAAGGGAGCCAATAGTAGTTTCCATGTATGATGCGGAACTTTTTGGCCATTGGTGGTATGAAGGGCCTCAATTCCTGGAATTTATTTTTAAAAAAATACACTATGATCAAAAAACATTTAGCTGCATTACTCCTTCAGAATATTTAGAAAAATTTACACACAATCAAATGGTGGAACCTTGCGACTCTTCTTGGGGAGACAAAGGTTATTATGAGGTCTGGTTGAATGGCTCTAATGACTGGATTTATCGCCATTTGCATAAAATAACGGAAAAGATGATTCATCTGGCAGAAAAACATCCAAACAAAGGCAATGGGATTGAACGCCGTTCCTTAAACCAAATGGCTAGAGAGGTCCTACTGGCTCAGTCTTCAGATTGGGGGTTTTTAATGACAGCAGGCACAGCCACCCAATATTCTAAAAAAAGGACCCAAGACCATATCCATCGTTTTTTAACCCTGGAACATGAATTTCTTTCAAAAACAATCAATGAAAATTTTTTGCAGGAATGTGAAGCTAAAGATAACATATTTCCAAACTTAGATTATAGAGTCTTTGGAAATCATAAAGGAGGGAGATAAAATGGAACTAACAGACTTAGAAAAACTAAAACGGAAAAGCGCGGTTAAAAAAATAAACTCTATACTATCACCGGAGAAATTAACACAAACTGCGCAGCCTATAGGTGCCGCTAAACCTAGCCAAAATATAGAAACAAAAAAGGTTAAGGATCAGATTACGATTGATTATCCCAAAGATGGAGAAATACTGAACCCAAAACATTACGCGATCCGCATAGGTGCAAGCAATGGCGAGGTAGAAATTTCCATTGATGGAAGCGATTGGATCTCTTGCAGACAATGCGTGGGATTTTACTGGTTTGATTGGTACTATATTCTTCCAGGAAAACATAAGTGCATGGCTAGAATCAAGCTGGCTGACGGCTCTTATAAAAAAACAAAAACAATTAGCTGTCTTTGCATTGATTACAATAATTTAAAGAAAACTTCCAAATAATAGTTTTTTTGTTTTACTAAAATTTCGTTTAAAAAAGATGAGGGGAAAGAATTACCTAAATTTAGGATGTCTAGCGCCAAAATTAGAGCGAGTTTCTTAAGTTTCTTCAAAGAACAGCGCCATACCATTGTCCCTTCTGATTCCCTCATCCCAACAGGAGACCCCAGCCTTTTATTTACCTCAGCAGGCATGGTGCAGTTTAAGAAAGATTTTTTGGGACAAAGCTCAAGGAATCTGGAAAGAGCTGTTTCCTGCCAAAGATGTTTAAGAACCTCAGATATTGAACGAGTAGGTTTAACCAGCCGCCACCTCACATTTTTTGAAATGCTGGGTAATTTTTCCTTTGGGGACTATTTTAAAAAAGAAGCGATTGAGTGGGGCTGGGAGTTCATTACCAAAATCTGCCAGATTGATTCTGCCAGCCTGTATGCCTCCATATATAAGGAAGATGAAGAAGCATACCTTCTTTGGAAAAAATTCCTGCCAGATTCAAAAATCGTGAGGATGGGAGAAGAAACTAACTTCTGGACTATGGGACCCACAGGCCCATGCGGTCCCTGCTCTGAAATCCTTTTTGACCAAGGTGAAAGTTTTAGCCAAGGGCATGACTGCAAAGGAACCAGCTGTGATTGCGACCGTTATTTAGAAATTTGGAATTTAGTCTTTACTCAGTTTAACCGAACTGAGGATGGAAAACTCCTTCCTTTGCCTAGAAAAAATATTGACACTGGCATGGGGTTAGAAAGACTGAACATGGTTATGAATCATCTTAAGTCAACCTTTGAAATAGATTTATTTCAAAAACTTAAAAATGAAATTTTCAGTATCATAAATAACAAACTGCTAAGTGAAAAAAGTTATAGGATCATTGCGGATCATATTCGCGCATCTACGTTTTTAATTAGCGACGGCATCCTGCCTTCTAATGAAGGAAGAGGCTATATTTTACGCCGCCTTTTAAGAAGAGCCTTAAGACAAGGTTGGATCTGGGGTAAAAAAGAGCCATTTCTCCATGCCCTTATCCCTGTGATGATAAAGGACATGGGGTCTGCTTACCCGGAACTTAAGACTAAAGGCGAGACAATCCAAACTATTATTAAAACCGAAGAAGAAAACTCTATTTCCACCATTGAAACTGGAACCAAGGTTTTAGAAGAAGAGATTAAAAAAATTAAAAAGGTTCAAAAAATGCCAACTCCATTGGGAAATATCACCCTTTCCGGTGAAAAAGTCTTTACTATTTATGACACTTATGGTTTAGATCAAGAAATCCAAAAAGAGATTGTAAAAGATTGGCAAGGAGAACTGAACTACTCATCTAATGAATATGAAAAAGCTAAGGAGCAAGCTGTTGCCATTGCCCGCAAAGGCTGGAAAGGCTCTGGTGAAAAAGACATCTCTCTCTATTCCAGCCTTGAAAAAAAATTAGGAAAAACTATTTTTAAAGGTTATGAAACATTAGAGCTGGAAACTAAAATCCTTGGTATCCTAGTAGAAAATAAAGAAGCTCTTGAACTTCATGAAATGGAAATAGGTGAACTCATATTAAAAGAAACTCCTTTTTACGCGGAAAGCGGAGGACAGGTGGGAGATAGGGGTGAGTTAAGGTCAAAAGATTCTTCCGCGCTGGTTGAAATTTTAGACACGCAAAAACCTTTTGAAGGTTTGATTACGCATCAAGTTAAAGTTATTAAGGGAACCATAAAAAAAGATCAGGTGATTTTTGCTAAAGTTAATGAAACCTTGCGCCAGAGCACCATGCGCCACCATACTGCAACTCACCTTTTACATGCTGCTTTAAGAAAAATTTTAGGGGACAAAGTTACGCAAGCAGGATCCCTTGTTTCCTGGGAAAAGTTGCGGTTTGATTTTACCCACTCCAAAGCGCTCACTAAAGAAGAGCTCATCGCAATTGAACTAGAAGTAAACAAAAATATTCTAACTAACATTGTGAGAAAAAGAACTGAGGGTTCCTTAGAAGATGCAAGAAAAGAAGGAGCTTTAGCGTTCTTTGGGGAAAAATATGGAGAGAAGGTCTTTGTTGTAAAATATGAAGCTGCCAGCGCAGAAGTTTGCGGGGGAACCCATTGCCTGGCTACTGGAGAAATTGGATTTTTTAAGATCATCTCTGAAAACTCTGTGGGCTCTAATATAAGGAGAATTGAAGCTCTAGCAGGGGAGAAAGCATTAAAGTTTGTTCAATCCCAGGAAACAATGCTTCAATCTGTAACTCAAAAATTAAAATGTTCTTTAAATGAAATTCCTGAAAAACTAGAAAAAATAATTCAAAAACAGACTGAATTGGAGCAAGGATTTGAGAGCCTAAAAAGAAAGGGGCAAACTAAAGAATGGCTGGAACTGCTTAAAAAATCTAAAAGCCTTAGCCACCCTCTTTTTCAAAATAATTCTTTAAAAGTTGTAGCGGAACTAGTCAGCGCTGAAAATCCAAAAGCTTTAAGGGAAATAGCTGACCTCTTAAAGGAAAAATTAGGCACCAGCATTGTTTTAATTGCCAACTCAAACAATGATAAGATATCTTTTGTGGTGACTGTAAGCGAGGATTGCGCAAAAAAAGGTTTGGTTGCAAAAACAATCGCAAAAGAATTTGCCAAACAAATTAATGGCAATGCCGGAGGCAAGGAAACATTTGCCGAAGGAGGAGGAAAAGCCTCCCTTCAGTTCGCTAAAATTTTAGAAGAGCTCCCTGAAATAATTAAGAAACTGGAAATTTAAGCGCCTGTAGTGAAATGGATATCACAAGAGCCTCCGAAGCTCTTAATCCGGGTTCAAATCCCGGCGGGCGCATTTTATTATAAATCTTAAAATTTAATATAAATCATGCGTTATTCAGGTTGGTTGCCTTAAATTCTTATAACATTGTATAAATTGAAATAAAAAAATGGATCCATTTGAACATTTAAGAAATATTTTAGAAAAAACAGAAATTCTAAAAAGCCCAAAGCACCGTTTATCCACTTTTGGAGAGACTAAAATTCTCTATTTTTATCTTTCCGAGGTTAAAGGTTTTAAGGACCGAAGCCGTTTAAGGCGCGGGCTGGTGATAGCGGAAAAACCTAAAATTATTACCCCGGACTTCTTTAAAAATAAGTTTGAAGGTTTTGACAGAGAAGCGCAAGATTTAGGCAACTGGCTTTCAGAAAAATATAGCGGTTCTACCAGAGGCTTGGAATATCATTTTAAAAATGAGAGTAAATCTGTGCAGATTGAGCACTCTTCCATAAAAAATTTAATTAAAGAAATTGAAAAAAGAATTATGGATCAGGAACTAAATCAAAGCGCTATTATCCATGGCCCAGATGAAACCTGGCAAATTGCCCTGATGAAATTTATTATGGATGAATGCGTGGCTTCTTTTGGGGTAAATATTAAAGAGTTAGATGAACACGGATTTTTTGAAAGCGCGGAAGAAAGCTTAAAAAATAAAAGAAAAATGATTGAACAACTCTTTGGAAAAGCAAAGAAAAACCATCTTTATATCTCTATGCTGGGAAAAAAACTGCAGGATTTTGGTCTTTTTAAAGAATATGAGGATGAATTCTTTAATCTTTTAAAATAAGTCCTCTACATCTATCTCTTCAATTTAACCCGCTTCTAAAAAATAACTAAATTGTTTAAACCAAATATTGC
Organism: Elusimicrobiota bacterium; assembly: GCA_016180425.1. Lineage (GTDB taxonomy): Bacteria > Elusimicrobiota > Elusimicrobia > 2-02-FULL-39-32 > 2-02-FULL-39-32 > 2-02-FULL-39-32. The sequence continues at coordinate 307,592 of JACPBF010000001.1, forward strand.
ATTAGAAAATGGAATATTTGGGTTTAAGTTACTTCCCTGTTGCTTTTATGGCAGCCTCTTTAGACTCATAGTAGTCTAACCCGGAATGATCCAGAACCTCTTCTCCCATTAAAATTCTTAAAGTATTTTGTAATTTCAAATGCTGGATAAATAGATCGTGTTCTGGTTTTAGGTCCGGCCTAGACATGGGGGATTTAAAATAAAAAGAAAGCCATTCCTGAATGCCGGAAAGTCCAGCTCTTTGCGCTAAATCCAAAAATAGCGCTAAATCCAAAACCACAGGAGCGGCTAAAATAGAATCCCGGCAAAGAAAATTTATTTTAATCTGCATAGGCAACCCGCACCAGCCAAAAATATCAATGTTGTCCCATCCTTCCTTAGCATCCCCGCGCGGCGGATAATATTCAATTCTGATTTTGTGATAAATTTCCTGATAAAGTTCAGGATAAAGTTCCGGCTCTAAAATTGCGTCTAATACAGAGGCTTTGCTAACCTCCTTACTTTTAAAAGAGCCCGGGTCATCTAATACTTCTCCGTCCCTATTGCCTAAAATATTAGTGGAAAACCAGCCGTCTAAACCCAGCATCCTTGCCTTTAGTCCCGGAGCCACAATAGTTTTCATTAAGGTCTGTCCGGTTTTAAAATCTTTGCCTGCAATTGGAACTTTTTGTTTTCTGCTAAGTTCAGTCAGCGCTGGGATATCCAAACATAAATTGGGAGCTCCATTAGCATAAGGGGTTTGGGTCATGAGGGAAGCATAAGCATAAATCATAGAGGGAGCGATTTCAGGGTTATTTTTTTTCAAGCCCTGCTCAAAAGATTCTAAAGTTTGATGCACCTTGGTAGGGGTCATATAAACTTCTGTAGAGCCGCACCAGACCATCACAGCTCTTTTTAAATTATTTTTCTTTTTAAAATTTTCAATATCTTTTATCAGCTCTTGGGCAGCATGCATTTTTGTCTTAAATTTTTTTATGTTTGAGCCATCCAAATTACGCACATATTTTTTGTCAAAAACCGCTGAAAGGGGATGGATCCTTGCCAACTCCTTGCTAATTTTGGCAATTTGATTTTGCGGCAGCACCCCGCTTTTAAGCGCGGTTTCATAACAGTTGTCCTTATAAATATCCCAGCCTGCAAAAATAAAATCTTTTAATTTAGCCAAAGGAACAAAATCTTTAATCAAAGGAAATTTTGGATTGGTTCTTTTCCCTAAACGTATCCTTTGCATCTGGGTTAAAGAACCATAAGGTTTAGCCAAACCTTTTTTTAACAATAAGGAACCTGCAATAAAAGTGGTAGCCACAGCTCCCAAACCAGGCAAAAGAACTCCTAGCGGTCCTTCCGGAGCTTCAATCTCTTTTGCTAGTTCCGGATAATACGAAGATTGCTGACTCATTTTCTTTCCTCCTTAAAAACTTTTTTCTAATAAATACTTTCCCTGGTTAACCACAGCTAAACCTACTTTTAGAACTCTGCCCTTCTAGGCTCTCATTAGATCCTGTTTTCGGGCTAATATCAATAAAAGAAAAAAATAAATGGGTGAGCCTAAAGCGCCCATCCATAAAAACCACTCTATTTTTCCTATAAAAGAAAAAAGAATAACTAAATAGATAAAATCTCTTCTTGCCAAAAAATCCGCAAACTTAACTATTGAATTTTTATTTTGATCCGGATTTTCTTTGACCACTGAAGTAAAAAAAGGACCGTTTTCTTTCTTTTCCCGCATGGTTCTTAAAAAAACAAATCCAGCTGAAAAAAAAGTTCCTAAAACAGCTAAAAGCCCTAATCCTAAAAATAAAAGCTGGCCATGGCTTCTATAAGCGCCATAAGCAATGCCTGAAAAAATAGCCGCATGCACCAGATTGTCGCTCCAAAAATCTAAAATCCCTCCAAATTTGGATTCTAAAAATTTCAAGCGAGCAAGCTCTCCATCGCAGCCATCCAAAACAGAATGAAGCCAAAAAAATAGAGCGCCAAAAACATTATACCACTTCTCTGAAAACATAAAAAAATAAGCGCCACCTATCCCAATGAAAGCACTAATCACAGTCATGCTATTAGGGGTTATCTTTGTCCTGGAAAGACGCCTGCTAAAAAAAAGAGAAATCTTTCTTTCAAAATGCTTAGACATAAAACCCTCTGTATCCTTAATCAGACCTTGAAGCAGCCAATTCTCTACTTGAGGAACATCCTCCTTACTTTTATAATAAATGCTTTCTTTTTTTGTCATAGATAAAGTTTTAAAGATTAATTTTTCTTTTAATTTCTGCAAGGATGAACTAAAACTCAACTTTTCCTTAAAAATTTCCTCTAAAAAAACTTTATTGCTGCTGCGGATTAAAAAACAACTTTCACAATCTTCAAAAACATAAAAAGTTTCTGGCTCACATTGCTGCTTGCTTAAAATTTCCCAAGCAGGTTCTGAAAAAAGAATATTTGGATAAAGTATGATGATGCCTCCATTCTCCAGCTGCTCTATAAAATCTACTCTACTAATACTTTGATGATTTGCCTGCTCTCTAAAAGAATGTCTGGATTCCATAATGGAACCATTCTGCCAAACAATATTTGTTATTCCATGCTTTCTTGCCGATCTTTCGATCCTATTCGAAAAGGAAAGTCCCAAAATTTTTAAGTTCTCTGGTTCTTGATTTTGCTCCTGCTCTAAAACTATCAAAGTTTTTGGCATGAAATTATAAAAGAATAAAGGATTTTTTTTGGTTCGATTCTTTGGCGCATTCAAGCAAATGAAGACAACTCTTTGCCATTTTTAAATTTTCACCCCTCTGTTCCTTATTTTGAAGTTCAAAATAAAATTCCGTTATTACATCTTTAAACCAATCAGGATGAAAAGAACCCAAAGAAAGAGGGGACTGAAAATCATAAGACTCTTGAGTCCCTTTTTTTACCAAACGTAAATATTGGTCTTCAATATAAAGGGTGCCTTCACTGCCTTCAATCACACCCTGGTTTTTGCGCAGTCTGGATGCCCAGGTAAGAAAAATTTCAGCTTTAGGCCCAACACCTTTATCGCCATTCTCAAATTCAATTAAAACTTTAGCGGTATCTTCCACAGGCAAATTTTCATACTGACGATTTTCTAAAACCGCTTCCAACTTTTTAGGTTTTTTATTTAACCAACCTAAGATAAGATACAATGCATGCCAACCATGATCTAGCAATATCCCGCCTCCAGACTTCTTAGGATCTAAACGCCAATTGTTTAGATCCGCAGTTACCGAAGGTCCGTTTCTTAAAACAACCCAAGCGCAGTAACGTATCTCTCCCAGGACTTTTTGATTAAGCAATTCTGATATTTTTTTGCAAAGCAAAGAAAATTTCCAGTTATGCACAGTAAAAAGAACTTTTGATTTTAAAGCTGCTTTTTCCTCTAAACATTTAAATTCGCTTTCACTTAAACACAAAGGTTTTTCACAGAGCACATTTAGCCCTTGGTCTAAGGCTTTTTGTATAAAAGGATAGTGCAAGTATGGGGGAACTGAAATATCCACAAAGTCTAGATCTAATTTTTTGCAAGCTTCAAAGGTGGGATAAATTTCTGCTTGAGGAAACTTTTTTTTAAATTCTTCCAGTTGTTTAAAGGACGAATCTATGCCAGCAACAATTTGAAAATCTTTGTTTTCTTGCCAGGCAGGCAAATGGCCATGGAGCGCGACTTGTCCTAACCCTACCATGACTCCGCGATACATGCAATACTCCTATTTTAGATTCCTAAAAAAAGTTACTTCTACTTGGCAAGGCAAGGCTTTTGCAGCATAAACTATTTATAATTTCCTTTTTTAGAAAGCGCGGTAAAAGTCTCTTCTAAAATATCAAAAGCCTCTAAAGCCTCTTTTTTAAGAATGGTCAAGGGGGGAATCAGACGAAAAGTATAGGTATAAGACATGGAAAGGAGCCCTCTTTTTAAACACTCCTGAAATATTTTAAGACAGACCTCTTTACTTAAAGGTTCTTTAGTTTTTTTATTCTTAACAAACTCTATGCCCATCATGAGCCCCCGTCCTCTTACATCTCCAACAAATTCAAATTTTTCCTGAAAATTTTTAAGACGACGAAGTAGGAGCTCTCCTAATTCTTGTGAGTTTTGCGCACAATTCTCTTTAAGAATAATCTCTAAAGAGGCAAGCCCAGCGCTTGAGGCCAAGGGATTCCCTCCATAACTGGAAGAACTTCCAGAAGGGTTTGAAAAAGGTTTTGAAGAACAGTTCTTAAAAGAAGAAGCCACAGCGCTTAAAGGAAAACCACCGCCAATCCCTTTGCCAAGAGTTAAAATATCCGGAGAAAGATGATCTGCTTCAAAACCCCACATGCTTCCTGTTCTGCCAAAACCAGTCTGCATTTCATCTGAAATAAAAAGAGCGTTAAATTCTTTTGCTACTGCCTGAACTGCCGGCAAAAATTCAAGGGGCGGAACAACGTTCCCTGCAGTGCCCTGAACTGGCTCAGCAATAATCGCCGCAATTTGCTGCTGGCTTTGGAGTTTAATCACTTTTCTTAAAACCTCTACACAAGCTATGCCGCACTCTGGATATTTTAATTTTAAAGGACAGCGATAGCAGTAAGCGTATGGCGCCTGATAAAGACCCGGCATAAAAGGGCCTAAATCTTTTTTAAATTCATCTCCCAAAAGCCCCAGCACCCCTCCTGTTTTTCCATGAAAACCTCCCCAAAAGCTGACAAACTCAAATTTTTTAGTTACAGATTTTGCCAGCCTAAAGGCTGCCTCCACTGCTTCTGCTCCTCCTGAAAAAAGCTGAATTCGATTTAAACTTTCCGGCAAAAGTGAAGAGAGTAATTTTAAAAAATTTTTTCTGACTTTAGTGGTAAAAGAAGAATAGGTAATTTTTTGGATCTGGGCTTTTAAAGACTTCACGTAGTGCGGATGACAATGCCCCACACTGCCAACCCCAATGCCAGAAACAAAATCAATATAGCGATTGCCGTCTTCATCTTTTAAAATCGCATTCTTGCCTTTAGCTAAAGCGATTTTGGAATAAAGAGCTATGCCCTGAATTCCCGGGGAAATATATTTTTGCTCTTCTTCAAATATTTTTTTTGATCTCTTTCCAGGCAAGTTCTTAATCATGAAACTTTTAGTGTGGTAAAAAGACGAGCTTTTTTCTCGCTGCGCAAAAGAAGATAAGAAGCTATAGCAGAAGCTGCCTCAGCTCTAAATAAAGCAAAACTGGGCCAGGCATTGATGTCAATTACAAATATCTTTCCATCTGGCAGCACTACAGCATCCCCTCCATAAATCTCAAGACCTAAAGCTTGGGCAGTGGATTGCGTAAGTTTCTTTAAAAGATCCTCAGAAAATGTAGTTTTCTTTAAATCCTGATCCTTATGATAAAACCACTTAAACCAAGCTGAGAATCTGCTGTTCGTGATCGCAGGTGAACCTATTCCATAAAATTTAACCAAATCTCCATTTAAATGCTCTTGCAAAACTGCTTGCGATATTCCCCGAGCTTTAAAGTTGGAAAGGACATTTTCCAGTTCTACTGCCGTTCTCACTAAACTCACATCTCCAGCCTGAGTATTATGCACATCTCCCCTTTTTACCCAAAATGGATATGGATAACTGTTAAAATTCTTTGAAATAGATGCATGGGTAGAAACCAATTCGCTCTGAGGAAAAGAAACTTTAGCCAGCTTAAAGATTGAAACCATCCGATAACGATATGTGTTACAAATCGCTTGAATGGGATTAAGCACAGGAATAAAAGAAGATTCAAAACTTTCTAAAATTTTTAAAATCTCTTTGCGTTCGCACATGGCAAAGATTAAAGAGAGATTTGAACTCTCCCATTTTTTCCTATCTTTTAAGAACTCTTCTGGTTTTAATAAAGTAACTTTAATCCCTTTTTTCTTTAATTCCTCAGCAGTAGATCTTAAAATCTCAAGATCATCCAATTCTCTTTGAGGAGAATGAAGCGTTTCCCGATAAAGTCCTAAAAATTCTAAAGTCATGATTCTCCTTTTTTGAACATTGCCTCAGCGCTTTTAAGATCTTCAAGGTCATCAATATCAATCACCTGTCCTAAAGAAACGCCAACCATTGGAATCTGCCGCTCTAAAAGCCACTTTAAATAAAACCTTAAAGATGCCATTTCTTTTTCAGGCTTTAAGTTAAAAATATGATCTGAAATATTATAAAAACCACAAGTCACAGCATCTCCTTGGGCAAGACCTAATTGAGTAATGCGATTGCTTTTTTGATTCATGCTCACCCAAAGAGGTTTTTCATCTTGCACAAAATTAGTAACTCCAAGATAAAGGGATGAATCCTCTGCTTCAAAATCATCCGCTATTTTTTCAAATTCTTTTAATTCACAAAAAGAGTCAACTGTGGTTATCAAATGTCTTCCAATTCCTAAAGCCTTCCCTACTAAGAGAAAGCTTTCATAAGAAGAATTTGTAGATTTTACAATAAATCTCACCTCAAGTCTTGGAAAGTTTTCTTTTACCCACTGAACACATTCAGATTCTGTTTCATTAAAAATAATAACTATTTTTTTTATACCGCAAGATTCAAAATTTTTCAGGGTGTGCCCGATTAAAGGAAAACCATTCACGCAAATCAACGGCTTGTGGATTGTAATACCGGATCTCTTAAATCTGGAGCCATCGCCCGCGGCAAGTATGCCGCCTGAACTGATGCTCATAAAATTTGGCCAAGCTCCTGTAAAGAATGAATTATTTTTTCTTTGTTACAACAGGGTTTAATCCCTCTTAAGCTCTCAGCTTTTAGCCAAACATGCGGCATTCCAATATTTTTAGCGCCCTGCATGTCTCTGGAAACAGAATCTCCCACAAAAAGAGTTTGTTCAGCCCCTGTTTTCACCTTTTTTAAAGCGCTTTCAAAAATCCGGGGATCAGGTTTTCTAAACCCTACCTGTTCAGAATCAATAATCGCGTCAAAATAAGGAGAGAGTCCCAAACCCATGCAAATAAAAGGCAAATTTCCATAAAAATTAGAAACAATACCCAGCTTATAATGTTTTTTTAATTTTTTAAGAAGTTTTACATTTCTTTTAATAATTTTTAAAGAATCCTGAATAAAAATATCAGAAATTTTTTCAACTAATCCATTTTTCTTCAAAAGCCCAGCGTTTTTTAAAACCAATGAAACTTGACAATGAATGGTTTTTGAAAAAGAGAGATTTTTAAGTCTCTGTTCTACTAAAGCATCATCAGAAGCAAAAAAATATTTTTCAAACTCTTTAAAATCCCAACTGAAGCCGCAGGAACGATAAATAGGATAGAACCGCTCTTTCCAAGCAATGCCGTCAGAATCCAAAGTGCCTCCAAAATCAAATAAAATTGTTTTAAAACTATTTGTCAAAAGTTCCATCTGTATAGAATACCTATTTCGTATGAAACATTTGAGCCCTATTTTGAAAAAGTTTCATACAAAGCGCGATAAGAATCAATCATCTTATCTAAACTAAATTTCTGCTGAACCTTCTGGTATGCTGATTGAGAAAAATTTTCTGTTAAGGAACTCTCTTGTAGAAAACGAAAAATCGCTTGAGCGCAAGGCTCTGGATCATTGCTTTTAACTAGTAACCCCTCTTTTTCATGCTCAATTAAATCTAAGGTGCCTCCAACTTTTGTGGCCACAATCGCTTTTTTTAATGCCATGGCCTCTAAAATCACATTCGGCATTCCCTCCCAACGACTGGTTAAGACGAAAATTTGTAAAAGCGATAAAAAAGAAGCGTTCTCTTTTACCCAGCCGCAGAACTGAACTTTAGACTCAATGCCCAACGCATGACTAAGCTGCATTAAGGACTCTTTTTCCGGGCCATCTCCTGCGATTAAAAATTTTACATTAGGTATTTTTTCTGCCACAATTTTTGCCGCTTTTAAAAAAATATCTATCCCTTTTTGAAAGTGCAGACGTCCCATGGTGCCAATCACTACTTCATTCTCTTTTATCCATTCTTTTTTAAAAAAGGAAACCTTGCTCTGATCAATTTCCTGAGCCCTGCAATCAATTCCATTCGGAATATAAATCACTTTCCCTTTTGGTATGCCAATTTTCTCCAAAGCAAACTTTTCTAAAGAAGGGGAATTAACTGTAACCAGGTCGCACCATTTTTCAGTAAACCGTTCAGCCCAGAGATGATAAGACTTTTCTTCTTCCATAACCCTTAAGCTGGAAATAAGATGAGGAACCTTGCATTGTTTTGCTGTAAACCTGCCAAGGATATTAGCGCGGCTAAGCCATGTATGGACGATCTCTGGTGAAACTTCAGCGATGATTTCTTTAAGATCAGAATAAAGTCTGGGAAAATCTAAGATGCCTGACCAAAAAGAGTTAGAAGAATTAAGAACCCTTACTGGAATAGGAATTCTTTTTAAAGATTCCTCAGTTGCTCCTCCAACCTTTAAAGCTACCACTGCATGCCGCAGAGATTTAGATTCAAGAGCTCTGCAAACCTGCAAAAGAACTTTTTCAGTGCCGCCAATCCCAAGGCTAGGGATAACATGCAAAATTTTCATTCAATGATTTTATCATTTTGTCCTATCCTGTTGCTTGATCTTGCATATTTTCTCCTTTATCTTAAAGAACTTTAACATCCCCTAACCATCAATAAGACTATAAAGCAGCAAGAGTTGCATGAAATCTTATTGAAGCGCGACTGCGTTTACGCTAATTTGGGAAGTGGCGCTTCCACTGCCGCCTTGAGGCGCGTCAAACCTTATGTAAAGATTCCTCTCTTCATTAGGAGCAACATTAGATCCTTTTACACTGTCTATTGCATGCGATTCAGTGTCGTTGAAGAAAAGAGTGTCTGAACTAGTTTGATCGCTGACTGTTAAAATATCATTAGCTTGGAACTCATTCACAGCTGGTTTTTGATCCCACTGATGCCAAAGCGCGTATAAACGATACTGATTTGCTTGAGGAACTGTGCTCACAAGGCTCCATGTTCCCACAGTATTTGCGACTTTAATCGCATAATTTACTGCGCCGTTACCATCATTCTTAAAGATGGTTCTATCCGTAACTTGGGCAACACCCGGAGCTGCCATCACTGCTATGGAGTTCTCGCTTAAGCGCTGTATGGATAGATTTTGTATGGTCATCACAATATCCACTAACGCGCTCTGACCGCAAAATGCGATGCCTTGCAAAGACATTGCAATTGCGATTCCTAATACACCTATTACTAACTTCTTTGCTGGTTTACTATTCATTGTCGTTTACCTCCTGTTTTTTTAGTCACACTCACTGCTGAATTGCAAGAGTTTCTCTTGCATGGAGAGATGCTTCCATCTCTTTAAAAACTTCAATCACTCTCGTAGCGGAACCAATGATGAACAACTGGAGCTGTCTTGTTTTCCAACTCTCCTTAAATCTGTGAGGATTATCCGTAAATATCTGTAGGTTAAACTCCAAGCCCCTATAGATTGGAGATTTTTTAAACCTTTCTCTTAGAATCTCATAAACCATGTCAGGATCCATCTCAATTAAGGGATCGGCCTTCTGCCTGGATAAAAGGTCTTGGCGGGTGATAACGAATTCTCCAAATGAAACCTTCCTTAATATCTCTTCTGTAATATCCGGGAATTCCTTCTTTAACTGAGATTTTAAACTTTCAATATCAATCGAATCTTTGTTAGTAATAATAGGAAGGATCATTTTCTTTCCACTATTTTTCTCCCTATTAACTGCCAGAGTGATTCTTTTAGCTAAAACGCTGAGTTTATCTGAAGAGTCTAGACCATCAGAAAAATCAAAAAGATTTGCAAGCAGGCTTTCAGCATCTTGCGGAACAAGTTCTTCCTCAGCGTCATTTAATTTTGAATAGGATAACTCTTCAGCTTTTCTTGCTCCGTTTTTCCATACCTCTGCCAACGCTCTTTTTTGTTCTTGAGTTAATCTGGCTTGAGATAGTAGCAGGGAGATGAATATCTCAACATTTCTTAAAGTCTCTTCAAAACTTATAGCATTGGATGGATCTAGATATTCAGCTTCTCCTCCTTGCCTAAAAAGTTTCTCTAAAAACAGGCCAAAGGATTCTTTTGCCAAAATAGGATTTTTGAGATAGAATTCTCTAAATGAACTCAATGCTTCTAATGAGTCCTCTTGGGACATATAGCGCACAGTCCGCATAAAATCTTCTGGCTGGATTATCTTATTTTGATGGGCAAATGTTTTTTTAAAAGGAGCATTAAAAATAGAGGAAAACTGTAAAATCTTAAAGGTATGATGAGCTTGCGCGAAACCATCAGAAACAGCTAAATGGTTTAATCTAATTTTTCCTATTTCTGAAAGTAAAGATTTTAAAGTAAATGGAATAATTCCTTTTTTGGATCTTAATTGTAATTTTTGAATTGTTCTACTTTTAAGTCCCTGCGCAGTTCCTTTTTTCCTTTCATATAAAGATGCCATCCTCGCTCTAACCAGAGGAAAAAAAGTTCCCAGAAGAACGATTGCCCCCAGAGGCCAACCAAAAATTCCCGCCAAAGAAGGGAGAAGAACGATTCCTAAAGCGATAAAACCCAAAATAAGAGATAACTCCACACTCGCTTGGCCAGATTCTCCTTTATCATTTTTAACAATTCCGCCAGCTTTTTTAAACCCCGACTCTTCAGCAGTTAGAAAAGAGGGTCGCTCAAAAGAAATTTCAGAAATCTCTATTTCTTTTTCCACGTCAGAAATAGCTATAATTTCAGACATACTATTTGAGATTCCTGGAACAAAATAATCCTTTAAATTAATTCTAAACCTTTGAAATTTTCCATGTGTGTTTGGAAATTTAATGAATAATTTGTGAAAATCTTCCATCACCGCGTTCCCAACCAAACGCTGATGGAATCTATTCTTTAATTCCAATTTAAACGATGATTCTGAATTTGTCTTTACAGTCAAATGCAGTAATTGACGATCTTCTACATCTACTCCCGGCATCCCGCTCTCTATCCAGCCGCGTCCAGTATAAAGTTTAAGCGGATTGTTAGCAGGTCCTGTTTCAAATTTAAAAGATTGTGCTCCAGACTTAAAATCCAAATTTGGAAGAATGGAAAAATCTCTAAAAGCAGAAGCAAGTTCTCCATTTTCGTTCAAATAATACCTTGCGAGTTTCATTGATGTTCTACTAAAAGGCGAATTGTAAAGACGTGGAAAAATATTAAAGGAATCATAAGGAGTTCCGTTTTTAATAGAGAGCCTGCTAAACCCGGTATAATGCCCGTTCCATTCAAAAGGAAACTCTAAATCATTTTTTGTGTAAACCTTATTTTTAAATCCAAACTCTCCAATTAAAAGCCGAGAGCCTCCATAAAGCGCAATAAGATATTTTCCATTGGAACTAAGCCCAAACAGTTCGATCCCAGGATATTCATTTCTTCCATACACATATTCTAACTCTCCTGTATTCGCGTTTATAACCAAAATCGTATCTTGACTTCCAACCAGGACTCTTTTGCCCGATAGATCAAATTGGATTTGTCTTATAGAATTCCCATACCCACTGTATGTCTTGGTTTTTTCTTCTCCTGTTTTTAAATTAGTAAATTTAATTTGAATGTTACCTGATTCATAGCTCTGGTTAATAGGCTTAAAATCTATCCTTAGGTAATTGTCTGAAGTGATCAAATGATCAATTGGAAATGGCGGAAGAATTGGACGAATTGTCGGAAGTTCCTGGTCCAGATCTGTATCAGGAGTTGGAAAAGGAACTGGTTTAGGAAGAATTGGCTGAGGATCGTAAGAAGGAATTGGGGTTTGAATAGGTGTTGGCATTGGAGTTGGTGTTAAAATCGGAGTTGGAGTTTGAATGGGTTGAGGTGTTGGGAGAGGTGTGGGTTGTGGAGTTGGCTGCGGCGTCGGACGATAAGTTGGTAAAGGTTGTGGCGTAGGAATAATTGGTACAGGAGCAACTGTTGGACTTGGAGTGGGGGTGGGCGCTGGAGTTTGTGTTGGTCGCGGATTCGGAGTTGGTTGAGGAACTGGAGTAGGTGTTGGTCCCAGTGGTGGTGGAGTAGTAACAGGATGCGGCGTTTGTACTGGCGTAGGTGTAATAATCGGTTTGGTTGTTGGTTCTGGATATGGTTTTACAGTTGGTTTTGGAGTTGGATTCGATATAGGTATAGGATCTATAATCACAACTGCTATTAGATTGGGAATAGGAGTTGGTGTAGGCTCTGGCATTGCAGAGATAGTTGGTTCAGATGTTGCCAATGGGCTTACAGAGTCTGTTGGTAATGGAGATTGGACAAAATCAGAAACTGATGAAATCCGCGTAAATGGTATTCCAACATTGATCTGACCATTGTTGTCAGCTGTAGCAGTTTGAGGGATTAGACTATCAGGATTAATATTTTCTGAAGCAATTGGTGACCCATTAGAATGAGCAGTTGATAAAGGGAATATTGCTGGTATTGGAAGTTTAACTTCAGAGGCAACACGTTTTTGAAGCGGAGCTGTATTTACCGGCATTCTGCCGCACGCGGCTAGTATAACAGCTGCGATACTAGTTGAGATCGTTTTTTTCAAATTTAATATCCCAATGATTCTTAATTTTAGTTCTTTGTTCGCAGTTAATTGTTTTTGGAGGGACACTAAAGGTTTAGTGAGGTAGATACGAATGGTATCGTAGCCAAGTATCCTTTCTTTCTCATGAGCCAATACAATCGAAAGCATGATTTTTCTTAAATAGTCAAACTTCTTCCATTCAGTTACCAGCCACCACAATATTTCTACTTTTCCAGTCTCTTGATAAGTTTCCGCTAAAGTAGTCTTACCGGCTTCAATGAGTTTTTTTTCTAAAGATAGGGACTCTATAGGTATTCCATATTTTTCCAATTCCTCTTTTACTCCTTTAGCTAGGCTTAAATCTTTGCCATAGCTTTGAGCAAAATATCTGGCAGATACCAGCGCAAGAAATCCTAAAAATCCATGGCGTGCATAGAACAATCCTCCTGCTAATCCATAAACGCCAATGATTCCTGAACTTATCTTTAAAATATAATCTACGAGAGGTAAACCGCTGTTTGGCAATATTCCAGCTAAAATAATTCCAAATCCTCCAACCAGTGTCCAGAGAACCATTGCGATTAATGTCTCCACTAAATTAAATGGCTGAGGTTTGGCAAAAGAGATTTCAGAAATTACCATTTTATCGTCTGGGTCAGAAATCGCAATAACTTCAGCTATTCTATTGGTTGTTCCTGAAAGAAATCTGCTCTTTAAATCAATCTTTATTGGCCGATATAGGCCATGGGTATTGGGAAATTCAACAGGTATTTTATGAACCCCGTCTAACACTTCGCCAACAAGTCTTTCAAAATATTTATTTTTTAACTCCAATTTAAACTTAGTTTTCCCAAATGTTTTTGCAATAATATAAATAGAAGAATATTCTTCCAAATTTACCGGCGCCATTCTGCTTTCAATCCAGCCCCTCCAAAATCCCAGAGTAACTTTACCTTCTGAAGAAAAAGTTAATTTAGGAAGAACATTAATGGTTGTGCCTGGCAAAGGAAGGGAAGGATAAACAGGAGAATTTTCTTCCAGTAAAGGAGGCCCAAATGCAATGCTCTGAATTTCTACCCATCCTTTATCCCATCCTGATTTTGATTGAGGATCGGAAAAATAAAGCATGTCTATCATATTAGGATTTAGATCCAATTCTCTTAAATCAATAAACCTTGTATTTGGTTTTTCCGCGGTATAACGAAATGGAACCAATATTTTTCTAACGTTATCCATGATTGTTCCCGCTGAATTAGCCTCATAGCTATTTCTTATTTCCATTTCAAATTCCATATCTGTATTTGTTCTTCCTGTTATGTAAAGACCTGGTCTTAAATAAAGATCAATAGGAACAATTTTCATTCCAAAATAGCCAAAAGAATGAGACATTCTAAAAAGAGTTGGACTAAGATAATCAAAAAGTCCCTCAACTCGTTCTAATAATTTTTTAAATGGCAATACTTCTATAGGAGATAAAGGCGCAGGATATACTTTTAAAGGAGAGGTTGCGGAAGGATCAACTGGAGCAAAAGCAATATGGGAAATTTCGATATTGTCGTTTGGGTCTGAAATAAACAGCGTGTTGGCTACTTTACTGGTTGTGTGGGAAAGTTTTAAATCTTCACGCAAATCAATCACACTTGTGTATGGCTGCCCATTATAAGCTGGAACCTGGATCATCACTTTAGGCACATCATCTATAATCCCTCCTAAAATGCTCTGCCCATAGGGGTTTTTAAGCTCCAACTCAAAATGCGTATCTTTAGAAACTTTTGTAGTGATATAAAATAAAGGCCTTTCTTCTAAATTAATGGCGGGCATAACCGTTTGTAACCACCCTTGAGAAGCATAAAGTTTTAAAATTACATTGCCGAAATTTTGGAAAGCAATTTCTTTATTAGGCCAAAAATTTAAATAAGGCATTATCTCCATGGCATAAGAAGGTATCTCCGGGGAAGAGGTTGGTGAAAAAGAACTATTCACTAATAACAGGGACCTCCTCCACAGGATCTTTACTGGTTTTTTTTCTTTCTCCAAAGAATTTTCACCAGCTTTCTCAAATTGAGTTTTCTGGCCAGTTAAAGGGACTGGTGATAAAAAATTATTTTGCATTTTACAGCTTACAGCCACTAATGCAATTAAAAGAGGTTTCAAAGCTCGCTTTAAGAAACGCATTACAACTAAAGTTTGAACTTTTAATATCTTAAGCTCCTCAACTATTTTTTTGTTCAACTCTTGCGTCATCTGATAAAAAGATTCTTTTATCAGTTTCATTGAATCTAAACTTTTTTCAAAAAATTTAGGTTCAGGTTGGCTCAATATAAAAACAGTATCTTTAATTTGAACAGAGATATTTTTTGGAGATTGAAGATCGCTCTTATTTTTAGTTGAGCTGTTTAAGATCGTCAAAAAAACTTCCACTTTCTTTTTCTCTTTATCAGAAGTTTTTCCATAAAATTCAAAATGCAAACGGCCTTTTTTGAAAACGCCTTTTGTATCTCTTTCTATCTCAACTAAATCTTTTATTTTTAAATTCTTAATGGTTTGAAAGCTGTTCTCCTCTTTTAACCTGCTAAACCATTCAACCATTTCCCTTTCAATCTGTTTCTTAACGCTTTTATCTAAATTGGTTATCTGGGAAAGAGCCTTCTTTATAAATAACCCCATGGCAAATGAGAGAAATGCTCCCTCCAAAGCAGGAACAATCTGATTTAAAATTTTTCCCACAGGCGCAAAAGGAGAACTGGATTTAAGAGTAATGCGCTCTCCGCTAAACAGTTTTTCTAAAGGCATCTTTTCTCTATTAAAAATCTCAAGATATGCTGTTCCTTTCTTTTGGCTAATATCCATTCTTGGACTGACTACTGCATAGGCGATCTTTTGATTTTGAAGGTTTTGAGTGATCCCAGAGGTATGAAATCCACCGGCAATAAGCACTACGACTCTACCCACATCTCGCGATTCCGTGGCTCGTGGTTTTGAGCGTTGATGCAAGCCTGGTTCAACAGAAAAGTCAATCGCAAGATTTGGAACTCTAGATTGAAAAGAAGCCTCTTGAGCTAAGAGATTTTCCACTAAGGCATTGTTCCTCTGAATCGCAAACTGATTAAATTTTTCAAATGTACTCAAAAATCTTAAATAAGGTTGAGCTGGAAGCGCCATTCTCTTAGGCCGGCTCGCTTCAATTGAGTTCTTTGAAAAATCCTCTAAAGAACCTTTGAATGAAATCTTAAACTCATTCATCCTTTTTCCAATTCTTTGAATCTCATCCCTTCTTTTCTTATACTCCTCCCACTCCTCAGGACTCAAACTAAAACTTATAAGTTTTTCTAACAATCTTATGTCTTGGGAGAGTCTTATCACATTTTTTTCTTTCTGATTTACAACAAGCCGTTGAACAGTTTTTTCTTCCAACTGCGTGATTTCCTTAAATAATGGTTCTGCCTGAATAGTCTGAGTCAACAAAACATACCGAATATAGCGATCCATCTCTGGAACTTTGGCTAAACTCACACCATAAGCCTGACACAAATCTTTTAAATATTGATAAAAAGCCCCATAACTGATGTTCCCTAACCTATAAGAAAGACTAGAAGAAACTAAATTCTTTAACTCTGTTTTCGGCAAACTCTCCAATAAACTATTGGTTAAAGCTCTTCTTTCTTTCTCTACCTGCTCATAGTTTAAGGTTTCTTCCAAATTTAAAGCGCTCATGAATTTACGGATCATCTCTGAAGCAGATGGGATTCCATCCTGAGTAAGGACTTTAAGGTATTGGCTCAGTTTGATCTGACCCTTATGGTGCAAAGTCATATTTCTATCTAACTCTTTTAAATCTGAATTTAATATTTTGGTTTTAAGCAGGTTTAAAGAATTCTGCAATTCTAAAACAATTTTCTTTGCCTCTTTTTCTTCAGGAACAGAATCTTTAAAAGCTCTGACATGATTGGAGTAAAGCTTTTCATCTTCTATACCTGAAAATAAAAAAGAGTTTTTGCCTTGATCTGTAAGATTCAAGGTAAGACCCGCGTATTCCGCTCCTGAAATCATGGAATTTTTTAAAAAATAATCCGCCACATCTTTAATAATCTCTTTATCTGGAAAAGAGCGATAGGGCGCAAAATTTAACTCTCCTTTTGCTCCCTCTAAACCCACGATGATTTTGCCTTGAGCTTTAGAGTTTTGTTTTGAAATATAGGACGTATTCCTTATAAGAGACTCTAATATTTTTGCGATATTAGCTTGAGCCTGAAAATTCTCATGCGCATCCTGAATATGCAAAACTATGCGATCCCCTGGTTTCCATTCCACAGGAAAATAAATTTCCTTAATGTCCGCGCATTCACCAGACAAAGATTCTATCCAGGAATGAAACTCTCCATCTCCCTGCTTTAAAATAGGAGCAACCCCTGATGAAAATGATTTTAAATTCAACCTGCTAAACCCTAACTCATTCTTAGGAAGGGGGTTGGGGCAGAACTGATCTTGTAAGGAAGGAATCTGCGTAAGATGAGTTATTTTTTGACTGGCCGCCTGAGGCGTCAGAGGAAGTTGCGTTAAGCTTCCTTGTGGGATTGAATTAGGGTTTAGAGGTGAATCTACAAAAAAATCGGATGTTTCAAGAATTGGTTCTTTCTTTTCTATTTTTAAAAGAGCGGCTCTGCGTTCTTTCCAAAGCTTTTGAGCTGGTTCTATTGCGCCAAAAGCTATATGAACGTAAAAGAAAATTGCGGCTAGAGCTAAAGAAACGCATTGTTTCCATTTATATATAGTTTTAAATTTAGGGGCTTGACAAATCATGCCTCCTCTGCTATATATTAATAGAACTCTACTGCTGGTGGAGTTCCTCATTGTCGTAAAAGCGGGAACTGTTGCAAGGTTCCCGCTTTCTATTTGTGGGGGACTCTTTTTAGAGCCTCCAAAAAGAAGAAGTAGAACCCATTGATAGGTTCTGTAATATAACTTTAGAGCTGTTAATTTTTTCTGGATGGTTTCTAGATTAAACCAATCTAGAAAGATGGGCAGGGGAAATCTGTTTCCTACAAATTGCTGGTATTTGCTGGTGAAAGTTCTCATTGTCGTAAACCTATAAGGTTAGCTCAATCACATTTTGGGGTAACCTCTCCTTTTTTAAATTTTTTCACTTTCATTCTCCTTTCTTGCTGCGTTTAACTCCACTCTGCTGCAACTAAATTTCAAGCTACTTTATAACTCCACTTGCTTTACAACTAAACTTCAAGCTAGCTTATAAATGAAGTGTCCGAAACTTTTCTCTAACTTTTTGTAAACTTTTTGTGACAAATTTTGTAACGTTACATTTACTCTCTTAAAAACTTCCATTCCAAAGAAAAAATATTTCGTATTTTTTCGTATTTTTACATTTTAAGGATCATTCTAAAATGATTCTGCCCTAATTTTTTATGATATACTTTAAAATAAATTCCTTAAAAATGAGGGTTGAAAAAACTTTACTATATGCTGGGCTTCTTTTCTTTGTGTCCTGTCAAGACAAAAAAATTAGTTCTAGCGAATCTCTTGTGAACCAGCCTGATTTCTCTCAACAAAGAAAAAAGATGGTCCTAGAGCAGGTGATCCAGAGAAAAATTAAGGACACTAAAGTGATAAAAGCTCTGGAAAAAGTCCCCAGGCATCTATTTATCCCTAAGGAATCTGGGAGCCAGGCCTATGAAGATAAACCAGTTTCCATAGGTTTTCAACAGACCATCTCCCAACCCTACATCGTGGCTTTAATGACAGAGGTCTTAAACTTAAAACCTGGGGAAAAGGTCTTAGAAATTGGCACTGGTTCGGGTTATCAAGCCGCGCTCTTAGCAGAACTGGGCGCAGAAACTTATTCCATAGAAATTATTCCAGAGTTAGCTAAGTTTGCTCTGGAAAATTTAAAACAAACTGGTTATGAAAAGGTTCAGGTCAAAACAGGGGATGGCTATTTAGGATGGAAGGAATTCTCCCCATTTGACGCGATTATTGTTACTTGCGCTCCAGAAGATGTTCCTCCGGCTTTATTAGAACAACTTAAAGAAGAAGGAAGAATGGTTATTCCAATAGGTCCTTCAGGCGAGGTTCAAGAACTTTTGCTGCTTAAAAAATCAAAAGGCAGACTTCATAAAGAATCTCTTGCTCCTGTGCGGTTTGTGCCCATGGTGGGAGAGAATCCTAGAAAAAAATGAAAAATGAGAAAAAATTTAAATATTGCATTTATGCCTCCCTTTAAACACGCGCCCATCTAATCTTAGAATGAATAAAACGATTTTATTCTTTTATTTTCTCTTTATAGCCCTGCTGCTTTCAAATTTTAAAATGAAAGCGATTGCGCAAGAAGATCTTTACTCATTCCCTAAAATTGAAGAAGAAAACACAAAAAAAATAGTTGAAAAAAAAAGCTTGGATCCTTTTATAGAGACCCTGGTCCAAAAATTCTCATCGGATGAAAAACTTTTAAGCGAATCTGTTTCCAAAGGGTTTGGCAGAAGAGAGCTAATCCGCTTAATTCTAATGGCAAAAAAATCTGGAAAATCTTTGGAAGAATTAATCAAAGAAAGAGAAAAAGGAACAGGCCTTAAAAAAATCGCTGAATCTTTAAAATTGGACCATTCTCTGATTCGCAAGGAAGCTCTTGCAACTTATAAAGAAATTGAGATAAATTTAGAAAAAAGAATAAAGGAAAAGCCTCCTTCTCCTCCAACAGCTGGAATCGCTGAGCAGTTGGATAAAAAAGGCGCTTCTTATTCTTTATTAAACTCCACAGATTCAACAGAATCTGGGAAAAAAAGATGAGAGAAAATAAAAAAAGTTTGCTCTTGATCCTAACCCTTTATGGCTTGGCTGTATTGATTGGTCTTGGGCAGCTATTTTGTAAACCAAAAAATGGAGCAAGGGATTTTCAGTTTCTTTCATTTTTCTCAAAAATTAAAGAACCGCAGCCTGTCATTGCCATAGTGCCTCTTTATGGAGTCATCTCCATCTCCAATGATTCCTGGCATTCTAAAAATTCAGCAGATCAAGTAGTTAAAAAATTAAAAAAAATCTCTGAAGATAGAGATATAAAAGCCGTGGTTCTAAGGATTAACTCGCCCGGCGGCAGCGTGGGAGCGGTGCAAGAAATTTATGATGAGGTCTGGAGATTAAAAAGATCAGGCAAAAAAGTGATCGCTTCCATGGGGGAAGTAGCTGCCTCTGGCGGTTACTATATCGCCTCTGCGGCAGACAAAATTATCGCAGACCCGGGAACCATTACTGGATCCATAGGCGTGATTTTTAAAATTGGAAATTTACAGGAACTATTTAAAAAAATAGGAGTAAGGGTGGAAACCATACAATCAAAAGAGCACAAAGACATTGGCTCCCCTTTTAGGCAAATGACAGAAAAAGAAAGAGAGATTATCCGCTCCATTATTAATGACGCGTATAACCAATTTATTGAGGCGATCTTAAAAGGGAGAAAAATGGAAAAAGCAAAGCTGCTGGAGTTGGCTGACGGCAGGATTTTTTCTGGAGCCCAGGCCAAAGAAGCTGGTTTAATTGATGAACTTGGCAATTTAGAAGCAGCAATCCTTAAAGCTGGGGAAATCTCTGGATTGAAAGAAAAACCAAAAATTTTGAGAGAGGAAGACCCTTTTGAAAAATTCTTTTCTATTCTAAAAAGTGAAAATAAAGGAAAACTCTGGGAAGAACCTCTAAATAAATTTGGAGTGAGGTTTGCCTATTTATGGGATTACAACTAATAGAAAATATTTTAGATCTTATTTTTAACCCGAATGAAACCCTGCTTAAAATTAAACAAGGTTCAAACCTTAGAGAATCGTTTTTAATATTTATAACTTCATTCTTTTCTTTATTTTTAAGCGTTTTTTTATCCTGCCCTGTTTCTTTTACAATTTTCAAGTTTTCTATCCTATTCCTAATTGGAACGGTTCTACTCTTCTTTGTTTTGTCTTTAAAAGTCATGTGGATCCATTTCGGGGCGCAAATCTTAAAAAGAGATTTTGAAGAAAAAATTATGGACTTCCTTATTCTATCCCCCTATAGTTTCATTCCCTTTTACCTGTTTTTTCCTTTTACATTAATTTTACAAGGAACCAACGCCTTTTTTCTTATCTTGATTTGCCTATTTTTTATATTTTGGACCTTTCTTCTTTCTGTAAAAGCTATTCAAATTGTTTATTCTGTATCATTCTTTAAAGCAACCCTCTTAGAATTTTCACCTCTTTTTCTTTTTCCCTGCTTCTTTCTTTTTACCGCATTTTTTCTGTTTTTAGTTAAAAACCTCTGACTTTATGCCTCTGCGTAAAGCTTACTGTCCCCTTTGGTATCCAAAAACTTTAGATGAAATTAAAAAATATTTAACAACCCCTTCTTTAAAATCTAAAAAGCAATTCTTTTTTGCTTTAGCGCCTCATGCCGGGTGGATCTATTCAGGAAAAATAGCCGGCAAGGTTTATTCTCAAATCTCGCAAACGGATACGGTCATCATTTTAGGCACCAATCATACTGGCTTAGGAAGTCCTACAAGCCTATTTCCTGAGGGAGAATGGGAAATGCCTTTAGGCCCAATAAAGATAGCATCTGAATTTTCTTTGGAACTCCTTCAAAACTCTAAACAGATTAAAGCGGATATCCAAGCCCATCTTTATGAACATGCGATTGAAGTTCAAATACCATTTTTACAAGCGATCGCGCCAAACGCTAAAATTGTTCCCATAGAGATGCAAGATTATCGTTTAGAGGTATGCAAAGAAATTGCTGATACAATAGCAAAAACCATTTCTCAAGCGCTTAAAAGAAATCCAGATCAAAACTTTTGCGTTCTTAGCTCTAGCGACATGACGCACTGCGGCCAAAATTATGGGCAAGAGGTTCCAAAAAAAATAAGCGCCAGCGGGTTTGCTGAAACCCAAGATAGAATGGCAATAGAAGAAATTTTACAGATAAACCCGGAAAAACTTTTACAAATAGTTGAGAAACAAAATATAACCATGTGCGGGGCCGGGCCTACGGCAGTCATGCTAGAAACCGCAAAACTTCTGGGAGCAAAAAATGCGGAACTTCTGGGCTATGCGACTTCCAGGGATCTAACAGGAAAAAAATCTGAATTTGCAGTGGGTTACGCGGGGGTGATAATCCAATAAATGTGCGGAATCACAGGTAAACTTTCTTATTTTGAAAACAACATCCATCAGGAACTGATTCAAAAAATGAATTCCAAACTTTTCCATCGGGGTCCGGATGAAGAAGGTCTTTATATCGCGCCAGAAAAAAATTTCGGGATGGCTATCCGCCGCTTAAAAATTATAGATCTTGTGAGCGGCTCCCAGCCTATTTTTAATGAAACCAAAGATGTTGTAGTGGTCTTAAATGGAGAAATTTATAACTACCTGGAACTAAGAAAAGAGCTGGAACTAAAAGGACATAGTTTTACCACAAATTCTGACACTGAAACCATTGCCCATGCTTATGAAGAATATGACTTAAAATTTTTAGAACATTTAAATGGCATGTTTGCAATTTCTCTTTGGGACCAAAAAAAGAAAAGACTGATTTTAGCCCGGGACCGCTTAGGCATAAAGCCTCTTTACTATCGAGCTAACTTTAAAGGCATTGCTTTTGCTTCAGAAATTAAAGCCTTGCTGCAAGATCCCGATTGCTCAAAAGAATTGGATTTCCTTGCTTTAGACGATTATTTTTCTTTGCTGTATGTGCCTCAACCGCGCTCTATTTTTAAAAGCATTAAAAAATTAGAGCCCGGCCATTTTTTGCTTTGCGATCTTAATAAAAAAAGCGTAACAAATGAAACCTACTGGGAAAGGCCTCTTTTTTCTTCCCTGCCAGATTTAGGGTGGAACCACTACAAAGAAAATTTGGATCGGCTTTTTCTAGATTCTTTAAAACTCCAGCTGCGCTCGGATGTGCCTTCCGGCCTTTTTCTTTCTAGCGGGCTGGATTCTGCCGCTCTTCTTTATTACGCTTCCAGAGTATCCTCCCAAAAAATAAAATCATTTACAGTGCATTTTCCGGAAGAATCCTATAGCGAAAAAGATGGGGCAAAAGCCCTGGCAGAAGTTTGCGGATCAGAGCATCAGGAAATTTTACTTCAGCCCAATGCGCAGGAGATTATTTTAAAATTAAATGATTTTTTTGATGAACCTTTTGCGGACAGTTCTGCTATCCCTACTTATCTCCTTTGCCAAGCGGCTCGCAAACATATTACAGTGGCTCTATCTGGCGAGGGGGGGGATGAACTCTTTGCAGGATATCCCACCTATATCGCTACTCAAGTTGCTCCCGCCTACAAAAAATGTCCTCTATTTTTAAGAACACTATTTTCCAAGTTAGTGGAGAAAATACCAGTTTCCTGGGATAGGATCAGCTGGGAATTTAAGCTAAAACAGTTTGTGCGCGGCGCTGAAGGCAGTGTTGAAAGAAGTCACTTTGCTTGGAAGGAAATATTTACTGAATATGACAAAAAGAATCTTTATTCTAAAAATTTCTTGGCAGAAAAAAATGGGCATGATGGATTTGAAAGTTTTAAAATGGTTCTTGAAAAAATTGGCTCAGGAATTGAACTAGAAAAATTACTGTATCTAGACCAAAAAACCTATTTGCTGGATGAATTTTTAGTAAAGTCCGACCGCATGAGCATGGCCCATGCCCTAGAAGTGCGGGTGCCTATTTTAGACCATAGAATTGTGGAGTTTGCCGCAACTATCCCTTCTCATTACAAACTAAAAGGGCTCACTACCAAGTGGACTCTCCGCAAATTGTTGGAAGATCGGCTGCCTAAAGAAATTATTCATGGCAAGAAAAAAGGATTTTCTCCTCCTTTGCCCCAGTGGATCGCAGGGACGCTTAAACCATTTTTTCAGGAAATTCTTTCCTATGAAAACCTAAAAACCATTGGGCTTCTTCGTCCAGAAGCAGTGCGCCAATTATTGGATGAACATCTTGAAAAAAAACGCGATCACCACCGCAGGTTATGGGCGCTCTTAAACTTTGCGCTCTGGCACAAAAAATGGATGTAAAAACCAATTTTGCACAATTCAATCTAAAAATTTACGAAATCTGACTCTGGATTTTAAACCAATAATCTCATATAATCTTATATAGTTAAAATATATGAATAAAGAAAACCGATTTGACCTAAGACTAAAAAACGTTCCTGCTCCAATTTGGTCTAAGAGCGCCCAAGTTGACGAACTTAAAGGACAATGGATTGCCGGCGCACATTTAAGTCCGCAGGTCTTGGGACGCCTCAAAAAATCTGTGTTGATTACTTCTACTGGAGCCTCTACCCGCATTGAAGGAGCTCATCTTTCAGATGAAGATGTGGAAAAACTTATGCGCGGCATTGGAGTCCAAAAATTTGCAGACCGAGATAAACAAGAAGTAAAAGGGTATTATGAGTTGCTTCAAAATGTCTTTGAATCTTGGCAGCGCTTAAAACTAAGTGAGGGCATAATCAAACATTTTCATAAAGAACTCTTGAAGTATGTGGAAAAAGATCGCCTTCATAGGGGGGAATATAAGAAGGCTGAAAATAAAGTAGAAATGATTACAAATGATGGCGAGCGTGTAACTTTGTTTAATACAACACCAGCCTATTTGACCTCAAAGGAAATGCAAGAATTAGTGGAATGGACTCGAAACGCATTTGAAAAAAAAGCGCTTCACCCTTTAATTGTGACAGGTAATTTTATCGTTGAATTTTTAAATATCCACCCATTTCAAGATGGAAATGGAAGAGCCTCTCGTATTTTAACCAATTTACTTTTACTTCAGTCTGGCTATCTTTATATGCCGTATGTATCTCATGAAAAATTAATTGAAGATCACAAAACTGAATATTATATTGCGTTAAGGAAAAGTCAAAGCACAATCAAGACCAGGAAGGAAGAAATTTTTCCATGGTTAAGTTTCTTTTTAGATGTGATGCATCAGCAGTCAAAAATGGCGATTGCTTTGCTCTCCCAAGAAAATATTGAAAAATTGTTATCCTCCAAACAATTAGCTGTTTGGCAATATTTACAGACTGTGGAAGAGACAACCCCAAAAGAGATTTCGCAAAAAGCGAAAATTGCTCGCCCTACCGTTAATCAGGTGCTAGATAAACTTTTGCGGCTTAAAAGGATTGAAAGAATAGGTCTCGGCCGAAGTACTCGTTATAGAAAAATTACCGCGCAAATTTAACCTTAAGATAATGTCCTAAAGCTTTTCTCTAAGCATTTAAATTTAAAAGAGATTGGTTCATAAAACTTTTTTTCAACTTTTTGTAACAAAGATGCAACACTTTTTTACCCCCCCTTGAAAAAATCACCCGATTTCATAAAAAACATTAAGTTTACTTTACTTTAAGTTCGATATAAAGTATACTCTATATACACTTATGAACTCCACCATTTACCCTAGGACAATCTTGTCAAAAATTCGTAAATATCTTTATACGGAAGATATTATCGTTCTTCATGGTGCCCGCCAGGTGGGGAAGACATTTATTTTGTATTCCCTTAAAAAGATATTAGATGATGAAAAACAATTGACCCATTTTATGGATATTGAAGACTCTAGGCTTATTCCTATTTTAGAGGAAGGGGTAGAAAAATTTAAATTCTATTTAGAGGAAGAAGGTTTTAATTTCCAAACATTAAAAGGAAAGAAAAAACTTTTTGTTTTTATAGATGAAATTCAATACTTAAAAAACCCTTCCTCATTTCTAAAACTAGTAAAAGACCACCATCCTTATATTAAGTTGATTGTGTCGGGTTCTTCTAGTTTTAATATTAAAGCAAAATTTGGGGATTCGCTTGTTGGAAGAACGGTAAATTTCGAAATTTTTAACTTGTCCTTTGAGGAATTTTTAAATTTCCATGGGGTTTCATTCCCCCTTAAAGTAGTAACAGAAAAAAAAATACAAGAACTTCTGCGTTTTTTTGAGCTTTATAGCCGATGCGGCGGCTACCCTAAAATAGCATTAACCCGAGATTTAGAAATGAAAGAAAAATATCTCCAACAGATTATAGATACCTATATAAAAAAGGATGTGAGGGACCTCGCAGTTATTAAAGATATTGGGAAATTTAACAAACTATTAGAAGCATTGGCCGCTCAGAGCGGCCAACTATTAAATGTAATGGAACTTTCTAATACCTGTGCCATTTCCAAACAAACCGTAGAACATTATCTTTTTATTTTAGAGGAAACATACGTTATTAAATTATTACGACCGTTTAGCACTAATATCCGTTCAGAGCTCTTTAAAACACCAAAGATATATTTCTATGATACAGGACTTATGCAAATGCTCTGGTTAAAAAGTCTGCCAAAACAATTGATAGGGAATGTTTTTGAAACAGCTATTTTTTCAGAACTTGTTAAAAAATATGGACCAGAATCTTTGGGTTATTGGAGAACAAAAGATAAAAAAGAGATTGATTTTGTTCTGAAGATTGGAAAAAATATTCTCCCAATAGAAGTTAAACTTAACTTTGCACAATTTAATTTAAGTCCCATTAAATATTTCTTATCAAAATATAAAATAGATCGCTTCAAGTTTGTTGCTCTCCATGGGAGTCCTAAAGACAAATCCTATGTTTATCCGTGGAACCTGTAGTAGAAACCAGTGAAAGGAATGAAATAGTTTAGATGATCCAACCTCATATAAGCTACCCTCTTCGAGATAATCCTAGTTCAATGCCGCACTTTTAGTTCGAGTTAGTCTATTGCAGCTCCTCATTCCAGAGCTGCAGGGGGGAATAGATAAAGTTATTTCCATTGCGCCTATCCATCTGATAAGATTTTTTAAGGCGTTCTTTAGCTATCCTTTGGGAATTCCAAACTTTTGGCAAACCTAAAACTTTTTTATAATTCTCTATAGCCTCTTTTCTTTTCCCTTCCATATCCATGAGTTCACCCATTCTTAAAATCGCCATGGTTTTCCACCCGGCAAACTCAGCATGCTGCTCAATCGTTTTATTAAAATAAAATTTAGCTCTATCAAAATGCCTTAAGTTAAAAGCAGCGGCTCCGCAATGGTAATAGACTTTAGCCAGCAGTAAATTAAAAGGATTAATAGAATTTCCAGATGGAGGCGCTTTTAACGCAGCAGCGCTATATTTATCTCCTTTTAAAATGGTCTCCACCCATTTTTTTTGATAAAAAAGCGTTTGAATTTCGCACCAGCGAAAAAGAGGGCTTTCCGGATAAGATTGAGTTAGAACTTCCATTATTTCTTTAGCATCTGCCAGCCGCCCCTCATCCATTGCCCCGCTCCAAAGAAAATAAGCAGCTTCTAAACGGACATAACGACTTTTATATTGCGCCAGCTGTAAACTACGGAGTGCAGCCCATTTATCTCCCCGAATAGAAAAAGAGGCTAAAGCCCGCAACGCAGGCCCCAAAGTCGCGGCATAATATTCATACATGCCAATGCCTAAATAAGCATCGTAAAGTTCAGGGTCAATCTCTATGACTTTACGCATTAAAGAGTACCCTTTTTTTCCGTCAAAATAAGCTCTGATCCATTGACCGCGGATCACCCTATACCACCCTTTTGCCCCTAAAGCTCCGCCTAAGTAAAGAGATCCTGTTGCTTTATTCTTATTTTTCTTTAGATACCTCTTGGCTACTGTGATGGTGCGCTCAGCTTCATACTCTAATGCTTTTTCTAAAACAGGATTTCGATATTCTAAAGAATCGTAAGTAAATTGATACCAGCGAAGCATGGTCATAAAAAAGTAAGGCGCAGGATGGTCTGGAAGTAAAACCATGGCATGATGCAAATGGCGTTCTGCGGAATTAAACTGAAGATGATAAACTTCTGTGGCTGCGGCGGATAAATCTGCTTCTAAGATAGCAGGAAAACCATTGTCATTCTTATTTTGCGCTTTAATAGGTTGAGATAGGAAAAGGAAAATAAATAAAGATAGAATAAAAAGAAAAGATTTTCTCGCATCCAATTTCATTACAGGCTCTTCTTTTTTGTGATATAATTTCTTTTTAATAGTTCGCTCATAAAAATAAAGGAATTAGCAAAATTCTAAAGAAAGAATTAGCTAAAATAGATACTTTAACAGAACTGCCTGCCCTTGGTCAAGGGACTCTTAAGAGTGGCTTCTATGATGAACGAAAAACCCCTTCGGATGGAAAAACTATAGGTTGGGGACTACTTTACGGAATTGCTAAGAGCGGCTAAAAAATAAAAAAAGTTTGCTGATCTCTAAATGAAAAGAATTGTTATCTCAATCCTATTATCTTTTCTTGGGCCTGGCTTAGGCCAGATCTATAACAAAGAATATAAAAAAGGAACCATCCTGCTTGTGATCGCTTCCTCTCTTTTTCTTTTACCCATGATCTGGCTTGTGATCGCATTAGGGCCCATGCTTCCAGACCCTAGAACTGAAGTGATTAATCCAGATAAAATTCAAGCTTTAGCCAAAGAGGTGATCGGCAAAGACCGTCATCTCTTAAATTTAATTAGCTTTACTTTTTTAGGAGTCTGGGCTTATGCGATTACTCAAGCCTATTTTAAGTCAAAAGAATTGAATGAGAAAATAAAAAAGGAAGAGCCAAAAGAATGAATTTTATATTCTGGGTATTTTTTGGCGCTGTAAGTATTCTCTCTACCATTGCCTATAAAAAAGAACCAGCTCTTATGTGGACTGGCTGGAAATCCGGTTTTAATCTATTAATCAAAATTTTTCCTATTCTTCTTTTAGCTTTTGCCATGTCTGGGCTGGTTCAAACTTTGGTGCCAAAAGAGGCTGTGGCAAAATGGCTGGGAAAAGAATCTGGCTGGAAAGGGATTTGGTTTGGTTGTTTGGCAGGAGCCGTTACACCGGGAGGACCTTACACCAGTTTTCCAGTGGTTGCCGCGCTTTATCAGGCTGGGGCTGGGTTAGGAACTTTAGTGGCTTATGTCACAGCATGGTCTTTATGGGCAGTAGCCAGGCTCCCCATTGAATCCGCTTTAATCAGCCCAAAATTCATGATTTTTAGACTGCTTTCTTCTCTTATTTTCCCGCCTTTAGCGGGAGCGATCGCTCATTTATTTTTTTCAAAATATTTTTAACTTAAATGTAAAAAAAACATTCGTATGGTCAAAAGTCAGGTTTAGCGATGGACAGACCTATTGGATTTAAGAAATGGAAGATTTAGGTTTAAAGAGAATGGCTCTTTCTCTAAGTCAAATGCGAGAAATAGAGAACTCTGCGATTGAAGAATACAAAGTTCCACAAAGTCTTTTAATGGAAAACGCTGGAACTCAAGTAGCCAAAATAGTTCTTCAAGAAACATTTAATATCCTTTCGCCAAAAATATTAATTTTCTGCGGCGGAGGCAACAATGGGGGAGATGGGTTGGTAGCTGCAAGAATTCTTAAAGAAAATAAAAAAGAGGTCAAGGTTATTTTTCTAAAAGCTATTGAATCTCTTAAAGGAATTGTTTTAGAAAATTTTGAAATCATAAAAAATTTAAAAATACCCCATGAGTTTCTTCCCTCAAAGAGTAAGATTGAGCTAGAACTTAAAAATTCCGATCTAGTGATTGACGCGATTTTAGGCACAGGATTTAAAGGAAAAACAGAAGGGCTGATCGCATCTACAATAGAGCTGATCAATGGGGCTAAGAAAAAAGTGATTGCTGTTGACATTCCTTCTGGCTTAAATGGAGACACTGGAGAGCCTTGTGGAGCTGCCATCTTAGCCAGTCTTACTGTTGCCATGGGCGCTCCTAAAATAGGATTTTTTACAAAACAAGGAAAAGAATGGGCTGGAAAAATTATTGTAGCAGAGATTGGTTTTCCAAAAGAGCTGCTGCAAGTTAAGCCAAATACCCAGCCGTACAGAAAACTGGAAGTATAGAAGTAATATTGCTTAAAACAGACCCTAATATAAAGATTAATGAGGAGGCAATAAAATGGTTACAGGAGTTGTCTTAATTCGTCTATCTGCAGGCAAAGAAAAATCAGCTCTGGCAAAGATTAAAGATACAAAAGGGGTTTCTCATGTTTCCGGAGTTTATGGCAGGTGGGACCTTATTTGCGATATTGAAGCGGATGATCTGCCCTCAATGACCAATGTAGTGGTGAACAAACTCCGAGCCATTCCCGGGGTTGCTTCCACAGAAACACTGGTCACTACAGCAATTTAAAATTGTATTTAATTGATTCATCAGGGTCTTTAAAGACAAAACCATTTTTTATTTGTCTTTTTTTAGGATGGGTCTTTACTGCCTGCAAACAAAACAGTAATTCTCAAACACAATCCTCCACATCTGTGCCCGCTTATGACGATACGTTTATTGAAAGCTCAATTGGAGATGCTTCCTATTTAAATCCAGTATTAGCTTCTGACAGCGCCTCTAGCTCTATCAATGGCATGGTTTTTAACGGCCTTGTAAAATACAACGCGCAAATTCAACTGGTTGGAGACCTTGCAGAAAAATGGGAAATATCCAAAGATGGACTTGTCTTTACCTTCTATCTTAAGAAAAATGTAAAGTGGCATGATGGCCAAGCTTTTAGCGCAGAAGATGTGCTCTACACTTTTGAAAGGTTAATTGATCCAGAAGTTAAAACACCGCACTCTTCCAGCTACGAAAAGGTTAAAAAAGTAGAACTTCTGGATCCCTATACCCTGCGCATCCTTTATAAAGAGCCCTATGTGCCAGCCTTAGAATCCTGGGGAATTGGAATCATTCCAAAACATATTTTTAAGGGGGCAAAAGGGAAAGAGTTCAATGAACATCCAGCTAATAAAAAACCCATTGGCACAGGACCATACATTTTTAAAGAATGGAGAGTGGATGAAAAAATAACGCTGGAAGCAAATCCAAAATATTTTGATGGCAGGCCGCATGTTGCAAAATATATTTTTAGAATTATTCCGGATAACGCGGTTGAATTTTTAGAATTAAGAAATAAATCCATAGATACCATGGTGCTGACTCCAGACCAGTACCATGCCTATCCGGAATTTTTTAAAGAATACAAAAAATACCGTTTTCCAAGAGCAGCTTATACTTATTTAGGTTTTAATCTAAACCACCCGATTTTTAAAGAAAAATTAGTTCGTTTAGCGCTTGCCCATGCGCTGCAAAAAAAAGAACTGGTGCAGGCTGTTCTTTTAGGAATGGGGCAATCCGCAACCGGTCCATTTTTGCCGCTTTCCTGGTCCTTTAACAGTGAAGTAAAAGATTTTGAATATAACCCAGAGCTCTCCAAACAACTGCTTAAAGAAGCAGGGTGGCAAGATCTTAATCAAGATGGAATTTTAGAAAAAGATGGAAAAAATTTTGAATTCACCTTAATGACCAATCAGGGAAATAAAATGCGGGCGCTCACCGCTGAGATCATTCAGGAACAGTTTAAAAAAGCAGGCATTAAAATGAATATAAGGATCGTTGAATGGTCCACTTTCATTAAAAATTTTATTGACAAAAAAAACTTTGAAGCGATAGTTTTAGGCTGGGCTCTTTCACCTGACCCTGATATTTATAATATTTGGCACTCCTCCCAAAAAAAGGATGGTCAATATAATTTTGTCTCCTACCAAAATTTAGAAGTGGATGCTCTCCTAGAGGAAGGAAGAAAAACTTTTGACCAGCAAAAAAGAAAAGAAATTTATAGAAAAGTGCATGGGTTAGTGCATGACGACATTCCCTATATCTTTCTTTATTATCCAGATTTTCTACCTGTGATTCAGGAACGTTTTGTGGGGCCGAAAGTTGTTGCGCTTTCTAGCTTTGGATTTGGCTGGAACTTTGATCAATGGTTTGTCCCTAAAAATAAAGTGCGTTATCCTTTAATAACAGCGGAATAGCATGGCAGCTTATTTTTTTAAAAGGCTCTTGACTCTGCTGCCTTTACTTCTAGGAATTACGTTTCTCACATTTCTTATCATGCAGCTTGCCCCTGGAAAACCCACTGATCTTATTACAGATCTAAACGCAAAAATGAGTTTAGAAGCTAAACAAAAATTAACCAAACTCTATGGTTTAGATCGTCCCTGGCCAATCCAATACTGGGAATGGTTAAAACGGCTTTCCAGATTTGATTTTGGCAAATCCTTTAAAGATGACCGGCCAGTGATCCATAAAATTCTGGAAAGATTGCCTGCGACCCTTCTCTTAAATTTTCTCTCTTTATCTCTTATCTTTACTCTAGCGATTCTGATTGGCATGACTGCGGCTGCAAAAAAAGGCGCGCTATTCGATAAACTAACCACTCTTTTTGTCTATCTTGGATTTTCTATTCCCACATTCTGGCTTGCTCTGCTTTTAATGATTCTATTCGGGTTAAAAATAGGGCTCTTGCCAATTTCTGGACTTCGATCCCTTAACTTTGAAGAGCTGAATCTCTTACAAAAAGCATGGGACATGCTTCAACATCTACTATTGCCAGTATTAGTGATGGCTCTCACAGGACTTGCAGCTTTAGCCAGATATACCAGATCCAGCATGTTAGAAGTTTTGCATCAAGATTATATTCGCACTGCCAGAGCCAAAGGTTTAAAAGAAAGAGAGGTTATTTTTAAGCATGCTTTTAAGAATGCCTTAATTCCCATCATCACTTTGCTGGGTCTGATGCTGCCAGAACTGATTGGAGGAAGTTTTATTTTTGAAACTATTTTTGCTTATCCAGGGATGGGCAGGCTTGGGTTTGAGGCGATTATGGCTAGAGATTATCCAGTGCTGATGGGAATTGGAACCATGGTAGCGTTTCTCACTCTTCTGGGGAATCTCTTGGCAGACATGCTCTATGCATTAGCTGATCCAAGAATTCGGTATAAATAAGATGTTAAAACTCTATATCAAACGTTTTATCCAAAACAAATTCTCTCTCTGGGGAATCTCTTTTATTTTTATCTTAAGCAGCCTTGCTCTTTTTTCTCCTTTTATTGTTCCCTATCCTCCTTTAGAACAAAACTTGGCAGAACGTCTTCAATCCCCTTCAAGTCTGCATCTCCTAGGCACAGATGATTTAGGAAGAGATCTTTTTTCCCGGTTAATTTATGGCTCTAGGATTTCTCTTACAGTAGGATTTGTGGCTGTTTCTATTGCTACCTTATTTGGCACATTCATTGGCCTTATTTCCGGCTATTTTGGAAAATGGATAGATTCTACCCTGATGCGAATTGTGGATATATTGCTTTGCTTCCCAACTTTTTTTCTTATTTTAATGGTCATTGCTTTTTTAGAGCCAAATATTCTCAATGTCATGATTGTGATTGGTTTTACTTCCTGGACAGGCCTTGCCCGCTTAGTAAGAGGAGAAACTCTTTCTTTTAAAGAAAGAGAATTTATCCTGGCAGCAAAATCTCTGGGGCTTTCTACTCCAAAAATTCTATTTTTCCATCTGCTTCCCAATGTTTCTGCTCCAATTCTAGTCAGCGCTACCCTTGGGGTAGGCAATGCTATTTTAATTGAATCTTCTCTTTCTTTTTTAGGTTTAGGAGTCCAGCCTCCCATCCCTTCCTGGGGGAATATCCTTACCACAGGAAAAGATTATATTCATTTTGCCTGGTGGCTTTCTTTATTTCCCGGGCTCTGCATTTTATTTACAGTTCTTGCGTTTAATCTTTTAGGAGAGGGCTTAAGAGATATTTTAGATCCAAGGAGTCAGAATTAAATGCGAGAAGCTCTAACTATCATATCCAGGATTTTAATATGAGGATTTGATAAGCGCAACGCTTTTAGATATGTTACTAGAAATTAAAAATCTTTCTTTGCAATATGTTCGAGGCAAGAAAACAATCTCTGCCTTAAGGGATGTTTCACTTACTGTAGATAAAGAAGAAACCTTAGGGTTAGTGGGGGAATCTGGCTGCGGAAAAAGCAGTGTGGCTCATTCTATTTTACGGCTGATTCCTGGCAATGAAGGCAAGATCACCCAAGGGGAAATATTCTTTGAAGGCCAAGAACTATTGCAAATGGAACCTGAAAAAATTCGGCAAATTCGGGGCAAGGAGATCGCTATTATTTTCCAGGATCCTTTTACTTCCTTAAACCCCGTGATCCCCATAGGAAAACAGATTGAAGAAAACATCCTAACTCATTCTTTAAAAATAAGCTCTTTGCAGTTAAAAGAAAAAATATTTTCTTTGTTAGAAGAAGTGCAGCTTAAAGAGACCGAACGAATTTACAACTCTTATCCTCATCAGATTTCCGGAGGACAAAGGCAAAGAGCCATGATCGCCATGGCATTAGCCAATCGTCCAAAACTTCTGATTTGCGATGAACCCACCACTGCTTTGGATGTGACTGTGCAAAAAGAGATTATGGAACTTCTTATGAAATTGCAAAAAACTTTAAAAATTTCAATTCTTTTTATTACGCACCACTTTGGGCTTATTGGGCTTTACACTCAAAAACTAGCGGTTCTCTATGGCGGGGAAATTGTGGAAGAAGGAAATACCCAAGAAATTCTAAAAAATCCGCAACATCCTTATACCCAATCACTTCTAAAATCATTGCCTAAGAAAAACCTTAAAAAAGAAAAATTGCCTGTGATTCCCGGCAGCCCGCCTGACCTTTCTTCTCTGCCGTCTGGCTGTATCTTTCACCCGCGTTGTCCTAAAGCGATAGAAGAATGCAAAAAGAAAGTTCCTCTTTTAAGAGAACTAGAAAAGTTCAATAGAAAAATAAGTTGTGATTTAGCGCCATTTTCATGAAAACTTTATTAGAAGTTAAAAATCTTGTTAAACGCTTTTCAGTTGAAAAAGGAATTTTTAAAAAACAGGGCTTTATTGAGGCTGTAAAAAATGTCTCTTTTACAATTGAAGAAGGAGAAATTGTCTCTTTGGTGGGGGAATCTGGCAGCGGGAAATCCACCATAGGCCGAATGATTCAGGGTTTGATTCAAAGCTCTTCCGGAGAAATCTATTTTGAAGGGAAAAAAGCAGAACTGCTGGAACTAAAAACCCGGGCGCAATATGCGCAAACTATTTTTCAGGATCCGTTCGCATCCTTAAACCCAAAACTTTCCATAGGTTTTATTTTAAAAGAAGCTCTGGAACAATCCAAAAATTTATACAAAAAAGAAGAACTTTTAAAAGAAGTAAAAAATCTTCTGGATGCGGTAGGGCTGCCGCAAGCGCTGCTGAATGATTATCCTCACCAATTTTCCGGCGGACAAAGGCAAAGGATCGCGATTGCCAGGGCTTTAGCCATGCAGCCAAAACTAATTATTGCGGATGAACCAGTATCCGCCTTAGACCTTTCTATCCAAGCCCAGATTTTGAACCTCTTAATGGACTTAAACAAAAATTTTGGAATTTCTTATCTGTTAATTGCGCACGATCTCTCTATTGTGCAGCAAATGTCAGACAAAGTGATGGTGATAAAAAATGGGGAGATAGTGGAACAAGGCTCCAATGAACAGATATTTAATGATCCAAAAGAAACTTACACAAAAAATCTTCTATCATCTGTCCCTTTGTTAGAGATATAATAAAAGACATGACACTAGGACAACTATTAAAAGAAAGCGCTGCAAAAAATAGCCAAAAAAAAGCTCTTTTTTTTGCAGACAAAAGCACACCCTATCAGGAACTGTATCAAACCATCCTAAAGGTGGCTGCCAATTTTTCTGCTTTAGGCATTCAAGAAGGGGATAAAGTAGGGCTTCTTTTAAAAAATTCTCCTGAATTTATTTTTACTGCTTTTGCTCTTACTTGCTTAGGCGCAACCGCAGTACCCATTAATTTTTTCCTTAAGAATGAAGAAATAGCTTATATCTTGTCCCATGTTGGGGCTTGTGGTTTAGTGACACAATCCGCTTTTTTACCAGAAATCTTAAAAGCAAAAAAACAGTGCGCAGAACTTAAAACCATTTGGGTAACTGATCTTGCGGCTTCAACTCAAAATTGTTCGGACATTGTCCCATTTTCTGAACTGCTTAAAGAAGTCTCAAAAGAGATAAAAATAATTTCTGATCCGGAAAAAACAGCTCTGATCCTTTATACCTCTGGCACCACTGGTAAATCTAAAGGGGTGATGCTCTCTCACAAAAATCTTATCTCTAACGCATTGGGCTCGATTCAAGCCTTAGGGTTAACAAAAAAAGAGCGATTCATTTGCCTTTTGCCCATGTTTCATGTATTTGCCTGGACAACGAATGTGCTGATCCCTCTTTATTTAGGCTGCCCTATTGTTATTGTGGAAGCGATTCGGCCCCCTAAACCATGGCTAAAACTTCTCGCCAAAGAAAAAATAACTATTTTTGCCGCTGTGCCGCAAATTTTTGCATTGCTGGCAGAACAGGCCAAAGGGATCAAAAAATGGATTCTTAAATATCTATTTTTTAGAACTGTTAAATTCTGTATTTCTGGAGCAGCTCCATTGTCTAAAGAAGTGCAAGAAAAATTTGAGACAAAGTTTGGAATCCCTTTATTAGAAGGTTATGGTCTTTCTGAAACCAGCCCTGTAGTTTCTGCCAATAGTTTGGATCAGAGAAAACCAGGAAGCGTGGGGAGACCCATTCCTGACGTAAAAGTAAAAATTATAAATGAAAATGAAAAGGAACTAAAAATAGGAGAAGAAGGAGAAATATGTATTCAAGGTCCAAATATAATGCAAGGTTATTATAAAGAAGAACAAGCTACAAAAGAGGCTTTTACAAAAGATGGTTGGTTTAAAACCGGAGATAGAATCAAAGATATGATCATTGTTAAAGGCTTAAAAGTTTTTTCTATTCAGGTGGAAGAAGTGCTGCTGAGCCACCCTGCTGTGGCAGAAGCCGCAGTGGTTGGAATTCCCAATCCAGAAGGAGATGAAACTGTTAAAGCTTTTGTGGTGCTTAAAGAAAACCAAACCTTAGATAAAGCTGAACTGATAAAACTCTGCCAAGAAAAGCTTCCTCCTTACAAAAGGCCAAGAGACATTGAAATTAGAAAAGAATTGCCTAAAAATGCTTTACAAAAAATTTTAAAAAAAGAACTTAAAAAAATTAAATAATTTAAGCTGATAAAGTCAAAATCTAAGAAAAAATGGTTTTATTAAACTAAATAATAAGGCGGAAAAAATATGGACAAACATAAAATTCTAATTGTAGAAGATGATCGTCCCTTAGCTGATTTAATGAAAATGAATTTTCCTGAAGAACAGTTTGACGCCTCATGCTGCTACAGCGGAGAAGAGGCTTTAAAGGAAATTCAAAAAAATAGGCCGGAACTCATTATTTTGGATGTTGTGATGCCTAAAATGGATGGGTGGGAAGTTTTAAAAAAAATTAAATCTAATCCTCTAAGCTCCTCCATTCCAGTGATCATGTGCACTGCAAAAGATAATGTGGGAGATGTGGAGAAAAGTTTTCACTATGGGGCGCAAGCTTTTGTGATTAAACCGGTTATTTTTAAAAAATTAATTAAAAAAGTAGAAGCGATCTTAGACTTAGAAGAGATGCTAAATGACTAGCCTTGAAATATATGAAATCCTTGCCCTTATCCAAAAATTTGCGCAGAAAGAAAAAATAGAATGTTTCCTTGTGGGCGGCTATTTGCGCGATCAGGAACTAAACCGTAAAACCACAGATCTGGATTTTGCCCTTTCCTCTGATCCCAAAAAAATAGCGGAAAAAGTAAGTAAAGAGTTAAAAAATTCTTTTTTTGCCTTAAAAGAAGAGCGGGAAATTTACCGCATGGTTTTAGACAATGGACTGCAGCTAGATTTTGCAAAGTTTAAAGGAGCAACCATTGAAGAAGATCTTTCTCTAAGGGATTTCTCGATCAATGCTCTGGCAAAAAGCATGGAACAGGGAAACACTTTGCTGGATCCTTATGAAGGGAAAAAGGATATTAGAGAAAAAAAAGTGCGCCAAATCCATGAAAAAATATATGAGGACGACCCTTTAAGACTATTAAGAGCTTTTAGAATTGCGGCCCAGCTTAACTTTAAAATTGAGCCATTGACTCTAGAAACTATAAAAAAAAATAAGGAAAAAATTTTAACTGTGGCGGAGGAAAGGGTTCGGGAAGAGATTCTACTGCTTTTAGATACTCCTCATTCCTACCCCTATCTGCTTGAATTAGACCAAGCTGGCCTGATCTCTCAGATTATTCCAGAGAGCGACCCAAATAGAAACTGCGCTCTGGACTATTATCCTGAAAAAGGGGTCTGGGGACATTCTTTAGACGCTGTAGCATGTTTGGAATGGATTTTAGAAAATCTGCAAAATGAATTTCAAGAAGATCAGGAAAAACTAAAAAAACTTTTGTTTGAGGAGCAGGGTTTAGATTCCCACCCCATGGCCACTTTGATGAAGATGGGAGCTCTCCTACACGATGTGGGCAAAGCCCCTACCGCAAAAACAATTGATGGCAGGTTAAGATTTTATGAACATCAAAATGTTGGGGCTAAAATCGCTGCCCTCATCAGCCAAAGGCTTCGCTTTAGTTTTAATGCGTCCCGTCATTTATCACAAATGGTGCTTAGCCACATGAGGCCCGGAGGGCTTGCCCATGCTCCAATCTTAAGCGACAAAGCAAAATTCAGATTTTTTAGAGACTTAAAAAACAGCGCACTCCCTGCTTTAATTGTTTCTTTGGCAGACCGCTACACCTATCTTACTCCTGAAGAACGGGGAAAAAATAAGGACCCTCATGAAAAAGTGGTAAAGGATTTAATCCGCTGGCACTATGAAAAAGAGCTGGAAGAAGTTGCTAAAAAACCTAAACTGATCAATGGAAAAATTATTATGGAACAAATAGGGCTTGCTCCAGGCCCTTTGATAGGACGCATTTTAAAAGAGGTGGAAGAAGCTACAATTTTGGGTGAAATCCATAGTCAAGAAGAAGCCCTAACTCTTGCAAAAAAAATTATTCAAGAGCCTTAAAAAAATAGAATACTTGAAAAAAAAGTCGGGTATGATATAATTATTTTTAAAGGAGAACTTATGACCCCATTAGATTTATTAGAAAGAAAAAAACAGGAAAAAACGCCAACAGATTCTATCCTTACACTTAAACCCTTTCCATCCTCTCGCAAAATTTATGTTGAGGGTAAAAATCCCCAAGTTCAAGTTGCCATGAGAGAGGTATTATTAGAAAACTCTAAAAAAAGTTTTGTTCTGTACGATACTTCCGGCCCATATACGGACCCTAATGAAGAAATTAATATCCGCAAAGGATTAAAACCAACCCGAACACAATGGATATTAAATAGAAACGATGTGGAACAGCTTTCTGAAATTTCCTCTACCTATGGAAAATTAAGATTAAGTGATTTTCAGTTAAACGCGATCCGTTTTCCAAATTTAAAAAAACCTTATAAATCAAAAAAAGGCAAAAATGTCAGCCAAATGCATTATGCAAAAAAAGGAATCATTACCCCTGAAATGGAATATATCGCTATCCGGGAAAATCAAAAACTAGAAAATTTTAAAGAAACAACTAAAATCCATCCGGGACAAAGTTTTGGAGCTTATCTT
This sequence comes from Elusimicrobiota bacterium, assembly GCA_016180425.1. Taxonomy (GTDB): domain Bacteria; phylum Elusimicrobiota; class Elusimicrobia; order 2-02-FULL-39-32; family 2-02-FULL-39-32; genus 2-02-FULL-39-32. The sequence goes on from JACPBF010000001.1 coordinate 346,540, forward strand.
CCGCGCATGATTACGCCAGAATTTGTTAGAGATGAGGTAGCCAGAGGGCGGGCCATTATCCCAGCTAACATCAATCATCCGGAATCAGAACCCATGATTATTGGCAGAAATTTCCTGGTTAAAATCAATGCTAATATTGGAAATTCCGCAGTCACCTCCACTATTGAAGAAGAGGTAGAAAAAATGATCTGGGCTATTCGCTGGGGAGCAGATACGGTTATGGACCTTTCCACAGGTAAAAACATCCATGAAACCAGAGAATGGATTATCCGAAATTCTCCAGTGCCTATTGGAACTGTGCCAATCTACCAGGCTTTAGAAAAAGTCAATGGCAAAGCAGAGGAACTAACATGGGAAATCTTCAAAGATACCCTGATAGAACAGGCAGAACAGGGCATAGATTACTTTACAATTCATGCTGGCGTAAGGTTAGCCTATATCCCGCTGACTGCCAGACGGGTTACTGGCATTGTTTCACGTGGTGGTTCGATTTTAGCCAAATGGTGTTTAGCTCATCATAAAGAAAACTTCCTTTATACTCATTTTGAAGAGATCTGTGAAATTATGAAATCTTATGACATCTCTTTTAGTCTGGGAGATGGATTAAGGCCAGGTTCTATAGCAGATGCTAATGATTCAGCTCAATTTGCTGAATTAGAAACTTTAGGTGAACTTACTAAAATTGCATGGAAGCATGATGTACAGGTAATGATTGAAGGCCCAGGACATATCCCTATGCATATGATTAAGGAAAATATGGAAAAAGAACTTACTGCTTGCCAAGAAGCTCCCTTCTATACCCTTGGCCCTTTAACCACAGATATAGCCCCGGGCTATGACCATATCACTTCTGCCATAGGAGCTGCCATGATTGGCTGGTATGGATGCGCCATGCTTTGTTATGTAACCCCAAAGGAGCACCTAGGTCTTCCGGACAAAAAGGATGTTAAAGATGGGGTGATCGCATATAAAATTGCAGCCCATGCAGCGGACTTAGGTAAAGGGCTTCCTCAAGCTCAAGTGCGGGACAATACTTTAAGCCTTGCCAGATTTGAGTTCCGCTGGAACGACCAATTTAATTTATCTCTAGATCCAGAAACTGCTAAGCAGTTTCATGATGAAACCCTGCCTTCAGATCATGCCAAAACTTCCCATTTTTGCTCCATGTGCGGCCCTCAGTTTTGCAGCATGAAAATTACACAGGATGTTAGAGACTACGCTCAATCTTTGGGGGTTTCAGAACAAGAGGCTTTAAAAAAGGGAATGGAACAAAAGTCTCAAGAATTTATCACAAGCGGCGCAGATATCTATCAGCGCTCTTAACAAAAGATTCGAGCAGCTTAAAATTACAATTCTCCAACTCCAATGAAGGTAGATCTCCACACACACTCCACCTATTCTGACGGCACTTTGGAACCAGATGAACTGATTGCCAAAGCGCATGAACTTCAAATTACGCACCTAGCTCTTTCAGATCATGATACCACCGGTGGTTTATTCAGCGCTATCAATAAAGCTAAAGAACTAAATATGGAAATCATCTCTGCTGTGGAAATCAACACTCAAGAGTCTAATTCTGTTCATATTTTGGGTTATTTTATAGATCAAGAAAATGAGGAATTTCAAAAAGTATTAACTTATCACAGAGAAATACGGGCTAAAAGGTCTCAAGCTATGTTGGAAAAATTAAAACATATGGGCATTAAAATTTCTTTATCTGATTTTGACGCCAAAGAAGGCTCTGCTGCCATAGGCAGACCTTTTATTGCAGACAAGCTAAAAGAAAAAGGGGTTGTTTTTTCTAGACAAGAAGCTTTTGATAAATATTTAAGCAAAGGCAAACCAGCCTATGTTTTTTATGAAGGCCCCACGCCTCAAAAAGCGATTGAAACTATTCTTTTGGCAAAAGGAATTCCAGTGATTGCGCATCCGGGTTATTATGTTTCTGAAGCAACTATTCTAGCTTTAGTAAAATTAGGTCTGCAAGGAATAGAAGCCTATTATCCTAAACATAACCCTGAACAGATTAAGGCTTTTGTGGAACTGGCAAAAAAGCATGACCTTGTAACCACAGGCGGATCAGATTATCATGGGCCTGGTTCAGGACATGAAGGATTAGGACAAAATGAAGTGCCTTTAGATTCAGTGGAAAAGCTTTATAATAGAAAACAAAAATTGTTTGGATAAAAACATGAGCCTTAAAATTGAAACAACTCTTGTAGAAAAAATTAATGAACTAAAGAAAGTTCGGGATGCTGTGATTGTAGCGCACAATTATCAGGTGGGGGAGATTCAGGACATTGCAGACTTTGTGGGGGATTCTTTGGCCATGGCTAGATATGGATCCCAAACTAAAGCTTCTATTATTTTAGTATGCGGAGTTCATTTTATGGCAGAATCCGCAGCCTTGCTTAGCCCAAACAAAAAAATTCTTGTTCCGGATTTAGAAGCAGGTTGTTCCTTAGCAGAATGTATTACCAGAGATCAACTTGTAGAATGGAAAAAAGAGTTTACCAATGCAGCAGTGGTAGCTTATGTCAACACTTCTGCTGCGGTAAAAGCTGAATCTGATATTTGCTGCACTTCCAGCAACGCTCTAAAAGTAGTGGAGTCTCTGCCAAAAGATAAAGAGATTCTTTTTATTCCAGACATGTATTTAGGTCAATGGCTGCGCACAAAAACAGATAGGAAAATTCATCTTTGGAATGGCTCCTGCCACACGCATCTGCGCATTCGGCCAGAACCTATCTTTGATCTAAAAAAAGAACACCCTCAAGCGGAATTTCTTATGCACCCTGAATGCGGCTGTTTAACTGCATGCATGAAGATAGCTGACCGCATTCTTTCTACAGATGGAATATTAAAACGCGCAAAAGAATCTAACGCAAAAGAATTTATTATTGCCACGGAAACAGGAATTTTACACCGCTTAAAAAAAGAAAATCCATTAAAAACATTTTACCCAGCAGCCCAAGAAGCGACCTGTGAATTCATGAAAAAAAATACGTTGGAGAAAGTTCTTTGGTCTTTAGAGGATTTAGTCTATGAGGTTAAAGTGCCTGAGGCGATTGCGCAAAAAGCCCGCATCGCATTAGAAAGAATGATGCAAATACAATAACCCGAATATTAGAAAATGAAAACTCCCTTGACCTTGCCCCTTGACTTCGCTGGGGGACAGGGGGAGAGAAAAAAGATTGGTTTAAACTTTGGTTAACTTTTGATCAAATTGGGTGAGTTCTGGGGGTAAAGAAAATTTGACGTTTTCAGAAACTGTTTTGATTTCTCCAATATTTTTCACGCCTAATTCTCTAAAATAATTAATCACTTCCCGCACTAAATGTTCTGGAGCGCTCGCTCCAGCAGTAATCCCTATATTCCTTACTCCTACAAACCATTCCTTTTTAATTTTTGTCACATCATCAATCAAATAGGCTTTAACTCCCTTATCCTGCGATACTTCCGCCAAACGCTTGGAATTAGAAGAATTTTCAGAACCTATCACAAGAATTAAATCCACTTGCGAGGTTAACTGTTTTACAGCGGTTTGTCTATTAGTTGTGGCATAACAAATATCTTCTTTTGGCGGAAATATTACTTTTGGAAATTTTCTTTTAATCGCTTCAATAGTGTCTCGCGTATCATCTAAAGAAAGCGTGGTTTGGGTAATGACTGCAACTTTTTCCGGATCATCAACTTGCAATTTTTCCACATCTTCGGGGGAATCCACTAAAATAATCTTTTCCGGAGCTTCTCCCATAGTGCCAATCACTTCATCATGCCCTTCATGGCCCACTAAAAGGATAGTGCAGCCCTGCTTAGCAAAAAGAATCGCTTCCATATGCACTTTGGTTACTAAGGGGCACGTGGCATCAATAACTTTAAGTTTTTTTGTTTTGGTTTGTTCGCGAATTTCCGGTGACACCCCATGCGCTGAAAAAATTAAAACAGAACCATCTGGAGTCTCTCCTACAGAATTTACAAAAATAGCTCCGCGGCTGCCTAAATCCTTGACCACATAACTATTATGCACGATTTCATGAAAAACATAGACTGGAGGTGGATAAATTTTAAGCGCGATTTCCACAATTTCTATGGCGCGCTCTACCCCAGCGCAAAAACCCCGGGGCTGGGCTAAAAAAAGTTTTTCAGGAACTGAAACTGATTTGGTTTCCATAAAAATTAGTCTTCGTCGGACATTGTACTAAATCAAGCCCTTGCCTTCAAACCCAATATTCGATCTATAATCATAAAGTAATATGAAGGTACCGTTTGAAACCCCAAGAAAAAATACCTCCTAAAAATGTAAGACTAGCATAGATGCCAAAGACTGGGGTTGCAACCTTTATTTTTTCTAATAAGACTCCGGATTCAAGAATCATCAAGGACAAAAAACAGAGCAATCCACTTAACAAACCAGCTCCGCCAGCTGTAAAAATTCCAGAATAACCTCTTTTATCCGCGCACATTCCAATCCATATTCCAGAAATAAAACAGATAATTGAAAGAGGGGCATAGGTCATATTAAAAAAATATTTTAAAAAAATTGGATAGCTCCATTGAACAAGAGGCTGAACAAAAAAAAGCAAAAGACCAAAAAGTGTTCTTAACTGAGAATCTACATGGAATTTAAATTTCTGTGAAGGCGAAATTTCAAGAAGAGGCGGAATTAGTGAAGAAAGTAAGGAGGATTGTTTTTGTTTAGCCTGCCATTTTTCAAAAATAAGACCGCAGAACTGACATTCGCTATTATTTTCATTAGATTGTATTTTGCGGCAAACAGGGCATTCCATAAAAAAATTATATTATTTAATATGCCAGGTCACAAGATTAGGCCTTTCTGGCAATCCTGGAGGCGGATAAGTATCTAAATTTGTATCAAAAGTAATTTGCGCGCCGCTAAATCCTGAAAGACTAATCCCTTTATTTCTAGTGCCAAAAATACGTAAAGTCCGACCGCTGGAACCAGATGAACTCATTCCTGTTGTCCCAGAACTGTCCACAAAATAAACTCCGCTCACATAAAGATCAGACCCTGTTTTATTAAAAGCAATAGAATTAGAGGCAATAGCGGCAAATGAGTCTTGAACATTAGCAAAACTGGTTGAACCGATAGTTGCATACTTTAAATGATTATCCATGATGATATTCCCTCCACTTGTTCCGCTAGTGCGAATCGAAGCAATGGTTACTCTGCCCCGCACTGTTCCTGAAGAGGTCAATGTGCAATTTTGGCCGTAAATAATAAAACCTGTGGAAGGAATAACATAAGTGGTTGTGCCAACCCGAACAGTTCCTGTTGAACTCGCTCCATCATAATAAAATCTTAAAGTTGTATTCTGCGTTACTTTAACATTAGAGTAAGTGTCAAAATAAGTTCTATCTATCGTAGGCCAGTTCATAGAAGGAACATAGGTATTGTCAGTTCCATTCACAGTGATGTTCCCGCTTCTAGATCCGCTGCGGTAAAGATCTCCATTAATCACAAGGTTGCCGCTTCCTCCTGTGCTAATATTCCCATTCACAAATACAGGCCCTCCTTGCACAAGCGTATTGAGTCCAGTGATGCTCCAGCTCCCATTCACCCACATTCTTCCCATATAACTAGCGTTGCTTGCGCTGGTTGTAAAGTTGCCGTTCCACATGGTTCCAAAGGTGGTAAGATCAGAAATAAATTTTATCACCCCTTCAATGGTTTTTTTATTCTGAGGCTGATTGATATCTTGCCCATAAGCGCCTACCGCAGAAAATGAAATAAAATGCTGATTTGAGTTCGCAGAGATAGTAACTGAGGAAAAGCCTTGGGTATAAAAAGCAGGACTGCGAGTCAGTTGACTGGAATCATAGTGATCTGCCTGAAAGGTTTGCGAGAACTGGCGCATGAGATCAGTAATGACATTATTAGCTAAAGTAGAAGAATTCTTTAGTCTTTTATGCATGTCAGAAGTCTTAACGTCTTGTGAAGTTCTGGTTAAAAGATAGGTTAAAGAAACTAAAACAAAAAGCAAAACATAAACTGTAATAGCCAATGCAAATCCACGTTCTCCTTTCCTAGTTCTCATGGCCGCCTCTTAATATAAAGAGCTGGCGGCATCACCTCTGTGCTCAGTTGTGAATCCCGCTTGCCGTCATTATTCGAATCCCGATCCATTAATATTCCAACTGTCACTATTCTATTTCTCTCTGCCAGAGTATCTAACCTTCCATTCCCATTTCCTCCATTAGCCACCGCGTCTATTTCTGAAATTGAAACTATCCCATCGTTGTTCGTGTCTAAATTTGCTCCGCCTTGGCTTAAAAGATCATTCTTGCTCCCATAAAAAGTAAAGGCTGTGGTAGAAACAAAATTAACTACCAAAGTCTCTACATGAGACCCCCAGGATTCATTATTCTTAGAATAGTCCAGATAAAGAACTTTTTCACGGGTTGAAAGATAGATGCGCCATCTCATGTCCACTTGATTGTCATTATCGTCATCATCATCTTTTAAATCATACCCGATTCTCCACTGGGCAGTGGAAGGTTGGATGGAGGTCGCATCATTGTCATCATCTGGATCGCTTAAATTAGGGATTCCATCTCCATCAAAATCACTGGTTCGGCTATAGTCTTTATCTGTGATCAGATCTGCGGAAAATAATACCTCTGTGGAGCTGGCCACATAAAAAAAATCCGCGTTCAAAAGAGAGGTCTCAACTTTATCCATGGAAAATCTTAAATTAACATCTGCTTTAACTTTTGTATCGCTCTCTGTAAGAAAACGGGTAGTAGAGGTAAAAAGATTTCCAATCACTAAGGCTATAAATAAAGTAACTGTAATCGCAATCATCAATTCAACCAAAGTTGAGCCTTTCTCTTTAACCCGGATTTTATAAAAGGAGATAAGAGAGCTGATTCTAATGTAAATTTTAAGTTTAAGGAACATTAAAGGACCATGTGTCTTGAGAGTTAATTTTGTTATCTGGATTCGTGGCCCAATGGCTCGCCTGAATAGTCACGCTGTGGGATCCACTGGTTAAAACTGAATCTGGAGTGTAACTAACAGTAATTCCATCCTGTTGAGTTAGCGCAGCGCAAGCAGTTGCAAGATTTCCAACTCCTGAACTTACCACCACAACCCCATCTAAACTTAAAACCACGCTGTTCAAAATAATCCCACTCTGGTTATCAAAAACCCGGCAGGAAATGGTCGGTGGATTGGAAGCTGCAATACCAATGGGATCTTTATTGGAGATGCTAGGCGCTGAGTGATCTGTCATTCCAACGCTAATAGTATAGGTCCATGTACTTCTAGCTTTATAGCCAGCGTTATCTCCTCCTTCCAAAATCATTGTATAACTCCCATCGGAAAGAATAGGAGGAAGAGCTGTTATGCTATCTATCCATGTGACATAACCTGTAAGAGTATCATAGGTATGATTGACAGCTGTTGTGCCATTAAATAAAGTAATCAAATCTGAATTAATATCAGATACAACTTGCCCTGCAGTCAATGGCTGATCTAGGATAGTGGCTCTGACAGTTGGCTGTAGATTTGGGATCGTGCCAGTAGGAGTCTGCGCAGTGATCGTAGGCGTAGAGAGTTCCCTTATAAAAGTAGTAGGGTTCCAAGGAGAATAGTAAACCGTTTTTGTTGCTTGTCCAAAAAGCGTATTTGTCCCTTCTACAAGGTTGTTTGTTAGATTAGAGACCGAACAATCAAACTGGCCAAGAAGATCAGCTGAACATGTATCCAGAGTTGGATTTGTGGAAGCTCCTAACTTCCAGCTTAAAGTCGCATTAGGAGTTGTTTCGCCAATAATGCGTAGCGGTAGAGAAGCATCCGCTCTTTGAGTAATGCTTGGTTCAGAAGCTGTTTTAGCGATGGTAAGATTATAAGAATTTTGTTGATGGGTTTGGGCCAAAGAATAAACAATGCTATTTTCCGAAGGGGTACTAACCACAATGGTTAAAGTTGCGCCAGCTGCCTTTCCCTCTACTCCAGTGAACTTTTCCCAGGAGATAAGTTGAATATCTTGAAAAATAAGCTCCCCTTTTTTATAGAGCTTTAAAGTCGCTTCCTTTAAACGCGTATGCGGCTCTTCTGTGATCTGCGGAGTTCCATAAATATCTCTGTAATCTCCATCCCCATTCTGGTTAAAATAACGAACCCCAGAATCATAATCATCAATTAGGTTTCCATCAGAATCCGCAAAGTATCGTAAATCTGTTGTTTGGCCATCTGAATCTAAATCCCCCAAATCCCGGATCGCAAACTTAATATCCAATGTAAATTTATCAAACCTATGAGCGCTCATCAAAGCCCTAAGCTCATTAAAAACCGCAATATAAGGATAGGTAGAGACCTGATTGGTCACAGGTCCAAAAGTCCCATTTAAGCCATAATTGGCAGAGGAAGAATTACAGGAAAAAACATAAGGGTAAGGGATATTATTTAATCTGGTGAAAAATCTTTGGCTAATATTAACAGCATGGGTTTGTTCTCTGGACTTTACAGAGGTGATGGTCACAAATTCCATAACAGAAGCTAAACTCATGACAACAATCCCTAAGATAGCGATTGCCATCATCATTTCCACCAAACCAAAACCCTTTTGACTCTCTAGTCCGTATAATTTTTTCGCCTTGGTTCTCACAAGCAAATGAATAATTCTACCTAGCCCAAACTTTTCCATAAGAGAGGTCATTCCAGGAAAAAACAAGGAATAAAAAAATTGTTTCCACCAGATTTTTATTTTTTCCTGCACAAAACCCTCTTGACTAAAAACCAAGATCCAATAGTTAAAAACAGAATCATCCCTAAAGGGAGAAGAATTTTTTTCAAGAACTCCCTTTGCAGCTCAAAAATCATGCTTAAAGGGAGCTCTGCCACAACTTCTTCCAGATAACGGACATAGTGAGGATAGAGAGCGATCATTGCAATCAAAAGTAAGGTGAGAAAGACTAGAATAATCTTTTTAAGAGGCAGGTCGTTTCGATTCATTAGTTTAAGTATAGCCCGCAAGAGAGATTTTTTCAACCACACGAATTGCGCACCTATTGCCCAATGAATCATCCCATGACTGCCCAATACGCACGCAATCTCTTGCTCTAAAAATTCGCTGACTAAAATTTTTATCTGATTTTCTTAAGGATTTTGGTAAGATTTTATAAACTCTTGACTGTAAATAAAAAAAGATTCATAATTGATTTATGTCACGCTTAGAACCCATTCATTATTTTACTGCTGAAGAAGTAAATGTTCTTATCCCTCACATGGAAAATCATTTGCAAAATTTTTGGGCTTTAAGACAAAATGCTCAGGACATTCTTCATAAGCTGCGCAAAAACCAAAAAGAGCCGGAAGAATTGAGCCCAAAAGATATTGCCAGCCAGCAGATGAAAACTTCCCAAGCCCATTTTTTGCTGGAACAAGCCAAAAAACAACTGGACGCGATTGTAGAGTTGGGGGGGACTATTAAAGATTTAGAGATTGGTTTAGTGGATTTTCCACACATGTCTGAATATGAAGAATCTGAAGTTTACCTTTGCTGGAAGTATGGGGAAAAAAAGGTCCGCTTCTGGCATGGAGTGGATGAAGGTTACGCAGCCAGAAAACCTTTGGCTAAAAAAGTTTCCTCTCATTAAAACGCTGTAAAATTTTTAACCCGAACAATTTTTAAATGATTTTTGCGGGTGTGGTTCAATGGTAGAATGGGACCTTGCCAAGGTTCAGACGAGGGTTCGATTCCCTTCACCCGCTAAATTTTATTTTAACCTGAACATTTCACTTATAGCCTTTTTTTCAACCCTGCTTTTTATATCCTTCAGCCATACAACTGATCTTAAAATAGTTCAAATTTCAACCTCAGCCAGACAAGGGGAACTGATTTATCTAAAATCAGAGGTAACTTCTCCACAAACGAACCTTTCTGTAAATTTTTTAGGGAAAGAACTCCCTTGCTACCAGATTGCAATTAAAGAAAATAAAAACGAAACTAGTCAAGAAAGTGAACCCACTGTCTGGGAATGTTTTATGGCAATCCCAGCAGACTCGCCTATAGGAAAACAAACCATAGAACTTTTAGATCAAGGTAAAGCCGTGACGTCTGTTAATTCAGAAATAATCCCGACTGCTTTCCCAACAGAGCCGATCGCTTTATCTGAAGAGAAAAAGTCCCTGCTTTCCAGAGAAGATCGTCCACAAGATCTAAAAAAAATTAAGCAGGCTCTAAAAATTGAAAGTAAAACTAAAAAATGGGAAAAAGAATTACTCCAACCAATTCAGGGGAAAATTGAAAGTTTGTATGGAGAAAAAAGAATTTTAGATGGAGAACTTAAAAAAGGATATCATCGAGGCTTAGACTTAGGAGCTCCTGAAGGCGCTCCTATAAAAGCCGCCAACCATGGAGAGGTAATCCTTGCGGGAAAATTTATAGAAGAAGGGAACATGGTGATGATTGACCATGGTCAAGGTTTTATTACTGCTTATCTCCATTGTTCAAAAACTCTAGTCCGCAAAGGAAAAAAAGTGAAAAAAGGAGAGGTGATTGGGGAAGTTGGATCCACTGGAGTTGTAAATACTCCGCATCTCCACTTTGGAACCTATATTCATGGGTCACCCATAGATCCTCTCTATCTACTAAATAAGTTTTCTTATGAATAAGTTCTCGTATCACACATAAATGAAAAAAGAGTTAAATTCTTCTCAATCAATCCAAGAATTCCAAAAAACAGTAATTGCTTGTCGCAAATGTCCAAGATTAGTGCGCTATTTACAAGGCATACACAAAACTTATCCTTCTTATTGGTGTAACCCTGTTCCGGGTTTTGGGGATCCTAAAGCTCAAATTTTGTTGTTGGGTCTTGCTCCGGGAAGATTTGGTTCTAACCGTACAGGACGCATGTTTACAGGGGATGCTTCTGGAAAATTTTTGTACAAAGCGCTTTATACTTTAGGGCTTGCCAACCGACCAACTGCGGAAGATGTCAATGACGGCTTACAGCTGGTTAACGCCTACATCACTGCTGTGGTTCGTTGCGCGCCGCCACAAAATAAACCAACTCAACCAGAAATCCGCGCCTGCATAGAATATGCGCGTCAAGAACTTAAACTATTACCTAACCTTAAAGTGGTTGTTGCGCTAGGTAAAATTGCTCATGATGGGTATCTTTATTTATTGGGGGAGAAACAATCCCATTATCCCTTTAAACATGGAGACCTCCACCTGTTTGATAAAAAAACCACACTAATAGACATCTATCATCCCAGCCGCCAAAATACCCAAACTGGTCTTTTAACCATGGACATGTTCTTAAAGGTTCTTAGCCAAGCTAAAAAAATAGCTTGTAACAAATAAATCTGTTTGCTAAGATTTTAAATATAATTTTTTAAGTCTATTTCGCGGGTGTAGTTCAGTGGTAGAATGAAAGCTTCCCAAGCTTTAGATGTGGGTTCGATTCCCATCACCCGCTAAAGTACTCTAAATCATAATGATGCCTTCATTCATTCATCCTCATCTTCAAAAATTTGTGGAGCTGTTCAACAATGGCAAGTTCTTTGAGAGCCATGAACTGCTGGAAGATGTTTGGAAAAAAACAGCTGGCAAGGAAAAACTTTTTCTGCAGGGTTTGATCCAACTTGCGGTTTGCTTGCATCATGATAAAAAAAAGAATGAAAAAGGAGCTTTAGAAGAATATTCTCTTGCCAGAAAAAAATTAGAGAAATACCCTGCCAAAGTTATGGGAGTCCATCTGCAGCATCTACTTTTAGAATTAGCAAACTATTTCAAATATCCTATAGATAAACGAAAAAACTTTATCCCTCGCATTAAAATTGAAGCTATGCTTTATTGCGTGAGATGCGGCTATTTAATTGAGGATTTGCCTCTTGGCTGCAAAAGCCGTTGTCCCGCCTGTGATTTTCCCTACCCCCAAGGCTCTTGTTCAGATTAAACCATCAAAAACTATACTTGAAAAAGTTTATGCATGTGATATACTTCTATTGAAGCTGAATTTTATCAATAGGGAATGAACATCAAGAGGACACCTGCCATATCCTATTGCAAAATTCCAGATAAAAATAGAAAAAATATGAGATCAAAAAATAATCGTTTTTTATTGATAATGGGATTTGGAACTTTTCTAACTCTCTTATCTATCCAGCCAATCATTTTAGCTGAGCCTCAAACTGAAAACAGGGTTCAAGAAGCGCTCTTAAAAGAATTGCCTCAAGTTAAGGGGCAGTATCTTTATTTTGAAGGAGAGGGCAAAGCAGATCAAAACTTACAAAACCAAACCCAAAAACGTTCCCTTTCTAAAGAGGCAGCCATCTTAGAAGCTAAAACTAAAATAGCCTATTATATTGACCGGCTTAAAACAAAAAAAGGGAAATTGATAAAAGAGGAAAGAGCAAAAAATAAAAAAATGGAGTTTAAAGTATCGGTTTTTATTAAAGGGGTTCAGCCTCAAGAAACTCAATGGGATGAGTACGATAACTGCAAAGCCACAGTAAGAATCCATAAAAAAAGACTCTTAAATTCATTGAAAGCTAAGGGACCCTAAGCAATGGTCACTCTTCCTTCCTTAATAGAATCCAATATTACCCAGATTATTCGGGGAAAAGATGAGATTGTTAAACAAACCATTATCTGTCTTTTAGCTGAAGGGCATCTATTGATTGAAGATATTCCCGGGGTGGGAAAAACAACTCTTGCTTTAGCTTTGGCTAAAAGTCTAGACCTTTCCTTTCAAAGGGTACAATTTACATCTGATCTTCTTCCTTCAGACATTTTAGGGGTATCCATTTACAGTCCTAAAAATAATACCTTTGAATTTAAAAAAGGACCTATCTTTCACCACATTGTATTAGCAGATGAAATTAATCGCTCTACGCCAAAAACCCAAAGCGCTCTTTTGGAAGCTATGAATGAGCGCCATGTTTCCATGGACAACCAAACATGGATACTGCCTGAACCTTTCTTAGTGATCGCTACGCAAAACCCTTATGAACATTATGGAACCTATCCTTTACCTGAATCCCAAAGAGATCGTTTCTTGATGAGAATCTCTATGGGTTACCCTGCTCAAAAATATGAAAAAGAGATTTTAAGAAAAGAGATTGATATTCACTCCATAGAAAAACTATCTCCTGTAACTACAAAAGAGGATGTTATAAAAAGTATCTTAGAGGCGCGTAGAGTTAGTGTGGATGAATCTTTAGATGACTATATCTTAAAAATCGCAGAGGAAACAAGAAAATCTCCATTTCTGGATTTGGGGGTCAGCCCCAGAGGATGCATCGCCTTAAGAAAAGCTGCCCAAGCGAATGGCTATCTGGAAAATAGAACCTATACTATTCCAGACGATATTAAAAAGAACGCTGTTTGCGTGCTCTCCCACAGAGTCATGGTTAAATCTCTTAATAGCGATTTAGAAACTGAATCTGCCGCAAAAATCATACAGGAAATTTTAGATAGAATCCCAGTCCCAATGTAAACCTTCGCACCCGCAAGAGGTGCGGTAGCTAAGAAAGGAAAACACTAATGATTTTTTTTTCTTTCCTAAAACGTTTTAAACCCCCGCGCTCCCTTCGTTTTACCCCTTTTGGCGCTGCTGTAGTTTTACTCACAGTAGGAGTAGGCCTTGCTGCCATGAATACCGGCAATAATTTAGTCTATATGGTCTTTGGCATGATGCTTGGGCTCATCACAGCCTCTGGAATTCTTTCAGAAATAAATTTAAGGCATTTAGAAATAGACTGGATATTCCCTATGGAGGTCTATGCCAAAAAAACTTTTACAATCCGCATGCTGGTAAGAAATCAAAAAGAAAAAATTCCTTCATTTGGAATTAATACCGCTTTGGAAATAAGCTTAAATCAAAAGAAAAGCGAATGGGTTGAAACAAATTTTTTAATAGTTCCGTCAAAATCACAAAAGAATTCGGACATTCAAATCCTGCCAGAAAAAAGAGGGGAATTAGAAATCAAAGCGCTTAAAATTGAAACTCAATTTCCTTTTAGCTTCTTTAAAAAATATTTCATAAGACCCATTGATAAAAAACTGATTGTCTATCCCCATCTCATGCAAATACCGCGCCCTTCCCTTAAAATGCCCTATGCTGAAAGCCAAACAGCTGATCCTCAAAAAGGTTTTGGAGATTCTTTCTGGGGCATTAAAGAATTCAGCGAGGGGGATAACCCCAAAAATATCTTATGGAAAAGTTCAGCCAAATTTTCAAAATTAATGGTTCGGGAAACTGAAAAAGAAAGAGAAAAAAAGGTTTTTATCACCTTAGAGCCGGAAGAAGAGTGGCTGCAACTTAAAATTGAGGAGCTGGAAGCTGCTATTTCTTTTACTGCTTCTTTTCTAGATCATGTATTTAAACAAGGGATTGCGGTAGGTCTTATTTCCAATGATTGTATCCAAAAACCTTCTACTGATAGAAAAAATCTTATTCAAATATTTACTTTTTTAGCTCTTTTTTACCCTAAAAAAGGGGGGTCAAGACAGAGAGCCTTTAAAAAAAATTTAGGAGAACCCCCTTTACAAATTCTTTCTTTATGGAAAACAAAATAAAATTACAAGCAAGATTAAGTAACCTCCGCACCCCCCCAAGGAGAACATTAAGGAAAGCAGTAATGATTACTCTTTTATCAATTTTATCCTAATGGAAGAGGTTTTAAAGCTACAAAATATTACGGTTAAATCCATCTGGGCGCTGGCATCGCTTTCCTTAATATCCCTGCTTTTAACCAAAGAATTGGGCTTATCAGAAAGTTCTTTAATTTTTATTTTTTTACCTCTTGGTTTTTATTTTGAATTAAAAGGAAAACTTTTTAAAAAAAGATGGCTGGAAAATAGCCTGATTCTTTTTCTATTTATAATAACGCTTTTTCTCTTTCTTGGAACAAAAAGATCTTTTTTAATTGTAATTGCGGATTTTTTGATTGGATTTATTTTACTTAAATTAACCTTTAAAAAAGACAGAAAAGACTTAATGCAAATCATTGCTCTTTCCTTTTTCATTCTTTTAAGCGCCTCTACCCTTGCCCTGGACTTTTCTTATTTTCTCTGTTTTATTTTTTATATTTTAAGCGCTGCCTGGACCTTAACTTTTTTTTCCTTTACAGAAAAAAACTTAAATCCCATTGCCTTTGACCAAAAAGAACAAGCCAAAACCCCAGAAATTAAAACCCTGTATAAATTCATCGCTAAAAATTGCTGGCTTACTTTAGGGCTTGTATTTATATTTTCTATCGCCATCTTTATCTTTTTCCCGCGAATGTCCCTAGCAGTTTTTCAGGGCGCATTTCTGGGGCATATACAACAGGCTGGGATCTCTGACAAAATGCACCTTGTGCAGTCTGGTAAAATTTTTGAAGATCCAGCCATCGTCATGCGGGTGGAGATCCAGCCACAAGATAGAAATCGCCTAAACAGCTTCTTTATTAGAGGACAAGCCCTTTCCTCCTTTGATGGACTAGAGTGGAAAGGGGAGGGGAAAAAAGGAAAATCTAATGTGCAGGATGCTTACATGAGCAGGGTTTTAAAAATTCAAAAAATTATTAAAAATGATTTTAAAATTTTAGATTGGGATCGAAAGTCCCTTAAAAAAGAATTTGGCTTAAATTTAAATGAACGCTCCTTCCTAACCCAAAAAATATATTTAGAATCCCTGAACAATTATTTGATTTTTGGTCTGCCCTGGATTGATTTTTTAAGCGCAAAACTTCCAGAAGTAACTATTTTAGAAGATCATGCCATTTTGCGCCCTCCAAACTTTGGAGGTAGATTATTCTATGAAGCGCGCTCTTTAATTGAAAGGCCAAAAGAAACACTATTAAGTAAAAAAACTATTGAATCCGGCAGCGCATGGGAAGGTCAGGAAATCATTGAAAAAAATTTGGAACTTCCAAAAATAAATTTAGAAAAAATTAAAGATCTCGCGCAAGAGATTGTTTCAGAAAAAGACACCCCTTTTATTAAAGCCAAAAAAATTGAAAAATACCTATCTAAAAATTACGCTTATGCGTTAAATATTAAAACTAAAAATTTTCCTAACCCGCTTGAAGAATTTCTATTTAAAACAAAAGCAGGCCACTGCGAATATTTTGCTTCTGCCATGGCTTTAATGCTAAGGCTTGAAAACATACCAACAAGAATCGCTACTGGATTTATCTTAAATGAATGGAATCCTTCTGGCAATTATTACACGGTTCGATCTAAAGATGCCCATTCCTGGGTAGAAGTTTATATTGGCGGGTTATGGATTGAATTTGATCCTTCCCCTAGAACCTATGTCCCAGATAGTGCCAAAACTTCTTTCCTAGGAAAAATAAAAGAAAAAATGGATTATTGGAACTTTTTGTGGAACGCATACATTCTTGGATATGACATGGAATCTCAAAAAAAGCTGGCTAAAACTGTGGAATTTAAATCCAACCAGTTGAGCTCTAAATTGGATAGAACCTTTGGCAATTGGAGATCAAAATATTTTAAAACTTGTAAATTAAAATTTTTAATAGATAAGAGGAGGGATTTAAGCGTTCCAAAACTTTTTACTAAAAATGTTCTATGGCTCTTTGCTTTTATTCTTTTTATTGGAGCGGGGTTAGGGTTAGGAGTAATTATTCTCTATAAAAAAATAAAATCTTACCTTTATAAATATAAAGTTAAAAAAATTCTTCCCAACATAGCTTTTTACCTAACCATGCTAAAAATTCTGAAGCGGTTTGGTTTCAATAAAAAGGAAAGCGAAACTCCCTATGAATTTTTATATAAACTCCAAAAAAACATTTCCCCTGTCCTATTAAATAATGAGCTAAACTCTTCCCTTGTTTTTTTAACAGAGCTTTTTTATAGAGCCCGCTTTTCTACCCTGACAATAGATAAAGAAGAAACAGCAAGGATCAAAAAATCTCTGCGACTCCTAAAGCATCATCTCTAAAGAATTGAAAATCCTTTAGAATTCAGGTAAAACATTTTTTAGGCGTTAAACGTTTTTTAAAATTTCACAGTTTATAGATTAAGTTGAAACCTTAAGCGATTAAAGCTAAGATAAAGTCGTTTATGAGAAAAGAATTTCTGCCTTTTTCCCGTCCTAGCATTGGCAGGGAAGAAATTAATGAAGTGGTGAATTGCCTAAAATCTGGCTGGATTACCACAGGCCCTAAAGTGCAAAAATTTGAAAATGATTTTGCGCGGTTTGTTAAAAGTCCTTATGCCATTAGCGTAAATTCAGCCACCTCTGGATTACATTTAGCTTATTTGGCTTCTGGCATAAAGCCTGGGGATGAGGTGATTACAACCCCTTTAACTTTTATCTCCACCATTAGCATGCTGCTCGCCATTGGAGCTAAACCCATTTTAGTGGACATTGATTTTAAAACTTTAAATATTGATTCTGAAAAAATTGAAAAAAAAATAAGCAAAAAAACTAAAGCAATCGTGCCAGTGCACTTTGCAGGATTGCCTTGTGATTTGGAACAAATCCACTTCTTGGCCAAAAAATTCAAACTAAAAGTAATTGAAGATGCTGCCCATGCCATTGGCTCTAAATTTAAAGGAAAAATGATCGGTTCCCTCTCTGATAGCACAGTCTTTAGCTTTCATCCCATTAAAAACATGACTACAGGAGAGGGGGGAATGATCACCACTTCTCATAAAGACTGGACAGAAGTCATGACTCTTTTAAGGTTTCATGGGATGTCTAAAACTGCCTGGAAAAGATACTCAAAATCTGGCAGCCCGCATTATGATATTCAAAACCTTGGCTATAAATATAATATGATGGATATTCAGGCAGCACTTGGCATCCACCAGTTAAAAAAACTATCTCAATTTAATAAAACGCGCTCTCTTTACGCAAAAAAGTATCATCAGGCATTCAGCGCTTTTCCAGAAATAATTCTTCCCCAAGAACCCAGTTACTCTCACACCCACTCCTGGCATCTTTATGTGATCCTGCTCAATACAAAAAAAATAACGCTGACGCGAGATGAATTTATCCAAAAATTATCTGAACAAAATATTGGCGCTGGCATTCATTTTAAAGCTGTTCACCGCCATACCTTTTATAAGAAATTTTTTTCAAGTCAAACAAAAGAATTGCCCAATGCGGATTTTGCGTCTGAACATATCCTTTCCTTGCCTCTTTACCCAGAAATGAAGGAAGAAGATCTGAAAGACGTGATCGCTGTTGTCAGCAACACTATAAAAAAGTATTCTAAAAAGGCGGCGATTTAATATGGAAATATCCGTGGTTGTGCCTGTTTATAATGAAGAGGAAAATATTAAGGAATTTACTTTGCAAATCCTTCCAGTCATGGATTCTTTAAAAAAAAGTTATGAGGTTATTTTTATAGATGACGGCAGCCATGACCGTTCCAGCCTTATTTTAAAAGAGCTGATACAAACTTACCCAAATATTAAACTAATCCGATTAAATAAAAATTATGGACAGCATGCGGCAATTTTTTGCGGTTTTGAGGCCTCTCAAGGAGAAATGATTGTAACCATTGACGCTGATCTGCAAAACCCTCCTTCTGAAATTCCAAAATTAGTGCGAAAAATGGAAGAGGGGTATGAAGTGGTAGGGGGCTATAGGGAACAAAGACAAGATTCTATTTTAAGAAAAATTCCTACTTTCATTGTGGCAAAAATCACTTCCAAACTGGTGAATGTTCCTTTAAAAGATTATGGCTGCATGCTAAGAGCCTATCAAAAAGAGCTGGTTAAAACCATGTTAGCCAGCGGTGAAACCGCCACTTACATTCCAGCCTTGGCTAATTCTTATGCCAGCAAAATCGCAGAAATTCCAGTTGCGCACCAAGCCAGAACCAAAGGACAATCCAAATATAGTCTGCTCCGTTTGCTGCATCTTAATTTTGATCTTATGACCAGTTTTTCTCTTTTGCCTATTCAGCTCATTGGCATTAGCGGCATGGTGATCTCAATTTTTGGCTTAGGTTTTAGTTTCTTTCTTTTGGCTATGAGGCTGGTCATGGGTTCAGATTGGGCTGTGCAAGGCGTTTTTACTCTTTTTGGCATTTTATTTTTCTTTGTTGGGTTACAAGTGCTTGCCATTGGTTTAATGGGCGAGTATATTGGTAGAATTTATCAGGAAGTTCGCCATCGTCCCAGATTTCGGGTAGTAGAAATCATTGCCTCCAAATCAGAAAATCCAAATTAAACCCGAATATTAGAAAATGAGAACTCTAGACTCTAACTGGCGCCATTTTCTGCTATGAAAATAGCCAATAAGTCATTTATATTGCGTATTTTCATGCTTTAAGGGTGTGCGTCAGCTCATGAAAACTAATGAGATATTCTAGTTAAAAGGAAATTTTTAAGTGTTTGGTTTAGACCATACGATCTATCAGTATTTAACCTCCCATCCTACCTCAGAATTGTTTCAAAATCTAGGCATCATCCTGAACAAATTAGGCAAGGGAGATGCCCTTGCATTCCTTTGCCTACTCCTTATTATTTTTGGTTATTTCCAAGGCAACAAAGTTACGGTAAAAAATGGGGCAGGTGGAATCTTGATTTTAATTCTATCTAGCGTGGTGCAAATTCTTAAAATTTTAATTGGACGGGCAAGACCACAAATGAATTTAGGAGAAATGCATTTTATAGGGGTAAACTTTTTTAAAGATGGGTTTGATTCTTTCCCTTCAGGCCATGCAACAGCCTCTTTTGCTTTAGCTGCTTTCTTTTCTAAACGTTATCCAAAAGCAAAGATACCTTTTTATACTGTTGCCTCTGCCATTGCTCTTATCGGCAGAGTCTATCTCAGACACCATTATTTTACGGATATAATTGCAGGCGGTTTGTTAGGTTTTATGATCGGGTTCTTCACAGAAAAAAAATTAAAATCCTGGATTGAGGAAAAAAAATCTGTGGAGCCTGAAAAAGAGACGCCTCAAACAAAAATAGAATTTCCAAAACAAACTAATTTAGAAAAGTTTGGTTTACTTATTGTATTGCTCTTTAGTTCAATCGTTCTTTTTACAGGGTTAGATTCAACTGCTCTTTGGGACAGGGACGAAACTGAATATGCGCAAGCTGTGATAGAAATGAACCAAAAAAATGAATGGCTGATTCCTACTTTAGAAGGAGAACCATTTTTAGAAAAACCGATTTTTCTCTACTGGGTCACAAAACTAAGCGTACAATTTTTTGGCAAGAACGAATTTGGCTTTAGGTTTCCCTGCGCTCTCTTTGGGATACTGACCTGTCTGGTTGCCTATTTTTTAGGAAAAGTCCTATTTGGGAATCTTGCCGGGCTTTACGCAGGCTTAATTTGTTCTTCCTCTTTTCTTTTTGCAGGCGGAACTCGGCTTTTAATGACAGATCCATTCCTGATTTTTTTTACAACTCTTTCTCTGCTTTTTTTTGTTTATTCTTTTAAAAGAGCTGCTTATTGCAAAACTTTTTTAATCCTCTCTTATCTAGCCATGGGATTTGCTGTTCTTTCTAAAGGCCCTTTTGCGCTCTTTCCATTCCTAATTTTTCTTATCTTTGAATGGGTTTGTTTGGAAAATAAATCGCCTCTAAATTTTTTCCTTAAAAAAAAACTACCGCATCTTCTATTATTAATCATTCCCATTACAATAGCTTTTCCTTGGTTCGCCTATTCTTTTGCCAGCCAAAAAAGCGCAGCCGCAAATTTTTTTATAGCAGACAATCTGCTCCGTTTCTTAAAAGGTTCTGAGGGTCATACAGGCTCTTATCTTTATTATATTCCGGTTTTGCTGCTTGGGCTTTTCCCTTGGTCATTTTTTTTAGCAAGCTCTGTTTTCAAAGAATGGAAGGAACGGATTCAATTTAAGACAAAAATGAAGCCTGAAATTTTCTTATTAAGCGTCTGGTGCGGCTTTATCTTTATATTCTTTTCAATTTGCGCTCATAAACTGCCGCATTATCTTTTGCCTGCCTTCCCTGCTTTAAGTTGTTTGCTTGCTAAAATGTTTGCTGAGGAAAAAGAAAATTTTCAATTTTTTAAAATTCCAACATTCTTAACCATTGCTCTAGCTGGTTGTCTTTTCTTAGCCCCTTTAGCGCTTTACATGGTTCGCCCTGAATACGCCTCATTAAAATTGATCCTTCCTTTTCTTTTTCTTTTTATCTCTCTTAAAGCTGGTTTTATCTTGCTTTCCAAAAATCAATTCAAACTATTTTTTTCAATAATTTGTTTAGATTCCTTAATAGTTTTTATTATGATAACTTTGTTCAGTCTTCCTTGGGTGGACCAACATCGGGTCATGAAACCCATGGGGTTGGCTCTTAAAAGATTTGCTCCTCCAAACTCAAAAATTTTTGGTTACCATGTTTCTGAGCCAAGTCTTTTTATCTATGGGGAGAGGCTCTTCCCAAAAATAGAAAAAGAGTCTCTCAACGAACTTCTAAAAGAACCGATTCCCACCTATGTAATTACGCAGGAATCGCGCTTAAAAGAAATCGCGCCATCTATCCCTTACTTTATATTGGATAGAAAACAAGGCTTTGCGGAAAATGGGGGAGAAATGAGCTTAGTTTTAGTCTCAAATAAAATATAATAATGAAAACATTACTTTTTGCTTATCATGAAATTGGTTGCGTGGCGCTGCAAACTCTCTATGAAATGGGGGAAGAACTCTGTGCGGTGTTTACTCACGAAGATGACCTTAAAGAAAACGTGTGGTTTGGTTCTGTAAAGAAATATGCTGAGAGTTTAAACATCCCCTGTTTTACTCCTGAAAATCCTAATGCGGATGAATGGATTGAAAAAATAAAAAAAATGAATCCAGAAATTATCTTTTCTTTTTATTACCGCAGACTACTTTGCGATGAGATTCTGACAATCCCTGCCAAAGGGGCTCTCAATCTTCATGGTTCGCTTTTACCTAAATTTCGGGGACGGGCTCCTGTAAACTGGGTCTTGGTCAAGGGGGAGAAAGAGACTGGCATTACCCTCCACTACATGACTAAAAAAGCGGATTCTGGCGACATTGTGGCTCAAAAAAAATTTAAAATCGAAAAAGAAGATACAGCATTTTTGCTTTATAAAAAAATGGTTCCATTAACCCGCGAACTACTTTTAACAACGATTCCGCTTTTAAGTGAAGGGAAAGCCCCAAGGATTGCACAAGATGAAAAAGCCGCCACACTCTTTAAAGGCAGAAAACCAGAAGATGGAAAAATTGATTGGAGAAATTCTGCTGGTGAAAACCATAATTTAATTCGGGCAGTCACTCATCCTTACCCGGGCGCATTTACGTTTTTAAACAGCAAAAAAATTTTTATCTGGGAAGCTCAGGAAGAAAAAAAGGGGCCTTCTAGCAAAAAAAATAAAAAAGAAGGGGAAATTATAAAGTGCGATCCCCTTCTCATCGCCTGTGGTAAAGGTGTTTTAAAAGTAGAAAAAATTGAGACGGAAGGAGAAAAAGAGCTGTCTGGTTTAGATTGGACAAAAGAAAACAATATCCAAATTGGAATGATTTTAGAATAAAAAATTTTAAAAAGTTGAGGAGGGGATATTAGAATGAAAATTTTAATAGTTGGGGTGAATGGTTTTATTGGCAATGCTCTTACAGAAAGGATCCTAAAAACTACGGATTGGGAGGTGTACGGCATGGATTTAGCCTCCAATCGTCTGGAACACTCCCTGAATTCTGCCAAATTCCATTTTGTGGAGGGGGATGTTTCAATCAACAAAGAATGGATTGAATACCATATTAAAAAATGCGATGTCATTCTCCCCTTGGTTGCGATCGCTACTCCAATCTCTTATGTTAAAGATCCATTGGGAGTCTTTGAGCTAGACTTTGAAGAAAACTTAAAAATTGTAAGAGCCTGCGTGAAATACAAAAAAAGAATTATTTTTCCATCCACCTCAGAAGTCTATGGCATGTGCAGCGACAGAAAATTTGACGAAGACAAAAGCCTGCTGATTCTAGGTCCCATTCGAATGCAAAGGTGGATTTATTCCTGCTCAAAACAGCTGTTAGACAGGGTGATCTGGGCTTATGGGGAAAAAGAAGGATTAAATTTTAGCCTGATTCGTCCATTCAACTGGATTGGACCAAAACTAGACAGCTTAAATACGCCCAAAGAAGGAAGTTCGCGAGTGGTCACTCAATTTATTGGAAACTTAGTTGCCGGCGAACCCATCCGCCTGGTCAATGGAGGCCACCAGCGCAGAGTTTTTACCTATTTAGATGATGGCATTGATTGTCTAATAAAAATTATAGAGAATAAAAATAATGTTTGCCATCAAGAAATTTTCAACATAGGCAATCCAAAAAATGATATTAGCATTCGTGATTTAGCCTACAAACTTAAAATGCTTTATCAGCAGCACCCTTTAAGAAATAAAAAGAAAAATTCTTCCATCCAAATGGTGCATGAAAGAGATTATTATGGAAAGGGGTATCAGGACATACAATTTCGCATGCCCTCCATAGAAAAAGCGCGTAAACTGCTTGGCTGGAACCCAAAGATAAATTTAGAAACCTCCTTGAAAAAAACTCTGGACTATTTCCTGCAAGAATCGTCTTCCTTAAGCTAAGAGTTTATGAGGCAAAAACTAACTCTACAAAAGGATTAATATGAACTTTTCTCTAAAAGTAGATGTGGACACTTATGAAGGCATGATGGTTGGGGTTCCACAATTATTGCAACTTTTCAAAAATTTAGGGATTAAAGCTTCGTTTTTTGTTCCTTTTGGCCCGGACGAATCTGGAAAAGCGATTTTTAGAATTTTCAAAAAAAAGGGTTTTCTAAGCAAAATGTTTCGGACCAATGCGCTTAAAATTTATGGGGCTAAAACTATTTTTAGAGGCACCCTTCTCCCTGCTCCCTTAATTGGAGCTTCTTTTCCAGAAATTGTCCGATCTATTGAAAAAGAAGGTCATGAATTAGGCATCCATGGTTATAACCATGTGCTCTGGCAAGACCACCTGCTTAAAATGAAACAAGAAACTGTGCGAAAACAGTTTGAATTAGGGGTCGCTGGTTTTGAAAAAGTAATGGGAAGAAAACCAAAAGCTTTTGCAGCGCCTGCATGGCTTTGCACCCCTTTAAGCTTAAAAATGGTGGATGAATTTCAATTTTCTTATGCCAGCGACACCCGTTTAGGAAAATTTCCTTTTTACCCAATCATGGATGGCCAAGAATTTAAAACCCTGCAAATCCCTTCTACTTTGCCAACCGCGGATGAACTCTTGGGATCTGATAACATCACTCCAGTTAATTTAGGAGAGCATCTATTTAAAATAATGAAAGACTTACAACTTAGATTCCATGCGCATACGATCCACGCGGAAGTGGAAGGCATGGCAATTTTAGAATCTTTTGGCAGATGGCTGGAAAAGCTAAAAAAAGAAAATGTGGAGTTTATCCCATGTGAAAAGATAAAGGAACTCTTGCTCCAGAACCTTGAAAAAATTCCAAAATCAGAAATTGTTTTAAAAGAAATTCCAGGCCGCTCCGGAGTTGTTTCCTGCCAGAAATAAAAAAGTTCTGGACTTAAACTCTAATATTACATTAGAAAATGAAAAAAATCTCAACTTCTCTCGAAACATGCCAGACGAAAAATCTGACCCAAATTATTCTTCAAAAAATCCAATCTCAAAAAAAAATCTCATTCCAAGAATTTATGGAACTTTGCCTTTATGATCCAGACTTTGGATATTATTCACAAGCTGCTCCTTTCCAAGATTACTATACCAATGTAGATGTTCCTTGTTTTGCGCAAATACTATCTCAAATTTTTTACAAAATCTGGCAGGAAAACTTTAAAAATAAAACTGATTTTAAAATCATTGAGCTGGGACTAGGACAAGGAAAACTCGCTAAAAAAATCCTGGAAACAATTAAAAAAGAAATGCCGGATTTTTACGAAAAACTTCATTACATTGGGATTGAAAAAAGCTCTGCGCGTTTAAAAATGTGTGAGGAGTTAAGCGCTCTTTTTCCAAAAAAAATAGAGTTTCTTTCAGAATTTAATTACAAAGAAAATTCCATTGTAGGAATCATCTTTTCCAATGAATTTTTTGATGCCTTGCCTGTTCGCCGTATCTTTAAAAAAGAGAATAAAATTTTTGAAATCTTTATGGTCCAAAACTTAAAAGAGCTTCTTTTGCCTCCTAGCAAAGAAGTGATGGGGTATCTCCTTTGGCTTGGATCAGAACCAAAAGAAGGATGCGCTGGAGAAGCGCATATTGAATCGCGCGCGTGGATAAA
The DNA here is from genome assembly GCA_016180425.1 of Elusimicrobiota bacterium. GTDB lineage: Bacteria > Elusimicrobiota > Elusimicrobia > 2-02-FULL-39-32 > 2-02-FULL-39-32 > 2-02-FULL-39-32. The sequence goes on from JACPBF010000001.1 coordinate 371,745, forward strand.
AAAACTATGTAGAAGCTTAAAAGAAGGCACACTTTTAACCATAGATTACGGATTTGAAACAGAGGAACTCTACTCTGATTTTAGAAAAGAAGGCACACTCTTATGCCATTTTAATCATCAAACCAACAGGGATTTCTATTGCAATTTAGGTGAACAAGACATAACCAGCCATGTTAATTTTTCTACTCTGATGAAAGAAGCGGATGATTGGAATGTAAAAACCATTGCTTTTAAGACTCAATCCCAATTTTTTATTGAAAATGGTTTGAAAAAATTTATTGAAGAGATCCCGATGATCCAAGAACCTAAGGATAGACTTCGGATAAGCTCAAGCCTAAAAACCCTTATCCATCCAGAAGGCATGGGCGGCACTTTCAAGGTCCTCCTGCAAAAAAAATTCTAACTGACCCTATAGACGAGAAAATTGACAAAAGTCTTAATCAGTTATAGGATTTCAGTTTAATAAATTAACCAGTAATGAAAATTCTCAAGAAAATTCTTATAAGATTCAATAAAAAAAGATTAAATAAAAGAAAATTCAGAAAGAATGTTTCAAAAATTCAAAAATTTATTTAAGAATAATAATATTGAAAAAATAGGCTGCTAAATAATTTATGTTTAATTTAAAAGTATTAGAGATGTCTAATCCAAAATTCAAACATTTGATCCTTATTTTTTTGTTAGCACTCAGTATTCGTTTACTCTACAATGCTCTAACCCCTTCCCGCCCATTAACAGTTGACGATTCAACTCAATGGATTCAGACAGCTCATCGTTTTAGTGAAGGAAAAGGATTCTTGACAGAAACAGAAGGATTGGACCCTAAAAGAGCTCCGATTTATCCACTTTTCATTGCCATGATTACCTCTTTATTTGGTTCTAATCTTGACTTAGTAAAGATAGCTCAATCTATCTTAGGAAGTTTAAATTGTATTCTGATTTATTATTTATCTAGCCATACTTTAGGAACAACTATTGCGCTCTGGTCTTCTTTGATATGTGCTCTTTATCCTCCATTCATTGTTTATTCTGGAATATTAATGAGTGAAACACTCTTTACTTTTTTACTGTTAATTTTTTTACTGTTATTTACAAAACTGTTACTAAAACCTTATTTGAAGACATTTATTGGCGCCGGTTTATTTTTGGGTATCGCTAACCTCTGTCGAGGGACATTATTACTTTTTCCTGTTTTTCTGCTCCTGTTACCCCTGTTACTTAAAGATCAAAGAAAATGGTGGCTCAAATATATTCTTCTCATCGCAATTAATTTTTCCATCATTTTTCCCTGGACATGGCGTAATTACAAAATGTACGGAGGCTTCATGCCGGTTGCTTCAGGTGGATCTGAACTGTTGTGGTTTGGCACACTGCCATGGGCTGAACAACGGTTATTTGGTGACGCACCATCTTTCAAAAAATTAAATTTTGTAAATAATCCAATAAAAAATGAACAGTTGTATTTTAAAAATGCCCTTAATAATATTATTTTAGATCCAACTTCATACTTCTTTTTGACAATCAAAAAATTTATCTTTTTCTGGCTCCAACCGGTAGGGCAAAAATTAACTCATAATAAATTCCCCATTATTGGCCAACTATTGCTCTATGGACATGCTATATTTATTTTTCTCACCATTGTTGGAATTTTTTATTCTCGAAAATTTTGGAAAAATCTTCTCCCAATTTATTTGATCATTATATATTTTTCATTATTACACACCATCCTAGCGCCAGAACCAAGATACCGTTTGCCTATTGAGCCATTGATGATTCTGTTTACAGTTCAAGCCCTTTATTCCATGATACAATGGTATCCAAAAAAATTTGCAACTACCCGTGTAGGGCTAACATGACTGACCCCGCTACCATTGAAGTCAGTGTTGTTATCCCTTGTCTAAACGAAGCCGAAACTATTGGGGCATGTATTCAAAAAGCGCAACAATCTTTTCAAAAAAATAATATAGAAGGAGAAATTATTATCTCCGATAATGGATCTACAGATGATTCTATTAAAATAGCAACTGCTTTAGGCGCTCGCGTTATACTTGAAAAACATAAAGGTTATGGAAGTGCTCTAAGAAAAGGCATTGAATCAGCAAGGGGGCAATATGTCGTTATGGGAGATGCGGATGACTCCTATGACTTTAGCGAATTACAAAATTTCATATTTGAACTTAGAAAAGGTTGGGATTTTGTAATGGGAACACGATTGAGAGGAACTATCTTACCCGGAGCAATGCCCTTACACCACCGTTATTTTGGCGTGCCCGGATTAACCTTGATTCTAGATATTTTGTTTTGGGTTTGGATATCTGACGCTCATTGCGGTCTGCGTGCATTTACAAAAAAAGGGTACGATAAAATGAAAATTCAATCCACTGGAATGGAGTTTGCTTCCGAGATCATTATTCAAGCGAAACTACAGAAACTTCGTATTACTGAAATTCCAATCATTTTCTATCCCGCGGGTAGAAAACGCCATCCCCATCTTCGTTCGTTTAGAGATGGCTTAAGACATTTAAAATTAATTTTTATCCTTTTTATCAATAAGCTATTCAATGTAGAAAGAGAAATTCTATAAAAATTTTTGTTTAACAAAGTAGTCTTTACGTGTTATTGACCAATGGGCGTTTTTATGTTAAAAATATACCACTATGCGGATAGCTGATATCCTGTCGCCAAAAAACTTAAAAAAAAAAGAAACACCTTCTCAAAACCAAGATAAAAAAATAGAACCGCCTGTTCAAGAAACAAAAAAAGAGGAACCAATTCCTGAAAAACCCAGCCCCCGTCTATTCCCAAAAGAATATGTTGAAGATCTTAAAAAAATAGTAAAAATCCCTGAAAAGCCCCAACCCCAAATTCAAAAAAAAGTTGCTTCAAAAAAAGCCAAAGAGATTTATTCCGCTCTGATTAATTGCACGGAAAAATTGGTTAAAAAAATCTTAGATCAAACCCAGCCACTGCCAAGAATTGAAGAGATAGATAATATTATCGCCTTAAGCATGGAAAGTCTGGAAATTGAACCAGAAAAACTCTTAAGCTTCTTTGAACGCTCCACCTTAGAAAATTATATCATTGCTCATATTGTCAATGTCACGATCCTCTCCATCGCAACCAGTAAAGAGTTGGGGTGGGGCAAAGATCGGCAATATACTGTGGGTTTAGGAGCGTGGCTACATGATACCGGGCTAATTTTATATAAAGATCTTTATTCAAAAAAAGAAGAATTAAGTCCTGAAGAAAAAAAATCTCTGCAAGATTTTCCTTTAATGAGTTTAAGCATCCTTAAAGAATTTTTAGATAAGCTTTCTCTTGAAAGACGCGCCATTATAAAAAATATTATTCTTCAGACTCAGGAAAAAAATTTAGGAGAAGGGTATCCTTTCCAACTGGTAAAATCTCGAATTTCAAAAGAAGCGCAATTAGTAAGATTGTGCGATATTTATGAGGCGATTACCCATCCAAGGCCCTATAGAGACAGGGAACTTCCCAATCGCGCTTTAAGAGACTTGGTTACCCTTTCTGGAGAAACTTTTGATGGAGAGCTGATTAAAGCTTTATGGGGAGCCTTAACTCTTTTTCCGCCAGGAACCTATCTTAAATTAAGCACAGGGGAAATCGCTCAAGTGATTGGCCTAAACAAAAAAAGTCCCACTCACCCTATTGTAAAAGTTATAATAAGAGAGGATGGAAGAGCGGCAAAAGAAAATATGATAATAGATCTTTCAGAGCAGAATGAAATTCAAATTAAAGAAGCTATAGATGAGTGCCGGCTAAAAATGCGTGACATAAAACTTGCCTTAAAAATAAAGGCGCAAAAGTGGTGGTTAAAATGAAAAAAATTTTAAGTTCGGACCTTTTAGATCAACTCCTGGGCCAACTGCTTGGGGACCCCTTCTTTTTAGTCGGGGTTGGGTTATTTGCTTTAGCCCTGATCGCTTTAATCCTAATTTTAAGAACCCTGCAAAAAAAATCACTGTCGGAAGTTATCATTGAAGAAGAAAATCCTAAAGACAAACAAAAACCTATTTTAAAAAAAGAACAAACCAAAGAAGCAGTTTACCGTACTCTAGACAATGACAAGCTGGTTTTGGAAGTTTTTTCTAAAAGATTAGGCCAAATTGAAGAAACTCTCCAGAGTATATCTGATCAACTCAATAAACTTAAAAAACAAGAAAGCCAAAACACGGTTTTAGAAGAACTAAAAACGAATCTGGAAAATTTAAAAAATATCCCGTCCCAAGACAACATGACCAGAGGAGAAATTTTAGATATTTCCACTAAAATAGATAAAATTTATCAGGTCATGGTTTCCTTATCCCAATCTGAATAAAAACCTAATGAACAGAAATTTTTTGCTCTTTTTATTGATCCTTGTTCTTTTTGTTTTAGGAGGATCTTTTATTCTAATTTGGGACAGAATCAACTATGCTGCGGAATCTCTTTTAACTGTGGTTGGGGAAGATCATTCAGAAAAAAAAGAAACTCAAGTCATTGCTCCTAGCGCGGGATCTCCTCAAATTGAAGTTGCGGCGCCTTCCAATATAGAAAATTCAACCTCAACCTTGATTCCTGAACAAGAGGTTAAAGAAATTACAAAGACAGAACTTCCCGGTGAACCTGCTGTTGAAAAAACCCAAATCCCTGATCAAGAAATTTCTGGCCCGCCTAAAAAAGTGTTGTTCCAATATACTGATGCCTTTGCTTCTAGGGTTACCATTGTGGGAGACTTTAATAACTGGAGCCCGCAGCTAATGAAAAAAAATAAAAAAAATAATTGGATTATAACCATGAAACTAAAACCGGGCGAGTATCTCTACAACTTTATTGTGGATGGCAAAATGATCAGAGATCCTTTTAATAAGAGATCTAAAAATGCCGGTCAAAATGTTCCAAGTTCTGTTCTTAAATTAAAACCCAGCAAACTTTGAAAACTCACCAAAGTCCTTGCTACTTTTTTTATTTTTAAACCAAAACCATGAAAAGCGCCATTAAAATTTTTATTTCCTTTCTTGTTTCTTTAGGTTGCCTTTATTTTGCGACTCGCAACGTGCATTGGGGAGAACTTAAAGCGATCATTGCAAACGCAAAACTCTTTCCCTTATTCATTACCTTTCTAGCAATGATCTTAGGCTTTTGGTTAAGAGCGGTCCGCTGGCAAATTTTATTGCAACCCTTTCAGACTGTTCCTCAATTTACTCTTTTCCGCTGGCAAATTGGATCATTGCTGATCAACAACCTGCTCCCCTTAAGAATGGGGGAATTAGGCCGAGCCTACTGGGCGGGTCACAAAACATCCATTTCCAAAAGCACAGTTTTTGCAACTATCGTAATAGAGCGTATTTTAGATTTAGCGACCATTACTTTAATCGCGGTTATTTTTTTAGCTCTCACAGGATTAGTTCAGATGAATTCTATCTTTACTCTTAGAAATGGGGTTTTAATTGCGATGATTGGATGCGGGGCTTTGGCAGCATATAAATTTTATATTTCTAAAATTACAAAAGAAGAACTTTTAAATAAATTAAAATCCTTTCTTCCTCATAAAATTCATTCGATCTTTGAAAAATTTCTTCATGGTCTTAAGGTTATTAAAGACAAAAAAGAATTCTCTAAAGTCTCCCTGATTTCTCCAATCATCTGGTCTGTTGACATTACTATTATCCTGATTGTTTCTAATGCATTGAACTTAAATATTAGTTGGTTGGAATCTGGAATCGTTTTAGTTGGACTTCTCTTGGGAGTCATGATTCCGGCAGCTCCCGGAGCCGCAGGAACTTATGAAGCAGGGGGTGTGGCCGCGCTTACTCTTTTAGGCGTTGGAAAAACTTTGGCGCTTTCTTTTATTTTGCTCCTTCATTCCTTTCAATATGTTGTTGTTTTAATTTTAGGCATCCCCATATTGATCCTGGAAGGATTTAATCCAAAAACCATTTTTCAAAGCATGAGAGACCAAGGAGACTAGAGAAGATGTATCTATCCTATTGGAAACTTAACGAAAAACCGTTTGAAAATAGTCCGGATCCTAAATTCCTCTATTATTCTCCTCAACATGAAGAAGGCCTTGCCCGTTTAATTTATGTGGTTAGGGAAGGGAAGGGGGCAGGTCTCTTAACCGGCACCTATGGCTGCGGAAAAACTCTCCTTGGAAACGCATTGTACCAGGAACTAGAAAAAGATATTTACCGAGTGGCTTTTTTAACCAATCCGCGCTTAGATTCTGTAGAGATGTTGCGGATGATTATTCATTTTTTAGGCGGCACGAATATACCTCAAAGGAAGTCAGACATACTGATTAATTTAGAAGAAATTCTAAGGTCTAACCTTAGAGACGGTAAAAAAACCGTAATTGTGATTGACGAGGCCCATGCAATTGAAGAAAATTCTGTTTTTGAAGAAATTCGTCTTTTGCTTAATTTTCAAATGGAAAATCGTTTTTTGCTGACCTTGCTCATTTTAGGCCAGCCAGAACTTAAAAATAAGATAGATTCCATCAAACAGCTTACTCAAAGAATCGCAATGCGCTATCACCTGGAATCTTTAAATCAGGAAGAAACATCCAGCTATATAAAACACCGCTTAAAAATAGCTGGCAATGATGGAGACATTTTTGAAGACGAGACTCTCAACCTTATTTATGAAAGAAGCGGAGGAATTCCCAGAAGAATAAACCAGATCTGTGATATTGGACTTCTTACAGGCATGACTCATCAATTGCAAAAAATTAATGTAAATATCATGAAAGAAGCGATAGAAACCCTAGAAAGATAAATCAGTGCGTCCAAATATTTTACTTTAAGGGAGAAAATAGAAATATGAAAACAAAACTTCAACAATCTATTATTATTATCTTATCCATTTTATTAATCCACCCAACTCTTTTTGCTAAAATTTCCATGCTTTCACCCTGGAGTTTGCAAGATCGTATCTCTACAGAGAAGGGTAAATTTGACCAATCTGTAAAAATTCAACCAGGGGTGAACGGCGTATCCCCTGCCGGGGCAGATGTGGATACCACTTTTGAAAGCTTCCCCTATGAACTTTCTTACGGGCTTCTGGATAAAATGGAAATTGGCGCTGGATGGGGTGTTGCTAATGTGGACAGAAGAAACAAAAGCGCTCAATTTGGTCTAACAGATCTCATGGTTGCTGCTCGTTATCGTTTTTTTGATGCAAATAGGATAGAGAGGATGCCTGGCCTAGACATAGAAGCAGGGCTTTCTCTCCCTACAGCCAGCTTTGAAAAGGGTCTGGGCACAGGCGGGTTAGGAATTTTATTTGGCTGTGGGTTGGTGCTTCCTCTAGATCCTGTAAAAACGCACTTTGGTTTGGGCTATAGATTCAACACGGAAAATTCTGATGATGTGCAAGTGGGCAGTATCTTTTCTTATGTTGCAGGCATTACCATTCCATGGAAAGAAACTCTATCCTTAACTGGAGAACTTAAAGGTTTTAACCATTCCCGTAATAAAAAATCTGGAACAAAGACTGGACCCACTCCAGATGAACTCTACCTATCTCCAGGCTCTATTTGGAAAATAAATGAACGCTTTCAAATGGCAGGATCAGCGCTCATTGGCATTACAGCGCATAGTTCAGATATAGGATTTAACCTAGAGCTCCAATTTTAATTATGAATAAAAATTTTATTTCTTTAGCGGATTTTTCAAAAGAAGATATTTTCAATATTCTGCTTGAGGCAAAAAAATTAAAAAGCGATAAAAAAAATCTTATTGACTCTAAATTGCTTCAAGGTAAAACTCTAGCTTTAATTCTTCAAAAACCTTCCACTCGAACATTAGTTTCTTTTGCAGCCGGCATGGTGCAATTAGGGGGGAATCCTCTTATTTTAAATCCACAGGATCTACAATTAAAAAGAGGCGAAACCCTTACAGATACAGCAAAAATACTATCTTTTTATGTGGATGCTATTATGATTCGGGCCAACAAACATGAAGAAGTAGAAGAGCTGGCAAAACATGCTGCTATCCCAGTGATCAATGGTCTGACGGATAAAGAACATCCCTGTCAGGTATTAAGCGATATTTTCACGATCCTTGAGCAAAAAAAAATAAACTCGCCAGAAGATCTAAAACAAATAAAAATCAGCTATGTGGGAGATGGAAATAATATTTCTCATTCTTTAATTTTAGCTGCGGCAATTCTAGGAATGGAAATTGTGGTCTCTTCCCCAAAAAATTATGTTGTAGAAAAAGAATTTGTGCAAAAAGGATTAGAACTTAGCAGAGAAAGCGGGGCTAAGATTTCCTTAATTACAGATCCCATGGCCGCGGTTGGAAATTCAGATATAATTTATACGGATGTTTGGGCTTCCATGGGAAAAGAAGAAGAAAGAGAACACAGAAAACAGATTTTTAAGCCTTATCAAGTCAATGTTGCGCTGCTCGCTTTTGCTAAACCTCAAGTTTTAGTGATGCACTGTCTGCCAGCCCACAGAGGAGAAGAGATTACAGATGAGGTGATGGATGGACCAAGATCCATTGTGTTTGAACAGGCTGAGAACCGTTTACACGTGCAAAAAGCGATACTCCTCCATCTTTTAAAATCTCACTAACTCGAGCTAACAACAGTTCTTATATTTCTTCTTTAATTTTTTCTGAAACTGCATCCATTTTGGATACCAGGGCTGCAATTTTTTCCAAAAACCAAAAATCGAGGTGGAGGGAAAAATTTGTATTCTCATTAATTGAAATAGATCCTGTTTTTGCTCCACGGGCGCTTCATCTCCTGCAAAACCGCAAATAAAACCAGCCTCTTTTACTAGCTGTTTTGCTAAAGGATTTAACCTAGAATAGGGATAACAAAATGGAATGTCCAGCCTTGAAGTTATCTCTTCTATTTTCTTTTTTGAAATTTCTAACTCCTTTTTTATTAACGCTTCGTCTGCTTGACTAAGATCTAAGTGGCTGGCAGTATGAGAGCCAAACTGAATCCCCTTAAAACTCATCTCCTCAATTTCATTAAAATTTAATAAGGAGAGAGAGCCAGAATCCCAGGAGTTTTTTAGCCCAATCCTCTCAGTCACTAAAAAAATGACTGCTGGATAAGAAAATCTCTTTAAAATTGAAAAAGCGTAAAGGTAATTATCTTTATAACCATCGTCAAAAGTGATGCATACAGCCTTATGGGGAGGAAGCTTTCTATCCTCTAAAATTTCTGTTAAATTCTGAACCGTAATAGGTTTATACCCAAAAATTTTCAATAACAACATCTGCTTGGAAAACTGTTCAGGAGTCACGCAAAGAGAAGGAGAGTCTTGCCCTCTTTCTGCAGGCGGACAAACCCGATGATAACAAAGAATTGGAATCCAAATAGAATCTATCGTCATTTTTCTTTTATACTTTTCTGATAAATTTTTTCAACTTTTAATGCGATTTTTTTAGAATCAAAAACTTCTAAAATTTTAGACCTGCTCCACTCGCCTATTAAATTCCTTAAATCTTTATTTTTTAAAATTTCTAAAATTTCCTGAGTCAAACGATTCTCTTTTAAAAAAAGATTCCATTCCCCGCAATCTCCAAAATTAGAATCAAAAGCAAGTTCAAACGTTTCTTTACTTAATATTCCAGGGCTCGAAGATTCTCCAATCGCGATCACAGCCTTTCCGCAAGACATGGCCTCCAATGCCACTCTGCCAGAGCCAATCACCAGATCCGCTTCCTGATACAAAGGCAGAAGATTTTGTTGAGTTTTAAGAAGTTGCACAGCTTCACGGTTCAAACTTTGATTAAGGTTTCGGATTAATTCTAAATCCCCAGGATCAGGTAAAAGAGCAGCTATTTTAAAAATAACCTGATCCATTTCTTTGCCAATTTTAGGATAAACTTCTCTTAATAAATAACGAATTACATTTCCTTTTTGTCCGCTAAACCTGCCTACAAAGAGAACCATTAACTGTTTATTTTCTCTTAGAGCTGCTGGAAAAAATGTTTGAGTCTCGATCCCATTTGGAATCATGGATATAGTTTGAGGTTTTCTCTTAAGTTCTCCAACCAAATACCGCTCAAGATACGGACAGATGGCAATGGTTTTATTCCCAAGGCAGGGAAGGGCTCGGGCCGCAAAATGATTGCGCCAGCGTCCATGGATTGAAACTAACATAGGGGTATCTTTGGGTTTTGCAAAAAAGCTAACTAGATTAGCTGCGCGAGAATGAGAGTGAAGCAGCTCAATATTCTCTTCCTTAATAATTTTTTTTAGGGCAATAATATTTTTTATTCTTCCCAGAGTCGTTTGATTATCTGTATGGAGAGGAAGGGGGTAAAACTTAAAATCACAAGGCGCATTTATTTTTTCAGAAACAAAGATAATTTCATGCCCTTGCGCTTTTAGAGCTCTGGCTAAAGTAAGAGCATAAGTTTCAGCTCCGGTAAGCTCAATTTGAGATAAGACAAAGAGCAATTTCAATAAATAAGTTTATTCAAAGGATATTCTATAATCCCTTCGGCTCCTTGGCGTTTAAGATCAGGTATGATTTTTTTAACTTTTTTTTCCTCCAAGATTACTTCTATGGCCATCCATCCTGGAACTGTTAAACGAGAAATCGTTGGTTTTTTAAGGGCTGGGATCACTGCCATGATTTTAGAAAGATTTTTTTCTTCCAGATTCATTTTTAAACCCACCATGCCTTCAGCAGCAAGCGCGCCTTTTAAAAGAATAGCGATATTTTCAATTTTATTTTTTTTCCAAGGATTTTTTAAAGATTTTTCATTGGCAATAAAACGCGTGCTGGAGGACATGAGTTCAGCGACAATCCTCAATTTATTTGCTCTTAAACTAGAACCTGTTTCAGTTAACTCAACTATTGCATCCACTAGCGTTCCTGCTTTTGCTTCCGTGGCTCCCCAAGAAAATTCCACTTCAGCCTTAATTTTATTTTTCTTTAAATAATCTTTTACTAAATTAACAGCTTCCGTGGCGATCCTCTTGCCATTTAAATCTTTCAGACTTTTTATTGGGGAGGATTCAGGCACAGCTAAAACCCAACGCACTGGTCTAAAACCAGATTTTGCGTACATCAGCTCACAAATCTCTTTTACCTTTGCTCTAGTCTCTACAATCCAGTCTTTGCCGGTCAAGCCGGCATCGAAAGTGCCGTCTTCCACGTATTTAGCCATTTCCTGAGAACGAACCATCATCAGTTCCAATTCATCATCATCTGTGCCGGGAAAATAAGAACGGTCAGAAGGAAAAATTCTAATGCCTGCTTTGCGAAAAAGTTCAATGGTGGATTCCTGCAAACTTCCTTTAGGGATCCCTAACTTTAATTTGTCCATAAGAAATAAATATTACAAATCCGTTTTAAGAATGTCAATTTTTTGTATAATCGTTAATTCTATTCTTAAAAAATTTATAAAGGTGAAAGCTAAATTTTCACCAGAATATCGCATCTGTAAAATAAAATATTAGAATGTAAAATTAACCATGCAAGAACAAAAGAACATTAGGAATGTAGCGATTATTGCCCACGTGGATCACGGAAAAACCACGCTGATTGACGCTATTTTGCGGCAAACACAAACCCATAGAAATATTAATGAGATGGGCGAACGCATTATGGATTCCATGGATTTAGAACGGGAAAGAGGCATTACCATTCGGGCTAAAAATGCTAGTGTGATTTATAAAGGCACCAAAATTAATATCGTGGATACCCCTGGCCATGCTGATTTTGGCGGGGAAGTGGAACGCATTTTACAAATGGTGGATGGAGCTCTTTTATTAGTGGATGCTAAAGATGGGCCTATGCCTCAAACCCGGTTTGTGTTAAGAAAAGCTTTAGAGCTAAAACATAAAATTATTGTTGTGATTAACAAAGTGGACAGGCCTGAAAGCCAAGTGGAAGAGGTGGTAAATCAAACATTTGATCTTTTTTGCGAATTAAATGCCAGCGAAGAACAGCTGGATTTTTCTATTGTATATGCTTCTGCTTTAAATGGCACTGCTACCTTAGATTTAAAAAAACCCTCTTCTATCATATCTCCTCTTTTGGATGTGATCCTTGAAAAAATTCCAGCTCCTAAAGTGGACATAAACGGACCTCTGCAAATGTTAGTTTTAGCTTTAAGACCAGACCCTTATAAAGGAACCTTGGGGGTTGGAAAAATTATAAGCGGCTCTGTTAAAAAAGGAGAATCGGCTCTTCTTTGCAAAAAAGATGGAAGCCAACTTAATTCCAAAGTAATGAGCATCTTGACTTACGAAGGGTTGGACTGTATTGAAAGAGAAAGCGCTGAAGCTGGGGAAATTGCGGCTATTGCTGGTTTTAAAGGAATTGGCATAGGCGATACCCTGACTGATCCTATCAATCCAAAGATCATTCCTCCTCCTACGATTGACGAACCTACCGTAAGAATGAGTTTTGAAGTGAATACCAGCACTTTTGCCGGACAAGAAGGCAAATATGTAACCTCACGCACTTTAAGAGAAAGACTTTTTAAAGAACTAGAAACCAATGTTTCTTTACGCGTGGAAGAAACCCAAAGCCCGGATTCGTACCTGGTAGCTGGCAGGGGGGAACTGCACCTTGCGATTCTAATAGAAACCATGCGCAGGGAAGGATATGAGCTGCAGGTTTCCAAACCAGAAGTTATTCTCCATGAAAAAGATGGAATTCAGCACGAGCCATTTGAATTTTTAGTAATTGATATTCCTGCTGAATACCAAGGCGCAGTTTTAGAAGAATTAGGCAAAAGAAAAGCAACTTTAAAAAATATGCTGCAAAGCCCGTCTGGGGAACTTCACTTTGAATATCAAATTCCAACAAGAAGTTTAATTGGATTAAAAGGAGTTTTACTTACAAAAACCCGCGGAACTATTATCATGCACCATGTTTTTGAAGATTATAAGCCAATGATTAAAGAAGAAATCATGCCAGAGGATCATGGCTCTTTAGTTTCGATGGAGACCGGAACTTCCAGCTCTTACGCCTTAAACATGATTCAGGAAAGAGGCGATCTTTTTATAGGGCCTGGAATTGAGGTTTATCAAGGCATGGTTGTGGGTGAAAACGCCCGCGGTGAAGATTTAAACGTGAACCCTTGCAAAGAAAAAAAACTTACCAATATGAGAGCTTCCGGTACAGATGACGCGATTATTCTCACCCCGCCCAGAGACTTAAGTTTAGAACTTGCCTTAGAATATATAGGCTCTGACGAACTAGTGGAAGTAACCCCAAAAAGCATTCGTTTGCGAAAAAGAATTTTAGATCCAAATTTACGCAAACGCTCTAAAAAACAAACAGCCTCTTAAATAATTTTCAATCGCCTGTCAGTAAAATTTGCTAAGATTTAAGAAATAAAGATTCTAATTTGAATATCTAAAAAAAGGAAAATCTTTTGAACTTTAAAAATAAAATAATTTTTTATTTACTTCCATTTCTATTGAGCGGATGCGGCATACTCTATACCAACGTCCATCTTCCCAGAGCCTACCGTTCAGCTACTCCCGGCGATGTAGAAGCAAGTCAAAATGATCCAATGGTAACTGGAAAAAGCTGTACTCACTCTTTATTATTTTTATTCGCCTGGGGGGATGGAGGTTATGCGGCTGCCACAAAAAATGCGCTTAAAAATTACCCGGATGGGATTTTATATGATGTCCAATCCGATAGCCAGCTTAAAAGCGTGATGGGACTTTATACCAAACTTTGTACGGTTGTAACAGGAAAAGTAGCAAAACGAAAATGATTCATAAATTAATCGCTATTCTATTTCTTGCTTTTTTAAATGCTCCAGAGCTTTTTGCAGAAAAAGCAAGTTATGAAGCCAGAGCAGGCATGATTAGTTCAGGAGGCTTTGTATTATTTTATAATTCCCGCGGACCTCTATCCTATAATACTCTTAGTCCTGGTGAGCTGCCAAAAGAAAGCATGGATTTGGGAGAGGTTCAATGCAAGAGCTGCCAGCATGCAATATCCATTCCATTTATTTCCTCACTTATCGGCCAAAAAAGCTCAAGCGTCTCCGGCGCTCTGGGAGATGGAAGCTTTAAAAAAGCATTGTCAAACCTTCTTGGCCAACGCCCGGAACTTCGCGGAATTTACGATGTGAAGATAGATATTCAAAAGGTGAACATTCTGGGCATTTACCGAAAACTTTGCACAGAAGTAACTGCAAGAGGATTTAAATAATCTTACGAGGAGTAATTTTAATGAAAAATATAATCTTTTTAAAGGTGAAAAATATTGTTTATCAAAATAAAAATATCTTTAAAAAAAAGTATATTATTTTTTTATTTTTTTGGATCATAAGCTATTTAACAATTAGTTTTTTTTACATTGATAAATATCCTTCTGTATATGGCGATGAGGCACTATATAGTGAACCATGCCTCAATTTCTTAAAAGAAGGTAAATTTTCAACTACCCTTTATTATCCACCTGGAGTTGGGGGGTTTGATCAATCTAATTTAATACATGGAAGGATTTTCAATTTAATTCAAGTTATACTATTCAAAATTTTTGGAGTGAGCATTATAACGATCCGCTTACAGTCATTTATTGCATCTATCCTTGTTCTTCTTTTCACCGCTCTATTAGGTTTAAAACTTATGCCAAACTCTCCAACTGGAATTTATTCATCCTTTTTCCTTGCTTTAACTCATCCCTTTATCTTCTCTTCCCACTTCTCCAGACCAGAAATGACCACTACCTTATGGATTTTGCTTTCTATCTATATCTTTGTTTTAGCTGAACAGAAGAATTCAGTTATACTTTTTTTCTTAAGTGGTCTTTTTGCTGGAACCTGTATTGAAATTCATCCTTCTGGCAATATGGCAATAATAATGATTGCTCTAGTTGCACTACAACAATTATTCTCTAAAAAAATTAATATAAAAGCACTTAGTTGGCTGGGATTGGGTATCTGTTGCGGCATACTCATATGGTTTACATTACATGTTTGGATTCAAAATGGGCTTTTTATGCAACAATATGCATTTATAAAAATAGGGCATAGAGGATTCCTTTCTAGAAATCCTTTGCTTATGGTTCTAGATGAAACTTATCGTTGGTATAGTTTTTTTTGGGAGGGAGCATATCACCGTAATATGTTCTTATTAGCCATTTTTATTTTTGCTATTAGCCACGCCTTTTGCCATCGTAAAGAAAGGATTTATTCTTTACTTTTATGTTCGCTCTTGGGAGGGGTTCTGGGATTACTTATTGGGTCACCAGCAAAACCAACTTGGTATGTAATTTTTATTTTTCCTTTCTTAAGCATACTCACAACAGCGGCTTTAAAAGATTGGTTCTCTTGTTCATTCTTCAATAAAACAGTATCTGTAGGACTCATTTCCCTGCTAATAGTTTTTTTTAGCATAGAAAGCTCTCATCGCTTTAAATTCTACAATTCACACTATTATGATTACATAAAAAAAATAAAAGCCTTCCTGCCAAATAACGCAATTACACTTGCTACGGATAATTTATGGTTTGGGCTGAAAGATCATACTCGGTTTATCCCTCACCACTATATTGGAAATAAAGAGCGCATGGATAGCCATGGTATGGCACAAACTTTTTACTATGGAAAATATGACGATTTTTTAAAGAGACAAAAAATTGAATACGTTATAGCGGATCAAGAGATATTGGGATGGCCTCAAAACAAACACAATCTAATACCATTCTTAGAAAAATATGGGCATCTAGTTGCAACAATTAATGATCCTTTTTACAATTTCTCAGATTATTTATCTAAAAAAAGTCCGAGACCTCTTATTACTAGAATTTATAAAATTATTCTCAAAAAAGCGTAAAGCGAGTCAATAACTTAAATTCAGCACTTTAATTTTTACAAATATTTTTCTATAATTAAATGTTAAATAAAAAAATAATATTTTATCGTTAATGATTATAAACGAATGCCTTTCTGGAACAATTCTTCAGTACTAGTTACTGGAGCACATGGGTTTACTGGTTCGCACTTATGCAGGGAACTGCTGAGAGCAGGAGCTAAAGTAAAAGCCTTTGTTAAAAAAAATTCTAATTTAACTAATCTCAACGATATCATAAATAATATATCAATTTTTTATGGGGACGTCACCGATCTCAATAGTCTTGAACATGCAATGAGTGGTGTTGAATATGTCTTTAATCCTGCCGCTGTCGTGCCGGTAATGGAAGCAAGAAAATTTCCTCAAAAAACATTTGAGGTCAATAGCATCGGGCCCTTCAATACCGCGTCGGTCGCCAGTAAAATGAAAGTAAAAAAAATCCTTCACATCAGTACCTGCCACATCTATGGCAATCTTCCAGAAAGCGAACTACCAATTAAGGAATCAGCCATCCCCAAACCGGGGGACATCTATGCCGCCTCGAAATACGCGGCGGAGATTTACTTGCGGCCACTCGTTGAGGAGGGAGCTCCCATTGTTTTCTCCCGAGCTTTTGCTAAGTACGGCCCCGGGCAAGGCCCTCACTTCTTAATTCCAAGAATCATAGATCAACTTCTTAAAGGAGAAACTCCTCAACTGGGAAGCCCAAAACCCACGAGAGACTATTCTCATATCGAAGACATCGTTAAAGGATATATGATGATCCTGGAAAAAGGAATCCCCGGAGAGATTTATCATCTCAGCTCTGAAAAAGAGATGAGTGTGGAAGAAGTATTTGATATGATTTCCAAGCTGTTAAACGTCAACACTAAACCCGTATGGGATCCTCGGTTAAGGCCACAAGATATTCTAAGGCTTTATGGGAATTCCTCCAAGGCGAGAAAACAACTCGGTTGGAAACCGGAAATCGATCTTAAAGATGGTTTGAAACAAACGATAGATTGGTGGAAAAAGAAAAGGGGTTCATGAATCAAAAAAAATTAACGGTGACGCTGATCGTCCCAACCATGAATGAAATTGACGGCATTCAATGGTTTATGTCTAGACTTAAAAATGAATGGTATGATGAATTGATTATTATAGACGGCGGATCAACGGACGGAACCCTTGAATACTGCAGAAAGAATGGTTACCCAATCTTTGTTCAATCAGCCAAAGGATTGACGATGGCGCAGGTTGAAGCGTTTAACCGTTCCACCAAAGATATTATCATTACCTTAAGCCCCGATGGAAACAGCATCCCCGAACTGATTCCAGTCATTGCGGAAAAAATGCGGGAAGGGTATGACATGACGATCGCCTCTCGTTACATCGGGCCGGCAAAGAGTTATGACGACGATCGGTTTACTAAAATCGGAAATAAAATATTTACGATGATGATGAACCTTCTTTTTGCCTCCAATTACAGCGATGTGCTTGTGATCTATAGGGCATATACCAGAGATGCGGTGATGAGAATGAGCCTGGATAAGTTGGAAGATGAAAATTGGATCAGAAAAAAATATATTCTGCTTAACAGCTGGGAGATCGCGTCCGCGGCGAGAGCAGCTCTGCTTAAACTAAAATGCGCGGAGATTCCCGGAGACGAGCCCAAAAGGATCGGGGGGAACAGGAAACTCTCCATCATCGTTCATGGAACCGCCGCATTGCTCCAAGTAATCTATGAATTTCTTCTGGCAAGATTCTATCTTAAAAAATAATTGAACGGATTAACGAGATGATCATATCAAGAACCCCATTTCGAATTTCCTTTTTTGGAGGGGGAACGGATTACCCTGTTTGGTGCGATGAAAATGACGGCGCGGTTTTGGCGACGACAATCGATAAATACTGCTATGTCACCAGCAGATTTCTTCCGCCGTTCTTCGATCATAAATTCAGGATCGCCTACTCGCTGATTGAGCATGTGAAAGATATCCGCCAAATCAAACATCCCTCGGTTAGAGAATGCCTTAAGTTTATGAAAATCAGCAAGGGAATTGAAATTCATCACGATGGAGATCTGCCGGCGAGAACCGGCCTGGGATCCAGTTCATCCTTTACCGTGGGTCTATTAAACAGCCTTTATGCCCTCAATGGACAACTGGTGAGCCATAAACAGCTGGCAAGAGACGCGATTTATGTTGAACAAAAATTAATTAAGGAGAACGTCGGCTGCCAAGACCAAATCTCAGCGGCTTTCGGAGGATTTAATTTAATCGAATTCAAACCGGGCGAAGACTTTAGAATCTATCCTGTCACCATCAAAAGCGAAAGATTAAAAGACCTGCATAAACACCTCTTATTGATTTTCACGGGCCTTTCCAGAATCGCTTCCGAAATCGCTGGACAGTTGGTGAAGACCGCGTCCCAAAAAAAAAAGGAATTAAAGGAAATCCATCAGATGGTTTATGAAGGGGTGGAGATTTTAAATGGCAAGAGGGAACTCTCCGATTTTGGACGATTGTTGCATGAAAGCTGGAAAATCAAGAGGAGCCTCTCCAGCAATATCTCAACTCCTCTCATCGACCAGATTTACCTTACCGCCATGAAAGAAGGGGCGTTGGGAGGAAAAATTTTGGGAGCTGGAGGAGGAGGATTCATATTGCTCTTTGCAAAGCCCCAAGATCATAAACGGATCAAAGCAAAATTAAAAGGTCTCCTGCATGTCCCTTTCCAATTTGAAAACACCGGTAGTCAAATTGTTTTTTATAGACGAGACGAATATGAATAAGGATCTATTTTTTCTATAATCGGAAGTTTGGTATGGAATTAAATAAGAGCGGGATTAACTATCATCAGGTGATCGTCAACAAACCGTGGGGGCGCGAGTATTTAATGTATGAAAACGGAACCGTGGGCATTTGGTTTCTTCATATAGAAAAAGATGCCCGGACCTCGATGCATTGTCATCCCCACAAAAAGACCGGACTGATCTTGTTGTCAGGAGAAGCTGTCCTCTCTTTTCTCAACGATTCTACCCGCTTAAAACCCATCAGCAAAATGATGATCCGAGAAGGATTGTTCCACTCCACCCAAGCCGTTTCTGAAGGAGGAGTTTCTATCATCGAAGTTGAAACTCCGTGCGACAAAACCAATTTGGTGCGGCTCGATGATGAATACGGACGCGAAGAAAAACCTTATGAGGGAAAAGATTCGATCGTTCCGATGACAAAAGATTGTTTAACCATGAATCATCCTAAGGAAGGCCGTCCGGAGAAATATTCTTTAAGCGGCTGTATTTTATCGGCGGAAAAAATCACGGAAATCAAAGCATTA
Organism: Elusimicrobiota bacterium; assembly: GCA_016180425.1. Classification (GTDB taxonomy): domain Bacteria; phylum Elusimicrobiota; class Elusimicrobia; order 2-02-FULL-39-32; family 2-02-FULL-39-32; genus 2-02-FULL-39-32. The sequence goes on from JACPBF010000001.1 coordinate 390,867, forward strand.
AGGGAAAGGCCGGCTGGGGAAATTGTAACCGTTTTAGATGGCGGACTTTACAGTAAAACGGATGAACCGGTATTAAACCCGGGAGACGTGGTATCTTCGGACACGCTTCACCGTCTCGCGGAAAGATTTTACTGTCCAAAAGGCATCTCCATTTTATCCATCAAAAAAGAAAAGATATAAATGCGTTCTCCACAACTGGGAATCATCGATGCTTTGCCCCAAACATTTTCCCAAACTCAAACTTTGGAAATGTTTAGAAAATGCTGCGTGAACCGCCACTTTGAAATAGAAACCGCAAAAGTTTATGATACCGGCGTCATCAAGATGCCCATCTATCTTTCTCTTGGGCAAGAGCATATCCCCGCGGCGATCTCAACCGTCACGAAAGATTTTCGAATTTTCGCTCAACACCGAGGCCATTCTTATTACCTCTCATTTGGAGGCGATATGCGTAAGCTGATTGACGAACTGCTTCATCGTTCCAGCGGATGCGCCCGAGGGATGGGAGGATCCGCTTCTATCCACGATCCAAAGATCGGAATGTATGGACACAGCGGCTTAATGGGAGATCAAGTCCCGGTTGCGGTTGGAATGGCGTTAGGTTCGCGCCAAAGAGTTTTGACGGTTGTGGGAGATGCTTCCGCCGAAGAAGATTATGTTTGGAGCGCAATGGGATATGCCGCCACAAAAAAACTCCCTGTTCTTTTAGTCTGCGAAGATAATGATCTTTCCATCCTAACTCACGTCTCCACCCGTCGCTCTTGGAGCATTGTGGAAATTGCGAAAGGGCTTGGGATGCAGGCGGTTGATATCGCGGATGACCCATGGTTAATCGCTCATCACGCGGCGCGACTACTAGATAGGCTTCCCGCCGTTATTAATATTCGCACCTGCCGCCATCGGTGGCACGCAGGAACCGGAACCGATGAAGAACCTGAATGGAACCGATTTCAATTATTCAAAGAAGAAATTTCAAAACTTGGTTTGAAAAACGAAGCGAAAAAAATTGAAGATGAAACTCTAGAACTGGTGTGGAAAACATGGCAAGAACAGTTGCGGAAACCATAAAAGAAATCACAAAGAATCACCTCAAAAAAAATAATGGACTGCTCTTCGGGCAGTGCGTAACCGCCGTGGGCTGGATTGGCGGCACGGTTCCGGAAATGACAGAAGAAGAGGGAATCACCGAGCTCTCCATGGCCGACGTAGCGGGAGCAGGAATTGCGGTGGGAGCGGCTCTTTCTGGAAGAAGACCCATTTATGTGATCCGTTATCAAGGTTTTATGTGGTACAATGCCGCGCCCATCTTAAATTATGCCGCTAAATCAAAAGAGATGTGGGGGGTTCCCTGTCCTCTATTTGTCCGCTCTTTAGCGATGGAAGGGGGCATGGGTCCTGTTGCTTCCGCAGCCCACCACAGCATGGTTCTACGCATGCCCGGAATTCCCATCTGCGCCCCGATGACCCCTGGAGAATGTACCACAGCATGGGAATGGTTTATGTCCCATGATGATCCAATTTACGTAAGTGAACATAGGAGAAGTTTCCCTGTCAACTACGAGATGGAACCTCAAATATACGAAAAAGCGGATGTCACAATCTTTGCTATCAGCGCGGCCCGTCTAAACGCCTTAGAAGCGGCAAAAAAATTAAAGGAAGAGGCAGGAATCACCTCCAACATTTTTCATATTTTTTGGCTAAAGCCATTCCAAATCTCTGAGGAGATGATTAGAGCATTAAAAAAAACTGGATTGGGGTTGGTGATTGATTCGGACTATAGTATCGGCGGAGCCTCCCGATCGATCGCCTACGAACTGATGTTGGCGTCTGGAGCCCCTGTCCATGCCCTGGGATTGGATGATAGAACGGGCGGGTTTGCTCCCCATTTAGATAACCCTACGCCACCTGTTGAGAAAATTGTAAATCTCATCAAAAATCTAACAGTAAAAAAAGAGACAGTCCCCAATACAAATTTGAACTCTTGACAGTGTTAAATTCCCCTGTTATATTCAAAAGAGCGGCCAAAAAATAGATATGAAAGTAGGGTTAGTACAAATCAATAACAGTTTTTCAGGACAAAATTACCTTCCTTATTCCGTAGGTATCCTTCAGGCTTATGCGCAAAAATATTTAAAAAATCCAAATGAATACCAATTTATGCTTCCCATCTACCGCCGCATTCCAGTTGAAGAAGCGGTCAATGCTCTAAAAGATGCGGACATTGTTTTTTTCAGCATGTATGTTTGGAACAGCAGAATCTCATTGGAGATTGCAAAATCTCTTAAAAAAATAAAACCGGAAATTCTCACCATTTTTGGCGGACCTCACGTCCCGGACAGATCAGAGGAATTTTTAAGAAAAAATAATTTTATCGAAATCGCCTGCCACAATGAAGGGGAACAAGCTTTTGTCTCCATCTTAGAGAATGGTTTTAACCGCCGATGGGATGAAGTACCGTCCATCAGTTATCTTTCAAATGACAGTACCTACCACTTGACCCACCGCGCAGAGAGAATTAAGGATCTATCAGTCATCCCGTCCCCTTACCTGAACGGAATCTTCGATCCTCTGATCCAAGCTAACCCAAATGAGCAATGGCTTTTCATGTGGGAAACGAACCGCGGCTGTCCCTTTTCCTGCACATTTTGCGATTGGGGTTCAGCGACTCAAAGTAAAGTTTTTCAATTCGACATGGACCGTCTTGTAAAAGAACTCGAGTGGGTTGCAAAACATAAAATTGAATTTATGTTTTGCGCCGACGCGAATTTTGGAATTCTTCCCAGAGATTTAGACATCGTGCGCACGGCGGCGGAAATGAAAAGGAAATTTGGATATCCGCAGGCGCTTTCAGTGCAAAACACAAAGAATGCAACCGAAAGAGCCTACCAGGTTCAAAAAACATTGGCCGAGTCTGGATTGAATAAGGGTGTAACGATCGCTTTTCAATCGGTCGATCCAACCACCCTAAAAAATATTAAGAGAGATAACATCTCCTCCGAATCTTTCCGCGAACTGCAGAGAAGATTTACGCGGGACGGAATTGAAACTTATAGCGACATGATTCTTGGCCTTCCAGGAGAGACCTACGATTCCTTTGCCGATGGTGTCTCCTCAACAATAGAGAACGGACAGCACAACCGCATCCAGTTTGGCAACCTCTCCATTCTACCCAACGCCGAAATGGGCGACCCGGAATATCAAAAGAAATACGGTATGGAAACGATTGAAATCCGGGAAGTGATCTACCACGGCATCATCACCACGTCCAACAAAGAACTTTCAGAAAGTTCTCAGCTGGTGATCGCCACAAATACTACGCCGCGTAAAGATTGGGTCAGGTCGCGAGCCTTCGCATGGATGACCGCTCTCCTTCATTTTGACAAGATTCTTCAGATACCTTTGGTGCTCTTGCACGAAACAAGCAAACTTTCTTATCGCGAACTGATCGAGATTTTTACCAAGGACAATTTGAAATCATTCCCAACTTGTTCCGAGATTCGCGACTTTTTTGTCAATAAAGCGGCTCATATTCAAAACGGGGGAGAAGAATATTGCCCGGCTCCGGAATATTTAAATATCTGGTGGCCGGCAGACGAATATATTTTTATAAAGCTTACGCGGGAAAACAAATTGGAGATGTTCTACCAAGAAGCAGAACGAGCCCTCCTTCAAACCCTAGTAGAAAAATCGATCGAATTGCCGAAGGAACTGCTTTCGGAATCCATCAAACTCAACCGCAGTCTCATCAAACTGCCGCTCCAAACCAAGGATCTCGATATAGAACTTTCCTACAATATCTGGGATTTTTATCAATCGGTCCTACGAGGGAAAACGGAAATTTTAGTCCAAAAACCAACTCACATCCGCATTAACCGCACCAGCAAACAGTGGTTCAGCTGGGATGAATGGGAAAGAGAGGTTGTTTGGTACGGCAACAAAAAAGGAGCCTATCTCTATAGCCAAACTAAACTGGTTCCGGAAATGGAGGGACATTTTTGAGTTTTGATTTTAAAAACAAAAAGGTGTTAGTGGCCGGAGGAACAGGTTTGATCGGCATTCCACTGGTGGAACTTTTGATTGAACAGGAAAATGCGGATGTAACGATCGTCTCGTTAGATGACCGGTCGCGGGCTCACCCCAAAGCTAAATTCTTGCGGCTGGACTTATCTAAGTTCGAGAACTGCCTTAATTCCTGCAAAGAGATGGATTTCGTCTTTAATCTTTTATGCGTCAAAGGTTCTCCTGCCGTCACTCGTCTCAAACCCGCAACCTTTTTTGTTTCTCATCTTACTTTCAATACGAACTTGATGGAAGCGGCCCGACAATGCGGCGTCAAAGGATTTCTATTTACCAGCTCGCTTGCGGTTTACAGCCCGGCGGAAATTTTTTATGAAGAGGATGTCTGGAAAACTTTTCCGTCTGAAAACGACAAGTTTGCGGGTTGGGCGAAAAGAATGGGGGAACTGCAAGCAGAGGCGTACAAAATTGAACACGGCTGGAACAACATCTCGATCGTGCGTCCGGCAAATGTTTACGGCCCTTATGATAATTTTGAATTAGAAAACGCGATGGTGATCCCTTCGCTTATTAAGAAAGCGGTAGAGGGGAAAAATCCTCTGCATGTTTGGGGAGACGGCTCTCAAGTTAGAGATTTTATCCATTCTAGAGATGTTGCCAAAGGCATTCTGATGGTTGCAAAATCTGAAGAGAGAAAACCAGTCAATCTTGGCAGTGGAGTTGGAGTATCAATCAAAGAGCTTCTAAGCACGATACTCTCCTATTCTCCCGCAAAGCTGGAAATAGAGTGGGACATCTCCAAACCTTCAGGAGACAAATACAGAGTTTTAGATACCGCCCGGGCAAAAGCGCTCGGCTTTGAGCCCTCAATTTCTTTAAAGAACGGTATTCGCCAAACGATGAACTGGTATCTGGAAAATCGCGGTAAAAAAGACCTACGATATGATGTTTTCGCTTCAACCCGCTAAAAAAGGGCTAATCTTGACAAAAAAGTCATCTATTGATATACTATTTTTATGAACCCGAAAATCGCTAGTTCTATCGACGAAAAAATGGTTAAAAAATATAGCCAAAACGCGTTCATGTACGTGGAATATCCGCACAAAAGTTTCTGGTCGAATCAATTCAGCGAACAGGATTTCAAAGAAGGCTTAAAGAGTCTTCTCGCCTCCCAAAAAGACGCGCCCATTTTACTTTATGTTCATATGCCCTACTGTCAAAAGCAATGTTACTTTTGTACTTGCCGCGTAGAAATTTCCTTAAATTATGAAGATGTAAAGCATTATTTAAACGTTTTATACCGAGAAATAGACCTCTACCAAAAGTTTTTTAAAGAAAATTCAATGAAGCCGAACATTAAAGAAATTCACCTTGGAGGCGGTTCTCCAACCTTTATCTATCCTGCAGAATTTGATCAGCTTATTGAAAAGCTAAAAACCATCGCGGATATCGAAAATCTCGCGGAATTTTCTATTGAAATAGATCCAAGAAGAGTTAAGAAAGACCGGCTGGACTACTATCATAACAAAGGCATCAATAGAATCTCATTTGGCATTCAGGATTTCGATCTGGAAGTGCAAAAAGCTGTGAACAGGGTTCAGCCGGCCTCATTGATTGAAAAAATTTTGACTCCAGAAGTTAGAAAAAATTTTAAAAACGGAGTGAACTTTGATATTATCTGCGGCCTTCCAAGACAAACGGTTTCATCGATGAAAAAAACGATGGAGAAAGTGTCGGAGTTATCTCCTGACCGCATCTGTCTTAATTATTTGGATTTCTCTCCTAAATACGCCGAGCACCAATTGTTGATGCCTCAATCTGAAATCCCGGTCGGCTATGAAAGAAAACGGATTTTTCTGGAAGCTCTTGATGTCCTCACTAAAAACGGTTATGTGCGCACCGGATACGACCACTTTGCAAAGCCAACGGATGAAGTGGCAAAGGCGATGGCCAAAAAGAAGATGGCGTGGAATTCTTTAGGATACACTCCCGGACGTTGCGTGGACATTATAGGAATTGGAGTGCATAGCTACAGCCGCCTCGGAGAAAATTTTTATACTCAAAATGCCTATGAGCTCGAAGAGTATGAATTCCTGGTTCACCAAGGGAAATTTCCGGTTTTCCGCGGGCATAAATTAAATCAAGATGATGTGATCAGAAGAGACGTTATTCAACAATTGCGAAGTTATTTCTTCTTGGACTTCTCTGAAATCGAAAACAAGTATCAAATCAATTTTAATGAATATTTCAAAAATGAACTCAGATCCTTAGCAGAATTTGAGAAGGATGGGATTGTCGAGCTGAACGCGAAATCAATCACTATTACCCCGATTGGCCATCAATTCGCAAACCTGATCTGCAAAAATTTCGATCAATACCTTCATTCTAGAGAAACTTCTTCGCAAAACTCGAACCATAACTCCATCCAAAGCAGTTGCATTAACCAAGTTACCGGATCATAAGTTTATGAAACCCATGCAGACTGTCCTTGAAAATAAAGTGGATACTCAAAGGGCTGTCGCAAGCAAGTTAAAGAAGCTCTTACCCAAAGGATGCAAGCGCATTCTTCTCGTCAACCCCCCTCACGTTCCAGAAGAAGATTTTGAAATCAACGTTGCCATGGACAATCGTTATCCTGTTTACCCTCCTTATGGATTAGGCATTCTGTCCACGGATCTAAATTCGAGAGGATATATCACAGAAATCTTAGACTTAAACTACCTTTTGCAAGATCATCTTAAAAACAAAGGCTCTGATTTTCAATATGGCGTCTGGAAAGAAATTTTAGAGGATAAACTTAAAGAATTCGGTCCCGATCTTGTGGGAACCTGCTGTATGTTTACGATCACTCACAGGCAAATGAAGAGAACGGCTGACTTTATCAAACAATACAATCCATCCCTTCCTATTATTGCCGGTGGAGTCCACACAACCCAAGCTTCCGATCTGGTCTTGAACGATTGCCCCAGCATCGATTTTGTCTCCTTATACGAAGGAAATTCGTCCTTCGGAGATCTGTTAGACTTTATCAATGGAGATGAATCCTTACAAAAAATAACCCAGATCGCTACGATGATTGACGGTGAATATGTCGCTTTGAAAGAGCGCGCTCCCAAAACTTCTGACAATGTTAACATCATGCCGTTTTACCATGATTTGCCGATTGAAAAATATAGTTCAGTGACAAGAATTGGGGTCTACTACTGGCTGTTCCCCGCCGGAACAAGAGCGGCCACCGTTCTATCCAATGTTGGTTGCAGAGCCCAGTGCACCTTCTGTTCCGTTCGCAATTTTAATGGCATGGGAGTCTTTAACCGAAGCGTAGAAAATGTGGTGGATGAACTGGAATTCTTAAAGGAAAAATACGGAATCAGCCACATCATGTGGTTGGACGACGACTTATTTTACAACGAGAAAAGATGCATTGAACTTTTTAATGAAATGGCCAAGAGAAAATTAGGAATCACATGGGACGCTTCTAATGGAATAATCGCCTCAGCCATGACGGAAGAGATCGCCCATGCGGCCCATGAATCGGGATGCATCGCTTTAAGTATTGGCATTGAATCTGGGAACCCCGAAATATTGAAGTCGGTTCGAAAACCAAGCGGGGTAAGACATTTCTATCAATGTGCTGAACTGCTTAAAAAATATCCTAAAATTTTTGTCCGAGCGCTCCTGATGTGCGGATTTCCGGATGAAACCGTTAAACAACAGCTTGACACTGTGAAGCTGGGGACCGAAATCGCCATTGATTGGTCAACCATTCAGCCTCTTAACCTTATTCCCGGTGTTGAAATTACAAATCACGCATTGGTTTCGGGACTGATCGATAAGAAATCCTTGATTGACGGCACAGAAAGACCTTATGTGGGATCCACCGGCGGGCAGGTACGGCGCGAAAAAAAAGAGAAGGAACAAGCCGAACAATTTGTGAATCTCTTGGAAGGAGATCCGAACTATATCCCCCAAAGGCATCAGATTAAAGACGTTTGGTTTGCGATGGATTATAAAATTAACTATGAAAAATTATGGAAACTGGAAAATAAAATCAAATTAGAAATGTTACGCAAAATGTTTATCAACATGTGTGACTGTACCCACAAAGAAAATGCCTTGGGCAACCTCTATTTTAGTTTGATTGATTATAAACTTGGATTTATGGAGGATGCGAAGAGACGAATCGCGCTCGCAAAACAATTTTCTCAAAGTTCAGAGTATTGGCATGTACGTTTCGAAACCTTAAAACTGAATCAATTGGTCTCCAATCTTGAAGAAAAAATAAAAATGGCCGAATCCAAAACCTTTCACTAATTTAATCCCACCATCTTACTTTAAAACCCCGATTTAGTGTCGCAGATATCATAACCAAAGGGCCGAAATTGACCGAAACTCATAATATTGATATGATAAAAACAATGAATCAAAATGAATCTATACTGACCCAATCACAAATCCAATTCTATCATGAAAATGGATATCTGATAGTTGAAAACATTCTATCTAACCATGATTGCGACTTGGCATTAAAAATTTTTGAAGAGCATGCAAACAACAGCTATTCTGGGATCATGAATCTTGATAGGAAAGTTAAAGAAATTCGGGACATCATGAAACATCCTGAAATAGTAAATCTCTTGGAAACTCTTCAAAATGCAGAAGTGATTGGACTCCAAACCATGTTCCTCTTTAAAAGAGTAAATTCTCCCTACGCTCTCCAAGCTTGGAACCCCCACCAAGACAATGCTTACGCACAGGCGCCGTGGGGGGCATACATTACAGGAAACATCCCCTTTGCCGATCAGGATCCTGAAAATGGAGGGATGTACATCTATCCTGGCTCCCATAAAGAAGATATTCTTCCCAATGTCACTGTCAAAAGTTTTCACGAACAACCAGGAACGAATCCCGGCCATTCCGTAAAAATTCCAGAAAAATATAAAAAAGTTGATCTCTATTTAAAAAAAGGATCAATCTTAATGCTTCATGGTAACGTGATTCATGGATCCTACCCGAACCTTTCTAAAACCAGATCGCGCCCAATGCTTTTGATTCCTTATCTTACAAAAGGCGCCAAATTCATTCCGGGGAACGTTGCTCAAAGAATGGAAATACCTTTGAGATAAAATATTTAATCCTAAAATTCCTCCTATTGAAATCAACCATGTATTATAAAGGAAAAAATGTGTTAGTTGCCGGCGGTTCCGGGATGACAGGACAAAGCCTCATCCGAAAACTCATAAACCAAGGTGCATCAGTAAGAGCAACCCAATATAAGTCCCGCAAAATAATTCTCACCCATAAAAATTTGGAAGTCATTTCTTGTGATCTAAAAAATGATGAAGAAGCTCAATCAATTTTTAAAGATATGGATATGGTTTTTCTTTGTGCCGCGAAGGTAGGCGGAGCGAAATTAATTAAAGAAGACCCCTCCAGTTTGATTATTTACAATTTAGACCTACACGCAAAATTAATGTATCTTGCGTCAAAGATGAAACTGGAAAAATGCGCGTTCATCAGTTCCAGCTACGTTTACCCGGATACCGGCAAGCCAAATGTGGAAAGCGAAGGGTTTAAAGACGACCCTTGGATTCCTTTAAATTACGGCCTGGGTTGGATTAAACGTTACTTAGAAACGTTATGCAAACATTTTCATATGACCAGCCAAACTAAATATGCGATTATACGCCCCGCAAATATTTTTGGTCCATATGATAACTTTAACATCGATGAATGCCATGTAGTTCCAGCTCTCATAGTAAAGGCGGTTGATCAAATGAACCCTTTTGAAGTTTGGGGAAACGGTGAAGATATCCGCTGTTTTACTTATGTGGACGATCTGGTGGACGGGCTGATGTTAACCGTTGAAAAATACGCAGTGGCTGAAGCTTTAAATATCTGTCCAAAAGAAAGTCATACCATTAAAGACGTCATAAAACATATTCTTGATCTCCTTAACTTTAATCCTAAAATCATTTTTAATTCCAATAAACCGTCACTCATTCCGTATAAAGTATCCGACCCCGGCAAAGCCCTTGAAATCTTAGGATGGGAAGCGAAGATCAGTTTAAGGGAAGGATTAAAACAAACGATCGATTGGTACATTAAAAACAGAAAAACTCAAGCGTATGCAGCAAGATAAATTATCTCTAGGAGCTGTAAAAGTTAAAAAGGTTTTTGAAACCGAATGGTTTTCGATTGATGCGATTTCACAAAAAAAATCGCACCGGCCGTATTACCGACTTTCCTGCAACGATTCCGTTGTGATTGTGGCTCTTACAGAAGATCATAAATTAATTCTGATTCGTCAATATAGGCCTGCCATCGGAACTTCAATGCTGGAATTCCCCGCTGGTCAGATAGATTTGGGAGAAACTCCGGAGGTTTCCATCAAAAGAGAACTAGAAGAAGAAACGGGGTATAGATGCGGTTCATTATCATATGTGGGACCCTACCGGGTTGACCCTTGTAGAATTAACAGCATGGTTCATCTATTTTTTGGAAAAGATGCAAAGTTAACTGGCAAAAAACAAATAGAAGATGAGATTGAAGAAGTAATCACAATCTCTGAAGAAGAGTTCAAAGAGATGATAAAGGATAGAAAATTTATTGCAGCATCCGGTGTGGGTTTCTATAGTTTAGCCAAACTTAAAGGATTATTTTAAATGATATTCCAATGCTAAAAATCGGATTTATTTTCCCCAGTAGCGAATACCTGCACGACCCCTTTCGTGGTGATCCTCATACTCATTTTCAAATTTTGACTATTTTAGAGGATTATTTCGGGCCTAAGGTTGAACTATCCCTTATTGACTTGCGCGGTATCAAGAAAGAATTTGCATTTTATCATATTCCAGAATGTGATGTGTATCTACATTCCGTTTATACTCTCGATTACAATGAACAAATTTCGATTGTGAAGACTTTAAAAGATCGATACCCATTATCCAGACATATTGCCGGCGGGCCGCATGCGATTGAATTTCAAGAGGACTGTTTAAAAATATTTGATTCTCTGATTATTGGTGATGGAGAGGAATTAATAATTCAATCTGTCAAGGATATGATATGTTTGAAATTAAAACCGATCTATAAACAAGAATCAGTGGTAGATATAAATCAATACCCTTATCCCCGTAGAAAATGGCTTACAGAATCTACGATCTCCAGAAAAGGTCCAGGACGAGGGTTAATTTCATTAAAGAATAAGCAAGAATACGAAAACCTGATGAGTACCACGGCAATTTTTAGCAGGGGATGCCCCTATAAATGTCATTTTTGTCATATGCCCAATACAAAAAAATATGGACTAGGAATACGATTTAGAAAACCAGAATTAATTAAAGAAGAGATCGAATATCTTAAAAAAGATTACGGCATCCAAGCGATTAGTTTTCTAGATGAGATTTGCATGCCATTAAACCGTGACAAAACAATTGCTCATCTGGAAGCAATAGGCCAAACAGGAATACTCTGGAAAGCTCAGTGCAGAGTGGACGGCATAACTCCTGAGATTGCCGCTTTAGCGAAAGGAGCCGGCTGCGTCATTATGTGTATGGGCATGGAGAGTGTTTCACAAAAATCTTTAGACCTCATCAATAAAAAAATCAGTGTTGAACAGGCTAAGAAATCGATCCGTCACTTGAAAAATAACGGGATTGAGGTTCGGATATACCTGATTCTAGGATTACCCGGAGAACCAAACGATATTGTAGAGCAGACTTGGACTTTTATAAAGGAAACTGAGCCTGACCTAGTTTATCTTTGCCTTTTGACAGTGAGGCCCGGAACCGAAATGTACAATCATCCGGAAAAATTCGGGTTTAAGGCAGTAAATATGAATTGGGATAAAACGATGCACCTTCATAGCAGATATGAGGATGAATTCCCCTCTCTAAGTTTTGAGTATAGAGAACAAACACCCTGGGGTAAAAGTCTTAGCAATGACCGAATCATTAAAAATTACTTGGAACTACAAGAAACATTAAAAGAAGCTGGATTATGTACGCGTTAGAATGGTGATCTGTATTTGTCTAATAAAAACCTTATATAATCCCAGGACAATTAAAATGAAAAAAATTGGATTAATTGATTTATCAAAGCATCTAACAATTATGATTTTAATTTCTAAAAATTTATAAAACAATCTATGGAAGGAGAGAAAAATATATGAACCAAAAAAAAAGAGCCGTTATTATTACAGCCCAACATTTTCAAGATGAGGAATATATTTATCCTTATTACCGCCTTTTAGAAGCAGATTTTAAGCTGGACATTGCTATTAAAGATAAAACAGTTGTATATGGGAAATACGGTATCCCCGCCAAACCAACCATGGATACAAAAGATCTTGAAGAAAACGATTACGATGTTGTGGTCCTTCCCGGAGGACACGAAGCTCCGGACCGGGTTCGGCAGGATCAAAATGTGCTTAAATTTGTACGCGAGATGGCAGAAAAAAATAAAATCGTGGCTGCGATCTGTCACGGTCCATGGATTATGATCTCCGCTAAGATTGTAAAGGGAAGAAAGATGACCGCCTATGAAGGAATTAAAGATGATCTAATCAACGCAGGCGCCAATTACCTCGATGCTCCCGCAGTTATTGATCGTAATTTCATTACCTCCCCGCATTACCGCAATAACGGGGACTTCATGCGCGAAGTTCTAAAAAAATTTAAAAAATAATAAACTCCTAAAAAAATTTTACCATCATTTTATCCTTGCCCATGATCAAATATTATTTAGCAGAAGATACCATCGATCGTAAAGATATCAATCAGCTGATCCGATGGCTGGGAACTTACCCTCGGCTAACTAAAGGGGAGGTTACACTTGAGTTTGAATCTAAATGGAGCCGATGGTTAGGAATAAAACATTCTGTTTTCTGCAATTCTGGATCCTCGGCAAATCTATTGATGTTTTACGCTCTTCTGCTTTCAGAAAAATTAAAAAATAAAAAAGTAGTGGTTCCAAGCGTTGGGTGGGTCACTTCAATTGCTCCAGCAATCCAATTTGGATTTGAACCCATCATGTGTGAAGCGGATAAAGACACCTTCGGGCTGGATCTTGTCCATCTAGAATCTATCTTAAAAAAACATCGTCCAAGCACGGTAATGATGGTTCAAGTTCTTGGTGTCCCGCACAAAATGAAAGAGATGCTGGAGTTAAAAAGAAAATATGGTTTTACACTTTTAGAAGATACCTGTGCAGCAATCGGAGCTTCTTATCAAGGGAAAAAAGCAGGATCGTTTGGGGATATGTCTAGCTTTTCATTTTATTTTGGTCATCAAATGTCAACCATTGAGGGAGGCATGGTTTCCACTAACAATAAAACTTACAATAATCTCCTTCTAATGTTAAGGAGCCATGGCTGGAGCAAAGACATAGAAAAAACAGCACACAATGCTTTAGTTCGAAAATATAAGGTTGATGATTTTCATACTCCGTTTGTTTTTTACCAGCCTGGTTTTAACTTGCGTTCTTCCGACCTGAACGCTTTCCTTGGAATTGGACAAGTTCAAAAACTAGATTGGATCATTTCTCGAAGACAGGAAAATCATCTGCGTTATAAGCAGCACTTAGGTGGAAAGTTTTATATTCAAAAACCAGAAGTAGGTTCCATCATCTGTTCAATCCATTTTGGTTTACTTGCAAAAGACGCTAAACAAAGACGCTCCATTGTAAAAGCATTGGTTAAGAATGGGATTGAAACCCGTATATTCTCCGCTGGAAATCTTGGCCTCCACCCCTTCTGGTTTAACCGTTATGGAAAAGCCAGTTTTCCTATGGCAGATAGAATTCATCATTGCGGACTTTTTCTCCCTAACAATCCTTCGTTAAAACTAAACGATGTAGACTTTATATCTAACATTGTTTTAAAAGCGATATGACCGCAAAGATTCTTGTAACGGGAGGTTCTGGTCTTTTAGGGAATGCGTTAAAAGAGGTTTGCCCTGAAGCAATATATACAACTCGCAAAGATTCTGATCTTACAGATCTGTGTCAAGTCAGAAACTTATTTAAAAAGATCCAACCCCAAATTGTCCTTCATCTAGCCGCTAAAGTTGCTGGTGTCAAAACAAATGCAGAAAAAATTGCGGATATGTATACCGTTAATACTCAAATCAATACAAATGTTCTTAATGTTGCTCAAGAATTTAAGGTAAAAAAATTAGTGGCAGTCCTATCCAACTGCGTATTTCAAGAAAAACCTCCACATCCACCCACCGAAAAAGATATCCATACTCAAATGCCTTTCAGAGGACACATGGGTTACGGTTATGCTAAAAGGATGCTTGATTTACAGATACATCTTCTTCATGAGCAATATGGATGCAATTTTACAAGCATCACCCCAGTTACGATCTTTGGGCCATTTGATAATTGGAACTTTAATGAAGGCCATGTGGTCGGCGCACTTATTAATAAATGTTATACTGCTAAAATAAAAAATCAGCCATTTACCATCTGGGGTAGCGGTCAAGCTATAAGACAATTTATTTATTCTTATGATGTTGCGCGAGTATTGATGCGTGTATTAAAAGATTATAATAATACCGAAACAATTATCGTTGCTGAAAAGGAGGGAACAGCTATTCGAACTTTAGCTGAATTAATTGCTAAAATAATGAATTTTGAAGGACATATCGTTTATGATACAACTCAACCAGAAGGAGAAAGCATAAGAGTTTTGGACCAAAGTAAATTTAATAATTTATTTCCAGATTTTAAATTTACACCCATTGAAGATGCGTTAAAATCAACCATTCAATGGTACCTCAAAAACCATGAAAGGATTCTAACAAATGTCCACTAAAGTATTAATTACTGGAGGAGCCGGATACATTGGCTCAGTCCTCACTCCTCTTTTATTAAAAAATAGTTATCAAGTGACCGTATTAGACAGCTTTATTTTTAGACAAAATGGTTTGTTAGACTGCTGCGAAAATTCTAATTTTGAAGTCATAAGAGGGGACTGCCGAGATGAAAGAGTCTTAAAAGATCTGATAAAAAATAAAGATTTCATTATCCCCTTGGCAGCCATGGTGGGCGCTCCTTTATGCGATATAGATAGAGAAACTGCAAACAGCGTTAATCTAGACGCAATCAAAAAATTATGCTCTATGCTTTCTAAATCGCAAAGAATCTTATACCCAACAACAAACAGCGGATATGGGATTGGGGAAAAAGACAAATTTTGTACGGAAGAAACACCTTTGCGTCCTATTTCATTTTATGGGATTACAAAATCACAAGCTGAAAAAACAATTTTGGAAAGAGGAAATTCAATTACATTCAGGTTGGCAACCGCATTCGGATCCTCTCCCCGAATGAGAATGGATCTTTTAGTAAACGATTTCGTCTATCGAGCTGTAACCGATCACGCATTAGTTATTTTTGAAGGCCATTTTAAACGGAACTACATCCATGTACGAGATATCTCAAAAGCCTTTCTACATGGCATGACCAATTTTGAAAAAATGAAAGATCAACCTTACAATGTGGGTTTAGAAGATGCAAATCTTTCCAAGATTGAGCTTTGCCAGATCATTCAAAAAATGTTGCTGCAGTTCGTTTTTGTTGAGTCTCCAATCGGAGAGGATCCAGACAAGCGAGATTATATCGTATCTAACAAAAAAATCTTATCTACGGGTTATAAGCCTGATTTTACAATCGAACATGGCGTGCAAGAATTAATAAAGTGTTATACAATTGTTCGAAAAAATCAATATGCCAATTACTAAAGTGAAGTCCCATAAAAAAGAAATTAACTTTGAATTTTAAAAATAAAATAATTTTTTATTTACTTCCATTTCTATTGAGCGGATGCGGCATAATCTATACCAACGTCCATCTTCCCAGAGCCTACCGTTCAGCTACTCCCGGGGATGTAGAAACAAGCCAAAATGATCCAATGGTAACTGGAAAAGTAGCAAAACAAAGCGGACATCTATCCTATAATACTCTTAGTCCTGGTGAACTGCCAAAAGAAAACATGGATATGGGAGAGGTTCAATGCAAGAGCTGCCAGCATGGAATATCCATTCCATTTATTTCCTCACTGATCGGCCAAAAAAGCTCAAGCGTATCTGGCGCTCTGGGAGATGGAAGCTTTAAAAAAGCATTGTCAAACCTTCTTGGTCAACGCCCGGAACTTCGCGGAATTTACGATGTAAAGATAGATTTGCAAAAGGTGAACATCCTGGGCATTTACCAAAACTTTGCACAGAAGTAACTGCAAGAGGATTTAAATAATCTAATAATTATTTACTGCGCCTTAAATGACTGATTTTTTATCTCCTATCTATTCCAAAACTCTCAAATAAAATCCATATTGCATGAGTTAAACAATTTGTATATAATTCAAAAATATGTTTCAAACTGAAGTAGTTATTCTTTGTGGGGGTAAAGGAACACGTTTAAGAGAACAGACTGAAGAAATTCCTAAACCATTGGTTGAAATTGGGGGTATGCCAATTGTTTGGCATATTATGAAATCTTATGCCCACTACGGATTTAAGAATTTTGTTCTCTGTTTAGGATATAAAGGCGAAAAGATTAAAGATTTTTTTATTAATTTTTACTATCGGGCTAAAACAGATTTTGTCATAGAAAATGGACAGTATCAATCGTTACGAATATCAAATAACCCTAAAAGTAATGATGTTTATGATTGGAAAATTATATTTGCAGAAACAGGCACTGAGACCAATACAGGCGGCCGAATTAAAAAAATTCAACAATATATTCATCACGAGACATTTTTTGTGACCTATGGAGATGGATTGGCAAACATCAACTTTGTTGATCTTTTAAACTACCATAAAAAACATAAAAAGATTGCAACCATGACTTGTGTTCAGCCTTATTCACAATTTGGAATTGTGGAAATTGGAAATAATAATTTAATTAGAAAATATTATGAAAAGCCTAGGATGAAAGAATGGGTCAATGGCGGCTTTTTTGTATTTAATAAGCCAATTTTTTCAATGATTGAAAATGAAGATATATTAGAACAAGAACCTATGAGACGTTTGGAAGAAAAAAAACAAATTGTTGGATATCCTTTTGACAAATTTTGGGCATGCATGGATACTTATAAAGATTCACAAAATTTAAATGAATTGTGGAATAGTTCTAATCCACCTTGGAAAATCTGGAATGAATAATTCTGAGCAAACGCTAAAACAAAAATTTTGGAAAGATAAAAACGTTTTCGTCACAGGAGCTAATGGATTTTTAGGATCTTGGATTTCTTCAAAATTAGTTGATTATGGATCTCATGTTATAGGACTTCAGAGAGATTTTTTTTCAAATTCTTATCTGGTTCTTACAGGAACAGACAAAAAAATTGATCTGATTACTGGTTGTCTTGAGGATTATCATTTAGTAGAAAGAATATTAAATGAATTTGAAATTAATATTTGTTTTCATTTGGGAGCTCAGCCCATTGTGATTACCGCTAATCGGTTTCCACTTTCAACTTTTGAATCAAATATAAGAGGAACTTGGAACTTGTTAGAAGCGATCCGACGGAATGGCAAAGTGGAAAGAGTGATTGTAGCTTCCAGCGATAAAGCCTATGGGTCTAAAGAAAAAATGCCTTATACGGAACAATCTTCCTTAGAAGGTATGAACCCTTATGATTTTTCTAAAACCTGCACTGATTTATTAGCACAATTGTATTTTAAGTCTTATGGGTTGCCAATTGGCATTGCAAGATGCGGTAATTTTTTTGGTCCAGGTGATTTAAACTATTCTAGAATCGTGCCTGGCACAATCCGATCGTTGCTTAAAAATGAAAATCCTATCATCAGAAGCGATGGAAACTATATGAGAGACTATTTCTATATTGAAGATGTCGTGGATGCTTATTTAGTTTTGGCTGAACAATTGCATCGTGTTAAGGGGGAATCATTTAATTTTGGCACAGAAAAACCAATTTCCGTAAAAGAAATTGTTAAAAAGATAATTAGTATTTCTGGAAAAACTAAACTTAAGCCAACCATTTTAAACAATAGTTCTGGTGAAATAAAAATACAATACCTTTCCTGTAAAAAAGCTTATAATGTTTTGAACTGGAAATTTAAAACTCCTTTGGAGGATGCGCTCCAGATTACTTATAAATGGTATGAAAATTTATCTTCTAGCACTTCATGAATGTTGGATTCACTACCTCATTAAAAGGTCAGAATATTCTTGTCACTGGCGCAAGTGGATTTATTGGATCCCATCTTATATCCTTTCTTTCTTCACAAGACGCAAAAGTCCATGCATTAATTTTTTCTAGAGAGGTCCCCACTCAAAATTTATGGAAGTTTAAAACCAAATCTATAAAATATTACAAATGCTCTTTTTTAAATTTTCGTAAGTTAAATTCAATTGTTAAATTTATAAAACCTGTAAAAATTATTCATTTAGGTTCTCTTGTTGATCTAAATCGCTCTTTTCAAATAGCGCGTCAAGTTATTCATGCTAATATCAAAGGAACTCTTAACTTATTGGAATCTCTACGCAATGTTCCTTTTGATTTATTTGTATATGCAAGCAGTGTGGAAGTTTATGGGAATGGTCCAATTCCATTTAAAGAAAGTCAGAGAGAAATTCCACCTTCTCCCTATGCTATCTCAAAGTTAACTGGGGAACATTTTGTAAATTTCTATTCTAAAATTTATAATTATCCAATTTCAATTTTAAGATTATCTACTTGTTATGGACCAGGACAAAATGAAAATAGGCTAATCCCTAGCGCTATAAAATCTGCATTAGCTTCCAGGTCCATTGAAATCAGTCAGATAAATCAGAGTAGAAATTTTATTTATATTAGGGATATTATAAAAGCCATTGGAAAAGTTTTAGTAAAACCAAAAGTGATCAATGAAATTATAAATATAGGAAGTGAGGAAACTATCTCAGTAGAAAAAATGATCGAATCCATTAAAATTTTAACTGGATCAAATTCCCGTACTCTAGCTGGACGTGTTCCAAATAGGGCGCAAGAAATTCAAAATTGGTCCGTCAGTAGTGTTAAAGCAAAAAAAATTCTAGGATGGAAAGTGTCCACATCTTTAAGACAGGGGCTTAAAGAAACAATAGCATGGTATCAAAGGTAAAATGAATTGAGCAAGTTAATTTCATCTCAAACTGATTTAACTGAAGAGTTGCGCAATCAAATTCATAAACTTGCGGCTGAATTTTATTCTTTAAGGCACAAAGAAAAACGATTTGTAGCTGGCCAAACAAAAGTGCCTTATGCGGGGCGAGTGTTTGATGAGAAAGAAATTATCAATGGGATTGATTCAATTTTAGATTTCTGGCTTACTTTAGGGGAATACGGAGAAAAATTTGAGGAGAAGTTAAAAAATTATTTAGGGGTCCGGGATGTCATTTTAGTTAATTCAGGTTCTTCAGCTAATTTAATAGCAATTTCTGCGCTCTTATCTAGTGAGCTAGAATCTCCTCTTAAACCAGACGATGAAGTAATTACGCCAGCTGTGACTTTTCCTAGCACCGTAGCTCCACTAGTGATTAATCGCCTCATTCCTGTTTTTTTGGACTGTGAAATTGGCACTTATAATTTGGATTGTTCTAAGCTAGAAGAAGCACTTTCAAAAAAAGTTAAAGCCATATTTATACCGCATACCTTAGGAAACTTTTGTAATATGGACATGGTGTTAGAATTTGTTAAAAAACACGAGCTGCTATTAATTGAAGATTCTTGCGATGCTTTAGGTTCGAAATGGAATGGAGAATATGCTGGTGCTTTAGGTTTAATGGGAACAATCAGTTTTTATCCTGCTCATCATATTACCATGGGAGAAGGCGGAGCCATTATAACCAATAATGGCCGATTAGCTAAGATTTTACGTTCACTCAGAGACTGGGGTAGGGATTGTTGGTGTAAAACAGGCGTATCCAACACTTGTCAAAAAAGGTTTGGTTGGCAATTAGGAGATTTACCTCATGGTTATGACCACAAATATATATACTCTCATATTGGATATAATTTAAAACCAACTGATATTCAGGCTGCGATTGGCTTTGCTCAATTGGATAAACTACCCATTTTTATTATTAAAAGAAAGGAAAATTTTTCTAAATTGTATCAAATTTTCTCTTTTTGGCCTGATTTTTTTATTCTCCCCCAATGGTATAATAATGCTGAACCCTCTTGGTTTTGTTTCCCTATTACAGTCAAACAAAATTCATATTTTTCAAGAAGAGATATCATTCAATGGTTAGAGGATAATAAAATTGAAACCCGTCTCCTTTTTGGGGGCAATATCTTAAGACAACCCGCTTACAAAAATATTTCACATCGGGTTGTTGGCCATCTGAATAATTCTGACTTAATTATGAATCAAACATTTTTTCTTGGTGTTTATCCTGGCATTTCTAATGAAATGATTGATTATATTCAAGAAAAAACATCACAATTTATTAAAAAGGCTGTGATCTCTAAAAAATATTCCTAATGAAATTCCACATTTATGAATAACAAACCACCTGTAAAATTATCCATCATTATTCCTGTATATAACGAAAAAAATACTATTTCCGCCGTTTTAGAAAAAGTAAAAAACATAGATATTCCTAAAGAAATCATCGTCGTGGACAATTGTTCAACTGATGGAACAAAAGAATTATTAAAGCAAATAAAAGGTATAGACCAACTTATTCTTCAACCAACGAATTTAGGCAAAGGGAATTCTATTCGAACCGCAATCCCTCACGTAAAAGGAGAATTTACCATTATTCAAGATGCGGATTTAGAATATAATCCAGACTCCTTTTATTCTTTATTAAATGAAGCGGAAACAGGGGCGTTTGATGTGGTTTATGGTTCTCGACTTAGAGGGGGGGTTATCAGAACACGGTACGTGAGTTATTATTTCGGTGTACAGGTCTTAACTTTTCTAATTAATAAACTTTTTAATGCAAATTTGACAGATGCGGCTACAACCTATAAGTTAATTCGTACCCATGTTTTAAAGAGTTTAAATCTGAGATGTTACGGTTTTGATCTTGACTTTGAGTTAACAAACCAAATACTTAAAAAAGGTATAAAGATTGCGGAGATCACTATCCCCTATACTCCGCGTTCATTTAAAGATGGAAAAAAAATTAGAGCATGGGATGGTTTAAAAGCTCTAAAAATTATTTTTAAAAATTTTTTATTCGATTAATAATTCTAAATAGCACCACCAAATTTTTTAAGATATTAAAAACATAGCTTATGAATCCTAAATTTAAAAATTGTATTGTAACCTTAATTCGAGGCCCTTTAGTTGCACCACTAGGGAGTCTCAATAATGAACCAACCCCAGCTTTAGGTTTAGCTTTTCTTGCAGGGACTCTAAAAGAAGCTGGATTTGATGTTCGTGGTATTGATTCAACCGGAGAAAATATCAATCAAATCAAGCCAATTGGAAATACCAAGCTGCAATATAATGGACTTGCAATAGAAGAAATCATAGATAGGATTTGCCCCTCTACAAAAGTTATTGCGATTTCAGCGATGTTTTCACATGAGTGGACCTTTATCAAAAAACTCATCACAAGTATTAAAAATGCTTTTCCTAATATCCCAATCATCGCAGGAGGAGAACACTCAACAGCTTTATCAGAGTACAGTTTAAGAGATTGTACATCCTTAGATTATATTGGAATAGGTGAGGGGGAAGAAATAATATTAGAATTTTGCACTAAAATTGCAACAGACCAAACTATCAGTGATGTCAATGGTCTTGTTTATTTAAAGAACGGAGACCTAGTTAAAAATCCTCTAAAAAATCGAATCAAAGATATAGATAACATTCCATGGCCAGATTGGGAAATTATACCCATTAAACCCTACTTAAACAATTCAATAAGTTTTGGCGCAAGCTTTGGCAGGAACATGCCTATTATGGCTTCTCGTGGTTGTCCTTACCAATGTACTTTTTGTTCAAATCCTACGATGTGGACAACTCGATATAATATTCGTTCACCAGATAAGGTTATAGAAGAAATAAAATATTATAAGGATAAGTATGATATTACTGGCTTACAATTTTATGATTTGACAGCTATTATAAAAAAAGAATGGACTATGGAATTCTGTCAAAAATTAGTAGATGAAAAAATAAATTTGGAGTGGAGTTTGCCTTCTGGAACTAGGAGCGAAGCCCTAGATAATGAATCTCTTGCCATGCTTGCAAAAACTAATTGTAGATATCTTGTCTATGCGCCGGAGAGTGGATCTCCAGAAACCCTAAAACTTATTAAGAAAAAAATTTCTCTGTCCAAAATGAAAGCCTCAATTCGCTCAGCCATAGACAATGGCATTGTTGTACGAACAAATCTTATCATAGGATTTCCACATGAAACTAGAAGGAATATCTGGCAGACTTTAAAAGCACAATTCCAATTTGCTTTAATGGGAGTAGATGAGGCACCTCTTTATCCCTTTCAGCCCTATCCAGGAACTGAACTCTTTGATTATCTTTTAAATAAAGGGAAATTAAAAATAAGCGATTCCTATTTCGAAATTCTTTCAACTCTCTCCACAGGCAAATTTTCTATACCGGATGACTCTTTCTGTGAAAATGTAGGTAAACGTGAACTGCATTTTTATCGCATTCTAGGTTTTTTCTCATTCTATTTTCTTTCCTATATTCTTTTTCCAAAACGAATTTTACGCACTATTTTAAATTTATTTTTTACTAATAAATCCAGCACCGTCTTTGAGCAAAGGTTAAAAGATAAATTACGTAAATTTAAACCTATATTTTGATCAAATTTTTCACTTATAAACACTTCTAAAATCCCCATTATGGAACCTTATAATATAAATAAATCAATTTTTAGATTAGACAAATTTATGACTAAAAATATTTTGATAAAAATTTGTTTCAGCTGTGCTTTCTTTTTAAGCACAGCTGTTTATTTTTCTAATTTAGGCCATGGGACTCCTAGTTTACAAAAACATCTTCTTATTTTTAGATCATTGAAAGAACTTAAATTATGGATTCCTAAAATAACCGAGCTTAGAAATCAATATTATAAAGGTATGGAAGATCTTTTAAATCCCAATAAACCATTTAAAGAAACGTATGATAAACTTTTTCTCTCTCATACAACTGTTCTTCCTTTTAGTGAGCTGCCACAAGCTCTAATCTTAGATAGAATTCGAGGTTATTTAATTGGTGTTATGAATTCTGATGAGCAAAATACTATGAAAGCTATAGGCCAACTAAATCCTCTAAAATTACAATTCAATCCCGGCGTGAATAGTTTTTATGGTGGTTTTTATTATTATAGTTGTGGGGGCATTTTGATTTTTGCTAAGTTTATGGGTTATATCAGCTTAAAAAGCAACATTGATTTTTATTTTCTCAATCCTGAGGAAACTCGCAGAATGTATATCCTTATTCGTTCCATAGGTGTTATTTCTACTCTATTGACAGGTTGTCTGCTCTTTTTTTGGATGGGTAGTTTAAGTAATTATAAAAACGGGTTTCTATCTTTCCTATTTTTTATTTTTACACCTGGGTTAATTACCTATAGTCATTTTGCAAAAGCGCATACTTATGGAATGTTTCTAATGTTTTTAGGGTTTTATTTCAGCTGGAAAACAATAGACGCTCCCTCAAAAAAGAACTATTTATTAAGCGGCTTATTTCTAGGATGTTCCGCGGGAAGCATTATCACCAATCTTGCAGTTGGGGCGATCTTATTTTTGGTAGAGTTCGGAAAAAATAATTGGAAATTTAAGCCAACCTTCTTAAATAAAAAATTTTGGATGAGTTGTATTATTTTTTTAGGAGTATATTTTATCACAAATTATTACATTTTTACCGATTTTTCTGGATTCCAGCGTTTCCTATTAGCCATAAAGGAATATTTGCAAGGGTATGATGAATCCTATGGAGAATTTCGATTCTCACAATCCATGCAATTTTTAAAAGATATGTTTACTAGCCAAATTCACTGGTCTATTTTTCCATTTCTAATGACAGGCTGTATTGCGAGTGCGATTAGCGATAAATTATTTTTTAAAATTTGTTTCTATATCTTTGGTTTCCTTTTACTAATGAATATGCTTTTTACCAGACATCCGGGAGTTAATATGAGAATAATGCCATTGGTTGCCATTTTATCTACATTTGGCTGTACCAGCCTTCTAAAGTATAATTTTAAGCTGTTTAGAGGTTTTATATTTATATATATTTTTTTTTCCATTTCACTTTCATTTATAAAAAGTTATTTTTATTCAACATTCAATCAAGAGCCGGATCATTTTTATTTGGCTGGGCAATGGACCAATTCACAAATACCTAAAGGGGAATCAATAGGAGTCATG
Organism: Elusimicrobiota bacterium; assembly: GCA_016180425.1. GTDB lineage: Bacteria > Elusimicrobiota > Elusimicrobia > 2-02-FULL-39-32 > 2-02-FULL-39-32 > 2-02-FULL-39-32. Next base: position 415,231 of record JACPBF010000001.1, read on the forward strand.
GAGGGCATATTATCCCAAGTCCTATTCCCTCCAATTTATTTCTTAGACTACAAGCTTATTTCCATCCCTGTATCTTTAAAACAACTATCTTTTACCAAAGAGAATCTTCCCAATTATGTGATTTCTAGATCAATAGATCATCCCATCCTCCAAAAATATTATGAAATAGCCCAAAGTTGGGTTCAGCCAAACAAATTTTTAGGAATCCCTTTTGAAACCAAAGGGATTTTTAGTGGTCATGTTGATTTATTTATTTTGAAAAAAAAATGAAAAAAGAAATTTAACTTATTTTTATAAGGAGTAGTGTTAGTCACTGAGTGAATAATGATGGCAATTTGTGTTATAATAAGATTGAAAATTTTTTAGCTAACTAGAAGGAGTGATTTTTTGACGCCGAGATAATTTTGAAATGAAAATAACGCTGATTAACCCTCCCTATAATTTTGTTAAAGTAACATACGGACCTGCGCGCAAGAACGCCAAATATGGTTATTGGGCGCCATTTGGCATAGCTGTTCTTGCTGGAGTAGCAAAAAAGCTGGACTGCCAGTTCGAATATATTGATTCCGCAGTGCTAGACTATTCCATCCAGGATATAGTTCAAAAAATCGAGAATTCAAGACCGGACATCATCGGACTTACGGCCCAATTAGGAAACCGAGAATCTGCCAAAGAACTCATCCGCTTGCTAAGAGAAAAAATTAACGTTCCAATTTTTTTGGGGGGAGCTCTTGGCACTACATTTCCTGAAACCGTTTTATTAGAAAATCCTGGACTGGATTATGCTGTGATAGGCGAAGCTGAACAGACCCTTCAGGAACTGATTTTAAAAATTAAAAATGGACAGGACGTCAAGACAGTACGGGGTATCTGTTACCGACAAGGAGAACAAATAGTCCGTACCAGTCCCCGCCCCATTCTAATGAATTTAGATCTTCTCCCGCAGCCAGATTTCACTGTTTTTGATCTGGATAAATACTTTCCCTTACCTCTGCAGTATAAACATCGGCCAATTATCGCTTACCTTGCTTCGCGGGGTTGTTCTTATGGCCAATGTACTTTCTGTTTTGAGTCTGGTAGCGCCGCACAAAAGTATAGGCGCCATTCAGTAAAAAGGGTGATTCAAGATATTCAATTAGCTATGGAAACTTGCGGGGTTAAAGAGATTTGTTTTTGGGATGACATTTTCTGGGTGGATGAGCCATGGGTTCTAGAATTCTGTGAACTTATACATCAAAATAAAATAAAGCTTACATGGCAGTGTTATGGCTATGCGGGTTCAATGACTAAGAAAATGGTTGATGAATCTGCGAAGGCGGGGTGCTGGAATGTTTACATTGGTTTTGAATCTGCTACACAGTCAGTGCTCGATAGGGTGAAAAAAGGAGTAGGTCTGGATCAGATGGTTCAGTCAATCCGATGGGTACGAGATTCCGGCATGGATGTAAGGGGATCATTCATTCTTGGTTTGCCAGGCGAAACTCCAAAAACGGCGATGGACAGCGTTCGTTTCGCCATAGAAAATGATCTAACATACCTTTTGTTTAATACCTGCTTTCCAGAATATGGTACGCCGTTGTATAGCGATCTAGTTAGAGAGGGAAAAATTATAGATGAATATAAGGGACGCAGCACAGCACAGTATGTTCCTGAAGGATTCAAGGATGCCGCAGAGGTTGAATCTATTATCCGCAAGGCATATAGAAAATTTTACTTTCGTCCATCATATATCTGGAAACACGTGAAAAGAATCCATAGTTGGGAACATATAAAACAATATTACGAAGCGATGCGTCTCATTGCTGGAATTGCTGGAATCTAAATTCGTGTTCTATCCTAAAAATAAAAAATAGTGATTCAATTAAAAAATAAATGGTTGTGGGCAATTTGTTCGGAAGCTTTAGTTTTACGACTGTTTTTTTTTTCTATCGTTGCTATCCACCCTGAAAGAGTCATGTATGGGGATGCCCCTGAATACCATCATTTAGCTGTTAATTTATTAAATGGATTGGGTCTCTGTGGGAACGACGAACCTCCTTTTGAACCTACCAAAACACGCCAATGCCTCTACCCTATTTTTATCGCCACAACTTACTTTTTCTTTGGACAGCATCCGGTCATTGTTGCTCTTTGGCAAAACCTGATGGATACTTTATCAGTCATTATCATATTCTCAATTGGGTGTCTCCTTGCGGGAATACCAACGGGGTTATTATCTGCAGCGCTTTATGCCTTTAATCCCGTCTCCATTATACATAATCAGTTTTTGTTGACTGAAACGACATTTGTATTTGTTCTCCTCTTAGGCCTATGGGGATTAGTTTATTCTATTCAACGACGTTCTTTACTATGTCTGTTCCTGGGGACGATTGCATGGGGCTTGGCAATGCATGTGCGCGCGACAGGAATGCTGTTACCAATCATTTTAGTTGTTTTCGCCGCAGCTTCTCAATGGGGATATAAGTTGAAACGAATAATTTTCGTATGCTGTACGACGATTCTTCTATTTTTTCTAGTTTTAACTCCTTGGTATTATCGCAATTATCTTCTCTTTAACAAATTTTTTTTCTCTGATAACTACAATTTGGCATTACTCTGTGGACATCTTGTTCCCAGCTTAGCCCATGCGACCCATCGGACTCCAGATGAGACTCTGGAAGATGTATTACAAAAAATTTCATTAAAACATCCGGGGATTTTATTGATACAAAGCAAAAAAAACCTACAACTGAGCACGAAACTCTTAAAACAGTTGCCCAGAAATTGGCAAACACAAAATAATTTTCCAAATCTCGTGGTGCAAGAAACTTTTCATCAACTATTGAAATATCCTCACGTCTATATTTTTGATATGGCCATATCTAATATTAGAATGCTTTTATTCCCAGGCACTGAACGGAGTCAACATATCGTAATCCTTTTGGGAATAAAAGAGATCCCCATCCGTCCTCTACGGGATGAAATAAAACAGCTTTTATCTCAAAAAAAAATAGTTCGGGTGGTGGTCCGTTCATGGAAAGAACGAGTCAGTCATTTGTCGATTACAGGACAAATTCTGTGGTACTGGATTTTTTTGTTTGAGGGAGCACTCTTTGTAATGGCGATATTCGGGCTTTATTCTTGCTTTCATTACGAGCAACTTTATTCTCTACGACTTTTTTCCATAATATTTCTTATAACTGCTTTATACTTTTCTTTAGTGGGCGGTAATATGATCGATGTTCGTTATAGATTTCCAGCCGACCCTTTCTACAGTTTGTTGTCAGGATTTTTCTTAAACTATTTTCTCATTAAAAATATGAGGGAGATTGAATGAAACTACAAATAGTAATTCCTGCTTACAACGAGGAAGAAAGCATTGAGAAAACGATTTTAAAAACTTTAAGCGCAAGGCAACATATTATTAACACGACCGGTTTATCTGAGGTAGGAATAACGGTAGTAAGTGACGGCTCTGTAGATAAAACCGTAGAAATTCTTAAAAAGTATTCCAACGCAATCCATTTAATCGTATTTGAAAAAAATAAGGGATATGGTGCGGCAATTAAAGAAGGCTGGGAACAATCTGATGCAGAATTGTTAGGTTTTATGGATGCGGATGGAACCTGCGACCCTAACTTCTTCTCAAATTTATGCAACAGCTTAATTTATGAGAACAGCGATGTGGTTGTGGGAAACCGCATGCATTCGGACAGTAAAATGCCCATAATCAGGAGAGTAGGCAACAAAATATTTGCGCTAATGCTTTCAATTTTTTCTTCAAAAAAGATCAATGATTGCACAAGCGGTATGCGCGTAATTCAAAAAACCAGCTTGCCAAAATTATTGCCATTGCCTGACGGTTTGCACTTTACCCCCTCGATGAGTGCCCGAGCAATTTTAAGCAATTATTTGACAATTAAAGAAATGGATATGCCTTACGCCGAACGTGAAGGACAATCGAAATTAAAAGTAATACAGGATGGGATACGTTTTTTGAAGATTATTCTAAAAACAGTGTTTTTGTATCGGCCATCAAGACCATTGGCAATGCTGGCTTTATTTTTTTTATTGACCGCGGTATTCTTGATGATCTTGCCCACGTTATATTATATCCGTACTCAGATGGTTCTAGAATGGATGATTTACAGATTTATATCGAGCAATCTTTTGGGAACGACCGCTTGCTTACTCTTTTGTTCAAGTTACTTGAGCAGAAAAATTGTGGATATGACAATTTCAAACCAAGATGAGAAACAAAGGACTGAACCCATTTTTAATAAGTTTTTTAAAAGCCGATTTTATTGGTATTGTATTATCACAATGATCATTTTTGGAGTCGCATTGGTTTTACCGTCATATCTGGATCATGTACGAACCGGTGCAACCTATGAACATTGGTCACGATTTATAGCCATGTCCTATTTGATTTCAACCGCTTTTATTTTAATAATCACTCGCATGTTAGACTACATTTTAGATCTAATTTGGGACCGTCTTAATTATTTGAAATCCTTAAACAAATAATGATCGAATTTATGAGCACTGCAAATTTTCTACTCCCAATTACCGAAAAGTCTAACCTCTATTGTCATAATATGTATATAATATTTCCTCCCTACTTGTGGGGAAGGTTAGGGTTGAAGTGTCATTGGTGCAAGGATTCTTGCGTAATGCTCTTACCTCTGCCCGGCTCACTACAATATTCAAAAATTAGGCATTAATTAAGCGCTATAAAAAATTTAATGCAGAACATTTAGAATGATCCACGAATGAAACTTAACAAACAAATTATTGTTGGAAAAAATAAACGATTTGATAAAAATGTTCAACTGGGCATTGCTCCTTGTAGACAGATTCCCAATCTGAAGCTAATTTTAGGCCGGAACGCTTATTTGCGTTCAGGCACCGCTATCTATCTTGGCAGTCATATAGGAGACTATCTTCAAACAGGTCATAATGCTCTTATCCGTGAAGAAAATAATATTGGTCATCATTTTTCTCTCTGGAGCAATTCAATTATTGATTACGGCTGTCAGATTGGAAATAATGTAAAAATTCACTGCAATTGTTATATTGCTCAGTTTACAACCATCGAAGATAATGTATTTATAGCTCCAGGAGTAATAGTAGCTAATGATTTGCATCCGGGTTCTCCTGATGCTTTTGCCTGTATGAAAGGTCCAACCATTAAACAAGGAGCTTTGATTGGATGCAACGTTACGCTATTGCCGCATATTACTATTGGGGAATACTCTTTGATTGGAGCGGGCAGCGTGGTTACAAAAAATATTCCAGCATATTCTCTGGTTTATGGAAATCCTGCGCGAGTTGTAAAAAAAATCACAGATATTCGATGCAAAATCAAAAACCATATGCCATATAAATTTTTGCTAGATGGGCATGTCAAAAAAGGAAAAGATAATGATTAAACTTGCCATTGTTGGATTAGGTCATTGGGGTCCTAATTACTTAAGAATTTTTTCACAAATAAATGATTGTAAAATTGTTGCGTGTATGGACTGCAATGAAACCCGTCTGGAAAACTTTAAAAAAATCTATCCGTATTTAAAATTCTATCGTAATCTAAACGAACTATATAAAAAAGAAAAAATGGATGCGGTGATCATTGCAACTCCCACCTCTTCCCATTTTTCAATAGCGCTTCAGGCTCTTCAAAATTCCAAACACATTTTAGTCGAAAAACCTCTTGCTCTAACTATTTCTGAATGCATGCAATTGACTCAATTGGCCAAAGAAAAAAATAAAATTTTAATGGTTGGACATACCTTTCTCTATAATGATGCGGTAATTTGGCTAAAAAAATTCCTCCAAAATAGACAAGCGGGTAGGATATATTATATTTATGCTACTCGCACTAATCTTGGCCCAATTCGTCAAGATGTTAATTCATTAATTGATTTATCGCCACATGACATATCAATTTTTCTCTACCTCTTGGGAAAAAAACCAAGTTCCGTTTCAGCTCACGGGGCATCCTTTCTGAACAATCAAAGAGAAGATGTTTCTTTCTTAACCCTTTATTTCGATGAGGGAATTGTTGGTCATATCCATGTTTCATGGTTAGACCCAAGAAAGGTCAGACAGATTACAGTGATTGGGAATAAAAAAATGATTCTTTTTGATGATATCAATCCTTTTGAACCAATAAGAATTTATGATAAAAGCGTTAAGCAGCAAAAAGAATATTCTGATTACAGTGAATTTAAAACTATCTTGTACGAAGGAGACGTTGTAATTCCTAAAGTTTATCTTTCAGAACCTTTAAAAAATCAGTGTAGGGAATTTTTGACAAGTATTGATAAGTCCACAACCCCTCTAAGTGATGGGATTTTTGGAACTGAGGTGTCAAATGTTCTAATTGGAGCAATGAAATCGCTCAATCAAAAAGGTGCAATTATTTCCCTTACTTGATTATTCACTCTTGTGAAGCTACAAACCTTAACTATTGCAATCCCTGCTTACAATGAAGAGTCAACATTGGAAGATGCTGTTCAAACTATCATCGCTACATTAGATAAATTAACTATCCAATATGAGATTATTGTAGTCAATGATGGAAGTCAGGATAAAACCGGTTTGGTTTTAGATTCCTTGGCCAAAAAATATCCACTGGTAAAAGCAATTCACCATGCACATAATAAAATGATCGGTGCGGCTTTCCTATCTGCTCTTCACCATTCACAAAGCTCGCATATTATGTTAATTCCTGTAGATAATCCGCTAAGTAGTAATCTGTTTTTTCAATTTATTGAATCAGCAAAAGATGCCGATATTGTGGTTGGGTATCGCAACCAAAGATTAGGTTATCAGTCATGGATGACCATCCTTTCTAAGATTTACTGGTTATTTTGTATTGTCATGTTTCAGATAAAATTAAAGGACTTCACTTGGATTTGCATGTACGACCGATTAAAAATAAAGGATCTGTCTCCAAAATCTTATGGTATTGCAATCTTTCCTGAAATATTAGTTAAAGCTAAAAAGCGCGGTCTGAAAATCGTAGAAATAGAATGTCCCATGATAGCTCGCAGAGTAGGAAAAGCAACTATTAGTAAAATCTCAAGAATTCTCCATCTCTTTTTTGAAACAGTTTATCTATGGGGACATCTACATTTTGGAAAATGGCAAATAAAATAGTTGTAGGCGGTATATTAATAACAGGATTAATTCTCCGTCTTTCTGGGTTGTGGTATGGTCTGCCAAGTAAAAATAGAGCATTAACTACCTATCATCCAGATGAACCGATATCTTACTATAGTTTAGAAAGAATGGAACCTGCAAAACTTAACTTTCACCCTGGGGATGGATTTTTTTGGGGAAGCATGCATCTATACTCATTAGGCTTTTGTTTACAGATGGCTAAAATTTTCAATATTATCCAGATACCATCACGTCAATATTTAATAAACCATATTGAAATGGCTGATCGGCTGTATATCATAGGCAGATTGTTATCTATCTTTTTTGGAATGGCTACAGTCTTTCTGGTTTATATTTTATGTAACAAATTTTGGGATCATACAGTTGCCTTATTATCATCCCTCCTTTTAGCGCTGTGTCCTGAGCACATATTTAATTCGTTCGTGGTTCGACCTGATATAATGATGGTCTTTTTCGGTATGTGTGTTCTCTATTATTCTTATATGATTTTAAAATTTGATCTAAAAAGATTCTACATTCTGGCTGGTTTGTTCTCAGGGTTTGCTGCTGCAACCAAATATAATGGGGGTACTTTTGTTCTCTGCGCTTTGATTGCTCATTTTCTTATGCGTCCAACTGATTCTAAATTTATGTGGATCATTTTTTTCTCTATCATTGGATTTTTAGTTGGTTGCCCTTATGCTCTGATTGATTTTAAAACTTTTATAAATTATTTAGCTTTAAGCGGTTCATTATCAAAAGATGTTTCTTCAACTATTGCTTATGGTCCAGGGTGGAAAAGTTATATGACAGTATATCTCCCTCATGCTTTAGGGTGGATAATTTTACTGTTAGGAATTGCTGGAATTCTCTTAATAACTTTTAGATTGTATCATCATAGAAATGGAAGTCTTCAAGATGAGAGACTTAAAAATTCTCATCTTCTTTTTTTGGTTTCAACTCTTATTATTTATCTTGTATCTTGTTGGCCAGGCCATCAGATGGTATGGTACACATTACCTGTATTGCCCTTTTTCATTATTTCCGCTTCATACTTTCTTAAAGTAAGTTGGGAGTGGTTAAAAGAATATAAATTGGGTTGGCTATGGGTATTTATTTTTATTGCAATTTTAATTTATAATGGTGCATATTCATTTGCTCATTTAAATTTATATGTTCAAAAAAATACAAGGGAACTCGCTTCTGAATGGATTGAGAAGAATATCCCTCAAGGTGAAACTATTGGAATTACGCGAAGTTATTTTTGGACTCCGGGTATATTAAGACAATACTATCCTCCCTATCAACTGATTGAAGGTGGAAATTCCCAGTCTTTACTAGATGATGCTATTTTGGGGTTAGAAAGAGTTGCGAAACAAACCAACTATATAGTGATAACCGAATATGAGTATAGAACCTATTTGAATCCTCTGTTTTCTTCAAATTATCCTGAACAAGTGCGGGTCATTCAGACCATCATGAATAAAGATTTCATAGAAATTGCAAAATTTGATAAAAAGGCTAACTTTCTAGTGTTCAGGTTTCAAAAAGGAGATTTTCCTCCTTATGATTGGATTATGCCAAACCCAACGATTAGGATTTTTAAAACAAAAAGGGAGTATAAGATATGATTCCAAAAAAAATTCTTATTACTGGCGGATGCGGATTCATTGGAAGCAATGCAGCTGAACACTATCTCAAAAGAGGATCGGAAGTAATCATTATTGATAATCTTGCCCGCAAGGGAAGCGATACTAATTTAAAATGGTTAAAAACAAAGAAGTCCAATGTTAAATTTCAAAATATCAATATTACAAATTACAAAAAATTGACAGAATTCTTTAAAAATCACGTTGATATTGATGTAATTTTGCATTTTGCTGGCCAAGTAGCAGTTACTTCTTCTCTTGTTGATCCGCGCTATGACTTTGAAACAAACGCATTGGGGACATTTAATATTTTGGAAGGAATGCGGAACTATTGCCCAGATGCTATCCTTCTCTACGCCTCCACTAATAAAGTCTATGGCAGTTTGGAACAACTCCCAATAAAAGAAGGTAAAGATAATTATGAACTTATAAAATATAAAAAAGGGATATCAGAAAACTTTGCACTTGATTTTCATTCTCCCTACGGATGTTCAAAAGGAGCTGCGGATTCATATATTAAGGACTATAGCCGTATATATAATTTAAAAGGGATTGTTTTTAGACAATCCTGTATTTATGGAGAACACCAATTAGGGATAGAAGACCAGGGGTGGATTGCCCATTTTATCATCCGGGCAATTTTAAGCAGACCAATCACGATTTATGGAGATGGAAAACAGGTCCGCGATGTGCTTTATATTAAGGACTTGTTAGAAGCATATGATAAAGCCATTGAAAAAAGCAATGAAATTGGGGGGGATGTATATAATGTAGGTGGGGGTGTTCAAAATCAGATTTCTATTCTTCAATTTATTCATTTTTTAGAAGATGAGTTGGACAAAAAATTCATTCTCAAATTCAAAAATGTTCGAGCAGGAGATCAAAAAATATTCGTTTCAGATAACAGTAAAATCAAAAATAACTTAGGATGGAGTCCTCAAACCAAATGGAAGAGTGGGGTAAGAAGACTGATTCAATGGGTTAAAGAAAATCAGGATTTGTTTAAAAATTTTTGACTTTTGCTTTTCAGCCCCACCGGATGTATAATAAAAATAAATTAATTACTATATTTTAAATTTTATATAAATGCTCTAAAGGGAGACTTTTTGAATGTATATTTTACTCATTTGTCCACCATGGATAAAAAATAATGGAAATATTTGGAAAAACATAACCGCAGTTATGCCTCCTTTAGGAATGGCAACTATTGCTGCTTGTCTTGAGAAAGAAGGACATTCAGTAAAAATTTTGGACACTTTGGCAATGAAAATTGCAATGGACGATTTAAAAGATTATTTACAGACCTATTACAGAGAAGAACCTGACTTTATTGGCCTTACAGGAACCACCGTAACAATTTCATTTACTTATCAAACCGCTCAAATCTGTAAAGAAATTTATCCAAAAACAAAAATCATACTGGGAGGTGTTCATGCAAGCGAGAAACCGCATGAAGCGATCAATCATAATTCCGTTGACTATGTAGTTCGTGGGGAAGGAGAATTTACATTTTTAGATATAATCCAGGGAGAAAAATTAAGTAAAATTAAAGGCCTGACTTACAAAGAAAATGAAAAAATTATTGACAACCCTGATCGAGAACTTATTCCTAATCTTGATATTTTACCAATTCCAGCCTATCATCTTCTCCCCATTAAACGTTACTATCCCACTGCTGGGACTAACAAAAAAATGCCTGCCATTTCTATAATAACGTCCCGAGGCTGCCCGGGAAAATGCACGTTCTGCTATCAACCATATGGTTCCTTACAACGACAAAGATCTCCTAAAAAAATTTATGAGGAAATAGAATATCTTGTCAATAGTTTCGGTATTAAAGAAATTTGTTTCTATGATGACAATTTTACTACCCAGAAACCAAAAATACGTGAACTATGTCAAATGCTGATAGAGAAAGGCATGAATAAACGTATTGTTTGGAGTTGCTTTTCCAGAGTAGACTGGGCAGATATATCACTTTTAAAAATAATGAAGCAAGCAGGGTGCCATCAAATTATGTATGGGATTGAAAGTGGGGATCAGAATATTTTAGACAACATTAAAAAACAAGTTACATTGGATAAAATCCGTAAAGCAATCCAATGGACCAAAGAAGCTAAAATTGATGTAAGAGCAACATTTATGTTCGGCAATCCTGGAGAAACTGAGCAATCTATGAAAAAAACTATAGACTTTGCTATAGAAATAGACCCTGAATTTGTTGTCTTTAATGTGGCATCCCCTAATCCTGGCACAGAAATGTATGAATGGGCTGTTAAAAATAATATGTTAAAATCTCAAAAATGGGAAGAATATGATCTTACAACTCCAACCCTCAAACTACCTACAGTAAGTAATGAAAAAATTAAAGAATATTATAGTTTAGGATACAGACGATTCTATTTACGACCCTCTTATATGTTAAAAAAACTGCTGCGGGTTAGAAACTTAAGCGATATTCAAAATATACTCAGAGGATTTAAGGGAGTTATAAATGTTGTTCATACAAACTCAATTCTAGCTCCCCGACAAAATGTTTCGGATGTTGCTCTTACCAGTGAAGCTCAAAGCATTACTTGATCATTTTTCTTTGATATCTTTTTCAACAATTACTATCCTTCAAACACCAATAAAATTCATTTAACTTTAAACTTTATATAAAAATTATTATAATAATTTATTGATATGATTCTACCTAAGAAAGAACACCTCGAACCCTTCCCTGACGATATTGAAGATCCGGTTCCATTCTACTATATCCCTTTAATTCGAAATTTCTATTTGAAGAGATTCGAAATGGCGTTAGATTTTCTAGGGGAAGATGTCCCAGGAACTATTTTAGATTTAGGCTGCGGCAGTGGCGTTGTTTTTCCTGAGTTAGGAAAACGGTGTAAAACAGTCATAGCAACAGACCTTACCATGGATTACGCCCGTTTATCTCGGTTGGTTCAATTAGAAAATCTATCAGTTGGAATCTTTCAGAGTAATGCTTTGAAAGTACCCTTATCCAATGAAAGTGTAGATCGGGTGATTTCAATCAGTTTACTGGAACATGTGCCCGGAGTATTCAATGCTGTTCATGAAATTCATCGCATTCTTAAAAATGATGGGATTGCAATTATTGGAGTTCCGGTGCAAAGATTGCTCTTGATCACTTTTTTTTTATTGGCGCGCATCGATTACAAAAAATATCATGTAACAGATTATACTGAGGTTATGGATGCGGTATCTAAATTATTTCGCAAAGTTGAAATTAAATATTTTCCTTTCTATCTCCCTAAAAAGCAATCCTTATATGTTGTATTAAAATGTTATAAATGAAACAAGGTATAAGGGTTTACTTATATCTCTTCATTATTATTTCATTTCATTTACTGATTAGTTCATGGAGGTTTAGCTTCAGCCCTTTTGGTTCGCACGTGGATGGATTTTGGTATCACAAAATTGCAAGAAATTTAGCGGAAGGAAAAGGTTTTGTAGAGAGTAGTGTCCTATATTTCAATCCCGAACCGAGTTCTATTGTGCATCCAGTAAGTGCTATGTGGAATCCACTCAGCTATGTTCTATTAGGGAACTCTTATAAAATTCTAGGTATTTCAACATTGACTGCCAGAATTCCAGCCTTAATTTTTGATGGCATCATAGCAGTACTTATTTTTTGGTTTTGTGTAAAAGTCTATCAAGATTTAGAGATATCTCTTTTATCGTCCTTGATATTTTCTACCCATAAATTTGTTCTTGCATCAAGAATCATTGGAGGGGCTCCAGAAAGTTTTCATCTGTTCTTTGTAACTCTTTTCTGCTTATCTTTAGGGATTGCATGGACCAGATCCAGCTTCTTTTATTACTCATCTTTTTTTGCTGGACTAGCATATCTTACTCGCAATGAGAGTTTGTGGAGTATTTTTGTCATTATTCTAATTTTCATGCTAAAAAGACGGGACAGTGAAATAGACACTGAGAAGCCATCATGGAGAATCCTTGCACTATCAATTATGGTTTTCCTATTAGTTATGATGCCATGGGAAATACGTAATTGGATTGTTTATGGATCACAAGCTAATCAAGCAAAATATAGTCTCTTGTTTGCACGTGAATACTATGATATTTGGAGTTCTGGTAAGAACCCCGAAGGTTTATGGTGGTTTATTCAAGAATATTTTGCTCTTGGTTTTAAACAAATATTCATACAAAAATTCCAATCTCTTTACTATAAATTAGATACCTGTATGCAATTTTTAACTTGGCCACTTGTTCTGTTCTTATTAATGGGAATAGCAAAGAATTTTAAAGAAAAAAAATACTGGCCTGCTTATGCATATTTTTCGATCACTTATATCTCTATGGGATTATTGAATTCACTAGGTCAAGGAGGCGGATGGCATGCGCCTGGAGCACTGTTAGCTTTTATTATTCCCATAGTTGTTTCCGGCTGTTATTATTTTGGTGAATTAGTCGCCCAAAGAAAAAGAACTGTAAAAATTATTGGACTATTACTAAGTATTTTTATTTTCCTTTACCACCTTGGAGACAATTATAAACAATATAGAATTCTACAAAAGAATAACTTTAAAATTGGCAGTGAATCTTATAGCCTTGAAATAGAAAAATACCTACGGTCTTTAACTAAAAATAATAAGGATGTGACGCCCCAACAGGACAATTTGACTGTCATGGCACATCAACCAGTAATTTTAAATTTTTACACTAATATCCCTGCGGTGCAAATACCCACCAACGACTCTCTAGAAGAAGTTATGAGGGTTGCAAAAAAATATCATTGCAATTATCTAATACTAACAGGCATCCTGCCATCAATCTTTGCAAAACTATATATGGAGCAGGAAAAAATTGAAGGACTTAAACTTGTTTTTGAAAAAACAATTCCAAACATAGGAATTGAGGGTTCTGGGGATCGTATTAAGATATATAAGATTGAACTATGAACGTATCCATTGTAATTCCTGCAAAAAATGAAGCCGCAACAATAGGAACATTGTTGGAAGCACTTCAGCAAGTTACAAAAAATATAAAACAGCATGAATTTGAGATTATTGTGGTTGATGATCATTCAAATGATAAAACAGTTGAAATCGCTAAAAACTATGGTATAAAAATTATCACGAATCAAAGACGTTCTGGAAAAGGAAATGCTCTAAGGACTGGATTTGAAATTTCAAAAGGTGAAATCATCTTGATGTTGGATGCGGATGGCTCCCATAAAGCCAATGAGATTCCTTCCTTTTTAAAACCATTTGAAGACTCTGAAGTTGGTTTAGTGGTTGGTTCACGCGCTACTGGCGGCAGTGAGGAATATACAACGATCCGCACCATTGGCAATGTGGGATTAAGTTTTCTTACTAGAATTGCGTTTGGCATAGAATTAACCGATGTATTGAATGGTTATAAAGCTTTTAAAAAAGAAGTATTTACGGATTTTCATTATACATCGGAAGAATTTGAAATTGAAATTGAATTGGTAGGAAAAACCTTACGCCATGGTTATAAAATTGCTGAATTTCCATCACATGAATTGCATCGAGCGGGTGGAGAAGCTAAGTCCAGAGTAGTGCGTCATGGTTTTAGATTTTTATGGAGGATTATTGCTGAAGGTTTCTTTGTCCGCTTTGCTACACACAAACATAAAATCTTTTCAATCCATTGTAAATTGTGCCATTATCCCCACATGAATTTTTTATTCAAAAAGAATGGTTATAATATTGTTGATTGCCCTAGGTGTGAATTAGCTTTTGTCGCAGAAATGCCAACTGAGCATGATCTAAGCGGGCACTACGATGAAAACTATTTTGAAGGGGATGTTTCAAAATTTGGATATGCGGATTATGAAAAGGAAAAGAAGTGTCGTATGATAACTTATGCGGCAAAAAAAAGAAAAATTGAACAGTTAGTGAGCTCTGGAAGTTTATTAGATGTGGGCTGTGCGGATGGATCTTTTCTTGAATTATTTGACTCGTCCTGGAAATCTGAAGGGGTTGAAATTTCTGAATCCATGGTTCAGCAAATCAGTGAAAAAAAACGCAAAAATATTTTTTGCGGAGACCTGATGAAATTAAATGGAAAGGAAAGAGTATATGATGTCATAACGATGTGGGATTTAATTGATCATGTTCCTTTACCTCTTCAAGTTATAGAAAAAGCGAGCGCTTTATTAAAACCTGGTGGGTTTCTTTTCTTAAATGTTGGAGATCGAAATAGTCTATTTGCAAAACTTAACCGTAAAAGGTGGTATATCTTTATTCCTCCCACTCATCTCTATTACTACAATAAAAAATCTATTATTAAACTTTTAGTGGAAGGTGGTTTTAAAATTATTAAAATTAGCTATCCAGGGAAATACGTTACCTTAGGGCTATGCTTCTGGCGCTTGAGATACATCATCCCCTGCTCTCTCATAAATCTACTTAGTAAGTGGGTTAACAAAAGTTTCTTATCTGACATAAAAATATATATTAACTTCTTTGACATCATGACCGTAACTGCTATCAAACCCAAGTAAATAAATGTCTTTCATATCTGCCATTCAGTTTTTATGAGGATTTTATTTCTAGCACATACCTTTCCGCTTCCAATAAATGATGGTGTCCGTCTTCAGTGCTACTATCTACTTAAAGAACTTGCAAAGACTCATTCTATTTATCTCCTTTGTTTGAACGATAGTGCAGTTCCCGATCATGCCAAAGAAAAAATAAGGAGTTTGGGAATCAGACTAGTGGATGTTATTGAACACCCCGTGCCCCGCAATTTTTGGCAACGCCTTTCCAATAGTTTATTTGACCCTATTCCTTTTTGTGTAAGACAATTTGAATCAAAATTGTTAAGGAAAACTCTAAAAAACTTCCTGTCCAACACGCCTATTGATGTTGTTCATGTTAATTATTTATCTATGTCTATTTATCGTAATGAATTTCCTTTGATCCCTTCTATTTTTTTTCCACTGGATGCAGTCTCTATGATGTTCGAGAGAAATATTCGCTTTGAGACAAATATTTTTAGAAAATTTTATACCTACTTGCAATGGAAAAAAGTCATTAATTTCGAATCGGAAATTCTGCTAAAATTTGAAGAAAATATGGTTGTCTCTCCAGTAGATAAAGACCATTTGCTCAAGCGTTGTCCAGAAGCAAAAATTGAGGTCTCTCCCCTTGGAGTAAATACTGATTATTTTATTCCGAAACAAAATCTCTTAGAAGAATCTGATTCTATTCTTTTTCGAGGGGTTATGAACTTTTTTCCAAATAGGGATGCTGTTCGTTACTTTTATAAAACGATTTTTCCAATGGTGCGTAAACAAATCCCTTCTGCAAAATTCTGTGTGGTCGGAAAATCGCCTTCCTCAGATCTATTAGCGTGGGCTAAAAAAGATTCTGGATTGACTCTCACAGGGTTTGTGGATGATATAAGAATATGGATGGCTAAAGCTTCTGTTGTAGTATGTCCTATGCGAGTTGGTTCAGGTATAAAGATTAAAATAATGGAATCTATGTCTATGGGAAAAGCAATCGTTTCTACCTCTTTAGCTTGCGCTGGTCTTGAAGTAAAAAATGAAGAACATCTCTTAATAGAAGATGACCCTTTTCTATTTGCCCAAAAAATTGTTTATCTCCTCAAAGATAGTCAAGCTAGAATTAAATTGGGTAACAAGGCTCGTGAATTTGTATTACAATCTTACTCTTGGAGTAAAAATACAGCAGATTTTGAAAAATTATATAAACGTGCTCTTTTACGTTAAATCATTTAAATGAAATCTATAACTGAAAATCAAAAAATCAAAGTCTTTTTAATTTTAATTGTTTTGTTGGGCGCTTTTCTACGGATGTGGGGAATAAATTGGGGATTGCCGTTTGAATATCAAAGTGAAGAATATAAAGTCATTAAATATGCATTGCGTATGGGTGGTGGGGATTTAAACCCGCACTCTTTTGAATATCCATCTTTGTATTATTATTTTATTCTATTTGTCTATGGATGTTATTTTTTATTAGGAAAGTTTTTGGGAAGTTTTCAAAGTGTCAATGATTTTGCCCAATTATTTGTAAAAAATCCCACAAATTTCTATCTGATTGGCAGATCTTTGGAGACTTTGTTTGGAGTTGGTATTATCATTCTTACCTATCAGATAGGAAAAAAAATATTCTCTATAAATGTTGGAATAATTTCAGCATTTATTATGGCAATCTTGCCCAGCGCTATTAATACAGGTCATGTTACAAAAGGAGATTCAGCAGCTATATTTTTAGGATTGCTTTTCTGGCTATGTACCTATAAGATTTATGAAACTGGGGAAAAAAAATATTATTGTTTATCAGGATTATTATTAGGGATAGCTATCTCTACAAAGTATTATATGGCCATGATGGGCATTAATCTTTTACTGGCCCATTTTTTAAGGGATCGCCGATCTATAAGCAATTTAATTTTATCTTTAGTCCTTATTCCTTTACTTTTTGTTATTGGCAGTCCTTATTCTGTTTTATCTTATCCAGAATTCCTAAAGTTTTTTACAGATCAAAGAAACTCTTTTGTTAAATTCTCTGGGACTTCTATGAACTATGTCCAGCGAGCGCTATTCGCTATGCAACGCCTGTTAAATATGAGCGATTTAAAAAGAAATTTTATACTTGGAAGTTATGGATTTGGGTTTCTTTCTCTAACAGGAGCGATATATTTAGGTTGGAGTAAAAAAAAAGAAACTTTGCTATTGATAGTGCCTATTTTTATATATTTTCTAGTTGTATCTACATTTTATCATCCAGCAGCAGGCTACCTGGCGCCAATTTTTCCTCTTTTTGCAATTTGCGGCTCTTATCTAGTGTGTGATGTATATAAAAAGATGCACTGGATGAGATGGGTCATTTTTACGTTCTTTCTTTTAGCGATTTCTAGCTCTTTTGGAGAAAGTGTTATGATCTCTTATTCCTATACTTTACAAGATACTCGGACTATTGCCAAAAATTGGATTAATTCTAATATTTCAAAAGGAAGCAAAGTCTTAATGGATCAATTAGTAAGTTCGCCTCCTTTAGAAATGAGCGAAAAGCAGTTAAAAAGATTTTATGATATTGCGATTAAATCAAACCATTATAAAAAGGAATTTTTTCGATTAAAATTAGAAATTTTAGATTCTACAAAAAAATCATACGAGATATTTTTAATTAAAAGATCTGCAAGTGAAATCGGTTCCCTGAAACATCAAGTGGAGGAAGTACAAAAGGTACAAGATTTTGTAGAAATCAGGGGGGATAAAAATGATCTAGAAAATTTAAAAAGAATAGGAATTCAGTATGTAATCGTCAATAGCATAGCGAAAAAAAATGCAATGGATAGCATCCCATGGCTGGCTAATTTCTATAGTCATCTGCCAGGGTACGCGCAGCTAGTTAAAACTTTTGAACCAGAATCTTCCCTGCACCCAGGTCCAATCATACAAATTTACAAACTACTCTAAATAAAAATCTGTATAATCAGTGGACCACCGTGATTCTATTTCTTAACCTTACAAAAGAGGTGTGATGATGAAAAAATTGATTAAGGAGACCCTTCAAAAATTTCCAAGACTCTATTTCTTTATCAAGAATTATATTCTCCATCCTTTGCGGTACTTGAAAGAAAAAATTTATTTTGAAATAGAAAAGAAAAAACGAACCTATGTCTTGAAACAGATAGCTGCCATAAAAAAAGTGTTTGACCTTTCAGTTCTATCGAATTTAACTTTGCAAAAAGATAACATTATACTGACCTTAAGAGATGGTAGAAAGTTTTTTTGGTGCCCAGAAGAAAGTAACAGCCTTTTTACGATCCCAAGAGAAGGAATCTATGAGCCTGAAGAAACTGAAATTTTAAAGCGTTTAATTTCCAAAGATGATATCGTTTTTGACATTGGTGCTAACTTTGGATATTACACTATACTGATGCTTCAACAAATTTTGGGTGGGAGGAGGGGGGGGGAGGTACATAGCTTTGAGCCTCTACCTGAAACATTCCTTAAACTTAAAAAAAATATAGCTCTAAATGAATTTACTGATAATGTCTACTTGAATAATGTTGCCTTAGGGGAACGTAATGGACAATTGACTATACAGTATCCAAAACGTTTTGGGTCTGGGTTGGCTACTTTTTCGGATCCCTATAATGATCTTCTATGTAAAAAAGTATGTTCCATAACAACGCTAGATAATTATATTTCAGAAAGAAATATCAAAAATATTTCCTTTATTAAATGTGATGTTGAAGGATATGAACTGTTTGTATTAAAGGGCTTTCAATCACTTTCAAAATTGGAACTATTGCCAATTTGGCTTTTAGAGACTCAATGGGTGACTACAAAAGGGCTGGGTTATCATCCTAAAGATATTTTTTCATATCTTAAAAAATTTGGATACTGTTTTTACTACTGTTTTCAGAAAAAAATTTATTTGCTTAAAGATTTTGAGAATCTACCGGGTTACAATTTTTTTTGTTTGAACCCAACTGTCCATTTCAAGCTAGCTAAGTTAGCTGGATTTCCCCAATTTTAAAATCTGAATCTGAATCAGTCCGTTTGACAAAGAACAAAAGTCATGTTATTATACGTTTATAACATTCTAAACATTCAAAATTATGATTGATTCTCAAATCGAAGATATCTTTATTCAAACGGCAGGTGAGCTAGCTGAAAGTGTGAGCCTCAACCGGATGGTCGGACAGCTTTATGCTTTGCTTTATATCCGTCCAGAACCTGTTTCTTTAAACAAGATGGCGGAAAAGCTCAAAATCTCAAAAGGATCAGCTAGCGTCAACATTAGGGCTTTAGAGACATGGAACGCGGTTAAAAAAGTTTGGATTCAAGGTTCCCGTAAAGATTTTTATACTGCTGAACCGGACATTCTTAAATTGGTTTTAGAGCGGCTGGATTACGGTTTCACAAGAAGGATTGCTTTATCTAAGGCTAAAATGGATTTAATTTATTCTATTTTAAATAGCAAAAATGAAAAAGCTTCCTTCTATAAAGAAAGGTTAAAACAACTTGAAGAGCTTCAAAATCTTGTAGAGACTTTTTTAAAATTTTTACCAAAAGTTCGTTCGTTAAAAAATCTTAAAAAGATTGCTTCTGTTCTTTAAAAATGTCTAATTTACACCTCTATAAAAAAATTTTTCGTTTAACCTTCCTGCATTTCGGAATCCGTGCTTTTTTCTCTTTAACGATCGCTATTTTGATGATTTTTATCGTGCGCAAAATGGGGCCTCAGGAGTTTGGAAAATTTTCTTTAGTTTTGCAGCTTGCCGTTACTTCTGGTTTATTTCTTTCTTGGGGTTCTGCGAGTACTTTATCGAAATTCCTTCCTGAACTCAAAGCTCATCTCTCCCAAGCTCGTCTTTCTTCGCAAGCGGTTGAGGTCAGCTTGATCTCAATGGGAGTTTTCCTGCTCTTCTTTTTCCTCCTTTATTTTTTTGCCCCGTCAATTTTACCAGATGAGATTAAGTCAATTAAATTAATCTTTGTTCTTTTTGTCGGTTTATTCGCTATCTTTAATATTTTTCAAGGAATTTTTCGAGGGCTTGGTAAATTTGTGCAATGGTCTTTGATTGAGGGTAGTAACGATTTTATTGCTCGAGTTTTCACGCTCTTGTTGATTTTATTTTCTAGTACGACTTATCAAAATGCACTTTATTGTTTTAGTATGACTCTTTTGATTATGACTTTTTACTCTTTTTCTATTATTCGAGAGCAATTTTTTCTTTCTGATTTAAAAATTGATCCAAAAGTGTCCCATTTTGCTGTCATTATGTTAATGGGATCGGCTATTTTTATTGTGGGAACTTCTGCTGACGCAGTTCTTTTAAGAGCGCTACTCAAGGATCCTCAAGAAGTAGGATATTATTTTGCTGGAACCCGAATCCCACAAATTTTTCAAAGTCTACTTTTAGCACCCCTCTCGATCCCGTTTCTCTATTATTTTACTCATCCAGACACTTCGCATACTCGAGAGCAAATTATTAAATTGGGCACTAAACTGCTTGGGCTCGTTTGTGGGATTGGATCTTTAATTTTTTTTAGTTTTGGCTCAATTATCGTCTCCTTGCTGTATGGGGATTCTTATTTAAAGAGCATTGATGTTTTACGAATTTATGGGTTTGTATTTTTTATTATTGGGATGCAGTCGTTTATCGGACCTTTTTTTGTGGCGATCAATAAGGTTCATGTTCAAATGTGGATTGGTTTTTTCTCGGTTCTCAGCTTGTTAGCTCTTGATTTTTTGTTGATCCCTCATTGGAAATCGATGGGTTCAGCCTTGGCGAACGTCATCATGCTCAGCTTGCAAACTATTTCTTACATTTATATTTTGGCAAACAACAGAATCGATATTGTCCGCTTTAGTCTTTTATTAAGCGGGGTCATGCTATTAAGTGTTAGTTTAGAACTTTTTTTTCTTCCTTACAGCGCTCTTCCATTTTTTCTTTTTTTTGTTTGGATAAGCCGGTTGTTTTCAAAAGAAGAAATAGATAAAATTTGGCTTGTGATTTCTTCTCAAACTAAAAAAAACCTTACTGCTGAGTTGCCAGCATGAAAGTTGTATTGATATTTCCTCCGCTCGTTTTAAAACACCGTTACGCGCATAGTGTTGGGGATGCGGGTGGAAACCTTCCTCCTTTAGGGCTTCTTTATCTTGCTGCCGTCTTAGAAAAGGCCGGACATGAGGTACACATCATTGATTCTCCTGTAGAAAACATGGATTTAGAACAGGTGATTGGACGGATCAATTCGTTGCAGCCGAATTTTATGGGAGTTTCATCCATTACTTCTCTAGCAGAAAAGACAAAAAGTCTCTGCCAGGAGGTTCGCAAGCAGTTCCCTAATATCAAAATTTTTGTAGGCGGGCCGCACCCAACGGCTCTTCCGGAGGATGTTTTAAAGGAAACCGGAGCTGATGTTGTGATTCGGGAAGAGGCAGAGAATGTCATTTTAGATCTTATTGAAAATTTTGAAAAATATGCTCAGCAAAAAATTGTGGATGCGGGCAAAGTAAAAAATTTAGACGATCTGCCTTTCCCTGCACGACACTTAATTAATTTAAATCGGTATACCGCTTTACCAAACAATTATAAACGAACTCCAAATTCGATCCATGTAGTGACGTCGCGCGGGTGTCCTTATCCATGCACTTTTTGTTTTGATGCAAAAAGCGGTTTTCGTCAAAGAAGCATCCCTCATGTGATGGATGAGCTTCGGCATTTAAAAAAAAAATATGGCGCGGTTGAGATTGCCTTCTGGGATGATACTTTTACAGTGAACCGAAAATGGGTGATAGAATTTTGTGAAACAATGATCCGCGAAAAAATGAATATGATCTGGGGCTGCTATTCACGTTTAAACTTAGTTGATGCAGAACTTTTGAAAAAAATGAAAGAAGCGGGGTGTTGGACGATGTTTTTTGGGATCGAATCCGGCGATCAAGAATTGTTAGACAACATCAAAAAACTGATGACGGTTAAACAATTAAAAGAGAAGGTGAGGTTGGTCCAATCTTTCGGAATTGAAATTCGTGGTTCCTTTATGGTAGGAATGCCTGGAGAGACTCCCGAGAAAGCGCGTAAAACCATTGATTTTGCAATTGATTTAGATCCTGACTACGCACAATTCTCCATTACAACGCCTTATCCCGGTACAGAACTCTATAAAGAAGTCTCTAAGTGGGGCACTTTAAGTGAAGAATATAGCGAGTTTCATGGTTGGTCCCCAGTTTTTGTTCCGAAAGGATACAAAAGTGCAGAAGAGTTAAAAGCAATCAATCGAGAAGCGTTTGAAAAATTTTATTTCAGGCCAAAATTTATTTTAAAAAAACTTTTCAAGATTCGATCTTGGACTGATATTCATCGCTATTGGAAAGGGTTTCGGTTTGTTTTAGGAATGACAAACTAAATGACGATTGAAACTGCAATTTTTTTAACAATTATTCTTGTTTTAGCTTTCTTTTTGCGTTTTTATCATTTAAAAAAAAGAGGTCTTCTTTATTGGGACGACGGCGTACGCATGCAAGAAGTTCTCTTTTTAGAGGAATTGGCTTCATTTTTAAAAAAAAATTTGAATCGAATTTTAGCCCGAGAAATTTCTTTAAAAGAGTCTGCTCCTCGTTTTCGAGGTCTCTATCATTTTGACAGCAATCCTCTAAACATTTTCTGTTATTGGGTTGTGTCTCAGTTTACGAAAAACATTGAAATTGCTGGATTAGTTGCGAATGCTGTTTTAGGAGTTCTTGCCGTTTTAGGAACTTTTTTCCTAGCCCAACTTGTTTTTGGAACAACGATAGGTCTTCTTTCTGCGCTTGTGTTAGCCCTTTCTGCTTATCATCTCAACTATTCGCGATCCATTTATGCAGAAGTCAGTTGCAGCGCTTTTTATGTTTGGGGAACTTATTTTTATTTTTTAAGTTTTAGAACTAATCATCCTTTATTGATACTTTTAGCTGGATTTTTCATTGGATGCGCTTTTACCTGTAACTCTCGCCAATTTTATCTTCCTTTTTTCTTTGTGTTGTACGAACTGACATCGCTATTTTTCCAACCCTTTGACATAATGTTTTCTCGACTGATTATGTTAGGGATTTCAATGTTTTTGCCTTTAATGCTGATTGAAGAGTTTTTTGTATTTTTGCGCGCGGTTGGGTATCCTTATATGAGTTACTTTATGCAACTTTATGAGAGGACGGGACAAAAGCTAGCAATTGATTTACGGTTTCCTTCCTTTAAAATCTTTTGGAGAACATTGTATTCGTTTGAGGGAATCTTGGCGCTAGGTTTTTTAATCTGGGGCGTCATTCTCAATTTGAAAAATCCTTCGCCTCCCGTGATTTTAATTTTAGCGCAGTGTTTTTTTCCAATTTTATTTTGGAGCTCTCGACCAACCAAACTCTTAGAGGTTCGAAAAGGAAGTATCGGCACTTATCAGATTGCGGTTCCTAGGTTAGCTTCTAGCTGCGTTCATGGCTTGGCGATCGTAGTGGCCGTGGGACTCAGCTCATTAAACAATTTCTTTCCTTATGGGGTAGGAATTTTTATTGCCATCGCTCTTTGGAAATGTTGGAAGATTGTTCGTGTAGAATCGGGATACAAAAAAGCAATTGAGTTTATCCATGGCCAAGGGGATTGGAATTACATCAGTTTTTGTCATCCTATTTCAGACTATTATGCAAGCCGTGAGAATGAAGTGATCCATTTTGATAAAGTGAATACTTCTCTAGAAGAACTTTACAAAAAAAACCAATGTCGTTATTTGCTTTATGTGGATACATTGCACAAAAATAGTTTTCGCTTTTTAAAATTTTCTTACCTCGAACCAGTTTTATCTTCTTTGAATCCTATTTATTCTGTAGAATTAGGTTACGATCAAATTCTTCCGCTCTATTTTGAGGACAGTTGTCACGACCCACAGATTTTTAATCCTTGTTTGATCAAAGTGTATGACCTTGCGCTCCTTTTTAAGCCAATAGCACAAGATTCAATAAAAAGACATGCGACTTTGTAGAAATCATCGAAAAAAATCATGATTATTGTTCAGACTCCTCTCCGAATTAGTTTTGCCGGCGGTGGGACTGATTTCTCCGAATTTTATAAAAACCATGAAAAAGGAATGGTGATTAGTTCCGCTATTGATAAAAATACTTTTGTGATCGTCAAGGAAAGGTTCGATAAAAAAATTTATCTAAATTGGATGAAAAAAGAAATCGTGAACTCTGTTGATGAAATCGAACATGAACTGATTCGAGAAGCGATGAAAAAGACCAAAGTTTCAGAAGGGATTGAAATCACAACTCTTTCTGATGTTCCTTCTGAAGGATCGGGGTTAGGTTCTTCAAGTAGTCTCACCGTTGGACTTTTGCATGCGCTTTACCTTTATAGCGGAAGAATGGTTGATGCAGAAACACTTGCACAAGAATCTTGCGAAATCGAAATAGACATTCTAAAAAAACCAATTGGAAAACAAGATCAATATATCGCTGCTTACGGCGGTTTTAAAAACTTTGAGTTTCATGCAAATGGAAAAGTGGGATATACTTCTATCCAACTCCAAAACGAAAAATTGCGCAAATTCAATTCGCGTCTTCTTCTGTTCTTTACTGGAAAAACTAGAAGCGCGGCAACAATTCTTTCTAAACAAAAGGAAAATATCAAAGATAAGCAAAAAATCCTTTTACAAATAAGAGGACAAGTACCAACCATCGAAAAATATCTGAAGAGCAGTCAATTTGATCCTATTGGCTCGCTTCTTCATCAAGGTTGGCTTTACAAAAAAGAGCTTGCTTCAAACATTTCTGATCCGATGATAGATATTCTTTATGAAAAAGCTTGTAATGCAGGAGCTGTGGGAGGAAAAATTTTGGGTGCGGGGGGGGGAGGATTTTTGTTGTTTTACGTTCCACCGGAGAACCAAGATCGTGTCCGAGAAGCGCTTGCTGAGCTTAAAGAATTACCATTTAGTTTTCAGAAAGACGGGAGCAAAGCGATCTTTAATGTACGGAATTAATATCCTTTTTCAATGGAACCCTATCTTTCAGTTTTAATTCCAGCTTACAATGAAGAAGATCGTCTCCCTCAAACGCTTTATAAAATTTTTCAGTTCCTTCAAAAACAGCCTTGGAGTTGGGAAATCATTGCGGTGGATGACGGAAGCAAAGATGGAACAGTCAAAGTAGTTCAAAATTTAGCTAAGCAAATCCCCCTGCGATTAATTCAACTCCCCCAGAACCAAGGAAAAGGAGCGGCGGTTAAAAAGGGGGTGCTGGCGACAGAGGGAAAATACATTTTATTTTCTGATGCAGATTTATCCACACCAATAGAAGAAATTTATAAATTGTTGAATGCGGTCACAAAAGAAAAATATCTGGTGGCGATTGGTTCGCGCGCATTACAGAAATCATTAGTGAAACAAGGCAATTCGTTTTTACGCGATTTGGCCGGTAAGTTCTTTGGTTTGTGTGGCCGCTTTTTGTTAGGATTAAATATTCAGGATACACAATGCGGGTTTAAGCTTTTTGAACGTAACGTTGCTTACTTACTTTTTTCTAAACAAAAGTTAAACGGAGTCGTTTTTGATATGGAAATTCTTTATTTGGCTAAAAAAGAGGGTTATAACATCAAAGAGGTTCCAGTGGTTTGGGAACATAATTTTAATACGCGAATCCCCTACAATTTTTCGAAATCGATTGCAGTTTTTTTAGATTTAGTCAGAATTAAAATTTTTCATGGGTAAAGGAAAAGTTCTGATCACAGGTGGAGCAGGTTTTATCGGATCTCATACAGCCGATCTATTGCTTGAGGAAGGGTATGAAGTTCATATTTTAGATAACTTGACAGAACAAATTCATGACGGTTGTTGGCCCGATTACTTAGATTCTCGAATCCAGAAGATTAAAGGAGATGTTAGCCATTTTGAGGATTTGGAGAAAGCGCTGGAAGGTATAGATTATGTTTTTCATCTGGCTGCTTATCAAGATTTGTTACCCAATTTTTCTAAATTTTTTTCTGTCAATACTGTAAGCACAGCGCTTTTATATGAACTAATAGTTAATCGAAAACTTCCAATAAAAAAAGTAGTTATTGCCTCTTCTCAATTTGTTTATGGAGAAGGCCATTATCAATGTAGTGAACACGGTCTCTTTCATGCTGGGATGCGTACTATAGCTCATCTGGATCAAGGAAAATGGGACGTGCTCTGCCCGCATTGCCAAAAGAAAACTTCCCCTGCGCTTTTAACGGAAGAATCGTTTGATCCCCAAAATCAATACTCCATTTCTAAATATACCCAAGAACTAATTGCGCTCACTTTTGGAAAAAGATATCAGATCCCAACGGTTGGTTTGAGATATTCGATTGTGCAAGGAGCCCGCCAATCGTTCCGCAACGCTTATTCCGGAGTTTTAAGAGTGTTCGCTTTAAAAATGTTGAAGGGTGAAACTCCTCCAGTCTTTGAAGATGGTTTACAGTTTAGAGACTATGTGAACGTTTTAGATGTTGCCCAAGCGAATGTTTTAGTTTTGCAAAAAAAAGAGGCAAACTGGAATGTTTATAATGTTGGTGGAGGGAAAGCTTATACGGTTTTAGATTTTGTATCAATCGTTAATCAAGTTTTAAAGACTAATATCCAGCCACAGATCACTCATCAATATCGGGTTGGGGATACGCGCCACAGTATTTCCAATATTGATAAAATTCGTTCTTTGGGTTGGAGTCCTACAAGAACGCCAAAAAATTCTGTAGAAGCTTATGTCCAATGGATTCAAAAACAAAATTTGAAAAAAGATTATGTTGCTGAAGCTGAAAACTTAATGGAAAAGACTGGATGCCTAAGAAAAGCTGCAACTCCAAAGTAGCAATTTTTCTGGATCGGGATAGGCTCTTAACTGCTTTTGATTTTAAGAACCAGCACTCTGTCAATCGATGGGTACTGGAATGAAAGCAATGATCTTAGCCGCTGGCTTAGGAACGCGATTACGTCCTTTTACTCTAAAAATGCCTAAAATTATGGTTCCGATTAATGGAAAACCTCTCTTAGATTATCACCTTCGGATGCTGAAAAAGCAGGGAATTAAAGAGATTGGAATTAACCTTCACCATTTTCCTGAAAAAATCAATGGATTTCTTAAAAATGGAAAACAGTTTGGCATAAAAGTCCTTTATTCTTACGAAAAAAAGTTGCTCGGAACTGCAGGTGGTATTAAAAAATTAGAAAATTTTTTTAAGGAAACTTTTTTGGTTTTGTATGGCGATAATTTGATTGCCACAAATTTGGAACCGCTGATTCAATTTCATAAAAAGAAAAGAACACTTGTAACCATTGCTCTTTACCAGTGTTCAGAGCCATGGACACAAGGAGTGGTTCAACTGGATAAAAAAGCAAGAATCGTTGCGTTTATTGAGAAACCACCAAAAGAGCTGTGTTCTTCCAATGAGCTTTCTAATGCAGGGATTTATGTTTTAGAGCCAGAGATTTTTTCACATATCCCATCGAACTCTTTTTTCGATTTTGGGAAGGATTTGTTTCCGGCACTGATCTCGAAAAATATTCCAATGTATGGGTTTCAACTGGATGGATATGTGAGAGATATTGGGAATCCTAAACGGTTATCGAATGTGATTAAAGATATGAGACAAGGGAATATCAAACAATGAATGTTCTTTTAGCCTATCATTCGCGTTGGCATATGCAGGGGTATTTTTTTGAAAATTATTTTAATGAAAAGTATAAAATCTTTTATACTCCAATAGACAATTCAGCTTATTACGGAGACTGGAAGGGTCGCTTACCTTTTTATCTTCCCAAAGAAATCCCTACTACTATTTCTTCCCTAGAAAAAAAATTTCTTAGTCAGTTTGATTTTATTATAGAATTGGATGGCGTTGGACAACATCACCTTTCTGGAATGCGCAGAAGTATGGCTGTTAAGGCTCTTTGGTCTTGCGATATTTTTAGAAAAGATAAACAAAAATTTCATAAGTGGATAGAAAAAGATTTTGATATTATTTTTGTCGCCCATAAAAACTACTTGAATTTTTTTAAATCAAAAAAAACAGCATGGTTACCCTATGCATGTAATACCTCTACTTTTAAAAAATTGGATTTACCTAAAATATATGATGTGGCCTATATAGGAAACTTAAATAAGGATCTCTATTCCGGGCGCATTAAAACTCTTAATAAAATCTCTAAAAAATTTAAAGTTTATATCTCAGATAATTTATATGGGGAAGAAATATCAAAAATTTATTCGCAATCAAAAATAATTTTTAACTACTCTCAATTTTCAGAAATCAACATGAGAATTTTTGAAGCGCTCTCTTGTGGAAGTTTATTGGTTACAAATAGACTGGGAAAAGAAACTGGTTTAGAGGATCTTTTTCAAGATCAAACTCATCTTATTTTTTATGATGGGGTTGATGATCTTGAAGAAAAATTAGATTACTATCTTTCTAACGAATCAGAAAGAGAATCTATTGCTTTAGGTGGATACAAGGAAGCTTTATCAAAGCACACTTTGCAAGATAGATTTATTCAGATTTTAAATCATATTAAAAAATGTAACTAGAAATCAATTGCTAAGGAGTGATAACTACTTTATGAAAATGAATTGTAGAGATTTTGTAGCGATTGTATCAGAAGTGATTGATTTGCCTGAACCCATATACGAATTTGGTTCAAGACAAGTAGCTGATCAAGGAGAATTTACTAATTTGCGTTGTTTTTTTAAAGGGAAGTATTATGTTGGCTGTGATTATGTTAGTGGTACTGGAGTAGATAAAATTGAAAACATCATGTCTCTTTCTTTAAAAGATCAATCTGTAGGGACTTGTTTACTTATTGAGTCTTTAGAGCATATAGAAAATCCCTTCATTGCATTAGGTGAGGTATATCGAGTATTAAAATCCAATGGGGTTTTAATTTTAACAACCCCAATGAATTTTCCCATTCATGATTATCCTTATGATTACTGGAGATTTACACCTGAAGGGATTCGTACCCTAACAAAATCTTTCGAAATCAAAATTGTCGGCTCACAAGGACCAATAGATTTTCCGCACACTTTATTCTGTGTTGCTTTTAAATCGGATTATCCTGCGATTGAACAGCTATTTGAAAAACTATGTAAAAGATTGGATAAGAATATGCGACAATATCAGCAAGGACGTTTCGGTACAATTTTAAATCGTTATTATACTTGGAAATCCTTAATTGGTTTAAATTTAAGAGAATGGATAAATAGAAATCAACTTCGTTTTAATTTATATAAATAACATCCTTCATATTCAATAAAAATGCAAAAATCCTTCAAATCGTTCTTCCTCTTTTATAGAGATAGATGAAAAATTTAGATTTAACCATCTCAATCGTAAATTATAATACATCAAATTTACTGGAAAAATGTCTGATTTCCATTTATCAACATCATAAACAAATTTCTTTTGAAATATTTGTTATTGACAATGCTTCTACAGATAGTAGTGTTACTATGGTGCAAAAAAAATTCCCTATGGTAAATTTAATAAGAAATGGTCAAAATCTTTTCTTTACAAAAGCTCACAACCAAGCTCTGAGTCAAGCTCAGGGTCGTTATTCTGTTATTTTAAATCCTGATTTGTATTTTGAAGATAATGCTCTGGAAAAGATTATAAATTTTATGGATAAAGATAATTCTATTGGCGCCGCTGGACCAAAAATTTTAAATTTAGATGGCAGTGTTCAAGGAAGCGGTGACCGATTACCAAGTTTCTTATATGGTCTTTTTGAGGTGTTTCTAATCAATACCATTTGGAAAACAAACCCTATCCGCTCGAATAGAATCCGACCTGATTGGGATAGAGATCAAACTGAAACGGTTGAATCTTTAAGTGGAGCATGTATGCTAGTGCGTTCCAGTTTATTCAAAGATGTTGGTATATTGGATGAAAGATTCTTGATTTATTGGGAAGAGACAGATTGGTGTAAACGGATTTTAGAAAAAGGTTATAAAATTTATCTTTTTTCAGAGGCAAAATTATATCATTTGGGCAGTGTGGGTATGGATTTACATGGAAAAGAAAAAAAAGAAAAAATTTTTTTTAACAGTATGTTAAAATACTATAAAAAACATTATGGATTTTTGGCTTATGCTTTGTTTAATTTGATTTACTTATTTTATAATGTCCCAATCTTAAAAATTATCAGAAAAATTAAAGGATGGATTAGATCATGAAATCAGTTGTTTTAGTTAGCGGGGGGGCAGGATTCATAGGATCTCATGTCGCGGATCAACTAATTGAACGTGGGTATAATGTTATTATACTAGATGATTTAAGCGGTGGTTTTTTGGATAATGTGAATCCTAAAGCCAAATTCTATAAAGGTAGTATCTTGAATACTGTTTTAATCGAAAAAATTTTTAATTCTCACCCCATCAAATATGTTTTTCATCTTGCGGCTTACGCGGCAGAAGGTTTAAGCCACTTTATTAAGCGGTTTAATTACACAAATAACTTAATTGGCAGCATGAATTTGATCAATGCATCTGTTAATCATCAAGTAAAATGTTTTGTTTTTACGTCTTCGATCGCAGTTTATGGGAAAAATCAGTTGCCGATGCGGGAAGATTTAATGCCTTTGCCAGAAGATTCTTACGGGATTGCTAAATTTGCGGTTGAACTGGAGTTAAAAGCTTCCCATGAGATGTTTGGTTTACCTTATATTATTTTCCGTCCACATAATGTATATGGGCCGAAGCAAAATATTGGAGACCGTTACCGGAATGTGATCGGAATTTTTATGAATCAAATTATGAAGGAAGAGTCTCTGACAGTGTTTGGAGACGGCAAGCAGACACGGGCATTCAGTTATATTAACGATATAGCTCCGATTATTGCGCGATCAGTGGAGGTAAAAAAGGCCTACAATAAAATTTTTAATATCGGAGCAGATCACCCATATTCGATTAATCAATTGATCTGTGAAATAGGTGACTCCATGGGAGTAAAACCAAAGATTCATTATCTTGCGCCTCGAAAGGAAGTGATTCACGCATATTCAGATCACCAAAAAGTTAGGGGGGTATTTAATCAAGGGAAGACAGTGAGTTTATCTGAAGGGATCCGACAGATGGCGGAGTGGTGCAAAAAAGCTGGACCGCGAAAAAGTAAACCTTTTGAAAATATAGAAATTTTAAAAAATCTTCCGTCTTCTTGGTTGAAATAATATTCTAAATAACTGCTAATTTTTATGTATTAGAGACATGAGTAGATATATGAACCATAAAGAAAGAATCTTTGAATTAGCAGATAAAAAATTTTTGTAAGACTCGACATCAATAAAGCGAAAAAAGTTAAATATTCCAAATTGCACTGATGAGTAAAATAAGCCGATTGAAGTTGTACAATCGTATTGATTTATCAAATTAGAGGAGGGGTGGCCGCACTTTTTTCTTATTCCTTTACATTAAGGAAAAAGTACAGGCCGCCTAAACTTAAGAATTTTTTTCATGGAGGGGTGGCTTCAGACAGGCTTTAAGGCGGCGGTTTGCTAATTCCACTTTAGTCTCGAATCCGCGCACGCTTTCCGACGATCGCATTCCCGCCAATTCCCCTCAATTCCTGCCACTTTCCCTCTCAAGCTTCCACTCAAATTGCATCCAAAAAATTAATTGGTAATGAAGTTGATTTGTAAGCAAATTCTAAAGCGCATCTTTGTACTTTCTAGCTGCATGTTAAAAATATAACAACATTAAAATAACATGTTACATTGATACCATTAGGCAAGTCCACAGAATTAAAATTACATTTAATGTAAGTATTTATATATTGTAAATACGCGTATTATCATGTATAATCCTTACATTAAATGTAAGGATTATACATATGGGATATGCTAGAAATATTAAAGAAAAGAAACTTCTGAAAATCGCTTCATCAAGGGGCGGCTATTTTACAGCTAAAGAAGCTTCAAGAGCTGGGTATTCTTACCGGCTCCAACATTATCATAGGGCTAAAGGCCATTGGCAGGAAGTTGATCGGGGTATTTTTCGTCTAACGGAGCACCCTGTTTCTTCCTATGATGAATTGATCCGATGGTCTCTTTGGAGCCGCAATAGAGCAGAGTTCCCGCAAGCAGTTATATCTCATGAATCGGCTCTGTCACTTCATGAATTGAGCGATATAATTCCTAGTAAAATTCATCTGACTGTCCCTATAAATTTCTCAAAAAAGCCAGATACTATTTGCACAATTCATAAAAGAATTCTCCCAAAAGATGATATCGAAATGAAACATGGCATTTTTGTTACAACACCAAAACGTACGCTTATCGATGTGGCAGAAAGTTCAATTAGGATGGATATTTTGGAGCAGGCGGTTTACGATGCCTCTAAAGAAGGTCTTATTCGCTTGAGTGAACTTGAAAATGCTAGCCTCTCTCCTACAGCAAGAGAAAAAATAAAATCTGTTATTAGCCACGTCAGAAATATTTTCATTAAATAAGAATGGGTTCAAAACAAATTAAAAAATATGAAACTGCTGTCGCGTTCAGGCAAGCCTTAGAAATTCGCCTAAAAACCATTTCTGATAAAGATAAAATACCTCAAGAACGATTAAGAAAATGGGTTTCATTCGATCGATTTCTTGCCCGATTTTTTTCTACACAGAATCCAAAATGGATTTTAAAAGGCGGGTACGCCATGGAGTTGAGATTTCAAATGGTTGCCCGCGCAACTAGAGATATTGATTTTTCCATTGCTAATTTTAAGCAGCCTACTTCCGAAAAAATTCGTGACCTTTTAATAGAAGATTCCGCCAAAGATTTGCACGATTGGTTTCATTTTAGGATAGGTCTTCCAATGTTGGAACTAGATGCATTATATGGGGGCTGGCGTTATCCTGTAACTGTAATAGTCGATGAACGTACATTTTCTAAATTTCATGTGGATATTGGCATTGGAGATGCATTAATATCAAATCCGGAATGGAAGGAAGGAAATAAAATTTTGGATTTTGCCGGGATTCCACCAGCTCGAATTGCGCTATTACCTATTGAACAGCAGTTTGCTGAAAAACTTCATGCTTACACATTACCTCGAGTTAGGAAAAATTCACGAGTTAGAGATTTAGTGGATATGGTTCTTCTAATAGAGCAAGGGATTCCAAAAATTTCTACTGTTGCTCATGCTATTGAATATAATTTTAAGAGACGCAAAACTCACTCAATTCCCACTGTTCTTAATGCGCCTCCAGACGATTGGGAGGAAGGATACCGAGAAATGGCGGAAAGTATCAAACTTTCTAAAAACACAATGAGCTCCGCATTTTCTGTACTCAAAGAATTCTGGAAAAAACTAGAACCTGAACTTAAAAAAATGCATGAGTAAAAAACTGGAGATTTATGTGAGTACGGATGTCGAGGCGGATGGTCCCATTCCCGGAGTTAATTCCATGCTTAGCTTTGGATCTGCTGCCTATCTGGCTGATAAAACTCTGGTGAGTACGTTTAGTGCCAATTTAGAAACTTTGCCGGATGCGGTAGAGAATCCAAAGACAATGGAATGGTGGCGGTCTCAACCAGAGGCATGGAACGCATGCCGCCAGAATTTGCAGCCTCCGGAGAAGGCAATGAAGAGTTATTTGTTATGGTTGAAATCTCTACCCGGACACCCCGTTTTTGTGGGATATCCCGCCGCGTACGATTTTCTCTTTGTCTATTGGTACCTTATTCGTTTTACGGGAGAAAGCCCATTTTCTCATTCAGCGCTAGACATCAAGACTTTAGCCATGATTCTTTTAAAAAGTGATTATCGAAAAGTAACAAAAAAGAATATGCCCAAAGAGTGGTTTGATTCCCTGCCCCATACCCATTGCGCCTTAGACGATGCCATTGAGCAGGGCGCTCTATTTTGTAATATACTTGTAGAAATAAATAAGAAATTTAAATAATGGTAAACAAAAGCGGTAAAATTAAAAAGATGGTTGATAATCAGTTCCCGCTAGATAACAGGAAACCAAAAGTTATTGGAAAGATGATTCATGAGCCGAGTAATGGAAAACATCCTTATTCAAATAAAAATTTGGCGACAATTGTTAAAGATCATATCGTGTTTCATGGGACCCATCTCAATATTTCTGTTCACCACTCTTATAAAAGCAAACTGATTAATAACGATATCACGGTTGCTAGTGGAAGAGAAATAAGAATGAAAGAACGTGGAATTACCTTTAATCATGATGGATATCTAGCCAGCATTGAATTGCCAAGGGATAGGACTCAAAATAAAAAAGAGAGAATCTATGGAGCGTTTCTGAATGAGTTACCTAAAAAGGCAATGAAATATTTTCCAATTCTTCTTAATTATAGTCACACCCGCAAAGGATTGAAACTTGTTGAGGTTAAGGTTTTTTTGCCGCGCAGCTGAACGCTGTTGGGTTTATGCAGAGAATTGGGGACTGTCCCCAATTCTCGGATCTTTTGGTACAATAACCAAATTATAACAAGAGGAGGGGTGGCCGCACTTTTTTCTTATTCCTTTACATTAAGGAAAAAGTACAGGCCGCCTAAACTTAATAGATTTTTTTCAAGGAGGGGTGGCCGAGTGGCTTAAGGCGGCGGTTTGCTAATAAGGAAAAAGTACAGGCCGCCTAAACTTAATAGATTTTTTTCAAGGAGGGGTGGCCGAGTGGCTTAAGGCGGCGGTTTGCTAAACCGCTGTATGCTTGAAAAGGTGTACCGAGGGTTCGAATCCCTCCCCCTCCGAAAAAAGTCTTGTTTTTCTTATCTTCGCGCCCTTAGCTCAGTGGATAGAGCGTCTGTCTACGAAACAGAAGGCCATTGGTTCAAATCCAATAGGGCGCACGTATCCTTAACCTGAATATTGTACTTATGAAAATGTGTTATGTCTTCCGAAGGTATAAAACCTTTAAGAATACAAAACAAAAGAAGGTGCAACACTTTCATATTATTAGTTGGATTTTAAAATTGAAGGAGAACCCGAAGAGCAATTCTTTACGGCATTGACCGCCTATGGGTATCTAGATAAAATGAATGAGCCAGCAACTCCGTATTATTTTGTGGATAGGTACCGCCTTTGGCGGCATAACCCACGTTATCAAATAATTACGCGAGTTGCTGGCTCATTCATTTTATCTAGATTAATAAATCAAAATTCTTGCTGCGATGCCGCAAACAACTGCAATGCCATTCCCAAGCAGGATATTTAGCCAAGTTAGATCATAAACCTTTTTTACTTTATAAATCACTGTTCTCAATATCCAAACAGCAACTACCGCCATCCACCAAGCGCCAGGCAAAAGAAAACAGCCCATGACTAAAACTCGCTCCGCCATGGTAATATATTTTTCTTTTGTTTCCGGAAAATCAAAACCAAAAAAATCCTTTTCCAAAAAATAGATGGTGACAGTTGTAAAATGTGTCACAAGAGCTATCAAAATCCCTAAAATGACCCAATTTTCGGAACGAACAATATTAAAAAATCTGCTAAAAAATTCTATTCCCATGGCTTGGGTTGAATTTAAAACACCGCTAATTGGGTGATAATTCAACAGCCCATATTTTCCAGTGGAGCCATCTACGACAGGAGAAAAAGCAAAAATAATGGCATAATGAATAGCCTGGTCCCAAAGATAAAAAAAAGTATTGTCTGGCGCTCCTTTTTTTAAAACAGACCAAATCCTCCATTCATCCTCTATTAAATGAGCTATAAAAACTAAAAAAATACAGGTGCATCCTGTCAGTTCTATAGCCCCTATTTGAAGCCAAACCTGCCCCACATAGTTCCATAATAAAATAGTATAAAGGATTGGATGAATTGCGCAATGAACTAACAGCCCCCAAATATTGCGCCGTTTCCAGGCTGCGATATAGTTGGTTTGCAGAGTAAAATCCGCAATAAAATGACCCAGCATCAGTCTCCAAAAAATTTCCATCTAGTTTATCCTCATAAATATGATTAATTTTATCATCTTTTTAGCCTGAATGTTACATATGAACCGGTACAAAAAATAGTGTCATTTTCTAATGATATCCTAAAAACATTGTGCTTCCATATTTTGGAATCTTCCATTGAAAGAATTATATTCTTTTCAGACGTACAACCATAAATGTATCATTTAGCTTTACTTAGTAGTCATCACATAAGCCCCATCCCAATCCTCAGGCGGTGGGGTTGCTAAAAAATTCTCAATCCTCTGTAAGTATGTCCTTGTAGGCGCATCCTCTTTTATAAATTCAAATACTTTTTTAAAAAAATTAGAAGCTTCTTTAAAATCCCGCTTGTGATAAAGATCTAAAGCTTTCTGATACCACTCAAAACCATTTTTTTGGCTATCGCTTAACTCACCTTTTTTAGATAAAAGCTCAAAAACTTTAATTGGAATTTTTTTACCCTTTACCCGCAAAAGATCTAATTCCCTGACTTCTACCCAATCTTTCACTTTTTCATAGGTCATTTCAGAAATCATCAGATTCGTTCCATACTCTTTGTTAGCTCCTTCCATGCGGGAAGCAAGGTTCACAGAATCACCCATGACTGTATAGTTGAATTTTTGAGCAGAACCCATGTTTCCCACATTCATAGGTCCTGTATTGATACCGCATCTGGCAGACAATTTTTGCATTCCCAATTTTCCAAGTTCAAGGTTCAAATTTTCTAACTCCACTCTATTTTCTAAAGCGCTTAAACAGGCATGTTTGGCATGCTCTGGCTGAACCAGTGGCGCCCCCCAAAAAGCCATGATTGCATCCCCTTCATACTTATCCACTGTTCCATCATACCTCATAATAGTATCAGTCATTTTTGTTAAATATAAATTTAATAGTTGAACTAGTTCCTGTGGAGAAAGTTTTTCTGAAATCGTTGTAAAACCAGCCACATCAGAAAACATCACGCTCATCTCTCTTAGTTCGCCGCCTAACTTTAGAGCCTCAGGATTTTTTGCAATCTGCTCTACCACATGCGGATTTACATACACGCCAAAAGCTTTTTTTATGCCAGCCTTTTCTCTTTGCTCCACGATAAATCTGTAAAAAAATACCGCAATATAGTTGCCTACCAGAGAAACAGTGGGTCCTACTAATTCTAAAACTATAAGTTTTTTAACCATCAAATAATATCCTACGCCCCAAAAACCCAAACTAAAGATTGTCACAAAACCAGCTCCTAAACTTGCTGGAACTCTTGGCACAAAAAGTCCAGAGAGTAGTCCAAAAATTAAGATGAGTCCAAGGGAAACTAAGCTATTTAAAGGAGTTAAAAAATCATTGGACCAAAGATTATCAATCACATTCGCATGGAAATAAAGTCCTGGGAATGAGGAAGAAAATGGGGTGGGATAGTGATCATAAAGTCCCAATGCTGTAGAACCGATCAAAATAATTTTATCTTTTAACCAGGCTGAAGGGATCATCCCTTCTAAAATGTCAGCGCAAGAATAGGTGGTAAAAGTACCTTCAGCAGCTCCTCGATAATTAATTAAGACTTCGCTTGAACGATTTCCCCAAGAAACCGCATCTGTCAATGGAAGATTTTTCAATAAACTTTCCACAGACTGTTCTTTAGCTATGCTGACAGCTTGTATGTTAAGAGGATAATAGGATTTTCCCTCAAATTCATAAACTAAGGGAGCCCTGCGCAAATAACCATCTGGATCAGGAAAACAGTTGACATAGCCCATCTGTTTAGAGGATAGAGAAAGCTCTGGGAGCGGATCGCTTTTTATTACTACAGACTCTTTCACCAGAGTTGTTTTGCCATTCTGATCTACTTTTGTGAATTGCTGTTCAGAATAATCAAAACTAAAGGCTATGACAGTTTTCCCATTTTTTTCAATGGCTTGGCCAAGAAACTGATCATCCTCTGGCCGATCCTTGTCTGGTTCGTAAAAAAGCACGTCAAAAACTACAGCTTTTGCTCCTGCCTTAGTAAAAGTTTCAACCAGCTCTGCATGCGTTTTTCTTCGCCAAGGCCATTTTCCGATTCTTTCTAAAGCATTGTCATCCACAGCCGCAATCACTACAGACGATTTTGGTTTTTCAATGCCTCTAAGCTTAAAACGAAAATCTAAAGAATTATTTTCAAAATTAAGGAAAACATCCTGCCAATAAAGCGACCCAATGAAGATCGCGCCAAAAATGGCGATGAGGAAACTATTGCGCTGGAGTTTACTCTTCAATTTTTTAAATTAAAGAAATTTCTTATTTTTTTAGAAAGCACGCTTTTGTTTAAGGTTTGTTGCTGAACGATTTCAGATTTTTCTTGAATGCCAGATAGCGCGGTTTGTCTGGCAGTGACCACTTCCGCTAAATTGTCAGCTAAGGCTGGATGACGATTTAAGATCTCTTTAAAATCATTTTTTTCCAACATGAGTAGTTCAGAATCCTCTAAAGCCTTTACTGTGGCAGATCTAGCTTCTCCTGTCAGCAAAGAAAGTTCTCCAAAAAATTGGCCTTCTCCTAACTCTCCTAAAGTGATGGGCTTGCCATCTTTTAATGTACGCAGCACCACTAATTTCCCTTTAAGCACAAGATAAAAAGAACTGCCCATCTGACCTTGCTCTACCACAATCTCACTTTCTAAAAATGTTTGAAAATGAAATTTTTGGACTAAAACCTCTTTTTCTTCATTAGAAAGCATTTTAAAAAGATCAATTTTAGAAAGAAGTTCATCAAAATTCCTTGATTCTTCCTCGATTTTTTTCTTAAAGAGTTGAACGGTTCGAATAGGAAATGGGATTTCCAAGCCTTCTCTTTTTAAAGCATACCAAACGCGCATGGCCACATCGCTGGTTATTGTGCGCCAGATCGCGTAATGATCAGTCCAAAAAGTTAAATTATAAATAATGGCGGAATCTCCATAAGATTTTAAGATCACTTCTGGCAAAGGATGGGCTACAATCCCTTCTAGATTTTGCAGGCAATTTAAAAGCACGTTTTTTACCTTTTTTGGAGGAGCGCTATAAGAAACTCCAACTTCTAATTTGCAACGATGACGTTTTGATTTATAACTATAATTTAAAAACATTCCTTTTTGTAATTCACTATTAGGAATAAAAAGATGATCTCCTTCCCAACTGCGCAAAACCGTTCTTGCCCAGTTGATCTCAAGCACCTCTCCTTCTTTATCCCCAATTTGTATCCAATCCCCAATACGCACAACTTTAGAAAGAGCGACTCCTGCAAAAAAAGTTTGAAAAGTATCCTTTAGCGCTATGCCGATGCCTAAAGAAAGTAAAGAGGTTGGGGCATACACTGCCCATGGATTAATGCTAAAAATTTTCTGTACCGCGATCACAACCGCAACCGCAAATACAAAAAGAACCATGGCTTTTCTTAAAGGGGGGGAAATATAAATTTTTAAGACTGTGCACAAAAAATATTCCACCAGAAACTGATCTAAAATAAAAATCATCACATAAAAAAATAAAAGTAAGGTGGCAAAAGTGGTCCAGGTCAGGAAGGTTTGATTTAAACTGCCTTCTAAAGGACCTTGGGTAAAAGTGGTAAGGAAAATCGTCAAAAAAGTTAAAAGAATCCAGAGAAAATCAAATCTGTGGGGTAGTGGGAAGGAACGTTTATAGGCAAAGTAACGGACGGCAAAATAAATGGCAACGGATAAAATTAAAATTCCAAATATGGCAATCAAAAAGGGAATAAAATTTTCAATCAACATTATTTCTTTCTGGAGGCTCTGCGCGACATTCCTTCTGAAACTCTTAATCTAATCAGCGCCCTTCTTAAAGCAGCCTGGGCATTGGCTAATTCCTTTGGACTTATAGTTTCCTTTTCTAATTCTTTTTTTGCCCGCTCCGCGGCTATTTTTGCTCTTTCCATATCAATTTCTTTAGACATCTCCGCAGTTTCTGCAAAAATTTCAACTTTATAAGGATGAATTTCAGCAAAGCCGCCTGAAACCGCTAAAATTTCAGTTTCATTTCCTTTGCTAAACCTTGCCTCTCCCTCTTTAAGTTGAACCAGCATGGGTTGGTGCCCGGGCAAAATACCGCACTCACCCTCAAAAGCCGGCAAAGCAATAAAATCCACCTCTTCTTGAAGCACTAAACGCTCAGGTGAAATTACTTCTAAATTAATTTTTCTTAACATAAATTTATTTATTTCCTACTTCTCTTTAGGCAACGGTAGTTGCTCGCTGAAAATGAAACTTCCTCACCGTTTCATCTTAAAAAAATTTTGTTTCTATTATGCCTGCAACTGATTTGCCTTTTCAACCGCTTCTTCAATAGAGCCTACCATATAAAAAGCCTGTTCAGGCAAAGCATCGTATTTACCTTCTACAAGCTCTTTAAATCCTTGAATCGTATCTTTCAGAGCAACATAACGGCCCGCTATTCCAGTAAACTCTTCTGCCACAAAAAAAGGCTGGGAAAGAAATTTTTGAATTTTTCTTGCCCTAGAAACAATCAGTTTATCTTCATCTGAAAGTTCATCAATTCCTAAAATAGCAATAATATCCTGCAAATC
Source organism: Elusimicrobiota bacterium (assembly GCA_016180425.1). Taxonomy (GTDB): domain Bacteria; phylum Elusimicrobiota; class Elusimicrobia; order 2-02-FULL-39-32; family 2-02-FULL-39-32; genus 2-02-FULL-39-32. The sequence goes on from JACPBF010000001.1 coordinate 456,013, forward strand.
CCTATAACGCTGCAAAACTTTCTGAACAGAACGAGCCACAAGATAATGTTCTGCGCCTAATATCTTAGGATCTAAAATTCTAGAAGTGGAATCCAAAGGATCTACCGCAGGGTAAATTCCAAGCTCAGCAATGGGTCTGGATAAAACAGTGGTAGCATCCAAATGAGCAAAAGCAGTAGCAGGAGCAGGATCAGTTAAATCATCCGCTGGTACATAAATCGCCTGAACAGAGGTAATCGAGCCTTTTTTTGTGGATGTAATTCTTTCCTGCAGCTCACCCATTTCCGTGCCTAAGGTGGGCTGGTATCCTACCGCAGATGGCATACGTCCTAAAAGAGCAGAGACTTCAGACCCTGCCTGAGTAAACCTAAAAATATTATCAATAAAAAGCAGCACATCCTGACCCGCCACATCTCTAAAATATTCTGCTTGAGTCAAAGCGCTTAATCCCACTCTTAAACGTGAGCCAGGAGGTTCATTCATCTGCCCATAGACTAAAACAGCTTTATCAATAACTTTGGATTTTTTCATTTCCAGCCACAAATCATTTCCTTCACGGGTCCTCTCTCCCACGCCTCCAAAAACTGACACTCCCCCATGATGCATGGCCACATTATGAATGAGTTCCATGATCACAACTGTTTTACCCACGCCAGCGCCGCCAAAAAGACCTACTTTACCTCCTTTCATGTAGGGTTCAAGTAAATCTATGACTTTAATCCCTGTTTCAAACACCTGAGGAGTTGTCTCCTGATCCACAAAAGAGGGAGGAGCGCGATGAATTGGAAATTTTTGATCGCTCACAATATCTCCCATATAATCTTTAGGTTCTCCCAACACATTCATTAAACGACCTAAACAACCTTTGCCAACAGGAACGCTAATGGGCGCGCCTGTATCTTCAGTGACCATGCCCCTTTTTAACCCATCTGTAGAACCTAAAGCAATAGCCCGAACTGTATTGTCGCCTAAATGCTGCGCCACCTCCACAGTTACAGAGTTTTCCTGCTTTTCCGAATGATCTCTTTTCACTTTTAAAGCATCCAAAATTTGAGGCAGATGTCCTGAAGAAAATTCAATATCCACTACTGGACCAATCACTTGCACCACTTTTCCAAGATTCATACGTTTCTCCTTAATAGTTATTCCTAAATCTCTACTTAAACCAAAATATTACACAATGCTATCATAAGTTCAATCCTCTGCATTCGTCTCAGTCCTGACGCCTAATGCAAAATACGGGTTAAAACAAACTTTCTAAAAACTCTAAGAGATATTTTTAAACTAAGATTGCACTCTAAATTATTTTAAAGCTTCTGCTCCACCCACAAGTTCCGCGATTTCCCGGGTGATAATAGCCTGACGCGTGCGATTGAGCTTTAAAGTTAGTAAATCAATCAGTTCACTCGCGTTTTTTGTAGCGGAATCCATTGCAGCCATTCTTGCTCCTAATTCCGCCGCGGAAGATTCCAGCAAAATTCTAAAAATTTGGGATTTTACATAGCGAGGAAGCAGCCCTTCTAACAGCAGCTCTTTTTTAGGTTCATAAATAAAATCAGTTTTTTGTTCTTGAGAAATTTGTAAGGGTTTGGCAATAGGCAATAAGCGCTCTACCACTAATCTTTGTTGAATCACAGATTTAAATTCATTGTAAACCACAACCACTTCTGCAAGCTGGTTTTGAAGATAAGCCTTAATTAATTCTGATCCAATCAGCTCTGCATGAATATAAGAAAGATTATTAAAAATATTGATCGTTTCACCGCTAATAGAAGCGCCCACTCTTTTAAAAAAATCTCTTCCCTTTCTTCCTACTACAAAAAACTGTACCTCTTTATTCTCATTTTCCTTTAATACTTCAGCTGCTTTTTTTATGAGATTAGTATTAAAAGAGCCGCAGAGCCCTTTATCAGCAGTGACTAATAAAAGTGCGATTCGGTTTGTTTGATTGGTTCTTAATAAAGGATGAAGGGTTGAAAAAAGTTCTTGGGGATTGAAATCTTCATTTTGCAAGATTCGGGCAGCCAAATCGCTTAACAAATCGCGCATCTTAAATGCAAAAGGACGAGCTGCAAGAATTCTACTCTGCGCCCTGCGCAAACGGGCAGCAGCTACCATCTTCATTGCTTTGGTAATTTGTTCAGTGGAGCGAATCGTCTTAATTTTTTTTCTGTATTCTCTTAAAGAAGACATTTTATTTAAAGCTTCCTTTTAGACTTTTTAAACAAATGAAGACTTTCCTGATTCCTTTTCTAAAATCTTCACGTAATCTCGAATTCCAGATTCAGGACTAAACTGGCATTTAAACCCTAAAACCTGATTGGAGAAACTCATATCCGCCTGGGTCTGGTCCTGATAAAAATCATACGGATTATCAAAATAGTCTGTAGGTTTATTTGCGCCTAAAGCGGAATTTATAATTTGAATGATTTGGTTAAAAGTGGTGGGGATTCCAGTGCCCACATTAAAAACCCCGCTGCCAGAAAATTCCCATGCTTTTAAATTAGCCAGCGCCACATCCTTTACATAGATAAAATCCCTAAATTGCTCTCCCCATTTAAAAATTCTGGGAGATTTTTGAGATGCGATCTGAGAGTATAACTGAAATACCATGCTGGCTGCGTTTAATTTATGCGTTTCATTGGGTCCATAAACATTAAAATAACGAAGCCCTACCAAAGAAATCTGTGGATGTTTTTTTGCAAATAATAAAGCTGCTTTTTCCATCTGGACTTTACTCTCCCCATAAATATTGGCTGGGGCGGGGATGTCAGTTTCCCGCATGGGAACTTTTCCCTTGCCATAGGTTGCAGCGCTGGAAGCATAAACCACTTTTTTGCAGCCAGTTCTTAAAGCAAATTCAAGGATCTTTATAAACGCTTCTACATTAGTCCCCAACATTAATTCTTTATCCATCACGGTTGTATCAGTGATCGCTGCCTGATGAAAAATAGCGTCGAATTTTCCCAAAGAATCATAGTCAAAAAAGCGAATATCCCCTTTAAAAAAATCGCCTTTAAAATTTTTTAAATTTTCTTTGGAGCCGGGCGTTGAATTGCACAAGCCAACCACAGAACCTTTTTTCTGCAATTCAAAAGCTAGGTTAGAGCCAATAAAACCAGTTGCGCCAGTGACTAAAAAACGCATGATTTAATAACTAAAACCTTTTTTAAAATTTTCAATGGCAAGAATAATTTTTTGTTTTAAATCTTCTTCAATTACTTTTTTTTCTTTAACCATAGAAAAAATTTCCGGAACATTTTGATCTAAAAATTGGAAAAACTCTTTTTCAAACTTACCTATGGCGCTTATAGGCAGCTCATCCAAAAATCCATTCACTCCGGCAAAAATAATCAGGATCTGTTTTTCCACAGGCAAAGGTTGGTACTGATCCTGCTTGAGCAATTCCACCATTCTTTCCCCTCTGGAGAGCTGCTGTTTAGAAGCTTTATCTAAGTCTGATCCAAACTGAGCAAACGCGGCTAACTCATTATACTGGGCTAAATCTAATCGCAAACGGCCAGCCACTTGCCGCATCGCTTTAATTTGCGCGCTGCCTCCCACCCTGGAGACAGAAAGTCCTACATTCACCGCAGGCCTCACCCCAGAATAAAAAAGTCCAGACTCTAAATAAATTTGACCATCCGTAATGGAAATAACATTTGTGGGAATATAGGCAGAAACATCTCCAGCTTGAGTTTCTATAATAGGAAGCGCGGTTAAAGAACCTCCTCCATTTTTTTCATTTAACTTACAGGCCCGCTCCAGCAGCCTTGAATGGAGATAAAACACATCTCCAGGATAAGCTTCCCGTCCCGGCGGTCTGCGCAAAAGCAAAGAGATTTGACGATAAGCCTGAGCATGTTTGGAAAGATCATCATAAATACAGAGCGCATGTTTTCCCTGCCACAAAAATTCTTCGCCAATGGTACAGCCTGAATAAGGCGCAATATATTGAATGGGAGCAGGGTCGGAAGCAGTGGCTGAAACTATAATAGTGTATTCAAGAGCTCCATGATCCTCTAGCTTCTGCACAACCTGGGCCACTGTGGATTGTTTCTGCCCTATAGCCACATAAATACAAATTACATTCTGTCCTTTTTGGTTAATAATAGTGTCCACAGCAATTGCGGTTTTACCGGTTTGCCTATCCCCAATAATAAGTTCTCTTTGCCCTCGGCCAATTGGAATCATGGAATCTATGGCTTTAAGCCCTGTTTGCAAAGGCTCTTTTACAGGTTGACGTTCCACGACCCCAGGCGCAATCACTTCCAAAGGCCGTTCCCGATCTGATTGAAGTTCTCCTTTCCCATCTATGGGTTGACCTAAAGGGTTAATGACCCGGCCGATCAAAGATTGGCCCACTGGAATACTCATGATTTTTCCTGTGCGTTTAGCTTCATCTCCCTCCTTAATAAGCTGACTCTCTCCCAACAAAACTACACCCACGCTTTCTCTTTCTAAATTTAAAACCATTCCAGAGATTCCATGGGGGAACTCAAGCATTTCGCCAGCCATGGCATTTTCCAAACCCCAAACCCGCGCAATGCCATCCCCAGTCTGAAGGACATAACCAACTTCCTTAAGTTCTGTCTTAAGATTAAACCCCTCAATCTCTTTTTTTAAAACACTGGTAATTTCTTCAGATTTAATTGTCATATCCAAACCTCAATTTCATTGTATTTAATTGTGATTTTAAGCTGTGATCCAGCACCATGTCTCCAGCTTGAATCATTAGCCCTGCAATGAGCTCAGGATGAACGCTAATTTCCAAAATAACTTTTTTCTTAAAAATTTGAAAAAGCATCTGCTCTAAATCTTTTTTTGCTTTTTCATCTAGCGCGCTGGCAGATTTTACAACTGCTTTAACCTGACGATCCTCTTCATCCGTAAAATGATCGAAATGCGTAAAAATTAAAGGAAGAAGGTCCAACCTTTTCTTAACCAGAAGTAAATCTAAAAAACGCATTAGAACTCCAGCAAATTCATCAGGTTCAGCTGAAAGAGCATTTCTTAAAGCCTTTTGCTTTAATGACACTGGACAAAGAGCATGCTCCAGCTCTTTAGAACACTTTTCATTTGAACGAATGATTTCCAGAACCTTGCGCAACTGATCCTTTACTTCCTCAAAGGAATGAATTTTTTCTTCTTTTACCGCAAGAAAAAAAGCTCTTGCATATCGTTGGGCTAAAGCGCTATCTTTCATTTAAAATAATGATTTCTCTTTTTTATAATCTTTTAGATCCGCTAAAAAGTCCTGCAGAAATTTTTCCTGCACTTTTTTATCCACACTCTGCTGCAATAATTTTTCTGCCATTAAAAGAGAAATGGAGCCAACTTCTTTTTTTAGATCCGCTAAAAGTTTGTCTTTTTCAAGATTCAGCTGTTCCTTGCCTTTTTCCAGAATCTGCCTGGCCTTGGCATCTGCTGTTTTTAAGATTGTCTCCTGGATTTGAAGCCCTTTTTTCTCCGCTTCCTCTAAAAGAGACTGGGCTTTAGTCTTAATCTCTGAAAGCTGCGTTTCATACTCTTTTTTTATTTTTTCCAGATCCTCTTTATTTTTTTCCGCAGATTCAAGCTCGTTTTTAAGTTTAGCTTCCCGCTCATCAATTAATTTTAAGATAGGAGCCCAAGCCGCTTTCTTTAAGATAAAGACCATGGCTAAAAAAGTAACCACAGTCCAAAACATTAAGCCAATATCTGGTTTTAATAAGTTTTCCATATTTTCATATCTACTTTTTGTTTTTTATTTATGAATTCTTAAACATAAATATTATCTGTTTTCTTCTACTGCGCTTGCGGCGTGTCCTTGTGTTCCAGAAGACTTTGGCAAACCTAAATTTAAGGCCACTAAAAGACAAATCACCAATCCAAAAAAACCAAGACCTTCAATTAAAGCTGCTGGTATAATCATGGATGTTCTTAAAGCCCCTGCTGCCTCTGGCTGCCTAGCGGTGCCTTCTAAAGCCGCGCTTGCAAGCCGCGCAATCCCAAAAGCCGCGCCTAATAAACATAGACCAGCTCCAAGACCTGCGCCTAAATAACCTAATCCTAAGTAGAGCATTTTTTTAATTCCTCCTTATCATTTAATGTTCTGGATGTATAGCAGCGCCCACAAACAGCGCTGTTAAAAATGTAAAAATAAAAGCTTGTAAAGGAACGACTATGAGCAATTCAAGAAAATAGATAAATAAAGACATGGCAATAGATAGAGGCGCGGTGGACAACCCTATCCAAGGATTGAGCGCGCCAAAAATAAAAATAAGCCCTAAAAAAGCCAGAACCACAATATGGCCTGCGATCATGTTCATAAAAAGACGAATCGAGAGCGCGAATGTTTTGGTAAGAAACCCAAGCAACTCAACTGGAATCATTAAAGGAAGCAGCCATACTGGAAGTCCATGGGGAACAATATTTTTAAGATAGGGGATGAACCCTTGCTGCCTCACGCCTGCTAAATGAATCAGACAAAAAGTGCATAAAGAGAGCGTGGCAGTTACAGCGATGTTGCCTGTGGCGCAAGCGGCTCCGGGAATAAGTCCTAAAAGATTACAAACCAAAATAAAAAAGAATAAGGTTAAAAAATAGTGGAGATATTTTTTACCTTCCTTGCCTAAAGCAGGCAAAACCACTTCATCTCGGATAAATTGCACAATCGCCTCAATTAATATTTTCACTCTGCGAGAGGCGTGAGCGGAACCAACTTTTAAAAAAAGGAAAAGCGAGATGAGTAAAAAAGAAGCTATCCACATCATTAAAAGATGTTTGCTAAAAACTAAAGGAACATTCCCAATAAAAAACAGAGATTTAAAAGAATGGTCTAAAATATGATGCTCTAAAATTGTTTTAAAATCCATAGCAATGATTCAATCTGTGGTCGCCGCAAACATTTTTAAGCGCGTATCCCCTAGTATCCTAGATTGATCAGAAACATTTTTAAGGATCAGGGTTATCCCTAACCCTGTAAACAAAAAAGTAAATAGCGCTAAACCTAAAAGCGCAAAAACTAAATGAAAATTTTGATTTTTAAAAATAAAAAAAATGGCGCATCCTAAAACCATCATTTTCCATGCCATGTTGCCAAAAAAAACTCCGAAAAATATTGCATTCGATTTTTTCCAGGCGTAATTTAAAGAAAGAAAAGAAGCGATTCCATTGAAACAGGAAAGAGCTGCTGCCAGCGCTAAACTATTTTGAATGGGAAGGCTGAGCTGAAAGTTCTTAAAGCCAAAAATTAGCAAAAAAGCTATGAGAATAAATAAAATAATTACATGAATCACTTTAATTTGAATCATTTTTACCTTCATTTTTAAATTGACTGATCAACTGATAAAGACCAATAGAAAGGCCTAAAAAACCACCCGCCAATGTAAGCCAAGGAAGACAATTAAGTTTTTTGTCCAGCCAATAGCCTATGAAAAAACAAATGAGAATTGTTCCTGCCAGCTCTAATCCCACTCCCAAATACCTCAAAGAAGTTGAGGAACCAAACCAATTTTTCATTGAATTTTAGTTTTCATGAAATTTGAGAGGAAAATCTTGAATTTTTTATTTTACAAAAATGAACTTAAGAATTCAAATAAATTTGGGTAACACTTCTCTCCCAAAATGGTTTCATAACCCGGCCGCACCGGAATAATTTTATAGCCAACGCTTTTTAAATAAGAGCTAACCCTAAAGCTCGGCCGATCTTCTTTTGGGGAACAGCCCACAACCGCAATGATCTTGAAGTTTAGAATTTCACGAATTTCCGTATCATTTAACACTGAAATCTCAACCTCCTTTTCCCTGCCAAATTAATAACGCTATTTGAACCCAAATAGTTAAAAATATTCTAGCTTCAGCTTGCAGGAATTAAATTTTTCTTTTTTAACTCTTGTAAATAAAAAGATTCCAGCCGCTTTGCAATTAAGCTTGCTTCAAAATTTTCTTCCGCCCTTTGCCTTGCGCACTCACCCATTTCTAAACGCAAAAATTTCTTTTCGCATAATAATTTTAAATATTCCGCATATTTCTTCCAATCATTCTGCGGCGCGAGAAAACCGCATTCTTTAGTCAAGAGTTCAGCTTGAGCATTGCGAATGTGAGAAAAATGAGAAACCACAGGCTTTCCATGGATCATGGCTTCTGCAATAACGCAGCCAAAGGTTTCACCGTCTAATCTTGCATGAGCTAAGACATCAATCGTATTATAAAACTTGCTTAAAAATAAATCAGAAATATCTGGTTCCAAAAAAAGAATTCTTCTAATGCCCATTTTTTTCGAGTCCTCTTTCATTCTGGGCGGAGCAGAAAGAACTAAAAATAGTGTCTGGTCTGTTTCAATCTGTTTGTAAGCCCTCAAAGAAACTGAATCATAAATATCATCCGCGTTTCTACCAATTCTTCCCAACACAAAACAATCCTTTTCAATCTTTAATTCGCTTCTTAAATCCTCTTTTGTGCATGGCTTTTCTACAGGGCAGTAAAGCACATCGCAGCGCGGGTCTTCCTTGGACCAGCTTTGCGTAACGTCTTTTACCCAATAGGAAGGAAACAAAATCTTATTTAGTTTATATTGAAAATAAGACTCATCTCTAAAACCAAAAACATTAATCGTAAATAAAATAGGTATTTGGTTAATCACTTTAGGATGGTTAAAAGGCCGGGACATAAGACCGCTATGATGCACGTGCAAAATATGAGGAGAAATTTTTCTCATGATTTTAGCTAAAGTAAAATCAGTGTAAAAAATGACTTTCTCCTTTCCTAAGATTTTTACAAATTCTGGAATGCGCGCATATAAATAACGATTTTGTTGCTTGCGCGCAAGGGCTGTTTTTGATCCAAAAAAAGCTTTTACATGATCTGAAAAGAGCCGATGTAAAGGAACCGGATAATAAGGAGCTAAAGCGTAAATTTCAAAAAGATCTTTATTCAGATATTTACACAAAAGCTGCATCTCTTTTTCCGTGCCGCCTAAACCCAGCTGATTAGAATGATGAACAATCCGAATTTTATTCATAAAACCTTTAAAATTTTACAATATATGCCTTTCAATTACTGCAAAAGCTCTTTAAAAAAACTTTATACGATTTATTTTATCTCATTACTTTGAAAATCGCTTGACAGATCTATAAAAACATCTATAATGAGTAGTCACCAAAATGAAATGTTTAGGACGACATCTTTTAGTTGAATATTATTCATGCAATCCAAAAATATTAATGGATGTAAGCCGCATTGAAGATTTGCTGGTAGGCGCCGCAAAATACGCAAAAGCTCACATTGTAGATGTTGTTTTTCATACTTTTAATCCTCATGGCGTTTCCGGCGTAGTGGTAGTGGAAGAATCACACCTTGCCATTCATACCTGGCCAGAACATAAGTTTGCCTCTGTGGATATTTACACCTGCGGGGATAGTATTGACCCTTGGCAAGCTTATAAATACCTGCTAAAAGGGCTAAAAGCTAAACACTCCACAGCCACGGAAATGAAACGGGGAGTGCTGCATGCTAAAAAAGATAAAAAAAGCATTTATTTAAAAACTTAAACTAAAATGACTCATTCTCATGACCATTCATCCAATCATTACTTTAAAGAGTGGTTAACACCCCATGAAGTTCATGGTCATCACTTAAAAAAAATCCTTGTTAAGAAAAAAACAAAATTCCAAAATGCGGTGGTGAGCGATACCTATTCTTTTGGCCGAGCCCTGATTTTAGATGGGGAAATGCAATCTGCCCAGTTGGATGAATTTATTTATCACGAGGCTCTGATCCATCCCTCGCTCACAAGCCACCCTCAGCCAAAAACCGCGGCAATCTTAGGCGGCGGCGAAGGAGCCACATTAAGAGAAATCCTTAAACACCCCACCATTGAAAAAAGCACCATGGTTGACATTGACTTAGAAGTAATCGCTTTTTGCAAAAAATATTTAAAAACCTGGCACCAAGGGTCCTTTGAAAACCCAAAAACAGAAATCGTGATTGGAGACGCAAAAAAATTTATTGAAAATTCAAAAAATAAGTTTGACATTATTATTTCTGACCTCCCTTCTCCCATGGAAAAAGGGCCAGCTTCTCAACTCTACACCATAGAATTCTATAAAACTTTAAGTTCAAGACTAAACTCAAATGGAATTTTTACGCTTCAGGCTGGGTCCGGCAACTTATTGCAGCTTGAGCTTCATCTTAAACTCTATAACACTCTTAAAAAAATATTCCCGTTGGTTCGTTCTTATTCAGCTTTTATTCCTTCTTTTGACGTGCCTTGGTCGTTTTTATTCTGCAGCAACTCTCTAAAGTACGACCCTTTTAAAATTTCAGCAAAAGAAATAGAGGAGCGCCTTAAAGCAAGAAACATAAAATCATTAAAATTCTATGACGGCATGACCCATGAAGGACTTTTTAGAATTCCCAAACATCTAAGGACCGCGTTAGAAAAAGAAAAAGGGGAGATTTCCCTTAAAAAGCCAGTTTACTTTTATAAATAAGTTTAGTATTAATACTCTTTCTAAATGAATAAACAAGCGCAAGCTCCTATCTTTGAAACTTTGCTCGCTCGGGCAAAAAGAAAAGTAACCTCTTTTCACACGCCCGGGCATAAAAACGGCAAAGGTCTGGATAAAAAACTAAAAGAATTTACCGGCAAATCCGCGTATTATTTTGACGTAACTGTTTTTCCAGAAGTGGATTCTTTGCACGACCCGGTTAGTTCCATTAAAAAAGCTCAAAACTTAATGGCCGACGCGTATGGGGTTAAAAATTCATTTTTCTTAGTCAATGGCTCAACTGTTGGCAATCAGGCCATGCTGCTTTCCGCCTGTAACCCGGGAGATTCAGTGATTGTTTCTAGAAATGCTCACAAATCTATTCTTGCCGGCATTATTCTTTCTGGGGTCTGGCCCATCTGGCTGCAGCCAAAAGTAGATCAAAATTTAGATATTCTTTTCGAGCCCCAGCCAGAACAGATTGAAGCAGCTCTTAACCAATTCCCAGAAGCTAAAGCGGTTTTTATCACCAGCCCCACTTATAATGGAATCACAGCGGACTTAGTTAAAATTTCTGAAATCGTGCATCGTCACGGAAAATTTTTGCTGGTAGATGAGGCCCATGGACCTCATTTAAAATTTCATGAAGATTTGCCCATTTCAGCTGTAGAAGCAGGCGCGGATCTTTGCGTGCAATCTACTCATAAAGTTCTTTCCGCTCTTTCCCAAGGCTCTGTCTTGCATTTCAATTCAGAAATTCTAGATATTAACCGGGTTAAAAAAGTGATCTCCATGCTGCAGACCACAAGCCCCAATTACCTGATTCTTGCCTCCATTGACTTAGCCCGCAGACAAGCGATTCAAAATGGGGAAAAAATATTGGAACGGGTGATTCGCATTGCGGAATATGCCAGAAAAAAACTAAACCAAACGCGCCATTTCTTTTCCTTTACCAGAAAAGAAATTCAAGCCAGAAGCTATGACCTGGATGTGACTAAACTAACCATCAATGTGACTAAGAGCGGACTCTCTGGCCAGGAAATTGACGCTATCCTCTCAAAAGAATATAACATTCAAGTGGATGCCGCAGACCTTTTTAATTTGATAGCGATCCTTGGCACTGGAACAGATAAAACTGACATAGATCATTTAGTTAAAACTTTGGAAGAAATTGATTCTAAATACCGAGGCACAGCAAAAAACTGGACTTTGCAGATTCCATCCCTTTCCACAGAAATGGTGATGATGCCGCGAGAAGTGTTTCTTTCTAAAAAAACTAAAAGGGTTCCTCTTTCAAAAGCAGCAGGACATATCTCAGCGCAAACCCTGACGCCCTACCCTCCTGGAATTCCTGTTTTAATACCCGGAGAAAGAATCACAGAAGAAATTTGCGACTACCTGACCAATCTATCTGAAAAAGAGTTAAGGGTCTCTGGACAGGAAACAGATACTTTAAGAACCATTAAAGTGGTGACTGTATAATTTTTACACATAAAGAATAGGAAGGAGAAAATCCATGAGCAAAACAAAAAAGAAAAAAGTTTCCAAATCAAGCAAAAAAAAATTAGAGAAGAAAAGCTCTAAAAAAACATTGAAACCTCAAAAAGGGACTAAAAACTTTTCAGAACTACTGAGCCGTAAAAGGGAAGAAATTTTACAAACCGTAAAACAAAAAGAAATGGATCTAAGCTCTGGAGAAATTGGAGATGAAGCGGATGTTGCCAGCCAAACTTTTGAAAGGGAAATGATGTATGAGATGACCAATGGGGAGCGCATGGTTTTAGATGACATAGAAGCTGCTTTAAGAAAAATAGAAAGAAACGAATTTGGAACCTGTGAGTCCTGCAAAAAAAAGATATCCAATCAAAGATTGCGCGCCATGCCCTGGGCGCGTTACTGTATTGGCTGCCAATCTAGGGCAGAATCCCCAAGAGCTTAATCAGACGATTCATGAAAACGATCCTTAATAACCAGCTGCTCTGATTAAAGTCCGCATAGTTTAAGTTAAAATATTTTATTGAGATGGCGCACATCCTATAGAAGATGGACTCTCTTTACTTAAAACAAATTGAAGTAGGGCCCATGGCTAATTTTATCTATTTAATTGGAGATGCTTTTACAAAAGAGGTCTTGATTGTGGACCCAGCCTGGCAAATAGATACTCTTTTTAAAATCATCCGCTCTGAAAATCTAGAATTAAAAGGAGCTCTGATCAGCCACGCTCATTTTGATCACACCAATGGCTTAGAAGAACTTCTGAATCTAGCAGACATTCCAATTTATATTCAAAAAGAAGAAGCCAATTTTGTAAAATCCGTGGGAAAAGCAGAATCTCTTTTTCCTTTGCTGCCTGAAGAACATTTAAAAAAAGTTGGAAATGAAGAAAAAATTACAGTAGGAAAAATTGAAATTACTCTCATACACACTCCCGGACATACTCCCGGCTCTCAATGCTTTTTAATAAAAGACAATCTTATTTCAGGAGATACTCTATTTATAAGAACCTGCGGCCGCTCTGATTTGCCCGGGAGCGATCCTAAAAAAATGTATGAATCCCTAACGCAAAAGCTGATGAAACTTCCCTCAGAAACCGTGCTTTATCCAGGGCATAACTATAGCGACCTTAGCTCTTCCACCTTAGAAGAAGAGAAAAAGAAAAACCCATATCTCCTTTGCGAATCTCTGGAAACTTTTCTAATGCTATCGGGATCACACATAAGGAGAAAAATATGAAGCTTCAAAATAAAAATATTGTTATTTTAGTGGAGCAACAATACCAAGATTTGGAAGTTTGGTATCCCTATTATCGTTTAAAAGAAGAAGGCGCAAAAGTCCTCTTAGCAGGGACTGGCAGCGCAAACACTTATATGGGTAAATTCGGGGTTCCAGCAAAAGTAGATTTTTCCATTGATGAACTTAAAGTTAAAAATCATGATGCTGTTCTTATTCCCGGAGGTTGGGCTCCGGACTTTTTAAGACGGTATGAAACAGTGATTAAATTTGTGCAACAAATGAATAAGGCGGAAAAACTGATCGCCAGCATCTGCCATGGGGGATGGGTTCTAGCGTCATGTGGAATAATAGAAAAAAGAACCTTAACCTCCTTTTTTGCAATTAAGGACGATTTAATAAACGCAGGGGCAAAGTTTGTGGACAAAGAGGTGGTGGTGGACAAAAATTTAATTACTTCCCGCACGCCGGATGATTTACCATTATTTGTCTTTGAAATAATTAAAAAGTTGAGCAAGGGGAAATAAATTTATGGAATATAAAGTAATCTATGAAAAAAATGATTGCATTTCAGCGAACCGCTGCATGGGTATCCATCCAGAACTTTGGGACAAAGATCAGGATGGAAAAGCGATTTTAAAAAAAGGAAATCTAAACTCCCAAACAAAAAAATATGAGTTGGTTATTCAGGAAAAAGATTTGCCTGCCTATAAGGAATCCGCATTAATTTGTCCGGTTTTTGTGATTGATATTGTGGGGTTAGAATCAGAAAAAAGCATCCTTAACATAAAACCAACAAAAGCCCCGGAAAAAGAAAATGTGCCTGTATTAAAAGCCCACTATGAATCTAGAAAAGAATGGGCCATGGATCCTAAGGGATTTTTTACCATTAAACCGTTTCCAGAAGAACAACTAATCCGTGCCAGATATTATGGAGAAGATTATGCTTTAAAAATAGTGATTGAAGGTAAAAATGCAGAAGAAATTTATAACACGATTGTGCGGGAAAAACTTATATCCACCTTTCAACACGCAGCCTATGTTGGCTGTGAGTTAATGAAAGCAGAAATCGCCATGAAAAAAAATCTTTCTTATGTGCAGGATGACCCTTTACCTTAAACCCGAATAATTTTGGGAAAATGAGAACCCCATGGACTTTGCTTCAAGAACAGATGAGACAAAAAAGAGCGCCATTTTCATAAGCCCGAATAATTCACTTGGTTGTGAGAACTGAGACGAAAAAGACAGCCGTTTTTTCGAAACAAAAAAGTGAGAGAATACTTGAAAGTATTCACGAACTTTGGGTTGAGGACTCACCATGCGAATCGTCATAGCGCCAGATTCATTTAAAGAAAGCCTTTCTGCTGAAAACTGTTGTAAAGCGATCCAAAAAGGGATAAAAAAAATATTTCCAGATGCTGCAACTTTCCTAATCCCCATGGCAGACGGCGGGGAAGGAACCCTCTCTTGTCTTTTCAAATCTATTAAAGGAAAAATAATCCGATGTAAAGTTCATGACCCTTTAAACCGAAAGATCATTGCCCGGTATGGAATTATGGAAAATGGCAAAACAGCCCTGATAGAAATGGCAGAGGCTTCTGGCCTACCCTTAATCCCTCCTAAAAAAAGAAACCCAATGATCACCACTTCTTTTGGCGCTGGGGAATTGATACGCGCTGCTCTGGAGAAAGGGTGTAAAAAAATTATTCTAACCCTAGGCGGAGTCGCAACCAATGACGCGGCAGTAGGCATGGCCCAAGCTTTAGGATTTAGATTTTTAGACAAAAAAGGAAGGGAGATTCCTAAAGGTGCGGATGGATTAAAATTTTTAGATCGGATTGATACTGCTTTGGTTCATCCTAAACTTAAAAAAACTGAGTTCTTCCTTTGTTGCGATGTAAAAAATCCTCTCTGCGGAAAAAATGGTTCAGCGCAAATCTATGGCCCACAAAAAGGGGCAAGCCCAAAAATGGTAAAAGAGATAGATAAAAATCTATTCCATTTAGCAAAAATTATAAAAAAGGATTTGGGGAAATCTATCTTAAAAAAAGCTGGAGCAGGCGCTGCTGGCGGAGCAGGCGGCGGAGCCATGGCTTTTTTTAATGGAAAGGTTCAATCTGGAATTGAAACTGTGATTGAATTAACAAATTTAGAGGAAAAAATTAAAGCAGCTGACCTGGTGATAACAGGAGAAGGAAAAATTGATCGGCAAACCCTATTTGGCAAAACAGTGGCTGGGGTTGCAACTCTGGCAAAAAAACAGCACGTTCCTGTGATCGCGTTTTGCGGCCAGATTTCAGGGGACATGAAAAAACTACATGAGCTGGGAATAAACACAATCTTTTCCATTGCGTCTGGACCTGTTTCATACAACGAATCCCTAAACAGAACATCTCTATTTTTGCAAAGAAAAACCGAAGAGGTCATGCGCCTTCTTAAAATTTTTATAAAATAAAAAATACTTTAATAACTATCTCGGTTCTCACTAGAAAAAAGTGGGCTTCTGCTGCAACTTTCAATGAGAACTAACTTACTTGGCTATGAAAAAATTTAATATTTACATTACAAGAAAAATTCCTGAAATTGGACTAAAGCTCATCCAAAAAGAATGCGGCGGTTATCAAATCAATTCTCATAACCGGGTTCTTAAAAAACAGGAACTAATAAAAGCAGTAAAAGATCAAGATGCGCTTCTTTGTCTTTTAACAGATAAAATTGATAAGGAGGTGATCCTTGCAGCAGGTCCAAAATTAAAAGTGATCTCCGCCTATTCTGCGGGATATGAAAATATTGATCTTAAAACAGCTACGGAAAAAAGAATAGTGGTCACAAATACTCCGGGCGTATTAAGCATTGCCACTGCAGAAACCGCCTGGGCTCTGATGCTTGCAGCAGCTAGAAAAATTGTAGATGGGGATCTTTTTATGCGCAAAGGAAAATTTAAGGGGTGGGATCCTCTTCTTTTTTTAGGACAAGAAATCTCTGGTAAGACCTTAGGGATTATAGGCGCAGGAAGAATAGGAACTGAATTTGGACTCATGTCTAAAGGGTTCAGAATGAATGTTTTGTATAATAGCAATAAGATTAATAATCTCTTAAAAAAAGAAATCAACGCTAAAAAGGTCTCTTTAAAAGCTTTGCTTAAAAAATCAGATATGATCAGTCTGCATCTGCCCTTAAATTCAAAAACCTATCACTTAATAGGAAAAAAAGAGTTAGCCCTGATGAAACCTACAGCAATTTTAATTAATACTGCCCGCGGCCCAGTGATAGATGAAAATGCGCTTGTAATGGCTTTAAAAAATAAAAAAATATTTAGCGCGGGTCTGGATGTTTATGAAAATGAACCAGAACTAGCCCTTGGACTCTCTCAACTTCCTAATGTAGTTTTAGCAGCTCATATTGGCAGCGCTACCACACAAACCCGTGAGGAGATGGCAAGGCTTGCGGCGGAAAATCTGATCCTGGCTCTTAAAAGACAAAAACCAAAGAATTGCGTGAACCCGGAAGTTTTAGAATGATCAATCTTGTTTTTGGAATACTTTTGATATTTGGCATAGTCTGGGCTGCAAAAAAATTCTATTTTCCAACAGAAATTGCCGAGCATCCAGATCGTTATCCAATAAAACAAGAAACTAAAATTTCTAAAAGAGAACTGTCCATGCTTCTTTCTCATTTACAGCGCTGGAGAAAAGAAGGAAAATTGACCAGAGAAGAATACGACCATTTAACGGATCTTTGTTTATCCGAAATGCAAAATTTTCCAAAAGGAGAATCCCCGGAAAAAGAGCCGCCAGCTTGACCCAAATATCACATTAGAAAATGAGATGGATCCTAAGATAGGAGGACAATAAATTGTTTAATAATCTAAAAGAGATGTATGAACTGCAAAAAAAAGCAAAAGAAATCCAAAAGAAACTAGAAAATATTTCCATAGAACAGAGTGAAAGCGGGATCAGCATAAAAGTCAATGGTCTCTTTAAAGTGGATTCTTTAAACATTGATTCCAGCTATTGCGCGCTTGAAAAAAAAGAAAAATTAGAATCTCTCTTAAAAAAACTTTTTACAGAAGCGGTGCAAGAGGTGCAAAAAAAATCAGCCATGGAATCTAAAGACTTACTAAAAGGTTTTAGCTTGTAGAGGAACAAAAGGAAAAGAAAGGAAGTGAAAAAAGGGAGGATTAGACAGAGCTTAAAAATTTCTTTTATAGAAGGTCTTTTCGCTTCCGCCATGCTAGGGCTTACAGAAAATTTCTGGGTAGCCTGTGGAGAAGCGCTAAAGGTAACTGCTTTAAAAGCAGGTTTAGTTAGCACCCTTCCCCATTTAATATCTTCTTTTTTACAAATCGCAGTTGGATCTCTCACTGAAAAATGTGGGGGCAGGCTCAAGACCCTTAAAAAAATTATTGCGCTGCAATGGCTTTTCCTTTTACCTCTAACCCTCTTACCGATCATCTCGGCTGAAAATCGTTACCCATTATTGCTTGTTTGCGCTATCTTTTTTGCCATTGGCGGGAGCCTGCCAGGACCTGCCTGGCTTTCCTTAATGAGCGATCACCTTCCCCCAAAATCCACAGGAAAATATTTTGGCTGGAGAAATAGAATTTTTGGGTTGGTCTCCTTAGGGTGCGGTCTTTTTGCGGGACAGTTTTTACAAATTTTTAAAAAAAATATTTTATGGGGATTTGCGCTTCTATTTGGCTTAGCCTGTATTTTACGCTTTATCTCCTGGTCTTTAGTCATCCGCATGTTTGATCCTAAAAGAATAAAAAATTCATTGCCTCAGGCTCAAAATGGACAAGCTCTGCCAAAAAATTTTTTTAGTTTTCTAAAAATAGGAATGGAACACACTTGGGTTAGATTTGTCTTTTTTGTAGGCATGTTCATGTTTTCAGTTAATATTAGCGCTCCTTACTTAGCAGTCTATATGTTAAGGGATCTTCATTATTCCTACACAACGTTTAGTTATGTTACTTTTTCAGCGACATTAGCCGCTATCTTTGGGGTTAAAGTCTGGGGAGAACTTGCCGACCGTTTTGGACATCTGAATGTGATTCGGGCTACGACACTTTTTATCTCTATTATTCCTTTGCTTTGGTTTGCTTCCGGAGATCCTCTCTGGTTAGTGCTAGTGCAAATTTGCGCGGGATTTATCTGGTCTGGTTTCCAGCTTTGCACCATGACTTTTGCCTTTTCTGAAATTTCCTCTGAAGACAGAACCCATGCGTTAGGATACCTTGCTGCTTTAAACGGCTTAGGGATTTTTCTAGGCTCTACTTTCGGCGGATTTTTAATAAATATTCTTCCTAAGATTGGTCCTTCCCCATTCCTCGGTCTATTTTTAATCTCAGCCTTTATGAGATTCTTAAGCTGCTTACTTTTCTTGAAAAAACTTAAAGAAAGCCGTTTGGTTCAGTCCACCACTATTTTAAATCTTTACATGGATGCTTTGGGTCTCTATCCTCTTTTCCAATCTGGAAAAGAAACCCTGGAGATTGAATTTAAGAAAAAAGATGAGAAAAAAACTTTTTAGTCTGCTGCTGCTCCAAATCTTCTCCTCATTTTTTATTTCTGCAAAAGAAAATAATAAACTGATTGAAAAAACCAAAAAAACCGTGGAAAAGGTCACTAAAAAAATCGCAGAGCCTATTACTGACCCTAAGGCTGCGTTTTCTTACTGGTTTGACTTTGATCCCAGAATCGAACGGGGAGAAAAAACGAATTTTAATATTCTTCCCTTAGTTGTAGTCTCGCCTGAAAGAGGTTTTGGTTTAGGGCTGCAATTTGCGCAAGAATCTCTTTTGCGCAAAAAAGATATTGTGCGAATTAGAACAATCCAAACTTTAAAAAATAAATCTTCCTATCGCTTTATTTATCAGCTTCCGCCAAGTTTCATTAAACACCATCTATTCGATCGAGTGGGCGGTGAAATTGAAATGGGCTATGAAAATTATGGACGCTTTTATTATGGGATCGGCAACCACTCTATGCAGGAAGAGGAGAGCGAATATATTCCTGAATTTTTTGATTTAAAAATCCCCTTGCTCTATGGGCTTACCCCTAGAATATCAGCAGGGCTTTCTTTAAATTTTCAAAATTGGAAAGTGGTTGAGGTGAGCCAAAGCGGTGTATTAAAAAAAGAATTGCCCAGCCTGATTGGAAAAGACGGCAGCCGGCTTTACACCTCAACCTTTTTGCTGCGCTGGGACAGCCGCAATTCTAAAACAAACCCTTCTCAAGGAACTTTCGCGGAAGGCAAAGTGGAATACTCTAAAAAATTATTAAAAAGTGAGGCGGATTTTACACGCTCCACCCTGGAAATGAGGGGGTTTCACCCCATCTTGCAAAAAGATGACCATATTTTTGGAGTGAGGCTCTTCCTGGACTATAAATCCGGAGATGTACCCTTTTATCTTTTACCAGAACTGGGGGGAATATTTTTTAATCGCGGTTTGATAGAAGGCAGGTTTAGAGACACGCTTTCAGTTTCTGGCAACTGGGAATACCGCTTAAAAATTTTCCAGCGCCTTGACTGGGCATTCTTTGTGGATGCAGGCAATGTTTATTCTGAATTTAAAACCATCCAAATAAAACGAATTAAAATTACTGGCGGCACTGGCATGCGCTATTATGTTCCGCCAGGAAACCTCCTCTTAGCGCGCATTGATGGGGGCTATAGCTCTGAAGGCTTGCAAATCTACCTCACCTTTGACCATCCCTTTTAAAAAACTGTTAAAAAATCTTTGTCTCCCCATCTCTTAAAATTTACAATAAACTTTCCTGCTTATATTGACATAATTAGTCCATTGCCAAACAGGTGCCCACCTCATATACTGTAATGAGGAGAACTGCTCATCTTGAGTTAAGGGTCTAATAAAACTATAATTCAAAAATAATGACACTTTGGAACAATAATACCGAAATCCAATTTTTCACGGAAGCATTGAAAAATTTTTCCTCGCCCGAACAGCTTTTCTACAACCTTCAAGGCGGTTATTACGCGTATATCCCTAAAGGTTCAGATGCCGAAGGACAAACATTACAAAGCCGCAATTCACTCATAGGACAGTTCACGGAAAAATGGAGCAAAACACTTTTTGAACCAATCGCCAGAGAATTATGACTTTTTGCAGTGAATGGCGTTGTATGCGAAGATCTCGGATTAACAAAACAATCAAGCGCTGATCTTGCTTTATGCACAACAAATAATATTAAGCAACAAGCAGAAAACATCAAACTTCTTTTTGAAATTAAGATGAGTGTTATCTCAAACTACAAATTTACTCAACCTATTAGAATAGATTTTGTTGGTGATTATAAACAACACAAGGGTAATCCTTCTCTACTTCGTTCTGATTCAATGCTAAAAGCAATCGGCAAGTCAATCAATATAAGAGTTTCAGGGCTTTCATCAACAAAGATTCCAATCATCATTTTAGGCAATAGCCCAATACAAGAGAGTTATCAAAAGAAAGTTGACTTCTTAAAAACATCTGGGGTTATTCAAGGTTTCTGGTCATTAAATCCACAACCAACAAAGAGCCAGTACATAAAAGAAACCGCCAAAAAAGGATTTCAAACAATCACAAAAGTTGAAACAATTTTGGAGCTGTCACGAGAATTAGTTACAAGCGATATGAATTATTTTTCATCCATGATGGCAAAAGCTAATTTAGGAAAAATTATTACGGATGCAAATAAAGAAAGTTCGGATATTGCAAAAGCAGAAAAATTCTTGTCATTAATCCAAGGATAAAATGAAACGACTAAAAGGAACAGAGACGAGTGTTTTTGGAACAAACGGAAGAATCAATCATGACAGTTCAAAATTTTACAATTCAAAAATGTATTCTACGCTTGAAGAAAAAGAAGTCATTGACAAAACTGAAAATAAACTACCCGATGAATTTATGAATAAATTTATTCTTGGCTCTGCTGAGAATATGAAAGAGCTGCCAAAGAACTCTATTCACTTAATGATTACTTCCCCTCCTTATAATGTTTTAAAAGAGTATGATAATGACCTCTCATTAAAAGAGTATCTACAATTGCTTAAAAATTCTTTCAAAGAAACTTATAGGGTACTGATTAATGGTGGACGTGCTTGTATTAATGTGGCTAATCTTGGTCGGAAACCATACCTACCTCTTTCCGACTATATTTCAAAAATGATGATGGACATTGGCTTTAATATGCGTGGGGAAATTATTTGGAACAAAGCAGCAAGCGCAAGCCCATCTACTGCATGGGGAAGTTGGTTAAGCGCTGCTAATCCAATTCTACGCGACATTCATGAATACATTTTAATTTTTTCCAAAGGTGACTACAACAGAATTGGAAAAGACAAGCAGAGTTCGATTACAAAAGAACAGTTTATGGAGTGGACAAAGTCCATTTGGACAATGAACGCTGAAAGCGCAAGACGAATTGGACATCCTGCGCCATTTCCAGAACAATTGCCATATCGTTTAATCCAACTCTATTCATTCAAAGATGATATCATCCTTGACCCATTTATGGGCAGCGGGACTACAGCGGTTTCAGCAATTAAATCTGAAAGAAACTTTGTAGGATATGAGATTAGTAAAGAATACATTACACTTGCAGAAAATAGATTGAAACCATACTTGATGCAAACGAAAATGACGTTTGTATCAGACACAGTTTAGAGGAGGTGTGAATTCTTTCATTCTATTTTACCCTGATTTTCTATAATTTAACTTGATAAAAGACTTTATGTAAACTTTACAATCATAGCAATTGAGATAAGGCGCTGTCTCATTCGTCCCATCTAAAAAATTTAGGTTCATTGACCAGCCGATGACTGATTTAGTACCATAAATTATTAAGTCTTATGAAATTTTTTGTGGAAACTTTTGGTTGTCAAATGAATATCCAAGACTCAAATGAAATGAGTCTTGAGCTTACTAAAAAAGGATGGACGCCTACCGAAAATAAAGAAGAAGCAGACCTGCTTCTTTTAAATACCTGCACTGTAAGGCAGCATGCTGAAGATAAAGCTCTTTCCTTTATTGGCCGTTTAAAACCCTGGAAAAAGAAAAAACAGGATAGAAAAATTATTGTCACAGGCTGTGCCGCTGAACGCATTAAAAAAACCTTGCAAAAACGCTTTCCCCATGTAGATCTAGTGATTGGGGCTAAAAGCATTGAGCAGTTTCCAAAGATCCTTAATTCTTTCATAAAAAAAGCAGAAAAAAGTTCAACGGATTTCAATTGGTTTGAAGAAAGTAAAACCCTTTTTGGAAAAGGGGATTTGCGTTCTAGCGGTAAACCGCTTGTGTTAGGACAAGAAGGAGATTGCGCTTTTGTCACGATCATGCGCGGATGTAATTATTCCTGCTCCTACTGCATTGTGCCCTGGGTAAGAGGAAGAGAAATCTATTTGCCTAAAGAAAAAATCTTAGATGAGGTTCAGAATAAGGTGAATGGGGGAGCTAAAGAGGTCATGCTCCTTGGCCAAACTGTAAATTCTTACCTACAAAAAAGCGATCAAGGAAAAATTTATGATTTCTCAGACCTGCTGCTGGAAGTAGAAAAAATCAAAGGTTTGGAAACCATAAAATTTATGAGCCCTCACCCTCATTATATGAATGATAAACTCATCCAAACTTTAGGAAAATCTAAAAAATTTTCTAGCCAAATCCATTTACCGGTTCAATCTGGCTCCAACAAAATTTTAAAAAAAATGAAAAGAAACTATACCAGAGAAGACTATCTCAGCATGGCTAAAAAGCTAAAAAAAGAGATGCCTCATCTGCAACTTTCCACGGATTTTATTGTTGGTTTTCCAGGGGAAACAGATCTGGATTTCAAAGAAACCCTTTCCTTGGCAAAAGAAATAAACTTTTCTCTTGCTTATTGTTTTAAATATTCCCCAAGAGCAGGCACTGAATCTTTTCAAATTGAAGATGATATTTCTCTAACCGTAAAGGAAGAAAGGCTCTCGCAAATTCAAGCATGCTGCGCCGTTTAAAAATTCTATCTTTTTTCCTTTTAGCTGGATTTCTCATCCTTGGTTTTTTAGGGGATATCCCTGGAAGAATAAAACTGGTTGAATCTCTCCTCCATCCAGTTTTCCACAAAGAAATCATTAACCACTATGCAATCTACTATCAGGAAGACCCTCTTTTTGTAACCGCTTTAATTAAAGCTGAATCTAATTTTTTTAAAAAAGCGAAATCTCAAAGAGGCGCTAGGGGACTCATGCAAATTATGCCTAACACAGCCAGAGAAATCGCGGAGGAATTAAGAATTAAAGATTTTAAATTGGAACAATTAGAAAACCCTGAAACCAATATTCATTTTGGCTGTTACCACCTTTCTAAATTAAGAAAAGAATTTGGCAGGGATTCAATCAATGTGCTTGCAGCTTATAATGCTGGCAGTAAAACCGCTAAAAAATGGCTTAGGAATAATCGAACTAGAACTTTAGACCTTGAAGATATTGAATTTTATGAAACCAAAAAATTTACGCAGAATGTTCTAAAAACCTATCAGTGGCTGAAGAAATTCCAAAGATGGCGGTCAAAATGTTTCAAATGGTACAATAAAAAACATGAGTCCTAATCAAACCCTTGCCTCCTCCTTAAAAGAAAATAATAAAGAAAATCCTACTCCTTTGATGGCGCAATATGAAAAAATTAAAAAAAACCATCCTGAGGAGATCGTTCTTTTTCGTTTAGGCGACTTTTATGAAATGTTTGGGGAGGACGCAAAAAAAGCAGCTCCCATCCTAGAAGTTGTTTTAACCCAACGGCAAGGCAGTCCCATGTGCGGAATTCCCTACCATGCCCTAAATCGTTATCTTTCCAAACTCCTTAAATCCGGTTTAAGGGTTGCGATTGCAGAACAACTAGAGGATCCCTCTCAAGTAAAAGGCATTGTAAAAAGAGATATTGTGCGGGTTATTTCCAGCGGCACCATCATCGAAGAAAACCTGCTGGAAGAAAAAACAAATAATTTTCTTCTAGCCCTGGCTTTATTGTCCAAAACTTCTAAAGTTGGACTGGCTGGTTTAGATATTTCTACAGGAGAATGGACGATAAAAGAGATTGAAACTGATGAGGATGACGCTAAAATTTTAAATGAAATCAGCTTGATAAACCCAGCTGAAATCTTAATCCATGCGGAAACCAAAGATCGTTTTCCAAAGATAGAAGGAATTCCTATTCAATTTTTTGATCCTCAAGAATTAAATTTAAATCAGCTGGATTTAGATTTTAAAAGAAAATGTGAACCCTTAAAAATTTTTCCAGCGGTATTTTGCGCGGTTCAAATGGCGGTTGGCTATACGCAAAAAATGAATCCGGCTTTTTTAAAAAATCTGCAAACGCCTGCTTTAAGCCCAGACCAGGAAAAGATGGCTCTGGATAAAGAAACCATTGAAAATCTTGAAATCTTAAAAAATAGAGAGGATAACACAAGCAAAAAAACTCTTTTAGAATTTCTGGATCAGACTTTAACAGCCATGGGCGGGCGTCTCCTTAAAAATTGGCTTCTTGCCCCATTAATAAAATTAGAAAAAATCCAGTCTAGGTTAGAGGTTGTGGATTTTTTTAAGCAAGAATTTAATTTAAGAAAAAAGGCAAGAGAAACTCTTAAAGGATGCTCTGATCTTGAAAGGTTAATGGTAAGAGTCAGCTCTAAATCTGTTAGTCCCAGAGATCTTTTGGGATTAAAACTTTCACTCCTAAAAATAGAAAAACTAAAAAAATTACTGTTAGACCGCTTATCCGCAAATGAAGGAGAGATTGGGCTGCAAAATTTAGAAAATAGAGAAAAAGAAACTACTTATATTTCTTCCTTTAAAAATGAACTCTCTTACCCTGAACTGCCAAAAGAGATTGAAACCATTCTTAAAGAGATGGAAGATGAATCTGATCTTATCTCTTTGCTGCAAAATGCTTTAGAGCACGATCCTCCTATCCAGTTAGATCAAGGGGGAACGATCCGCAATGGTTACAATTCCCATTTGGATGAAAAACGAGCTGCTGCAAATGAAGGAAAAATTTGGCTGCAAAATTTAGAAAGTAAAGAAAAAGAAGCTACTCATATTTCCACATTAAAGGTAGGCTATACCTCAATCTTTGGATATTATCTGGAGGTGACTAAATCTCATCTTAGCAAAGTGCCTCAACACTGGCACAGGAAACAGACTTTAATTAATACAGAAAGATTTATAAACGAGGAGCTAAAAAGTTTAGAAGAAAAAATTTTAGGCGCTGAAGAACAGGCTTTAAGAATTGAAAAAAAACTTTTTCAGGAACTGATCATGGCTGTAGAAGTTCGCTATCGTCAAATTCAAAAAAGCGCTAAAAGCATTGCACAACTGGACTGCTTTCTTTCCTTAGCTGAGGTCGCGGATCTAAAAGCTCTGACTAAACCCCAAGTGGAAGAATCGGACGAACTCTTGATTAAAGACGGCTGGCATCCAATTGTAAAAGAATCTCTTGCTACAGGCGCTTTTGTTCCAAACGATACTTTTTTAAACTCTAAAGACCATCAAATTATCATTCTAACCGGGCCAAACATGGCTGGAAAATCCACTTATCTTAGACAAAATGCGCTCATTGCCTTAATGGCTCAAATCGGCTCTTTTGTGCCTGCAAAAGAGCTAAAACTTGGGGTTCTGGACCGTATCTTCACCCGCATTGGTTCTGGAGACAAGCTGGCTCAAGGGGAATCTACCTTTATGGTTGAAATGAGAGAGACCTCAAAAATTTTAAAAGAGTCTTCGGAAAAAAGTTTAATTATCTTAGATGAGGTGGGCAGGGGCACCTCTACTTATGACGGCATCTCCATTGCCTGGGCCACCATAGAATATTTAAGTCAAAAAAAAGCTAAAGTCTTATTCGCAACTCACTATTTTGAATTAACTAAACTTGCTTCTGAAATGGATCAGATCAAAAACTACAATGTAGAAGCTAAAGAGTGGAAAGATACAGTTCTATTTTTACATAAGATTGTTCCTGGACCGGCGGACCGATCTTACGGCATTCATGTAGCCCAGCTTGCGGGTCTGCCCAATGAAGTCATCTTACGAGCAAAAAAAATCTTAAATAAACTGGAACAAGAACGCATTTCTGTGTTATACTCTAATCAGAAGGAGTTAAACCAACCAGAGCTTTTCAAATGATTGAAGAACGCAGAAAAGATATCCGATTCCCTGTGATGCGCAATGTTGGGGAGCCCATTGTTCTCAAGGTTGCGATTGACCATAAAATTGTTTCTCTTCCCGGATTCATTTTAAATCTCTCTGCAGGCGGAATGAAAATTGTGACTCTGGGCAGTCAAGTGTCGCAATTAAAAGAAGGCGTCCCCTTTGACCTGGATTTAAAAATTCCACATCTTTCAACCCACCATATTGAAGGCAAAATCGTGCGCATTAAAAAAGGAGACAAAGCTAAACTGCGCCACTCCAATGATGAATGGTTCTTAGGTCTCCTCTTCACAAAAATTAAATCCACCGTGGCGCACGAGATTAACCGCATGGCAGAAGATTGGAGCTTGTGTGAAACAAAAATCCAAATGTCTTTGCCGGACATCTGTTTTCCTGAATGTTCTTATTGGGGCCTCTGTGAAAAAAACGTAAAACTTCCTGAAGAAAAAAATGCAAGGCAAAATAAAACTGCTCAGCGATGACTGCATACAAAAAATTGCGGCTGGCGAGGTCATTGAACGTCCCAGTAATGTTGTTAAAGAACTTCTGGAAAACTCAGCTGATGCAGGCAGTTCTACTATCTCTTTAGAAATCAAAGCAGCAGGAAAAGAGCTCATCCGCATTGCAGACAATGGTTGCGGCATCTTAAAAGAAGAAGTTCCATTAGCCCTTCAAAAACATAGCACATCTAAAATCCAGTCGCTTGAAGATCTTCAAACCTTAACTACTTTTGGCTTTAGAGGAGAAGCCCTGCCTTGCATCGCTTCTATTTCTAAGATGGAACTCATCACCCGTTCTAAGGAAGAGAACTCTGGCAGCCAAACAACTCTTGTAGGAGGAAAAATTATTGCTCAAAAAGAATGCGGCAGGTCCGAAGGAACCACCGTAGAAGTAAAAGAACTTTTTTTTAATACCCCAGCCCGCCTCAAATTTTTAAAATCCGACAGCGCTGAAAAAAATAAAATGTTGCGCACTTTTGAAGAAAGCGCGTTAAGCCATCCAGAGATCGCTTATGAACTTAAAAACGAGAACTCCTCTAAAGAGCTCCCGTCTCGCAAAGATTTAAAAGACCGAATCTTAGATTTATGGGGGGAACATTTAAAAATAGAGGATTTAATCCCCTTAAATTTAACCCATCCCTTTATCCAAATTAAAGGTTGGATTTCTAACCCGCAAAGCCATAAACCTACCAAATCTTATCAGATTTTCTATATCAATAAACGTCCGATTATTTCTCGAGCCTTAAATCATGCTCTCTATGAAGCTTATCGAGATTGTTTGCCTCAAGGCAGGCATCCTGTGGGCATCATTTCTATAACCATGGATCCGTCACAAGTAGATTTCAATGTGCATCCTACAAAAAGGGAAGTAAAGTTCCGCAATGAATCCCAAATTTATGATCTTTTAATTAAAGAGATCCGTTTAAAACGAAGTTTAATTTCAACCACACCCTCTCTTTTTAAAAAAGAGTTGGGGGTCAATGATCTGCAAAGT
The DNA here is from genome assembly GCA_016180425.1 of Elusimicrobiota bacterium. Lineage (GTDB taxonomy): Bacteria > Elusimicrobiota > Elusimicrobia > 2-02-FULL-39-32 > 2-02-FULL-39-32 > 2-02-FULL-39-32. Next base: position 483,888 of record JACPBF010000001.1, read on the forward strand.
TCATTCCAAACAAATCAAAATCATTTTGAAAATATTGAAACTTTTTCTGGAGCTCACCCCAACTTTAAAGAGTCCATTGGATTTTTAGAAAAACATAATTTCTCGGGCTCTGCCTCTGAAGCTGCCACATCCACACTCTTAATTAAACAACCAACAAAAGTTCTTGCTCAATTCCATTCCCTTTATATCTTAGCGGAGCAAGATCATCATCTTATTATTATAGACCAGCATGCTGCCGCAGAACGAATTTTATATGAAAAATTTAAGCAATGTTTATCTAAAGGGCTGCCTGTGCCTACTCAAGTTCTTTTACTCCCCTTGCTTTGGAATCTATCCTTGCCCCAAGCAGAGCTGGTTCGTGGAACATTAGAATCCTTGCGTAAATTGGGGTTCTTTATTGAGGAGTTTGGAGAAAAAACTTTTCGCATCCAAGAAGCTCCAGCCATGATCCCTGAATCAGAACTGCAAAAAAGCTTAGATGAAATTTTATCTTCTTTAGAAAAAGAGCAGGAACCAAACTATACCGTAGAAGAAAAAATAATGCATGCTGCCTGCCGCTCTGCCATTAAAGCGAATCAAACGCTTTCTCACCCAGAACTTTCCAAACTGCTTGCAGAGCTGGAACTCTGCGGCAACCGCCATACCTGCCCGCATGGAAGACCCATTACCCTCACTATTTCTAAACAGGAGCTGGATAAAAAATTCGGCAGGACCTAACCCTTGAAGGGTTTAACCCTCCCATGGAAAAAAATAAAAGAGACGTATTTGTTATCTTAGGACCCACAGGCTCTGGCAAAAGCGCTTGTGCTCTGGAGCTGGCAAAAAAAATAGATGGTGAAATCGTGAATGGAGATTCCCGTCAAATTTATAAAATTCTTTCCTATGGCACTTGTAAACCAAACCAAGAGCAGCAAGAATCTGTTGCACACCACCTTTATGACTTTTTAGAGCCTACCCAGCCTTACAATGCGGGCAGGTACGCAAAAGATGCGGAAAAAATTATTTTGGAAATTTTAAAAAGAGAAAAAAATCCAATAGTAGTAGGAGGCACAGGCCTCTATATTTCAGCTCTTTTTGACGGGCTGGCAGAACTCCCTGAAAAAGATGAAGCTGTAAGAGCTTACTGGTTAAAAATTGCAAATGAACAGGGAAAAGAAACCCTCCACAACTGTTTAAAAAAAAAAGATCCAGAAGCCGCGGAAAAAATTCCATACCAAAACATACAAAGAACCTTAAGGGCTTTAGAAGTTTTTAGCCTTACAGGAAAAAAAATATCTTTTTTGCAAAAAGCTGCTCCTAAAAAAAATCCCATTTTTAATCCTTTATTTTACGGACTCTGGTGGGAAAAATCGGTTTTAAAAGAAAGGCTGCTTAAACGCACAAAAGAGATCCTGCCTGGCTTAATCCTAGAAACTGAATGGCTCAGCCAGCATGGTTTTAAGGGTCATGAGCCTGCTTTACAAAGCTTAGGCTATCAACAAGCGATCCGTTACTTAAATAAAGAGATCGTCAAAGAGGATCTTCTAAATTCATTAGTTCTGGATACCCTCCACTATGCAAAAAGGCAAATGACTTATTTTAAACGGGATCATCGGATCCATTGGATCAAGATGGAAGAACCTTTTAACCCAAAGAGCGCTGCAGAGAAAATGGTAGTATAAAGTTATTCCTTCATGGAAAAAGTTTTTCTTATCGGCCTTCATTTAAAATCACAAAATAAAAAATTGCGGGAATCCCTCCAATCGTTAGAAGAACTAGCCCGGCTTACAGAAACTGCCGGTGGATCGGTCGTGGGGCAAATGATGCTTTCCTTATCTAAAGTTCATGCCTCAACTTTTATCGGCAGTGGCAAGGTCAGTGAACTTGCCCAACTTTCTCAAAAAAAAGAATTTACAACCCTTATTTTTGATGAGGAATTAAAACCAGCGCAGCAAAAAAACCTTTCCGATTTTATCCCTGTAAAAATTTTAGACAGGACACGCCTTATCTTAGATATCTTTGCTAAAAGAGCGCGCACCAAAGAAGGCATCCTGCAGGTAGAGCTTGCTCAGCTCTCCTATCATTTGCCCAGGATCACTGAAAGATATGGACGATTTGAACAACAAGTAGGAGGCATTGGCACTAGGGGCCCTGGAGAAAGAAAATTAGAGGTAGAGGCCCGTGTGATTCGGGATAAAATGGCAGGATTAAAAAAAGAATTGGAAAGGGTTAAACTGCATCGAGAAGTAGCCAGACAAAGAAGAGAAAGCGTGCCTTTTCCTATTGTAGCCCTGGTAGGCTATACCAATGCGGGAAAATCTACATTGCTCAATAAGCTGGTAGAAAGTGTCGGCTCCCCTAAAGAAGCGATTTATGCGGACAATAAACTTTTTGCGACTTTAGATCCAACTACTCGCCGCATAAAACTACCTAGCGGGCGTTGGGCTCTTTTTACAGACACAGTGGGCTTTATTAAAAAACTTCCGCATCATTTAATCGCGGCTTTTCGCTCTACTTTAGAAGAAGCCTTGAGCGCAGACATTCTCATTCATCTGGCGGACGCGAGCGATCCAGAAAAAAAGGAACATTCAAAAGTAGTTTTAGAAACTTTAAAAAGTTTACAGCCTGAAAATGAAACGCTCTTAGAAAAAATGATAGTGGTTTATAACAAAATAGATCGGATAGAAGGAGAGGAAAAAAGAATCTTGCTTGAAAATGGTCAAGAAATTTGGAATGCTATTCCTATTAGCGCTTTGAAAGGAGAAGGGATTCAAAAACTTCTTTTGGCTGTGGAAGATAAACTCTCTTTAAATCTATTTGAAACTGATCTTTATCTGCCATTTAAAAAATTCAGCCTACTCCCTTCTTTGTATAGGTTGGGAAAAGTAGAAAGTGTAAGACATCAAAAAAAAGGGATCCATTTGCATTTAAAATTAGAAAAATCTCATCTTCATAAGCTTCAACAACTGCTTGGCTAAAAAAATAATAACATGACTCTAGCGAACCGAATTACCATCCTGCGCATTGTCTTAATCCCAATTTTTGTGGTGCTTTATTTGCAAAAAAGCAAATTCCCTGTATTGGAAAATTGGACTTTAGCTGTTTTTTCTTTTGCTATTCTAACGGATTGGCTGGATGGAATTGCAGCCAGAACAAAAAAACAAAAAACTCAGCTGGGAAGTTTTCTAGACCCTTTGGCGGATAAACTGCTTCTTACCGCCACTTTTATTTTATTGGTTTATAGCGGAAAAATTGATCTTTGGGTTTTTGTAACTATTTTTTCCAGAGATTTATTGATTGTTCTTGGCTGGGTTATTATTTACATTCTAACCTCTTCATCTGAAATCGCTCCGCGCATGTTGGGAAAAATTTCCACTGGATTACAGATGGTCTCTAGCATCATGCTCTTATTTCCTTTGCCAGATCAGTTTGCCAGCTGGACAGTTCGGGCCATGGTTAGCTTTACGGTTATTTCCGCCATTGACTATATCTGGGTTGGCTCTAAACGGCTGGATCTTATCCCTAAATGAAAACTTTTCCCTTTTGGATTTTTTTTAGTTATCTTTGCGGAGCCATGCCCACAGCTTATTTGATGGGAAAATTTCTTAAAGGAATTGACATCAGGCAGCATGGTTCTGGCAATCCGGGCGCAACCAATGTGTTTAGAGTGGTTGGAAAAACTGCTGGAATCATTACGCTTTTAGTGGATGGCTTAAAAGGTTTTTTACCAGTGGCTCTTGCCTTAAAATTTTTTCCGGAGAATCTTGCTTTTGTCATTGGCATAGGTTTAGCGGCCATTCTAGGCCACAATTGGACCATCTTTTTAAAATTTAAAGGGGGAAAGGGGGTAGCGACCTCTTGCGGCGTATTTCTGGCTCTCCTTCCCATCCCAACCCTTATTTCCCTGATTTTTTTCACTTTGGGATTACTTTTAACCGGTCATGTTTCTTTAGGTTCCATGTTTGGAGCCTCTAGCCTTGTGATGAGTTCATGGATCCTAGATTACCCAAAAATTTTAACTTTTTTTTCTCTATTTTGCTCTCTTTTAATTTTCTATTTGCACAAAAAAAATATCCAAAGAATCATCCAAGGCCAAGAGCCAAAAATATCCATATTCCATGACTAAAACAAATCCTAAAATCTGCGTATTAGGAGGCGGGTCCTGGGGAGCCACCATCGCCTCGCACCTGGCTAAAAAGGAATATTCCGTTCATCTCTGGGAATTTATGGATTCGCAAGTAGAGGAGATGAAAAAAAATAGGACGCTCCCTTTTCTTAAACAACTGCATATACCTCAGTCTCTATTGATTAGTTCAAACATGGAGGAAGCCTTGCAAGGAACTTCCATCATCTTCTCTGTGGTTCCTTCCCAGTTTGTCCGTTCCACCTGGAAAAAAGCTAAACCTTTTATATCAGAGTTAGAGCTGGTGGCCAGCTTTTCTAAAGGAATTGAAACCGACACATTAAAAAGAATGACTGAAGTAATTGTAGAAGAATGCCCTGAAGCCTCTGAAAAAATCGCAGCGGTCTCTGGGCCAAGCCACGCGGAAGAGGTGGCGATTGGCATTCCCACCGCAATTGTAGCCGCCTCCAAACATAAAGCTATTGCTGAAAGTACGCAAAATCTTTTATCTACCTCTAATTTAAGAATTTATACGAATCCGGATGTGGTTGGAATTGAGCTTTCCGGAGCTTTAAAAAATATCTTTGCGATCGCTTGCGGCGCTTGCGATGGACTTCATTTAGGGGACAACACCAAATCTGCCTTGATTACCCGAGGTTTAAATGAAATGTCTAAATTGGGGGAAAAAATGAGAGCCAAAGAAACTACTTTTTTTGGTTTGGCTGGAATGGGAGATTTGGTTGTGACCTGTCTTTCCCAGCATTCCCGCAATCGTCTTTTAGGAGAAAAAATTGGGATTGGCAAATCAGTTAAAGAAGCTTTAAAGGAAATGACCATGGTGGCAGAAGGTTACCCAACGGCAAAATCCGCATACCAGTTGGTAAAAAAATATAATTCAGATTGTCCCATACTCATGGAAATCTACCAGGTTCTTTATGAAGGTAAAAATATTAAAGACTCCATGCATGATCTTCTGGCAAGACCAGCGCATGGGGAAATAGAAAATATGCAGTGGAACCTGTAATGAAAAAACAAGATTTTATTAAAGAATTAACCTCTGTATTGGGCCAAAGAAGAGATGCGGAAATCGCGGTTACAAAATTCCTAAAAACAATTAGAGACTCTCTAAAAAAGGGAGAGAAAGTGGTCTTGACTGGGATCGGGAGTCTTTATCCAAAACTGCGCAAAGCGCAAAAAAGGCACAATCCAAAAACCATGCAGCCTGTGGAAGTTCCTCCGAAAAGAACTGTGAGATTCGTCGCATCCGAAGAATTATTTCATTGACTTTTAGCTCTTGATTTGATTCAATAATCGCCCATGAATCTCCCGGAAAAAGAGTATTTTTCTATTGGAGAAGCAAGCGAGATTACCAAAGTTCCCTCATATGTTTTGCGCTATTGGGAAAATGAATTTAAAATCTTACGGCCTTCCAGAAGGGAATCTGGCCATAGAAAATATAACCATAAAGACATAGAAAATATTTTAAAAGTTAAAGAACTGTTGCAGAATAAAGGATTTACCATTTCCGGCGCAAAAAAATTTTTAATTCAAGAGAATAGAAAAAACCCTGAGCAGATGAAAATGGAACTAACGGATAACGGAGCTGCTCTGGAACTCTTAAAAGAAACCAAGACGGCTTTAGAAGATTTAATCAAAATTCTTTGATCCAGACGGGGTGTAGTATAATGGCAGTACGCGCCCTTGGGGTGGGTGTAGCCCGAGTTCGATTCTCGGCACCCCGATAAAAAATGAATCCCAGTTTTGAGAACCAGGAACAGATTCTTTTTCTCTACGCTTCCCCAAACAGCGGACATAAATCTTGCGCAGAGGCAGTAAGAAAAGTCCTAAATAACTGCTATCCTTCCTCTGTCTATTCCATAGGGATTGATACGATTACCCACCTCTACCCCATCTTAGGTTCAGTGGTTGCAAAAACTTATTTAGAAATTTTGCGCCATACTCCCCAGCTTTGGAATTTTCTCTACGATAACCCTGATGTGGAAGAACTCACCCGAGAAATCAGGCAAATCTTTAGTTTTTTTAATGGGCAAAAACTTAGATCCCTTTTAGAAGAATACAGCCCAACCGCTTTAGTCTGTACTCATGCAGTGCCTTGCAGCGTGATTGCGGAACAGAAAAAAAGAGGCAATTGCACTCTCCCTCTAATCGGCATTATTACAGATTATGCGATTCACTCTTATTGGCTTCACTCCCATGTAGATCTTTATATTGTGGCTAATCAGGAATCCGCTAACACCCTTAAGATGAAAGGCATAGAAAAAAATAAAATCAAAGTTTGTGGAATCCCGGTAGATCCTTGCTTTAACAAAAAAATCCTCAAGAGCGAAGCCTGCAAAAAACTCTTGCTAGACCCTGCCAAAAATACCCTGTTAGTCATGGGGGGCACCCATGGGTGGGGACCCATCAGAGAAATCGTTGAGGAACTTGCTTCCCTAAAAGGACCTTGGCAAATTTTAGTTGTTACAGGAGCGAATAAAGATTTGGAAAAAGAACTTGCTTTTACTCAAACTTTTAAAAATATAAAAATTTTTGGTTTTTCAAATGAGATTTCATTGTTGATGGATGCCAGCGATCTTCTGATCACAAAACCAGGCGGCATCACCCTTTCCGAATCTTTGATCAAAGAATTGCCCATGATTTTAGTAAACCCTATTCCCGGACAGGAAGAAAGAAATGCGTCCTACCTAGTTTCTCATCAAGCTGCTTTGCAAATTAAGAATATTAAAGAATTAAAAGAATGCGTTAAAAAATTATTTTCTCAACCGGAAGAATTAAAAAAACTAAAAGAAAAAATCAACGCTATCAGAACGCCGGATGCGGCCCAAAAATCTGCAGAAGAGATCATACATTTTTTGAATATCTGGAATCAAAAGAAAAAATTAAAAAAAACTATTTTAACCTGATGAGACTTAAACTACGGATATCCGGGTCCGTGCAAGGTGTGGGCTATCGTTTTTTTGCGCAGGGTCTTGCTCGACGGCAGGATTTGACAGGATGGGTAAGAAATTGCTCAAATGGTGATGTAGAAACCGAAGCGCAGGGGCAAAAGGAACATCTGGAAAATTTTATCTTACAGTTAGAAAAAGGCCATCCTTGGGCTCAAGTGTCAAAAATAATAAGAGAACCGCTTCCGGAAAAAAATTCAGAGAAAGGTTTTGAAATTCGCTTTTAAAATGACAGAAAATCTAGATCCCATATCCTTATACTTTAAAGATATTAGAAAATCCTCTCCTCTAAGTCATCTGGAATTTTTAAAACTGTGGAAAATTTTTAAAACAGGTGAGAAAACCAGAAAAAAGCTAGAAAAAATAAAAAATCGCATTGGCGCAAAAAAGAAAAAAGAACTGCAAAATATAATTTTTCTGGGTGAAGAGGCAAAAGCCCAGCTAGTGGTAGGGAACTTGCGCTTGGTGGTACCCACTGCAAAACGTTATTTTCGTCCGGGTTTAGATTTTATTGACCTGATTGAAGAGGGAAACATAGGTTTAATGCACGCGCTTAAAAAATTCGATGAAAAAAAAGGATTTAGATTTTCCACTTATGCATCCTATTGGATAGACCAAGCCATAAGAAGATCCATAGAATATCAATCCAAAACCATTCGTATTCCTCCACATGCCTGGGAAGCTTTAAGAAAATGGTATAGGGAATGGGAGAGTTTGTCAGCGCAGCTGGGCAGAAACCCAACTCTTACGGAAATGGCTCATCGCTTAAACCTCACAGCCAGACAAGTTAAAGGAGTCATGGATGCTGTGGAAGCTTCCAGGGGCATTGGATCATTGGATGTTAGTTTGGATGAAGATGATGATCTCGCTTTAAAAGATATTATTTCTGATCAGGAAAGCCGCCAGCCAGATCAAGTTTTTTCTGTGCTAAAACTGCACGATGAGATGGAAGCCGCGCTTTCCAAACTGCCAAAAAGAGAAAGAGAGGTTCTGGCTCTTCGGTTTGGGATGGATGGCCAAGAATCTTTAACTTTAGATGAAGTAGGAAAAAAATTTAAGGTCTCAAGAGAAAGAATCAGACAAATTCAAGAAAGGGGGTTAAGCCACTTAAAACAGATTGCCCAAAGAATGGGACTAAGCTTATAAGAAGGAGAGAACATGAGTGAAATCGCTGATTTAAAAACTGTTATTCGAGATGTGCCGGATTTTCCAAAAAAGGGGATACTTTTTAAAGACATTACAACGCTTTTGGCTAGACCAGACATTTTCAAAAAAGTTATTGATCAAATTGCAGACCACTTCCAGCAAAAAAAAGTTGAAAAAGTGATGGGCATTGAGTCTCGGGGGTTTATCTTTGGCGCGCCCATTGCTTATAAATTAAATGCAGGCATAGTTCCCATCCGAAAAAAAGGAAAACTCCCTTACAAAACAGTTTCCGCCACCTATGCTTTGGAATATGGAACAGACACTTTGGAAATGCATGAAGATGCGATCAGCAAAGGAACGCGCGTTTTAATTGTGGATGATCTTCTAGCCACAGGAGGCACTGCAAAAGCCACAGCAGAATTGGTAAAAAAATGCGGCGGCGAAATTGTAGGTTTTGCCTTTTTAATTGAATTAGAATTTTTAAAAGGAAGACAAAACTTAAACGGTTACGACATTTTATCCTTAATTAAATACTAAATTTTAAACTGCTGCCCCCGTAGCTCAATTGGATAGAGCAGGTCCGTCCTAAGGACAAGGTTGGCAGTTCGACTCCGCCCGGGGGCGAAAGGACTTTACTTAAAAAATTATGCCGCAAACACTTTCTTCACGAGAAGATTTAAAAACGGATCTATTGCAAAAATGGATCCATCAAATCTTAGAATGGATTGCCAATCACAGGCAAACCTTCTTTTCTATTGCGGGAACCCTATTAGTTATCGCGGCAGTGGTTGCCTTTATTATTAGTAATTTTAAAAATTTAAGGACTCAAGCCTGGGAAAAATATTCTGCGGGTCAAACTTGGGCTTTAACCAGCCAGCCGGAAAATGGACTTAACCTTTTTAATGAAGTGATCCAAAATTACAGCCATACACCTGCGGCAACTTATGCTTTGCTTTCTAAAGGAGACATTCTCTTTAGACAAAAAAAATTCCAGGCAGCGCCTGAAAGTTATAAACAATGCCTGGAAAAAGAGCCTCCCCAACTCATTTTACCCTTTGCCTTCGCTGGTTTAGGAGCCTGCCAGGAAAATCAAGGAGATTATGCTTCCAGCATAATCTCTTACAAAAAATTTATATCGGATTTTCCGGAACATTTTCTAGCGCCTAAAATCTATGAATCTTTAGGAAGAGTTTATGAACTGAGCTTAAACCCGGATGCGGCAAAAGAAACTTATGAAAAAATTATTACTGTTTTTCCTTCCACAATCTGGTCTGAAAAAGCGCGAGCCCGATACCAAATCCTCTCTCCTCAACCATTCCAAAATCAAACTCCACCGGTACAAGAAACTAAATAATGCGAAAATTTTTAAGTGTTGCTGGTTTCTTATTTTTTGTTTCATCTCTTTATGGAGCCTCTAAACTAGACATTGGAGCTGACTATCGCTTTCGGGGAATTCAGATCAATAATCCTTCTTTTACAAGCGAGGCTCCAATCGGATCGGGAAAAACAATAGAAGAAAAATATTATTCTCAAAGGGCTAAAATTTACCTTAAAGGGAAACTTGATCCAGGAATAGAAATAGGAGCTGTGCTGCAGTCTTTGGGAGTTGTTGGATCCACAGCTCCTTTAAGGAACCGCTATCCTAAAGAAGATTTTTCACCCTTTATAGAAAATGCCTACTTGCAAGCAAACGAATTTAATGATCTCCCCATATCCTTCACTATTGGCAGACAAGCCTATACCTGGGGCACAGGTCTATTACTGAGCGATGATGATCTTGGTTTTGATGGGATTCGCTTGGAACTTGGCCCTGTCTGGGGATTTCGCACCCATTTTTTTGGCGCTAAAGCAAAAGAAAGAATTACGGAAGGAGATAGCGATCTCTATCTCTCCGGTCTTTCTTACCAGTGGGGAATTCACAAATTCCAATTTGGTTATTTAATGGAAGAGGATAGATCTGGAGCTTCCTATTCCAATATTACCGCAACCACGCCAGTCACAGCAGACAATATTTCCAGACAGTTTTTCGATATCCAACTAAAAGGCGATCTGGAAAAAGGGGCTTTTTACCGGGCTGAATATGTGATTCAAAAAGGAACAGTTAAAATTCCAGCCAAAGAACTTACTTTAAGCGGATCAGCCTTAACTTTTGAAGGAGGATTTGATTTTATTCATCCCCGCTATAAAAGAATGATTTTAGCTTTTGTTTTTATGCAAGGTTCCGGGGATAGCTCCAGCACAGATGCGGAAGATGAAAAATTCAACCCTAGCTTTGGTCATAAATTTGATGGTTTGGAAAGATCCGGACACGGAGAATTTTTTGCCGCGAACCCTTACAGTTTTTTTAATGAAGATAAGGTGGTTGTCCCAATTAAAGTTGGAGAAAAAATTGTAAATACTCGCAGCTACTCCTCGCTTTTTTCTGGAATTCGGATGTTTGGATTTAGAGGCGCCATTCACCCTTACAAAAGCTTTATGGCGGGCTTGGAATACTATATCTTTACAGCCATGCAAAAATCAGAAATTGGAGTAGGAGCTCCTTCCATTACTGAAAAATCTTTAGGACGTGAATTAGTGATTAAAAGTTCATACACCTATGATGAAAAAATCACTCTTGGCATTCGTTGGGGAAAATTTTTTCCCAGTTCTATTTTAAATGACGTAGGTTCCTCCCGTTTAATGTTTGAAGCCACTGGGAGATTCTAAAACGCATAAAATTTATTTAGCGTTTCTTTGGCACCAGCACCAGCCTTACTACAAAGATCTAAAAACCGGACAAGCGATCCTTCCCTGGGCCAGGTTGCATGCTACAAAAGACTATTACGACATGGCCGCGATTCTGGAAGAATTCCCAAAAATTCAACTGACCATCAATCTTGTTCCCTCCCTCTTAGCCCAATTAGAAGATTATGCGCAAAATCGCTGCAGCGACCCTTGGCTGGAAAAAACTCTTCTGCCTGCAAAAACCTTAAGCCCTAAGGACCAATGTTGGATACTGGAAAATTTTTTCTTCTGCAATTGGGATACAAAAATTTTTCCCAATCTGCGCTACAGCCAGCTCTTTGAAAAAAGAGGAAAATATGTTTCTAAAAATGAATTAGAAAGAATCAGGACTTATTTTAGTCCGCAAGATTTCTTGGATTTACAAGTTTGGTTTAATTTAGCCTGGATGGACCCTCTCTGGCAAGAAAAAGAACCGCTGATCTCCCATCTTTACAAGAAAGGCAGAGATTTTTCCGAAGGGGAAAAGATCATGCTGATTGAAAAACAAAAAGAGATCTGCAAACTAACCATAGAAAAACATAAAGAGCTCTGGGAAAAAGGACAAATTGAGCTCTCCACAACCCCCTATTATCACCCTATCCTGCCCCTTCTTTGCGATACAGATTCAGCTCAAATGGCCATGCCAGGCTCAATGCAGCCTAGAAAAAGATTTCAGCACCCAGAAGACGCTAAACAGCAAATAGAAAAAGCTGTGAATTATTTTGAAAAGATTTTTGGAAAAAAACCGATTGGCATGTGGCCTTCAGAAGGCTCGGTTTCAGAAGAGATAATTCCGCTTCTGGAAGAAGCTGGAATTGAATGGGCAGCTACGGATGAAGCGATCTTGTTTAATTCTCTAAAATTGACTAGGGGTGGAACTCCTAATTTAAGAAAAGAAATGGCTTACCAGCCTTTTTGGGCGCCGCAAAAATTAGGCGATAAAAAACTACAGCTGGTCTTTAGGGACCATGGCTTATCTGACGCAATTGGTTTTGTCTATGCCCGCACAGAACCTAAAAAAGCCGTGGATGATTTTTTGCACAGGCTAGTCAAAATTTTAGATAACTGGCAGGAAGACCGTCCACCTCTGGTTCCTGTTATCTTAGATGGTGAAAACTGCTGGGAACATTACATGAATGACGGCTTAGATTTTTTAAGAATTTTATACCAAAGCCTTTCAGATCATCCGCAAATTGAAACCACCACTATTGGAAACTACATTAACAAATTTCCAGCAAAGCAATCTTTGGAAAAGCTCTGGGCAGGCTCCTGGATCAATGCGGACTTTAGCATTTGGATTGGCCAGCATGAAGATAACCGGGCATGGGAATTAGTCAGCGAAGCCAGAGATTTTTTAGGTGAATATGCCCGGCAGCATCCGGAAAAATCTAATGATCCAAATTTAATTTCAGCCTGGGAATCTTTGTACATTGCTGAAGGTTCTGACTGGTGCTGGTGGTATGGTGACCAAAACTCTACCGCGCATGATGAGGTTTTCGATCAGCTTTTCAGGAACCACCTTAAAAATGTTTATAGCTTCTTAAATGTTGATCCTCCGGAAAAACTAAATATCGCGATCAAGGGCAAGGAACAAAAAAGACAGTACCTGCCTCCAGTGGATTTTATTTACCCAAAAATAGATGGGCTCATCACCAACTATTACGAATGGCGTTCAGGGGGAGTTTATCAAATTCTTACTTCTGGCGGCGCCATGCATCAGGCAGAAAATTTTTTAAACGCGATCTATTATGGATTTGATCTGGAAAATCTCTACCTTAGGCTGGATCCAAAAATTCCATTTAATAAAAATGAACTGGATCTATCAGAGATAAAAATAAAGATTAGTTTTTTAGACCCTCCAAATCAAGAACTGCAAATAGAATGGTCTCCTAAAGAAATTGATACTCATCTCCAACCCCAGCAAGTTAAAGCGATATTTTTAAATGCTAAGGGGGAAACCACACAAATCTCAAATATTGCCGCTAAAAAAATTGTTGAACTTTCCATACCTTTTTCCTACCTGGGTGTAAAACCAGATGAGCCAATAGAATTTAGCCTAACTATCATCCGAAATGGCCTTCAAATCGAACGCTGGCCGCATCAATCCACTATTCTTTTTAGGCGCCCAACTGAAACCTTTCATCTAGAACACTGGACAGTATAAATTCATCCTAGCAATCACCTTTCAAAGTCTTTTTAACCTGAATATTGCTTGCCTTTCAAATAGCCAAAATTCAAGTTAAAATAGTCTAGTTCGCTTTGAAAAAGAAATCTAAAAATAGGGCTAAAATCACTCCAAAAGATCAAAAAAATGCTTTTCAAAAGAGCTCAAACTTAATTTCAAACCTTCCTCATTTCTGCTTAAAATTTGTTTAAAAATCTTTAAAATCAATTCTGTAATTGAATTCAAATAAAAAGAGGGATTATCTCTAAGTAGGCGCTTTAATTTAAGGACGGGAAACAGTTTTTTCACCCTATTTAGTTCCTATAATATATATTATGTTATGTTATAAATAAACTAATCCAATAAATTTTAATTTAAGTATTGACTAAATAATCTTTATATTTCCCTTAATATTTAAGTATTTTAAACATGAATTTACTACAAAATTAAATTATTTTTATTTTAGCACTCTTAAAAACTAAAGATTTTTTGAATTTTTCTTTCATGGTGTATCTATAATGGAATCCTAATTTTAAAATTCAATGATTTTTACTGTTTTTTGATCAAAATTCAGTTAAATTTACACATTTAAAAAAAACAATCTTTCTAAATTATGGATATGATTTTAACTTGAGTTAATAGATAAAAGACCATGAGATGTTGTTTTAATTTTGCTTAGATGGTTTTTGGGTTCCAAATAGGCTTTAGGGCAAAAAGTAAAGGATTTTTAAAATAAACAGGGATGGGTTATGGCAAAAAGAGATTTTAGATTAAAAATTCCCCAATCTCTAAAACACCATTAAAGGGTAGGGTCTAATTTCTATGAGTTTAAAAAGACAAGCAGGGCAGCTCCTTAAAAAATTCTAGTTCTGATAAACACAATAAAGCGCTGCTATATACCAAAATGAATTTTTAAGGAATATTTAAAAAACAATGAAAGAAAAAGAAGTTTTTAGGGTTAAATTAAAACATATTGAAAAATCAATTCGTTTTATAATATACCTTTCCATGGTTTTCTTTAAAAAATGGCTAAAAAATGGGTTTTTGTGCGTTTTACCGTCGAGAAGCTGAAAAAAAATATCATAATTTTTTGGTTTCTTGATCTTTTATGGGTTGGGCTTAACTTGAAATTTAAATATTTGAGGTTTTTGCGGATCCTTCCTTGCCAAAGTTTAATTCTTCTAAGTAAGCGGTTGCGACTTGCGGATCAAAAAATTTATCGCTATTTTTATAAACATATTGCTCCACATGTTTACGGAACTCCTCTTCTGTCATCAAGTGACTGCGCAAATCCTCAACTGTTTCTGCCAAAGAGATGATCCGCGCGCCTAAAGGAATCTCCTCGCCTTTTAATTTGTTTGGAAAACCAGTGCCATCCCAATGTTCATGGTGCGCTCGAATTAAAGGCGCGCAGCGCTTAAAGAGGCTAATGGATTCAGCCATTTCTGCTCCAACCCCTGGATGCAGATGCTCAATCTTATCTTGAGGTTCTTCAAACATCGCGACTTTCTTAGAATTTATTTGTTTATGCGCCTGAATATAACCAATATCGTGCAAAAGTGAGGCGTAATAAATGGTTTTATATGCTTCGCCTGTAATTTTTAATCTTCTGGCTATGGCGCAAGAATTTTGAGCCACTCTCCAGCAATGGCCATGGCTTTGTTTAGAAATATTTTCTACTGATGAAATTAAAATCTCAATGATATTGGCAAAAAAATTCTTTTGATCCAAATTTAATTTTGAATTTAAAATAGAGACTGCCGCAAAGCCAGCTAAACTTCCAAGAATTTCCTGATCCTCGGAGCTAAATTTTCCTTCTGGAGCGTTTTTTTTGTTCACAACCTCCATGACACCTATGATTTCATCCGCTATGTTCATGGGAACGCAAAGAATAGAACGTGTTTTAAAGCCGCTTTTTTCATCCCCTAAAGAAGACAAAAAACGTGAATCTTTGGCAACATCGTCAATAATCAGGGGCTGCCCATTTTGAGCAACAAGACCTGCAATTCCCTGCCCAATAGGAATGCGAATCGTCTTCATCATGTTTCCCTTTTCCCCGCCAGCAGATTTAAAAAAAAGAAATTCTTTATTGTCGTCTAAAAGCATGACTGCGGAAGCTTCTGCCTGGGTCAATTTTTCTGCTGCAGCGGAAATTTTCTTTAATAATAGATCTAAATCCGTGACAGCGGCAAAACTGCGGGCAATTTCAAAAAGATCATGGATCGCAACTCCGGATTTGTCGCTGAACTCATCGCCAATAACGCTCAATCCGCAATTAGGGCAAAATTTAAATAATCTTTCAAAAGGCGCTTGACAATGAGAACATTTCGCAATGGCCATACCTTTTGCTCCTCTTATCCTTTATTTTGCTGCTGCCATAATTTCTTCAAAAGTTGTTACCCCTTTAGTTACTTTTATTAAACCGTCCTGCACTAATGTGCGCAAACCATTCTTAACCGCCACAACTTTCACATCGTCATTTTTTATGCCTGGTTTACAAATATCTCTTAAAGGGCCATTCATCACCATCAGTTCATGAATAGCGGTTCTGCCTTTCATTCCTTTGTTATTACATTTTGAGCAACCTTTAATTTTCATAAAAGTTGCTCCTTTAGTATCTATTTTAGACTCTTCAATAAGTTTTAGAACTTCTGCTGGAGGATTTGGATCTGGCTCTTTACAAGCTTTGCAAAGAGTGCGGATTAAGCGCTGCGCTAAAACACACTCTAAAGTAGATGCGATCAAATAAGGGGCTACTCCCATTTCAGCCAGCCTGGCGATCACAGATGTAGCGTCATTGGTGTGAATCGTGGAAAGCACAAGATGTCCTGTCATTGCAGCTTCACAGGCAACGTGACCAGTTTCTTCGTCACGAATTTCTCCAACCATGATCGTATCTGGATCCTGCCGTAAAAAAGATCTCAAGGCCGCTGAAAAATCGAACTTTCTTCCATCTCCTAGAGAAAGGTCTGGATTCACCTGCACCTGCACCACTCCTTCTAAATTATATTCCACAGGATTTTCCGCTGTTAAGATTTTCTCTTCCGGGTCGCGCACAGCAGCTAAAGCTGCCATCAGAGTAAAAGATTTTCCAGAACCTGTGGGTCCGCAAACTAAAATAAGTCCGTAAGGTTTGGAAAGAGATTCTAAAAAACGCTCTTGCGTGTCAGGTAAAAACCCAAGTTGATCTAAAGTAAGTTTTGCTCCTGAACGGTCCAAAATTCGCATGACCGCGCTCTCTCCCATGACCGTTGGAACAACATTGACGCGAAATTCATAAGGTTTGCCTTTTACCTTGATTGCGATGCGTCCATCCTGGGGGATGCGCCGTTCCGTAATATTCATTCCCCCCATAATTTTTACCTTTGCGATTAAAGCATTCTTAAAAGTAAATGGAACTTTAAAAGTGCTTTTTCTTAAAGCTCCATCTACCCGGTAACGGATCAATATTTTTTTTTCAAAAGGTTCAATATGAATGTCGGAAGCGCCCAAACGAATTGCCTCTAAAATAATAGCATTGATCAGTTTTTCTACAACTGGCGCGGAAGCATTCACCTGCATAATATCTTCTACGCTAAACTTATCAATTTCTACTTGACCCTTTTCTCCGGCTGGCGAACCTTCTAACCCTTGCAGCAATTGCTCTGTCATTTCCTGGGCATCTTCCGCAAACTCCTCTTGAGAAATTTGAGGACCCTGATCCTCTTCAGATTCTTCCGCTTCTCCTGGAGAGCCATGAACTTTTGAAATCGCTTTTTGAATGTCAGAGGAAAGGGAAAAATGCGGTTTTATTTGAATGCCGAAGCGCAGACCAATATCTTCCAAAACAAAACTGTCCTGCGGGTTACGCATGGCGAGTAAAACATATTCATCCTCTTTGGCATAAGGCACAACCATCTTTTCTTTGGCAAAATCTTTAGGCAGGAGTTTCCCAATTTCAGGGTCAATTTCCAAGGCCTCTAAATCAATGCAGGGAACATCCATTTTCGTGGAAAGCGTCTCTAAGATTTGATCCTTTGGAACCAACTTTAAATCCAATAAGACCTGGGGCGCGTCTTTCCCAGACTTATCACATTCTTCCATGACCTTTCCTGCCATCTCTGTGTCAATCAGCCCGCTGGCAGTAAAAAGTTCGCAAATCTCGCTAACAGTTGTATCCGCCATTTTAATTATTTGCCGAATTTAATGTTCACGATTTTTTTAGATTGGTCTCTTTCATATTGTTTAATTTTACTATAACCTGAATAGAAAAAATTGTCAACCCCATTTTATTTTTATATATTGAACCCTAAGATTGCGCTTATGATAGCATGAAAAAAAAACATGAAAACTCAAAAAAACTTCAAAGTTTGACGCAACATTTTATAAATGAAAACATTGTTCAATATTTAGGTTAAAGATCATGATCCTGAAAAAAAATATAAAAAAAATTTATAAAGAATATTCCGCTGGAGGAATTGTTTTTGATTTTGAATCAAAAGCCTTTGATTCCATAAAACTTCTAATGATTCAAGTAAAAAATTTAAAAGGAGAAGTGATCTGGACTTTTCCCAAAGGCCATATAGAAAAAAATGAATCTGAAACCGAAGCTGCTTTAAGAGAGGTATTGGAAGAAACCGGCTGGAAATGCAAAATTTTTAAAATCAACAAAAAAAATTATCTAAAAAAAGTATTTTATCAATTTAAAAGAAACGAAAAATGGATTCATAAAAAAGTGGTCTGGTATTTAATGGTCCCTATTACAAAAGCAGGAAATAAAGATCCGGAAGAAGTGTTAGAAGTTAATTGGTTTAGTCCGGAAGAAGCGCAAAAAAAAGCACAGTATCCTTCGGATAAAATCATCTTAGAACTATTGGCGGGAATTAGAACTAAACTAAAAGAGAATAACCGCCGTCCGCAATAATGGTTTGACCTACAATCCAACGCGCTTCCTCGCTGCATAAAAATGAGACTACATTGGCTATATCCTGCGGATGGCCAATCCTGCCCACAGGAGTTTTTGTTTTTGCCAAATGCACCATCTCTTCATATCTAGGAATTTTTTTTAGGGATTCGGTTACCGTGGTGCCAGCCATCACCACATTCACATTAATTCCTTTAGGAGCAAGCTCCACGGCTAGATAACGGCTTAAACATTCAATTCCAGATTTTGCTAAACCCACCGCGGCATAATTAGGCAAACAGCGATTCGAGCCATGGCTTGAAATGGAAACTATTTTGCCGTGCCTTCCCTGCATCAAAGGCACAGCAGCCTTTGCGCAAATAAAAAGAGATTTTAAATTAATTTGCAGGGTTCTTTCCCATTCTTCATCCTTGAGATCTAGAATAGGTTTTAAATCCCCGGTAGCCGCATTATGAATTAAAAAATCCAATTTACCGAATTTAAGTTTGACGGTTTCAAAAATGTTTGAAATCTGCTCAACATTGCCCATGTTCGCTCGCAAAGGAAGCACTTGGATTCCATGAGAGGAAAGCTGTTGTTCAGCATGGAAAGCATCGGAGCGGCTGCGCAAATAAGTAAAAACAATATGCGCTCCCTTTTTAGCAAACTTTTCTGCAATCGCATATCCAATACCTCGGGAACCGCCGCTAATCAAAGCGATTTTATCTTTAAAAGGTCTTAAAATATTTAACTCTTGCACGGATTTATTTAATATAGCATAATTTGAACACGCTTATGAATTATGAATGTGTCATTGGTTTAGAAGTGCATGTTCAGATCAATACTGAAAGCAAACTTTTCTGCTCATGCCCCACTTTCTTTGGAGCCACTCCTAATAGCCAGATTTGCCCGATTTGCGCAGGCTATCCAGGGGTTTTACCCGTGCTCAATAAAAAAGCGGTTGAATCTTTAATAAAAACCGCTTTGGCTTTGGATTGCGCTGTAAATCAGGAATCTATTTTTGCCAGAAAACAATATTTTTATCCTGACCTTCCTAAAAATTATCAAATTTCCCAGTATGAAAAACCTTTGGCGGAAAATGGAATTTTAATTCCTTTTTCCACAACCGGAGAAGATAAAAAAATAAAAATTAAAAGAATTCATTTGGAAGAAGATGCGGGAAAGTTAATTCATACCATTGGAGCCACAGAGTTAGACTATTCTTTAGTGGATCTCAACCGCACAGGCATACCGCTCATGGAAATTGTCTCAGACCCTGATATAACTTCCGCAAAACAGGCTCAAGATTATTTGACTACGCTCAAGATGATCTTAGAATACCTAAAGGTTTCGGATTGTGATATGGAAAAAGGATCTCTCCGCTGTGATGCCAATATCTCAATTCGTCCAGTTGGAACCAAGACCTTAGGCAATCGAGTCGAGCTAAAAAACATGAACTCTTTTCGAGGAGTACACGACGCTTTAGTCTTTGAAATGGAACGACAAATACAAGTGCTTGAATCCGGTGGACGAATTGTTCAAGAGACCAGGCTCTGGGACACAGATCGTAAAGAGTCAGAATCCATGCGTTCCAAAGAAGAGGCGCATGACTACCGTTATTTTCCTGAACCAGATCTCCTGCCTTTAAAAGTCACAATGCCTTGGATTGAAGAGATCCGAGACCAGCTGCCTGAGCTGCCTCATCAAAAACGTAAGCGTTTCATCCAAACCTACTCCCTTTCAGAATATGACACCATGGTGCTTACATCCAACCCTGAATTAGCTGAGTTCTATGAAAAATCCGTATCATTTCTCCCCCAAAAAAAAGAAGCTGCTAAACTTATTTCTAATTGGTTAACCACTGAACTCCTGGGCCGTTTAAACTCCTCTAATAAAACAATTTCAGAATCGCCAATTAACCCAGAGTCCTTAAGCGAACTAGTTAAACTAATTCTGGATGGCGTTATCAGCGGTAAAATAGCTAAAAATGTGTTTGAAGAAATGTGGAAGGAACATAAAAAACCCAGCCATGTGGTGAAAGAAAAAGGCTGGGTGCAAGTACAGGATGAAAAGGAGATTGAAAATTGGGTAACCCTTTCCATTGCCCAAAATCCTAAAGCTGTGGAAGAATTTACAAAGGGAAAAGAAAAAGCATTGGGAGCTTTAGTGGGCGCTGTGATGAAATTTTCTAAAGGGCAGGCAAATCCTGAGCTGGTGCATCAAATTTTACAAAAAAAATTAGTTAAAAAAAACGATTGACAGGCTAAATATAAATTTGTATTTTAATCCAACTTTATGATCCCTATTCGATTTGGAACTGCTGGCTGGAGAGCTATCATTGCAAAAGATTTTACCTTTGGCAATGTAAGAATTGTGGCTCAAGCGATTGCAGACTATCTGCGTTCAGAAAAATTGCACCATCGCCAACTCATTGTGGGATACGATTCCCGTTTTCTTTCAGAAGACTTTGCGCGCGCAGTGACTGAGGTTTTAACCGGCAACAGCATTCAAGTGATCCTATGCAATCGAGATTCCCCTACGCCTGCTATCGCCTTAGAAATACTAAAGAGAAAAGCCGCAGGATCAGTGAACATTACCGCCAGCCACAACCCTCCGGAATATTCAGGAATTAAATTCTCTAGCGCCTGGGGCGGGCCTGCATTGCCGGAAGTCACTCGCTCCATTGAAGAACGTTGCGCCCTGCATATGAGCGATGGCAAAAATTTGCCCAGGCTTTCCCTAAATGACGGACGCAAAAAAAAATTAGTTGTAGATTTTGATCCTAAACCCAGCTACATAAAACAAATCTATAAACTCATAGATTTTAAAGCTTTAAAGCGGGCGAAACTTTCCTGTGTCTGCGATCTCCAGTATGGCACTGCCAGAGATTATCTGGATAATCTTTTAGAAGATGCTGGATGCAAAGTAACCATCCTGCACAACTATAGAGATGTTCTTTTTGGCGGCCATGCCCCAGATCCATCTCAAGAAAATTTAACGGAACTCATCTCGATCATGAAAAAACAAAAATCTGACATTGGCCTTTCTACGGATGGGGATGCGGACCGATTTGGAATTATTGATTCAGATGGAACTTTTCTTACCCCTAATGAAATTCTGCCTCTGGTCTTAGATCACATTGTGCGCACCAGAAACTGGAAAGGGGTTGTTGCCAGATCTGTGATGACCAGCCATTTTCTGGATGCTGTAGCCAAAATGCATAATATTGAAGTAAGGGAAACACCGGTTGGATTTAAATATATTGCTGAAATCATGCTTAAAGAAAATTTTATTCTTGGAGGGGAAGAATCCGGAGGGCTTACCATTAAAGGGCATATTCCGGAAAAAGACGGCATTTTAGCCTGCCTGCTTTTGGCTGAAGTAAGAGCTGTTTCCAAAAAACCTTTAAGACAATGTCTATTGGAACTCCAGAAAAAAGTAGGATCTTTCTTAACCCACCGTTTAAATTTCCATCTCATGCCTGAAAAAATGAATGCCTTAAAAGAAAAACTTTCCACACATCCCCCCACAAACTTAGGGGGCTTCACAGTCAGAAGAATAGTGGATTTAGATGGATTTAAATTTATTATGAAAGATCAATCCTGGCTGGGCATTCGCTTATCTGGAACTGAGCCTGTGGTTCGGCTTTATGCGGAAAGCGATTCTGAAAAAAAACTAAATCAACTCGTTTCCCACGGTAAATCACTGGTCGGCGCCTAACCCGAACAATTCAGTTGGATTGTGGGATTCGAACTATTAATGATTTGGTTTAATTTAAAATTAATCCATAAAAACCTTATTTTCCTGTTTCTCTTAGTTCCCACGCTTTTCTACACTGGGACTTATGATCCATTCATCATAAAAAAATTCCTGGCTTTAATCTTCATTTTCCTCGGGAGTTGGCTCTGGATCATTCGACAATTAGAAAATAAAATCCCATTTCAAAAACCATCCCTGCTGATTCCTCTGATTCTGTTTTTAAGTTCAGTCATTCTTTCAGCAAAAAATGCTTTATACCCCGCTCTTATTTTTGACTATTTCCTCTGGACACTGGCTTTAGGTTTGCTTTATCTTTTAAGTTCGCAAATAAATAATCAAAATATTAAAGAAAATTTATTTTTTACTATTGCTCTGGCCACCGCCATTTCCGGAATTTACGGCGCATTCCAACATTTTGGTTTTGATTTTGTTCCTTGGACAAAAAAATGGGATGCCCGACCAGGCTCAACTTTCGGCAACCCAAACTTTGCCGCAGGATGGTGGATACTCACAACCCCTATTTTTCTTGCGCTCTCTCTGAAACAAAGGCAAGAAAAACGTTCTCACTTATTCTTTAGCCTAACAGCATTGATCGGTCTGTTAAATCTTTATTGGAGTAGAACCGAAGGCGCGTGCTTAGCTCTCCTCTTATCCCTTATTTTAGGAATTGGATTTTATCTCACTTATGTTAAAAAAGAAAAAAATAAATTTTTAATGCCTGCCTATTTTTTAATTTGCATTATAATCTTATCCGGACTTAGCCTTTGGATAATCCAAGAATGGAAAAAGCGCATGCAAGACCAATCGTTAAGAGAAAGAATCTTTAAATGGGAAACTGCCAAAGAGATTATTAAAGCCAACCCTGTTTTTGGAGTTGGAGCCAACCACTTAAAAGTGCATTTTGCTCTTTACCAGGCAGAAGTTAAAAAAAGAATGCGGATACAGCTAATCTCCACAAGCGAATCAAACGTGCATAATGAATTCCTGCAAATTTGGGCAGAGCTTGGGATACTTGGACTCTTCTCCTTTCTCCTCATCTTTATCCAATGGTTTTGGAAAATGATTAAATCCTTAAACAATCAAAAAGAAAAACTACTAGAAAATATAGGGCTTTTAACCAGTCTTCTTTCATTTCTTTTTTATAGTCTTACTAACTTTCCTTTTCATCATGTTCCCACTGCTTGTCTATCCTTTTTTATTCTAGGAATAAACGAGTCTGCAATAAATAATCTGCCTTTAATCAAAAATGAAAAAACTATTTCCCAAAACATTTTTTTAAAAATAAGCGGAATCTTTTTATTTGGGCTTCTTTTTATTAAATGGATCCTGCCTGCTTTTAAAGCTGACCTTTTTCGCTTAAAAGGAGAGAATGCTTTCTTAAGCAAAGATTTTGAAACCGCAGTTCAATTCTATAAAAAAGCGATTCGCTTAGACTTTTATCATTCGGAAAGAACCGCCTACAGCTTAGCTGAATCTTTAAGGGCCCAAGGTAAAATTAATGAAGCGCTGGAAGCCTACCAAATCTCAGCGGCTTTAAGAAATTATGGAGAAGTTTACAATAATATTGGAAATTGCTATTATCTTTTGCGCAATAAAAATGCGGCGATCGAAAATTGGAAAAAAGCTATCCAACTTGGCTTACCAGATGAAAATGCTCAAAAACAAGCAGAAGAAAACCTTAAAATTATCCTTGAAAATAATTAAAAGCACTGGTCCTGGAGGCCACTTTTCATGAACAAAATTCAATCAATAAAAGCGCGAGAAATTTTAGATTCAAGAGGAAACCCAACAGTAGAAGTGGAAGTGGCAATAGAAAAAAACAAATTTGGCAGGGCTGCTGTTCCCTCTGGAGCCTCTACCGGAGAACATGAAGCAGTGGAATTAAGAGATGGAGACAAAACGCGTTTTAATGGAAAAGGGGTCACAAAAGCTGTAGCAAACATCCATCAAAAAATCGCCCCGGAATTAGTTGGAATGGATGTGTCCCAACAGATAGAAATTGATCAAAAATTAAAAAATCTGGATGGCACCTCTAATAAAAGCTCTTTGGGAGCTAACGCAATTTTAGGAGTTTCTTTGGCTCTCATGCGAGCATCCGCCAAAGCGCAGGAAATACCTCTTTATGAGGCGATTCGCAGAGCTTATCATTTAAATCATAAAACCTATGCTCTGCCTGTGCCCATGATGAATATCTTAAATGGAGGAGCTCATGCAGACAACAATGTGGACCTGCAGGAATTTATGATCATGCCTCTAGGATCAAAAAATTTTGCGGAAGCTTTGCGCTGGGGTTCAGAAATTTTTCATCAATTAAAAACCGTTCTGCATAAAAGAAAATTAAATACTGCGGTAGGGGATGAGGGCGGATTCGCTCCAGACCTAAAATCAAATGAAGAAGCAGTGGAAGCTATTTTAGAAGCAGTTCGTCTTGCTGGTTATAAAGCCGGCAGTGAAGTTGCCATTGCCTTAGATCCTGCAGCCAGCGAATTTTTTGAAAATAACAAATACCATTTAGAAGGAGAAACCAACGATCAAGTAAAAGATTCCCAGTCTATGGTCAAATTTTATGAAAACTGGACTAGTAAATATCCAATTGTTTCCATAGAAGATGGCGTAGCGGAGGATGACTGGGAGGGATGGAAAATTTTAACTGAACGATTAGGCAAAAAAATACAACTGGTTGGGGATGACCTTTTCTGCACCAATACTGTGCGTTTATCTGAAGGCATCCGCAAAGGGATCGCTAATTCTATCCTGATTAAACTAAACCAAATTGGCACTTTAAGTGAAACTGTGGAAGCGATTACTATGGCTCAAAATGCGGGTTACACCACTATTATTTCTCACCGCTCAGGCGAAACTGAGGATACTTTTATTGCGGATCTAGCGGTCGCCACCAATGCGGGTCAGATTAAAACAGGTTCTGCCTCTAGATCTGAACGCATTGCCAAATATAACCAGCTTTTACGCATAGAAGAACACCTTGGCTCCAAAGCTGAATATCCAGGCAAACAAGCGCTTCTTTTTAACTAGCCCAAATCATTCATTTAGTTGTGAGAACCCCCCTTGGCTTTGCTCGGGACAGGCAAGATGAAAAAAATGGCTGGATTTTTATCGTCTTACACAATCTAAATGAATTATTTAGTCTAGGTTAATCTTTTACTTGGATGAAGGAAATACCAGCTCGATGGAAATGGATCGCTCTTGGTTTAATTTTATCTATTCTTTTTCTATCCAGCGACTCCACCCGCTCTTATTGGAAAAAAAGAAGATATTATAGCCATTTAAAAAAGCAGCTGGAAGAAATGAAAACTAAAAATAAAAATTTAAAGATTGAGATTGAACGTTTAAAAAATGACCCTAGTTTAATTGGGGAAGTTGCGCGCAAAGAACTAAGAATGAGCCAGCCCGGAGAAATTGAATATCGTTTTGTGATTGAACCATCCTCTAAAAATTAATTTATATGCCTAGTGTGGTGTGACAGTAACGGCTTTACAATGGTCATCGTTGACGACATTCTGCAATGTTTTTTCGGATACACCACACTAGTTTTTGATAGCGCATTTTCAACCATGTTAAATTTAATTTAACCCATGACACCTGTAGAAATGATTGGAATGATTGCGGCAGTTGCCATGCCTTTTTGGAATATTCCGCTGATTATAAAAATCTGGAAGAGGAAATCTTCAGAGGATATTAGCTTAGTTTGGGTCATGGGGGTATGGGTTTGCATTTTACTAATGTTTCCTTCTGCCTTAACTTCTCAAGATTTAGTTTTTAAAAGCTTTGGAATTGTAAACACACTTCTATTTACCTGCGTTGTAATCGCGGTATTCAAGTTTAGAAATCGTTAAAAATCTGTCATCGTCAAAAATCTAAAAACAACTCCATAAAACAAAATATCATAAACAATCCCTCAACTTGAACGTCCAAGTGTAAACTTTAGTGGAGAGAGATTAGATTGAAATTTCGAGAAACCTTTGGTAATCTATACCTATGAATTCAGAAATTGATTTGATCGTGAATAGAATTGTCGAGCGTTTTCATCCACAAAAGATTATCCTTTTTGGTTCATATGCAAATGGGACAGCTACAAAAGATAGCGATGTAGATTTATTGGTTATTATGCCTGTCTCTGGGTCTAAGCGTGACAAAATAATTGAAATTCGTGTTGCCATAAGTGAAAGTCATCTATCTAAGGATATCTTTGTTGAAAGTCCGGAAAAGTTTGAGCGCTTTAAAAATATCATTGGTACAATAGCTTATCCCGCATTTAAGGAAGGAAAAGTGCTGTATGAAAAAGCAGCCTGAAGAAATTTTATTCATTCTCGAAAAGGCAAATGGGGCTAGGCATTTATTCACTGACGGGAATTATCCGTTATCCTGGGGTTGCTAATGCGCATGCTTGATAAAGAGAGACTTTCAGTAAGCCGTATGCTTCGAAAAAGTCATATGCGGTTTGAAAGGAGGACGCAGGGAACAGTAGCCTAACGGCTACCTGCACCTGTATTCTACCAATGAAGATTCAATTTTCGGATCATGCCGAAATGCGGTTGAAGCTTAGAAAAATACCAAAGAAAGAGGTGGAGTTAATTCTAGAGCATCCGCAAAATCAATATTATGATGTGGCCACAAAAAATTTGATTGCTATTGGCAGAACAACGATTAATCGGAAAAATATGTTATTGTCCGTTGCTTTTCAAGATATCTTTGGCGAAACCATTGTGATTACTGCGCATCCAATTACAAATACACAAGTTCAGAATAGAGTGCTTAAAGCGAGGTGGATTAAAGTATGAAAAAAAATAAAAAAATTCCTTTGGTTAATTATGATCCTAAAGTAGATATTTTGTATATCGCTACCAAGGGAGGATCTGAAGAGGGGTTTGTTGAAGTAGCACCTGGAGTCCAAGTAGAATTAGATAGTAAAAAACAGGTTATTGGTATTGAGATACTGAATGCTTCTCGATTTCTAAAGCCTATTTTAAAACCCCTGGAGCAAAAAGTTCAATTGGTTAGGAGTTAGGATTGGCTTTCGAACAGGTTCTATTGATCTGTGATCTGTTTTATTGCAAGATTCGGATTAAAATTGATTCAAGGCCCATAAAGCGTGCGTTCGCAGCATGGGGTCTGGATCTTCTTTAACGATTTTTTCTAAGTAAGGCGCTGCTTCTTTAAATTTTTGATTGGCGCTCACAATACAGCTATTCCTCACTAAACCGTTTCTTTTTGCTCTTAAAATCGGCGAGCCTTCAAATCTTTTTTTGAATTTCTCTTCGCTTTCTATTTGCAAGACTTCTAAAAGAGACAAGTAAAGACCTGCTCCAGTTTCTGGCAAAAATTCTTTCCATTGGGTTTCTTTAGAAAGTCCAGTATAAGGGCAAACGTCCTGACAAATATCACAACCAAAGATCCAGTCCCCAATACTTGGACGAAAATTTTCTGGAATTTCCCCCCTATGTTCTATGGTCCAATAAGAGATGCATTTGCGAGCATCCAAATTTCTAGAGCTTACCAGAGCTCCTGTAGGACATTCCACTAAACATTCCTTGCAGGAACCGCACTCATCTTTTGTATTTGTAGAATTCAAAACTTTTATTTCATCGCTTTCAAGTTCTAAATTAGTAAGAACTTCGCATAAGAAAATAAATGAACCTAGTTTTCTACTGATCAGTAAAGTGTTTTTTCCCACAAAACCTAATCCTCCGCGCCTGGCAAAAGACCTTTCTAAAAAAGGGCTGGAATCCACTAAAATTTTATAGTGAAGTTCTTCCCCAATATTTTCTTGCAAAAGTTTTACCCATGCTTCTAATCTTTTTTTTAAAACAATATGATAATCTTTTCCCCAGGCATATCTTGCCACTCTTCCAAACCCAAATCTAGGCTCGATTCTCTTTGCTCCAGAAAAAAAATTAACGCCAAAAGTAATAACGCTTTTAACATCTGCTAAAAGATCCTGCGGCATCCACCTTCTGGGAACAACTCTGGACATATACGACAATTCCGCGGCATGCCCTTGTTCAACCCAACTTTTATACCGTTCCTCATCTAAAGGATCCGGATTTGCAGAGCTAATGGAAACTAGATCAAAACCAATTTGATAAGCTAACTTTTTTATCTCTTTTGCAGTCGGCATAAAAGTGATTTTTATTATAACATACTCTAAATTCACTAACCTAAAATATCGGTTGGCTAGAGAAACGAGGCGAAAAATCTAACTGAATGTTTCAGGTTAAAGCTCCGTATCAAATCAACCCGAATATTATAAAATGATTTTATGCAACTGATTGAACATTATCTATCTCTGCAAGGAGAAGGGCTGCATACAGGGAAATTAACCTATTTTGTGCGTTTCGCGCGATGTAATTTACGCTGCGGTTGGTGTGACTCAACCTATACCTTTGGCAAAGGAAACCCTATTTCTTTTGAAACGATTACCCAAGCTATTAAAAAAAGCAGGACGCACTATGTTTGCCTTACTGGAGGCGAACCTTTATTGCATACAAAGGATTGCATTGAACTCATCCGCCATTTTCCAAATCTGCATTTTGATGTTGAAACCAGCGGCTCTATTGCGATTCAGCCTGTACAGCTAAAGAATAGCTCTATCATCATGGATTGGAAACTGAACCACAGCAAAATGAGCCACAAAATGAAACAGGAAAACTTTAGCTGCCTGCGCAAAAATCAGGATCTGCTTAAATTTGTTACTGACGGCTCAAAGGAAGAACTAATGGAAATTTTAGAGATTGAGAAAAAAACAAAAAAATTTGGATTTTTAATTTCTCTGCAGCCTGTGTTTGGAACCAATCCAGAAAAATGCGCTAACTGGCTCATTTCTTTAAAAAATCCCAGATTTCAATTTAATCTCCAACTTCACAAAACAATCTGGTCTCCCACCCAAACCAAGGTTTAGCCTGAATATTGCGCTTATGAAAAAACTCTAGTCAAATTTAATTGTTGAAAAAAATGATAGATTCTGTTATAGTTTTCACTGGTCCGAATAATTTAAATGTCTGGGAATAAATCAAAAATAAGTAAAATCGAATGGTTGTTTGCAATTGCCATCTTAAGCTTAGTGGCAGCTGTGTCATTCAATTGGGCAATGAAAGGAGCAATCCATTACAAAAAAGATATTGCAGTTCCAGATCTGGCGGGAAAATCTTTAACTGAAGCTTTAGAAATTCTTTCTAGCTCTAATCTTGGTTTAAGAAAAGAGGGGGCGGAATTTAATGAAGCAGTTCCTCAAGGCACTATTTTACGGCAACAACCTCCCAGCGGACTGACTGTAAGAGAGGGTAAGATTATTCAAGTCATGGTTTCACAAGGCGGACAAACCATCACCATTCCGAACCTTGTAGGCCAATCCTTAAGAGCAGCGGAAATTTCCTTAAGAACAAATTTTCTTTCTCTAGGGGAAATCAATTCAAAGCCTTCTTTAAAATTTCAAAAAGATACGATTGTTGAACAACAACCTGAGGCAGGGGCTAAGACCACAAAAAATAGTCTGGTGCATATTACACTTTCTAATGGACCGCCAAGCAATGGAACGATCTTAATGCCAGATTTTATTGGCAAAAAATGGGAGGATGTTCAAATTTGGGCAGAAAAATTATCCCTAGAAACAGAAAGGATACAGGATCCTTCCAGCTCCATGGGACGAGATACAATTGTAGGCCAAGAACCTGTTCCAGACACACAACTCTCCTCTGACTCAAAAGTAAAATTTACAGTGGCAACCCGATAATGGATTCTAAAATTTTAATAGCTCCCTCTATCCTTTCTGCGGACTTTACCTGCTTAGGGAAGGAAATTAAAAGCGTGGAAAAAGCAGGCGCGGACTGGATTCATGTGGATGTGATGGACGGCCATTTTGTGCCTAACTTAACTCTAGGCCCTGTGGTCTTAAATTGGATTCGGAAAGTAACCTCGCTTGTTTTAGATGTGCATCTGATGATTGATCAGCCTGAAAAATATATTGAACCTTTTGCTAAAGCCGGGGCAGACAGCATCACTTTTCATTGTGAAGCGCCTTCTAATCCTAGAGAAGTAATAACCTTAATTAGAAAATACGGCAAAAATGCAGGGGTTTCCTTGCGGCCAAAAACGCCTCTTTCCGCAATTACTTCCTACTTGCATAAAGTAGATTTAGTATTGATCATGACGGTAGAACCAGGTTTTGGCGGCCAAAAATTCATGCCAGAAATGCTCCCTAAAATAAAAGAGCTAAAATCTTTTATAAAAGAAAAAAATCTTTCTTGTAAAATTGAAGTGGATGGGGGAATTAACAAAAAAACAGGAATTTTAACAGTAAAAGAGGGAGCGGATATCCTAGTTGCAGGCAATTCCATTTTCAGCCAAAAGAGCCGCAGCAGCGCGCTTAAAAAAATCCGATCGTCGGTTGACAAAAACGGGTAAAATAAGTTAATATTATTGTTTCCGTTTGGCATTAAAAACCAAAAAGAAATTTATTAAAAATTCATTTATAAATTAAAATGTCTGTACGATTACGCTTAAAAAGAGTTGGGATGACTAAACAGCCCGCTTATCGCCTTGTAGCAGTGGACCGTAGAACTGCGCGCGATGGAGCAGAGCTGGAAATTTTAGGAACCTACAACCCCAAGGACAAAGAAAACCGTTTAATCATAAAAGAAGAAAGGATTAAATATTGGATTTCTTGCGGTGCCGAACCTTCAGAAACTGTAAAATCTCTTTTAAAACGACATTCTAAAGTGTCAGCGCCTGCCCCAGCAGCTCTAAACAACGAAAAATCGTAACGCATTTTTTCTCTTAATAGCATGAATCATTTAAAAATTGAACTCCTTACTTTATTCCCTAAAATGTTTGAAGGCCCGTTCCAAGAGAGCCTCATTGAAAAAGCTCAAACCAAAGGGCTGATTCAAATTACAATTCACAACTTAAGAGATTTCTCTGAAGATAAACATCAACAGGTGGACGACAAACCATTTGGCGGCGGAGCTGGCATGGTATTAAAGCTTGAGCCGCTTTTTAACGCTCTTAAAGCTCTTGGAGCTGTATCTAGTGAGGGCTCTAAAATCAAGGAAAACAATTCTCCATGGGTGGTTTATCTTTCTCCTCAAGGTGAAAATTTTAGCCAAAAAAAGGCTTTGGAACTTTCCAATAAAAGCCGCTTGATTTTAATTTGCGGCCATTATGAAGGAATGGACGAAAGAGCCATGGATTGGGTAGATGAAGAAATTTCTATTGGAGATTATGTTCTAACCGGCGGTGAAATCCCAGCCATGGTATTAACAGACGCTATTACCAGACTTATTCCCGGGGTAGTTAAAGAATGGGATTCTATCGTGCATGATTCTTTTTTTAGTTCCATGCTGGATTATTCCCATTATACCCGGCCTCAAAAATTTTTGGGCAAAGAGGTGCCAGAAGTTTTAATCTCCGGCAACCACCAGGAAATAGCTGAATGGAGAAAAAAAAATTCTCTTTCAAAAACTTTAAAAAAAAGGCCTGATCTCCTAGATCAAAATTACTCTAATGAACCTGCATAAAATTTTAAATACAGTAGAATCGCCTTATTACATTAAAACAGAAATTCCCCATTTTCGTCCGGGAGACACAATTAAAGTACATGTAAAAGTAGTAGAAGGCGAATCAGAAAGAATTCAGCCTTTTGAAGGGGTTGTGCTCTATCGCAGAGGGTCTGGTTTGTCGGAAACCTATTGCGTAAGAAAAGTTTCCTTTGGCGTAGGCATAGAACGCACCTTCCCTATGCACTCCCCTAGAATAGTTAAAATAGAATTATTGCGATCCGGCAAAGCCAGACGAGCTCGCCTTTATTATTTAAGAAAACTTTCTGGTAAAGCTGCCCGTCTTACAGAAAAAGAAACAGGAACAAATGAATCTGGTTCCAACTCTATAAAAACCACTCAAGAAAAAAAATCTAAAACAGAAAAAAAAGATAGCCCTGAACCTGCCCTCTCCCTCTAGCCTAAATAAATGCTTAGAAAGTCATTTCTACTACGAAAGCACTTTCTAAATGTAAACTAAATAATTCATGCTGATAAAGTGCTCTCATAGGAGAAATGACTTTATCAGCAGGAACTAAATAATTCCTTATGGAAAGAGGAAAAACCCTCTTTTATTTTGATAAAAAATTAGCAACCCTTAGTAAAAATCTTTCTAAAAAATCCTGCATTATTGGCATTGATGAAGCTGGCCGCGGCCCTTGGGCCGGGCCTGTAGTAGCTTCTGCTATTTGCTTGTCCCCAGACTTTTTCCATCCCAAACTAAATGATTCTAAAAAATGCAGCCCTAAACTGCGTTTAGAACTCTATCGCCATCTTCAAGAAAAAGCGCGTTGGGGTCTGGGAGTGTGCGAGGTGGAAGTGATTGATTCCATTAACATCCTTCAGGCAACTTATCGGGCCATGAAAACCGCTTTAGAAAAATTATTATTAAAACATCCGGAAATTAAACCGGATTTAATTCTTGTGGATGGACGTTCTATTCCAAATTTTAAATTTAGACAAAAAGCGATTGTAAAAGGGGACTCAAAAAGCGCGGCAATAGCCTCGGCCAGCATTATCGCAAAAGTGGAAAGAGATAAAATTATGGAATCTTTGGATAAAGTTTATCCGCAATATGGTTTTGCCAGACATAAAGGTTATGGCACAAAAATCCATCAGGAAAATTTAGAAAAATATGGCCCTTGCCCAATCCATAGAAAAAGCTTTGCGCCTGTGGGCAAACTACTCCTCTCCTCATGTTGATAGAAAAAACAACGCGCCAAATTGGCCAGGAAAAAGAAAAGGAGGCGTTACATTTTTTTGAAGAAAAAGGCTGGAAACTGATCGCTAAAAACGTGCTTTGCCGCGGAGGAGAAATTGATCTTATCTTCAAAGATCAAGAAAATACGATCATCTTTGTGGAAGTAAAATATCGTTCCAGCTTATCCCACGGAGTTCCTCAGCTAACTGTTCTTCCCTACAAACAAAACCGTTTGATTAAAAGCGCTCTTACCTTTATTAAGAAAAACAACCTCCAAGGCCATGATTTTCGCTTTGATGTGCTCGCCCTATTTCCCGCAGGAATAGAACATATTCCCAACGCATTCTCTTCCGCAAAATATAGTATTTAATATTAGTGTAGCGGTTGCACCAGAACTTTATTTTTTAGAGGAGTTCTCAAATATTTATTTAAATGAATGGATTCAAAAATATTCTATCCGCTTCGGTTTATGGAATTAACGGCCACCTAGTGCATGTAGAGGTGGATATCTCAAGCGGCTTGCCTCATCTTTCCATTATTGGCCTGCCAGATGCAACTGTAAGAGAAGCCAGGGACCGGGTGATTTCTGCCATAAAAAATTCTGGATACCAGTTCCCTACCAAAAAAATTATTGTGAATTTAGCCCCTGCGGAAATAAAAAAAGAAGGCTCTGCATTTGATTTGCCAATCGCTATCGGCATCCTTGCTGCCTCTGGACAAATTAAAACAAAATCATTAGAAGAATGGTGCTTTATAGGAGAGTTAGCCTTAGATGGTCAATTAAGAGCTGTCAGAGGTATTCTGCCCATTGCCATGGAACTCTCTGACCAGAAAATAAAAAAATTGATCCTTCCATTTTCTAATTTAAAAGAAGCTGCCATTGTGCAAAGCATAGACTCACTAGGACTCCATTCATTAAAAGAACTCATGCGAGCTTTGGAACAGGATTTCTTTTCTGTTTCAAAAGAGCCTATTCACTTTTCTCCTTATCAAGAAGATCCATTAAGTTCTCTAGATTTCGCAGATGTTAAAGGGCAAAAATTTGCTAAAAGAGCTTTAGAAATTGCAGCTGCCGGGGCTCACAACCTGCTTTTGATCGGCCCTCCGGGCTCTGGAAAAACCATGCTCTCCAAAAGGATCGTAACAATTCTACCCCCTTTAAGTTTGGAAGAAGCGATAGAAACCACAAAAATTCATTCAGTCACAGGCCTATTTTCTTCAAAAAAAGGGCTCATGAGAATGCGCCCTTTTAGAAATCCTCATCACACCATCTCAGATATCGCTTTAATTGGAGGCGGACAAAATCCAAAACCAGGAGAAATCTCTTTAGCCCACAATGGAGTTTTGTTTTTGGATGAACTGCCGGAATTTGAGCGCCATGTACTGGAAGTCTTAAGGCAGCCTTTAGAATCAAGAGAAGTGGTTATTGCCCGCTCAAAAGATACAATCACCTACCCTGCAAATTTCATGCTGATCGCTGCCATGAACCCATGCCCTTGCGGCTTTCTAGGACACCCTTTGCATGAGTGCGTTTGCACTCCTTACCAAATACAAAAATATATGGCTAAAATCTCTGGGCCGCTCTTAGATAGAATAGATCTTTTTCTGGAAGTACCCTGCTTAAAAATTGAAGAATATGAGGAAGAAAACACAGAACCCTCTCAAACAATTTGCAAAAGAGTGATAGACGCTAAAGAACAGCAAAAAAAACAGTTTCAAAAAGAAAATATCCATTCTAATGCTGAGATGAATGCAAAACAGATTAAAAAATTCTGCAAATGTACGCCGGAAGCTAAAAATTTGCTTAAAAATGCAACTGAAAAATTAAGATTTTCTGCCAGAGCTTATGATAGAATATTAAAGGTTGCAAAAACCTTAAGCGACATGCTGCATCAAGAAGAAATAGAAGCAACTCATATTGCAGAAGCTTTGCAATATAGAAGCCTGGATCGAATAAATTATTTAAATTGACCACTCCCTATATAAAAATTTTTTTAACCCTTACTTTCTTCTCAGGCTGCGCTTATAATGTTACTGTTAAACACTACTCCACGCCTACTAAATTATCTCCAGACCAAATTTACAGACCTTCCCGCACATTCTTAATCATGCAAGTCCCACCCCTAGACGATCCAGAACAAAGTGCCTTTGGTAAAGCCTTGGATCTCATAGGAGCTTTTTTACCAAAAAAAACAAAACAAAGATATGATCAGGCTTTATCTCGGGCTAATCTAGATCAAATTGCAGAGCAGACAGCAAAAACATTTCATGATTCTGGAAATAAAATAGTATCCTTTCAAATTGCCTATAGTTCTCAACCCCCGTCTTGGATAAGCCAATTCACACCTACTGCTAGCCTTTGGATCAACCCTTCTGATTTTGTTGTAAAGCAGGAAGAATATGAAGTAACCACCAAAACAGAACAGGGAGAAAAAAAAGAAAAAAGATATAAAATTAAAGTGGACTATGGCGTGTTTTGGTCTTTTTATGCAGAGCCAGAACATAAACTTTTAAGCGAAGGGAGCTTTGCAGGTTATGCTCCCATTGTGGAAGAAGAAAAAGTGGCTCAAATCAATGATTTAGAGGAATATCTTAATCCTCAATTTTGGACCTTAGCTACAAAATTTTTGAATCCTTTGAAAGAAGAGATACTTCCTCATGAAGTCACTAAATATCGTCAAATTAGTAAGGGTAAAGAAAAATTAGAGCTCGCATATAAAAAAATACAAAATAACCAGTGGCAGGAAGCGCAGAGCTTATGGCAGGAACTTCTTAAAACTGATCCTAAAAATTGGGAAGCGCATTATAATCTAGGGGTTTCCTATGAAAGAGTTGCGGAATGGAATCAAGCAAAAAAAGAATATCTTCTTGCTGAGGAGCTTGTCCCAAATCCAAAGACAAAGAAAAAAATAGAAAAGATATTAATGGAGCTCAGCCGTTTAGTCAGCCCAGCCCAAAAAATTGAAAAATCTGAAAAGTATAATTTCTATAAACAAAAAATTGCTGTTTTACCCTTTGCCAATGAAAGTATTGACTTAACTGGCCATGAATATTTACGTTTAAAAATAGCGGATTCTCTTTCTCATGCAGGGTATAGTCTTATCCCAATCCCCACGATTGATGCAAAACTAAAAGAAAAAGGGATTGAAGAAGGTGGGCAATTAAATCTGCTTTCCCCTAAAGCAATCGCAAAACATCTAGGGAGCGATCGCCTGCTTTATGGGACATTAGAAGAGTTTAAAGTTATAAATGTTGGCATTTATTATAAAAGACAGGTGCGTCTAGCAGTGCAACTGCTGGATAAAGATGGAAAAACTCTCTGGCAAACCACTGCTCAAACTATAAATCAAAGTGGGATAAAGCCGGAAGCAGTTGCGGAATCCTTTTTAATCAATCTGGCTACCACTCAATTAGAAAAAATTGTTAAGACCTATCTTAAAGCAGAATCGGATGAAACTGCTTATCGGGCGCTAGAGACATTGCCAAAACCTGTGGGCCAAACTTTTAAGTGAAACACTCTTAGTTCGAAATAAAATTCTTTAAAATTTTTTCTATTTATGAAAATTATTTAAAAAGGGGAATCTAATGAACATCATCTTTAAGAGAATCTATATAACTGTTTTTCTTATTACAATCCTAACTTATCCCTCCTTTCTATTTTCAGATGAATCCACTTATCAAAGAATTAAAACAAAAATATTGGAAATGATGGGACAAAAGGAAAAAGAGGCGTTCCAATTTCAGGAATCTACAAAAGTGAGGATGGAAGAGTTTACAGCGCGCATGCAACAAGAGATGGAGAGAGTCTTTAGTGAGGCAGAAAAAGAAGTGGATTCTTTCATTGGACAAATGAGACAGATGCACCAAGACCTACATCGTCCCATGCTGCAAAAAGCCTCTCAAATGCGTCAAGAAATGGAAAGCCAAATGAATCAGGA
Source organism: Elusimicrobiota bacterium (assembly GCA_016180425.1). GTDB lineage: Bacteria > Elusimicrobiota > Elusimicrobia > 2-02-FULL-39-32 > 2-02-FULL-39-32 > 2-02-FULL-39-32. Next base: position 520,357 of record JACPBF010000001.1, read on the forward strand.
AATGCCGCCTGAAGAAAGACAAAAATTACAAGAAAAAATGGCTCAAGCTAGAGTAGAATTTGACCAGCAAATGGAGCGGGAAGGGATGGGAATAAAATTAAAAATGATGAAAGAAGGATACACCTTTCGCAAAGAGATGGAAAAGAAAAAAACTTATCAACAGGAACGTTTTGAAGCTATCGGACAAAATTTTGAAAACGACATCTTACAAGAAAGCAACCAATTTGATAGCCAAATGGAAAAAGAGATCGCAGACTATGAACAAAGAATTCGAGCTTCTTCTCCAAATTTAACCCCCCAGGAACAAAACGGTTTAAAAGCGATGCATGAGCAGAAAATGAGAGAAGCTAAACATTATAAAAAGTTAATGCGTAAAAAAAAGGATGAAATTAAAGCACAGATGCGGGAAAAGGCTAAACAATTTGAACAGAAAATAACAGCTAAATTTGAAAATCTTCAAAAAGAGTTTGAGCAGAGCAAGTTTCAACAGAGATAACCACGCGCTCAAATTTTTAGTTGTATTAAGCTATATTAACCCGAATATCATTAAGATCATGGCATCCTACCTAATATGCGGATTAAAATGTATGGTGAGTGGGAGGAATAGGAGGATCCAAGATACCAAACTGTTGCGCATAATTTAGCCTTAATGGCTTTAAGCTAAAAAATCCAAATTTTTGATTAATTTCATCCATTGCTGAATTTACCTTTTTCCTTTGCCTCATTGTTTCAAATAAAAATCCTTGAGAAGTCTCCCTAATCAGAGAAGAAACGCTAATGCCCAGAAGTCTTATGGGTTGTAAAAAAGGTTGAGTCTTTTTTAAAATAACAAGGCTAGTTGCAAAAATTTCATATCCGTCATCTGTAGGCTCTTTTCTTTGAACCTGCCTTGTAAAAGTAGTGAAATCCTTGTAACGCAGGGTCAATACAACAGTTAAACCTTGATAACGCCCTTTCCTTAACCGCACCGCCACCTTCTCGCTTAAAAGGCGTAAAAAAGATTGTAAAATTTCCATGTTAGCCGTGTCTTTGGGAAAAGTTGTGGAGTGTCCTATGGATTTTACAGTTTCCTGTTCTGTAATTCTCCTTACCCGGCTTTCATCCTTGCCCTGCCCCATTCTTTTTAAAATATTTCCCCAGAATCCAAAATAATTCTGTAGTTTTCCTAACTCCATATCCCCTAAATCTTTGCAGCTCCTAATCCCAAGCTGGTTTAATTTTCTTTTTATCTTATCTCCAATGCCGCATAATTCATCCACTGGAGTTTCAGCTAAAATTTTTTCTATTTCTTCCGGCAAAATAACTGTAAGACCATTTGGTTTCTTTTTTTCAGAAGCTAGTTTTGCCAAAAGCTTATTTGGAGCCACTCCAATAGATGAAGAGAGACCCAAGAGAGTTTTTATTTTTTCCTGAACCATTTTCGCCAAACTGACCCCATCTTTTGCAAAAAATTTTAGGCTGTGTGTTACATCTAAAAAAGCCTCATCACAGGAGAATATCTCTACCTGGTCCGTAAAAGATTCTAAAATATTCACTAACTTTCTAGTTGAATCCAAATATTTTTCAGCATTGCCTTCTACCACAATCGCTTGAGGACAAAATTTCTTGGCTTCATACAAATTCATCCCTGTTTTAACGCCGAATTTCCTGGCAGGATAAGAAGCAGTCATCACTACAGAACGCCTGCGAGAATCTGCCACCACAAGCACTGGCTTTTCCCTTAAAAATGGATTTGCCTTTTGCTCAATAGAAGCAAAAAAAGCATTCATATCCACATGTAAAATAACTCGATTTTCCTGATTCTGGTTCAAGGAAAAATTCCTTACTCAATATAAACTCTTTCTAAACGCCATTCCAAAGTTTTTTGGTTTAATTTTAGTTCATAAAGATTACAATTATCGCTGACAGCAAAAAAAATAAGAGGAGTTTCTCCTTGTTTAGTTTTCCATGTATGTTCTACCTTAAAAATATCATATTTTTTATTCCCCCAAAAAAACCATTTTGGAATAATCTGAGCGGAATCAAAAACAACTCCTACTTTAATCTTTTCATTCACTTCATTTACTTGCATAGTTTAAAAAATATCTATACCTAAACCACAATCATTCGCTTTCTTAAATAAAGGTTTACTTTAACATGGATATCTCCTGATCAAACCAACCACTTTACCCACAATCTCTGCTCCTTTTGCCAAAATAGGTTGATATTTAGAGTTTGCAGGAACTAAATAAAACTCTTTTCCTTTTTGCTTGAAATATTTTACTGTTGTTTCATCCCCATATCGGGCCACTACAATTTCTCCATTCTCTGCAAATTGCTGAATTTTTACAACCACAATATCTTTTTCAAAAATACCTGCCTGCTGCATGCTATCCCCCTTGACCTCCAAAGCAAAAACAGGACCTTTTGCCAAAGAAGAGTCCAGATCAATAAAGCGATCGTATTCTTCCAAAGCAAGCTGAGGCTCTCCTGCTGGAACCTGACCCAAAACTGGAATTCTAATAGCATTGGCAAGCGGGGTGACCTCTTTTCTTAGTTCTATAGTTCTAAATTGACCTTTAGGACAGTGAAGATATCCTTTTTTTTCAATTTTTTTAAGATGGTAATCAATGGTATTAGGAGATTTAAAGCCCACCTGCTCTGCTAATTCTCTTTGGGAAGGGGTATAACCATTCTTTCTAATAAAAAAAAGAAGCCCATTAAAAATCTTTTTTTCTTGTTCAGTTAAAGGTTCCATTAATTTTAATTATATAGGACATTTGTCCTATTGTCAAATAAGGGAAATTTATTCTGCAAGACAACTACGCGCTTTAACCTCTCAAATTTAACATTTGAATATTGTATGATTGTAAATAGTCCATGCTGATAAAGTCATTTCTCCTATGAAAGCGCTTTATCAGCATGAACTAAATATAAAATTTCCAAAATAATGTAGGTCGTCTTTTTAACCCATATAGTCTGTAAGGAGGAGGTTTTTTTATGGCTAAACAAAATAAGGTTCTCTCCTTGTTTCTGCTTTATCTTTTTATTTTTTCTGTTTCTCCACTTTTAGCTGCAATGCCCAGAGCAGTGATTGATCTTATTGTTACGGAAGAAAAATCCGGAAAATATTTTCCAAATGTTAAAGTTTCCGGAACCTTTGAAGATGAATCTGGGGCCAAGAAAGATCTTGCGGAAAAAAATACAGATATTCGCGGCCAATATGAAGAGTTTGTAACAGTCAATGGTAAATTTATTCTTACAGTTTCAGCTCCAGGATATCAAACTGAAATTGTGCAAGGCCAAGTAAAAGGAACTGATGTTAAAGTTTCAAGGCGCATAAGAAACAAAATTACTTTAAAAAGAGCTGTTATAAAAAAAGAAGAACCTAAAGAAACTCCTTTAACTCAAGAACAAAAGCCGCCTGCAATCACTCCTCAAACACAAACAGAATATAGTCCGCAAATAGAAACTATTGCATTTTCACCACCCCCCATGACTTTAGGGGACATGACTGCTGAAACCGGGTGGGACAAAAATCGAATTCATCGTCTTGCCTTAGAATCTCTTTTTGAAGGAGATATTCATTTTGGTTATGTTACACGCAAACTGTGCGAAGCCACTTTAACGCATCAGGAATCATTCTTAAAAGGTCTTTTAGAAATAACAAAACAATATATTTTGAGTAAAAACTTTGCGCAAGACTATCTGGAGATGCGCTCCAATTGGTTCGGCATAAAAGATAATGTGGAGGATGCTAAGGTTCCTTTATCCGTAAATGAGCTGATTAAAAAAAGATTGCAGTGGTTTTTAGATGAATCTCTAAGCGTAGATTTTAAGGCTGAAACAACCAGCAAAGATTGTTGGGTAGTCTTTGTTAAAGAGGATTATGAAAAAAAGTCTAAGATCTGGAAAAAATGTTACAGAGCAGGACCGCGCCTTACAAAAATCGCAAGAGATTTTGCCGCAGATTTGCTAGATGCTTTAATAAAATAAAAATCAAACCCCATGTTCCAGAAATTCGTATCATAAATATTGACAACTCTAGAGTTAAAACAGCCTTAATGAATCTTTCAAGGTAAACAACTTGAAAGAGATACGCCTAAAATAATTGATGAATGAGCCAAAATCAGATTCTGATATTATTCAGGAAATTAGAAATGGAGAGATTCAATCCTTTGCTGAAATTGTTAAAAAATATCAAAATAAGGTTTTAAACCTTTGTCATTCAATTGTAGGCGAGTCCCATGCTGAAGATGCTGCCCAAGAAATCTTCCTAAAAGCTTATCAATCTCTTCCTAATCTTAAAATACCGTCCTTTTTTTCTACCTGGCTTTATAGAATCGCTTACAACCACTGCCTCAACATCCTTTCTAAACAAAAAATAAATAAAACAGTGTCTTTAGATGCCCTGGATCAGGAAATGGCAGGAATTGATCCTACTTTTCCCTCCAAATTAGAAACCGAAGAAACAAAAGAACTGATCCAAAAAGCTTTAGAACTTCTCCCCCCAGAGTCTCGAATGATTCTTACCCTCAGGGAAATGGAAGGTTTAAGCTATAAAGAACTCTCCCTATTACTTGAAATTCCTATAGAGACCATCAAGGTTCGCCTTTTTAGAGCAAGAAAATCACTGATCTTAGCCTTAAAAAAAATAGGCCTGTAACATTTCTCTTTTGATCTTGTCTAAATAAAGGAGTATATGGTAAATGCTTGAGGTTTAAATAAATATGGGCAGCCTCTAAGAGTAGAACTTATTAACTGTTATCCTGGGAGATAAAAAATGAAACATGAAGAAATAGAAGAACTCCTATCTGCTTTTTATGATGATGAACTAGAACCCCTGCAAAAAAATCTAGTGACCCATCATCTTCAATCTTGTCAGAACTGTCATTTAATCCTGGAATCTTGGAAAAAAATTAAACAAAACTCTTTTTCGCAGCTCCCACTTCAAATTCAGGAAAATTTTGCAGAAAAAGTAATGGCTAAAATTGAAGAAAAAACTAATCCTGTTTCTTTCCCTTTGTTTAAACTTTCAGAAACTTTTAGTTTTTCTGCCTTGAAAACCAGTTTTCAGATTCATTGGAAGTGGCTAGCCTTAAGGACTCAATGGAAGATTGCTTTAGCCATATCTAGTTTGCTTTTTATCTTGCTTATTCCTCTGGAAAGAAACCCAGATATCCAAGAAGAACCTGACTCCAGCGAGATGCTTCTAGAGAATATTGAAAATAACTCTTTGCAAGCTGAAAATTGGCTATTTTCTGAAACTGAGGCTCAAAAAGAAGATTTTATGGAAATGATTTTTGAAAAGCACAATAAAAATATTTAGCCCCATAACCAACATTGGTTGTGAGAATCGAGATAAAAAATATGGGGCTTTAGGAGGAGCTTTTAATGAATCGTAAAAAAATTATTGTATCTTTCCTGATAGGCCTTCTGGCAGGAGCAGCTCTTTATAAATGGTCTGCTTATTACTGCGGATTTCATTGTCATGGCAAGTGGGGCTGGGGAACGCATCGAGAATTTAAGACTGATAAGATGCTGGAGAAATACACAAAAAAATTAAACTTAACTGCTGACCAAAAACAAAAGATTGAAAAAATTTTAAAAGATAACTTTCAACAATTTAAAGAGTTAAAAAGTAAAGTGCGTCCTCAATTTGAAGAGCTTAAATCCAAAACCCACTTAGAGATTAAAAAAATTCTAAGCCCTGAACAAACCATTAAGTTTGAAAAAATATTAGAGGAACGAGAGAAAAAAAGAAAAAAGAGGTTTGAAACACATTGATTTTACTTTGCTTATTAATAACTGCGATGTTGCCAGCTATTGCTTTTTCAGATGAAAGAGGTTCAGATTCCATGAATCTAACTTGGAAACAGATTGCGCAAACCGCGGAAAAAAATAATCCAGACATTCTAGCCGCGCTCTCAAACGTTAAATCGTCAGAAGCAAAAATTAAAATTAATCTCAGCGATTTTTTTCCAGAGTTATCTGGGAATGCTTCCTATTCTAAATCCAAAACTCAAAGTAACTCAAGTGAAGAGGATGCTTCTCTTAGTTTAACTGCCCAGCAATCCATTTTTTCAGGATTTGCCTCTAAGGGAAATGTGGATTCTGCCAAAGCTCTTTTTTTAAGCAGCAAAGCCAGCCTGCTAGAGACAGAATCGCGTGTGTTGTACGAACTGCGGTCTGCGTATGTCAATGTTTTATATTCCCAGGAAAACAGTAAACTCCTTCAAAAAATTTTGGATCGTAAAGAGGGCAACAAGAAATTGATTGAGCTGCGCTACCAAGGTGGGAGAGAAAATCGCGGATCTTTTTTACGAGCCCAAGCTCAAGCTAGTCAATCCCAATTTGAACTAAAGCAGGCAGAGCGTAGTTTACGGGTGGCTAAAAAAACTTTAGGCCGTGCTATGGGCAAAAATTTAAACCCTTCTCAAACTATTTTAGGATCTTTTGAAGTTCAGATGGAAAGCAACTCACCCGATTTTGAATCGTTAGCTAAACAAAACCCAACAGTTCGCAATAGTGAATATGCTTTAATGAATGCTCAAAGCCTGCTGATTCAAGCCAGGTCCAATTTTTTCCCATCTTTATCGCTTTCTGCCAGCGGAAAAAAACAAGGTAAAAATTTAACACTAAATAATGATAGCTGGTCTATTGCAGGCTCAATCTCTTACCCGTTTTTTGCCGGCGGGAGACATTATTATAATGTGCTTAAAGCTAAAGCGGAAATAGAGCAAGCTCTAGCCCAACTAGAAAGCCAAGAACAAAAAATTAAAATTGCTTTAGAAGATGCGTTTGTAAAATTTGAGAATGCGCTAGAGCAAGTTAAAATTCAAAAACAATTTTTGGAAGCTGCCCAGGAGCGGGCAAAAATTGCCCGCTCACAGTATAATAACGGCCTGCTTTCTTATCAAGACTGGGACTTAATTGAAAATGACCTTACCCTTACGGAAAAACAAACTCTAGAATCCTTACAGAGAGCAGCGCTGGCTGAAGCCTCATGGTTTGAAACCCAAGGGAAAAGTTTGCATTAAATATATGAAAATTAAAAAAATCCTAAAAATAACTCTCATTCTAATCCTGATTGGAACTTGTTTATTTGTCTGGCAAAAATTTAAGCGCAAAAATTTAAAAGAGCGATTTAAAACCATAACTGTAGAAAAAGGGGAACTTAAAATTACAGTGCAAGCTACTGGCTCCCTGATGCCGCAAAATCGTCTGGAAATAAAACCACCTATTTCTGGAAGGATAGAGAACATTCGTGTTGAGGAAGGACAAACAGTTAAAAAAGGAGAGATTCTTGCCTGGATCAGCAGCACAGAAAGAGCCGCTCTCCTGGATGCAGCCCGCTCCAAAGGTGAAAAAGAACTTATCTACTGGGAGGATCTCTACAAACCAACCCCATTAATATCGCCCATGGAAGGAGTGATTATTGTGCGCAACATGCAGCCAGGCCAAAGCATTACAATTCAAGATGCGCCTCTTGTAATGTCAGACCGTCTAATTGTTAAAGCTCAGGTAGATGAAACGGATATTGGACAGTTGCTCCTTCAGCAAAAAGTAGAAATTATTTTAGATGCTTACCCAAATGTAAAGATTAAAGGCAAAGTGAATCACATCGCCTATGAATCTAAAACCGTGAACAATGTAACGATGTACGAAGTGGAGGTATTGCCGGAAAAAATTCTAGATTTTATGCGCTCTGGCATGACTGCAAATCTTAAATTTATTATTCAAGAAAAAGATAATATTCTGATTATTCCACAGGAAGCTGTGAAAACCACGGATAACCAGACAACTGTTTTTGTTCCTTCCACAGAAGAAAAAAATAAAAAAAACAAAATTCTAAAGACCATTGAAACTGGAATAACAGATGGAAAAAAAATCGAAATCCTTCAAGGTCTTTCTGAAGGCGAACCCATCTTAGTTCCTGAAATAAGATTCCAAAACTTTAAAGAGAAAAACAGCGGGGTTAACCCATTTATGCCTGCAAGAAGAAGATCAGGGAGTGGGGGGAGTGGAGAAAGAAAATAATTTTGTGAGCGCCATAAAATATTGTGATCTTTAAGTTCAACCTGAATAATACATTATTTGAGTTCGCAAGATTCAAAATAAAAAAGTCATTATGCTAATCGAAATAAAAGGAATTAAAAAAACATACCAGATGGGTGAAACCATGGTGCCAGCTCTTCGCAACATTACCTGCTCCATTGATTCAGGAGAATTTATAGCGATTATGGGCCCTTCTGGATCAGGAAAATCCACACTCATGCACATCCTAGGACTACTAGATACACCCGACTCTGGTTCCTACCGGTTAGCTGGAGAAGAAATTTCAGGTTTAAGCGAAGATGAACTCTCCCGGTTGCGCGCAAAAATAATTGGATTTGTCTTTCAACAGTTTAACCTTATCCCAAGAACTTCCGCTTTAGAAAATGTTGCTCTACCCTTGCTTTACACGCAATCTAAAGATCATAAAACATTTCCAAAACATCTGTTAGAACAGGTAGGACTTGAGGGAAGAATAAACCACAAGCCCAATGAACTGTCCGGAGGGCAGCAACAAAGAGTTTCTATTGCCAGAGCTCTTGTGAACCAGCCAAAAATAATTTTTGCAGATGAACCAACCGGCAATCTAGATTCAAAATCTCAAAATGAAATCATGCATATTTTTAAAAAACTGAATGAACAAGGACTCACTATTATTTTGGTAACGCATGAAGAAGAAGTAGCTGCTAACGCTAAACGCATCATTAAAATGCGAGATGGAATGATCCTCTCTGATGAAATCCGCTCAGAACTAGAAGAGTTTAACACTATCCGAACATTAACAAAACCTGCTGCAAAAACCCTTGAACTACTCTTTCCACAAACAAAAAATAGTCCTTCCTATTCTCTTTTTGAAGCCTCTGAACATTTTAAACAGGCCTGGCGCTCATTATCCATCAATAAAGTGCGCACAGGACTTTCCATGCTTGGAATCCTGATTGGAGTAGGAGCAGTGATCAGCATGCTCGCATTAGGTCAAGGCGCAAAAGAAACCCTTGAAAAACAGTTATCTTCCATGGGGTCTAACCTTTTAGTTTTGCGGCCTGGTTCCATGAGAGCAAGAGGAGTTGCTTTACAAACCGGAGAAGTCACAAAATTTACTGTGCAAGACGCTGAAGAAATTAAAAAGGACATTCCAACGGTAAAGGATGTCTCCCCTTCGGTGACTGGGCGTGGTCAAATCGTGTATGGAAATAAAAATTGGAACAGCCAAATTTTAGGAGCGCTGCCTCAGTACGCTCCCATGCGGGCATCCTCCCCTTATCTTGGCAGATTTTTTACTCATGAGGAAGACCTCCAAAGGGCTCGAGTCGCGGTTTTAGGACAAACCATTGTTAGGGAACTTTTTTTAAACTCTAACCCTATTGGAGAAATGATTAAAATTAATAAAATTAATTTTCAGGTGATCGGGATCTTGCCGGAAAAAGGGGCAACTTCTTGGCGTGATCAAGATGACATTGTTGTGATCCCGCTCAATACTGCAATGCGCCGCGTGCTAGGAAAAGATTTTGTGGATTCCATAGACATAGAGATATTGGATTCAAACAGCATGGAAGATTCCGAAGAACAAATTAAAAACCTAATCATTCAGAACCATCGGATCCCTGCTTCCCAACAAGAATCTTTTGAAATCCGAAATTTAGCGGAAATTCAGGCTGCGCTTTCTGAAACAAGCAGAACCATGTCCTTGCTTTTAGGATCAATCGCTTTGATTTCTCTAATTGTAGGTGGGATTGGCATCATGAATATTATGCTGGTTTCTGTGACTGAGCGGACACGGGAGATCGGTCTGCGTAAAGCTGTGGGAGCAAAACAGTTCGATATCCTTAGCCAATTTTTGATTGAAGCAGTGGTGGTCAGTTGTTTAGGAGGTTTAGCAGGAATACTATTAGGCGCTTCTGTTTCCTTTACTATTACCCAACTGGCAGGTTGGACCACAAATATATCCTTAGAATCAATATTAATCGCTCTGCTTTTTTCTTTAGGAGTTGGAATCGGATTTGGCCTTTGGCCAGCTAAAAAAGCAGCTTCTCTTAATCCTATTGACGCCTTGCGCTATGAATAAAAATATATTGATCCTTTCCAAATAAAAAATCACCTAAAAAATCTATGTAAGATTCTCCAAAACTTGACGACTAAGGGGTAGAAGCTGTATTGTAAGGGAGAATCTTTCATGAGCATAAGTGTCTTCATTCTATTAGCTGGACTCTTTTTATCTTATTCAAACGGGGCGAACGATAATTTTAAAGGGGTAGCGACTTTGTTTGGGAGCGGAGCTTCCAATTATAAACGCGCTCTCTATTGGGCAACGTTCACAACTTTCCTTGGATCTCTGGCTGCTTTATTCTTGTCAAAAGGGTTAGTTGCAGTTTTTAGTGGAAAGGGGTTGGTGCCAAACTCAGTCACAGAGATGCCCTTGTTTTTATTCTCTGTTGGTTTAGGGTCAGCGTTCACTGTTTATCTCGCTACTCTGACAGGTTTTCCCATCTCTACAACTCATGCGCTTGTTGGCGGACTGATCGGCGCAGGTCTTGCAGTAGGACAAAACATTCAGATCGAAAAACTCTGGAACATTTATCTATTACCACTCCTATTTTCTCCTATAATCTCTCTAATTCTAACTCGAGCTTTCTATCCTCTATTTCAATCTTTAAGAAAAGCGTGTGGAATCAATGGCCAAACCTGTTTTTGTATTAATGGCAAAGAAGAGATTGTGGAAGTAACACCCGCAGGAGCTGCAATATTAAAATCGTCTGGTCTTACTTTAACAATAGATCAGGTGTCTGTATGCCAAACCCGCTACATGGGCACGCTTTTAGGTTTCAGCGCACAGAACGTTCTTGACCGCCTTCATTATCTCAGCGCAGGCGCAGTGAGCTTTGCCCGAGGACTGAATGACACGCCTAAGATAGCGGCTTTGATGATCGGCGCTCAAATTTTTGGAATTAATAATGCCATCTTGTGGGTTGGGAGCCTTATGGTTTTGGGAGGATTACTCAATGCGCGCAAAGTAGCTCAAACCATGAGCAAAAAAATTACTCCCATGAACCACGGTCAAGGCTTTACAGCCAATTTAATTTCTGCGATTCTTGTAACTATGGCATCATTTTTTAGTTTTCCTGTTTCAACCACGCATGTGACCTGCGGCGCGATTTTTGGAATCGGCATGGTAAGCCAGAAAGCTGATTGGAAAGTGGTTAGAAATATTTTAATCTCTTGGCTAATTACATTGCCGGTTGCAGCTGTTTTGTCCGGAGCAATTCTATTATTAATAAAGTAAGTAGGAGAAAACCATGACAAAGGAAATTAAAAATTCCACTATTTTTTATAAACCTAATCTAACGACTTGGAAAGGATTGAGACAGTCTCAATCCCAGTCTCAATTCTCAGAAGAAAAGGTTCATTTTTTCTTAGATGGCGATTCACCCAACTGGATCGCTGTAGATGAAAGAGGATCCCAGATTCTTCAATGGGTGAATGGGCAAAGGAACTTTGGAGACATCCTCCGACTCTACAGCCAAACTCAAATGTTTGATTTTGCAAAATCTTGGCTCCATTGCCACACTTTTTTAAAAGAGGCATTGCAGCGAGGAATTATTTCTCTCCAACCTTTTGAGTCATCCCCGTATTTAGGCAGAAGCCATTATCTTAAAACCAAGAGGCTAAAAGAATTTTGGATCCATTTAACCCAAACCTGCAATCTGACCTGTAGCCATTGTTTAGTCTCTTCTGGACCAAAAGGAAAAAATGGGCCAAACAAAGAATTTTATTTAAGAGTCCTGGATGAGACCAGTGAACTAGGAGTGGAACGGTACTATTTTACAGGTGGAGAACCTTTTATTCGTTCAGATATTTTTGATCTTATACAGTATATAACAGAAACAAAACAGAAAGAATTAATTATTTTAACGAATGCAACCCTTTTTACCAATTCACGGATTGAACAGCTTAAAAAACTGAGTCGGAAAAAAGTAAAATTTCAGGTGAGCATAGATGGAACTACACCGCAGACAAACGACTCTATCCGAGGAATAGGCGTTTTTGAAAAGGCAGCCCAAGGGCTGCGAGTTTTAAGCGAACTTGGGTTTGAAACTTCTTTAACTGCCGTGGTCACAAAAAAAAATTTGCAGGAACTTGGAAACTTGCCCAAACTTGCTAAGGAACTCGGAGCCAAATCCATCCACCTCATGTGGCTCCACAAAAGAGGTCGAATTCTAGAAGCAAAGGAATCTTCTTTTCCAACCACCGCGGAACTTTTGCATTTGGCAAAAAGTGTTAAGCGCTCCTCGGAAAATTTAGGAATTATTTTCGATAATGTGGAATCCCTTAAATTGCGGGTGAATGGCCACAATCATGTTAAATATGATTTAGGAATGATGGGTTGGGAAAGTTTGTGTCTCTATCTCAATGGAGAACTCTATCCTTCTGCTGCAATGGCTGGTCAATCGAATTTAAGTTTCGGAACACTCAACGGCAAAACAATCCAGGAACTCTGGCTGCAAAGTGATGTGGCTCAACGTATCCGCAATACAAGCGTGATCAACAAAATTTCCTTAATAAAAGATCCTTTTCAATTTTTGACTGGTGGAGGAGATATTGAGCATAGTTACTTCTTTTCTGCCAACGGAAAAGAGGGAAACTTTCTTGCGCCAGACCCCTACTACGAACTTTATGTGGAACTCATTAAAGAGATCATGCTGGATTTGGCAATTCAGAAAAAACAGAACTTGAATAGTAAATCTGGATTCAACCCTCCAACTATTCTTCATTCCATGGGTGAAGATGCGATTACCTGTAGCGAAGATGCGAAAGGTTGGCTAAGCTCTGGGGAGTTTCCAAAAGTAAGGTTACTTCATTCCAACTGTGTTCTTTCCTTTGATGTAGAAAAACCCTACAAAGCGGTGCAAAAATTCTATGGAAAAGCTGCTGAAAAACCACAGGAAGAACTCTGCTGCCCAATAAAATATGATGACAGTGAAATTAGCCACATTCCACAAGAAGTGATCGACCGTTTTTATGGGTGCGGTTCCCCCATTTCCATGGCACAGGTGAAAATTGGAGAGACAACCTTAGACCTAGGTTCCGGCGCAGGGATCGACTGCTTCATTGCGGCAAAAAAAGTAGGCGCTGCGGGTAAAGTAATTGGCGTGGACATGACAGATCAAATGCTGGAGGTTGCCAATCGCTGCAAAGAAACAGTGGCAAAAAATCTTGGGTTCGACGTCGTGGAATTTAAGAAGGGTTATCTGGAAAAAATTCCTGTACCAGACCATTCTGTAGATTTAGTAACCTCCAACTGCGTGATTAACCTCTCCCCAGATAAAAAGAAAGTGTTCGCCGAAATTTGGCGCATTTTAAAGGACACCGGCCGTCTGGTGGTGGCAGATATTGTCTCCGACCGTTCCGTTCCTCTATCCCTTCAAGCGCATCAGGAGCTCTGGGGCGAATGTATTTCCGGTTCTCTTTCCGAGGATGAATTCCTCGCTCAACTCCAGAGAGCTGGATTCTATGGAATTTCTCTTCTAAAGAAAACATTTTGGAAAGAGGTGGAAGGCGTAAAATTCTACTCAATTACCGTACGCGGTTTTAAGTTCGAAAAAAAGGATGGATGTAAATTTATTGGACAAAAAGCGATCTATCTTGGTCCCTACCAATCCGTAATGGATGAAGAAGGTCACCTCTTCCCCAGAGGAGAAAAAGTGGAAATTTGCACCGATACCGCAGCCAAATTGCAAGCAGAGCCGTACATGAATCAATTCCATGTTCTAGAGCCTGGAAATCAAACAAAAATTAAAATTGAAATTAAAGAGAACAATTCAAACTGTTGTGGTCCAAGCTGCTGTTAAAGAGACATTTTTGCAACATTATTTACACTATGTCCTAAATAAATTAATTCGTTAGCCCAAATTTGGATAATATGTTGCTATAAAAATAAAGTTACCTATATGACACCTACTATTTCGAATTCTTCAAATATCATAGTACACACCCTGCGCAAAGTCTCTACTGACTTCGTAAAAAACATTGACAGTTCTACGCAAATTTGGGCCTCGAGTTTGGACTGGTTCCAACAAGAATGGGGACGCGACACCTTTATTTCTTTACCGGGTCTTTTACTGGCTACCAAGCGGTTTGAAGAAGCAAAAAGTGTCCTTCGGCGATTTGCCTCCTTTGAAAAAAATGGACTTATCCCAAACCGCATCTCGGATCCTCAAAATCCTGAAACTATCGAGTATAATACCGTAGACGCTTCTCTTTGGTTTGTCCAATCTATAAAAAGCTATCTTCAATTCACAAATGATTGGAACTTTGTTAAAGAGATGGTTCCTAAAATACAGAAAATTATTCATGCCTATAAGAATGGAACGAGTTATATTCGTCAAAACAGAATTCATGAAATAAAGATGGACGGAGACGGACTCTTAATGAGCCCTCCCCAAGCAACATGGATGGATGCGGACCCGGATGGCGCAGGTCCCATTACGCCTCGTCATGGAAAAGCGGTTGAAATCAACGCTCTCTGGTATTCAAATTTGAAATTTTTAATTTTTATTGAATCTTATTTAAGAATTAACCCCACGATCCTCCCTAATTTGGTCACTCAAATAAGAGAATCCTTCAACCAAAAATTTTGGAATGAATCTGAGAATGCTCTTTACGATGTTATTGAAGGCGACCCGCACCAAGGCGCCATTCGACCCAACATGATTTTTGCCGTAAGCCATGGAAAAGATTTATTGTCCGAGGAACGACAAAGAGGAGTTTTTAATTCGGTGAAGAAAGATTTGCTAACGCCTTTTGGGTTGCGCTCGCTCTCTCCAAGGGATTCCAATTACCGGGGAAGATACGACACAGAGAAACCTCCCAGAGAAAAAGATCGCGCTTATCATCAAGGAACTGTATGGCCCTGGCTCCTAGGGCCTTATGTGGATGTTCTGGTTCGGGTGGGACAGCAGGAAAAGAAAGAACCGGATGTTGTTCATAAAAAAATTGAGAAAATTCTAACGCCGCTTTGCGAATTTTTGCTGGCTAATCCCAACGGCTCTCTTCCTGAAGTCTTCGATGGGGACGCTCCTCACCGTCCGGGCGGAACACGTTCCCAAGCATGGAGCGTTGCCGAAGTACTGCGAGTGCTATTAAAATATCAGCTGAATAAAAATAATTAAAAAACCTATGAAAAAATCGCGCTGGATTGATATATCTGTTCCTTTAAGGGATGGGATGGTTCATTGGCCGGACAATCCACCCGTTCGAATTGAGCGGATTCTGGATTTAGATCGGGGAGATTTAGCCACTGTTTCTAAAATTTCAATGGGATCTCATACGGGAACACACATGGACGCACCGCTTCATTTCGTGCAAAAGGGCGCGGGGATGGATCAAATGCCAATTGATGCGACCGTTGGCTTAGCGAGAGTGATAGAAATTCGTGACCGCAAATCTATACGGCTTAAGGAATTGCAACACTATCATATTCGTTCAGGGGAACGCATTCTCTTTAAAACCAAAAATTCTGGTCGCTGCTGGAAATCAGACAAATTTGTAAAAGAGTTCGTCTATCTCTCTACAGAAGCCGCCATTGAATTGGCAAGAATAAAAGTTCGAACTGTGGGGATAGATTATCTTTCCATCGGCGGATATAAACAAAACGGATTGGAAGTGCACCGAACCCTACTTTCTCAAGGCATCTGGGTCATTGAAGGGCTTGACCTTTCAAAAGTTGAACCTGGATTTTACGATTTAATCTGCCTACCACTAAAAATGGCCCAAGGGGACGGAGCGCCCGCAAGAGCAATTCTCAAAAAATTAGGAGGAACACGATGAGTGTAAAAAAAGAGTTTGGAGTGATAGGATTAGGCAGAATGGGCGGCAACCTCGCTCGACAGGCAATTAAAAAGGGAATGCGCGTGGTTGGATTTACGTTAGAAGTCACCCCTAAAGATATTGTGAGCTCAGGGCTTGTAGAAGTGCGCAAGATGAGCGATTTTTTAACATCCTTAGATTCTCCCCGAGTTGTTTTTATCTATATCCCCGCGGGACCCAGCGTAGACAAATTACTCGACGAACTGGCGGGTCAACTTAAAGATGGGGATTTGATTGTAGATGGAGGAAACTCTTACTGGGGCGATTCCATTCGAAGGTATAACAGACTGATGCAAAAAGGAATTCATTTGGTTGACCTTGGCACAAGCGGCGGTGTCGAGGGGGCTCTTCAGGGCGCCTGTTTTATGGCAGGAGGAGATGACAAAAGTATTGAGAGGATTGAGCCCATTCTAAAAGAATTGGCAGTGGAAGATGGATACGTCCGTGCGGGACCTCCGGGAGCAGGACACTTTACAAAGCTGGTGCACAATGGCATTGAGTTTGGGATGCTTCAGGCGATTGGAGAAGGGATGAATCTTTTAGAGCAATACCGCGACAAATTAGATATTGCCGAACTCCTTCGGTGCTGGCGCCATGGATCTGTGATACGGTCTTGGCTTGTAGATTTAATGGAAACCTCTTATCGCCAACAGGGTGGGCTTAAAGATATCCCTTCTTATGTAGATGATACAGGGGAAGTGAACTGGCTGGTTGCAGACGCTTTAAAAATGGAAGTTCCAATTCCAGTTATTTCCCAAGCAGTTATGCAACTTTTTAGCGCCAGAGACGAAAAGAAAAATTGGGCGCGAGCCATTGCCATGATGCGACATGGTTTTGGAGGACACGCCTACGGCCATTCGGAACCCGCCCAAAAAGAACGCAAAGTGGGCCGAGTTGGGGACTTTTACCAAGAACCATCATGAAAGCGATTGCGGTTTTTCCGGGGAAAGCTAACAGCCTGCACTTAAGGGAATTTCCTAAACCTGAAGTAGAAGAGGTGGTGAATGGGCGGGGAGTATTGATAAAAATTTTGCGAGTAGGTGTAGATGGAACGGATAAAGAAATAAATGCGGCTGAATATGGAACTGCTCCTAAAGGTTCTGATTTTCTTGTGACAGGGCACGAAAGTTTTGGGATTGTGGAATCGGTTGGGAAAAATGTGAAAGAGTTTGCGATCGGCGATTTTGTGGTGGCTACAGTGCGCAGACCCGGGAATAGCATCTATGACAAAATTGGAACCTACGACATGACTTTAGATGAAGTTTACTATGAACGCGGTATTAATCTTCTACATGGATATCTCACGGAATATTACGTGGATGAACCAGAATATATTGTAAAAGTTCCGCGAGGGTTAAAAGAAGTTGGAGTTCTTCTGGAACCCACCAGCGTGATCGAAAAAGGGATTTCTCAAGCCTACGAAATTCAAAAAAGGTTAAAAGTCTGGCAGCCAAAAAGAGCCGCCGTCTTGGGAGCCGGAACTATTGGTTTGTTGGCCACTTTGGCTCTGCGTCTAAGAGGGTTAGAAGTTTGTACCTTTGCCAGAACCAAGCCTCCTTATTTAAATTCCAATTTGGTTAAAGAAATTGGAGGTTGCTACCACAGTTTACAAGAAATTTCTCTAACCGAATCTTCTAAGGAGCATGGCCCTTTCGATTTAATTTTTGAGGCGACCGGTTTTGCGCCTCTCGCTTTCGAAGCGATGAACGTTCTTGGGAAAAATGGAGTGCTAGTTCTTTCCAGCGTTACTGGAGGAGGGCGAAACATCCAAATCCCGGCAGACCAAATTAACCTTGGATTTGTTCTTGGAAACAAAGTGATGGTGGGAACTGTGAATGCCAATCGGGAATATTTTGAGATTGGAGTCAAAGATCTTTCTCAAGCAGAACTCCAATGGCCCGGATGGCTTAAAAAACTTCTAACCCATCCGATTAAAGGTTTAGAAAATTATAAACAATTAATTGAAACGTTGAAGGAATCTAAAGATGCTATAAAAGTTTTTTGTGAGGTGGCGCCACTCCCGTGAAAACCGAAGAAAAAAAAAGGTTAGAAGAGTCTCGTAATCAAACAGCTCACTGGAAACGGTGGGGCCCTTATGTGAGTGACAGGCAATGGGGCACCGTAAGAGAAGATTACAGCCCCAACGGAACCGCCTGGGACTATTTTCCCCACGATCATGCCCGCTCGCGAGCGTACCGATGGGGCGAAGATGGAATCTTTGGCATCTCGGACAACCATCAAAAACTTTGCTTCGCTTTAGCTTTATGGAATGGGAAGGATCCCATTTTAAAAGAAAGATTTTTTGGACTTTCTGGAACTGAAGGGAACCATGGGGAAGATGTAAAAGAGTATTACTTCTATTTGGACAATACCCCCACCCATTCTTATATGAAAGCTCTGTACAAATATCCTCAACAAGCGTTTCCTTATTCTTGGCTCGTGGAAGAAAACAGAAGGCGAGGCCGCCAAAAACCTGAGTTTGAATTGCTAGACACCGGCATTTTTAACGAAGATCGATACTTTGATGTCTCTGTAGAATATGCGAAGAGCTCTCCAGAAGAAATTTATATTCGCATTCATGTTACGAACCGTGGACCGGAAGAAAAAACAATACATCTGCTGCCAACACTTTGGTTTAGAAACACTTGGGGTTGGAAAGAAGGCTCAACTAAACCAACATTGAAAGCTTTAGAAACAAAATCTAACTTAAAAATTATTGAAGCTGAACATTCTACCCTTGGAAAACGCCGGCTCTACTGCGAAGGAAATCCGGAACTTCTCTTTACAGAGAACGAGACGAACTTTAAACGGCTCTACGGAACACCAAACCCCGCGCCGTATGTAAAGGACGGGATTAACGAAACCATCGTCCACGGAAATAGTAAAGCGGTCAATCCGAATCGCACAGGAACCAAATCTTCCGCTCATTATTTACTTAATGTCGCGCCTCAAGAAACCAAGACGATACACCTTGTTTTAACTCCTCAAACAAAATCCCGCCCCTTCGGCGCCTCATTTAATAAAACTTTTGAACAGCGTCAAAAGGAAGCGGACGACTTCTATAGAAATCTTTGCCCCTATCCTATGACGGACGATATGAAAAACGTTCAAAGGCAGGCGTTCGCCGGAATGCTTTGGAGTAAACAATTCTATCACTATGTTTTGGAAGATTGGCTAAAAGGGGACCCCACTCAACCCCCACCTGAACCAAATCGTAAGAATGGCAGAAATCGAGATTGGAAACACCTCTATAGTGAAGATATTCTTTCCATGCCAGACAAATGGGAGTACCCTTGGTTTGCGTCATGGGACTTGGCGTTTCATCTCATTCCTTACGCCATGATTGATCCAGACTTCGCGAAACACCAGCTCCAATTGCTTACGCGTGAATGGTACATGCACCCCAACGGACAAATACCCGCCTACGAGTGGGCCTTTGGCGATGTGAATCCTCCGGTTCACGCATGGGCAGCGTTACGAATTTATAGGATAGAAAAGAAGATCACTGGAACGGCAGACCGCCAATTTCTTGAACGTGTGTTCCAAAAACTTTTGCTTAATTTTACTTGGTGGATCAACCGCAAAGATGCGGAAGGTAAAAATATATTTGAAGGCGGGTTCCTTGGGCTAGACAACATTGGAGTATTCGATCGCAGCCAACCCCTTCCCAACGGTCGTTTTGTGGAACAATCCGATGGCACAAGCTGGATGGGAATGGTTTGTCTAAACATGCTTCAAATTGCGCTTGAACTTGCAAAAGAAAACTCCGCTTATGAAGATATCTCCAGCAAGTTCTTTGAACATTTTCTCTATATCGCCGACGCCATGAACCACCGCGGTGGAGAAGAATTGGAACTCTGGGACGAGGCAGATGGTTTTTATTATGACGTTCTTCACACCGAAGGCGGGCACCACACTCCCATAAAAATTAGATCCATGGTAGGGCTCATCCCACTTTTTGCGGTGGAAACTTTGGAGCCGGAATTAATCAATCGTTTTCCCGGATTCAAAAAAAGGATGGAATGGTTTATCAAAAACAGGCCCGACCTTGCAAAAAATATCGCAAGTCTGGAAAAGCCTGGAATAGGCGAGCGCAGGCTTTTATCTATTGTGAACCAAGAAAAGTTAAAGCGCATTCTCGAAAAAATTGTGAATGAATCAAAATTTCTTGGAAAACATGGCGTTCGCGCTGTGTCTAAAATTCATCAGAACAATCCTTATATTTTTCACATGGATGGTTTTGAGGCGCGCGTTGACTACGAACCTGCGGAGTCGTCCAGCGGGCTCTTTGGAGGCAACAGCAATTGGCGCGGGCCCATTTGGTTTCCACTTAACTTTCTATTGATAGAATCTCTTCAAAAATTTCATCACTATTTAGGTAACGATTATAAAATTGAGTGTCCCTCGGGTTCAGGGAAACAGGCTACGCTTTGGGAAGTGGCCGCGGAAATTTCTCATCGATTAATGGACATATTCTTGAAGGGTGAATCTGGGAGTAGACCTGTTTATGGTGATGCAGAAAAGTTTCAAAAAGATACTTACTGGAAAGATCACATTTTATTCTACGAATATTTTCACGGCGACAATGGCGCAGGAATTGGAGCGAGCCACCAAACAGGCTGGACCGGCCTCATCGCCAAACTTTTACAGCAGTGCGCCGAATATTGCGGCCAACACAAACCCCCACAATTGATAAAGGAGACAAAAACCTAAGAAAAAATTGGGACAGTCCCTAAAGGGGCAGTCCCAATTTTTAGGAAACTACACTCAATGATAATTAAACAAACACTTTTTCTATCACTCCTTTTTTTAAGCCTAGGGGTCTTAAACTCCCGAGCTTACGCAAAAGAGTTCGATCATTCTCACTCCGCCTTTGCTCAAGTGTTACAGAAATATGTAAAGGATGGCGCCGTGAATTATAGAAGTTTAAAATCTGATCCTCGCGAGTTGAATTCCTATCTAGATCAATTGGTTTTAGTCCAAGAATCTGAATTTAACGCGTGGTCCAAAAATCAACAATTATCATTCCTTATCAATCTCTATAACAGCTCCACACTTAAGCTTATTATTGACCACTATCCTCTAAAAAGCATCAAAGATATTGGAAACGTTTTTAAGGGGCCCTGGGATCAGCCAATCGTTCGACTTTTTGGACAAACAGTTACATTAAATCACCTTGAGCATCATATCATCCGAAAAAAATATGAGGAACCGCGCGTTCACTTCGCTTTAGTTTGCGCCGCGAAAGGTTGCCCGCCTTTACGAGAAGAACCCTATATTGCAAAAAAACTGGAAGAACAGTTTTTAGATCAGGGAAAAAAGTTTTTTGCCACAGAACAAAAAAACTCCATAGATAACGATCAGTATATTATTTACTTATCCCCCATCTTTGACTGGTTCAAAGAGGACTTTATAAAGAAGTCAGGTTCTATATTGGCATTTATTCAACCTTATTTTTCGAAAGATAAAGTACGGGAACTTTTAAAAGGAAACTTTCAAATTAAATACACATATTACGACTGGAGCTTAAACAATGCAAAATAAATCTGGTTCCAAACTAAAACTTATTCTTGGATTATTCCTGATTGGGTTGTTGATCCTTGCCTCAATCAAATTTAATGTTCAAGAACTTCTACGCAGCTCCTTAGATAAGATTGATAAACTGGGCGCGCTTGGAATAGGATTATTTATTCTTATCTATGTTCTAGCTTGTGTTTTGTTTCTTCCGGGATCTATTTTAACTTTAGGCGCAGGAGCGATCTTTGGAGTTGTAAAAGGTTCAATCATTGTATCTCTTAGCTCTACCCTTGGAGCCGCCTGCGCTTTTCTTATTGGGAGATATCTAGTAAGACATTGGGTGGAATCTAAAATTGAAGGAAACCAAAAATTTAAAGCCGTGGACGAAGCTGTGGCAAAAGAAGGTTGGAAAATTGTAGGGCTCACTCGTCTGTCCCCCATTTTTCCATTTAACTTGCTTAACTACGCCTATGGAGTAACCAAAGTAATGTTTCGGGATTATGTGCTCGCATCCTGGATCGGAATGATGCCGGGAACTATAATGTACGTCTATATCGGTTCGCTCGCAGGAGACATAGCCACACTTGGGTCTAGAGCAACCACTGGAGCAGTGAGTTCCGTTCAGTGGACAATAAGAATTGTAGGATTCATTGCCACAGTGCTTGTGACTGTTTACGTAACGCGAGTAGCCAAGAAAGCTCTCAATGAAAAAATTTCTTAAAAGTTGAGATAGCTAGAAATAGGGGACAGTCCCTTTAGGGACTGTCCCCTATTTCCTAAGGAGGAATTCATTTATGCCATTAACTGAAGATATTGTAACCATACCCCCCATGGACCAACATAATCAAACGTTGGTTTCCAACGTACATCCCTCCAACTGGGAAAATCCAACGCCTACGGATGTCTATAACTTAGTTGTAATTGGAGGAGGTACTGCCGGGCTGGTTACCGCGATTGGGGCAGCAGGTCTGGGAGCAAAGGTAGCCCTCATAGAAAAACATTTAATGGGCGGAGACTGCTTAAACGTGGGCTGCGTTCCTTCTAAGGCGATGATTCGTTCTTCCCGGGTGGCAGCAGAAATAGATAAAGCATTTCAGTATGGGGTAAAGGTTCCAAATGGAACTGAAACTGACTTTGCAGCTGTTATGGAGAGAGTGAGAAAACTCCGAGCAGGCATTAGCCACCATGATTCTGCGGAAAGGTACAAAAGTTTAGGCATTGACGTTTTCTTAGGTAAAGCACAGTTTAAAACAAGTGAGACTGTAGAAGTGGATGGAAAAATTCTTAAGTTTAAAAAAGCTGTGATTGCAACTGGAGCGCGAGCAGCTCATCCTCCCATTTCTGGGCTAGAAGAAGCAGGTTTCCTTACCAACGAAACTGTTTTCAATCTTACCTCTCTACCAAAAAGATTTCTCATTGTTGGCGCAGGGCCCATTGGCTGTGAGTTAGCCCAGGCGTTTAGTCGTTTAGTATCTGAAGTCCATCTTTTTGAGGCGATGCACGGGTTCCTTCCCAGAGAGGATCAAGACGCTGCTGATATTTTAAAGAATATTTTTGAAAAAGAAAAAATCCATTCTCTTTGCTGCTGCAATATTCTAAAGGTCGAAAAACAGGGGAACGATAAGATAGTTCATTTCACTGCAAAGCACGAAGGTGAAAAACCGCAAACGATTGCGGTAGATGAAATTCTAATTGGTGTTGGGCGCATTCCAAACGTGAATGGATTAAACCTTGAATTGGCTGGAATAAAATATGACTCCAAAACAGGGGTACAAACCAATGATTATCTCCAAACCACTAATCCTCATATTTATGCTGCTGGCGACATCTGCCTCAAATACAAGTTCACCCACACTGCGGATGCAACAGCTCGCATTGTGATACAAAATGCTCTTTTCTTTAACACTAAAAAAGTAAGTTCTCTAATTGTTCCGTGGTGCACTTATACGGACCCGGAAATAGCTCATGTTGGTCTCTATGAACAGGAAGCAAAAGAGAAGGGAATTGAGGTGGAAACTTTTACGCGTGAATTTAAAGAAGTGGACCGGGCTATTTTAGATGGAGAAACAGAAGGATTCGTTAAAGTGCATGTAAAAAAAGGCAGTGATACGATTCTTGGCGCCACCATCATCTCTCGCCACGCGGGAGAGATGATTAGCGAAATCACTTTAGCAATGACCGCAAAAGTGGGTTTAGGAACCATTGCAAACACAATTCATCCTTACCCAACACAAGCCGAGGCGATTAAGCAAGTTGCGGATGCTTATAATCGTACCCGACTCACGCCTCGCCTTAAAAAAATAATTTCAAACTGGTTAAGATGGAAAAGATAAGGTTTCATTTCTTATCCTGTTCTAACAACAAATGGTAGGAAACTCATGAAAATTAAACGAGGAATCTAACCTTACTACGATCAATCCGGATAGATTTAGGATCCATTTTCAATATTCCTACATAACTATTCCGCATAATAAAGGCCCACGATCTTAAAACATCAGAGTAAGACTTTTCTTTCCAGTCCTGTGGAGCGTTCCAAGGCACTATTTTTATTTCAAAACGACTATCCATAACCATTCTCCTTCCGCTTTAAATAGATTCCATAAATCATTATAACACGAGCACTCAAACTTGCGCTCAAAAATTTAAAAAAAGTTTGAAAGTGTAACTGCTTGAGATCATAAAGGCTATTCTGTGCGCTTAGGCGTAAATTGGCGCAGATGACATTTGATTTTTGCTTTTGATTCTGGAGAGAGCCCTTTGTCAGAAAAAAATAGTATTGCATTAGATCCCCAATTTTTTATAAGTTTCCGGAGTAGATGCAGTTGCCTCATGTAAGTTGGGCAGACTTTACACATGGCAAGATGGATTTTGAGAGAAATTCTTTCCCAAAAAGGAATGGCATGATCCATTGATTCTGAGATCAATTTAGCAGCTTCTTCACAAGAGATCATTTTTAAACTCATATTTTTCTACTTATTAAACCAGTTCTTTTCTAAACAACTTTTAAGACGATTGCGAACCCGATAAAGCATGACCCATAGATTGGTCGTTGTGACATTAAAAATCTTACAAAGCTCGTCACTTTCCACTTCGTCAATCTCGCGCATGAGGAAAAGTTGTTTTACCTTTTCTGGCAGATGATCTAAACAGTTTTGTAGAGTTTCTCTAAAGCTAAGTTCCTCCACAATCTTTTCTGGAGAAAGTTCCCATTTTCTCCCTAAAATTTTTTGAGGTCTTGGACCACCTGACTCCTCATCCCCATTTAAACAAGCAAAACTTGTTTCTTCCAAAGAGATTGTTTTCTTTTGGGATCTAAAATGATCCATGATCTTGTGTTTTAAAATTCCAATGAGCCATGTTCTTGGGGAGGATTGGTTACGGAAGGAACCTAGAGATTTTAGCGCAGCAACAAATGTGTCCTGCACAAGATCTTCTGCAATCACAGGATTTTGAACGCGAACTAATGCAAAGCGATACAAAAGATCTGAATGTTCGTCAACCCAAAGGTCAAAAAGCGCGTTTTGCCCGTTATTATCTATTGAATCAGATCGTTTTTGTTCTTCGCCTTCAGTCTGTTTCATGCTATGATTATACTTGTTTACCAAAAAAATATCTGTAAGATTTTCAAGGAGGAAGAATCATGTCCAAACAAAACATGCCATATGTTATTCAGGAACAACCAGGGAAAAAAGCATGGTGTGCCTGCGGAGAATCGGAAATGCAGCCCTACTGTGATGGTTCCCATGCACGAAAAAATACAGGAAAAAAGCCCATAGTCGTTGAAATCACCGAAGTTAAAACAGTTGCATGGTGCGGCTGTAAAGAATCAGGCAACAAACCATACTGCGATGGTACACACACTAAGCTAAAATAGGCTGCCGCTGATTTTTCTCTACAATAGAAAACAAGAAAAAAATCCATGTTCCCACTGTTTTACAGGAAGGCTCATATCAGGTTCCTCTACAAAAATTCATGCTGAGAAAGTGCTTGAGCAGAAATGACCTTATCAGCATGAACTACATTAGGAAAGGAGTTAAATCTTGTCTGAACTAAGACAGAATTTATGCAGCAAAGAGTGGGTGGTGATCGCTCCCAATAGGAGAGAAAAGCCTAATGCGCTAAAAACAAAAATAATGTCAGTCCCTCTTTCCACTGAATCTTATAGTTCAAAGTGCCCATTTTGTCCAAATAATGAAAAACTGTTCCCATTAGAGGAAAAAATGAGGATACGGGATTCAAATGGGGATTGGGTAACGCGAGTCATAGAAAATAAATACAAAATTCTGGACTCCTATGATTCTTGTCCAACTATTACACAGCCTTTTGATAAAGAAGGAATCTACCAGAAACTAAAAGGGTGCGGCAGCCACGAACTTGTGATAGATTCTAACCGTCATGACAAAAACATTTTGAACATGTCTCCTATAGAGATACAAAATATTCTTGAAGCCGCATTACAAAGGACAAGCGCTCTCAAAAAAAATCCCAATAACCTCATCACCCTCATCTTTAAAAATGTTGGAGCGATGTCGGGACAAACCCAACTTCACTCTCATACCCAAATTGTAGGAAGCAGAGTGGTGCCTTCCTACATTCGCACGCTCCTACATGAAGCAGAAAAACATTTTGATTCATTTGGCAGCTGCGTTTTTTGCGACATGATTGCCTATGAAATAAGCCAGGGGGTGCGCTTAATTACTCAAAACGAAAATTACGTTTCTTTTGTCCCTTTTGCTGCTGGAACAGAACATGAAACTTGGATATTACCTAAATTTCATGCTGCTGGCTTAGAACAAATCGTAGAAAAAAAATTGGAGGATCTTGCGGAAATTCTGCAATCTATCTTTCAACGATTTCGTCAGAAGATCGAAAACCCAGATTTTAATTTTGTCATCCGATCTGCGCCTTATCCTTTATCTAGCGTTCCCTACTACCATTGGCACATCCAACTCCTTCCCCGCACAAAAATCATAGGCGGGTTTGAGTATGGAACAAGAATCCAAGTGAACACAATCCTTCCGGAAGATTCAGCCAAGTTGTTGCGGGAATGCTCTCATTGCTAGTTCCAACTCGATCTAGTAACCCGTATCAGGGCAGCGTGCCACAGGGATTGGCATTGGTGTCTGTCCTAAAAAAATTTATAAAACACCTCTTGACTCTATACCATAGTATAGGGTTTATACTTTAACTAGGGGTATCGTACTTTTATGAATGAACTAACCATTGGACAAATTGCAAAAAAGGCTGGCGTAAACGTTCAGACGATCTATTTCTATGAACGTAAAAACTTAGTAACGCCAGTGAAACGAAGAGATACGGCTATTTCTCATTCTGGCTATAGGATTTATAGTGAAGCAGAGGTTCAAAAAATCCTGTTTATTAAAAACGCTCAAGAACTTGGATTCAGCCTAAAAGAAATTTCAGAATTACTTCATTTGCGTATCTCTACAAAAGCTCAGTGTCGTCTGGTTCAGTTAAAAGCTGGAAAAAAACTTAAAAGCGTTGAAGAAAAGTTGAAATCTTTAAGTCAGTTAAAGAAGGTTCTA
Organism: Elusimicrobiota bacterium; assembly: GCA_016180425.1. Lineage (GTDB taxonomy): Bacteria > Elusimicrobiota > Elusimicrobia > 2-02-FULL-39-32 > 2-02-FULL-39-32 > 2-02-FULL-39-32. Next base: position 547,317 of record JACPBF010000001.1, read on the forward strand.
GGAAGTTTACTGAATGTTTGCAGGAATCGTAAAACCACAGATGCTTGTCCTATTTTAAAGAGTTTACAAGGAAAGGAGGTGCTCTAAAATGAACAAAACATTGATTGCGATAGGCGCGGTTTTATCTTCAGCTCTCGCCTCGGTTTGTTGTCTGGGACCGATCGTCCTTGTCGGTTTAGGGATAGGGGGCGCTGGTTTAGCTGCCGGGTTATCCCAATATCGGCATTTCTTTTTATGTTTGACCACAGTTCTTTTAGGAATCGCTTTTTACTTAACCTATAGAAAAAGAAAGGTCACCTGCGAAGATGGTAGATGTGAACTTGAATCAGGAAGTAAACCTATGAAAAGAGTTTTATGGATTGTTACAGTTGCAGCGCTTGGATTCGCAACGTTCCCCCACTGGTCAACTATTGCTTTGAGAAAAGCTGTCCCAGTTGAGCAAGCAAATATGGAAACGGTTCAGCTAGCCATCGCCGGCATGAGCTGTACCGCCTGTGCTGTGAGTATCCAGAAGTCCCTAAAAAAAGTGGCGGGAGTTGAGACCGCGTTTGTGGACTTCAAAGAATCCAAAGCGACGGTTCAGGTTCACCCGGGCAAAGTCGAGAAAGACGTCTTGATTCGAGCCGTTCAAACAGCTGGTAATTATACGGCAAAAATAGAAGAGAATTGAGGAGTCACCTTATGTCTCAATCCATTCAGTCCCATGAAGAATGCTGCAAAATAACGACCACTTTATGCCCATGTCCTGTGTGCGGGAATATGGGGAGAAAAGTGACCCCTCGAACTTTAGATAATCACGTACCAAGCCCTTTAAGGGAAGCAATCGGAGATGAGGCCACTTTCTGTACGAATCCTGACTGCAATGTTGTTTACTGCAATCCCAAAAAGATGGTGATTCTAAGGGGAGAAACCAAATTCCCCGTGACCATTAAGGATTCTGGGGACGACGTTTACGTCTGCTACTGCTTCCAACATAAACGCGCAGATGTGAGGCGAGATCTTAAAGAAAAAGAAACCACAGATATTCCGGATAAAATCCGAAAAGGCGTCAAAGAGGGTCTGTGCGATTGCGAACGTAAAAATCCGCAAGGCGCCTGTTGTTTAGGAAACGTGGTCAACACAATCAAAACCATCCAGACAGAATTAAAAGAACACCCATTCTGAGATGGTTGGAGGAGGTGCGATCATGAAGTTGAGAAAAAAGTTAACTGTGATATGGACTCTTTTTTTGTTCTTGCCTACTTGGTTTGGGCACACAGCAGAACCCGCCGATTCTAAACTGATCAAAATAAATGTAAAAGGTCTAACATGTCCTTTCTGCGCTTATGGTTTGGAAAAGAGACTTCAAGAAACTGGTGCTGACAATGTAAAAATCAATGTGGACAAAGGGCAGGCACAGATCAGTTATACAAAACAAAACGCGATCGATTTTAACCAATTAAAAGAGGCAGTCAAAAAAGGGGGTTTTACTCCAGGCACAATTGAGATGAATGCCAAGGGCAGTTTGAATCAAAAAGATGGACGTTGGACTTTTAAGCTTGCCGATTCTGAGGATCTTTTTTTAGTGAAGAAGGATGAGGTATCGGAAAAAATGATCAATGAAATTAAGGAAGGGATAACAGTCCGCGTTTCTGCAAAAGTAGGGAGTGAGCTTCAAGAAGGTCATAGCGAGCATCCCGCCACCCTAAAAATATTGAGCTATGAAAAGGTTAAATAAACTTTTATTCGCCACAATAGCTTTCTTCTTATTTGCCCAGAGCGCGTTCTTAAAGGCAAATGGTCCCCCCATTCACGGAGATACTGCTTTTGTGGTTGGAATTGAAGGAGCAGGTATCAGCAGTTTTTACCAAGAAATGCGCATGGCTAAACTTCTTCAGAATGGTTCAGAAATCACTGATCCTTTAAATCGAGAAATGAGAGTACGGATGATACCCCTTATGCTTCCTTACGAGGCTATTCCTAACCGATTGCTCATTGGACTTTCTGTTCCTTATCTGGACAAACGTATGGAGATAACTGTTGGGAATCAAAGAAAGGTTTTCACTAATCGTGGTATGGGGGATGCCACTCTTTTTTCTAAGGTTCAGTTTTATCAGAAAGATCGACGTGGAGGAACGACTCGAATGACAGGTAAATTGGGTCTGAAGGTTCCCACAGGCAAGGAAGATGCTCGAGACGAATCAGGCGCATTGCTAGCGCCAGGCTTACAGCTTGGCAGCGGGAGCTGGGATATACCTATAGGAGTCGTGATCACTCATCTTTATCAGCTCTGGGGAATTAATACCAATCTGGTTTATCAGATTAACAATGAGTCTAATGGTTTTGAAAAAGGAGATATGTTCCGTTATGATCTGTCTGGATCTATAAGGCTTTTACCCATTGTTTATGAAGAATACCCCAGTCCACAACTCAACTTGATAGCAGAATTGAATGGAACTCTTGCTGCAAAAGACCGAAATCATGATATTACTGATCCCAATACCGGCGGACATACTCTACTTTTTTCTCCGGGTCTGCAATTCATTGGCGGGCGAGACTGGTTGATTAATATTTCTTATCAACTTCCCATTGTTCAGAATCTGAATGGCTCGCAACTCGGTCTAAACCAAACTTGGACAGTCGGTTTTCTTCTATATCTAAGGTAACGATCAAATAAAATTCTTTTTTGAATGTAAGGATTTGGCGATTGCGCCGACAAATGAATGTCAAGGGAGGTGATGTAAGTGGGACCCAAAAGTCCGTGCGGTTGTTAGGATTAAGATGTTTAGAGGTTGTTTTGTGACTAACAAAATTTAAAAATGGGAGAAATATGCATGAGAAATAAATTGATCTTGTGCGTGCTGCTAATAGTGATTGCGCTAGGCGCCAGTGCCTGCTGCCGATTTTGCTCTACTCCCAACAACAAGAAAGTTGCCATCGTGCTTCAAGCAGATACGGATCGTCATGAAGGGATGGCGCGCGTCCTACATGCACTTCTTTATTCCAAAGAACTAAAAGAAGGTGGATATGACGTTGCCCTTATCTTTGATGGCGCAGGAACGGCATGGGTAGAAAAATTAGAAGATCCTGCAAACAAACTGAATCCTCTGTTTGTGTCTCTGAAGAATTCCGGCATAACAGAAGTCGTGTGCGATTTCTGTGCGGGAGCTTTTAAAGTTAAAGATAAAATCAAAGATTCAGGATTGCCATTAGTGTCAGAATACCAAGGGCACCCTAGCCTAAAAAAATGGATTGACCAAGGGTATCAGATCATTATTCTTTAGAGGTCACGGCACTTAGGCTTTTTGTGCCGTCCAGAATTTGGTAACAGGTAAGAAGTTCGACAAAAATGAATTTTAATGATAAACTTCCGCATATGGACTATCAAAAGTATGCATGTATGATCCTAACCGCTTCCCTTTTGTTCGGAGGCATTCTTCATTGTTTGGCTGAAGGAATTCATGCTCCAAACTCATCTATTACAGCAAACATTCAAAAAAAATTTCCAGATTCAGAGGCACAACTCTTAAAAGACAAAAGTGAAACTTCAGTGCCTCATGAGATCCATAGAGAATCCAACTGTTATAATCCATTTGCTCTTTTGCCTTGCAGCTTAGAAATTCCTAATCGTCTTTCCCAACGAGCATTATGGACTGGTCAACACGTTCCCCACATCAACGGGACATTCATAGACTCCACATTCCAGTTGAATCATGGCCCTCCGAATACGAGAGGTCAAACTGTAACCTGCTCTCCCTTCTCTCAACAAAACTTTCCACTTTTAATCTGATTCTTACCACCATGTCAGGATGGCTTTTCGTCATCTCTGAGTAGGGTTTTGCCTATACTTTTCTGAAAGATGTTGCGTTATTTGAATTTTGATTTCTTTATGAAATTATTTTTAGCTTATAAGAATAGGGCTTGGATTCCAACAAACTAATGTGAGGAAGCGTATTAGAAAAAATAGAAGCAAGGCTGTTTTGTGCTTAATGGCGGCCTATTTCTTGATTCTACCAGCGGCGGAAATATCGGCAGTGGATGAACGGAATGTTTCTTCGAACATTGTAGGCTTTGCCGCCCCGAAATGGGAAGTGGGGGATTGGATCAACTCGGAACCTTTGACGTTGGAAGGGCTTCGTGGCAAAGTGATTTTAGTTCGATGGTGGACAGGACCGGGATGCCCTTACTGTACTCCTTCGGTACTGATTTTAAATGACCTCTATAAGTTGCATAAAGACAAAGGACTGGTTGTCATTGGGTTCTACCATCACAAGTCAGACGAACCTATAAAGTTACGAAATGTTCGGCGTTTAGCCAAGAAGATGAAAATGGATTTTCCCATCGCCATAGATCCAGAATGGCAAACTCTGAAACGCTATTGGTTCGATCGCACATCAGATGAGGAGAGATGGACTTCGGTCAGTTTCTTGATAGATCAGCAGGGGATCGTCAGGTATGTTCATCCTGGTGTCACCATCACGAGTGACGATAGCAAGGAAATTGAGACAAAAATTCTGAATCTCCTAATGCATAAGGAGGCTGGAAATGAGCGAAGATAGCAATTTATCCAAACGTTCCATATTTACATTTAGCGTTTTTGCAAGCGCACTGCTACTTGCGGGAATCAGTTGGGCGATTCTGCAGAAGGAGATAAAACCTTCGGTGCGAGCCATTGAGTTTACAGAAAAGATTAGCGTTCCTGTTCCAAAAGAGGCAAAGAATGTTCAAATATGGATTCCAATACCATTGAACAATTTTTACCAGCACACAGAAATATTAAGCGTTGAGTCACCCTATTCTTACCGCATCACCGAAGACAAAGAGTTTAGAAACCAGTTACTTTATTTCAAACCAAAGACGTTTCCAAAAGATCAAAGTATTGAAATAAAAGTTCTTTATAATATCGTGAGAAAAGAGCAACGTGCCTGGAATATAAGTCAAAATGGCAACACATCTGATATTCAAACTAACCTTTCTATTCGGAGTTTTCTTGAGCCTCGTGGTTTGGAAGTTATTAATGAAAAGATAAGAAAAATTTCTAAGGAAACAACTAGTGGAATTGATGATCCGATGAAGAAGGCAAAAGCGCTCTATTACTATGTGCTAAGAACTATGCAATATGATAAATCTGGCACAGGTTGGGGACGAGGGGATTCTGTTTATACCTGCGATATTGGAAAAGGGAATTGCACAGACTTCCATTCTTTGTTCATCACATTAGCCAGAGCCAGTCAAATCCCTGCACGGTTTCAGATGGGCATTCCCCTTCCAGAAAGTTCAGAGGGCGAACCGACAGGGTCATATCACTGTTGGGCAGAGTTCTATATAGGTGGAAAAGGCTGGATTCCGGTGGATATTTCGGAAGCTTGGAAGAATTCTCAAAAGGCAGATTATTTCTTTGGGAACTTAGATGTCAATCGGATTCTTTTAAGCACTGGGAGAGAGATTTTACTTTCACCGCAACAGAAAGCCAATCCACTCAATTATCTGGCTCGTCCTTACGTGGAAGTAGATGGAAAACCACTCACAGATTTTAAAGTTGAACGCAACTATAAAAATTTATCCCCGAAAGGTTTAATCGGGGATCTAAAAGGAGAAAAACGAACATGAAGAGAAGCGCAGGGTTAGTATTAGCAATGGTACTGGCATTGTCATTTGTTGGCGCAGGGATTGCTGCAGAGCATCCAACGGAGCATCCCACAGAACAACCTACGACCAAAAAAGAGAAGGCAAAAGAACACCCGAAAGAGCATCCCACAAAAAAGCAGACCAAGAAAATAGAAGCTTCCATCTCAATGGAAGATCTCGCCAAGAGCATTGAAGGTTACGTTGCGAAAGACGCGGCTCTCAAAGGAGGATATTTTCTGGTTTATGACCCGGAGAGCAAAAGCACACTTCAGTTGACCTTGGATCACGTTCACAAAGAGCGGCTGTCCAAAGTAAGCAGCGACGTTTATTTTGCCTGCGCGGACTTTAAGACACCAGAAGGCAAAATCTATGACATGGACGTTTTCATGAAGGGCAACAAAACCGACTCCCTTGAAGTGACGGAAGTGTCTGTTCATAAGGAAGATGGCAAAGCCCGCTATAGTTGGTTTGAGGAAAACGGCATTTGGAAAAAGAAATAGAATTTTGTAACTATGTCAGCGTTGTCACGAAACGCTCCTTGCATGGCCATCGTTGACAAACAGGGGATCATCCGCTTCAAATATTTCGGAGGATTTCGTAAAGAACCGGTTACCCAGTTTATTCGGGCGTTGGTAATTGAAAATAATTCTCCATCAGCAAAGGAAGATTTATGAACCAGATTAATATTTGGATGGCATTTTTAGCCGGAGTTGTTTCATTTCTGTCCCCTTGTGTTTTACCGTTAGTGCCAGGCTACATCTCCTTCATGTCCGGCCTTTCTTTGGATGAGCTCTCCAAGGGAGCGGAAAAGAAACTTCTGATGAAAAGAGTCGGCTGGAGCTCGGTATTTTTTGTTCTTGGTTTTGCCTTGGTCTTTACGCTTCTGGGCGCTTCAGCGACCGCAGCGGGACAATTTCTTTCGGATCACATGGCGGTGATCAGTAAAATTGCAGGGGCCTTGATCATATTATTTGGCATGCACACCATTGGGATATTGCCTATCAAATGGCTTTATTACGAAAAGAGAGTTCAGACTTCAAAGATAGATCCGGGATTTTTTGGCTCTTTTGCCATGGGGCTGTCTTTTGCGTTCGGCTGGACACCTTGCATCGGGCCGATCCTGGCAGGGATTCTTGCGCTTGCCGCCACTCAAGAAACTGTCTGGCAAGGAATGTCCCTTCTCCTGATCTATTCGTTGGGTCTTGGCATTCCTTTTATTCTCACGGGTTTTAGCGTGAACGTCTTCCTCCAATTTTTTAACCGCTATAAACGGTTCATTCGTTGGGGCGAGATTTTTGCTGGAGCTCTCCTTCTTTTTGTAGGAGTCCTGATATTTACAAATAAATTGACCGCGCTGATTCAGTACATGCCGCAGTGGCTGTTCAAATTTTCAATTTGAGGTGATAAGATGGAAATTAAAAGTGCAGTAAAAAAATATGGTATCGTAACCATTTTTGTTCTGGCCGCTATAATCGGCATTTCAATCGGACTTGTTCAAAGACGGAACTCCCAATCATTGACTGGTGAAACTTCTGGAAGAATCACAGATAGGAGCACCTCTGCTCCGGATTTCACAGTTTATGATTTAGCAAACAAACCAGTGAAACTGGCGGACTTCAAAGGTAAGGCGGTGGTGCTTGATTTTTGGGCGACATGGTGCCCACCTTGCTTAGAAGATATCCCACACTTTAAGAAACTGCACCAGAAATATTCCGATCAAGGCCTGGTTATTTTAGGCGTTTCATTGGATGAGTCGGGCAGAGATCATGTAAAGGAGTTTGTAAAGGAAAATTCGATTTCCTATCCCATTGCCATGAGTAACGACAGAATCGTGAAAGATTTTGGCGGGATACGGGGAATCCCAACCACATTCATTATTGACCGCAATGGAAAAACTGTTGAAAAATTGGTGGGGTACCACGATCTTGAAAAATTTGAATCTCTTGTTAAAAAAGTTTTGTAAATCTTATGCGCTTTTTATTAACTAAAAATCGTTTTATTTTCATAGGAGCTATTTTTTTAGTAGGATTGTTATGGGTACTTTCTTCCAACAATCATGGAAATGGTAAAGACAATCCTGTGAAAACCAATAAAGCAAATCGTCTTATTTACGAAAAAAGCCCTTACCTTCTACAACATTCCCATAACCCAGTGGATTGGTATCCTTGGGGAGAGGATGCGTTTAAAAAAGCAAGAAAAGAAAACAAACCGATTTTTCTTTCTATCGGGTATGCAACTTGCCATTGGTGCCATGTGATGGAAAAAGAATCTTTCTCAAATCCAGAGATCGCAGCTGTGATGAATGAACACTTTGTATCCATCAAGGTGGATCGCGAAGAAAGACCGGATGTGGACAAGATTTATATGACCGCAGCTCATGCCGCAGGATGGGGAGGCGGCTGGCCATTATCCATGTGGCTGACCCCGGAATTAAAACCATTCTTTGGCGGCACCTACTTCCCTCCCAATGAGCGCTGGGGCATGCCAGGATTTAAACAAATCTTACTCCGAACCTCTGAACTATGGAAGACGAAACAAAAAGATATAGCCTTAAATGCTAATCGCTTGGAACAAGCATTAAAACAATATACCCAAGTAGAGGGAAGATCTGGCGCGCTCGATGCAGAATCTTTGAATAAAGGATTTGCTGCGTATCGAGCAGACTTTGTCCCCTCTAAAGGTGGGTTTGGTGGAGCGCCGAAGTTTCCCATGCCAGTTAATCAAAATTTTCTGTTGCGTACCTATGCAAAATCAAAAGAGAAAAAAGCATTAGAAATGATCACGCATACGCTGCATGAAATGGCAAAAGGAGGGATATACGACCAGATCGGTGGAGGATTCCATCGCTATTCCACTGATGAGAACTGGCATATTCCCCACTTTGAAAAGATGCTTTATGACAATGCGCAGCTGGCAATCAACTATCTTGAAGCCTATCAAATCACCAAAGAAAAAGAATTTGCCAGAATTGCCCGGGAAACTTTAGATTATGTTCTGCGTGACATGACTCATAAAGAGGGAGGGTTTTATTCCGCAGAAGATGCGGATAGCCTGCCGACCGAGTTTCAACGAGGAAGTGCCACATCCAAAGATGTTATAGGAGAGCGGCCGACCGAGTTCAAAGATAAAATTGAAGATACTAACCATGAACATCGTTCCGAAGGCGCTTTCTATCTATGGGAAAAAAAAGAGATTCTAGCTATCTTAGGAAAAGAATCTGGCGAAATCTTCAGCTACCAATATGGTGTGGAAGAGAATGGTAATGCAAAGTCTGATCCACAGGGTGAATTCATAAATAAGAACATTCTTTACCTTGCTCATTCGATTGAAGAAACAGCTAAAAAGTTTGGCAAAAAAGAAGAGGAAATTGAAAGAATTTTGGATGAAGCTAGAGATAAACTTTTATCCGAGCGTTCTAAACGTCCTAGACCAGAACGAGATGATAAAATTCTAGTGGATTGGAATGGACTGATGATTTCAGCTTTTGCTAAAGCAGCTCAAGTGTTGGATAACCCAGAGTATCTAAAAACTGGAGAGAAAGCCGCTCTTTTTTTAAAAAACCATCTCTATGATGATAAAAACAATCGTCTTTATCATCGCTGGAGGGAAGGAGATAGAAATATTCCTGCTTTATCCCTAGATTATGCGCTTTTAATCCAAGGACTTCTTGACCTCTACGAAACATCTCTAAATGCAGAATGGCTCATATGGGCAATTGAACTGACAGAAACAGAAATCAATCTTTTTTATGACAAAGATAAGGGTGGTTTCTTTATGACTAGTCCTGATCATGATAAGAACCTCCTTGTGCGGGCCATGGATGATACAGACAATGTTATTCCTTCAGAAAGTTCTGTGTCTGCGCTCAATCTTCTGCGCTTGGCGCAGTTTACTGGGCAAGAGGGGTTCCGAAAAGCAGCAGAAAAAACCCTCATACGATTTGGAGCCCAGATGAAACAACAACCCAGATCTCTACCCCAAATGTTAGTGGCGCTAGATTATGCGCTATCTAAACCAAAACAAATTATTATAGCAGGTGATCTAAAATCAGCTGATACAATTAAAATGGTGCAGGAGGTTCATAAACGATTTATTCCTAACAAGATCCTCATGGTTATTGATGAAGGAAAAAATCGTGAATCCCTAACTCATTTTTTACCATTTCTGGAAGGGATTAGACGTATCCAGGGAAAGTCCACAGCCTATGTCTGCATCAATTACGCCTGTGAACTGCCAACAAACGATCTACAAATATTGCAAAAAATATTGGACGAAAATTAAAAATTAATGATCGCCTTCCAGCCAATTTCCCTTAAATTCCTGCCACTTTTCACCTCAAGCTTCCACTCAGATTGCATTTAAATTTTCTAGGTTGAATTGAATGAATATTGGAGCTATAATCTCCCGTAAGTGAATATAACGCAAAAGGTGTAAAAAAAATAAAAATTTCGGAGGTGATGAAAAAATGCGATCCATACTTACTATTCCTAAACGCATTACACACGGAGAAGAACTAATTGTGGTTCGCAGGCAGGAATATGAGCGTATGCAAAAACATTTAGCTGAAGTTAAGGATGCCTTAGCAAAGATTAGGCAAGGAGAAAAAGAATTAAGGGAAGGTAAAACTCGAGTGATCAAATCATTTCCTTGATATCAATGCCACTAAGCAAAATTTATGCTTGCTGCTTATAGAGCTGGGCGATCTTTTGTTCTTCATCCTTAGAAGGCGGTTCCAGTGGAACTCCTTGGATGGTCAGACGATCTCCTATAATTTCTACTCCTCGTTCCCCCTTTAAGCCCTCTGCCCAGTCTCTTAACCCTGAATTCATCGCCCCCATCTCTATTAAGCTTAAGCTCACTTCTTTACTAATATCAAGCACCTGCGGAATCAATATCTTGATATTCCATTCTTGAGCCTCTTCTGCCAAAAGATTTTTCCATACCATTGAACTCTTCTGTGTGGTAACAATCCTTAAAGAGAAGGATTCGCTCCTAGCTATTCTCTTTAACTCAATCACCGCTTCTTCCGCGCTTTCTAAAACAGCTATTGTCCCCCTTATGCCCAATGCTTTTTCTATCTCTCCAATGGCTGCGCCATTCTTATTCACAGAAAGATACTGAACTTTCTTAAATGGATTCTTCTTTTTCTGTTCTTCAATCTGCTGGATGGTTCTTAATTGCAGTAAACGGTCGTTCTCAGTCTTTGCGCTCTCAAAATCTATCAGACAAATCTCTGGCTGATTCACCTCCGCGCTCCAAAATTGAAAAACTTTATCTAATACAGAGGAATAAGAGAATTCGGTTTGTAATAGAAGTTCCTTAATCTTATCTGTTGAATCCCCCAAAGCTTGAGCTACTTGCACAATTCCTTGAAGGTTAGGATTGAGTCCTGTTTCAACTCCAGCAAAAGATTTTGAAACATTCGTAAGGTAATGATTGATTACTGAAGCAGCTAGCAATAGAGGAAATGAAATCCAGAAGGGAACAGGAATAATTAATTGGATAATGCCTAAAAGCAGGTTGATCCGCGCAATCTTCTTTGCAGATTCTAAATATTGAGGAGGAGCGCGAGAATCAAAACGATTGGCGATCCATTCTTTGTGTCCTTCAACATATACCAACAAACTAGAGAAAAAAGAGACTTGCAGAGCTACTTGAAGATTGCTCCCTGTCAAAATATAAGTTAATAGCCCAATAGACAACGCACTCAAGCCAAAAGAGATCACGTCCTCCAACCACGCCCACTTCCGATTGTAGTCTTCCAAGGTAAAATCATATATGGTGGGATCAGGGAAGAAATGTTTTCTAAGCAATTCATACAGCCACACCCAGTTGCCACCACCAGAAAAGTCATCAGCGTGATTAGAAGGAGTTTCTCCTAATATTTGTTGTATTCTGGCCAAATCTACAAGGAATGCGGCATGCGGATAACTATTTTCAATTTCGTCGCATATTTTTGAATAAAGATTATTTTGAGGGGTGTAAATATCAACAGAATTTACTTCCTGAGTCATCACTACATTATTGATAACATCAGCAAAAAATCTGGCTAGAATTCTCGTCTCCCAAGATAAAAGGTGGGATGGAACATTAAATGAAAAAGTGTGAGTATTATCATTAGCATGAATCAATATTGTTATTTTTTCATTTTGATCTGGAATCGCGGACTCTATCAACCTTCTTCCCACATCCGCTATGTTCCCAGACTTTTCTACAACGCTAATCGGAAGCGGGCTTTGTCTGCCATATTTCATCGCTTCATCAATCTCATGAATCTTGGCTTCTAAATCATTGAGACCGTCTGGTCCCAATGTTCTAAACGACCACACGCCCAAATTTTCTGCCGGCTCAACATCTTTTAAATAATCATTCCCAACATAAACAATTTGACTGGGACTCACTCCAAGCGCTGCCAAGACCCTTTCATAAAAAATTGGTTCTGGTTTAGAGGCTTTTACCCGATCTCTGGTAATGAGAAGCGACGGATCAAAACATTCCTCAATACCAATGATTTGCAATATTCTTTTAACCACCTCTTTGCCACTATTAGTTGCTATCGCTAAAGTATAACCCTGTCTTTTAAGATGGTCTAAAAACTCTTTTAGCTTTGGATTCGGCTTTATCAAATCGAATGGCATATGTTTCAGTTCTCCTATTTCTTTCCCTCCCCAACTGATGCTGAATTCAAGGGATAATTGATTGCTGCTTACCGCGCCTTTATTTGAAAGCTCATCACTTTTATTTTGGATTACCTCTCTGGCTGTTTCGATTGAGACATTATTTCTTTCAACATAAGTTCTTACAAGCGCCTCCCTATACATCACCTCGAACTCTGGAGCATGGTAAAGGGTTCCATCTAAATCGAATAAAATCAATTTAATTCTTTCATCAATGTTGGAATGTACGTCGCTTCTATCCTGAACTTGAGCTTGCGTTTTAGATTCGGGCTTCTTAAGCAGGGCACGAACAGGAGGATGATTGGAGATACCATCAGCAAGGCTGGCAAGGATAGTGCCACCGGCAGTGGTAAGCAGAATGGCAGGGTTTAGCTCACGGCCGCCCCAATCTTTCTCACGCACCTCATTCACAGCCTTAAGCATGTCGCCGCCAACCAGAAAGACAGGAACTCCGGCAACTCTCGCTTCCTCCAGTTTTTCCAGAAGTCGTCGTGTTCCCACGCGACCGTCACTACGCTCAAAAACCCCAGTGCCGCCATTGGCGATAATCCAGCCTTCGCCCTTCTCTTTATGGCGCTCTATGATCTTATCAATCTCCTTAAGTATTACATCCAGTGTCTTAGAACCAATGTCAATCGCTTTTTGCTCAATACCAATTTGATTGACAAGTTCTGCTGTCTCCTCGTCCCGCACAATGACTCTATGATCTATAGGTAACAATAACTTCATATCGTTCTCTTGCGCTCTCTCTCTAATTTTGGAAATAGCTTTCTCAACCTTGAGTGCCGCTTCCCCCTTTGGCAGCCTTGACTTACCTATGGACTGACCTGCCTGTTTAAGGAAAGGATACGCTAAGGCTCCTACAACAACCATGATATCCCCAGCATGTTGTTGCCCACTAGACACATATTTGAGCAAATGCTTATAGATTTTATCCGGTTTAGTACCTCCCCAGATAATGAGTCCTGCCCCACGAGCTTCTGCTTCAAACTCGAGTTTTTTGTTGACTTCTTTAACAAATGAAATTCCAGCTGCCCGTGCCTCGGGAGGAAAATGGTTTGCCATTCGCACTGTTGCATCCGTGATGTGGCTTTCGATCGCTTCATTAATATAAGCTGCAGGATGACCCAACGCATTAAGAAGTCGTTCAATAAATTTGTCCTGATCTTCAGGAGTTGGCTGTGAATCAGTATAATAGCTGCTCTCCTCTGGATAGAAACGGCTGTTGGGTAACATAAAGACAATCTTTTTGTTTTTATGGAACTTGCGCGCAGATTCAATGGCAGCAGGCATTGCGTCAATACTTTCTGGAAGCATAACGATTTCCGCATCAATGCCTATCTCTGTCATCCGTCTTTTGGCTATTGGAAGAACTTTTTTTTCAACGTCGAACTTTTCTCTGCTAATAGGATCATCGAGCTGTTCTTTTCTGGGACGTCCAAGATGTGTACAAATAAAAAGTTCGTCAAATTTTTCTAAAGCACGTTTGACGGTTTCCACAGTCTGAACGATCTTGGTATCCCCATCCCCAGGATCCTCTCCGATATCCCAGTTGATCTTGAGAAATGCAGATCGCCCATCCGTCAAATCTTCTATTGTGCGTATTTCCTCGAGAGGTTGATGATCCTTTGGTAAATTCTTGTCTATCCTCCGACTCCTCATTTCATTTTGATAATTCATCCTGCCTAAAGTGAGCGCCATGGAAATCTTAAGGTTGACATCTTTTGTTTTTTCCAGCCATTTAATAAGTCCATCCTTATTGAATGAATAATCTTGAAGTTCCGTGCGTATTTCTAATTTTTCTTCCTCGCGTCCTTTAAACAACTTTTCAGATTCATTAATGATGGACTCTTCTATGGATTCACCCTTAGCCTTAGTCTTAGCCAAAAACTCTGGATCCCACTTAGGTCTTGCAAGTTCCGTAGCGGAAATTTTTCCGGTTTCTGCTAGATTTACATTATTATCTGCGGCATTAGCAGTGCTATTTTCTTGAAACCGCCTCATAAGATATTTGAGCGCCTTCTCAATTCCACCCTTGATGACAAAAGGCACATAAGAATATATGCGAGGCAAAGCCTTATCTTCTCCCCAAAAATATCTAAAAATTTCCTGAAGAGCTCGTTTCAAATTTTCCGTCATTCCATACAAGGATTGAAATTCCAAATGTTGAGGATCCACATTCAGTTTCTTTGCCCATAATAGGGCGCTGACAATGGTTCGAACATCATGGCTGGCGATCCCGATTCTTTGAATAAGATCATGTTTTTTAAACAATAGTCGCAATATCTCCAAATAATTTTCATCGGTTTTCCAATTTCCCATCCAAACAGGAATTGGATCACCCTGTTGTTCTGCATCGCGAACCTCCTGCGAATGATAAGCTCCCTTAACCGGACGAATGGCGATAGGCATTGGATCCTCAGGAACCTTTTCCATCCAGTTTATGAGCCCCTCAACTTCAGCCAAAGAATCTACAAAATAGGCTTGTACCACCATCGCAATGTCTGGAATTCGCAGTCCGTTTTCTCGTACCATCTTCAAGTTTGGATCTGCCTGATTTTCAAGCTCTTCCAGCAGAGTCTGAATTACTTCATTGGCAACATCACGATAAATATATTCTTCTTTATCAACCCAGACAATTGCTCTCATCCATCCTGCTCTTTTAACTTCACGCACTTTTGTCACTATCTTTTTATAATTCCGAACAGCTAAATCGAATCCATCTTTTCTTACAGATTCATCTTCACTGTCCAGCCAATCCTTTGGTGTAAGATTAGTTACCTTTGAGGAAATATTAGGTTCCAGACCATAGGACGCCATTTTTTCAATAAGCTCTACACAAGCTTGAGCATTTTCATTTGCTTCATCTTCTGTATGAATTCCTTCACCCAAAATGTCCGCTATTGATAAAACAGGCCTAGACTGAGATTTCTCCTCTTTCACAACCCTGATTCCTTTTGCCGCCATGTCCCGTATAACTTTTTCCACCGCCTTTTCTTGTGAGAGATTTTCCATGGATTGAAGCGCTTCATCCACAGTGGTTCCCACAATATACTGCGCTGTCATAAAAAATAATAACCTGCGCAGCCATCTTTTAAAAATTTCTGGTGTCCTATCAGACTGGATGATTTTATCAGCCAAATCTACACTTCCATTCAAAAGTTTTGCAAACCTTGGGTTGGGATACATTTTTAAAATGAATTTTGAGATTCCGTTTCTTAGACGTTCCAGTACATTTAAGATCCTTTCTCTTTCTTTTCGAATTGATTTGGAAACCTCCACAAGCCTTTCTGTCTCACGAACGATTTCAGATTCCGGTATTCCCCACCCGCCATTATCTTCTTCTACCTCATCTCTATATTGCAAATGGGGACGTTTCACATTGCCCTCTAAATTAGAAACTTCCTTGTTTTTCCTTAATGTATCACTAACATCCGTAGGTCCCAGAGCGGAAAATAAGTTAGCGAGGATCAAGGTGACTGCTGTAAGAACGGCGAGCCAGTGAAAACCAGATGCCGCAAAGATGGCCAGAACAGCAACTAGATTCGCAATAATCCCTGAACTTCCATGAGCGCCCGGAACAGTGATGCGAAACCCCAAAACCTTTTGCAGAGCTGGCGGCCAATCATCAAAAGCAATCACACCTTTTGTATCTAGTTTTGGCCAGCTCCATTCCCTGAACGGTTTCTTCCAGTTGACCTCAACCATGTGGCCAACCTCATTGATAACAATGGCAAGAGAAACAGCGGAAATTGCGCTGCCCCAAAGAGAATTGGCGTCAACTGAAATTCCGAAAAATCCTGCTAAAACAATCGTGGATAGATAAGTAACCGCGGGAACAACAAATAAAAGAGCAATTAGATCGCTCGCATTTTTTGGTGGAGATTTGTCCGGATCATATTCACCGATCACTCTCATATTGACCCGTGTGGGATCTACTAAAATTTCTGATAATTTATCATGGGATCCTTTAGAATAAAGATATTCTTTTACAATTTCTCTAATCCCCCATTTCTCTATATCAAGCGATTTAAAAGTTTCATTAAACGATATGAGTTCGAACAAATGCTGGATTGGATCCCAAGCTAACCAAGTAACAGGAGTCGGGGGATTTTTTTCTTCGTTAAACCATTGCCGACGAAAATGCTCCACAACCATTTCCCTCCCAATTTTCAACACTTCTCTAGGCGATCCATAATAAGTTCTTTCTAATATTTGACCCGGGACAAGAGGGTGTCTCCGACTCCCAAAACGGTAAACCACAACTCTTTCCCCACGATATAAGCGATCTAGTAATTCCTCTTCCGATTTAATCTCTTCCATTCTAATTAATGGAGCACGGGCAAGTGAGTCCTGAGGTATGGACTTAAGCGATAGTTCGACTTCATAAAGATACGGCGCTTTATATGCCCGCGGATAAAAAAATATAGAACATGCCCGAGAGAGAGGAATTCTCACATAAGAAGGAAGTTCTGGGGACATGTTTGAATTAAGTGAAGTATCTCCAGAATTTTCGCTCTGGAATTTTTCTGGATTGGTACGTTTTGCCAGACTTACTATGTTCCTACCCACTTCAGTTTTTTCCCAAGAACGTATCACCCCTAACTCCTCAAGTGATTCTTGATCTGACCATTGAGAATTACGCAGCGCTATGCCAAGCTCTATTTTTTTGGATGGATCGCTTGCCAAAACTAACTCCACAGTTTTTTGACCCACAACAAATTCTTTTCTTGCGGCAATAACATATTTTTCCCCATTGTAATCGGCCAATACTTCAGAGCTTAATTCAGAACCAATCTGAGTGGGAACTCCTTCCAATACAATCCGAAAACCCTTACCATCTAAGAGAATTATTTGGTCAAGGTGGACAGACTTTATGTTATGTTTTTGGAATCCTAAAACACCATCGCGGTAGGCAGGGTGGGCCGTCATTAATTTAGCGAAGTTAAGCTCAATTTGCATGGCTTTATCCTTGTCATT
Source organism: Elusimicrobiota bacterium (assembly GCA_016180425.1). Classification (GTDB taxonomy): domain Bacteria; phylum Elusimicrobiota; class Elusimicrobia; order 2-02-FULL-39-32; family 2-02-FULL-39-32; genus 2-02-FULL-39-32. Next base: position 564,581 of record JACPBF010000001.1, read on the forward strand.
TCTCCATTTAGCGCTTGCAAATGTATCAATCAAAAATTCAAAGAGCCAAAGGCTATAAGCGGAATTAGACTGCATGACCGCCAAAGTTTCTTGCGCGAACCTATCTCCATTTCTAGCGCCCTGCTCAAGCCTACTTAAAATATCTCTCAAGGTTCCCTGACTGTTCTGTTCAAAATCAAAATATTTTTTTATAGCGGCGCTCTTGTTGCTGATATTAGGATCACTATAAGGTCCCATGGTTCTGCCGTTAATCACTCCCCAAACATCTTTTTTCCCAAGCGCACTCCTGTTAACAACATAAAATTCTAAATGTCTTAAGAAAATCTCAACACCGCCAGAAGTATATCCATCCGCAAGACCAAACTGAACCGCTTCTATTCCTGACATCATTGCTCCGGTTAAACCATAATACTTGGCAAGCGTCAAACCTATTTTTTTAGATAAAAATAATGTGGATCCCACATTGGGAAAAAATCCGAACTTAGCTTCTGGCATGGAAATTTTTGTGGTTTTATCAGTGACAATAAAATCTGCAGCGGCTGCAATCCCTAACCCACGACCTATTGTGTAGCCGTGAGCAAGAACAATGGTAGGTTTAGGAAATTCCCGAATATCTTTGAGTAGGCGGTCTCCTATCTCATAGAATTCGTTTACTTTATGGGTTGTGGCCGGATCCATCAGGTTATTCAAAATTTCTACAATATTTCCGCCAGCGCTAAAATTATCTTTGGCGCCCTTAAAAACTAAAACCTTAATATTTTTATTTACACGAGCCTCTTTCACAAGCTTAATCATTCTCTTAATATGGGCATAAGTGAGCGCATTCAATCCATTGTCACTTGCAATAGAAATTGTGCCCACACCTCCAGGACTTACCGAGAGAGTTGCTAGTAAAGATTGTTGTTCTTTTGTAGAAAGAATTACAGCATGATCGGACTTCTTGGTTTTTCCAGCAGCTGACTTGCCATCTTTCTTTCTTCCGGACATTGCGGCTAAATCTGGACTTAAAATATTATTTTTTTTCTGTGTAAAGATGTTAGCTAATATGGAATTCTCCAATACTGAAGTTAATGAGGATCGAGAAATGAGAATGTGAAGTAAAGCTAAAAAAGTAATTGCGCTCATTAAATTAGAAAACTGAGGTATTCCAACTCCCGCAACAACGGTTGTAAGAAGGGTACCTGATTGAAAAACTGCAGTCAAAATATTTAGCAGCGGCTGATAGAAAATAATTGCAACACCAGCCACTGCGCCAGCGATGAAAACCACTTCCGATTTTGCCTGGCCGCCTTCGTCTTTAAGCAGATTGATAATTCCATTCGATGGAACAGGCGCCGATTCAGATGCTGTATCTATTTTAGCAGGAGATGGATCAGTCACTGATTCAGATCCTTGTTCAGTCTTAGATGGAGATGAAATATGTCCCGATCCTGATGCAGGTTCAGATTGAGGGAGGGGCGATGCCGAAGGAGTTGCGATTTCAGGAACCGGAGCCGCTATAAAGTTAACGATTGCAGCTGTCCCAAGTATGCCCGGTGGAAAAAGTAATAGCCAAGCCAACTCTTCAGTTGAGAACGCCTGCTCTCTACGGAAAATGGAAAAGATAACCAATCCTATATATCCAGCCGAAGTTAATAAAAATAGATTTAAACTTGGTTTGAAATCTTTGTAGAAAAACTCATCTTGCTCTTTAGGCGCGCCAACTGTGATAAGAATTGAATCGCTTGGAATCGGTGTAATTGCGAACCGCTCCTCATTGGGAATGAACCCCAAAGAAGCGGTCTTCTCTAAATCACTTCGGGGAGAAATTATAATTTCTTTTTCAGGTGAAAGATATGCCCGGAAAAAAGGATCGGTAAGTGTTCTTTTTCTTGCCTCGCGTTGCTGATATTTAATTCTGATAGTATTGCTACGGAACTGGATAGAAGAAATTTTAGTACCTTTAAGTCCTTCTTCAAAATCTGTTCTCCCTAAATGATAGACGCTCTTTCCTTCAAAATCATAAATAGAAAAATAGTGATAAAGGTATCGGTGTTTATCAATCGTGTCCAGATACTCATAAACAATTCCAATATGTTTGCCATCGCTACTTAAGATTTTTCCAATGATTTTTCCCCTGCTATTTGGCATTCCTGAAACATCATTTAACCGTTTTGAAGAAATAATCTTCCCTGTTTTAATTTCCTTTCTATAAAGGTAATATTCGACTCCCCTTCGAGGCAGATTAGATTGTTTTATAGAAATGCTTTCGGTTCCGCCGGGCAAAACCATCTCTTCTTGCATCACGGAAGATATCGAGGAAAGCGTCCCGCTAGGAACCGGCACATTCACAGCGCCAAACGCAGCCTTGCCCATTAAGGATACACTCAAAACAACAGCGGATAAAAATTTAGAAAATTGTTCTGCTCTTTTCTTTCCATCTTTCAGGATGGCATGGAAACGTTTTAAATATTTTCCCCGCTTGCTCAAGGGCTGGCCATAAAAATCGGGTGATGCGTTGGCGGGAATTGTTTGCGCGCTGTTTAAAATGGATTCAAATTCAGGGAGTGAATAAACCAACAATTCTTGAATGATCACTTCATCCACGCCCAATTCTTCCGCGATCTTGTCAGGCGCCAATCTCTTTATCAAAAACATATTCAGAATGATCTGAATGGTAGGACTTTCAAACGAGCTCAACAGCGCTTCGATGATCTCTTCCTCTTCTCCATGCGTCTGCATCAGTTCAACCGCGGCCGATAATTTTTTCTGATCAATGATATCCGTTGGCGAAAGGATATCATCATCAACTTGGGGAAATTCTTGAGAGCGATAGGCAGTGATCAATGGATTCTCTTCAATGTCAAAGATCGAACAAAAAAGGCGTAACTCACCAATCGTAAGCGGAAAAGTTGCTCCGCTAGAAATATTGAGAAGCTCCATATATAAGACGACGGACGCTTTTTGATCTGATGGAGAAAAGTTTTCAAGTAAAGGACGATCTTTATTTAACGCGTATACGCAAAATAGATTCGCCTGAAATCTGCTGAAGACCTCCCTAAAATGAGCGGGATGTCCTAAAAGTTTATAAAGCGCTTGAACGCGTTCATTCAGGTTTGGAGTTTCGGTTCGAACCCGGTTCACCAAATTCCTTAAATAATCTAAGTCGGATTGAGAAGGCTCAAACCAAAAAGCTCCTCGAAGCAAATCGGGAAAATCAGCATGCCACATGAGTTTCTGCCAAATTTCATTGGATGTTTTTCCAGTTGCCGCCTCATCTTCTTCAAAAGAAAAGTAGGATTCGGCTCTTTTATACGCCATGATAATTTGGTCTTTTTTCCATGGATCGTTAGCAATGCTTTCGTCCCGCAATAATCTGTGATAGGCTTCTTCAATCGCTTCTCGTGAGGGTGGCTGCGATTTATTGAAAGGCAATCCCAGTTTTGCAAGCGCAACCCTTAAATCATAAGGCGAAAGAAGCATTGCCCGATGATTAATCTTTGCTTCCAGCGCTTTAAGCGCGGCGTTAAACCTGTGCATTTCATTGGGCGGAACCGCGTTCACTATCCTTTTCAGCCACCCATTCATAAAGACCCCTAGTTTTTGCTTAGGATTTTCAACAAATTGCCGAAGCGCGGCTCTCAAATAGCGATCATAAAAAGCTGCGTCCTGAATTTGCGGTGGTTTGGATCCACCGGGGTACTCGCGGAAATCAAAATATCTGTGGGCGCGCCACCATGGGATTAAGAAATCCAACGCCTCAATATCATCAATGTTCCCTCCCTCATCCAACCACTTCATAATAGATTCCCTTCGATCCACTAAAATAGAATAGAGTTCCGCATAATAATTCAAAAATAGTTCCAGCTTTAAGCTCCAATGGCCTCCATGCCCTCCGTAAGAAACGCCTCTGGCAGTTAACCAATCCCTTAACAACGCGTTTTCTGGAAGTAGTTTTGAATCGTCTCCAACCCAATGTATGGTGCCAAAAATTTTAAAAACTTTTGTCCGTTTGGATAGTTCTGCAAGGGCCTGACTTTGAGCCGATTGATCCGGCCCCGATTGAAAAACCATGGCTGAGGAAGGAAGCCGAACAGGGCGGTAGAAAACCATATCCCCTGCCAGAGCGCAAACGAGATTGTCTCTGTTCAACTCAATTAAATCTTTCAGCGGAACTATTGTTACGTAAGGGTATTCGTTCCAAACGCCATCTACCACGCCATTCAGGCTAAAATGAACCGTCTCTCGTATGCTATATTCAGGGCTCATAAAAGATTCATCAATGTTACCGTAAAAATATTTGTTGCCTTCCCCGTCTTCTTCTGGAGGAACCTTCGTGATCCGCACGGCATAGAGAGGAAACGATTCGGTTCCGTCCTCAAACAATTCAAACTGTTCTGGATCCAGCAGAACCGCGTCTTCTGACACCTGATTGCCGGACCAAGCGTTTTCCAACGCAAAGGTGTGCCAAAGGTTAGTAGTAGAAGAATCCAACTCTTTAGCCAGATCTCTTAAAAGTTTTAAGAGATCTGGATCATGCCAAAATCTTAGCAGACCCCATATAAATTCGCGCCGATCACGATCCGTTACCAACAGGGTGCGAAGCAGACGTTTCAAGTATGATTTGTTGAGCAAAGGAATTTTACCTGATCGTTTCAATTGATTGATCTCTTTCAGAGTCAATGTAAGATGGTTAGTTGGAAGAATCCTAGAGAACAAAGATCTAATATGGTGGAGCGTTTGCGGCACGCCAAAAAGAGAGCGCGTCAAACTTCGAAGTTCAGTGTCCATTATTTGCGCGAGGGAATAAGCGGAGTTATTTCTAGAACTGGTGTTTCCGACAGGAGGTTCAGTTGGGTTGGGACTGCTCTGACTTGAAGCGAAAGTTTTAGATGGCTCCCTTCCATTGCCAGACATCGCGACATAGGAATTGCCAACTTTTTGAACGCGTCGATTCATAGCGTTAGAAGAAACTATGCTATCAGAAATAAGAGTTAGCGTTTTTGGAAAAATTTGTCTGAAAATTTCTAAGCTATCTTCCAAATCTTGAGAGATTTGTTCTTCAAGTTTGTAATAGCATTGCACGGCGTAATCTAAAACGGTTTCAAAAATCTTCACTGATTTTTCACGGATCAGATCAAATTCCTTTTTTGCATTATTCAGAATAGGGTTAGAAAATCCCATATTTCGGCCTAATGGCTGTAGATTAGAATTTTGAGGAACATATTTGTTAAGCACTACTTGCTGTTCCATCGGTGATTTTACAGAAAGAGGTCTTCCTCGAAATTGAAAACTTTCAGCTCTGGAGGAAGAAATTTGTTTGGCTTGAGCAAAGGGCGGGAGTATAATAGAAATCAACAAAGCGCCGACAACCACGAGCGCGGTGCTCTGTTTGAAAAATAGAATGATCTTTTTATTCCAAAAGTAGTGCATATCTAGAAACGCGCATTACGCGTATATGGAGATAATTATATAATGGAAGGGGTTCTCGTTGTCTCAAACTTTTTGTAACAAATTTGTGACACTTTTGTAAAGTTTCAGGGGCGGTTTCAAAAAAATGTTCCGAGCATCACTGCGGTTTAACAGATTTTCTAGGATTAATGAACGCCTTTGACATGATCCTAATATATCGTATATATTAGGAAAACTCCCTTTAGCTTTTGTTGGCGCGGTACATAATAACATTCACGCTTTCAAGCGTAATAAGGCCTTCTTGCACCATTGAATCTAAAAAGGGTAAAAAATGATTTATTTTTTCTTCGCTATCCACAATTTCAATCACAATGGGTAAATCTTCTGACAAACGCAATAACTTAGCGGTATGCATGTGGCTTTTGCAGCCAAATCCCATAAAACCTTTAATCGCAGTGGCCCCTGCCATGCCTTCTTTTTTAGCCAAATGAATAAGCGCTTCATAAAGAGGCTGGCTTTGCCAACAATCTCTTTCCCCTATAAATATTCTTAAAAGTTTTCCATTCGCTGGTATTTTCATTCCTTGATTCACCTCCATAAAGGTTCTAGCGCAATATTTGGGTTCTATACTAATTCAGCAACAATTTGTCCAAGATAGAATAAGAGTAGTCCGAGCACAAAACTTCCCATCCCATTTAGAATTGCTTTCAATAACTCCCCATCTTTAAGGAGATTAACGGTTTCTAAAATAAGAGTAGAAAATGTGGTGAAGGCGCCGCAAAATCCCACCATGAGTAAAATTCTTGCATTTGGGTTCAATAAAAATTTTACTTCAGCTAAAGCATTCAAGAAACCAATCAGAAAACATCCGGATAAATTTACTACCAACGTGCCATAAGGAAAATTGCTGCCAAAAGATTTATAAACTAATCCCGCTAGCGCATAACGGGAAACACCGCCCACAACACTTCCCATACAAAGACTAAACCATTTAATCATTCAAATTTTTTTCAGAACCTCTATTGATTCTTAGGATCAAAGTAGCCCCGGCAATGAATAAAATGAAGCTATAGCTAAATGCCGCAGCAGTGCCAAACCGGGTCCACAAAAATCCCACAACAATGCTGGATAAAAAATCCCCTAAACCATTGACTGTAGCCAGCACTCCAAAAGCCATGCCATGCTGTTCTTTGGTTACCAGCTCAGCGCAAAAAGAATCCTCTAGAGTTTCCTCAATGGCAATATAAATTCCTCCCACAATGAATATAAGTGTTAAGGCAAAAAGAGTGGGCGTACTCCAAATCATACATAACGACATGACTGCCGCCAAGTAGTAACCGCTAGCGAGCAGTTTCCTTTTACTAAACCGGTCCGCTGCCCAGCCAAAAAGGTAGGAGCAAGAAGCATAAAAGAAATTGCGCAATAGATAAAGACCAACAGCAATGGATCCCGCGTGGGACATTCCCATTGAAGAAGCTAGCTTTTCACTGGCAAACAAAATGAGTAAGGTGTGAGAAAAATCTCCAATGCCAAAAAGTCCAACGGCAAAAAGGAACCCTCTAAAAGATTTTGGCAAAGCCTTTAAGCTCTCTCCAAAAGAGATGTGAGGCACAGGCATGCGATCTTTTTCTTGCACAAGGAATTGAATGGCCAGCGCAGCAACCATCCCCGGGATCAAAGTCAAGAAAAATAATTTTGAATAGTTATTATTTAAAATTTTCAGAATAAAAAATGCGCTGGCAGGACCAAGGATAGCTCCAAAGGTATCCATCATTCGATCAAAGCCAAATGCGCGGCCATACGCCTCTTTTTCAACAGATCCCGCAAGCAAGGCATTACGAATGGGAGTTCTAACTCCACGCCCAAACCACGCAAAGGAACGAGCAATCAATAGATGCCACGCTTGGGAGGCTAAAGAAAAAGCAGCGGTTCCAACTGCTGTGAGAACATAACCTGCCACAGCGATTGGCTTTCGTCGTCTTAAACGGTCCGTGTAATAGCCTGAACCCATCTTAGCAAAACTGGATAAACCGTCTGCTACGCCTTCAATTAAACCCAGCCAGGCAGCCGCCACTCCTATGGAAGCTAGATATGCAGGCATGACTGCAGTAGCAACTTCATGCGACCAATCGCTAAAAAGTGAAGCTAAACCAATGCCGATAACCGTCCGGTTAAGCCACTTTACTTTTGGTTTGCTAATTTTCGATGGTTCCATATTCCATTTTCTACATAATCTAGATTTAAAGATAAATTAATGTTTCGTTCGGATGATCCAGAGAAAGAAAGAGCAACATATATTCCCTTAGATGGCGCGTAAGAAGAAAGTTATTCCGTACCTGCTCTCTTCCATTATCCCCAAGTTTCTTCGCGTACTCCGGATTTTGCAGAAGCTGTTTTAACCAGTAGGCTGTACCTTCAATAGAATGGGTTAAAATACCGGAATATTTGTGGGTAATTTGCAAGGGAATGCCTCCTACAGCGCTGGCGATGACTGGCTTCCCTTTCCAAAGCGCTTCCGAGACTGTAAGTCCAAAACCTTCTTTGAGCGATTTCTGTAAAACAACTGTGGATGCGCGTTGTAACGCATTAATCTCAATGTGACTGGTAGGAGGCAAACAAAGAATATGAATGTCAGTATCTTCTCCTGCTTTTTGACGCACCTCCGTAAGCACTTTAACTCCCTCAGGATCATCATCTGCTGAACCGCCTGCTAGAACAAGCTGGCAATTCACATATTGTTTTACAAGTTTGTAGGCCTCAATCACTCCTACAGGGTCTTTAAAATAATCAAACCTAGAAATTTGTGTAACAATGGGACGCTCCGCGTCAATTTTAAAACGAGAAAGAACTTCATCTATTGTTCGTTGCGGTAATTCCTTATTCTTATCGCTCAAAGGATCAATGGAAGGCGGGATCAACATTTGCCGATGAAGAAGTCCCTGAGTAAACGAGGGAGCGGAAAAAACTGAGGCGTCGTACTGTTGAATCATTGGCTTTAAAAAATTCCAAAGAGTTTCATCTTTTTCCGAAAGATCAATGTGGCATCTCCAAATCCAACGGTTTTTATATTTGTTTCTTTCAAGAACCAAAGCAGCAGGTTGAGGGTCATGAATAAAGAGGATGTCCGCATCCAACGATAAACTTAAGACATTATCCCGAACAGTATCCAAATACAATTCAAAATCTTCTTTACTCAACTGTTCTTTTTTCCCATGCAAGGCATTATGAAATTTTTTAGTAATGATAAAAAACTTCTCCCCGCCTTTAATGCACTCCCATCGGGCATTGACACCCATCTCCTTTAAAAGCGGAACCATTCGGTTTAATATCTCGGCCACGCCTCCTCCTGTGGAAGTTGAATTAATATTGACAATGGATTTGCCTCTTAATTTTTCTGAGATCAATCTCAATTCCGATATTTCATTTTCCCCTACGATGGAAATATAATCATCCAGATTAAACATGCATCATCTCCTGTATTCTTCTTTCCACAAGATTAATCACTTGATGTCGTAATCCTTCTAAAGTGTGCGTGTAAGGATCCATTTTTGAGATAGCTTCAGCGAGCTTGGTTTCTCCCAAGGCAGTTTCGAACCAATTGGAAAAATCATTGATTTCAAGAGGCGGGCGAATCCTCGCTTCAAAAATATGGTGATAGAGTGAATTGATGCTTACTTTTTTAAGCGCTTCGGCAAATTCACTTAAATTCCACGTCTCATAAGGCGTTGGCAACACAAAGCTGATGGATTGCTTAAAGTAAAATTCATCTCCGGCGGGAGCATCGTGGTGATTCTTATATGAAATGAGATGTTCCTCAATCGTTTGAACTACTTTCTCTCTAATATCTCGAATAGTCGGAAAACGGATGGTGTCTATCGCGAATAGCTTCTCCGCCAGTTTTTCATCCTGCAAGGCAGTGTCAACCCAATAGGCAAAATCGTTGGGCGGCTCGGGCAAGAGGAATTGGTGTTGCTTTAAAAATCGGTGGGTGTGATGATAAATCACCGAACCGGGAACTTCTTTCAAACAGCTGAGCAATTCATAAATATTTTTTGCCTTCCACTGGGTCATTTGAGTTACGCTGACCTGAGTTACAAATCTAAACGGCGCGCTTGCCATTTTAAGTTCCATGGTTACTCCCTCTCTGGAATTGTTTCTTTCCACTATCTGCCAATGTGAATAAAAACTTTTCAACCTCGGGAACATTTTTTAAAAAATATTGAGCAGCAGAGCTTTTTTTTCGACCCACTCGAATAGAGACTCCTTTAGAAGCAAGTGCCTTAAACGCAGCCTCATCGGTAACATCATCTCCAATAAAAAATGATAAAGTTGTTTTTGGACATCGGGTTAAAATCCATTTTACTGCCTTTCCTTTGTCCCAAAGGATGGGAGGGAGCACTTCCCATCCTTTTTTTATCTCTAAAACGCGAATCTTTTGACCCTTAACCCAAGGATCAATTCGCTCAAAAAATTCTGTCTTAATTTTTGAATACAAACTTGGATTTGTCAACCTGTAATGGTAAGCAAGTGAAATTTTTTTATCTTCAAGATAGGAACCTGTGAATTTTTCTTCTAGACCATGCAAAACCCTCTTCATCTCTTTAATTCTGTATTTAAATCCCGCGGCGCGATTGTATCGCTCCTTTAATTTTGGACTCCATAACTGAAGACCATGGTTTCCAGCGATGATTACTTTTTTTAAGCCTGTCAAACGCTTTATCTGTTGTACGGATCTTCCCGTAATAATCCCAAGGGTAAATCGTGAATTTTTCGTCAACGCTTTTAAAACAGTTTGGGTGGAACGCTTTAACCGCGACTCTTGAGGTTTGGACACAATGGGTGATAAAGTTCCATCATAGTCCAGTAAAAACAAAAGTTGGGAAGAGCATTGAATCTTCTCGACAATTTTTTTTTGAAGAGGAGAGCTAAAATAGCGCATTTTTAGCTTGGCTCTTTAACCCGGATTTTGCATTAGGCGTTAGGACTGAGACGAATGATGGCGAGACTTTTTCGACGAAAAAAGTGAGAGCGTAGCGTTGCCTGCGGTCGAACTTTTTGAGGACAAAAAAGTCCGCCATCATTCGTCGAATCCAACGTCCTAATGCAAAATCCGGGTTTAAACCAAAAATAATGAAAATAAACTTAAGCCATGGATTCATGAACAGTTTCCTCCGAAGGAGTGGACTCTTTGGGAACGGATTCTATTTGAGAAATCGCAGTAATAATGTTGGCCGCCCACCGATAGATATTTCTGTCCTGAACAATGACTCGCATCTGTTTCATTCTTCTTGATATTTCCATGGGCTCCATCTCCAAAGCGTTATGAATAGACTCCGCCACCTCTTCTATATCGTATGGGTTTACAATCAAAGCCTCTTTAAGTTCTCGGCTAGCTCCTGTAAATTGACTTAAAATCAACACTCCATCTTCATGATTGCGGGCAGCAATGAACTCTTTGGCAACTAAGTTCATGCCATCATGCAAGGAGGTCACCAAACATAAATCAGCCGCCTTGTAAAAAGGAAGAATTTCTTCATGACTATGGTGAGCTTTTAGAAAGAGGATGGGTTTCCACTCTTTTGTCTGAATCTTCCAGTTAATTTCATCCACGGTTTTTTCAACTTCCGCAATGAAATCGTGATATTTCTGAATATGTGTTCTTGAGGGAGCGCCCAGCTCAATAAAAGTGAATCGTCCAATATATTGCGGATATTTACCAAAAAACCTCTCGACAGCTTTAAAGCGTTCTACGATCCCTTTAGTATAATCCAGACGATCCACTCCCACTCCAAAAGTTTCTGTATGAATCCCATAATCTTTAGAAAGAGATTCCAATATTCTTGCTTTATTTGTTTCTGGAGAAACTTCCTCCTGACTTAAAGAGGGTTCCATGGGTAAAGATACACTAATGGGAAATGGTTTGACAGAAGTCGTGTGTCCCAATCTTTGAACGGAAAAATTTTCCCAATTCACTTTCGATTCCAAAACATTGTCTGCCGTATCTAATAAATTGTTGCAATGAAATTGAATATGAAATCCAAGAATATCTGCGCCTAACATCCCCAACAGAATTTCTTGTTTCCAAGGACAAATGCTGAAAGATTCTGGGTTAGGCCATGGAATATGCCAAAAGACTGCAATTCTTGCATCTGGACGTTTTTTCCGAATTAAGAGAGGAAGCAAAGCAAAATGATAATCTTGAATTAAAATTAGCGGAGAGTCTTCATCTTTAATTTCTTCTAGTAGAGTGCCCGCGAATTTCTGGTTCACTTTCTGATATTGAATCCAATCTTCCAGACGAAAAGTTGGCCTGGTATGAGTGATATGACAAAGCGGCCAAAGTCCCTCATTAGAAAAACCATAGTAGTGGCCGTCTTCCTCTTCTTTGCTAAGCCAAACCCGTTTAAGAGTGTAAGCAGGTTCGTTTGGCGGAACTTTAAGTTTATCTTGCGAATCGCAAACTTCACGGTCAGCATCGCCTGCCCCATGAGCAATCCACACTCCCCCGCAAGCTCGCATCACCGGATCTAAAGCAGTCACTAACCCGCTTGCAGGAACAATACATTCAACCTTTCTTTTTTGTTTTACATGCATGTATGGCTCTCGGTTAGAAATTAAAAATAGAGTTTTGTCTCCTAACTTACTACGAACATGTTCTTTTAGTTTTTCCGGAGTCCAAATAGACTCTAGAGAAAGTCTAAGCCGAGCTTCCTGTTCCGCTGCTGCCCGCGCTGCGGTAAGACTCTTTGCCAACTGTCTTACTTCAGAAGCCAAAGGCCCTAAAACATCTCCCCTAGGCAAATGAGTCAACTGATTATTTTCTCCCAACCTTAATTCTTTAATCCAGTCCGCAATTTGGGCGATAGGGCCTGTAATACTCCAGCGAACAACTATGAGAGTTGTGATCACAATCAGAAAAGATAAAATAAGAAGGCGGATAAAATTATTTCCCCAAATCTCTTTTATTCGGACATCAATGTAGGAGGAATCATGCAAAAGCATAAGAGCTCCTGAAACGCTGCTATCTTCATCCTGAACAATGGGAGTGATATGATAGTAGATATGCCTTTGCTCAATTTTCTTAAAAAAACTTTTATTTTGACCCTCTTGTATTGCTTGAATAATTTCAGAAGAAGGCTGCTTTAAACTTTCAGGCAAACCTGAAGTTTGGGAAAGAATCTGACTGTCCGCATTATAAATAATAACTCCCAACAACCGCTCTCGGTTACCAAACCGATCCACTAATTTAGTTAGCTTTAATGGGTTATTGCTTTTTAGAATGAGCTGAACAGATTCTTTCAAACTTTCTGATAAAATAATATATTTACGTTCTAACTCATCTACTAAACGTTTCTTCTCCGCTCTAGCTTGTAGGAATGAGAACAGAGCCGCAACAGTTGCGGCAACGATAATAAGCGAAACAATTAGACGCAGGGTGATTTTCATTTTTTAGGCGGAGCCTGATCTTTCTCTTTGTTTTTTCTACCGCTCATGGCTACATAAAGTACAAACCATAGGAAAATTCCAATAAGAATGAAGATTGGCCACTCTTGAGAAAAATTAATATGCATTCTTTTATTCCCCCTTTGAAACCTTTTTATTTTCTAGAGAAAATAAAAAAGCCATCTCATAAGGTTACTTAAACCTTATGAGATGGCGGCCCGACCATCTTTGTATTTAACCTCCAAGAACTTGAACTAAGCTCTTGGACCCTTTTGTGACTTAATTTATAGCATGGTTTCTCTAATATTACAACCTTATGACAACGTAAAAAAACTTTCCTTGACAAATATATCCTATTGGTTATAATTAAAGCGTGGGGTCAATTACTGTTATCTTTTTTAAGTCTCCGGAAGCTTCCAAAAGCCCTATCCAGAAGGAATATATCAAGGGAACCACCTTTGAGGAAAACGAGCAAAAAATCTATTAAACCCCACAAATTCGGAATTCCGGTTGAAGAACACGTTGCCGAACAAATGAAGAATCCAGTATACCGGAAAACATATTTGGTATCCCGTGTTCGAGTTGCCATTGCAGCGTTAATTAAAACATTAAGGGAGCAAGCTGGAATGTCACAGGCTCAATTGGCTAAATTAGCAGGAATCCCCCAATCCCAAGTGGCACGTTTGGAAGGCATAAAAGATAAAAGAATCCCTAGCATGGATCTCTTAACGAACATATTCGCCGCGCTTGATTGCAGAGCGTTTCTTGATGTTGTGCCTAAACATGAAAATACTGAAAAACGTGAAATTGTATTAGTATAATATGAATCAATTTAAGAACTTTGCTAAAATGGGGATGGATTTTTAAATACGCACAGGACTTGTGTTTTGTAGTTGTTACGCTAGATGTTTAAGTAAAGTAAAATTTTCTTGATTTATCGTTGGAATGGGCGGGCTGCTTTCCTATTCCTTTTTATAAAGGAATCAGCGACCGAGTATCAACGAGGAAGTGTCGCTTCATTGCTTTTATAAGAATAGCGACCACACGCCCAAAATTATTATGAAGATTTTTATAAGGATGTTTGGGCGGGTGGCGGAACTGGCAGACGCACAGGACTTAAAATCCTGACTTGCGCAAGCGAGGTGAGGGTTCGATTCCCTCCCCGCCCAAATAACGTGGAAAAATTATCATATTAAAACTCACTCCTTTTTACTATACCCTTCGCACCTCATTACAGGCTGGGGCGGATATTTAGGGAAGCTGGAATTTTCTTTTGAAAGCAGGCAAAAAATAAATCTGCTACCGCGCTCACTTTTAATAAACAAGGTATTTTTACACAGTCCGCACAATCCATTTTTATAAATCATTAGGATCCTAAAAAAACAGTATACTTGATTAGCTCATGGTTTTTGCATCATCCATCTCGCAATATTACACTTCAAAAATTTATACGATTATATGATAAATCTTGCTAAATGATGCGCAAAACATATTCCAATACTCTTGAGTCGGTTTCGAACTATGTTGACTCCTTATATTCTAATGAAGCAAGTTCAATAGAGTGGATACGAAGTTGGGCAAAAGAAGAGGGCTTGCCCGACATTCACGTGTCTGCAATGGATGGGCTTCATTTGGAAATGATGGCCCGTGCCTGCGGATCAAAAAAAGCGGTAGAGATTGGCACTTTAGCGGGTTATTCGGGTATTTGTATCGCGCGGGCATTGCCCAAAAATGGAAAACTATTTACGTTTGAAAGTGAACCACACCATGCAAAAATAGCTAGAAAAATTTTTGAAAAGGCTGGGTTACTTAAAAAAATAAAAATTTATATTGGCGCAGCTTTAATGAATCTTAAAAAAATTGAGTCCGAAGGACCGTTTGATTTTGTATTCATAGATGCCGATAAAACAAACTATCCTAACTATTTAAAATGGGCAGAAAAACATTTGCGCATCGGCGGGGTCCTTGCAGCGGATAATACGTTTGCTTTTGGGTTGATTGCAGAGAAAAATGATATAAAATTGGGGTCTCATACGAAAAATGTTCGAGCTTTACGAACATTTAACTATTCTCTAGCACATCATTCGAGGTTTCGTTCTACCATCCTGCCTACAGGAGAAGGCCTTACCTTTGCGGTTAGAATTAAATAATTTATGCTAATAAAGTGCGCCTACCGCTAATGCATCTGCCCGGAGAGGGAGTCGAACCCACACATCCCAAAGGATATGAGATTTTGAGTCTCACGCGTCTGCCAGTTCCGCCATCCGGGCAACCTTAATAAAATTTCTTAAGTCTCCCGGAAAGTGCCGATTCCTTAATTTTAAAGGAATAAGAAAGAGGCCGCCATCCGGGCTAAAATATTATTTTATTAATTGATCAGTCATTTTACCAAAGTTTTTTGCTGTTGTCTTATTTCACCTTAGATAGGAATCCCCTAATGAATGATATCGTTGTTCCAAAGCTTTTTCAAGAATAGTTCCACTGGCAGAACAGATATTTTTCCAATGGACCGTGGCCGTGGATCTAGGGTAACGGCAATAGCATGTTTGGTTGGATATTCCTCTTGGAATGCCCTTAATCCTTTCAAATGATGGCTCTCGGTCTGAGAAACTCCTTTCACTTCTAGAGCTATCTCATGATCACCTAAAATGAAATCAACTTCTAATTGAGACGCTGTTCTCCACGTTGTGATAGGATAATTTAATCCCGAATAATGGCTGTGCGCACGCAATTCTTGAAATATAAAATGTTCAAATGCCTTTCCAAAATTCTCACTGCGATTTACAACAGGTCCTCTCTTTAACAAAAAATTTGCAATACCCACATCAAAGTAATAAAACTTAGGAGCCAAAATAACTCTTCGTTTTGGTCTCTTTTGATAAGAAAATAGCAAAGCGCCAATGAGCGTATCTTGAAGGATTTGAAAATATTCCTTTACCGTGACTGCGCTGACTCCGCATTCGCTAGCCACATTTTTATAGTTCACCATTTCCCCATTGCTAAACGCTGCGGCTTCCAGGAAACGACTAAAGGAAGGAATATTGCGCGTAAGCGCTTCCTGAGCAACCTCTTCCTTCAGATAATCCCCTATATAGGCAGCAATAAGATCTTGAGGATGTGAAGATAAGTAATGGCGCGGAAGAAGACCATGATTAAGAGCCCTTAATAGGTTAAAATCTGGAATTTCAGGAGAAGTCAGTGGGTATAGTTCATACCTGAGAGCCCGACCTCCTAACAGATTGGCGCCACTTCTCTTTAATTTTCTTGCACTGGAACCACTTAAGATAAACTGTTTTTTGTGATTTACAATGAGCCAATGAATTTCATCTAAGAGTGCGGGCACTTTCTGGACTTCATCAATAACGATGGGTCCTTTAAGTTCAATAGAAGCAAGTAACTCTTCCCGCAAAAGGGATGGATTGCTATTGAGGCGAGCATACTCATTAGATAAAAGAAGATCATAATAAATCGCGTTGGGAAACAATTTCTTCAATAAGGTGCTCTTACCGCTTTGGCGCGGCCCCCATAAAAAACAGCTTTCTCTTCCTAACCGATTAAATTTTTGGATGCGGGCATAAGTATTCATAAAGTATACTTAATTATATCATGATAAAATAAAGTGTCAATAGGTCTATTTAGTTTGAAATTTAACTTTTATCCTTAACCCTAGAACTAACATCGAATGCCGCAATCCAATGTTGGTTCTGAGGTTCTGGGGCTTAAACCGAGCTTTGTGCGACTGGAGGAGACGTCCCAAAGGGACAGTCCCTCAACGAAGTAGCACTCGTCCCATCGGGGACAGTCCCATTCCTTAGAAAAGATGCAGGGGGCTCGTCCTTTAGGAGGGAATGTCTTATCCTTGGTGTGATAAGAAAAAGACCATTTCCTAATGCATACTCTCGGTTAAAGAAGTGTGTCCGATAAAAAGTTTTGATCGTCAATGTGAGGGTAGTCTAAATTATAGTGAAGGCCGCGGGACTCTTTCCTAGCCAAAGCAGAACGAATAACGCATTCTGCGACTAAGGCGATATTTCTAAGTTCAATTAAATCAGAAGTAATAATAAAGTTCCAATAATATTCCTGAATTTCCTGCTGCAAAAGTTCTATTCGCCTTAAAGCTCTTTCTAAACGTTTATCCGTGCGCACAATGCCTACATAATTCCACATAAAACGGCGGATCTCATCCCAATTTTGTTCAATCACAACCTGCTCATTTGGATCCCGAGCCTTGCCTGGATTCCAATCCCCTATTTTAAAATTGGAAAAAGATGGGAACTCTTGGAATAATGAATCCAATTTCTTGGCGCATCCTTGAGCCATGACTAATCCCTCAAGCAAAGAGTTAGACGCTAAACGATTTGCTCCATGGAGCCCCGTGCAGGCGGATTCCCCAATGACAAATAAATTAGGGATAGAAGTTTGCCCATCAATTCCAGCTTTAACTCCCCCGCAAATATAGTGCGCGGCTGGAACCACAGGAATGGGTTCTTTAGTCATATCAAACCCAAATTTTTTGCAGGAACTTACCAAATTGGGAAACCTGCTCTTAATAAAATCTGATCCGCGGTGGCTAATGTCTAAATAAACGCACTCTTCACCGGATTTTTTTAGTTCAAAATCAATGGCTCTGGCTACAATATCCCTGGGAGCAAGCTCTTTTAAAGCATGATGTTTTTCCATAAAAGTCTTTCCATTCGAAAGAAGCAGTTTGCCGCCCTCTCCCCGAACCGCTTCTGAAATTAAAAAAGATTTTGCCTGTGGATGATAAAGACAAGTTGGATGGAACTGCACAAACTCTAAATTCGCCACTTGTACCCCTGCGCGATAAGCCATGGCAATCCCGTCTCCTGTTGCAACATCCGGATTGGTGGTATAAAGATAAACCTTCCCTGCCCCCCCAGTGGCCAGCACAGTCGTTTGTGAGAGAAATTTTTCAACTTTTTGTTTTTCAATGTCCAAGACATAAGCGCCTAAACAAAAATCAGAACTGTTTTGAGAAGTAATTTTCTTTTTCGTAATAAGATCAATGGCAACGCAATTTTCATAAATTTTAATGTTAGGCGCTTCACGAACTTTTTGACAAAGAATTTTTTCCACTTCTCTGCCAGTAATATCTCCTACATGTAAAATCCTGCGGTGAGAATGACCTCCCTCTAGACCTAATTCAAAATGCCGGTTGCCGTAAGGAGAAAGGGAAAATTTTACTCCCCACTTTTCTAATCCTTTAATAACATTTGGCCCTTCTCTACAAACTTTTTCTACCGCCTCTTTATGGCAAAGACCTGCGCCTGAATTGAGAGTATCTTCAACATGTTTCTCTATGGAATCGCCCGGAGCAACAGAAGCCGCGATCCCTCCTTGAGAATAATAGGTATTGGATTCTTCCAGCTTGCGTTTAGTGACTATGTTCACTGTATATTTTTCGCAAGCTCGTAAAGCAAAGGTAAGTCCAGCAATACCGCTGCCAATAATCAAGATTTGAGATTCAGCCATTTTAATTATTTATGCTGATAAAGTGCTTTTGTAACCAGGTTTTTGCTTTATCATCATGAACTATTTAACCTCCATAAACATGATGTGGTTTTAAGACCAAAACATTATCTATCAGCCGGGTTTTGCCAATCCAAACCGCGGCGGCAAAAAGGATAGGAGGTTTCAATTTTTTTAAAAAAACTAAAGTTTCCGGGTCCACAGCTTCAAAATATTCAACCTTATCTCTTCCTTGAAGTTCAAGATGATTTCTAAAATACTCTCTAACGAATTTTAAAGAGAGATTTCTCCTGGATTTTAATAAATCAGCGCACACTCTTAAGGAAAAAAAGATTTTAGTCGCTCGAAAATATTCCTCGGAACTCAGTCTGGAATTACGGGAGGAAAGCGCAAGACCATTTTGCTCACGCACTATGGGACAAGGAATAACATGAATTGGCAAATTCAAATCTTTGACCATTTGCTCTACTACTTTAACTTGTTGAACATCTTTTAAGCCAAAATAAGCTTTGTCCGGCTGAACTAAATTAAAAAGTTTTAATACAATGGCAGCAACTCCTTTAAAATGTCCTGGTCTAAAAGTTCCGCATAAATTTTTAGTTAAGCCGCCCACTTCTACGCTGGTTTGAAAACCCTTAGGATAGATTTCTTGTGCGGAAGGTAAAAAAACTAAATCCACATTTTCTTTTCTTAATTTTTCAATATCTTTACTTTCGTTTCTCTTATATTTTTTAAAATCCTCTTTGCAATCAAACTGCTTAGGATTTACAAAAATGGAAACCGCAGTAAAAATATTCTCTTTTTTTGAACGCTTTACCAAAGAAAGATGCCCTTCATGCAAATCTCCCATGGTTGGAACAAAACCTAAGGAATGATGAGCGCGTTTATTTTTTAGAAAATTTTGAAGATCTATAATTTTTTTCGCAATCAGCATTTGAAGCGCTCCATATCTTTATAAATAAGAAACAGCTTTTACTCCGCTTAAGACCGCGGATTCAATAGTCGCAGGAAGCCCAGTATTGGTCCAGTCCCCAGCCAAGAAAAAATTTTTTAAAGGGGTTTTTTGAGGAAGACGAAACTCTTGAGCCCCAATTTTAGGAGAAAGGGTTGCGTTTTTTTCCCTTTGAATTAAAGCCCTGCGCAATTTTAAACCCTTAGTTTTAGGAAAACAATCGCCTAACTCTTCCATGCATAATTTTAAAATTTCCTGATCGCTTTTTGTTATGATTTGATGCGCTCCGCTAATCACTAAGGAAAGATGTTTTGAGCCGAATTTTAAAATTTTAGATTTATTAAAGAACCACTGAACTTGAGTGTCTAAAAGGCCGGCAAATTCTAAGTCAGTCACAGGCTCATCAAACCAGAGCGCAATGGAACAAATAGGAGAGGATTGAAGATTTTTCAATTTTCCAAAAAATTTTCTTTCAAATTCTTCCCCAACTAAGTTTGGCAAAACAAAAAAAGGAACCGCGCATATATAAACATCCGCTTTTAAAACTGTTCCATCTCTTAAAACTACCCCGGAAACCGAATCCCCCTCAATATTAATTTTACTGACTAAAACATTGGTTCGGATACAGCTATTTCTGTCTTGTAAATATCTCTCCGCAGAACTGCCGCACAACTCGCTTAAACCCACAGTGGATAAAGCGATCTTTGATTTTTCTTTGGAGCTGAAAAAAGCCTGTTTCAAAACAATTTTTAAGCTTTCCGCATCTGCAATGGAAGGCTGTTCATTTAATGTGGCTATGGTAATAAGATCCCAGAAATATTTCCTGGCTCTTTCTGATTGGCCTAAAGCGATTAACCATTCCTCCACTGTTTTTGTTTTCAAGTCTTGCGTACTGTTTTTTAGCGCTCTATAAACTTTTAGCATTCTAAATTTTTCAGCAAAAGATAGGGTTCCTAAATTCGCTAAACCAAAAAATAAATGGGAAGGCGCGGGCAATGGAGGACAATTTAAATTAAAAATTTTTCCCTTTCTATTGACGAACTTTACAGACAATTTATCTTGAAACCTTAAATCTTTTAAAGATCCAATTTTTTCTAAAAATCGAATCGTAGAGCTATAACAGCCCATAAAAAGGTGCTGCCCATTGTCTAAGACCTCCCCAGATTCTTTATCCTTAAAAGAAGAAGCCCTTCCCCCTAAGCGGCCGGATTGTTCCAATAAGGCAACCTCAAAACCTTTATCTTGAAGTTCAACCGCGCTGGACAGTCCTGCCCAGCCTCCTCCAATAACAATTGCGGTATTCATAAAACGATTAAGTTTCCTTTAGCCGCTAGATTAAGAGCCATGAGGCAATGACAAGATAGATCGAGACCATCCTTGCAAAACTCTCCAAAAAAATTCAATTTTAGAGAGCGATGCGCGAGCATCTAAAATTCTAAAAGGATTTTTTTTAATCTTAGTGAAAAGCGCATAATAGATGGAGCGCATCACTTCCGCCGCCACTAACCTCGAACGATCCTCTTCTGTCAGATTTTCTTTGGCTCTTTCATAATAACTTTGAGCTCGATCACACTGAAATTCTATCATTGCCTTAAAATTCTCTAACTTCTCTTCTTTAAAAAGATTGCAGCCGCTAGACAGGCTGAGGATGTCCTTTCTTTCTAAACCAAAATTTTTAAGCTCTAATTCTGGGATATAAACTCGATTTTGTTTCGCGTCAGATCGAATATCCCTTAAAATATTGGTTAGCTGAAAAGCGATGCCAAGATTAATAGCATAATCTTTTGATTTCTTATTTTTATAACTAAAAATTTCAAGACAGATGAGCCCAACAATGCTAGCCACCTTGTAACAGTAA
Source organism: Elusimicrobiota bacterium (assembly GCA_016180425.1). GTDB lineage: Bacteria > Elusimicrobiota > Elusimicrobia > 2-02-FULL-39-32 > 2-02-FULL-39-32 > 2-02-FULL-39-32. The sequence goes on from JACPBF010000001.1 coordinate 585,715, forward strand.
GGATAAAGTTCTTCAAAATTTAAAAACGATTTTTTCTGAAGATCTAGCCCCACCCCTTCAATTAACTCCAAAAAATAATTTTCTGGGATTTTATATTTTTCAACTACTTTAAAAAGTTCCTGTAAAACCGGATGATCTGATTTGCCTTTAAGAGCAAAAAGAGTTTTCTCTTTCCACTCTAATAAAGTTTTGGCAGCTTCTTTCTCCCCTTTTGTTAGAGACCCTTCATCCACAATGTCGTCAGTTAAACGGCAATAAGCGTAAATAGTGTTTAACGCGTCTCTTTTTTCTCTGCTCAAAAAATAAAAAGAGGAGACAAAATTCGATTTGCTTTTTAAAACAATTTCTTCTGAATGTGGGTTCATGGTTTTAAAACTCTGTAAGGAGCAATGGGTTTGGGAGAAAGAGAACGGAGCAATAAACAAAATTTGTCTTTCCAGGTTATGACCGGGCGAAACTTAAAAACATTATAATCTCTCTCCTCAATTTTTCTTAAAATAGCGGTTCCTCCCAGCCAGGTTAGCTTCATTTCAATTCTTAAGTCCTTGCCTACAAGCTCAGTGAGAGGCAAACCTTGGTTAAAAAGGTCTGAAGTTTTTTGACTACAAAAATAAAGAAGCTTCTTAAAAGATTCATTAAAATTCTCTTTTTTTAAATCTTCTTCACTCACCCCAAAATGCAGCATCTGGTCTTGAGGCAAATAAATTCTGTCTTTTTTAAAATCTATGGCTATATCCTGCCAAAAATTTGTAAGTTGTAAAGCGGTGCAAATATGGTCAGATAACTGGTGGAGCGCCCTATCCTGATACCCAAAGATGGTTAGCACAAGCCTTCCCACAGGGTTCGCGGAATGCTTGCAATAATAAAGAACCTCTTCAAAATTTTTATAACGATTTTTTTCAACATCCATGCGGTAAGCGGTGAGCAAATCTTTTAAAAGTTGAGGCGGCAGTGCCAATTTAGATATTGTTTCTGAAAGCGCAATAAAAATAGGATGATCGCTCCTGCCAGAAATGCAACTGTCTAAAGAAACTTCCCATTCATCCAGCTGATTAAGACGTTTCTTTATATCATCTAAAGTCTCTCCTTTAAAACGACCTTCATCCGCAAAATCATCTGCGGTTCTGGCAAAAGCATAGATCGCCCAGACATATTTTCTTTTTTCTTTAGGAACTAAAAAAGAGCCCACAGGAAAATTTTCATAATGCTTTTTAGCTAAATTTTCACAGAACCTAAAAGATTCTTCCAGAGTAGTCATTAAATTTAAGCGCTCGCCCTTTTCAATCTGTCCATAAAAGCCAGCCCTATCCCTTTTTGCTCGATCGTCTCAACTAAAAGGGTTTGCACCTTTGCTTTTTCCGCGTCATAAAAATAGGAATAAAGCTGTTTTGCCATTTCTAATTTGTTTCCATGGAACATTTTATTAAAAACAATATTTTTAAAATTGGGAATTTTTTTACTGTAAGAAAAAACACCTAGCCTTATTTTTTGGTTTTGCCACTCTTCTAGAGTTTCCTCCCAATTTTGAGGCTCCACCAGCACCACTTTACAGTTTGGTTTATAATGTTGGTGTTTTATTCCAGGGGATAGAGCCAATTTACTTTTTCCTTTGGCAGCCAAACAAATATTTGGCAGCACTTCCTTTAACTCCTCCAAAGTTACAAAACCAGGACGCAAAACCCTAAAAGGAAGCCTAGAGACATCCAGAACAGTGGACTCAAGCCCTAATTCAGATTGTTCTCCTTTTAAAACCAGATTGACCTTATCCCCCAACTCTCTAACTACATCCTGATAGCGCGTTGAGCTGGGCCTGCCAGATATATTCGCGCTGGGAGCCGCAATGGGCTCTCCTAATGCGCGGATTAATTCCAATGCTGTTTTATGGTTTGGCATTCGGATCGCCACTGTTTTAAGACCTGCTGAAGCCATTGCAGGCACTTGGGGCGATTTTTTACAAACCAGGGTTAGCGGTCCAGGCCAAAATTTTTCTATTAATTTAAAAGCAGATTTAGGAAAATTTTGAGTTAACATTTTCAACTCTTTTGGATCAGAGATATGGACAATTAAAGGATTATCCATAGGCCTATTTTTCACTTTAAAAATTTTTTGAAGCGCCTGCTCATCAAAAAGACGCGCTCCTAAGCCATAGACAGTTTCCGTTGGAAAACAAACCAACCCGCCCTGCTTTAAAAACCGAACAGCTTTTTTTATTTCTCTCTTCATGTTTGTGAAAAAAAATGGATGGATTTTTCTCTAAAAATGCGGTCTTTAAAAAATTTATTTCCAAATGGTAACAGCGCCTTGGGAAGAGGAAGAAACATCTTTTGCAAATTTATAAAGCACGCCTTTTTGACATTTTAAAGGAGGCGCTTTAAATTTTTTTAATCTCTGATCTATCTCTTTTTTGGAAAGATGAACTTTTAATTCTTTTTTTTCAACATCAATGGTGATTAAATCCCCATTTTTCACAATCGCAATCGGCCCTCCAACTTGCGCCTCTGGCGCCACATGCCCAACCACTAAGCCGTGAGTACCGCCGGAAAACCTACCATCTGTAATTAAACCCACCTCTTTGCCCAATCCTTTTCCAATTAAGCTGGAAGTGACTGCCAGCATTTCTCTCATGCCAGGCCCTCCTTTTGGGCCTTCATAGCGCACAATCACCATATCTCCTTTTTTAATTTTATCCGCAAGGATCGCTTTTAAAGTTTCCTCTTCTGAATTATAAATTTTAGCAGGCCCTGTCATGGAAATATTTTCCAAGCCTGAAATTTTAGCCACCGCCCCTTCTGGCGCTAAATTACCTTTTAAAATCACAAGAGGGCCGGAAGAATGCAAAGGATGAGATAAATCCCGCACAATTTCTTGATGAGCTTTTAAATCCGGAACCTCTTTTAAATTTTCTTCCATAGTTTTTCCTGTCACTGTTAAACAATCCCCATGAATTAATCCGCTCTTAAGCAGCATTTTTAAAACCCCTGTGATCCCGCCCACTAGATTTAAGTCATTCATCACATATTTTCCGCTTGGTTTTAAATCCGCTAAATGAGGCGAGCGCCTACCAATACGATTAAAATCTTCTAACTCTAAATCCACTCCAATGGTTCTTGCCATGGCCAACAAATGCAACACCGCATTGGTGGATCCGCCAAGGGCCATGACTAATGTAATCGCGTTTTCAAAAGCTTTTTTAGTCATTATTTTTTTAGGCGTAATTTCCTTTTCTAAAAGCGGAACTATCGCTTCTCCTGCTTTTAAACAATCCATGCTTTTATCCTGAGTAATCGCTGAATGAGAAGCGCTCCCGGGAAGACTCATCCCTAAAGCTTCAATGGCTGAAGCCATGGTATTAGCTGTGTACATACCGCCGCAGGATCCAGCTCCCGGGCAAGCGTTGCATTCAATCCCTTTAAACTGTTCTCTGCTAATTTTTCCCGCGGAAAGAGCTCCTACTGCTTCAAAAATGCTGACAATATCCACATCTTTATTCTCATAATTGCCCGGCAAAATAGTTCCGCCGTAAATAAAAATACTTGGGATATTTAAACGGGCCATAGCCATTAAAGAGCCGGGCATATTTTTATCACAGCCGCCAAGCGCAATTAAGGCGTCAAACCTCTGAGCAGAAGATACCAATTCTATGGAGTCGGCAATCACCTCTCTAGAAACTAAAGAATATTTCATGCCTTCATGTCCCATTGAAATTCCATCGCTGACTGTAATGGTTCCAAAAATTTGAGCCACCCCTCCGGCCATTTTCACCCCTTGCTTGGTTTTTTCCGCCAAAAGATTGATATGCGCATTGCAAGGTGTAATTTCACTCCATGTGCTGGCGATCCCAACCATGGGTTTTTCAAAATCCTCATCTTTAAAACCCACGGCTCTGAGCATAGCTCTATTTGGCGCCCGGCTGTCTCCTTCAGTAACCATCCAACTTTTTTTCTTTAGCGATTTTTTCATTTTGCCCTCGTTCTTATAAATAACGGTTTTTGGCCATGCAGCTGCTCGGCAAAACCTAATCTTTTAAAAAGATTGATCCTGTCTGTAATAGCCAATATCTCCAAAATTTTTTTCTTTTTAGCTTCCTTTAAACAATGGTTTAATAAATGCGTGGCTAACCCTTTTTTCTGCTCTTTCACTTCTACAACTAAAGAACGAATTTCAGCTAATTTTTTATTATATATCTCAAGCGCGCAGCAGGCAATAATTTTATTCTGGTCTTCCACCACCCAAAAATGATGCGCCGCTTTCTCAATTTCTTTTAAGGACCTCTTTAAAATTTTGCCTCTTTGCGTAGCTTGGGTTATAAGATGATAAATTGCAGGAACATCTGGTAGCCGGGCAAGTCTAATTCTCATATTTAAAAAAACCTTATTTGAAAGAAAATTTTGTATTTGGATTTTGCTTTTTCAAAAATTCTATGTCGCTTAAAAGGTTAAACACTTTTTTCCTCGCCTCTTCCATTTTAGGATAACGGATTTCTCTATATCCAGACACTGTCTCCGGAATTTTTAAAATCTGCACATATTTCATATAAATTTGGCCGTCTCTAAAATAGTTAAAACCCCTGACTAAATCTATATACCAATTCCTAAAAGCCTTTTCCCTTTTATGCCAGAGGGGCAGGAGCCTCCTTAAAAATTTACAATATTTCATAATGTTTAGCATCCAATTTTTTGTGTGAAAATCAAACTCTATCTCTAACCCTAGCAAAGAGAAATGAGGACGGTTAAAATGAGTGTAGAGGATCTCATCCCCATTAGATTCATCCACCCTATACCGCAATTTATCCCGATCAATTTTTTCTTGCGAAGTTAAAAGATGAGAAACATAAATTTCATCCTTAATAGCCATGACTTTAAAAAGATTCTCAATCGCGGCTTTTGTGGCGATAAAATCTTTATGATCTTTTCTATAAACCTCCCAAAGAAGAGAAAGATAAAGTTCAGCAACCCCCATATTTTCATACTGAATGAGCTCATAAAACCTTAAAGCGATTTTCTGATTAGAAACCTCGTCTAAATGCATCCAGCGAATGGCCCGTTCCATGCTTTGGCGGTATTTAAGCGCAAGTTTTTCTCCGATAAAAATTCTTTTTTTAAGAAACTCGGCTTTCAAGGCGATTGTTTCATCATAGGTTAATCGTTTCTTTGCAATGGAATTTAAAAACTTCTCTGGATTGCAAACAATTTCTCGACCTAAATGAAAAGCCTGACTATTTTCTTTAAGATCCTCTTCTCCCACAGTTTCTTTAATAGCTTTTTCTAAACTTTCAAGACTCAATGGCAGCTCCCCTTTTTGATAAGCAGCGCCTACCATCAGTAAATTAGTATAGAGTTTAGAACCCAAAACATTTTCAGAAATTTGAGAAAAATCAATGCAAAAAAATTTTTCCTGCTTTATTCTTTTTTTAATTTGATCTTCAATTTCGGAACCATTAAAAAAATCTTTACGCATCAAAGTTAAAATGGTTTCAGTTTTATGAGAATTAACAATGGCGGAACTTCTAAAAGGGCTTGCCACCTGCATATTCGCTTTAGGATCTAACCCCCTAGCTGTTTCTAAAAGATCTATGCCTAAAACTAAATCCGCCTTGCCGTAAGGCGCTTGCGGAGCTAATACCTGATTTGAATTTTTAGAATAAACTACATGTCCATAGACTCCGCCGTTTCTAATCGCAAGACCTTTTTTATCCTGAAACAAAACTGAATATCCTTCTTCTATTCCTGCCCGAACTAAAATCGCGGAAATCACGCCTGCTCCCATGCCGCCTACAGCAAAGGTAGAGATATAATAAGAAGAATCAAAATTAGAAACACTGGGCAAAGGAATCTCTCTAACTTTTATTTCATTGAATGGTTTCCGAACTGATTTTTTTCTTATGATCACCACTTTTTCAAATGAGGGACAAACCTTTCCTTTCATGCAAGCTCCATCTGCGACGCAGGTGGAAAGGTCTGTTACCACTTTAGGGCCAAAATCAGTATCTTCAATAGTTAAACCAGGGCAGCCTGTGGTTTGGGTGCACTCATGACAAGCTTCACACACATCCGGAGTGATATTAATGAATTCTTGAGAAGGCAGATAACCTTTTTCCCGAACCATGCTCTTTTTTTCCTTTCTCATTCTTCGATGAAAAGTAATGGCGCACTCTTTATCCGCAATCACCACCTTCACCCCTTCCTTTAAAGCCAAATTTTCTATCAGACGACTGTAGGATTCTCTTTCTTCTGGGTTGGCCCGTATCACTGGAATATTTTCACCGCCTGCTAAGGCGCGCACGATTCTTTCAATTTTTTGCCGCAAAGTTTTACGCCCTAAAATATCAAAGTCATTGCCCGGAGTGGGCTGGTGGCCGGTCATGGCTGTAGTTTTATTGTCCAGAATAATATAAGTGATGTTCTGATTATTCTTAATAGAGTCGGAAATAGCGATCATGCCTGAATGAAAAAATGTAGAATCCCCTAAAAACACAACCTGCTTATTTTTAATAAAAGGGTCAATCCCTGAGCCTGTTCCTCCTCCCAACCCCATGCCAGAATAGTTCTGCATTAAGCCCTCATTGGGCGCGAACTGAAGCATGGAATGGCAGCCAGATTCGCCGTGAAACACAAAATCTACAGGGCCGCTCTTTTTAGTTTTTATAGAGTTAGGATCAGAAAATTCCTTTTTCATCTTTAAAGAAACAATGGCGGAATCTCTATGCGGACACCCCGGACAAAAAGTAGGAGTTCTCACAGGAATTTGCAGATTGAGCTTAGAAGTTTCTTGAATCAGGTCAATTTCTTCTTTAATCTTTTTCTCTTTTCCTTTTATTTGAGGAATCCCTAATGCTAGAAAGAGCTTGCCTAAACGGTCAATGAGAATAGAGGTATTGATGCCGCGAACTTGTGGAATGCCTTCACAAGCATGAGGAAACTCTTTTCCATAAATAGAAATTTCATGCGAAAAAGAATCCGCGCTTTCTTGCGCCATTCCTTGAGCAATCACTTTTATTTGATTCTCTAGAAATGGTCTTTTTTCTTCAATCACAATACCTGTTTTCACCCTTTGTAAAAAATTTCTTACAAGCTCCTGATCCAAAGGATAGGTGGATCCTAATTTTAAGATTGGAAAAAAGCCTTTTAAATCCATTTCATAAAGAGCATGCTCTAAATAACAATAAGACATTCCAGAGGTAATAAATCCAAGAGGGAACTCCAGATTTTGAGAATCAAAATAAAGCAAAGAATTTAAATTTTTTTCCCTAATTTTTTCTATAAATTTTTTAGTTCGCCCTTGAAGCGTAGCTTCTTTTTGAGAGGTGTGGGGCGGGATCATGACAAAATCTTTAATATCCAACTCTTGGTTAGAAAGAGTCATTTTCCAATTCGAATTTATTTTTGGATAAACATTGGATTTTACAACCACGCTTCCGCCCCCGTCTGCTTGCGGAGTCGTAATTAAAAAAGTGACATAAAGATTACAAGATCCGGAAAGCTCAAAACCAATGCTGATCCAATCTTTTATTTCCTGGAAAGTAGAAGGTTCTAAAATAGGCGCTTGCAAATGTTGAGAAAGGAATCTGGAATCTGACACGATTTGAGTGGTTTCATTCCAAGGGTCATCTCCTACCACAATTAAAGCTCCGCCTTCTGGGTGTTTAGGCTCTGCCAGGTTTCCAATGGCAATGGCGTCTGAAGCTACATGCAGCCCTACAGATTTCATCACAGCCATGGCTCTTAAGTTAGCCATGCGGCAGCCATTCAGCCTAGCAACAGCCAGAGCTTCGTTATTCGCGATTTGTCCTACAATTCCATGCTCTAAAAAAAGATCCCGATTAAAATAAATAGAATCAAAAACATCAGAAATAGGGGAGCCTGGATAACCGGTAAAAAGAGCGATTCCACCCTCTAATCCCCCTTTTAAAAGCAGTTCATTGCCGGTAAAAGCTTTGATACCTTCTGAAGCTCTAAATCTTTCATCGCTCATTGTTTTTACCTTGCGTTCAAAAGCAGTTCAGAGGCATGCTTTAAAGAAATTGCAGTGGGTTCCACTCCATCTTCTAAAATTCCGCCTAACATGCGGGCAACCTCTTTTACTCTATTTTTATCATCCAAAAGTTCCAAAACCACTTTTGTAGTTTCATCCCTAACATTTTTTCTTACTAAAAGGTGGCGATCCGCAAAAGCAGCGATCTGCGGCAAGTGAGTAATCAAAAGAATTTGATGGGTTTTGGCTAAAGATTGAAGTTTCTCTCCTAACACATGTCCCATGGAGCCGCCAATGCCAGTATCAATTTCATCAAAAATTAAGGTTGGGACTAAGTCGCACTCTGATAAAACTTTTTTTAAAGCTAGCATGATTCTGGAAAGCTCGCCGCCAGAAGCCACCTGCTTTAAAGGTTTAATTGCTTCTCCGGGATTGGCGGAAAAAAGAAATTCTATCTTTTCCAAACCGTGAGCGGCAGGTATCTCTTGTCCCTCAGAATTTATATTGGGCGTCAGCTGAACAGAAAATTGCGCTTTGCTAAAACCTAAATCTTTTAATTCTCTCAACACCAGTGAAGAAAGTTTTTCTCCCGCTTTTTTTCTTAAAGCGGTAAGTTTTTTACTTTTTTTAATCAGTTCATCATAAATGGTTTCTATCTCTTGATTCACTCCATCCAAAGTCTCTGCATAAGATCCTAAAATATTGACTTCATGCCTAATCTTTTCAGCAAAAGTTAAAATTTCCTCAATGCTAGAACCATATTTTTTCTTTAATTTGGCAAATAGGTCCTGCCGAGAAATTAAAGCATCTAGTTTTTCCGGATCCGCATTTAAATTTTCTCGAAATCCCTGCATAAAATTCGCAGCTTCATTTAACTTTAAAAAAGATTCTTCCAATAAAGAAGGAGAATCTTTAAGTTCCCCTTGAAGAGTTTCTAAGTTATGCATTAAACCCTGGCAGATTTGAAGTCTCTCTAAAACTGAACCTTCAGATTCATAAAGATGAGAATAGAGTTCATCAGAAAATTGCCTTAATTTATCCGCATTTTTTAATTGAGGTAACTTTTTTTCTATTTCTTCCTCTTCTCCCAGCTGAAGTTTAGAAGAATCAATCTCCCTTAACTGATATTGAAAAAGATCTAACCTCTGGGCTCTCTCTTGTTCAGAAAGTAAAAGGCTCTCTTTTTTTTCAAGCAATGTTTTCCATTGAAGGTAAAGATTTTCTATTTCTTTGATCAAAGAACCATTCCCTGAGTAGCGGTCTAAGAGTTCGAGCTGCTCATTTAACTTTAACAAAAGCTGGTGTTCATGCTGGCCATGCAGGTCAACTAAAAAATTGCCTAGTAAACTTAAGGTGTTTAAACTCACCTGCCGATCATTCACAAAAGATTTGGATTTGCCTTCAAGGTCTATTTCTCTGCGCAAGATAAGAGTAGAATCGTCCTCTGGATTAAGAGATAAAGAATTTAAAAAATCTTTTGCAAGACTATTATTTTTTAAATCAAAAGTTCCAAAAATCTCGCAACTTTTAGCGCCTTTACGCGCACAGGAGCCAGCGCTTCTCTCTCCTAAAAGAAGACCAATAGCATCAATCAGGATCGTCTTGCCCGCTCCTGTTTCCCCAGTTAAAGCATTCAGGTTACTAGAAAACTGAATTTCCAGAGAATCAATCAGCAGGTAGTTGCGAATCTTAAGCTCTAGCAGCATCTTAACGTTCTCCCCACCTAAGTTTTGTTCTTAAAATTTGGTAATAACTTCTTTTAGGATCCACCAGCAGTTTAAGTTTTTGAGAAGCATTCTCAATTCGAATGCGGTCTTTAAGCTGAATAGAGACACTCTCCTGTCCATCAAAAGATAAAAAAATAAATTTACTTAAAGCGCAATTCTTTATGACTAATTCCACATGGTCCTGGCTAGAAACTAAAAGCGGGCGTTGAGCCAAAGTATGCGGACAAATTGGAGTAAGAAGCATCACAGGCAGTTGCGGCACCACAATAGGACCAGAAGCAGCTAAAGAATAGGCAGTGGATCCTGTGGGGGTGGAGATAATGAGCCCATCCCCAATATAAGTGGCTAAAAATTCCCCATTTACATAAGCATCCAGTTCAATAATTCTTGAACTGGATCCTGTATGGATGTAACAATCGTTCAGAGCAAGGGAACTTTTTACCAAATTGTCTAAAATTTCAGTTTTTGCCCGCTTATTTTTGCCGCCTCTAAAAACTGAAATTTTCAACATATCCCGATCTTCTATTTTTAGTTCTTGATTCAATGCTTTTTTTAAAATTTTATAAAGGTCTTTAATATCAGTTTCAGCTAAAAAGCCAAGCCTGCCTAAATTGATGCCAAGAATAGGAATCCCATGCGGCGCTAAAGTTCTAGCAACTCTTAAAATAGTGCCGTCTCCGCCTAAAACAAGAGCAAACTCCGCACACCTTAAATCTCCGTGAGAGAGCTTGGTGATAACCTGCACCCCTTGCTTTTTAAGCCATTGAATAAGGTGAGCATGGATATTTTTTATATTAGGTTTGTCCGGATTATAAAATACCGCGATTGTTTTACTCATATTTAAAAAAATTAATTGTTTTTCTATATTAGTTTTCCCTAGCAGGTAAAGAAATATTTTTCCTACCTGCTAGGGGATTGGACATCTCTTCCAAAGATTATTTTAATTCGCTCTCTAAGGCTTCCAATTTGGTTTTTAGATCTGAGAGCTCTGCTTCATGCTGACCAATATGCTTTTTTACTTTTTCCTTCTTCGCTATCAAGCTTGCTGCTTTTTCACTGGATCCGGCTTTCAAAGATGCCTTTTCTGCCGCAATCTCTTTTTCTAATGTTTTAACCTCTTTACTCAACTGCATGGCATTGCAATGTTTCGTGCAGAAATCCGCATCGTGCTTCATGTCTGCAGCCACCAGGGGCCAACCTGCCATTGCCAAAAGTATGATTCCAAAAATAATACGTTTTATCACTTGAACTATACCTCCTTGTTTAATTTCACTCGTCAATGGTTTTAGGATATTGAATCCCAACCATTTTTTAATTATATAAATAAATCACTAAAAAAAGAAAAATCTACGGCTATTGCTTCGGTTACATCCTGCACCTCCTTCTTAACTGACTTTGCTCCCGGTAGAGCGTACCAAGTTCAAGTGAAGGGACGCAATGCTTTCTTATCATCATTTTAAGTTGACACGAAAAACCTGATCCCTTGACACATTAGAGACGCAAGATTTTTCAATCTCAATGGTTTATATAAATTAAAAAGGAGGTTCTTTAACTATGGAAACTGGTATTGTTGTGATGGTAGCAGTGATGATAGGTATGATCTTTGGGATGCAGTTTATGCACAATAAAAAAAAAGACCACAAACATAAAAATAAAATAGAACAGACTCAAGTAGAAGTTTATAAATCCACTTCAACGCTCAACACAAATCCCTCAACCCAGGAACATAAACATTAATATGAAATCAAGATACAAGCCCAAGGACTGTTTATTCCCAACCCTTTGGATCAAGAGCGATCCAAAGATTTGGTTATACCAACAATTAGGCCCTCGCCTTTTTCATTCTTTTCAAAAAAAATTTGGAGGAAAAAAAATTTTCGTGCCAAAAATAGGAAAGATGCTACCCTGCGCCTATTGTCCTTTCCAACACAAACATATTCATTTACTCAGGGAACAAGGACATGGCATTCCACTTATTGCTCGACGGTTTGGTATTTCTCTAAAACACGTTTATGCTCACTTAAAAAAACATTCATTTAAACAAGAAAAACTCTCTTTTTAAACTGACTCATTTCTGAATTTACCTTTTTGTACCAAATAAGAATCTCTATTATGATGAGGTGGTGCTATAATTTAAATTAGCACAACGATTGTGCGCCAAAGACAATGAAGTCTTCTTCGCTTACTAGCGAGGGAGACTTTTTTTATGCCTTCGTTTAAAGACAAAGAAGTCTAGAAATAAAGGTTTTTATACGAGGAGGATCACAATATGTTAAGTCAAACTGTTAAAAAAAATCTTTCTGTCACACTCATTCAAATCTGTCTTACCATCTGCATAATAACAAGAACTGCCTGGTCCACCCCTTCAACAACCTATTGGACACCCTGCGTCATAGACATCCAGGGTTATAAAGTTGGACATGTCACTTACGACAACTATACAACTTTAACTAAAAAAGGGCTGACAAACGGCGGGTCCGCATTTGCCAATGATCTAGGTCTAACCGTTGGTATCCTGCCTTTTCAGAAATTTCAAATGGAGGTTGGGTTCGACTGGATGGAACCTACGGACTACCCTCTCTCATTTAATACAAAAGCAGGCGCTCCAGAAGGAGCTCTATTTAACGGCTCTCCAGCATTACAAATTGGAATCTTCAATGTTGGGACTGAAAAGGATGTGAGCGATCAGAATATTGGTTATATTGTTACGGGTCGTTCTCTACCAGCTAAATTGGGACGTGTGCATTTAAGCGCTTATCTTGGAAACAGCAAGGTTCTAAAGGATTCAAACGGCAATAAAGAAAATACCGGATTCATGGCTGCATACGACTATGGTTTCTGGTCCGCTCAATCGAATGATGGAGAATTCAATCGTATGGTGCTTGCAGCAGATTATGCTTCAGGCAAAAACGCTATTGGAGGCGGGGGAGTAGGTCTTTATTACTATTTCAGCAAAAACGTGGACCTGTTAGTAGGACCTGTTTGGTTTAACGACACCGCTGCCAACGGAGCTTGGAAATGGACTACTCAATTAGACATTAATTTCTAATCTTAAAAATAGATATAAGCGCGTTAGCCTTCCTTCCTTGTGCTAACGCGCTAAAATCTATAGATAAAAAAATTTGACTTTTTTCTATTGCTTTTGATAGGATTTGCTCTGTGAGGCAAATGAAATCCTATCTTTCTTTTTCCTTTGTTCTTCTTACCCTTCTTTTTTATTCTCTAAATCTCTCTGCCTTTGAAGTAGAAACAGGCGTGGGCATATCCCAAATATCGCCGTCAGGCAATCTCTCATATAAAGGGATTGGTTTAGATGTAAAGAACGACTTAAAATATGATAAGGTAAGCAACTTCACAGGACGAATTAGATTAGACCTGCCGCTTTTTCTGCCCAATCTTTATATTGCCGCCACACCTTTAAAATTTGACGCTACAGGATCTAAAACTGTGCCATTTCAATTTGGAAACTTAAGTTTTAGCGCAAATGTTCCTTTTACCTCCACTTTAAAGCTAGACCACTATGACTTAACTCTATTTTATGGAATTCCATTTATAGAAACTGTTACGGATGAAAAACTACGGATAGATGTAGGGCTGAATGTACGGCTAATTGATTTTAAAGCAGAAATAAATCAAGCGCAAACCGGATTAAATGAGTCAAAAAGTTTAGCAGTGCCTGTTCCCATGGGATTCCTTGCCTTACAATTAAAACCCATTGAGAAATTGAGTGTAGGCGCTGAGATTAAAGCAATCGCTTACGGAAAAAGCCGTTATTATGACGCCAATGCTTTGGTTAAATATCGCATACTAAAATTTCTTTTTATCGGAGCTGGCTACAAAGTTCAAAATATCACTATGAATCAAAACGATGTTCATACTGAACTAGAATTTTCCGGACCTGCCGCAGAAGTAGGAATTATATTCTGATCTCACCACTGGAAGTAGAATCCCTATTCTCAAAGGAAACAAAATCTATATTTCTCCTAAGCGGCATACAAAAAAAAGTAATCCCAAACTCTTGACAAAAACAGTACTCTCATTTATAATGGTCACAAGGGTGACCACATAATGAGAATTGTTACTGTCCGCGAATTTAGAGATCATGCCACAAAAATGTTTCGAAGCCATGAAGCGATCTTGGTCACCAAAAGAGGTCATGTTTCCGGGTTTTACTTTCCCAGTCCTGCCAAAACATTCCCTATTGATTTAAAACGCGAAGCTCTTAAACAGCTAGTGAGCAGTTTAAAATGGAAAAAAGCAAGTTCCAAAGAAGAAAAATCAGCTATCGGCCAGTTCCTTGTTACCAGAAAGAATCGCGGTTGACGCCACTGCTTTAATTTCTGCGGCAATAAAAGGCAGAGCTTTACATATATTTCTATCCGCCCCAATCAAAGAATTTTTAACTACTTCTTTCACTTTTGAGGAAGCCCGCAGTTACTTGCCAACTCTATGCGAAAAAATAAAACGAGTTCCCCTGATTGATTCAGAGCTTATTCTAAATACTCTCCCGTTAGTTATTCTGGAAAAAGAGCGCTATCATCAAAAACTAATAGAAGCGCACACCTTAATTGGCCGCAAAGATAAAAAAGATACTGATCTTCTAGCCTTAGCTTTGCAAGAAAATGTTCCTATCTGGAGTGAAGATTCAGATTTTAAAATAAATGAAGTAAAGCGGATCATTAAAACATTTACAACCGCGGAGCTCTTTCGAATTTGGGAAAGTTAATTAGTTCATGCTGATAAAGTGCTTTTATAACGAGGTTTTGGATTTTGAGACTTTTTGGGAAGTAGAAAGGGACGGTTAAGAACGCTTGAATCGGAGAATACATTTTGATACGATTTTTGCATGATTATCAGCAAGCAAATCTGTTATTATCTGTATCGTATTGCTTTTCCTATCCCTTTAGTCTCGCCTGTCCCGAGTGAGATCGAGGGAGTTCTGATTTTCTCATGCACTATTTAGGTTGAATTCTAATTTTATGGAAAAGATCAAGAATCTAACGATTGAATCCCTGATAACTCAAGAACCTGCTTCCAGCGACCTTGAAATTCGGCAACTGATTTGCGAACTCTGCCAACTTTTTTACTTCAAAGGCTGGGCCAGCGGAACTGGCGGCGGGATATCAATCCGACAAGGAGAAAAAATCTACATGGCGCCAAGCGGGGTTCAAAAAGAGCAGCTTGATCCCAATGATATCTTTGTGCTGGATTTAGATGGAAATGTGCTGGAACACCCTGGTTCCAATTTAAAATGCTCGGAATGTAAACCGCTTTTTATGCTTGCCTATCATTTGAGAAACGCAGGGGCTGTTCTCCACAGCCACTCTATTCATGCCATGACAGCCACATGGCTTTATAACAGCCATTTTAAAATTAGTAATCTTGAAATGCAGAAAGGAATTATTGGCGCTAATACATTTGACACAGTAGAAGTTCCCATTATTCCAAACATGGCAAAGGAATCTGAGCTGACAGATTCTTTAAGGCAGGCAATTTTAGACAATCCAAAAACGCATGCGGTTCTAGTGCGCGGTCATGGAGTGTATGTCTGGGGAAAGGATTGGATTCAAGCAAAAACTCAGGCTGAATGTTACGATTATCTTTTTGAAGCAGCAATAAAATTAAAACATCTGGGAATAGACCCTCTTACATTAAAGGAAGATTCTATCCAATGAAAGCAACTTGGTTAGATTCTGGCCTTGAAATTTTTGCAGATAAACTAATGGAAGAAGGGATTTATTACCAAAAAATTTCTACAGAAAACTTCCAGCCCTCTTTAGACAAAATTAAAAAAAGTTGGGGATATAGCGCTCAAGATATTGTAGAACTTTATCCTGCTATGCCCAATTTAGATGCCATCTGCGCAAAGTTTGATAAGGAGCATACCCATACAGACGATGAGGTTAGGTTTGTCTTAAATGGAGAGGGATATTTTGATATCCGCTCTAAAAAAGATCAATGGATGCATCTCCTTGTAGAAAAAGGAGATTTTATTTTAGTGCCGGCAAATAGAAACCATCTTTTTTATCTTACCCCCATAAGAACAATCCAATGCGCGCGGCTTTTTAAAGAAAACCCAAGTTGGACTCCAATCTATAGAGAAAAAGTTCTAACCATTCCTTGAAGGGACTAAAACACAAAATGCCGATTCTACTCTCGCTCTCGATTTTACGACACTCTTTAAAAAAAATTCATTTTATTTTTTGAATCCAAATCCATAAATTATGAAAATCTCAATTGCAACCACAATCCCTAGAGAAAAAACTCTGATTCTTTTTGCCTTGGAAAACGAAACTTTTGGAATCCAAGATAAAAAATTAATTGAAGAAGCAAAAGAACAGGGTTTTAAAGGCAAAGAAAACACAACCGCTCTTCTATTTCCAAAAAACGAATCTCCTGCGAAAAAAATTATTCTTACCGGGCTGGGAAAAGAGAAAACCTTAACTGAAGAAAAATTAAGACGAGCCAGCGCTTGCGCTTTAAGAAAAGCTCACAGCATATCTTCTGAAGAAATTTCTCTTTTTTTACCTCAAATTCTGAATAGTCCTTACAAAGAATCTTATGTAATTTTAGAGGGAGCCCTGCTGGCAAACTATAAATTCGACAAATATCTAAGCAAACAAGATGGCGCCAAAAAAATCCAAGGTTGTACTGTGATTGGTCAAGAAAAATTTGAGGCAGATACAAAAAAAGGAATAGAACTTGCCCAAACCCTATCTGAAACAGCTTGTTTTGTGAGAGATTTAGTGAATGAACCTCCCAGTTCCATGACCCCAACCCAGTTTGCAAAAATTGCTAAAGAAGTGGAAAAAAATGGAAAATCTTCTGGAATTAGATTAAAAATTTTTGAAAAAAAAGAGATTGAAAAAATGGGGATGGGCGCTCTTTTAGGGGTTAATCGAGGAAGCGCTGAGCCTCCCGTATTTTTGCACTTTCATTACAAACCTCTAAAAGCCTCTAAATCCATTGCCTTTGTAGGCAAAGGCATTACCTTTGATTCAGGCGGCCTTTCTTTAAAAACCGCAGAAGGGATGGAAACCATGAAGATGGACATGGCTGGAGCAGCAACGATTTTAGGAATTTTTAAAGCCATTCCCAGAATAAAACCTATGGTTGAGCTGCATGGAATTATGGCTTTAACGGAAAACATGCCTGGAGGCAGAGCTTGCAAACCCGGGGATGTATTAAAAGCGATGAATGGAAAAACCATTGAAGTTTTAAATACAGACGCTGAGGGCAGATTAATTTTAGCAGATGCTCTTTCTTACGCGGTAAAACAAAACCCAGATGCGATTATTGATTTAGCCACTTTAACCATGGCTGTGGTCATAGGTTTGGGAGCTCTTGTGGCAGGAGTCATGGGCAATAATGAAGAACTGCTTCATTCCATTAAAAAAGCGAGTTTAGAAAGCAGTGAAAAATTTTGGCCTCTTCCCTTAGAAAAAGACTATCGCGAAGGCTTAAATTCCACAGTCGCTGATATTAAGAACATCTCTTCTACCCGCAGAGAAGGCGGCTCAATTGTGGGAGGCCTTTTCTTGCAAGAATTTGTGGGAGATAAACCTTGGGTGCATTTAGATATTGCCGGCCCTGCCTGGAGCGCCAAAGAATCCCACTACCTTTCCCCCGGCGGCACAGGGTTCCCTACCCGCACTCTTTTACACTACCTATTAAGTTTTAATTAAGCCCATATTTTGGCTCTTTTTGATATAAATTTTTTTAATCCAATAGCCTTGACATGAGGCGCGAGCGGGAATTCATCTATCCCGGGAAAAATAACGATAAGTTCAGACAGTTTGATATCTTTTAAAGCAATCTGCATTGATCGCGTTAAATGAGGCGAGCTTGTGCGTTTAAACTCGAATCCAATCCTGCGATTTTCTCGAGAGATCAGTAAATCCAGTTCAGCTTGATTGTGAGTGGCCCAAAAAAAAATTTCTTCATTGCGAGCCTGAGTGCTGCGAATCACTTCTTCCAAGGCAAATCCTTCCCATGAGGAACCTACTTTGGGATGGAACTTTAACGCGCGTTCATCCGCTGTTTCCAAGAAAGTATGCAAAATTCCTGAATCTCGGAAATAAATTTTAGGAGACTTAACCAGTCGTTTGCCCATATTTTCTACCCAAGGATTGAGTTGCCGGATCATAAATGTCCCGCATAAAATATCTAAATAATGCCTCACGGTTGTATGCGCTAAACCCAATGATTGTCCTATTTCAGAGGCATTAAAAATTTGGCCGTGGTAGTGAGCCAGCATGGTCCAAAAACGCCTAAGAAGGCGGAAAGGGATTCTAAACCCTAACGCGGGGATATCCCTTTCTAAAAAAGTAGAAACATACTCCATGCGCCAAGCAGCGCTGACATTGCTACTGGAAGCCAAAAATGAGCGTGGAAAACCACCTCGTACCCAAAGTTTCTCTATATTTTTTTCTCCCAATTCCTGACAAGAAAATGGAGTGAGTTCAAGATAAGAGATACGTCCGGCCAATGTTTCAGAACTTTGCCGTATTAAATCTCGGGAAGCGCTTCCAAGGATTAAAAATCGCGATTTGCGGCCCGGCCGATCCACCAAAACCCGCAGTGTCTTAAAAAGATCCGGAGCTCTCTGAATTTCATCAATGACCACCAGTCCTTTCAAAGATTCGAGCGTAAGAAAAGGATCGTCCAACTTGACGAGATCGCGTTCGTCTTCAAGGTCAAAATAAATTGCGCGCGAATCTCCAAACTGATGAGCAAGAGTTGTTTTTCCACACTGTCTTGGACCCAAGATAGCCACAACGGGCGTCACGCGAAAAGCATGTTCTATTCTTTGGATAAAGCCTAGGCGTTTCATAGTTTTTTCTTATAAAATATTAAGGTACAACCATTTCCTCGCTGTCCCTTCCTCTTAAAAATTTCATTGTAGGGACTGCACCTTCCAATGAAAAACTTCTTAAAGGAAAGGTGCTGAAGCTCGGTCATGGTTAAATTCTACCATGAAATTTGAGTTATTTCAACACAGTTTTCATGAAATGAAACTTTACAAAAGTGTTACAAAAAATTTACAAAAAGTTTAAGATTTGTTTGACGGCAAATTGATATAGTTTGGGCTTAATGCATACGCGCGTGTACTTAACCCGAATAATTCACTTGGTTGTGAGAATCGAGACGAAAAAGATAGTCATTTTTTCGAAACAAAAAAGCGAGAGAATAGTTAGAACTATTCGCGAACTTTTTTGTGAAGAAAAAATGGCTAGATTTTTCGTCGAATTCCACAATCCAAGTGAATTATTCGGGTTAAATTTTGCCCTTACTATTTTAAAAAAAATAGGGATTAAAGCATGGTTTATCCAGCTCTTAATCCTAACTTTTCTTTTTTCTGTCATCGCTCCTCCTTTTGCCGAGGCCAGTCTTTATGGTGAAAGGAATCGAACCATTTGGCAAGAACGCAAAGCCTCTTTAGAAAAAATAAAGGAAGCTCAACTTAAAAGTTTAAATAAAAATAAGCCCGAAGATATTCTCCTAGCGCAAATCCCAGCAAACTTTAATTCTTTACCTTCACCGCAACAAAAGTTCTCCTCCTCTCTTATCCAATCTTTAGAGCAAGAACTTCCCAAAGAGTCGTTACAACCGCTAGCAACTCTGCTTCAATCTGTGCCTTCTCAATATGGAACCATTCGTAAAATCCAGATTCCAAAAAATAAAAAGATCGCAAAAACTGTTCTCTATATTCAAGATGTGCATTTAAACCCAGAAGTTCAAACCAATATAAGTAAAACCATACAATCGCTTATTGACTCTAAAAAAATAAATCTTATTGCCTTAGAAGGCGCTTTTGACAAACTTGATCTAACCCGTTTTCGCGCTTCTCCTTATCTGGAAGCTATCCAAAAAACAGCAGATTATCTTTTTAAGCAAAAAAAAATCTCAGGCGCAATCCATACAGCTCTTACCAGCCAAGAGGATATTCCACCTATGGTAGGGATAGATGACCCTGACCATTACTGGGCGCATGTAAATTCTTACAAACAATCTGTTGGACTTGTTGCCCAATATAAAAAAGAGTTAGCAGATTTAAAATTAAAAATAAATCAGGAAAAAGAGAAAGTATGGAACCAAAAATTAAAGAATTTTGATCAGCAAGTAGAGCTCTATCAAAAAGGAACCATAAAGCTAGGAGATTATCTCTCTTTACTTAGCAGACAAAGCTCTCAGAATGCCCCATCCATTCAAAATTTCCTGAAGGCTTTAAGGTTAGAAAATAGTTTAGACTTTACCCAAGTAACAAAGGAAAGAGAATTTTTAGTAAAAAATTTAGTTCCGCTTTTAACCAAAGAGCAAATCCAAGAGTTCATGCAGCAGACTCTTCATTATCGCACAGGAGAGACAGGGCATTCAGACTATTACCAATATCTTAAAAATCTTTGTTTGAACCATGGAATTAAACTCTCCCAATATCCTGCGCTCGCAGAATATCTTCGTTATAGTTTGCTCTCTGATTCTATTCAGTCTGAAAATCTTTTTGTTGAGATCAAAGAGTTAGAAAAAAGGAATTATGATTCCTTAACTAAAAGTGATGAGGAAAAAAGATTAGTAAGAGAGTCTAAGAGACTTTATCTTACAGAAAAACTCCTAAATTTTACCCTAACCAAGGAGGAGTGGGAAGATTATGAAGAACTTAAATCTATCTCTGCCAACCCCATCATCCCAGTTTCATCCTCTCTCACCTCTTTTGAATCGTTTTACAAAGAAGGTCTTGCTAGGGACCAACTCATGGCAGAAAATCTAATCTATACGCTACAAAATGATAGTCCTCATTCACAAAAGGTGCGGCATCCAACAAAAGATGCTCAGCAATTATCTTCCAAGCGCCAGCCTCTGCAATCCCTTAGCGTATTAGTCACTGGCGGGTTTCACTCTACAGGGATCATTCAGCGCCTGAATAAAGCTGGTTTTACAGTGATCACATTTACTCCTAAACTTACCCAAGTTGATATGGAAAATGGCGCTGCTTATTTGAGTGTGTTCACTCAAGAAAAAACCCCTCTGGAAAAACTTTTCTCTGGAGAAAAACTTTCAGTGCCTCCTCCCACGTATCCTAAAAAGGTTCTGCCGCCTCTTATAGCTGCGATTGCGGTTGGATTTCTGTTGATCGTATCTCCTCAAATGACATCCGCAGCTCAAGCGAACAGCGCGTTTTATTCCTTTCTATGCCCAGAAGGAGCGCAAGGAACAAAAATTGAGCAGGTTAAACGGATTCCTCCAAATAAATCTGAACAGTTGTTTAAAAAGAGTGAGGGATCTGTAAAGCTCACCACGATCATAGATGAGAATAAAATGATCACAAATGCTGAAGAAAAAATAATTAAAAATGCTAAAGAAGATTGGTTAAAACAATTTTTACTGCAAATAAGAAGGTGGGCAAATAAACAGTTAGAAAAACTTTCAACAGTTTATAAAGCAACATTAATAAAAACAGCAGGGATTGTTAAGAAGGGGGTGATTGTTTTTTCTTCTTTTTCTGGTACATTTCCCATTCAAAAAGAGCAAGTGTTCCCAAAGCAAATGCCAACAAAATCCACAAAGTTATCATATCACTTTTCCTCCTTTCCATTATTAGGACATACAGCCATGCCTGTGATAAAAAAAATTACCCCAACAATGATTGTAAAAAATTTGATCCATATATACAACGTTACAAAGACATCACTCATTACACTAGCCGACATTAAGATAATTCCTAAATTTCCAAAGTTGGAAGAGATATATCGGCGTTTTGAATCACTAAATGTCAAAGAATGGCAAGGCACCACTCGCAGACCTTTGGTCCTCGTCAGATGGATTCTTAAGGTACATAAGTTTGTCATAGCGCATCCAGTCATGATTGGCTTATTGATCTTAAGTGTCCAATGGATCATTCAGAGTTTGGGCGGAGATAAAGAGACGATTCATCTGGCGGGACTGGCAATTCCCTTTGCCGGTGGTATCCTGCTGCAACCAAGAGGGAATAACCATTTATTCTCTGTGAAGGATTGGGATGAAGAAAAAAAAGCTGACTTTGTGAACCTGCTATTGTATAACTCAAACATTAAAAGAACCATTGAAGAAGGATTAAAAGAAGGTAATTCTATAATACTTAGAGATATTGGAGTTCATGCGATCCGCAATCATGTGGCTGATATCAGCGATAGAGACATTAAACGGTGGATTGAAGAATGTAATCGTCGAGGAATTGAATCCTTTCGTGAGGGAAAAGAATCAAGTTCAAATTGGATCGTCACGGCAGGTGAGATATTGGTTGCTGCCATTGAACATAGAAGAAAGGCGATAGATAGCGCATTGGTCAGAGCCATTTATTGGCAAGCATTAAATTATTATGAATTCCCACTTGCTGGAAAAATTGCGATTGCAGCACTCAAAAAAGGGATGGATGGTTTTAGCATTCATCATTTAGAGACAGCGGTTAATCAAGCCTTTGGTAGGCTTGGCCCAAAAGCAATTCGAACAATTGTTAAGCTTGCCATTGAAAATGATATCCACGACCTCAAAGTTCGGAAAATAAAGCAATGGATAATATCTCTTCAAAAATCCCGGCATTATCTTGAAGCAGCGGAAATTGCAGTTGCACTAAGATCAAAGAAAAAAAGAAGCGTCAAAGACGCTCAAATTAAAGAACTATTTGATCAATGCCTCAATAAGGGTCCTCACTTTTATAAGGATTCGGGACAAATCTTAAAATTGATGATGGAAAATAATATCCAAGGCATAAACGCAAATGATGTGAATAATTTTATTCTCTCTTCTTTTTGGGCTAGAGAATATTTCATAGCGGCTGAGGTTGCGATCTCTGCAATGAAACATGGTTTTGCGGAAAAATTTAGCGTTGATGTCATTAAAGATTCAGTTCAGCGACTGCAAACAGAAGGCGGCAAGATCTATGCCCGGGAAATCGTCCTAATGGCGATAGAGGCTGAAATTGAAGAAACTGGTTTTAGACTGCGAAATCTCAAAGGGAGTATTGACGATGATTTGGATTATGGCAGAAATCTGGATAATGCAGGACAAAGGGACATTGATCTTTTAAAGATGAAAAGAAAACTAGAGGGAGTGGGTATTCGGGACGTGCACCGTTGGTTTGACGGATTTTTGGATGAAAGATCAGTGTATTCGGAGTCTATTGCACTCAGCGCAATAGAAAATAATATTGAAGGATTGAAACCAAATGATGTTAAGACATGGATTGCTAAGTTAATGGCGCGGGGAAGATTAAGTGAGGCAGCAAGGATTACCGCAGTTGCCTACCCACTGATTTTTTCTTCGCAGAATAACAACCAGCTTTTAGTCGCGATCCAAAATTCCCTTCGATTACTCAGCCAGTATCACTTATTGCCCGTCAGTCAAGTTTCAGAGATCATAAAAATAACAATTGATTCCGGTCCTGAAGAATTTAACAAAAGAATTCAGGAACTGGAAAACCTTAAATCTGCGTTTAAAGAGGCAAATAAGAAACTTCCGAGGAAGAGGCGCCATAACCAAAAAATGTTTGAAGAAGAATATTCCGCCTCTCTTTATGCCTTAGAGATTTTGTTCCCAGGCTCCCTCCGGCATTTAAAAGGTCTTTTATACCAAAGCTCAAACCCTCAGGTTTCAATACGTTTTCTGGAATCAAAAAAAGAGGCTCTCCTAAATGAACCTGTTTTCCAGTCATTAAAAAAATTAATTGATGAGTTGAATAGCCAAAAGCAGGGATCGAGGAAAAAAACCTCCATAGATCAAACCGCGATCTTCAAAATTATAAATATTGCCAATAGTTACATGAACACAGGCAAAGAAAATGAATTTATCAATCAAATGAATGGGTACAGCAAGGATACCCCTATATCCGATCTAATCAAAAAACTGTCAAAAGGACTCCTAACCCCCCTTGCAGAATCTTTTGGCATAGATCAAGTAACGATTAGTCCCGAAGCGTATAAAAAAATATATTTTCCTTTTCTTAGCCGTCTTAATCAAGCAAAAAATAACATTGAGCATTCATCCCCGCATCGTTTCCCTGCATTTAAAGGATTAATTAAAGCAATCCTTGAAGATCGGTTTTGGGGCTACATTGAAGATGAAAACCAAAATGACGCAACCGGCAAAAAAATTGCAAATCACAATAAAAATGTGAGGGGTCTTCTGGAGAAAACCGGAATCAATGTCTCAAGATGGTTAGGCAAAACTCCTCAAGAAAGGCAAGAGTCGGGTGAGATATTTTATGTTCCAAGCGGCATTACAAAACATGATCCTGCATCAGAGATTGAAAGTGTAATTGACTACCTACAAAGGACTCTTAAGTTAGGGTTACAAATAGAACACAAACAAGGGATGGAAGCATTTCTTCAAGAGTTGGGTTTATCAGTAGAAAATAAAAAAGAACTTGTGCTGCAATTATCAAAACCTGCCACCTTAACAAAGCTATTGCAGCTAACTCATCGCATTCTTTCCTTTGAAGAGGTTCAAGGGAATGTTTCATATTACGAAACAGTTAATCACTTTAAAGAGCGTGTGGATGTTCTTAAAGCGCGTCTCAGCGCTACCGAATATCGCCAAGCATTAAACCAAGGAAAACACTTCACGGTCCGACCTATTTTTAGAAATCCAGGGAATGACCTTTTTATGGGAGACTTTACAAGCTGCTGTCTAGCAATGAACTCCGGTCAATATCCCCATGCTATGGTTGAAAGACTAATTGATGAGGGAATGAATGTTATTGAGGTCGTGGACAACTTAACTGGTAAACCGATAGCAAACCTCTGGCTTTATATTGCGGAAGATGGGAGTTTAGTGATCCAGAATATGGAAATTAACTCTGAGTATGAAAAGCAGAGTCAACATCTGATGTTTACAATCGGTCAAGGGATGATTAACTATGCGGCCGAGTTCGCAAAACAATTTGGTGCTAAAAGGTTGTTAATTGGGCAGGTGGAGCATGGAAAATATTTTGCCAACGGCTTTGTGCAGACAAGGTATGGAGAGCGACTAGTACCCTTTAAATTAGGCAAGATAGGCGGCAGTTACGATGGTAAAAAATATTATCTCGATTCTGAACAAAAAAAGTCCGCTTACTTAGTGGAAGATTTTAGATCTGAATCCTCGCCGAGTCTAAAACGTTCAATCCGCAAAACAGCAGTTTCCATTCCCAAAGGAAAATATTTCAAACAAGCGGGAATGACGAATATAGAAACTGCAGGACTAGGCATGGCTTTGATTTGGGTTGCTCTGGGGTTAGCGGCAGCAATGTTAGCTGGCGGGGCGAGCCTGATCGCAGTTCTTATTGTTGCAGGCGGGCTAGTGACCGCATTCATCTCACTAAAAAATAGAAGTTCAAAAAAGAGAACTTTGGCAAATCGTGCTTTAGAAATTTACGTGGATGGGATGGTCAATCATCTTTTGAATAGTAAAACTCCAGAATTTATGGCATCTAACTATGTTGCTGGTTTTATAAAGATCAGCGATGTGGATAAAAATTTTGACTATGGAGACAGCCTGATTGGAAAAATTGAACAAGCCAAAACTCACTTAAAGATAGCTACTAAAAATCCACTTGCCAGAAAACGAGTTGAAACCGCTTTAGAATTATTAGCTAAACATCCGCTCGCAAAAGAGTTATCCGTTTTACAGTTTGAAGGTATTGCCAATGGGTTGGTCAAACATTTTAGCGGGAATGATCATGCTTACAAGCCTTATAAAGAAAATTTGGATCATGCGGTAGGAAAACTGTATGAGCCAATGCGTCAAGAGGTTATAAAACTCGTTCAAAAGCCTGAAGAAAAAGGTCTTACTGAAGAAAGAAAAGAGGCATTGCGAACAGCCATGATCTGTGCAGGCATTATGAACTTATTTGACCATACCCGCATGCAGCCGTTGGAAGATTTTGCAAACTCTTTAGGAATCGTCTTTGATTGGAAAGATCCCAACAGTTTCAATCGCTTAGAACCTGTGATCAAGGAAATGGTTCTAAAAACCAAAGTTCAAGGACCGATTGTGGATGAGTTTGAACAATTCATCGCTACTCTTAAAAAAAATCCTAATGGAAAAATAATCTATTTTTTAGATAATCATGGGGAAGCTCTCTTTGACCAGCTTTTGATTGAACAACTCTTGCTTGCTGGATATAGCGTTACAGTTGTTGCCCGAGGCGAAGTGGTTCGAGATGACATAACCGAAGAAGAAGCAAGGGAAATGATAAAGAGTAACCCAGTCCTTGCTCCATACCTAGAGAACAAATCATTGTTAGTAACAACAGATGGCAGCTTTCTATTAGGCGCGGACTTGTCTCAAAGTTCTCAACATCCTGAATTTCTAGATGCGTGGAAAAATGCAACTGCTTATATTGCCAAAGGAGCTGGAAATTTCCATACACTTTATGCGCAAAATTTATCCATTCCCGGATTCCATATCCTGATGTCTAAAAAAATAGGAACTGTGATTAAAAAATTGAATGAGGTTAAAGGAATCTCGATCCCATTTAATACAAACCGCCTTATATTCGCTTATCAAAAACAAAACCTGACAAGAGAGATATCCAATCAGCCCACGTCCATGGAAATGGCGCAAGAAACTGAACTTTCAAGACCTGCCCTCTCTGACCCAACGAATCTTTCTGCTGTTCATAAAGAAGAAATCAAGAAGGTAAGAGGATTAAAGGATATCGGTCCCCAATCCGAGCCTCAACCAATTGGGAATTTTGAAGATATGAAAGAATTGTGGGGCAAGATCGTTGAGTTATATGGAAAGGAAAATTTAACGCATCTTGTGGTGATGAAAACCGAGGATATTTTAAGCAAACCCATAGAAAAACAGTATGAATTTAGCGCCCCGCATACCATACGTTTAGGGCAGGCATGCAGAATAGAAAGAGGAGATGCCTCCGGATATTCCAACCCTCCGAAAAAACAGGAGATTCACTTACAGCTTAGAATGGCTCAGGAAAGATACAAGGGAATAAAAATGCGTTTTGAATTGTATATTGATGTTCTGCCCAATGGAGCTAAAGTTGCCAAAGTTGGAGTGATGCAAATTCCTGAACATGAAACCAGACCTTTATCAGGCAGAAGCTCTTTGCATTTAGCATTAGAGTACGCAAAAAAAATGATTGGGGTTGGAAAAACATCCGAAGCAGTTTCCACACTTTCAGAACTTCTTTTAGATTTTTCCGGTTATTTGGTCATGCTTGGCGGTACCGGAGACATGCAAAGAGATTTCGTGCCCAAGTGGGACCAGCGTTTTGGAGTGCTCAGCCGCCTTCCCATCCCAGACCTTCGCAGTATTCTTGAGGAAGCCAGAGCGCTTTTATATTCCATTGAAAAAAAACAGAGTTTAAAAAAATTCATTGTTTCTGTTTATGCCCAACAGATCATGCAGCTTATGATGAAAAAGTTAAGCGCTGAGGAACTTCAAACCATAATAGATGCTTACTTTACTTCTTCTGGACTTTACATGGGTGAATCCATGATGCTGATTTTGGAAGAAATGAGGGAACAGGATTCAGCGCGTTTTTTTGAAACTCCAAAAAAACCAAGCCGGCCAGACCAATTCTTATCCCCCCACAATAATTATCCAGAAAAATATAAGGAGCTGGCAAATCGCTATCCAACAATCCGTTTCTTCCCTTATTCTGTAGAACTTCCGCTCAATTTGAAATGGGAAGATTTTGAATTTAAATTGGCGGCTTTCATTCGACTGGGAGGCGGGGTTAGACTGTTGATGGAAGCAAAGGAAATAAAAGAGTTGGGAGGGGCAATGCCAGACGCTGAAAAGAGCGATGAAGAACTGAAACAGGAATTAAAACAGCTGGGACTTGAATTTTTGGCAAGAGAATTTATAGACCCTAATGAAAAAGATATGAACTTTTACAATGATTTTGGGGAAGAAAGGAAAATTTTTGAACCTTTAGAAAAAAAAGGAGAAATTACAAGTGGGGAAGCGCGCTATGAATGGGCTGCGGAAGGGGGTATTCAATGGAAAGGCGGGCGTTTATCCAGCAGGGTGAGCCAAGAAAGAGAATTTCTTAAAATTCTAGGATTGCAATATACGGATATTGAAATTGCCGATGCTCTGGCGCGATACGCGGAAACCCTTCAGCAGAAAAAAACAGATTCAAAATCTTTAACCAGAGATGATGTGAGCGAAGAAAATACTCTTCAAATAGTGATTGCTTATGTACAAGAGCTGGATTTGTTATATCCCAATGAGGAAACTTGGGAGATTATTGCTTTTCAAATGCACTCCTATGAATTCTGGCTAAATTATATAAGCGCCATTTATCGGCGTAAAAACGCGGGTATCTCTGAACATGCGCTTTATAAGACAGCAGCTCTAGCACTGCTATATATTTTAGAAGCTGAACATAAAATAAATACTGTTACGAATCAAAACAAACTCAGTTCACTTGCAGATAAATTTAGGGGTGAAGATCAATTAGAAGAGGTCAGGGATCCTAGTTCATTTGTAAAAGAATTTTTGGGTGGAGATCAACTAGAAGCCATCTTTCAATGGAACCGAAAAGCGTATCAGGAATTGATTCTTTTATCGCTTCGTAACGACCCAACTCTAAGAACAGTTTACGATCGCTTATTCTCAGCAAAAGCATTTTCCCCAGACAGAAAAATTATTTTCAAACAGATTCTGGACAAATTAGAAAGAAACGAAGATTCAATCGGCCCCCAACCCGGGGCCATGGGGATTTGGAAAACTTTGTTTGGAATAAAAAATATTGCGGTGATTGATCTGATTGAAGGCTTGTTGTTCGGAGGCATTTCATTCTGGCGGACGGAAAGTGTTTATGAATCCATGATGAAAATGATGGGAGATTATTTAAGCCGGCCGGATTACTATACAACTGCGGTTGTTTGGTCATCGGTGATTTCCGCCTTGAGCGTTCTACCCATTGCTCTTCTCATTCTATTTTTAGGCCATTTCCTCTTTGGAATTGTTCAAGAAAACGGCATGGTCTTGCGATGGAAAAAGTTGGGCGAGAATGTAGAACTAAAAAGCGACTTAAAAATAGCTCTCAAAGCGTCTGTAAACGCAACCATTCAAGGTAGTTGGCCCATAATCCTTGTCATGCCCATCGCTTTATTTCTTAACATTCTCTCCCCTTTAGGATATTT
This sequence comes from Elusimicrobiota bacterium, assembly GCA_016180425.1. Lineage (GTDB taxonomy): Bacteria > Elusimicrobiota > Elusimicrobia > 2-02-FULL-39-32 > 2-02-FULL-39-32 > 2-02-FULL-39-32. The sequence continues at coordinate 614,546 of JACPBF010000001.1, forward strand.
AAAAATAAAAATAGCGATCGCTTGCGGTTTATTCGTCAGCGGTTTCTTGTTATCGCAATTCGGAAAGTATTTTTCGCAGGCATCAACTATGCTAAAAAATATGGAACACCATTTTGAGAAAATGGATGAAATCCTAACCTCTCACGAAAAAGAAGATATGGGAGCGGACTCCCCCAATATTGATCCTCATTCTGGATCACAAGATCCTCCTATTCTTGAGGGGCCGAAGGATGCGGCACCCGTTGTATTGGCAGAAGATGAAAGGAAGATTTCTCCCCCATCCGCCGCAAAGCCAGAATCCGAAGTTGAGAATTCAGCAGAAACCGTTTTAGGGGGAACATCTATTCATGAAGTCCTGAGAATGGTGGAGTCTATGATCATCAAAGGTCTTTACGAGCTCGCGTATCATTTGCTGACGGAGTTGTTAAACGATATCGCCGCAGTTGCCAAAAGGCATCTTGATCTCGAACTGCTCACGAGGAAATGGGACAGCAGGCTTGATATAAGGAATGGCCCTAGAATTTCATTGAGACAATTGGATGGAGTCACAAGGAAAATAGGAGAGTTGCAGGAGAAAATTATACAGCATAACAGAAATTGGGAGGCTCCTTTACCAAAGCGGATTAGAGTAAGCATGCGGGATTCTGATGAAGGATATAAAGGATATTTAAGCGCGGAAGATGCGTGGAAAAGAATTTTAGAGCTTCGCAAAGAGAATAAAATTTTGTTTTGCATGACATTGCTTTCCGAAGAAGATGTGGCGAAACCCATTGAGGATTATGGCGTTCCAACTGATTTTGAATCTATAGGCATGATAGGAAGTTTAAGGACGATTGATGATGATATTGCAAGCCACTTATATTTAAACGTGGATGGCGCGGTTCATCCCATGTTGACCCAGCTTCAGGCTCAGAAATATCAAAAGTTTCAAAGCAAGGGAATCAGTTTCGAAATGTTTAAGCTCGGAGCCGCGTTTCATATTTACGTGGATGAAGTTGAAAAAGTCGCAAAGGTGGTGTTGGTTGATCCGGATTATCCTCAGCTTGATCTGCCTCGTTATATGGGGGCGCCGCAGCCGTCTATCTATACTATTCTTTCAAATGCCATAAAAATTTTAAAAGCAGGTATTCCCGATAAATACATTGCTACGGTTGCTCTCTTAGAAGAATTGCGAAGCGATCTGATTGAAGCCAAGAGCAAAGGCGCAATTGATGATTTTATGGACAAATGGAACGACAAAATTTCAGGAGGCAACACAGGCGCGGATTTGGATTTAAAAGATATCCCAAGCGTAGTCTTTCAAATTGATTTATTGCTTTCAAAGGCAAGGCCGATCGCTCTTGCGTTAAAAGAGGCTCGCGCGGATATGGACAAAATTCTTGCTCTGCTGTATCCCCTAGAATTAGAACTTCTAATTAAAACTTATGAGTCTCCGTATTCAGATAACAGTTTTAGTCACAGTTATCAGTCCAACACTATTTTGCGGCGGCAACGTCACAAATTTTTGCCAAGCACCCCGATCGGATTAGTTGAACTGGTAGATGCCGCGGGCGGAATCGAACAGGTGAAACACGCGCTCGAAGAAAAACAAAAAAGGGATCCGTTCTCGTTTTATAAAGAAGGAGTAAAAACAACATTTTTAGGAGACTTTGATACGATTCAAAAACTGTGGAAAGTTATTGCCAAACTTTATAACCGCGACGATGTTAACTACCTAGTCTTAGTCCAGGATCCAGGAACTTTAAGCAAACCTTTGCCGGAACAATATGCATTCCATCCAGAAAATGGGTCAGCCTTAAGCGCTGTAAGCCACTTGGCCCATCATTTTCCTAGCTCCTTTTATATCAAAGAAGATGAAATCCATCCCGCGATAGCGCATTTAAGCGTGCTTAAAAAATCTCACGGGTTTGTATTTCGTCTTTATGTAGATCAGATCGGACCCGATACGAAAGTGGCGAGAATAGTCATTTTTCCTTCTTATGCATCCCTTGCTCAATTTCCGGATCCGGGGGCAAGGCCTTCGCAAACTCAACCTCTTAAAGCAGAAACTGCTCCGCTTCGGCATCGAAAGGATTCTAAAAGCAGCGTTATTTTTAGGGGGATATCATTATTGGAAGATGCGATTGTCCAGGGTAAATATGAGCCCGCGGATACGATCCTCGCGAACCTCTTGCGAGATCTTCAAAATGTACAGAATGGGAGAGAATTGCTTCGGTCATTCAAAAGCCAATGGAACGAGTTTTGGATTCAAAACCTATCACGCGCGCAAATTCCTTTACTGCTTGGGCAAGCGAGGGGCTTAAGAGAAAAAATTGGTCAAATTCTGGTTGATGTACAGCCGAAAGAGAAAAAAATTGAAGAAAAACTAATCGGCCAATTCCAATCCATTAGCCAATTATGGGACTGGGTTGTAGATCTTTACTATGCCGGCCAAGTTAATTTTATTGCCGCTCTGAAACTAGAGGATTACGAAACAAAACCTTTGGGTGGGCAATATGGTCTCACACTCTACTTCGCCGGACCAAATGATGCCAGCGCCTTAGATTATGACGCGCGGAATAAAAATCCTATTCATGTCAGCAAGAAGCAGATGCATTTAGAAATTCGAGTTCTAGAACATATGCTTCATGCCAAACATCTCCCAGATGGAACCCAGTTCATTCTATATGTGGACAGCCATTTTAGACATAACGTTCATGTGGCAAAAATTGTAATTGTTCCTCCCGCCAATGTTCAACCCGATGGTTCTCCCTTGAGAGGCAGACCGCGCGACAAACGGCGGGGATTTACCATTGTAGAAGTAGTGGTATCGGGGCTGGCATTTTTTGGAGCGGCAACCATCGCCTATTCTATTTACCATGGCTGGAGCTGGGGCGAGATTATATTGGGAATTCTAGCCATTTTACCCACTGGAATTATTGTTTTCTCAAAATTTTTCAAATTGTTTATGGAATCAATTCAAGGCAAAGCATTAGAAGAATTCTATTCTCTGGTGCAAGGCAGAGGGAATATACAGAATAATAAAGATAGCGAGGAAAAAACTAAATTTCAAAATGTGGGAGCAGACAATCTTTACATTGTGGGTGCGCGTTTATATACCGTGAGGCAAACTTTTGAAGAGGCAAATAAAGAAGGTTCATTTTTTGACCAAATGCAGTTATCTTCTAGAGACCGCTCTATTATTCTTAAACTGTATTACGATGAACAAGGTTTGCCGTTAAACGATAAAACACGGGTACATGACATTATGATGGCATTTCAAAATATATGGCGTTCAGGGCACAAAAATTTTAAAGTTCTCTCAGCAGAAGCTGTGATTCGTTTAATTGCAGAATATGTTCCAGATATTAAAATTAACGACGCCGAAAAATCAGAGGATGCTAAAAATACAAAAAAACTTGGGCACGCTAAAGCTACAAAACCAGGCATTGCTCCTTTTTTAAGATCTGTAACTTCCAGACTATACAGAAAAGGAAATATCGAAATCCGAACAGAAATTGATCCTATTGAACCATTGCCCCGCCAGTTTGATGATATCCCTATCATTGAGGAGGACGATAAAAAAACTGATTCTGAAGGTGGCCTCGCTTCCACAAAGGACGAGTGGGCTAAAGAAAAGTGGGGAGAAGATTCGTGGCAGTATTGGCTTTACACAACCGTGCTAGTCAACTGGGAGGTAGTCTATCAACTGCCGGTTCTATTGGCGGTGTATTTTAATTTAGATGTTTCAGTGGTCGTAGCGGTAACGGTTGCGTCCGCTTTTGTGTTTAGCGGCGCGCACAAAGGCAGGGGAGTCACTTATAAGGAATGGTTTAGCTCAACAAAAGGGAAGAAATTATTTTTCTGGGGGTTGATTTTTGCAGGAGTTTTGGTGACTCCTGCATTTTTATTTTCTGCGGGGCTGGGAACTGCTGCGGCTGGCATTGGATATTATTGTTTAACTCATTCTTCCCGCAACGGCGCCATTCTTTGGGCAAAATGGTATGTGAATAAACTGATTTATGAAGGATTTAAGGATGAGACGTCTGATATTTCTTTCTTTTTTGGTACTGTTCCCATTCAAATAATGCCAGAGTTCCTAATGCAAGCGCCAATAAACCCCATAAAATCTCCATTTCAATTTTGTTTTAATGCGGTTTCTTTGAACGATGTTGTTCAATCTTCATCCATACGTAAAGTATCACACCAAACGCAACAATACTCCATATCGTTATCATTTTACTTATCCTCCTTATTATCTTCAGGACAAAAAGCAATTCCTAATACGAACGATATTAGCCCTCCTACAATGATAGAAATTCTAATCCAAGTTCTTAGAGCGCTAAATGCATCACTTACTGCCCCTGCAGATAATAGCACAACAGCTAAATTCCCGAAGGTAGAAGAGATAAATCGTCTGCGCGAAGTATTAAAAAGATTCATCTGTTATTTAAGATTACCAGAAGCTCTCCAAATTGTCAATGTGATCCATCAGCATCAGACTCTTTTGTTCCGCTTTGCCCTCTGGCTTTCCCAATCCCCCCTTGCCTCGGTTGTGGAAGGAGATGCGCTATCCTTCATTGAAAAAATTAGGAAGGTAAATCTTCTTTATAGTATTCCGGAAATGTCAGCTTTATCGAATGTTCCTAAATCTACTCTGGGAAATATCTTATCGAATGGAGCCATCCCGACTCCTAAAAATTTAGAAAAGCTTCAGGGGCTTGTAAGTAAGATTGAACAAAAATACGATTTGCGTTTACTGCCTGATAGACAAACCATGTTCGCAACACTAAAGGCTGTTGCAGAGAAGAACGGCAGAGACATTACCGCGCGAGAATCCGGTATCCCTTACCACACTATTTGGGGGATACTGAACGGTGATTTTCAGATGAGTCCTTCTGTGTATCGGCAATTTTATGATTTCACTATTGCCAGAGTGAACGATCGCTTTGAAATTCAGTTAGAGTCTGATTTGTCTCCTAAATTGAGCGCGGATGCGATTTTAGAAAAATTGGGGGTTGAATTAAATGATCCCATAGACTCTGAGAGTAAACTGAGAGATATGTCTGGAGTGTTTGAGAGTCTTCTAAAAGATGAAGAAATAAATAAACACGCAATTGTAAAGTTGTTATCTATGATTACTAGGGATGGAAAACAACTCTTTCAAGGTTATCCAATAGAATCAATTTTGTCTTTGTCCGCAGCCAAGTTTATGAGCAAGTTCGAGATTTTGCTTTACCTTTACTCATATAAAGATAACGGGGATTTTGTTTTCAATGGAGCGAATATTGGCGCAATCTTGCGCACCACTCGAACTTTAGAGGATATAAAGAATTTTATATCTCTTCTAAACAGAAAAGAAATTTGGAACGGGAGCCACATTGCTCAAATTTTAAACAGCGGTAAAAGTTTGGCTGATGCAGAAATATTTATTAATTATCTGCAAATTTTAGGTATAAAAGACGGCTCTCATATTGGCAGGATCATCCATTCCAAAAAAAAGTTGGGAGAAGTAATCGAATTTATAAACCATCTTCGCGGCATAGGCATCCAATCTTCCCAACACATCAGTTATATCATTGGGAGCAGTAAAAGTTTAGAGGATGTTAGCGCATTCATCTCCTACCTTATTGGAATTGGGGTTGCAGGCGAGGCGACGATCTGCACAATTGTACGCAGTTCTCTTCGTTTGGACCAAGCGCAAATGTTAAGAACAAACATTGATAAGATCGGGCTGGATGGAATTCGAAAACAATATGAAAGAGAAAATCAAGGGCAATTAAATTTTTACAAAGATGTTTTTGGAGATGGTTTAGCTAAGCTGCCTTTGGCAGTCCTTTATTTTTTGTTGCCGGCAGAACTTAAAACGGATCCGCGATTTAGGTGGAACAAGCTTTCATTTCCTTATTCGGATGCTCAGGTTCTGGCCACAATTTCCCTGAACGAAGATAGGACAAAAATTTTGGTTGGTTCAAAGGAATATGATCTGCTGCGCTACCATGGATATAGTGGAATCGAAGATTTTTTTAAACAGTTAAGGGCAGACCTTCTCTTTTCATCCAAAAGAAGCGTTCCTTGGCACTACATCATTCCAATCCCTTCTGATGTCCGCATCGAAATGGGCTGGTATTATCACCCTCTTATTTTATCAATGGATGCCCATGTTCGCGGAGAAGATTCTGGTTATACCGGTCATGACATTTTAGGCGATGAAGACGATTTAGAAACTAAAATAATTCTTAATCAAGTCAAGGAAATTCTTGGGATAGAGGGCTACAAAAAATTTTTATCATTAACAGAGAATACAAATCGGTCCGAAAGCGAAGAATCTGAATATAAAAAACTACTCAAACAGGTTCAAAAAGGGATGGGATTAAAGAGCGAATCGGAAAGCATAGCCCATAAACAAGATTGGGATGGGGATATTGAAGAAACAGAAAATGGAAATACTTCCGCTTCCATCCTTGGGGCGAAGTGGGCGCATTTAGCGGGTGAGTTAGAGTGGGCATTTTCAGTTCCATTCTTAATCATGGGCGCTAAGGCCATTCTGCGATGGGAAGCGGATCGGATGATTGGTGAAGAAAAAGCAGATGCAAGTTTGTTGGATGATTTGGATGAACTAGAGCCCATGGGTGCGGTTTCTTGGTTCATGGGAGCATTGGGATCTATTTATCTTATTTCGTGGATGGTCTATTCCATGGTTTCTGGCGTGTGGTGGGATGGTGGAATAGCAGTTGGCGTCTGGCTTTTGACAAGCGGGATTGTGTTTTCGCGAGAACATCCAAAATATAAAAAAAATGGAAAAAAACTTAACTATTTTGACAGAGCCCTCCTTGCAATAATCGGTGCAATATTTGCCGCAGTAACTGTTTCTCCCGCCCTTCTATTCTCTATAGCGATCTCTATTGTGGGAATCCCTTTGCTTATAGCGGTCGTTGCTGGAGCCTTGTTTATTGAGCCTTTCCGAAAACTAGCGCTTACCTATTTTGAGTTGGGAATCAAAGGAAGCATAAAATTACACAATTTTTATAATAACCGCATCTCGCCCAAACTAGGTCTTATCCCTGCTTCGGTTTTGCCTACTAGGGAAGAAGACAATACCGATCAAAAATTCGATCAATATCTAACCCAGAATAATCTATCCCAATATAAAGCTCTCAAACAATCCTTTTCACCTGAAGTTAAAAAAGCATTGTTAGAAAATCCTGCTTTAAAGCCGGTATTCTTGGTGCATGAACCGCCAGCTGAAATTATGAAGCCTGAAGAGTATATGGGGGCAATTGAAATTTTGCGCGAGAATGCTGCGGCGGGGATTGACGGCAAGGAAATTCTGCACCGGACAAGCGGCTACTTCGCAGGCAGCGCGGAAGTAGCGAACCAAATGGCAGAAAACGGATACACAATAGTTGTAGGAGTCACAGACAAAGGGTATCCCGGGGAAAAAGATATTGCTAATGGGCGGCAATGTTATTTTCCTTCAGAAGACGGAATATGGTTGGCATTAAAAGGAAGCGACAATTTTATACATGAATCCACTGGAGATGATGACCTTAAGCAGGCAGTGGATGATATGGTTACTGATCTGCTCAATAACCGGACTCCGGAATTTATCGCTGCAAATTATAAAGCTGGTTATGTGATTATGAAAGATGCTGGAGCAAAACGCATGCAGCGAAAAATCGAGCAAGCCTCCCATCATTTAGATTTAGCCACAAATAATCTTGCTATAAGGGAAAGAGTTCAAACCGCTTTTAATATTCTTTCTAATCATCCACGCATCTGGGACCTTTCTATGACGCAATTTGAAGGAATTGCTCATCGTTTAGTTAAAACCTTGACCGGAAACCCTCATGCTTATAAAGAATACAAGCAGGGATTAGACCGCTCCTCACAAATCTTGTATGAAAAAATCCGCAGGGATATTTTTAACCCTGTCTTAAGTCCAACCCATCCTGGATTAACTCAAGAAAGAATCAAAGCATTGCGCACAGCAATGATTTACGCTGGAATTATGAATCTCTTTGATCGTAATACCATGGAAAATTTAAAAGAGTTTGCTAATTCCCTTGGCGTGATTATGGATTCGGATCAAAATTATACCCCTGACCAAATTGAATCTTTACTTAAACTCGTTGTTCAACAAACAAACAAAGGTAGTTTAGCGATTGATGAATTTAATGCCTTTATTGAAAAGATTAAAAAAGCTCCTGGCAGCACGATTCTCTATTTTCTGGACAATCATGGGGAAGCAACGTTTGATCAGCTAGTAATTGAACAGTTGCTGCTTGCAGGATACCGGGTCGCAGTTATTGCAAGGGCTGAAGTGGTCCAAGATGATATTACAGTGGACGAGGCAAGGGAACTTCTGCAAACAAATCCAGCATTGAGTTCCTTTTTGAAAGAGGATAAGTTAACAATTCTCACAGATGGCAGTTATCTATTGGGCGCGGACTTAAGCCAATCTATCCATAATCCGGAGTTCTTGTCTATGTGGAAAAATTCCACTGCTTATATCGCAAAAGGGATTGGTAATTTTCAAACACTCTTTTCTCAAGATTTATCTATCCCTGGATTTCACATTTTAATGACTAAAAATGTAGTTGCAGTCATTGACAAACTAAATGAAATTAAACAAACCTCGATTCCTCATAATACAAATCGTCTTGCATTCATTTCGCAAGAGAGAGGGCGCTCTTTCATTGCTCAAGAGTCAGATCAAAAAATCGCTTCTTTAACTAGCGGTATGGAAGAAAGCCTTGCTGCCTTGTTTCAAATTGTAAAAGTGGATTTGGCAAACTCTAAAATTAAAGATCCAGCAGTTTTTTCAAGCACAGCAGAAGCTGCTGCTAAAGCTCGTATAGAAATGTTTTATCGTCTAAATAAAGAGACTCGGGAATTTCTCTTATCAGCTTTAGAAACTCCCGCTAATGTTCTTTTTTTTGGAGTGAAGTCGCAGCTCATTGCTAAAGTTATTAAAAGCATTGATTTGCTGCATCGAGATATAGAGCGCTTCTCTGCAATGATTAAAGACTCGGTTCTGAATATTGCCGCAGATTTTGAAACATTAACTGATCTGGCGTGGAATAGAGATAAAAACGTGGCGCACGATTTCGATTCCCCCGCCTCTATCACAGATGCGCTGCGTTTAGATCAAAATCTCCTTGACAATAACCCTGTGTTATCCTTGCCGTTTGTGGGCCATGCAATGGCAATAAAAAATGTAGTCAATCCTGATAACCGTTTACAGGTTGGTCTCTATGGCGGCGCAGGAGCGGATCTCTCGTCCTTTTTATTGGCAACGAATATAACTCAAGCCTATTTTGTTGAAAACCATAAAGTAAATGCTCGTAAATTGCAGCATCTAATAGATAATCATTGGGAACTCCTCTCATTTCTTTTATCTGTAGATAAGTATGCGCGTCAAAAAAAGTTTTTTGGTTTTGGAACACAAGAAGATATTTATGAAAGTTCAATGGTTGTGGATGGAATAGAAATTGATCTTAATGCGCGGATCGCGCAGGAATTGATTGCAATGAAAATTGATAAAAAAACTATTTTTATAAGCGAAGAAAATGGGAATACAAAAATCAGTTTTGAATGGAGATATCCGGGAACCCAAGAGACAAAAATTTACAATATCACCTATATTCAGGAAGATATAACAACCATTGGACAAGCAAAATTTGAGAACCAAAATCCTTTCTTAGACCGCTTACTTAAAGAGGGAATTGACCTTTATTACCAGCGCGCGCCCTCAGTGATTCCAAAATTTTACGAAAGATTTATGGGGAGGATAGGATCGTCTTTAAAAACAGGCGGATTTGCTGTTACGGATGATTCTGTGAGGTTGGCTCTAAATGATCCCACCCAATACTTAGAGTCAGAAAGCTCTATGTTTGGCCCTCCGATTTATTCCTACATGATGCGCTGGTGGGAGGCTCTAATCCCATTTAGCCCAAACACATGGCCCTACGGCTGGTATCTTTCTATCCGACAAAAGATAAGAGTAGCTAAAAGCTCTGATGACACATTAGGAGCAGTGATGGTTTGGGTTTGGAAGCTGATCTTATTTTTAAGCCAACAGACGCATTCAAGACTCAATTTTGTCCCGCTTCTTAAAAAGGAAAAATATAGTCTTGCAATGTATCGTAAAACCACAGCCTGGTGGTTGGAAAATTTGATCTCTATTGCTGCTAGCGGATTCTCAACTGGGCTGCCGGTTTATCTTTTAACTGGAGAGCTCCACATGGCAGTGGCTGCTGCCTTTAATTTTGTCTGGCCCATTTTTACACTCCTACACTTCCCTAATTTCATCGGCTCTTATGGTTCAAGAGATCCGCCGCTGCTCCATTTTGTAGCTGCAGGGTTTTTAAGTTTTGCAGGCATGGTCTTTGGATTTTCACCTCTTGATATACAAGGGATAGTTGCCCACCTACTGATCAATTTTTCTCTTCCACTCATTAGAGATTTTTTATTAAAACTCCGATTCAAGAAAATTTTGGAAGAGCATTATGAGATTGGAAAAGTTAGAAAAATAGAAGTCATTGGAAAAGGCGCATATACAACCGCATACCAGGTTATTACAAATCACTCAAAGTTTATTCTCCGAGAAAATCAAGATAAGCAGCCAGCAATCCTCTTTGAAACTCAATTAAGAAATATTGCTGAACCAAATAGCCAAATTCCAAATTTTATTTTAACTAGAACAAAGAATAACTCTGTTCAGTTTAGAAAACAAACCTTAACTCTTACCTCTTTTCTTGATGGGACGCCTGTCTCCTGGAACGAAATTAATAATACTAGATTAAAAAACGCAGCATTACGATTAGCTGAATTCCACAAAATGTTCAAAGGTACTATTGATTCATTCTCAATTGATCCGCACCGGTTTGATTCTATTCCTGTCATTGATCTTGCAAATCTTGATCAAACAGAACAGAGCGCAAAGAAAAAATTTGAGAGGCTTTATGGTTCTCTGCCGACGATTCTGCCAGTTGCAAGCTACTTCCGCAATCATTATAAATTCTATATTGCTCAGATCAGGAAACTAAAAGAGAACACTGCTGGAAAAATTGAACATCTGCCTCAAACAGTTTTTCACGGAGATTTCGCTGCATGCAATTTACTTTTCAAGGGAGATGCTGTAAATGCGGTAATAGATTTTGGCAACTCTAATATAGGCCCTCGAATTCTTGATTTTGCTAATCCCATTGTGCAGCAAGATGGACTGTTGGATTGGCAGCGCTTAAAAGAATTTATCTCTGTCTATCAGTCAGTTGCAGATGAACCATTGACCAAAGAAGAATTGGAACTACTTCCTGAAATGTTCCGGCGCCAAATCTTGCAGCAGATATTGTCGCTATCTTCTGGAATTTGGAATGGAAAAATTCGTAACTGGATCAATATCAATCGAGTCCTGAAAAGAAACACTGAATCGCTCATAGAATTAGAGAGTTATGCTTGGGAGGAACTGTTAGCTCTGGCATCTGATATGATTCCTGACTATCAAATAATTAATAAAGCAGTGATCTCTAATGTGGAGAGAATGCCAATAGATATTAGGGAATCAAATCTTCCGGGAAGAAAAATTTTTATGGAAAGCAATATTTCATTATCACCTATTTCTACAAAAGCAATTTTGGAACCAGACCATGCTCAGAATCTATCTCAAGATAACAAACCTTTTGGTTCCATCCTTGGAGCGAAGTGGGCGCACTTGGCAGGGATGCTCGAATGGGCGCTTGCCGTGCCAGTGCTGGCGTCAGCTGGCAAAATAATCATTAAAGGAATAGCATGGGTTTTGGTGAAATCGGGATTAGCGGACGAGGAATTGCTAAAAGATGTGAGGGATGAATCCAAACTAAAACCAATGGATGGGTTTTCTAATCTACTAATCATAGTGGGTTCGGTTTCAATGATTTTCTGGTTCGCATCAGCGATGATCTCAGGCATTTGGTGGCACGCGTATGTTTCAATTGGTATCTGGATGTTCTTTAGCGGAATTGTTTTTTCCAGAGAACATCCAGAAATCCAAGAAGATGGCAAGGTATTAACGTATTTTGATCGCCTTATTTTATTTGTAGTTGGCGCAGTCTTAGCAGGAGTTACCGTGACTCCTGCTATTTTTGTTTTGATGGGTAGTCCAGTTACAAATTTAGAAGATGTAACGCGATTATTGCAGGCGGTTGGGCTTGGGTTAGTTCTAAATATTCTGATTCATACGGCTTACAACGACATGATTCTTGCGGCGAGATGGTATGTGAACAGAGTGGAATCTGGGATTGTGGGTAGATCGCCTAGAGAGCTGGCTACAGTTATGGCTGCGGCGGCCCTTGGTGTTTCTTCCTCACACGGTATTGTTCCCACTCAAATAAACCAAGGATTACCAAGGCTAAAATCGAAAGAGTTATTCCAGCTGTCATTCTATTCCTCTCTTAAGACAGCCTTTTCTTCCCATGGTAATGATCGAATAAGAAAAAGACTAGGGAAAGCAGTAGAACGATCGCTCCCGTTATTACAGCTATCATTTCAATCATCACCTCCTTCTATTGGATACGCGAAAATACCTGCAATAACAAAACCTATAGTCACAACGCCCAAACTGGCTCTTAACGGAAATGAACCTTTCAGAAACTCGCTCGTGAATACGCCTGCCAAAAATATTTTAGAGAAATCCATAAGAGTTTTCGCCAATATTTTACGTCTTCCATTCATGATTGATACCTCAAATCAATCGTATCAGAAGTTGGTAAAGTTGTCAATTTTATATCGCCTTGCCCTTGGGATTTCAAAACTCCCACTCGCTTCAGCGCTTCGAGTTGATAAAAATGAACGTCCGCGGGCTAAAATGTTGTCTGAACCAGATGCCCGCAATTTAGTTGCGAAGATCAGCAACCTAATCAAAGCCGATGTGCATCTTGTTTTTGCTCCTGTAAAAATCGGAGAAAGTATCTTTGAAGTTGAATCCTATCGGTCTGAAGATTATTCTGCGCGGGTTTTGCGTATTGGGCCGCTTATTTTTGCCGAAGCTCCCGGAAATATTTTTGGGAACGACTTTATGGATCAGCAAAGATTACAGGATGGAATTCAAGAACTAAAAAAGAGATTAGGAAAACTTTATATAGAAAACGCTGGGAATATTTTGTTCGCAAGGCCTTCAGTTCATTTAAGATCCGTCCAAGGACGACAACTGCTGCAGTTAAGCCCGCACACTATTTTAGCCATTGCTTCCATGTTGGCGCATGCTGAACATTTCCCTGGGGCAACAGTTCTCGATTTTGGTTCAGGAGATGGGCTGCTTGCTCAACTAGCTCTAAAGTTGGGAGCATCCAAGGTTCTGCTCGTTGATCAGGATGACAGACAGTTAGACAAGGCAAGAGGATTTTTGGAAGAGGATGGCTGGGTAAACTCAGAAAATTCTGTAGATGGCGATTATCTCATTTTACGGGGTAAATTAGATAACCCTGATTTTCTAAAAGTTTTAAAAGAAATTCCGTCCGTGCAAAATGCCTCCATTGGCATTGCTAATATCGGTCCTTGGCCAGATTATAGAAACGCTAATCAATCCGTAGCAGATTTCATTAAAGAACTTCCAAAACTGAATTTATTTATAAACGGAGGATATCAAGACAACCATACTGATTCGGATGCTTTAGAAAAAATTCAAAACGGACTGGAGGGTATTGATTTTGAAGTAAAATCTTATAAATATTTTTATGGTTCTGATCCAAACACAGACAAACCGCAAGAAGTCGAAACTCTGGAACAAGCCCTCTCTTTTCTGCAAGGAATAATAGATTCAATTCAAACCATTATTGCCATCCGCAGTCCAACTGTCAAACCATCTCTTCAAAATGATTCCATAACCTCACATGGTTCAAACGATCCTGAAAATAAGACACTTGCATCGGGAAATGATTTACCTAACGAAAACGATCTATCTCAATATAAAGCTCTAGAGACATCCTTTACTCCTGAAATAAAAAAATTTTTGGTAGAAAATCCAGCCTTGCGACCGCAATTTTTAGTAATTCTACCAGAGGAACAAATGGGACCGTTAAAGATTGTAGATGAAGAAGTTATCAAAAAGATCGGCGGATTAGAAGTCCTATTTAACCACAGCGCATTCCTTGCAGGAAGCGCAAGCGTTGCAAATCAAATGGCAGAAAAAGGGTATAAAATCATTGTTGGCTTAAGTGATCGCTATTATAAAGTTCAGGATGGTTGGTCTCTAGTTCATGGCAGGCAAGTTTATTTTCCTCTACAGGATGGCACATGGTTAGGCATTAAAGGTGTTGGACAGTTATTATATCCTACCAAACCCCCTACTTACTTTGATGACGATTTGTCTCCTATGCCAGGACTCGCTTCTGAAGAAGAAGCCATCCAAGCTGAAATAGGATATTCAATGGTTCGGGAATCTGGCGCTAGATTTGCTCAAATGCTGGCATATCGTCCAATTTATGTTGTATCAGATGGCAATGGAAATCTTGTAAGTACCGCTGGTTTTAAAGATGAGGATGGAAATGAATTCCAGCCTGCTATCATTTTTAATCGAGTTTTAACTCCCTATAGACTTCCAAAGTTTGAACAACTCCTAGCTGTTGATCCTTTTCTCCATCGTCTTCGGACAACTCTTTCTAAGACTTTAACTCATTTGGGATTACTCCCTGAAGGCAAAATCCTTTCTGAAGAAGAGTGGATTCTCATGGTAATGAGGGAGCTTGGACGGGAAGAAGCAGTTAAACAAAATGAAGGATTAGAAAAATATACGATTAAATCTCAAGATTTCAGTTTTGCTGGCGAAGAAGCTGACAATGTAGAGTTTAAAATGGTTTTGGATGAAAAAATTGATGAAAAAATTTCTGTGGCAGGTCTTAAAGCAAAACTTGATGCATTAAATGATATTCTCTACTTGATAAAAATAGAAAAGAAAACTTTCTTCCTTAAAAAACCTCTCCGTGCTGTTCAAGCTCTGTTTCAATCCTATTTTCAACATTTAGAAGATTCGTATTTAAAGATGTGGGACGATGATCCAAATCTAGCAATGAATGTTGTTTGGATTTTGTTAACTGGATACCCTTCTAACTATTTCAAAGAACTCCATGAATTGGATGACGGTTCTACAGTTGAGCGGATCAAACAATTAATCCACAGCTGGGCAAAAAAAGAATATAAAAAACGATCCAGCAGACATGCCTCCATCCTTGGCGCGAAATGGGCGCATATTGCGGGAGAGTTGGAACAAGGATTTTTTCTGCCGGTGAAAATTCTATTTGCGATGCGGATCATGAAGAAGATAGGCAAAAATCTTGTTGTAGATGACAAGGCTCATGTAAGTTTATTGGATGACATAGAGAACGTAGAGCCGATGGATAAACTTTCTTTCCGTGTAGGGCTTATGGGATCATTGGTGATCGTTGCATGGCTTACAGCTTCTATGCTCAATGGAGTATGGTGGACTCTCTGGCCTTTGACCGCGGGGTTATGGATGATATCCGCAGGAACTGTTTTCCAAAAAGCTCATCCTTTAGTTGATGCGGATGGAAAAGTTCTCACTGAGCGGGATAGATTCATGTTGGGTGTAGTGGGTTCAGTCTTAGCAGGGGTTTCGATCGTTCCTGCTATTTTATTTCCATTTCTATTTTCTTTAATTGTTTCCAGCGGCGCGGTAATTCTCCCTTGGGGGTTTGCTGTCATTGGAACTATCGGCGCCACAGTTTTAGGCGGTGTGGTGGGAACCAAGCTGAACATAAAACTGCACAATATTTATAATGAAAAAATACTATGGGAGCGTCATAAGAAAAAGAAATTAGAGCGGATGGGGATAAAAGTCCCTGCTCGCACCAAATGGCTTGCAAGCATGCCCACTGCCTCGATGGTGAAGAACAAAACCCAGCCGCCACAAAAAGCCTACATGCTTACCGAAGAACAAGCTCATGGTTTGGTTACGCTGGCGAGTAAATCTTTAGGAGCGGAATACACTGGCGATTTGCCCGCGATGGAAATTGGGGATACCTCAATTGAAATGGAGGCTTATTTCTCAAAAGCGTTTTCTACTCGGCTGCTCAGGGTTGGCACTCTCATCTTTATTGAAATTCCTAATATGGGTCGTTCAAAAGATCCCAAAAATAAAGAAATTATAAAACGAAAAATTCGCCGCATTAAAAAAGAGTTAGGTCCACTTTATGATAAATATAGAGGGAATATTTTGTTCACCCAAAAATCTTTAGAGGTGAATGTAAAAGGAGATCCCAATCATCTTAATTATTACACGATTCAAATGATTGCGCATATGATCGCGAATGCAGAGGATTTTTCAGACGAAATCGTCTTAGATAAAGGGGCGGGCGATGGAATCCTTGCTAGAGTCGCGTTAAGGTTGGGCGCATCCAATGTATTGCTGATCGAAGATGATCAAAAAGACATTATCACGGCCCAAGCGTTTTTGGAAGAGGATGGCTATACAAGATCAAATAAACAAAATAGGTATGAAGGCAACTACGATTTTCTTTACACAAGTCTTTCAGATGCGGTCACAAAAAATTTCATACTCAACCATCCCATTTTCAAGAAAGCGGGAATTGCGTTAGCCAATATCGGCCCGTGGAAATTCTATGAGAACGCAAACTCTTCCGCGGTAAAAATGGTTCATGATCTTCCCCGAATCCGTCTATTTATTAATGGTGGGTATTATGCTGGCAAGGATCATAAGCCAAAGATTGATCATACTCGTAAATTACAACAGGTCAAGACGCGTCTCAAACTAGCAGGGTTCGATGTCCAAAAAAACATCTATGAAAATGCGTATGGGGCGCTGATCGCTAAGCGATTGCCAGTTGAT
Organism: Elusimicrobiota bacterium; assembly: GCA_016180425.1. Lineage (GTDB taxonomy): Bacteria > Elusimicrobiota > Elusimicrobia > 2-02-FULL-39-32 > 2-02-FULL-39-32 > 2-02-FULL-39-32. Next base: position 631,368 of record JACPBF010000001.1, read on the forward strand.
CTTGAACTTGATCAATATCTGGCAGAAAATAGAGGGTTAGATGTCCGTTATGTTCCGCCAACCAAACAAATCTCTGTGGTGCCGGTGAGTGAGCTTAAAAAAAGGTTTGCAAAAGCAAAAGTGAATGGGGATTTCTTAATGGCATTTACGCAGGATGCGAGAGACAAAATCCAGCCGGTGTTTTCAGATTCGCCGAAGTTCGATAGTGTACGTACCAGCCGCAGCCCCAATGCTACACGAGACTCTCAGCGCTGGGGTCCTGACCGGGAAATGAAAATCGTTCCTTTAGCGTTCCAAAAACCTGAAGGGAAAGTTCTTCGGAAATCTACCGATTGGGATGGCTTGCCTTTAGATATTAAAGAAATTTTTGAAAAAGGAATTTTGGTTACAGCGCCATCCAATCAAAAATCACGTTACTCCATTCTAATGCCAGTAATTCCCGAATTTTCCAACGGAAAAGATGGCGGGAGATCAGGAATTCTTTTAAGAGACGGTCTCCCTATTGTACTTGAAGTGGAAGGCAGAGAATTTGTTTTGGAATTAAAGTATGCTGGCACACCTGAGGGCGGTTACGATTACACAAATTTTTCAGATGGCAGAATTCGAGGCGGCGGAAGCGCAAAATTTATGGCTCAAGAATTTGATTCATTGGAATTATTGCGCAAGAAAAGCAGTAAATTTAATCAAGGAGACAACGTAAGAGCAGTAGCTGACATCAGCTTTCAAGGGAATTCCACCGAAGCCCAAGGAACTCTCTTGCGATTATCGCCGTCAACAGTGCGAGTAAGCTATCGCAACAACTCCGCGTTCCCATGGCAAAATGAAAACGATATTCAGCAGGCGGCTCTGAATATAGGCAAGCAGGTTGGCGAGCTTTTTGGTTTAGGACTCCTCCCTATTTCGCACGCAGAAAATGTTCTGGTTCTTCGGAACAGGCAAAAATATATTTTTACCGATTATGCAGACGTTCATCCCTTACATGTATTTCCTAGAATCAATCGAGAAGGTTTTAGAAGTGTTCAGGATGGAATTGATATTGCGCTTACGATTTTGATGGAGATCCCGGGTTCCCGTACGCCTGAATCCTACAGCGCTTTTCTTAAGGGACTATCTGCTAGTTTGCTTGCGGCAGGAAAAATATCTGGGGAACAGGCAGAAGAACTTTTGCGCAAGGATGACCTTCAGCAAGTTCGAGATTTCTTATGGAATACTTTTCTTGAACGTGATTATAAGTTGGCAAAGAAAACTCAAACCCTGTCACCAACTCCGCCCCCAAGTCCAACTGCAGCGCCAGCGCCAACTAGAACTAGAACTAGAACTAAAACGCCTCCTCTCCCGGTTTCAGATCGGGAAAGAGAGGATCAACTTGACCGTGAGTTTGATCGGTACTTAACGGAGAATAATCTGTCCCGCCATGCCGCTCTCCATCAATTTTTTACTCCAGAACTTAAGAGAGCGTTGTTAGATGATCCAACATTGCGTCCTGTATTTTTAGTATCGCTATCAGAAGAAAAAAAACAGGTAGGACAACTAGAAATTGTGGATCAAAAAGTATTAGATCAGGTTGGCAGGGATGAACACCTTTCCAAATATCCACGGTTATTGGATGATGATTTAGACGATCTGCGCGAAAAAATTTTGAAACGAGCTGGCGAAGATTTACTAGATGAATATACTGGATTTTTAGCTGGAACACCGGAAATAGCAAATCGCATGGCGTTAGCAGGTTACAAAATGATCATAGGAGTTACAGATCGGCCAACCAATAATAATATGGGCATGGACTTCACTGTTGCTAATGGACGACAAGTTTATTTCCCTTTAAAGGATGGAACCTGGCTGGGAGTAAAAGGAATAGGACAATTGGTTGAAGAGGATCATGTTCCCTATGACCCGATGCATCATCGAGGCGTTCAATTTGGACTTGTGGTTAAGATGGAAGCGGATCAAGCAGTAAAGGGATATTTAAAAATTAAAGAAAACAGCGGAAGGTTTGCGCAGTTATTAGGTTACAGGAGGCTTTATTCTGTGCCAAATGGTCATGGCGGTTTTTTAAGCACCTCAAAATTAAAAGACAGCGATGGTGAACTGATCCAACCTGTTTTGGTTTTTAACCGAGTTTTAACGCCGCATCGTTTAGGTAAACTTAATCAATTGCTGCAATCAGATCCAGAACTTCTAAATTTTAGAACCAGAGCTTCTAAAATTGAGGCAGCTGGTTTTACTCCCTCAAACAAAATTCTATCGAGCGCTGAATTCATGAATATGATTTTTTCTGAACTAGGCCATTCTGAAGCGGTTAAACAGAATCATGGTTTATTTAAACATACAATACACATACAAGATTTCACATTATTTGGCGAAGAAGCGGACAATGAAGAATTTTTCAACAAAGAAGAATATTTATCCTATTTAGCTATTGACGGCTGGGGTGGCCGAGAGAGTTTTTCTCTTTTTACAGAACAGGGGATCGGAATTCAAGGAATAGAAAATAAGATGGTGGCTCTCTGTCGAATATTGACAAGATTAGAAACTGAGGATTTAAAAATTTTATTTCCTTCCCCTTCTCAAACTCTGGGAATACTATTCCAAAGTTATTTCAGTAATTTAGAAGAACCCTATTTAAAAGTTTGGGCAGAAAAACTCTCCGGATCAAAAAAAGATTCTGTTCATCCCGCAGGATGGATACTGGATTTTTCTAAACGAGGACTTGCTCTAATTGTCGCATTCAAAGAAATTGCGCCGCACGATGATTTGCTTTCAAACCCAAAACAGTTAAGAGATAAAATCATTTATAAAATAATCGGTTGGGCTCGAGCAGAAGTTAAAAGCAGACGAGAAACCAATAAAATCATAAACCGGCTGCTAAAGCGTTACGCCAAAGCATCGCTTCCTCCTCAGATGATCGCGGCAGATCCAGAGAATTACAAGGTTGGACCAAGCTGGTACAAAGATCATAGAAAATCAGAAAACGAGCATTTCAAACGGTATATTAGAGCAGCTACTGCAAACTTAACTTATCCTGAACAAAGGTTGGCAGAAAGCAGACTTGAGCTTTTACTCAAACGCCCTGAGTTTGAATCTCTCACCTGCCGGCAAGCTGAAGAGATCGTATATGAATTCATCAAGACCATCACAGGCGTAAAGGAACCAATGCGCTCCTTGAAAGAGGCAGGGCAGAAATCTGCATTAGATCTTTTGCCTGGATTTGAACAACAATTATCTTACACGCTCAACGGAAGATTGAAAGGAGAAATAGCGATTTTGCTTGCTGTATCAGGCAATAGAGCCAGCTCCAAAAAGTTTTTTGAAGCGGCAATGGAAGGAACTGATGAATTAAAAGAATATGCAAGATCATTTCCAGATATAGATCGGTCAATGGAGCACGCTACCCGCACTTTGTTGAAAGAATTAAAACAGAAGAAGCACTCAGAGATTTTGTACCTCATGGACAATGTGATTGAGGATGTTTACGATTTAGCTTTTGTCAAATGGCTTTTGGAAGAAGGGCACAAAGTCACTCTTGTGGGCAAAGCGGTTGAAGCGGACAACGACGCAACCGATCAAGATATTGAGAGGCTTCTCTCCTATCCAGAGGTGCTCCAGTTTTTGGGAGAAGAGAGGATAAAAAATCAGATCAAAATTATTTCTAGTGGTTCTGCCACCCGCGGCACAGATTTGCGCCGCGCAACACCGGAGTTTGTGCGCGCATGGAAATCAGCCGACGTGATTATTGTTAAAGGCGAGGGTAACCGCGGCACGCTTTCCAATGTGACGAAAAGTTATTACAACCTTGCGATAGCTAAATCCTTGCATGAAATGCCTGGAAAAAGAAAAGACGAATCTGTATTGGAGCAAGTTAATCCATCAGCCTACCAGCCAACTGCATCCAGAATGGAAAATGCCATAAAAGCGATGACGGAGATGGTGGCATTCGATCTATCACAACTAGCGGTTGTGGAAAAAAATGTTTTGCTTACTCTAGTTGAAATGTTTGCCAGAGCCCGCATCGAGGTACTCTCTCGCCTCAAAGAGGATACGCGCTCTTTTCTATTGGTTCAGCCAAAAAATCGTCCGGAGAAAAAATCAAAAAGAATTGCAAGAGTAACCGGAGTGATCCAGTCAATCGAAAAGAATAAAGATAAATTCATAAAAAGAGTTCTTGACTTATTTGATAACAGCAGAGAGTATAAGCCAAGTGTAAACCAATTTAAAGTTGAAGGAAATTCACCTTTAAATTTTTTAACAACAAAATCTAACTTGCTGAGCCATTGGATTCCTCCCTATTTGCAGGACGATAACGCTGTCTTATCTCTTCCTTTTGCAGGTCATGCTTTAGCGATGAAAGAGGTCTTGAACCCAAATGATGGAGAACATATCACCGCAGTATATGGTGGCTCTGGAGCTGATCTCAACACTTTCTTATTGGCGACCAATGCGACAAAATCATATTTTGTGAACAATGCCGAAATAAGAGTTCACTCACTCTCCCACATCATAGATGATTGGTGGGAGGAGCTTGATTCTTCATATGTTTACTCTACCTATAAACGATTTGCAGGCTTCGCAAGCATTGCGTCCTTTCACAATTTCATCTCAAGTAAGGAGTCCTTGGAAAGACCGATTGCAACCGAGTTGAAAGCTCTGGGAGTGAACAAAGAAACCATTCGAATTCAAGAAGTGAATGGGAATCTTGAATTAAAATTTAAGTGGCGTCATCCAGAAAGCAGCCAAACAAGAGAATACAGCATCACATTTATAAATGCAGATATTACAGAGCCCGATCAATACCCGCCGGTGTTGGAGAGAGTGTTAAAAAATAAGATTGATCTTTTTTACATGCGCGCTGGTCAAGAAATTAATCAAGAATACGAAAATTTTATCGGCAAGATCGGCGCTTCAATAAAAATCGGAGGCTATCTGGTTACGGATGATTTTGATAACGAAATTAGGGACGAGGTTGTAACTTATGATCCTGAGCCGCATTTAGAGAAAGCTGGCTTGAATTTCAGCTCTCCAATCAAAACCCCTAAAATGGAGTGGTGGAGTTCCTTCATTCCTCAAGACGGCGCTTATCGGTATGGCTGGGACCTCTCCATCCGCCGCAGAGAATCCTCTCCCAAAAATTCTTTGGGTTCCAAAATCTTTTCAAAAATGGATTATGAACGAGATTCTGCGGACACCCTGCTTAATTCTGAAGACTCTTTACATAATCAGCAAGAATTCAACAGCCAGAACCCTGCTTATCAAGAGAGTGTGGAAAAGATTTTGGAGCTCTTACAGGGAGTTCCCCCGATCAAATTAGAGATTGAAACTATTGATGGAATCCGCACAGGCGAGTTTGAAGGGAACGCAGACCTTTATCTTATTCGCGAATCCATGCCGGAAGATAATATCAAACGAATACTCAATACCGTGCGTGCAAAGAGAACTACCATCCTGATTGTGGAAACAGCTCAAGCGCTGAAAAAAATAGAAAAAATGGCAAAAAAAATCACCTCTGAAAAAGATCAGGATGGGAAGAACATTTTCATGGTAAACGCAGAAGAATATTTGGAAAAAGCGATCATTCAAAATAATTCAACTTTGGTTCTTAAAAATCTGGATAATTTATTGACTACTCATCCTCTGCTTGCGACAATTTTACCTTATCATACCGGACTTAACATTGTAGTTGACGGCAGTTTAGCAAGGGACTATGATGGTTTGCCTAAAGATTCTTTACTCCGCAGCAAAAACACGCTCTATCTTTTACTGGATGATTTGCTTCGATTTCTGCCTGTCCGAGCGCTTGATCTAGAACCCATGGACCGCCTTGTAAAAATTATGGCAACTTCTGCCTAACTGCTCCAACCAAAGGATTTTAGATTATTTGTAAGTCAGAGAGTATTTTTCAGGATGGATAAGAGATTTAAGTTTAATATCTATGTCAAGCTCTGGCCAATGGAGATGATGCCCGTGAATAAAATCAATATTGTAAATTTCAGAGATCCTTGCAGCTATCTCATGAAAGTTAAAATATATTTATTAGGAGCAATGGGGCGTATATTGACCTTTTGTCCTGGATGCACAAGGATAGGAGGAAAAGTAACGCCATAAGTATTTCCAATGCGGATTACTTTTCTTTCTTCGCCAATAGCTTCAGACATTCGCCGTAATTCCATAAGACGTTTGGCTTGTTCTTTTGTAAGTGTTACAAAACCGCAGTTAGAACAAACCAATGCCTCAATTTCAAGCCCCTCTATCTCTTGCTGTTTAGATACAAATATCCCGCCGCAGTCGCAGCGAATTTTTAATACCTTCCTCTTTTTCTCCATGCTGATTTCACCTCCAAAAAATTTTTATGAATTTTTACTGGCACCTCATAAGTTTCATTGCTCTTTCCAAAATACATCTTAAAACAAATCCGATCCGGAAACGTACTTTTACTTGATTGAAAGGTGGCAAGGCCGCCGCGGCGGCTAAAGAGAACTGCTAAAAGGGGGAATATCGACTGCCAAAATCTGGGGAGTTTTAGAGCGCCGCGCTCACTCAACAAATATAATATTCTTGATCTATTTGATTTTCTTGATATTTTTCTCAACCCAAGAGACAATTCCATCTGGGCCTAATTTGCCAGTGGCAATACGAAGCACCATAGCCACATCTTGGTTAGTAGAGGAACTAAGATCATAACCATTCATAAGAAGCATCAAATGCATAGCGCCAAAAGCTGTGCGCTTATTCCCATCCAGAAATGGATGATTCTGCACTAGAGAATGAAGCATGACAGCTACCTTTTGAAATAAAGTTGGATACTCCTCTTCTCCAAATGCGCTCATCCTTGCACGAGTAAGCGCAGATTCTAAAGCAGCATGATTGCGTAATTCCTTGTGAGCCTCCATAATTTTTAATCATTATCTGATGAAGATAAAGAACTTGGTCTATGTCAGGATAACGTATCACCCCGCAAGCCTCTGATAAGTCTTATCCTTTATTTTAAGGCTATGCTCTAAGAGAGCTGCAAAGTTGCTATTTACAGTATCAGTCTTATGAGTTTCGTGCAGACGTTTATAATACTCCTCCAGCAAATCAATTGCCTTTTCGGTAAGAACTCGGATAGGAATATGAGTTTTCTGATGCAATTTGTCTAATGTTTTTTTAGCTTTCGGATCAATTCTTGTAGCAAGCTGGGTAGTCATAAAAACCTCCTTACTTTTGTCTATTTAAAGTATATACGAGTTTCCTAGTATTTGCAAGAGTGTGCTAGAAAAAGGTAGAAAGATGAGTAAAGGATTACTTTAAGGTGGCAAGGCCGCCGCGGCGGCTAAACAAAACTGCTAAAAGAAGGAAAGAAGCGCAAACAAGAACAATCATAATTCTTACTTGAATGGCAAAATCGCGTATGGCAAATGGAGCTACTAAAATTCCTACCAAATTCATGACCTTAATCATTGGGTTAAGAGCTGGCCCTGCAGTATCTTTATAAGGGTCCCCCACAGTATCGCCAATCACCGCGGCTTTGTGGGATTCTGTTCCTTTTCCACCAAGATAACCATCTTCAATTTTTTTCTTGGCATTGTCCCAATTAGCTCCAGCATTAGCCATATAGACCGCAAGCAGTTGTCCAGTTACAATAGCGCCTCCTAAAAATCCACCTAAAGAAGCTGCGCCTAAAGAAAAGGCAACTAAAATTGGAGAAAATATCGCTAAGATCCCAGGCCCAAGCAGCTCTTTCTGCGCCATGCCAGTTACAATGGAAACACAGCGCGCATAATCTGGTTTTTCCTGTCCTTCCATAATGCCTGGATGCTCTCTAAACTGCCGCCTAACCTCTTCCACAACTCCAAAAGCTGCGCGGCCAACTGCTTTAATTGCAAATGCGGAAAAAAGAAATGGAACTGCAGCTCCTAAAATCAATCCCACAAAAACTTTAGGCATGTTAATTTGAATTCCAATTTCCGCTAAATGAGCTTCATCAATAAAAGAGCGGAAAAGAGCAATAGCAGCTAAAACTGCTGTGGCGATTGCCAAACCTTTTGTAAGAGCTTTGGTTGTGTTGCCAATCGCATCCATCCAAGCTAAAGTTTTTGCAGCTTCTTTTTCCTGCTCGATCCCAGACATTTCAAAAATTCCATGCGCATTATCTGTGATTGGGCCATAAGTGTCCATGGCTAAAATATAGCCAGTTGTGGTAAGAAGTCCCAATCCTGCAAGCGCAATGCCATAAGCAGAAAGCGCGGGATCTCCACGAAAAATAAATTCAGAAGAGATAATAGTGGCTCCAATCGTAACAATCGCCCAGACAGTGGATTCCATACCTTCAGCCATGCCAGAAAGAATTGTGGTTGCAGCTCCAGTTTTAGTTGCAGTGGCGGTTTCCATTACAGGCCGTTTGTCTGGATGGGTAAAATAATTAGTGATCCAAAGAGTTAAAAGGGCAAGAACAATGCCTATGGTAGTAGCCCAAAAAAATCTCCAATCCGGCAAGCCTGTATTTGGATTCTTAAGATAAAAAAAAGTGACAAGAGCAAAACCTAAAACACTGCTTAAAGAAGATACCCAATATCCAATATTAATCGGAAGCATGGGATCTTTCATTTGAGATCCTTCTTTTACTTTTACGCTCCAAATCCCAAGGATGGAAGAAAAAACTCCTACTGCTCTTAAAAGTAATGGAAAAAAAATAAGCATTAAAGCAAAAGAAGAAGCGTTCGAGCCGTAAGTGGCTTTAAAATTAGGATCTAAAAGCGTAGCTGAAGCCAAAATAATGGCTGCAACTAAAGTAACTTCGTAAGATTCAAACACATCTGCTGCCATGCCCGCGCAATCCCCAACATTGTCTCCTACATTGTCCGCAATAGTGGCTGCATTGCGCGGATCATCTTCTGGAATTCCCACTTCCACTTTGCCTACCAAATCTCCACCCACATCTGCGGCTTTAGTGAAAATTCCTCCGCCAACTCTCATAAATAAAGCTGCTAAAGATCCGCCAAAACCAAAACCAACTAATACTTTTGTGGCATGCTCTCTAAAAATAATAAAAATAATAGTGGCGCCCAATAAACCAAAGCCAACTGTAAAAAGCCCGGAGACAGCACCCGCTCTAAACGCAAGTTCCATGGAAGCTTTAAAACTTTTTAATGCCGCATTAGCAGAACGCACATTCCCTTTAACTGCTAACCACATGCCTACAAAACCAGCGCCATAAGAAGCGAGCACTCCCATTAAAAAAGAGAGAGCCACGCCCAGAGGAATCCATTCTAAGCTAGGGTCGCCAGCATAAATTTTCCTATACATGGCAAAAAGAGCTATGGTTAAAGGAATAATGATCCAACTCATCATTCTAAACTGCTGACCCAAATAAGCCATGGCGCCCTCTTCAATAGCTTTTGCCACCTCTTGCATCTTAGCAGAGCCTGGGTCTTGGCGTAAAACATTCCAGCAAAGATAAACTCCGTAAAGAATCGCAACCAAAGCGGATCCTAAAACAATCCAGAGAATATTCCACTCTGCGATTCCTAAGGCGGGTAAAATAATATTAGCTTCATTCATGGAATTATAATTTGATGATTCATCCAGTCTAAAAACCAAGCTCCTAATTAACTAAAAAATTCATTTATAAAATAAATGATTCTGGTTAGTCAGCTCTTTTTATTTATCGTTAGAAGGCGTGGTATTGTAACATAAAATTTTACTGGCTTTCAACAGTTCATCAAATCTGCTAACCACAGTTCTTGCCATATGAAATTTTAAGAAGCGCCAAGATAAGCTTCCCTTACTTGCGCATGATGCAGGAGTTCAGAGCCAGTACCCTCTAAAACAACAGATCCAGTTTCTAACACATAAGCGCGATGAGCAAATTGAAGCGCTTGGTGCGCGTTTTGTTCTACCATTAAAATAGTGGTTCCTTGCGCGTTAATTTCTTGAATCGCGCTAAAAATTTTTTCAACTAAAATCGGAGCAAGCCCCATGGAAGGCTCATCTAACATCAATAATTTTGGCTCTGACATCAATGCCCGCGCAATCGCCAGCATTTGCTGTTCCCCGCCAGATAAAGTTCCAGCCATCTGGCTGGTTCTTTCTTTTAAAAGAGGAAAAAGAGCATAAACTTTTTCTAATTTTCTAGCAATCTCTTTGCCATTCATATAGCCGCCCATCTCTAAGTTTTCTAAAACAGTCAATCTGGAAAAAACTCTTCTGCCTTCAGGCACATGGGCAATGCCTAAAGCCGCTATTTTATAAGCCGGAGAATGTTGAATGGGTCTGCCTTCAAACAAAATCTCGCCCTTTGCTACTTTCAAAATTCCTGAAATAGTTCTTAAAAAAGTGCTTTTTCCAGCGCCATTGGCTCCAATAAAAGCCACAATTTCTTTTGACTGAACAATCAAAGAGACATTCGCCAAAGCGCAAATTTTTTTGCTGTAAATAACAGAAATTCCCCTGCACTCAAGCAGCATGGGGCGCCCCAAGATAGGCTTCAATCACTGCCTGATTATTTTGAATCTCTTTTGGTTTTCCCTCTGCGATTTTTACCCCATGGTCTAAAACCACCACCCTGTCAGAAATCCCCATCACCACCCGCATTTGATGCTCAATCAATAAAATGGTGATTCCCTGCTTACGAATTTTTTGAATTAAATCAATCGCCTCTTCGCTTTCTTTTGGATTCATCCCGGCTGTAGGTTCATCTAAAAGCAAAAGTCTTGGCTCAGACGCTAGAGCTCTTGCGATTTCTAATTTTCTTTGATCTCCATAAGGCAGATTTTTCGCAAGTTCATTGCCGATGCTCAGCAACCCTACAAAAGAAAGCATCTCTTTTGCGCTTTTTTCAATTTGATCTTCTTCATTAAAAAAAGATTTTGTTCTAAAAATAGCGGCAAGCACTTCATTTCTAGTGCGGCAATGTCTGCCCACCATTACATTTTCTAAAGCTGTCATGTTAGGGAAAAGCCTTATATTTTGAAAAGTCCTGGCAATGCCCCTGGCAATAATCCAATGCGCGGGATTGCCTTGAATCTCTTCTCCAGAGAAAAAAATTTTACCCTCACTTGGCTCACTGGCTCCTGTGAGCAGATTAAAAAATGTTGTTTTTCCCGCGCCATTGGGGCCAATTAAACTTACAATTTCGCCCGGTGAAATTTGTAAATCTATATTGGTAAGAGCCGCAAGACCCCCAAATTTTTTAGAACATTTTACAGTTTCAAGTAAGTTCATATTTTTAAAGAATCTATTTCATGTAAAAAAGATTCGGCATATTTTAGCCCGAATCTCACACTTATGAAAATGAGAAGCGAGATAGAAAATCTAGCCATTTTCTAATGATATTCAGTTTTAATCTGAATAATTGAATTGGTTCTTAAAAATTAATACCCTCATTAAACAGTGGAAGAAAATTGTTCAATTTCCAACTCCAGCTCCTGGCGTTTAGAAGGGATCAATCCTTGAGGTCTAAAAATAATAATGACCACTAAGGCGATGCCAAAAATAAGATAGCGATAAGAAATTAAATCCCCGCCTAACACTGCTTGCAAAACCTGAGGGATTCCACTAATTAAAACCGCTCCTAAGATTACGCCAGAGATAGAGCCAATGCCTCCTAAAACAATCATGCTTACGACTAAAACTGATTCCCAAAAAGTAAAAGATTCTGGGGTAAGAAACCTTTCCCAATGCACAAAAATAGATCCTGCAATCGCTGCAAAAAGAGCGCTAGTGGCAAAAGCGAGCATTTTGACTCTGGTCACTGGGATCCCAGAAAGTTCTGCCGCGATTTCGTCTTCTCTTACAGCAGTCCAGGCTCTGCCAATTCTAGAATTCTCCAATCGTTTGGATACAATCACTGCTAGAAATACGACTGCTAAAATTAAATAGTAAAAGTGAATGTTTTCGCTAAATTCAAAATTAAAAAACATAAGAGGCGTAAACGCTTCTCCCACTCTAGGCAATCCTTTAGGTCCATTGGTCAGGGAATCAGTATTGTTTAAAACCAATCTCACAATTTCTCCAAATCCTAAAGTAACAATCGCTAAGTAGTCTCCGCGCAGCCTTAAGACAGGAGCGCCTAAAAGCAGACGGAAAATAATAGAAATTAAAATAGCCGCTAAAGTGGAAAACCAAAAATTCCAGCCTGAAATAGAAAGGATCGCGGCGCTATAGGCTCCGATTGCATAAAAAGCCATGTAACCTAAATCAAACAGTCCCACAAAGCCAAGCGTAACATTTAACCCTAGGGCTAAAATCACATAAAGCCCAATCATGCCAAAAGTGCGGATGGTATAACTAAAAGGACTATTTTGCACAACCAAGGGATAGAAAGTAAAGAAGAAAAGAAAAAGGAAGGAAAATTTTTTTGAAATCTTTAAAAAAGGAAGTTTGTAAATCAAACCCAACCAGTAACAGCTCGAAAAGAGTTATTTAATGTGTGTTGCAAAAGTCTCTTGCGGCATAAACTATTTAACATCCTGCGCTCCTATTTTAGTTTGGCGCAGCAGTTCGTTAGATTCTGACACCAAATGTCCATAATGCAAAAATTTCTCCATGCTCACATCTAAAACCGCCATGGAGAGATTCATTAAAGGAAAAATTTGATCTGTCTGATCTCTTCCTTTTTCATAGAAGAAACCTTTATCCTGTTCATCTTTAGAATAAAATTTCAAAATGGTTTTAGAAAACTCCTCCCTTAAACAGCTTTTAATTTTATCCGCAGCCTCTTTAGAAACCAAAAGAATAAAATCATCCCCGCCCACATGGGCTAAAAAAGGTTTTAAGGGATCAGCGCCTTGGCTCTCTTTTAAAACTTTTTGAATTAATTCCATCACCACTTTTAAAACCTCATCTCCTTTTTTAGCGCTAGTGTGGTCATTAAAAGGCCTAAAATGATTGATGTCAATCCAAAGAGTGGTGAAAGTCTCTCCTTTAGAAAGACGGCCAATCACCTCTTGTTCCATTTGTGGGTGGCCTCCCAAACCTGTTACAGGGTGTACCCCGTTATGTTTACGAAAATGTTTTACCATGCTATGAATTTCGCTTTGAATTTCCTCCAAGGTAAAAGGCTTTTGCAAATAATTATCCGCCAATAAACGGATTTTTGTTTGCACGGTTTTAGGCTCTCCTGCTCCAGACTGATAGCGGGAAAAGGCTGAACCGCTTTTGCCAATCAACATAAGCACAGGCGTTTCTTTTATCAATGGAATTTCTTGAAATTGTTTTATGACTTCATAGCCGTCTATTTTAGGAAGAAAAGCTTCTAAAACCACGCATTTATAATTAGAAACTGGCACGTTAGATTCTTTGATAGATTCCACTGCTTCTAAACCGTCCCCGCAAAGGATCGTCTCTAGCTTTTCATTTTGCGCGGCTGTTTTGACCAATTCTCGAATGTTTGGATCATCGCTTGCAACCAATACTAAACTTTTATCATTTGCCATTTTTATTTCTCCTGACCCATGTAACTAATGTAAAGAGATTCATTTCTGCGCAGGATGTCAAAAACAACCCCGGTTTTTGTTTCTGTTTTTTTCGCGCATTCTTCAAAAACTTTTGTATTGGTTACAGACTCCTGATTAATGGCGCGAATCAGATCTCCAATGGCTAAACCCATCTCTTCAGAAGGGGAGCCGGATTCTATTTCTGTAATAAGCACGCCAGTTGAATCTTCCTTAATCCCAAACTGTTCCTTTAGTCTAGAGGTAAGTTCACTCACTGTCATTCCCAGCCATTTGGCATTTGCGCCGTCTTCTTTGGAAGGAGCTTGTTCGTCCTTTTGTTTAATAGAGCCTAAAGAAGCAGGCGCTTCCACTGTAGTTAAATTTAATACCATCTCTTTTTTATTGCGAATAATTTTTACCGTCACTCTTTTATTAGGCGGCGTGGCAGAAACAATATTTTGCAATTCATAATTATCTTTTATTTTTTTGCCGTCAAACTCAATTAACACATCCCCTCTTTTAATGCCTGCTTTCTCAGCCGGGTACCCGCTCAAGACTTCTTTCACTAACACCCCTTCTTGGTTCGGCACCGCAAAAACTTTAGCTGTGGCTTCATCTATTTTACCTTCTAAAATAATGCCGATCCATCCCCTCACAACTTTTCCTTTTTCTCTAAGTTCAGGAATAATTTCTTTTGCCCGGTTAATGGGAATGGCAAAACCAATGCCGGCAAAACCGCCGCTAGGCGTATAAATCGCAGAGTTAATGCCAATCACTTCCCCATAAATGTTCACCAAGGGGCCGCCTGAATTGCCAGGATTAATCGCTGCATCCGTCTGAATTAAATCCTTATAATTTCTGCCTTCAATGGATAGGTTCTGGCGCGAAGCTGAAATAATTCCCACAGTTACGGTTTGGGATAAGCCAAACGGGCTGCCAATCGCAATAGCCCAATCCCCCACTCTTAAACGGTCAGAATCGCCCAAGCGCGCATGGGGTAATTTTGAAGATGAATTAATTTTGACCACAGCCAGATCTGTGCGTTCATCCCTGCCAATCACCTTGCCGTCTAATTTTTTGTCTGGATCTGCCGCCAATGTCACTTTTATTTCATCCGCGTTCCTGACCACATGCTCATTGGTCAGAATATAACCTTCCGGATCAATAATCACTCCGGAACCAGTCCCAGGAATTTTGCGTTGGTAATATTTTTTTTGCTGCTCAGGACTTTTTTTAGGCTGGACTTGTCCATGAGGCGAATTAAAAAATTGCTCGAAAAGATCCTGCGGATCCATAAAGAAAAACTCATAAGGATTAACTGCAAATTTTTCCAGATGCACTGTAGTGATATTCACCACAGCTGGTTTAACGCTCTCTGCAACTTGAGCAAAAGATTCCTGTAAATTTAAAACTTCCGAGTGGGGGCCGACCGCAGGCGGATTATTTTTAGATTTAAAAAAAAGCGTTGGGGTATAGGAGATTGGATTCAAATCCAAGACAAACTTATCCCGATCCAAACTTAAGATCAAAATAAATAATAAAAGGATCACCAATAAAATTTTCTTAAGCATGATCTTATAATTTTTTCCTTAGCATGGGTAAAATTGGCTTTTCATCCTCAATCGTAATAGAAGTTTCTAAAAGATGTTTCAAAAATTCCTCTTTATTTTCTAAGGGACTAAAAAGATCTTCAATTTGGTTATCTTCTTTTTTTATTATAGCAACTAAATATCCCCAGCGTAAAGGATAGGCTCCTAAGAGATTTTTTGGTATTCGGACTTGCAAAAACGTGTTGTCCAAAAAAGTTAAACCAATTTTGTCTGTGGAAGAAAAACTATTCCCAACCAAAAGTTTAGAATCGAGTCGGCCATTTTCTTTCTCCAGAACTAAAACATATTCCCAGCCCTCTTGAGGTTCTACTCTGGCATTGATTCCATTCAGTAAAGAGACAGATCCCGCTCCCTCTCGATGGTTAATATCCATATAAATATGCACTCGCACCTCTTCCAAAAGTTCCTTTTTTCTAAATAACAGGGTTAAGAGAAGTTCCTCCTCTTGATTTTTGCTAAGCTCTACGGAAAAACCTTTTAATAAAGATGCGGCCTGGTCTCTTAAATCTGACCAATGAATGGAACCATTGTCAGTCTCAGTTTTTAACCAAAAAGAGGATGGAACGCTCTCTTGATTTTGGTTTGTAATTGGCGCTTTGGCAGAGAGTTCCTCTAAAACAGTTGGAACAGGAACCCCTAAATGCTTATAAATGTTAGCTACAGTGGCTCTAAAAAGAAGCCTTTTTTCTATCTGTTTTCTTGTGACCTCTTTGCCATAAAGTTTTTTAAGCTCCCCTTTTTTGCCAAACCACTCAAAAAATTCACTGCTTAAAGCTTCCTGGAACTCTTGAGCCGCGCTCTCTAATTTTTTTAAATCAGCAGAACCAGAATTTCTGTATTTTTGTATCTCTTCTTTAGCTTGGCATAAAGTTTCCCAGGCTCTATTTTTTTCAGGCTCGCCTACCCAATTTAAAAGACCCGGGCTTAAAGAACCCACACCTTTAATCCAGTCCCAGGAATAAGGCCAAATCTGAAGAGAATTAAAACGTTTTTTAGGATAAAATTTAAATAGAGCTGAGCCATGAACCACCTCCAGATTCTTAATAGAAGAGAGTTCTTTTTCCAATTCATTCAGGAAATCTTCCAAACTCAAGGGCGAGCGCTGCTCATCAAAAATAAGAATTCGTCCTGTTTTAGGCTGGTTAGTTGAAGATAGTTCCTTAAATATTTTTTTAATGTTTGCTTTTGTTAAACTAGGATCGCTTTTTTCATAGTACAAATTGGAAAGCGGATCTGCCCTCCAAATAGAAAATGGATGCTCTGTATTTTCATCTAAAATTAATCCAACGCCCGCGCCCCATTCCTCTAAAGGGAACCCTGCTACGGTCCAAGAAAACTTTTCTTTTTGTAAAAGGTCGGCAATTTCTAAAATTAATGAGCCTCCGCCGGGCACAAAACCTTTAGGAAACTCTTTCCAGAACTCCTTAAACTTCATTTTTCCCTGCACTACCGGCTCCACGATATCTTCTTCCCAATGCATTTCGCAAGATGGCAGAACCGCTTCTTTAGAAAGAAAATTTTTGCATAAACTCATGCTATATATTAAAGGAAGCGAAGGGTCCCCGTCTAATTTTAGAACAGGCTCTATTTTTCCAGACTCTTTTAATCGCAAAAGAAGATCGCGGCTTGATTCTAATCTCGCAAGTTCTTTGGCAGAAAAAGCAAGGGTGAGTTTTAGATGAGAAAATTTCGCTAAAGATTTTAACCAAACAGGGTTTTCCAGCTTTTGCGCTGAGGGGAGAACGAGAATCGCTACTCTGGATTTTTCCTGGAGGCTTTCTTCTTTAGCAAAAATAGATTTTGGCAGCAAACTAAAAATTGAAAAAAAGAATAAAACGCTTTTTAGAGTCAAAAATTTATTTTTCATTTTTAATTTGAATTTTAACTTAAATTTTGCGGCAAGAGCATAACAATCCAGCCCCTTTTGAAGAGTTCATGCTCTATTTCCAAATTCAGGATTTATATATTTTTTAAGAGCAGCCCGAGCTCGAAACAACAGAGCTTCCACAGAAGACACTGTGCATTCCATGCGTTCCGCGATTTCCTCGTCTGAACAATCTTCAAAATAAGCTAAAACAACAGCCAGCCTTTGGCGCAAAGGGAGCAGGCTTAAAGCTTTTTTTACCTGATCTTCCCGCTCGTTTCTTTCCAAAATCTCTTCTGGCCGCTCTTTTTTTGGACCCGGTGGTTCCTCCTGTTCCAAAAAATCTGATAAAGAAAAAAAACTTAAAAAATGATTTTTCCTAGAAATATTAATGGCCAGATTTCTTGCGATGCGGTAAAGATAAGTGGAAAATTTAGCTTGGACTGTATAGCGCGGCAAAGATTTATAAACTTGCAGGAACAACTGCTGGCTGGCATCTTCTGCGGTTTCTTTATTGCCTAAAAAACGAAAGAAAAAATTAAAAAGAGGTTTCTCGTACTTTTCAATAATCTTAGTAAATGCGTTCAAGTCTCCTTTTTGGGCTTGGAGCATCCACTCAATATCTTGCTCATTCACATGTACAGGTTAAAGAGGTGGGTTAACCTTCTAAAGTATCGTGAGTAATGGGCTCTACTTTTATGCCCCGGTTTTCCAGCCATTTTTTGGCAGCATTCAACTCGTTCTCAGATCCTTCCAATTCTAATACAATCTCGCCAACTTTTTCCGTCACCTTTGCTCTGCGTATGTTAAAAACCACAGGAACCTCTTTACTCATCTGATAGATAATGGGATCCTGTATTAAATTCTTAGGAAAAATTAGATCAATCGCTTGTTTCATTCCTTCCTTAATCCGCCGGCAATAGCCGGGATAATGCTTACTTCCGCATCAGCCCCTACTTTTGTTTGAATGCCTTCTTTAAAACGGATATCCTCGCCATTCACAAAAATATTAATGAATCTGCGCACCTGGCCTGTTTCATCGCAAATGCGCTCTTTAATTCCTGGATAATTTTTTTCCAGCTCAGCAAGGACTTCTTGAATTGTATGTCCATTGGAATCAACTACAGCTTGGTCTTTGGTTAATTTACGTAAAGGCGCTGGAATTCTCACTTTTGTTGCCATTCCGACCTCCTCACTTGATCTGGTATGCAGGATTTTTTAAAAAATTATGTTCCTCGACTTGTTTGGACTTCACTAAACTCTCATAGAGCTCGCGGAATTCATTTAAACGCGGTTCAATAAGATAAGGTTTAGATATATGTTCTTGAACGGACTCCTGCGTTTTAAAGCCGTTGCCTGTAATAAAAGCAACTACCGTCTCATCGCTCGCTATCTTACCAGATTCCTTTAATTTTTTCAACACAGCAATGGTGGTTCCGCCTGCGGTTTCCGTGAAGACCCCTTCGGTTTTAGCAAGCAGCCTAATCCCTTCTATAATTTCTTCATCCGTTGCCCACTCTCCTAGTCCATGAGTCTTCTCAACTGTTTTAACAGCATAATATCCGTCTGCTGGGTTGCCAATGGCAATGGATTTAGCAATGGTTTTAGGAATGACCGGCTTAATAATCTCAGAATTTTCCTTAATAGCAGTCACCACTGGGGAGCAGCCTTGGGCCTGGGCAGCAGAAATTTTTGTATGCAGCTCTGGGATTAAGCCTAGCTGATGGAATTCCGACATTCCTTTATGAATTTTTGTCAGCAAAGAGCCAGAAGCCACTGGCACCACTACATGGTCTGGAGCTCTCCAACCCAACTGCTCTGCCACTTCAAATCCTAAAGTTTTAGAGCCTTCAGCATAATAAGGCCGAATATTCACATTCACAAAAGCCCAATGAAAAATATCCGCAACTTCTGCGCAAAGCCGATTCACCTCATCATAGTTCCCTTTAATTCCTACAATAATAGGGTCATAGACCCCAGCGCCCACAACCTTACCCATCTCCAAATCCGCTGGAATAAAAACAAATGTTTTAAAGCAGCCTACTGCCCCATAAGCTGCCACTGCTCCAGCCAAGTTCCCTGTAGAAGCGCAAGCCACAACATCAAAACCTAATTCCCGGCTGCGGGTCAAAGCCACAGAAACCACCCTGTCCTTAAAAGAAAAGGTTGGATTGACAGCATCATTTTTTATGTAAAGATTTTTAAGTCCTAGAAACTTTCCTAAGTTTCTAGATTTCCAAAAAGGAGTGAACCCTTCATTTAAAGAAAGAACCTGTTGGCCTTCAACTGGCAAAAGCTCCCAATATCTCCACAAGTTATGCGGACGGCTGGCGATTTTTTCTTTAGAAATAACAGAACTAATCCACTCATAATCATAAACCACTTCCAAAGGGCCAAAACAAAATTCGCACACATGTTTTGCTATTGGAGGAGATTCCTGTCCGCACTCTTTACATTTTAAAGCTTTTATTTTTTTCATAATAAAAAACCCCCGGAGGAGAAATTTCCTTCGAGGGAACCCTCTCTCTCATCGCGGCTTAAAAACTATTCATAAGCCAGGCTTTAGCACACTCCCAAGTTTAAAATTTTTCAAGGGGTGTTGCCGTGGTTTCATCGGGCCTAATCCCTCCGCCACTCTCGATAAGAAAAGTCTAGTGCTTACTTTACAAGAATTAAAAAATTTTGTCAAGTTGCTTTTAAATTTAGTAGAATATGTACCCCCAACATGAAACTAGAAGAATTTGAAGCAAAAAAAATCTTAGAAAGTTTTCAGATCCCAATTCCCCCCTATGGAGGAGTTGTGACTGGAGCAAATGAAGTTTCCAGCGCTTTAAAAAGGTGCGGGCCTGCGCCTTGGATACTAAAAGCCCAGGTTCAAACTGGCGGGCGAGGAAAAGCAGGCGGCATTAAAAAAGCTAAAACTCTTTCTGAAGCCAAAGAAATAGTTTCCAATCTTTTAGGAAAAAAACTGATTACAGCGCAAACAGGGGCTGATGGAATCTTAGTAAAAAAAGTTCTAATTGAAAAAGGAGCGTCAATTCAAAAAGAGCTTTATTTAAGTTTAACTTTAGACCGCAAACAGGGAAAAATGATTTTAATCGCTTCTGCTTGCGGCGGCATGGAGATTGAAGAGATTGCGCAAACCTCACCGGGGAAAATAGAAAAAATAGAGGTGAGCGTAACCAGCGGAATTGAAACCTATCAGGCAAGAGAGCTGCTTTTAAAACTTGGGTTATATGATTCAAACTCTAAACTGGTTCAAGAAAGAATAAAATTTATTAAAAAATGCGTAAAGGCTGCTTTAAGCATAGACGCATCCTTACTAGAAATTAATCCCCTAGCGCTCACTGAAAATCATCAACTAATCGCTTTGGACGCAAAAATAGTGATTGATGACAATGCGCTTTTCCGTCATCCAGAATTTAAAACTTTGGAAAGTTCCCTTGGCCAAAGCAGCGCGGAGCGGCAGGCAAAAAAAGCCGGAATATCCTATATTTCTCTTAAAGGAAATATTGGCTGCATGGTGAATGGCGCGGGGCTGGCCATGGCTACCATGGACATTATTAAACAGCATGGCGGTGAACCTGCTAACTTTTTAGACGTGGGAGGCGGAGCGAGCGTACAACAAGTAACTACAGCTTTTAAAATTATTCTTTCTGACAAAAATGTAAAAGCGATCTTAGTAAACATATTCGGCGGAATCATGAAATGCGATGTCATTGCGCAGGGCATTGTTACTGCCGTAGAAGAAATTAAACTAACCATCCCCATTGTAGTTCGTTTAGAGGGGACTAGAGCGGAAGAAGGAAGAAAAATTCTTGCCCAGTCCGGTTTAAACATTACTTCTACCCGTTCCTTTAAAGAATCTGCGGAAAAAGTTGTGGAACTTGCCACAGGAACAATCGTTGCAACTCCACACCCATCGCTGGTATGAGCATCTTAATTAATAAACAGACCAAAGTGATCTGCCAAGGGATTACAGGAGAAGCAGGCTCTTTTCACACGCGCGCTTGCAAAGAATATGGAACTAAAATAGTTGGAGGGGTTACCCCTGGAAAAGGCGGAACTTTTTTTGAAGAAATTCCAATTTTTGACACGGTCAAAGAGGCTGTAGAAAAAACAGAAGCGCAAGCCAGCATGATTTTTGTGCCTGCCGCATATGCTGCAGACGCTATTTTAGAAGCAGAGGATGCTGGAATAAAAGTGATTATCTGCATTACCGAAGGCATTCCGGTTTTAGACATGGTGCGGGTTAAAGAAAAATTAGCTCAAAAAAAAGAAAAAGTATGGCTGATTGGACCCAACTGTCCGGGGATTATGGTTCCAGAAGAATGTAAAATTGGAATTATGCCCGGCTATATCCACAAACGTTACAGCAACCAAAAACAGTTAGGACAAGTTGGCATTGTCTCTCGTTCTGGAACCCTTACTTATGAAGCGGTATGGCAGCTCTCCCAGCTAGGCATTGGCCAGTCCACAGTGATTGGCATTGGCGGGGACCCGGTGCTGGGATCTTCCTTTATCGAGATCATTGAACTCTTTGATAAAGATCCTGAAACTGAAGTGGTTCTTTTAATAGGAGAAATTGGGGGCTTAGCTGAAGAAGACGCAGCCAGATTTTTTAAAGAAAGAATGTCTAAACCTCTGATCGCTTTTATTGCGGGTAAAACCGCGCCTGCGGGAAAAAGAATGGGGCATGCCGGCGCTATTATTGAAGGTAAATCTGGCGGAACCGCGCAGGAAAAATCTCTTTTTTTAAAATCCATGGGAGTGCACGTTGCATCCTCCCCGGCAGAAATTGGCGTAACAGTTCAAAAAGTTTTATTTTCAAGGAACAATCGTTAAATGACAGCTCCTGTTGTATTATTTGGCAGACATATTTTAAATCAAATTGAAACTGGCATTACCAAAGAATGGTTTCAAACCAATGGCTTAGGCTCCTATGCCATGGGCACCATTGTGGGGGCCAATACCCGCAGGTATCACGGCCTTTTTGTAACTGCAAAAAATCAAGCTCTGCATCGCTCTGTTCTGGTCAATAGGGTAGAAGAATCTCTTCTCATTCATGGAAGGCGGGTGGACTGTTCCTGCCAGGAATATCCGGGAACTGTTTCTCCTCAAGGTTACCTGACCTTAGAAAGTTTTACCTACGACCCTTTCCCGCGATGGGTCATCTCTGTAGATGATGTTAAATTGGAAAAACTTTTTTTTATGCGTCAGGGAGAGGAGACCGCGGTGCTTATTTATAAACATTTGGTTGGTCCAACTATAAAACTTCTTCTGCGCCCTTTCTTTTCTTGCAGAGACCACCATACATTGATTCGGGAAGATGATAGGTTTAAAAACGCGATCTCTTTTCAGGAGCATATGATTACCTGCGCTGTTGCCAACCAGCCGGAATTTTTTACAAAAGTGGTGGGATTACCCGGCTCTTTAAAAGAAAATATTAAAATTTATCCGGAAGGATATTGGTATAGAAACCTGCTTTATGCTCACGAAGAAGAAGGGGAGTTGGATTATCAAGAAGATCTATTCAGCCCAGCGATTGTCTTAACAGAAATTTCCGCAGGACAAGAAATCGCGTTAATTTTTACCAGAGAAAAGGATCAGCATATAGATTTAAGCCACTGGCTTCAACAGGAAAATTTCGTTAGAAACGAAATTTTGGAAAAGTTCCCGATGAAAAGCGCTTTTGCCAAACGCTGCGCATTAGCAGCAGACCAATTTGTCATTCGCACCAGCCAAGGACCGCGGATTGTCAGCGGTTATCCTTGGCAGCAGGATACCATTAGAGAAACTTTAATCAGCCTGCCTGGACTTTTACTTGTTTTTGAAAACTATGAAGAAGCCCGGCCCATCTTAAGAGATTGTTCAAAACTTATAATAGATGGACTTCTTCCTCACAGGTTCTATTGTAATGGGGACAAACCAAAATTACAAATGCCAAGCATGGACAGCCCTCTCTGGTTTATTTGGGCTTGCCAAAAATATTGGGAAGCTACAAAAGATATTGCTTTTTTAAAAGAAATGAAAAATCCCATGGAACAAATTGTGAAAGCCTACAAAGATGGAATTAGAATGCCAGACCCCAGCATGCAGCTGGAAATTTATATGGATCAAGATGGTCTTATCTGGGGCAGCGCTACCATGCCTTTAACCTGGATGGATGGTAAGGTCAATGACTGGCTGGCTACTCCCAGGAAGGGAAAACCAGTTGAGATACAGGCTTTGTGGTATAATGCGCTTCAATTTTTGTCTGAACTTTGTTTAAAGCTGGATGGAAACGACCCTGTATATTCAGAACTTGCTAAAAAAGCGCGGAATAGTTTTAACTCTTTATTTTGGAACCCTCAAAATAATTACATGTATGATGTCATTGACGGCAATAGGCGTGAAGGCTCCATACGGCCTAACGCGCTGTATGCCATGAGTTTGCCCTATGAAATTTTAGATAATGAAAAATTCAAACCAGCTTTAGATACAGCATGGAGAAATCTTTATACCTCCTTAGGCTTACGAACTCTTTCTCCCAATGAACCCCATTTTCATGGAATTTTTAAAGGGGATCATCGAGACAAAATTTCAGCGGCTCACAATGGAACTGTGCTTACTTTTCTTTTTGGATCTTTTTTAACCGCTTATTTTAAAGCCTATGGACGGGACCAAAAAAATAAAGAGGAAGCGATCCAATTCTTAAGCCCCTTTATATCTCACTTAGGAGATGCCGGCTTGGGAACAATTTCTGAAATGTTTGACGGCAATTCCCCGCACAATCCGCGCGGCTGCATTGCAGAAGCGCGCAGCGTGGCTGAAATTTTGCGCGTGATGAAAGAAGAAGGTTTAGAATTATAGAATTCACCGATACTGAATTTGCCGTACCATCAGGCGTAATGATTTAGATTAAATAAAGGAGACCCCATGCCATTTGTTAGAGTCACCATGATGCCAAGATCAGAAGAAGTAAGAAAAGCTCTGGCTAAAGATATTGCGGAAGCGGTCATGAAACATTGTAAAGTTGGGCCGGAACATACTTGGATTGTGTTTGAAGAGCCTGCAAAATCTTCCTGGTCTTTTGGCGGAAAACTCGCCTCTGAATCTTAAAATCCGACTCATACACTCATGCAAATGAGGCATTCGGACTAAAACTAAATTCCTATAAAAATAAAATGAAAATCGGCGTTCCTAAAGAGATTAAAAATGGGGAATGCCGGGTTGCCTTAATTCCTGACAATGTCCAAATCTTAAAAAGCAATGGGCATACAGTTCACATTGAAAAAAATGCTGGAACTCTTGCTGGATTTTTTGATCAGGACTATAAAAAAGCAGGAGCCATCCTTACCTCCGCAGACAAAATCTGGAAAGAATCAGATCTCATTTTAAAAGTTAAAGAGCCTCAAAACAGAGAACTAAAAAAGCTTTCTGCCAATAAAATCTTATTCTGTTATCTTCATCTAGCGGCAAATCCTTCCTTGACCCGGGCACTAATTCAATCTAAAACAACTGCTGTGGCTTTAGAAACCGTGCAAAACGCGGAAGGCCGTTTAACTCTCTTGGAACCCATGTCTGCCATTGCAGGCAGAATGGCCATGATTGTTGGAGCTTTTTTTCAAGCCACTCCTCAAGGCGGAGGAGGGATATTAGTTTCAGGCTTGCCTGGGGTTCTTTCCGCAAAAATTGCAATTATTGGCGGTGGAACTGTGGGTGAAAACGCGGCTAAAATTGCAGCTGGATTAGGCGCGCAAGTAACTATTTTAGACCAAAGACAGGACCGCTTAAAACTGTTGGATGAAATTCTTCCAGAGAATGTCTCTACCTTAAACGCAACGCCGCAAAACATTGAGGATGCTGTAACCACAAGCGATATTATTATTGGAGCTGTTCTCATTCCAGGCTCTAAAGCTCCAAAACTCATCACAAAAAAAATGTTAAAAAAAATTAAACCAGGCTCTGTGCTAGTGGATGTTTCTATTGACCAAGGCGGAATTGCGGAAACGTCCCGTCCTACAACTCATTCTAAACCAGTCTATAAGGTTAATGGGCTGCTGCACTACTGTGTGCCCAACATGCCCGGGGCTTATGGCAGAAGCGCGACTCTTGCCATGACTAACGCAATTTTTAGTTATGTGTTGAAACTAGCGAATCTTGGTTTAAAAAAATCTTTTGAAAAAGATCCAGGTTTTTCTCATGGCTTAAATGTTTTTCAAGGAAAAATAACCTGCAAAGAAGTGGCCCAATCTTTGGGACTAGCCTACTCTCCATTCTCTTAAAGCCTAAAACTAAAATATTGATAGCGATACAAACTGAAAATCTAAGTAAACAGTTTAAAATCTCCCTTAAAAAACCAGGGTTAAAGGGGGCAATTCATTCTTTCTTCAATAAAGAATATAAAACAGTCCATGCTTTAAAAAATATCTCTTTTCAAATTAATAGAGGAGAACTGGTGGGGTTTCTTGGGCCTAATGGCGCGGGAAAAACAACTACCCTCAAACTCCTCTCTGGCCTCTTATATCCCACCTCAGGAAAAATGACAATTTTGGGGCATGTGCCTTTTAAAAGAGAAGAGCTTTTTTTAAAAAAATTTTCCATGGTCATGGGTCAAAGAACCCAGCTTTGGTGGGACCTGCCAGCCAGAGAAACATTCGCTTTAAACCAAAAAATATATGAAATCCCAGAAATTGTTTTTAAAAAAAGAAAAGAGGAGCTTATTGAAATTTTAGAATTAAAAGAATTGGTAGATGTCCCTGTTAAAAAACTTTCTTTAGGAGAAAGAATGAAAGCTGAGCTTGCCTGCGCGCTTTTGCATGAACCAGAAATTCTTTTGTTGGATGAGCCTACTTTAGGGTTAGATATCCTAATGCAAAAAAAATTAAGACACTTTATTTTAGAATATAACAAAAGAACTGAGAGCACCATTGTTTTAACCAGCCATAACATGAGCGATGTGGAAGAGCTTTGTAAGCGCGTAATGATTGTGAATGAAGGGCAGTTACTCTATGATGGAGAGCTAGAAAAAATTGTAGAACACTATACCCCGGAAAAATTAGTCACTTTATCTTCCTCTAAAACAATCGAGCCGGAACTCTTAAAAAAATTTGGGCACCTGGTTTCAATCAATGGCGCAACAGCAAAAATAGAGGTCGCTAGAAAAGAAGTAGCTTCCACCATTCAAAAACTGTTTAATACCATTCCCTTAATAGATCTCTCTATAGAGGAACTGCCAATAGAAGAGATCATAAGCCGGGTTTTCTCTAAAATCCCCTCTCAACTTGTCATTCAAGAGACAAACAGGGAAGAATCTCTTAACAAAGAAGAAACTGAAACTAAAAAAAATTTAGGTGAGCGCCTTTCTCCTTAAAACTCATGCAAAAATATCTGTCTGTATTTTTTCTTTCCTTAGAGCAGGAACTTTACCATCGGGCATCTTTTCTTATGGACAGAGCCCGCAGCATTACGATCCTCATCGCTTTTTATGCATTCTGGTCAACTATTTTTCAGGATCGAGCCACTTTGCTAGGCTACACTAAATCTCAAATGTTCACTTATGTTTTAGGGATGAACGTATTAAGAGCTCTTGTCTTTAGCGACAAAACCTGGGAAATTATTCGAGAAATTAATACTGGAAAAATCTCCGCTTATTTAATACGCCCAATTTCCTATGTAGGCTACTCGATCAGCCGGGATTTAAGCGATAAGGCGCTGAGCTTAAGCTCAGCGATCATGGAAGTGTTGCTTGCCATCTTAGTTTTAAGCATTCCTCTTTATTTACCTCAACATGGAGCTACTTTCTTAGCATTCATAATCTGCGTAACCTTGGCAATTCTGCTTTATTTTTTAATGAGTTACGCGGTCAGCGCCTTAGCGTTTTGGACCGCGGAATCCGCAGGCCCAAGATTTTGTTTTGAACTTTTTATAGAATTTGCGGCCGGCGCTTTTTTCCCTTTAGATGTTCTTCCCATTTATTTAAGGAACCTCTTTGAAGCTCTTCCTTTTGCTTCTCTACTCTTTTTTCCCCTTAATATTCTTTTAGAAAGAATCTCTCCCAGCCAAATTCTAAAAGGGCTTTTGATTCAACTTGTCTGGATTTTTATATTTGCCTTTATCACTAGAATGCTCTGGAAAAAAGGTCTGGAAAGTTACGGAGCAGAAGGCGGGTAATGAAATTTTACTTTTGATTGGGGAAAGAGAGGTAGTAAAAACTACTGTTTTAAATCCAGAAAGCTGTGAAGCTAATTTCCTAAAATAGAAACAAGCCATTCCTTATAACGCTCCAACTGTTTCCATGGAGCAACAGTAAAATTGACAAACATAGTTTCGTGTGTTAAACTCTAAAAGTGGGCGAAAAGAATTTTCTTAAATTTCTTGGCGCAGATCAAACCAGACGTCTAAGATTTCGAATTATAACCCGCAAAGGCAAAGTGATTGATTTTTTGGTCCAGCTGGAAGTTTTTACTAAGATCAAATGGCATCCTGTAGTAAGATATGATTTTTCTCATGGTTTTCCACACAGAGACATTTTGTTGCCTGATGGGCAAGAGGAAAAAACGCCTCTTTCGCTTGAGACATTGGAACAATGCGTTCAATATGCAGAGCAAGATTTGGTGGATAGGGATGAATGGTATGTTGAACAATTTATGAAGAAAATGAGGTAATATTTATGACAACAAAAGAGAGAATAAAACATGATATATCGGAAGCATTCGATTTTTTGCGTTATCTGATCAAAAATCCTAAAGAAATTGGAAAAATTGAAGAAGGATCAGAGATTAATATTTTTTGCAAAGATATTCCACAAAAAACTAGTAAGCACCTAAACAAAAGAAAAACTACCGCCCCATCAATCAGTTATCTATCTGAACACACATTCTATCGCGTTTAAGAATTGCACTTAATGTGTCCCTCATCGCCCATCAGGCCAGAAACATTACGCGTTAATATGAATCAGGCGGAACTCTTTCATCTCTTCTGCAACATCTCTTAAGGTTTTAAATTCTATTGCCATGGTTGCGCTCATCAGTTTATAAATCTTTACCCTTATATTAAATTGCAGGCTCTCTTCTAATCGCAATGGATCATCTGTAACTATCTGGACCCCTAACTCCCCTAACCCTAAACCTTTAAGCTCTTTAACAACTAAGCCGAGGATCACTCTTTTTCCCTTGGAAGCGCTAAGATATACCATCCGATCCTTTGCGCTTTGTACTAAATCTTTATCTAATTCTTTTTCTATTAGCTTCTCTAC